>JAFURZ010000019.1 GCA_017480785.1 Bacteroidales bacterium
GACTACCATGTGTTAAGCCTGCCGCTAGCCATCATCCTGAGCCAGGATCAAACTCTTCATTGTAAGAATTGCTTGCGGAAATTGAAAATTGAAAGTTGAAAATTGAAAATTCATAGCTTCCGCTTTCCTCTTCCCTTTACCTTTTTTGACTCGTCTTCGTGTCCTCCCTTTACCTTTTATAAAGAGATTGACACACGCTATCTCTTCCTTCTCATCCGTTTCAAATTACTCGCGTTTTCCTTTGCCACAATTCGCTCGTCTTCGCTCGCGCTCCGTTTGGCGGAAAACGGGTGCAAAGATACAACCTTTTTCCAAACCGGCAAAATATTTTTTCAAAAAAAATCGAATTTTATATCTATCATGGTGTAAATCACCGTGATAAAAACAAAACTTTTTTTCCTCGCACCCCCGGAAGGGCGTCGCAAAAGCCCCTCCGGCGTCACGGGGCGCACGAAAAACAGCCTCCGCATGCACCCAAAAAGCGAAAAAACGTCCAAAATCGGTATATCGAACTGCGGCACAGCAGATTAAGACTCACAGAGCACCGCCGCGGCACCACCGCCCACAGCCCACGGGGCCGGAGCCCCGCCTCCACCCCTCCCCGCCCCCTACTTCCTCCGCCATTTTAACGGTAGTATTACGCTAGTATTACGGTAGTATTACGCTTTTAAACCGTAATACTACCGTAATACTAGCGTAATACTACCGTTAAAATGGCGGAGTTGACCGGAGGGAAACACGCCGCAGGCGGCACGCCGGCTGGGTGAGGGGAGCTATCGGACGATGATTTCGTCGGTGAAGAGGTAGGAGGGCTGACCCGGGGCGGGGTGCCACGAGGGCAGCGGGCCGGGGTTGGGGACGACGACGCGGAGGTAGCGGGTCTTGAACATCCCTCCCATGATGATGGACGAGGTCGCAGGTCGCTCACGGTCCCACCATTCACCATACCTCACCACATAGCGTTTCAGCCGCATGCCTGTCTCGCGGGGGTCCATGGAGAAGGTCTCCGTGCCGCCGAGGGTCCATTTATTTCCGTCGCGGGAGACGTAGACACGGATTTCCGTCGGGGCCAGTATCCAGTCGAAGGTGTTCTGCATGAAGCGCATGGAGACCTCGTGGAAGTCGATGTCGTGGCCGAAGTCGAGCACCACGTCGATGCTGTCGCCCCAGTAGCCCTGCCAGTGGCCGTCGGCATAGGTGGTGTTCGAGCCCAGCTGTCCGTCGACGAGGGCCTCGGGGCCGCCGCCGCTGTAGATGGCCTTGTAGTCGCTATACTTCGTATTGAGGGTTATCTTGGCCCCCATGCCGAGGTGGCTCAGGAGGTACTGCTCGGTGATGACGCCCTCACCGTACTCGTTATATGATATGGCCTTGACGGTGGCGGAGCGCTCCAGCGGGAAGGGCCCTTCGTAGCGGGTCGCGCTGCTGTCGGGCTCGCTGCCGTCGAGGGTGTAGTAGATGGGAGCCTCACCCCCGTCCCCTCTCCGGTTGGAGAGGGGAGTGGATAGTGTTCGCAGCGCCACCATGGGGTACCCACTCCCCTCTCCAATCGGAGAGGGGTTGTCGGCCGAGCCGACGGCATACCAGGGGGTGAGACTGATAAACACATGGCGGTCGAGCTCCAGTACCTCGCGCGCCAGGGCGTCGTAGCGGTTGCAGACAATGTAGCGCTCATACTCGCCGTTCTCCTGGTCCCAGAGGCGCAGGTACTCGCGCTTGAGGTCGAAGAGTTCCTGTAGGTAAGTTTCTTTTAGTTTTTCTAATAAATTGTCGAACGTACTCATTGGCACACTCCAATGAGACGGGTCACGGTCATAGAGTTTTTTGTATAATAGATAGCGAAGATTTGCTTTTCGTGCGTTCACTTTCATGCGACTGATTGCATAGTGGGCATGCGGGTTGGCTGCTGAATCAATATGGATTTCATTAATCAAGCCAATCACATTATCAAGACGCTGAGTCATCGCCGCACCCGTATTTTCGGGGTTGAAGTTCAGCAGCGGCTCCAGAAGGGCGGCGCTGTTGTACCAGTCGCCGACGATGGGGTCGTACATCAGGGCGCCGACATCGTAGAGCTGTTGCGTCAATGGGTAACCACTCCCCTCTCCACTCGGAGAGGGGCCGGGGGTGAGGCCATAGAACAGGCGCTCGTAGTTCTGGTTAAACTGCTCCTCGCGCTGTCGCAGCTCCTCGGGGTCGTCGGTCTTCAGGGGGTTCCAGGCCATCTCGGCGGCCCAGTAGAGGGCATGCCAGCTGTTGTCGAAGAGGGCCTCGCCGTTATCGTCCCAGCAGGTGACCATGGCGCCCTCGGCGCCGTCGCGGTAGCCGTCACGGAAGAGGATACCGATGTTCTTCACGTAGCGCTGCGGCGTGGAGGTCATCGTGCCGCTGTGGCCCGACGAGCCTACCACCCAGAAGGGGTTACCCTGCTCCTTGAAGGGGCGTATCAGGTGCGTGAAGCTGTCCAGCGGCTCGTAGGCCCACATGAGGTAGACCATGTCCACCGGCAGCTGTTTCATCATCGCAGGGTTTTTGGCCACGATGTCGCCCCACATGGCCACCCGGGGAGTGGAAAGTGGAAAGTGGAAAGTGGAAAGTTTCTTGGCTACGGCAGCGTCGTTTTCCACTTTCCACTTTCCACTTTCATCTTTAACAAGGGCGTAGCACTTGTTGATGAAGTCCACATACACCTGGTCGGAGCCTTTCTCGTCGACGAGTTTCTTGGCACGGCCGGTGCCGAGCTGCTCGGTCTCGTCGCAGTTAATGATGAACAGGGGCGAGTCGGGAATGCGGCGGTAGGCCGCGGCGATGCGGTCTCTGAGGAAGTCGTAGACGGCGGGGTTGGAGGGGTCGTAGTTGGCCTTCGAGTCCTTCAGGTGCTCGTAGAAGGGCACGCGCAGCGTCTTCTCGGCATGGGCGAAGAGCTGGAGGTTGATGACCTCGTCGGGGTGCGGCGGGCAGTCGGCGAGGTAGGCCGGTGCCAGGTCGGGGTATTCCGGCTGGTAGAGCGTGTGCTCGGTGTAGTAGTTGCAGAAGTTGAACTTCAGCGCATGCAGCGTCTCCCACTGCTTCTTGCGGTAGGCGGCATGCGGCACGGGCCCGCGGCTCTGGTCGTCCATCCAGCCGCGGTAGCGGTAGGCAGGCCAGTCAAGGATGGTGCAGCAGGGCAGGGTGTCGCCATAGATGACCTTCATCTGCTCAAGGGTCATCATGGCATATTGTTTTCCCTCGTCGCCGTCACCGTCGTAGTACTCGACGGTGATACGTTTGGGCTCGATTGTGAGCTGATAGGCTTGCGGCGCGTTGGCCTGTACGTGGTACAGCGCACTGGTCTTGAGATGCTCTATCTCCCATGCGTCGACCTTCACGTCCTTCATCTCGGCCTTCTTCCACACACAGACTCTGCCGCCGGGGTCTATCGTCACACTTTGCGGCGTGGGAATCACGCCCAGATTGACATTCTCCTGCGCCGCGGCGGTTAGGGTGACAACTAGCAGCAATGCAACTACTATCCGTTTCATTTCAGGCAGTCTAGATAACGGTGGATGGTCTCTTCGATGCCGAGGTAGAGGGCGTCGGAGATGAGGGCGTGGCCGATGGAGACCTCGTCGCACCAGGGGATCTGCTGGTGGAAGTAGGTAAGGTTCTCGAGGCTGAGGTCGTGGCCGGCGTTGAGGCCGAGGCCGCAGTCACGGGCCACCTTGGCGGCCTCGACGAAAGGCGCAATCGCTGCCTCGCGGCCAGCGGGGTACTCGCGGGCGTAACTCTCGGTGTAGAGCTCCACGCGGTCGGTACCCGTCCGGGCGGCCATCTCAATCATCTTGAGATTGGCGTCTATAAATATAGATACACGGATGCTGCAGGCCTTGAACTCCTTGACCACGTCGCAGAGGTAGTCCTGGTTCCGCACGGTGTCCCAGCCGGCATTGCTCGTCAGCACACCTTCGGCGTCGGGCACCAGCGTCACCTGGGCGGGACGTATTTCCTTCACCAGGTCGATGAAGCCATAGGGGCGGCTCTTTGAGATGCCTTTCGGGTTGCCCTCAATGTTGTACTCCACGCCAATCAGTGGTTTGATGGCCAGCGCGTCGGCATAGCGGATGTGGCGCTCGTCGGGACGCGGATGGACGGTGATACCCTGGGCGCCGAAGCGCTCGCAGTCCTGCGCAAATCGCAGCACGTCAGGCGTGTTGCCACCGCGCGCATTGCGGATGGTGGCCACCTTGTTGATATTGACACTCAGCTTAGTCATCGTTATATCGCTATTAAATTCGGCTGCAAAATTACGAAGAATAACTGAATTGGCAAAAAAATGTAATCCCCCACCCCTTCTCGCATGGCATCAATAAAATTTTTTTTTGTCAAATCAGAAAAATGTCGTACTTTTGCAAAATCATGACGCCTGAAAATAGGGACATATTATTGCAACTGATTGACCGGCACCGCGAGCTGGGCATCGCGGAACAGATAGACTATGACAAGTTCTATCTGTACTCTATCATCGTGCATTCCACAGCTATCGAAGGCAGCACGGTGACCGAGGTGGAAGCACAACTGCTTTTCGACGAAGGCATCACCAGCAGTAAACGCACAATGCAGGAGCAGCAGATGAACCTCGACCTGAAGGTGGCATACGAGTATGGCCGCGAGTGGATTAAGCGGCACGAGCCTATCACCGTCGACTGGCTTGTCCTACTGGCTTCTAAAGTAATGGCACGTACCGGCAGCGAGTACAGCGCTATGGGTGGTGACTTCTCCGCTGCCAAAGGGGAGTTGCGAAATCTCAACGTTTCTGCTGGAATCGGCGGCAAGTCGTATATGTCCTATCTGAAAGTGCCTGAACGACTGGCAGCCTTCTGTGAGGAGCTCAACAAGCGTCGCAAGGCCATAGACCCTACTGATGTCTGTGCCTTCTATGACCTCAGTTTCTGGGCGCATTATGAATTGGTGACTATCCATCCTTGGGCCGATGGCAATGGCCTCACCAGCCGCCTGCAGAAAATGGGATATCTGAAACGTGAAGGCGGCCGCAAACTTGGTCATTGGGTAGTGACTTTTTAATCCATTAATGTTAATTAATAAATAATTATCCGTATCTTTGCAGATGGAAATAAGAATAAAAACAGAAACTAAACAATAGAAATATAGACAAATAGAAGATTAGAAATATATAAATAGACAAAGCGTTTTCGCTATCACTTGCTCACTTGAAGTTCCACAAATCAAGCCCAAGCAATAGTAAAGCGGTAAACGCTCACGAGAATATCGTGGGCTTTACTTAATTGCTGGGCAGGTCGTGGAACACCTAAGTGAGCATAAGCAAAGTTCCACGATTTTCTTATGCCCAGCAACGAAAACACAAAATCACAAATCAAGAGCCGCCAGAGGGTGGCTCAGCATGGCGAGGTGTTCACCAATCCGCGCGAGGTGAACGCTATGCTCGACCTGGTGCGCGACGAGTCGTTCCGGCTCGACAGTCGTTTCCTTGAACCGGCCTGCGGCGACGGCAATTTCCTTATCGAGATATTGCGGCGCAAGCTGTCGCTGCTCGAAGGTATCAAATCACAATCGGAATGGGAATTTCGGGGCCTTATTGCTGTTGGCTCCTGCTATGGGATTGACATACTGTCCGACAATGCAGAGGCTTGTCGGGAGAGGCTGGAGGTATTTGTCCTGGGTAGTCATCCTAGTAAGTCTAGCATCTCTAGAGACTCTAGTTATTCTAGAAGCCTCCGCTATATGCTACAGAAGAACATCGTCTGTGGCGATGCGTTGACTTATCGCACCGCGGACAACAAGCCTATCGTATTCTGCGAGTGGACGCCTATCGCAGGCAGGAGGCAGTTCGCACGGCGCGACTTCCAGTTCGATTTCCTTGTCACGCAGAGCCATCAGTACAGTCTTTTCGACGAACAGGGCGAGGCGCAGAACTTCGACGAGCCTGTGCGGACTTATCCACCGTTGCATTACACTCAACTTTACAGATATGAAGAATACGTATAGTCCCGATATCCTCAACTGCTTGGCGAACCTGAGCAGCGACGAGGTCTTCACCTCGCCGGAGTTGGCCAACCGTATGCTTGACCTGCTGCCGCAGGAGCTGTTCCGCTCCAGCCGGACGCGGTTCCTCGACCCCTGCGCGAAGAGTAGCGTCTTTTTGCGCGAGATCGCCAAGCGGCTGCTCGTCGGATTGGAGGCGGAGATACCCGGCCTGCAGCAACGCATCGACCACATTATGACAAAGCAGGTCTTCGGCATCGCCTGCACCGACCTCACCGCCGAGATGAGTCGCCGCACACTCTACTGCTCCAAGCACGCCGACGGGCAGTACAGCGTCACCGAGGCTTTCAAGAACGATGCCGGCAACGTATGGTATCAGCGTTGTCGCCACACTTGGAATGCCCAAGGCCGCTGTGAGTGCTGTGGTGCCAGCAAAGGCGAGTACCTTCGCACAGACAGTCACGAGAGCTACGCCTATCCATTTATCCACAAACCCATAAAAGAGATATTCAATATGCAATTCGATGTAATCATAGGCAACCCACCATACCAGATGAGCGACGGAGGTGGCACTGGGTCAAGTGCAATGCCTATATACCAATACTTTGTACGACAAGCCAAGAAAGTCAATCCTGTGTACCTTGTGATGATTATGCCCTCGCGTTGGATGACTGGTGGCAAACATCTAGATGATTTTCGAGAGGAAATGTTGTCTGATAAACATATTCAGATACTGCATGATTATATGAATGCAGGTGATTGTTTTCCTCAAGTGCAGATTGAAGGTGGAGTTTGCTATTTTATGCGTAACTCACATCATAATGGGAAATGTAAAGTTTATCTGCATCAATCCGATGGCAACATAATGGAAAGCGAGAGATTCTTGGATGATGGAGGAGACATAATGATTCGTGATGCAAACGTGCTAAGTATCTTGCAGAAAGTACAATCCGCTAATGAGCAATCGTTTGCAAGTATTGTTTCCAAAAGAAATCCGTTCAATCTCATTGGTGATATTGCAAATTATGTCACTACCAATGCAACGACAAGAAAGATACTGTGCAGATATGGGGGCAAAAGACAGGTTTTGTATTTGAAAGAAGACGTGTCAATAACACGAAATGTTGAGGCTATTTCCAAGTACAAACTGTTCGTTTCAAAGGCAGACGGAGCCGCAGGACAACTTGGTAATCCAATTCCTGCACGAATAATCGGCAAATCGGAATTAGGTGAACCTAATATGATTTGTTCAGAAACGTTTCTTTGCATTTTCACACATAGCAAATCCGAAGCAATATATATATCTGACTATATGAAGACAAAATTCTTTCGTTTTATGTTGGGAATACGAAAGAATAAGAATATGACCCACGAAACATACTTATTCGTCCCCATGCAGGACTTCTCCCATCCGTGGACGGACGAGATGTTGTATAAGAAGTACGGTTTGGACGACAAGGAAATTGCCTTTATCGAGAGTATGATCCGCCCGATGGAATGAGCCGACACCGCCGAGGGATCGCCGAAGGATCGAAGAACCCACGTATAACCCACGCCGAGGGGATAAAACGGCAAAAAACACAAAACGAGCGCTCTTTGAAATAATAGGAGAAAGAAACACAATATTTCCGAGCTGATGTCGTTATTAAGGCATGAACAAATCACGGAAATATTCCACCGACGAAGAGTCGAACCCATTGATGGCCAGCGAGCCAGAGACGGTATATGGTACGGTGTCGAGACCTACAAGAATGTCTATTCATCATGGCACAATGGATGAAATCGACATGGATGTGCCAGAATATCTTATGTCAGAAGAGGCATTCCAATACTTTCATCCCGAAGAGAAACTGGAATCACTGTCTGACATTGAGATACGTGTTGTACCTCTGAAAGAGATGCTGAAACACGGAATGACATTGGAAGAATCTGAACGAAGAATAACCGAGAAAATTCGCAACTTCTACAGGAACAAGGAATGAAGGTCTTTCTTGACGACAGAGTACACTCCGCTATTGACAACTTCTACGATATAGCATTGACGAAGTATATCCATACATTGAGTTTGGAAACAGTAATCAATCGTAAAAGAAAGATATATGCTGGACTTGAAATGCTAAGCAATCCCTATGCCAAGTTCCGCAGGGCAAGGCGTCGAAAAGACTGGCATGAAAAAGGGTATCTGGAATTTGTATGTGAAGGATTCATCTTCGCATATATGGTACACAAGGACGAAGACGGCGAACCCTATGTTTGGGTTTATAATGCCGTCCACAGTTCTCTTTACCGTTAGTTTTTTTTTCCTGATTATTTCTGCATAAGGGCGTTCGCTTCAAAAAGAAACGGACACAACGACATATTATGCAGACAATAGAACAGATACTTCCAGACGTGCGGCGCACGGTGCCGCAGATTTATATGTACAGCGACGAGTCGTTCCCCGGGTGGCTGAAGATCGGACAGACCACGCGGAGGGATGTGAACGTGCGCATCGACGAGCAGCACCCCATCACGGAGCCGCACAAGACCTACCGGCTGGAGTGGCACGCGCCGGCATTCTATGCCGACGGCAGCGGCGACACCTTCGGCGACGGCGACCTGCACGGTCTGCTGCGACGAATGGGCAAGGAGCTGATTGGCGAATGGTGCCGTTGCACGCTGCGCGAGGCGCAGGCGGCCTATCAGTCGGTGCGGCACCGTCAGCAGGCATCGCTGGAGCGCGACCTTGACTACCGTATGCGAGCCGAACAGGAGGAGGCGGTCAGCAAGGCGGCTGCCTATTTCGCACGGATGGACCGCGAAGAGCCCGACCGTCCCAGCCACTTCCTCTGGAACGCCAAGATGCGCTTCGGAAAGACCTTTGCTACTTATCAGTTGGCCAAACGTATGAGAGCAAAACGGGTGTTGGTGCTCACCTTCAAGCCCGCCGTCGAGGAGGCCTGGAGCAGCGACCTGCTGCGGCATCGTGACTTCGAGGGGTGGCAGTTCTTCAGCAGCAGAGCTGCTGATAATTATGAATTTAGAAAACTGAATTCTGAAACAGTTATTTCAAAATTCAACATTCAAAATTCAAGATTCCCTTTAGTGGTTTTTGGTTCTTTCCAAGACTATCTGGGCAAGAACGCCCTCGGCGGCATCAAGACCAAGAACGAGTGGGTGCACGCCATCGACTGGGACCTGATAGTGCTGGATGAGTACCACTTCGGCGCGTGGAACAGTCGCGCCAAGACCCTGCTCGACCTCGGCGACGATGAGGCGAAGGCCAGTCTGAAAGAGGAAGAAGAGGTGCTGGCGGAGAGCGGCATCGACGTGGAGGGCGGCCGTATGTGGAACGACGAGGAGGTGCCCATTACCGGTAGGCATTTCCTCTACCTCAGCGGTACGCCATTCCGCGCGCTGGCGACGGGCGAGTTTATGGAGGACCAGATTTTCAACTGGACCTATCAAGACGAGCAGGCTGCGAAAATTGAAAATTCAAAATTGAAAATTGAAAATGGGGATGCCACATCCCATAACCCATACGAGGAACTGCCGACGATGGTGATGATGACCTACCAGATGCCACAGGACCTCGGAGCGATGATCGAGCAGTGGGATATGGACGGCTTCGACCTCAATGAGTTTTTCCGTGCAGAACCCACCAAGGGCAAAAGCCCAGCCACCTTCATACATGAGAAGGCCGTGCAGAAATGGCTCGACATCATTCGTGGCAAGGCGCCTATCTTCGGCGACAACTCGTCGCCACTCAACCGCCCAGTACCACTGCCCTTCGATGACAGACGCCTATTAGACTTGTGCAACCATACAATGTGGTTCCTGCCCAATGTGGCCTCGTGCGACGCTATGGAGACGCTGCTGGCGCGTCCCGCCAACAACTTCTACCGCAACTATACTGTTGTAAACTGTAGCGGCAGCAAAGCGGGAATAGGTCTTGACGCCCTGGAGCCTGTACGCCGCGCCATGGGTGAGAACCCGTTGAAGACGAAGACCATCACCCTCACCTGCGGCAAGCTAACCACGGGCGTGACGCTGAAGCCGCTGGGCGGCATACTGATGCTGCGCAACTGTTCGTCGCCCGAGACCTATTTCCAGACCGCCTTCCGCGTGCAGAGTCCCTGGACGGCGCCCAAGGACGACGACCCGACGCAGAAAGAGATTCTGAAACGCACCTGCTATGTCTTCGACTTCGCGCCCAACCGTGCCCTGCGCGAGGTGGTGACCTACGCCAACCAGCTCAGCGTCGATGCCAATCGCCGCATCACCGACAAGGTGGAGGAGTTCATCAACTTCCTGCCCATCCTGCAGTTCGACGGTAGCTCGATGAAGCGCGTGGACGCCACCGAGATACTCGACTTCGTGGACAACGGCACCAGCGGCACACTGTTGGCACGCCGTTGGAACAGCGCCCAGCTTGTCAATGTGGATAACGCAACCTTGCAGCGTGTGCTCGACAACCCCGAAGCCCTGGCCACCATCATGAAGATTGAGGGTTTCCGCGCCCTGGGTGGAGACATCATTGAGAGCATCGTCAACCGTGCCGAGAAGATAAAGAAGTTGAAACGCGAGGCGGGCGACGGCAAAGACCCGAAAAAGAAAAAAGAGCTGACAGCCGAGGAGAAGGAATACCGCTCCAAGCGCCGCGAGGTGCAGGAGAAGCTGATGAAGTTCGCCACGCGGATACCGATATTCATGTACCTCACCGACTACCGCGAGGAGAGCCTCGAGGACGTCATCCGCAAGCTGGAGCCTTCGCTATTCGAAAGAGTGACGGGGCTGACTATCGACGACTTCGACCTGCTGCTACGCGTGGGGGTCTTCAACCGCGCACAGATGAACGACGCCATACTGAAGTTCCGCCGCTACGAGGATGCCTCGCTGGCGTACACCGGCGTCAACCGGCATGCAGCCGAGACGAGGATTGGATTGATGGACAGCAGCGTGCCGATAGAGGCGATGTTATGAGAGTGGTTACAATCCAAAGGCACCTTTGATTTTGTCGACCATGTCGAGTTTTTCCCAGCCGAAGAACTGGACTTTCTTCTTGCGTTTGCGACCGGCGGCGTCGAAGACCGTCACATAGTCCTCGTAGGGGTCGCGACCCATGTGACCGTAGCTGGCAGTGGGGCGGAAGATGGGGTTCTTCAGGCCGAAGCGCTCGACGATGGCATAGGGACGCAGGTCGAAGAGGCGCTTCACCTTGGCGGCAATCTCGCCGTCGGTCATAGCCACATGTGCCGTACCGTAGGTATTGACATACAGGCCCACCGGCTCGGCCACGCCGATGGCATAGGCCACCTGCACGAGACACTCGTCGCAGACGCCGGCAGCCACGAGGTTCTTGGCGATATGGCGCGTGGCGTAGGCCGCCGAGCGGTCGACCTTCGACGAGTCCTTGCCACTGAAGGCGCCGCCGCCATGGGCACCGCGACCGCCGTAGGTGTCGACGATAATCTTGCGTCCGGTGAGACCTGTGTCGCCATGGGGGCCGCCGATGACGAACTTGCCCGTGGGATTTACATAAAGGTGAAAGGTGAAAGGTGAGAGGTGAAAGGTGGCTGACGCACCACTTTCCACTTTCCTCTTTCCACTTTCCACTCCAAAGAGGCACTGCGTCTCTTTGGGCAGGCGCTTGATGATGCGCGGCAGCAGTATCATCTCCACATCCTTGCGGATTTGCTCCTGCTCGACGTCGGGGTCGTGCTGGGTGCTGACGACGATGGTGTCGATGCGCTCGGGACGCCCCTCGTCGCTGTACTGCACCGTCACCTGGCTCTTGGCGTCGGGGCGCAGGTAGCGCATCTGACGGCCCTCACGGCGTATGCGGCTCAGCTCCTGCAGGATGATGTGGGCCAGGGTGATGGGCAGCGGCATCAGCTCGGCCGTCTCGCGGCAGGCGTAGCCGAACATCATGCCCTGGTCGCCGGCCCCCTGCTCTTTCTTTTCCTTGCGGCTGACGCCCTGGTTGATATCCTGGCTCTGCTCGTGGATGGCGCTGAGCACACCGCAACTCTCGGCCTCGAACTTATACTCGCCCTTGGTGTAGCCAATCTCACGGATGACGTCGCGCACGGTCTGCTGCACGTCGACCCATCCGCCACAGCTCACCTCGCCGCTGACCACGGCCAGGCCGGTGGTCACCAGCGTTTCGCAGGCCACATGGCTCTCGGGGTCATGCCGCAGGAACTCGTCCAGCAGGGCATCGCTGATTTGGTCGGCCACCTTGTCGGGATGGCCCTCGCTCACGCTTTCACTTGTGAAGAAATAACTCATAATCTATATCCTTTTTTCTCTATTGTCGCGTGCCTCCGGCACGCCAGTCGGGTGGGTGTGTCGCGTTTTCCCCACATTACGCTTCGCTCATGTGGGGTTATTCGCACCTTGCGCGGCAACGTGCCTCCGGCACTCTGTAGCAACGAAAACAATCAATGAATTAGTGCTTTAGCATTTTTTCAAGTGGTTGCAATCATTACAAATCTATCCACATTTGCGGATGCAAAGATACGCTTTTTTTTCGATACAGGAAAAATAATCTTTCACCCCGGCCCTGCGGGTGGCGGATGGAGGGCTCCGAAATGTTAAAAAGGATGCCTCGGGGAGACTCGGGAGCAAATTGTTAAAAAGTCCTAATCAAGACCTTGTCATGTACTACTTAACGCCTACTAAACTAGGTGTTTAGTAGGCGTTGAGTAGGGGAAGAGTAGGAGATGAGTAAGACATGGTGGCTGGAAGGCCTCATTTTGAATGGGTTGGGAGGGGGTATTTTTCGGGCAAAAAGAGAAAACGGCAGTCTGTTTGGACTGCCGTTTATGTTAATTTAACGGTTAGGATTCCGATGCCGGACGGAGGGTGCGGGGCGGCGTCAGCCGGCGTACTTGCACTGGAAGCGGCGCTCGTATTCCTCGATGAGCATGGGGCGGAAGTCGGGGTGCGCGATGCGTATCAGGTCTTCGGCACGGTGCTGGAGGGTGCGTCCCTTGAGGCGAGCGATGCCGTACTCGGTGACGAGGTAGTTCACGTCGTTGCGCGTGGTGCTGACGGCCGAGCCGGGGGTGAGGAAGGGTTTGATGCGCGAGATGGTGCCGCCGGCGGCGGTGGAGGGCATGGCGATGATGCTCTTGCCCTCGCGGGCCATGGAGGCGCCGCGCACGAAGTCTATCTGGCCTCCGATGCCGCTGTACTGGCGCATGCCGATGGTCTCGCTGGCCACCTGCCCCATGAGGTCCACCTCGAGGCAGGAGTTGATGGATATCATGCGGTATTGCTGTGCGATGATGATGGGGTCGTTGGTGTAGTCGACGGGGTAGAGCTCGATGGTGTCGTTGCCGTCGACGAAGTCGTACAGTTCGCGCGTGCCCATGATGAAGGTGGCCACCACCTTGCCGCGGTGGAGGGTCTTGCGGCTGCCGTTGATGATGCCCTGCTTCATCAGTTCGGCCACGCCGTCGCTGAACATCTCGCTGTGGATGCCGAGGTCGTTCTTGTCGCCCAGCTCGGAGAGGACGGCGTTGGGAATGGCGCCGATGCCGAGCTGGAGCGTGGCCCCGTCGGTGACCAGTGAGGCGCAGTGTCGGCCGATGGCCTGCTCCACCTCGCTCGGGGCGTCGCCGTGGAGTTCGGGCAGGGGGTAGGCGCAGGGGATGATATGGTCGATTTGCGAGACGTGAATCATGGTGTTGCCATAGGTGAAGGGCATGAGTTCGTTGGTCTCTATTATCACCGAGCGGGCGCGGCGGATGGCTGCCAGGGCATAGTCGCAGCTCACACCCAACGAGCAGTAGCCCTCCTCGTTGGGCGGCGTGGCCTGGAAGACGGCCACCTCGCAGGGAATCTCGTCGCCAATCATCTCGGGCACGTCGTGGAAGTAGGCGGGGAAGAAATCGCCGTTGAGGTGGTTCACGGCCTCGCGCGAGTTGCCGCTGAGGAAGTTGCTCACGTGGCGGAAGTGGCCGTAGCAGCGGGGATGCAGCAGGGGGTTGTCACCCAGGGTGGTCATGTGGAAAATGAGTACGTCGTTGTAGTCCTCGCAGTGGTCGGCCATGGCCTGGGGCACCACCTTGGGCACCGCCGCCGCATGGCCGAGGACGACGCAGTCGCCGTCGTGAATGTCTTTGATTGCCTCTTCGGCTTTCGATACTTTTCTTTTATATTCTTCTTTCCAGTTCATAGTTAATAATTACGTTCGCCTTGTCGTTTGGCATACTATACTCAAAGAACAATGCCTGTGTCATATACAGACACGCCGTTCCTTTGTTGACGGGTGCAAAGATACGAAAGAAAAACCAATCGGCCAAATTATTTCTGGAGGCGGCGGTAGTGGCAGGTGAGCAGGTGGCCGTCGTCGTCGTAGAGGTGGAGTCCTGAACCTTCGCAGTAGCGCCACACCTTGCACGCGGCGCACTGGTCCTTGCGGGCCCAGCGGCGGTCGCGCATCATCTGGAAGCGGTTCTGCCACACGTCCCACAGGTCGTCGCCCTGGTAGATGTTGCCTTGGTCCATGTGGCTGCGGACGGAGGTGCATCCGCTGATGGCACCGTCGCATCGGATGCTGGCCACCTCGACACCGCTGCGGCAGAAGAAGAAGTGATCGCGCACGCGCTGCTCGTAGTCGCCCAGGAAGCCTTCGCACGAGAAGCTCACCCGAATGCGGCTCTCTTTCTCCCGTTCCTCCTTAATAAAGTCCAGTATGCCACGGTACTGCTCGTCGCTGAGCTGCAGGTCGGGGTCGCCGGCGGCACGCCCCATGGGGAAGATGCTGAACAGGCGCCAGGCCGGCACACCCAGCGACACCAGATACTCCATGAACTCCTTCAGGTGCGGATAGCTACGGGGATTGACGCAGGTGACCACATCCCACAGCAGGTCCTTCTGCTGCGTCAGCAGGCGGATGGCCTGTGTGGCCTTCTCGAACGACTGCGGGTGGCGGCGTATCCAGTTGTGCTGCTCCTCGGGGCCGTCAAGGCTTACCGTAATCGAGTGCATGCCGCTGCGCATCAGGCTCTCCAGCCTCTTCTCGTCGAGCAGGAAGCCGTTGGTGACCAGCCCCCACGGGTACTCGCGGCGGTAGAGCTCCAGGCCCACCTGCTCAAGGTCGTCGCGCAGCAGCGCCTCGCCGCCGGTGAAGATGATGAACACCTTGTGCGGGTCGACATGGGGGGTGAGCGAGTCGACGACCCGCAGGAAGTCCTCGGCGGGCATGTCCTTCACCGCAGGCTGCACCTTGCAGTCGCTCCCGCAGTGGCGGCACGACATGTTGCACCGCAGCGTGCACTCCCAGAAGAGGGTACGCAGCGGGTGCAGCTGCTCGTCGGTCTTACGCAGCGAGCGTTGCAGCTCAAGGCCTACACGTTGACGGAGGGAAAGCGGCATCACACTTTCGGCAATGTATCGTTATACTCGGAAGGAGGACAGCCATACATGAGTCTTGGCTCATCCTCACATGAAGTAGCCACTCCCATCATACCCAATAATGCAATAAGCAGCCAGTGCCTTGCCTTGAGGAACCTTATCTTCATAACATGCTATATTATTTGTCTTCCAGATTTATCTTCACCTTTTGGTTGAAGGTGCCCTGATTCCAGCCGCCGGCATTGGTGCGGTCCACGTTGTCGGGGGTGACGGGCATTTCGACCACACGGTTCCTGTGCTCGCCGTTCTCCTTGCCGTCCACGTCGCGCACCAGCAGGCGCACCTGCTCCTGCGGCAGGCCGCTGCTCTTCAGCTCGAAGCGTCCCTTCTTGTCGGTACGCACCTCGGTCTGCTCCAGCCACCGGTCGATGGCCTCGGGGTCGCCCTCCAGCGAGCCGTCGGCAGTGGTCTCCATGTTGCGTTCCAGCATGTTGACCCGGATATCCTTCACCGGTTTGCCCTTGGCATCCTTCACTTGGCCGCGAATTTGGTAGTCCATGGTCGGCACGCCGTACATCAGGCGCATCTCACCGCGGTCGCGCACACTGACCGGCACCGTGTCCTGCGGCTCCTCAGGGGCTGACATCTTCTTGCTGCTGTGGCACGAAGAGAATCCCAGCGCACCCATCACCGTGATGAGCAGCCAGTTTTTGAGTTTCAGATACTTTATTTTCATGTATTCAATAACGGCGACACTGCAATATTATTGTCTGCGGTCTGTAAAATAATAGTTTTTCCACCCCTATTCCGACGTGTCTGCGTCGTGTCTGCGTCGTGTTTCCATCGTGCAGGTACGTACCGTTCACGAAAAAAAAGGAGCCTGTTTCGAGAAAAATGCGTATCTTTGCATCGGATTTACACGAGAAGAAGATGGAGAAGACAATCATAGCAGGCCCTTGCAGCGTGGAGAGCCGCGAGCAGTTGCGCGAGGTGACGGCGGCGCTTGCCGCACTGCCACAGGTGACGATGATACGAGCCGGCGTGTGGAAACCCCGCACGCGCCCAGGCGCCTTCGAGGGGCTCGGCGAGCCGGCCCTGCGGTGGATGCAGGAGCTGAGCGCCGAATTCGGCGTCAGCTACTGCTGCGAGGTGGCGCGACCCGAGCACGTGGTGCTCTGCCAGCAGCACGGCATCGGCACGGTGTGGCTGGGTGCCCGCACCACAGGCAATCCCTTCATGGTGGAGGAGCTCTGCGCGGCCCTGCGCGGGAGCGGCATGGCGGTGCTGGTGAAGAATCCCACCTCGCCCGACGTGCGCCTCTGGCTCGGCGCCATCGAGCGGCTGCAACAGGCGGGCATCGCCGACCTCACGGCAGTGCACCGCGGCTTTGCCATGTACCACACCCAAGGCTACCGCAACGCTCCCCTTTGGGAGGTGGCCCTCGAGCTGCGGCGCGAGATGCCCGAGGTGCCCATCCTCTGCGACCCCAGCCACATCGGCGGCCGGCGCGACCTGGTGGCGCCTCTGGCCCTGGCGGCCCGCGAGCTCGACTACGACGGCCTCACGGTCGAGGTGCACCCCCACCCCGAGGTCGCCTGGACCGACACCGCCCAGCAGCTTGACCCCGCGGCGTTCGCCGCTCTGCTTGAAGCCTTCCTGGCGCCCAGGGCCGAGATGCCCGACGAGGCCGACTCGAACCTCACCCCCCTGCGGCAGCAGATGGACGACGTGGACCACGAGTTGCTCGCCCTGCTGGCACGTCGCATGCAGCTGTCGCGCAGCATAGCCGACATCAAGCACCGGCAGGGCATGGCGGTCTACCAGTCCAAGCGGTGGAACGACGTCGTGGCCGATAGGCTGCAGCTGGCCGCCACCCTTGGCCTCGACAGCGGTTTCACCAAGGAACTGCTGGAGAAGATACACGCCGAGAGCGTCCGCGTGCAAATGGAGTCCTAACTCATCAACTCGGCTATCTTGTCGGCATTCATGCTGCGGGCCGAGGCGTCGAAGATATCCTTGTAGAGTCCACCCTGACGGTAGACCTCCTGGGGTGTGCCCTGTTGCACACAGTGGCCAGTGTCGAGCACATACAGGGCATCGCTGTCGATGATTTGCCCGATGTTGTGGCTGATGACGATGACGGTGCGACCCTGCTTGATGGCGTCGATGGAGTTCTTGATTTGCTCGGTGGCGATGGCGTCGAGGCTGGCCGTGGGCTCGTCGAGGAAGATGACGGGCGGGTCCTTGAGGAACATGCGTGCGATGGCGATGCGCTGCTGTTGGCCGCCACTGAGCTGGAGGGCGTTGGTCTGGAAGCCGTCGGGAAGGGCACTGACCTGGTCGTAGATGTAGGCCTTGCGGGCGGCCTCCAACACCTCGTCGGTGGTGGCGTCGGGGCGGCCGTAGCGTATGTTCTCCTCCACCGTACCGCTGAAGATATGGTTTTTCTGCAGCACGAGGCCTATGTTGTCGCGCAGCGCCTGCGTGTCCCAGTCGGCGAGGGGCACCCCGTCGAGGGTGATGGTACCGCTGTCGGGCGAGTAGAACTTGTCGAGGAGGTTGACGATGGTGCTCTTGCCGGCACCGCTGAGGCCCACGAGGGCGGTGGTGCGGCCGGGCTCGATGGTCATGGTGAGGTCGCGGATGGCGTGGGTGCCGTTGGGATAGGTGAACTCCACGTTCTTCAACTCGAAGCGGCCTTGCACCTTCGTCTGCCCGCTTTCGCCTTTCCACTGCCCGCTCTCCTCCACCTCGGCGTCGGCATCGAGCAGACCGAAGAAGCCCTCGGCATAGACCAGGGCGTCGTTGAGGTCGTCGTAGATGCGGTGCAGCTGGCGGATGGGGGCGCTGACGTTGGCAAAGAGCATCACGTGGTACATTATCTTGCCGATGCTCATGCCGGGGTAGTCGATGAGCACCAGGTAGGCCGTGAGGATGATAATGAGCACGGTACCTATCTGCTCCACAAAGGTCTTCAGGCCCTCGTAGAGGAAGGAGATGCGGCGGGTCTGCATCTGCTGGTCGGTGCTCTGCTCCTGCAGGACGGCCTGCTTGGCGGCCTCCACGCGCTCGCGGTTGAACGACTTGATGACGCCCATGCTCTCGATGATGTTCAGGATGCCATGGCTGAGCTGCTGGTGGGTGCCGAAGACGCGGTGGCGCCAGCCTTTCATGCGGCGCCCCTGCACCGTGGTAATCCAGAAATAGATGGGGATGATAGCCGTGGCCACCAGACCCACGTAGACGTTGGCGGCATACATCAGCACCAGGGCCAGCACGGCGCTGGTGAAGAGGGGCAGGATGTCGATAAAGAAGTTCTTCACCGTGTTGCTGAGGCTCATAATACCTCGGTCAATGCGGGTCTGGAGCTTGCCGGGCTCGTTGCCGTCGGAGCTGAAGAAGGCCATGCGGAAGGTGAGGATGCGGTCTACCACCCGCAGCGAAAGGTCGCGGCTGACGTTGATGCGTATCTTCTCGCCGAAGATGCGCTGGCCGAAGGTGATGAATGCCGCCACCACCTCTTTGCCCAGCAGCACAGCACTGATGACTATCAATATTCTGGCCGCGTCGGCCCACTGGAAGCCTCCATCGAGGTGCATCAAGGCGTTGATGGCGTCTACCGCACGGTCGAGCACCACGGCGTTCACCTGTGCCATCAGCGACCCCACAAAGGTCAAGGTCAGCGTGGCCGCCAACAGCCAGCGGTAAGGCGTCACGAAGGGCAGCAGTCGGCGTAGCAGTCCGCCGATGCCCATCTTGCTTTCGTTGTTGTTCTGTTCCATAAATCGGCTGCAAAAGTACACTTTTTTCGACACATATCGCCATTTATTTGTAATTTTGCTCTCCGAAATGAAACGGTTACTGCTCATTATACTACTGATTTGCAACGTTGTATTCGCCCAGAACACACCCCTGCGGCCGGGCGACCTGCTGTTTTTCCGCGACAGCGAGGGCATGGGAGGAGCCGTGCAAGAGAGCACCGGCGAGTACACCCACGTGGCGATAGCGATAGACTCGGTGTGGACCATCGACGCCACCCCCGGCGACGGTGTGGCACTCGGTCTGCGCTATCAAGGCACAGGTGTCAAAGCAGATATCTACCGCCTTACCATCCCCTTCGACACCGCAGCAGTTGTGGCCCGAGCCAAGTCGTTCATCGGCCAGCCCTACGACAACGCCTTCCTGCCCGACAACGGGGCGATGTACTGCTCGGAACTGGTCTACGAATGCTATTTAGACAGCGCTGGCAACCACCTTTTCGAGGCCCAGCCCATGAACTGGCGCGACAAGCAGGGCAACCTGCCGGACTACTGGAAGAAACACTTTGAGGACCTCGGGACGCCGGTACCCGAAGGAGTCCCCGGCACCAATCCGACCGACATGAGCCGCTCACCGCGGCTGCGAAAGCTGTAGCTCAGCGCACCACCTCGATTTCTCCGTAGCGGAATATGATGCCGTAGGGGCTCTTGGCCTGGAAACGGAAATAGTAGGAGCCGTCGGGGCTGCGGGTGTTCAGCGGGTTCCAGAACTGGTTGTGGTGCCGAATGTTTTCCACGTGATATACCAGTGCCCCTGTGCGGTCGTAAATCCAGAGCTCGTTCATTCGGTATTGCCCCAATTCCAATAGGTTCACCACCTCCCAGACGTCATTGATGCCGTCGCCGTTAGGGGTGACCAGATTAGGGAACTGTAGCAGGGCGGTGACCAGCATGACGGTGCCGTGCGCCGTGTCGCGACAGATGTGCTGCAGTGTATCAACCGTCATCAGGCGTTCGGCCACCAACACCACCTCGCGCTCACCCGTGGGCAGCGTACCCTCCCAATGGTAGGTCGGCTCGTATCCCATCAGCGTGTCCTCGCCCTCCTCGACCTGCACAAACCAGCGGTAGTAGTCGGCGAGCGGCTGGGTATAATTGATAAATCCCACGTCGGGAGCTATGTCGACTGGCGTGGTGGGCATCCAGGAAAAGCTGGCCCTGGGGGCTTCAAACACAACCACAGGCCACAGCAGCGAGTCACGGCAGCCGTGCTCGCTGGCCAAGAGGAGCCTCAGGGTGCTGAACTGTGTTTCGGGGGGTTCCATCTGGTAGTCGACGTCGGTGGTCAGCTGGCGCTCGCCGTCGGCAGTCAGCAGGGACCACTGTCTGACGACCACGCCCTCACTCGAGTCGTGCAACCAGAGTAGTTGGTTGTCGCAGAGGAAAATGGGCACCGTGTCGGTCCAAACCTGTCCGTCGACGCTGTGCCAAGCCGACAGGCGGAAGACGCTGTCCTGCACCTCGATGCACACGTGCACCAGGCTGTCGCAGCGGTCGACGGTAGTCAGCACAGTATCGAACTGCGCCGGCCCGCCGTAGTCGACATCGCGGTAGAGGAACGGCCCCTCGGGGCAATAGCGCAGAGTGTCGGTCGTCTCGTAAACCGGTTTTATCGTCAGCGTCAACCGATAGGTGCTGTCGCAATGGATTGTGTTGGAGTAGACGAAGTCGTACACACCACTGGATGTCAGCACGCTATCGCGGTAGGCCCACTGCTCGCAGGCCACCTGATTGAGCCGCACCAGCGTCGTGTCGCCCACCACCAGGTACAGTGTGCTGATGCTGTCGCAATGGGGCCCCACGGTATAGGTGCCTGTCACCGTGAAGAGACTGTCGTAGAAGCGGTAGGCCGTGCCGTCGCAGATGAAGGCCTCGGTGGTATCGTAGGTGTAGTAGGTATAATCGATACGGATGGTGTCGGTGATGGTGTCGTGACAGTCGCCTTCGGCAGAGAAGCCGCTGACGAGGGTCACGGGGTAGCTGCCTGTGTCGTCGACCCAGAATACGGGGTCCTCCTGCAGCGACGTGGTGCCGTCGGGGAGCGTCCACTGCGTGAACTGGCCACGGCTCAATGAGTCGTCGGCCAGATGGCTGCGGTTGCGCAGCTGCACCTTGAAACGACAACCGTCACTGCTCACCTCCTTGCCGATGTGCGCTTCGGGCATCACTATGCGCGAGAGCACATGCATCGTCACCGAACAGTTGGAGTCTCCGATAAACCCCATGTCGCAATAGTAGACGTGGTTATCCATTGGCAAAGAGAGCTCGCGCGCGGTGCTCAGGGTGGTATCGGGTGCGTCGTCGCGCCACCAGCGGTATTGAAAGCCCTCGGGAGCCGCCACACGGTTGCTGTCGGCGCTGGAGCAAGAAAGGAAGGAGATGCTTTTCTTGGCACAGGCAAGGGTGTAATAGGCGTAGCCGTAGTGGGCTCCGACGGCACAGTCGAAGGTGGTCAGTCGCAGCTGCACCGTCTGCCCGTGGTAGGCCGAGAGGTCGATGCCAACCGTCGTCCAGTCCT
Source organism: Bacteroidales bacterium (assembly GCA_017480785.1). GTDB lineage: Bacteria > Bacteroidota > Bacteroidia > Bacteroidales > P3 > Colimorpha. Next base: position 21,682 of record JAFURZ010000019.1, read on the forward strand.
TCCAGAGCAGTTGGCCGGGCCCGACGTTCCATCCCAGGCCGGAGCTGGCGATGAAGTCGTAGGAGTTGCATGACGCCGGGGCAATCAGGTGCATCGAGTCGTCGAGCATCTCGATGCGGAAGCGTGGCTGATCCTGCGGCGTGTGGTTCGGGTCCTGCATCACGGCGGCATACTTCAGTATCAGCATATCGGCCCGCAGCGTGTCGACGGGAATGCGGTAGAGCATAGCCTCGGCCTGCCTGCCGGTCATCCAGTTACCCAGCCGCACCGACTGTGTCTCGCCCTCGGGGATGGTACGCAAGGCCGGGCCCACCATGGGGTCGCATTCCGTGGTATCGGTGCGCAGCGAGTGGCGGGTGTATGCATCGCTATTGGTATCATACATCACCCCTTGCCAGGCATAAGGAGAATCGAAGTAGCCATAGTAGGGTGTACACTTGTTGGAGTGCAGCAGGCCGATATCCACACAATCGGAAGGGTCGTAGGCCGGCATCTCGAGCATTGGCGAGGTATAACTCTCAGCACAAGGCCCCGAAGAGGATGTGTTGCACGACGCAATCAACTGCACGCGCATCTGTCGGTCAGGGATTATCGGAAGCGCAATGTGACCGCCTGTGAGGTCGGAAAGATAGTAGTCCTGAGGAGGGTTCTGCAGGCTCACCAACAGACTGCACTGCGGGCTGCCCAACTCGTCCCACTCAAGCCACACCGAGTCCTCGTCGAAAGGGACCACATGCAGGTTCTTGGCTCCACAGGGGGAGTTGCCAATGTACACATTGTCGAGAATGAGATAGCAATAATTGTTTCCTTGAATACTGTACGGATGGAACGAAAGGTAGCGGTAACCCGTCGGCAACGTCGACAGGTCAACCCAGAAGGGTTCCCAATCATTGGTCAGCACCATCGACTGCAGCGGCACAAAGGTTGTCGAGTCAGTAGGGTCGCTCATGCCTCCCACCACGACCACTGTTGAATCGTTGGCGGCCGGGCACTGCATCCTGCACTGCACCCAGTAGCCGTTGGAGAAGTCATCCACAAAGACGGGTGCCGACAGGTAGGTCATGCCGGCGGAAGTCAAATGAAGTCCATTGCTAGAAGAGTAGCCTCCCAACAGCACTCTGGCCGTCGAATTCGGCATGTTCGACAGCAACGTCCACCCTGCAGTGGTGTTGAGGGAGGCATTTTCAAAATTGAAACAGATACCCACCGTCACTTGCCCATGCAAGGGAACGGCAACTAACATCAACAGCGCCGACAGCAGCAGACTATGTACCTTGTTTCTATACACTCCTCCATATTTGTAATATTCCGGCCTACTGGTTGGCGTACTGCTGCACCTCGTCGTGGAAGAACTCGAGTTGGATGCCGGCCTGGCGGAAGAGCTCCTCGCTCTCGGCACCGGCGTGGTACTTGCGCTCGCAGACCACCCGCTTGATGCCGCAGTTGATGATGAGCATGGCGCAGGTGCGGCAGGGCGTCATGCGGCAGTAGAGCGTGGCGCCGTCGAGGGCGATACCGCGGCGGGCAGCCTGGCAGATGGCGTTCTGCTCGGCATGGACGGTGCGCACACAGTGGGTCGAGATGTGGCCGTCGGCGTCGATGGTCTGGCGGAAGAGGTGCCCCACCTCGTCGCAATGCGGCAGCCCCGCGGGCGAGCCGACATAGCCCGTCACCAGCAGCTGGCGGTCCTTCACGATAACGCAGCCCGAGCGGCCGCGGTCGCAGGTGGCACGCTTGCTGGCGGTGTTGGCCAGCTCCATGAAGTACTCGTCCCACGACGGGCGGCGGTAGGTAATCTGCGCCAGCACCGCCTCGACCTGCTCGTTCAGCTGCTCGATGGTGCCGCCGTTGTCAAAGCGGAAGTCGGCCTGCTCGATGCAGTAGCGGAGGTTCTGCTTGTTGGGGTCGGCGTTGTCCATCTCGCGCTGCTCGTTGCTGATGAAGGTGTCGTAGTCGATATGGTCGGTCTCCGAGCCGCGGAGCACGGCGCGCTCGTAGCGCACCCGCGGGTCGGCGTCGACGGCGAAGAGGTAGAAGCTGGGCTTGCCCCGCAGGGCGTCCACCTCGCCGGGGGTGCGCACGCTCTCGATGATGCAGTTGCAACCCGAAGCCGACGCCTGCTGGTAGAGCTGCTCCACAATCCACGACGGCGTGTGCTGGGCCCGCAGGTCGTTGCCCACGGCGGTCATCGTGTCGCGGTTCACCTCGAGGCCACGCCGCTTGATTTCCTCGATGAGGAAGGCGCGCACGCTGTAGTGCACAAAGCCGCGGTTCTTGACCAGATAGTCGACGATGGTGCCCTTGCCGGCCCCCAACGTCCCTGTGATGCCTATGGTAATCATATTGAATGTTTTTTATTTTTCCTCTGCTGGAGGCAACTGGATGACTTTGTTCTTTGCGGCGAGAGCCTTTGCGTTCTTACTGGACACGACACTGCGACCCAATTCTTTCTCCAGCTGCTGGCGGGCCGTCTGGGCAACCTTTCCTCCCCGAAGGGCCACCCCGGCACTCTCGGCAAAGCCCTGCGGGTTTTCCTGCTGCGACAATTCGGTGGCCGATGCCTCGGCTAGCATATTGAGCGTTATCTCCACATTGGTCATATTGTCGCGCAGATTCTCTTTCTTCAGTCCCTTGAACTGCTTGTATTCCTTGGAAGTAAAACCACTCCACTGCTGATAGATGATGTCGGTAAGCGATGCGTACTGCTGCCCCTCCTCAACGCCGGCGCGGTGCCACTCGTCGGTGAGCGCCTTGCGCACCTCGATTGACTTGATGCGCTGGTTAATCCAAGCTTCGCTGTAACCCAAACGACGGTAGTCGGCGATGGCTTGATTAATCGACAACTCGGGGTCTTGCAACTGGTCGATACGCTGCGCCGCCACCTGTGCCATCCACTGCTTGAAGGGTTCCGCCTTCGGCGAGGGAACGGACTGAATGAGTCGGAAAAGCTGCTCGGTATCAGCTACATCAGTCATACGACGCTTGCCGTCCTCAGCTTGCATTTTCAACTGTCCGATTTTATCGGACAGTTCACTTCCTTCCTGTAATAGTTTCTTCTTCAAATCATTCCAATACTTTCGCGGACGGTCTGAATCTGTGAGCACCCGAATTACATCTATAATCGAGAAGAAATACTTCTCCAAGTCCGTATCCCACACGATACGAACCTTCTGCTCCTCGAAGAGCTGCATTGCATACTTCTGTGTCATCCCCTCAGCATTTGTACTTGTACTGCAGCTGGGCCAGCTCCTCGTTGGCCTTGACAATCTTCTTCTTCAGGCCTGCCTTGTAGGCCGTGAGCTTCTGCATCAGGGCCTCGTCGGCCAAGGCGAGCATCTGCATGGCGAGGATGGCGGCGTTCTGGGCACCGTTGATGGCCACGGTGGCCACGGGAATTCCCGGAGGCATCTGGAGGATGGCCAGGGTGGCATCCATGCCCTCGAGGCAGGAGCCCTTGATGGGCACCCCGATGACGGGCAGCGGGGTCTCGGCGGCAATGACGCCCGGCAGGGCGGCCGCCATGCCGGCGCCGGCAATGATGACGCGGATGCCGCGACCGGCAGCCCCCTTGGCAAACTCGCTCACCTCGGCGGGTGTGCGGTGGGCAGACAGGGCGTTCACCTCGAAGGGTATCTCCATCTCCTCGAAAAACTGACAGGCTTTCTCCATGACCGGCAGGTCGCTGGTCGAGCCCATGATGATACTGACAATAGGTTTCATATTGTGATTTCTAATTTATGATTTCTAATTTCTAAGTGTTTGTAGAACGTATATGTAACAATTTTATTGTGTGGCGGGCAGAAAGGTCACCGTTAATTTAACTTAAATCGCATGTCGACAATTTTGTCGAAAAACACCCCAAAATGGACAAAACAAACCCACGTAGCGCCCTATAACCCAGAGCAATGAGGCACCATCTCCTACTCATCTCCTACTCCCCTCCTACTCAACACCTACTAATCTCCTAGTTTTGTAGGAGTTGAGTAGTGGATGAGTAGGTGTTAACAAGTGTTAAATAAATCGAGTCTCCAGCGGCGACTCGAGGGCGTGTTTTAACATTTCGGGAGCGAAGGGGGGCTCTTTCGGGGGAGGGGGACAAAATAAATTTGCATTTTTCACGTTCAGGGAGCATGAAAGTAGTGATGATAGTGGTTGCCGGCGGGTTGCTGGCGGTGCTGGTGTGGCTGTGTTGGCTCACCGGCAAGCCGGTCGTCATTCCCCCGATACCGGCCGACGAGGCGCAGCGGCTGGAGGCCCTCGTCCCCGACGGGGCAAGGGAGGGCAACCGCCTGACAGTGTACACTGGCCTGGCCGGGATGTTCGACACGATGGTGGCCGACATCGAGTCGGCACGGCATCACGTACACCTGGAGTTTTTCAAGTTCGAGGACGACGACGCGGGGCGCCGTGTGGGCGATGCCATGGCCGGCGTGGCGGCTCGCGGCGGCGAGGCGCGGCTGCTCTACGACGACCTCCTGTGCTGCCGCTGGCGCGGTCTGTACCGCAGCATGGAAGTCCGCGGGGTGCAGACGCTGGGCTACGGGCCTGTGCGATGGCCGCTGCCGCGCAAGGCCGACTACTACCGCAACCACCGCAAGCTGGTGGTTGTCGACGGGCGGGTGGCCTACCTGGGTGGATTCAATATTGCCGACCGCTACCTGAAGGGGTTGGACTGGGGCTGCTGGCGCGACACGATGGTGCGCATCGAGGGGCCTGCGGTCCTGGCCTTGCAGCGCGTTTTTGCCGCCGACTGGCGATACGCGGGTGGACGGCTGCTGGACGGGGAGCGCTACTTCCCGCCCGTGACGCCGGCGGGCACCACGCCGGTGCGGGTGATTGCCTCCGGACCCATCGGCGAGGGGCCCTCCATCATGCACTTCACAACCACCCTGCTGGACCGGGCCGAGCGCTACGCCTGGTTTGAGTCGCCCTACTTCATCCCGCCCGACGAGGTGCGGCAGGCGATGCTGCGGGCCGCCCGCCGCGGGGTCGACGTGCGGGTACTCCTGCCTCCACGGGGCGACCGCGGCGAGACGACCCAGTGGGCCTCTAAGAGCTACCTCGCCGAGATGATGGCGGCGGGGGTCGGCTTCGGCCTCTACCGACCCGGCTACCTGCACTCCAAGATGGTGGTCTGCGACGACCGCGTGGGGATGGTGGGCTCGTGCAACATCGACCCGCGCAGCTACCTCCTCTGCCAAGAGGTGGCGGCCGTGGTGGAGGATGCCGGCTTCGCCTCCGGCCTGCGCGCCGTCTTCCTGGCCGACGAGGCACAATCCCTCCGCATCGACCCCGCCGACTGGGCGCGGCGCCCCCTCGGCCAGAAGGCCAACGAAAGGCTGTCGCGGCTGGTGGCATCCTACCTTTAACCGAACAACAATAAGCACTATATGGAACAACAACCCAAACAAGCCCAACGAATACAGACCTCGTTCATCAACGGGGTGGAAAGAAAGGCCTTGATATGGCTTGCCGAACGCCAGCCCCGATGGGTGACGTCGGACATGCTGACCCTGGTGGGCACCTTCGGCGCCTTGCTCGTGGGAGCCGGCTTCGTGCTGACGCACTACGCCATCGGGTGGCTCTGGCTCAGCGTCGCCGGTCTCTGCGTGAACTGGTATGGCGACTCGCTCGACGGCACCCTGGCGCGGGTGCGCAACCGGCAACGCCCCCTCTACGGCTACTACCTGGACCACACCATCGACTGTGTCAACGAGGCACTCATGTTCGTCGGTGCCGGCCTCTCACCGCTGATGCACCTCGACCTGGCGCTGGCGCTATTCATCCTCTACCTCTTCCTGACCATCAACGTGAGCATCAACGCCCACCTCAAGAGCGAGTTCCGGCTCACCTACGCCAAGCTGGGGCCGACGGAGTTCCGCATCATCGTGGCCGTGATGTGCATCCTGATTATATCCTTCCCCTCGTGGGTCACCTTCGGGCGTCCCGTGACCCTGGTGGGCCACACCGTCAGCCTCACCAGCCTGGACCTGCTGACGCTCATCCTCGTCGCCGCCCTCTCGCTCATCTACGTCTGCACCATCATCGGCGACGCCCGCAAATACGCCAAGGCCGACCCGCCGAAGCGGGACTCCGGCAACTGAACCCGACAGCGCATGCACAGGAGAGCCAGCATACGAAAGGCACTGATGGCGATTGCCCTGGTCTGGGCATTTGCGCCGGCACATGCCCAGCAGGGAACACTGCTGCTGAGCGAACTGCTTTTCCAGCCCCGCAGCGGCGAGGCCGAGTATGTGGAGCTGTACAACGCGGGGAACGATACTGTGCAACTGGCCGGCTTCCACATCGTGCGTGTGCTGCACGACAGCCTGACGACCCACTACCCGCTGCCTTCGCTCCTCCTGGCGCCGCATGCCTACGTGGCGTTGAGCAAGGACATCGGCTCGGTGAGCGCCTGCTATCCGCTCGCCCCCGGCGCCCTGCTGCTCGAATGCCAGCTGCCCACCTATCCCAACGACGGCGGCAGCGCAGTGCTGGCCCGAGCCGACAGCACGGTGGTCGACCGGTTCGACTACTCCCCCGCCCTGCACAGCCGCCTGCTGCGCAACAAAGCCGGCGTCAGCCTGGAGCGGCGCCGCTTCGACCGGCCCACCAACGAGGCCTCGAACTGGTTCTCGGCCAGCTCGACGAGCGGCTACGGCACACCCGGCGCGGCCAACTCGCAGAGTACCGAATGGCTGGCCGAGGAGAGCGCCTTCGAGCTGAGTGCGTCGCTCGTCTCGCCCGACGGCGACGGCTATCAGGACGAGCTGGAGATAGGCTACCGGCTTGACGACGGCGACCTGGCGGCACGCATCGAGGTCTTCGACGCCCACGGACAACGGGTGCGCCGCCTGCTGAACAATGCCCTGCTGGGCACGCACGGGAGCCTCGTCTGGGACGGGCGCGGCGAGAACGGCTCGCGGCTGCCGCATGGCCAATACGTTCTGTTGATTATTCTCTACGACACCAGCGGCACGCGGCAGACCATTCGCCGTGCTGTGGCTGTGGTGGGTTAGCCCTGGAAGGGCCCGTCGGGCCTACCAGTTGTACTTCAGTTGTTCGTCACGGGTTGACTGGGGGGGGGTATTTTTATCCAGCTCGCAATAGACGGAGTTGTTGCTGCGGAACTCGGGCACTATGCTCTTCATCTTGCCCACAATCTTCATGTCGTCCATCGTTTCCAGGATGTCCCACAGCTCATTGTACTCGCGGTCGACCTCGTCGGAGGCGTAGCGGCGCACCTGGGCATGCATAATCTTGGGGTGGTAGGTGGGGATGGTGTTCTCCTTGGTGGCCAGGAGTTCCTCGTAGAGCTTCTCGCCCGGACGCAGGCCTATCTCCTTTATCTCGATGCCCTGTCGGCCGGAGAGCTGTATCATCTTGCGCGCCATGTCGTATATCTTGACGGGCTTGCCCATGTCGAACACGAAGATGTCGCCGCCTTCGCCCATGGCGCCGGCTTCGAGCACCAGGTTGCAGGCCTCGGGGATGGTCATAAAGTAGCGTATGATGTCCTTGTGGGTCACCGTCAAGGGGCCTCCGGCGGCCAGCTGCTTCTTGAAGAGCGGTATCACCGAGCCGTTGGAGCCCAGCACGTTGCCGAAACGGGTGGTGACGAAGCGGGTGCCCTCGGCCGTGCGGCTCTGGATGTAGATTTCGGCCATACGTTTGGTGGCGCCCATGACATTGGTGGGGTTGACGGCCTTGTCGGTGCTAATCATAACGAACTTCTGCACGCCGTACTTGATGCTCAAGTCGGCCAGGTTGCGTGTGCCAAAGACATTGATGTAGACCGCCTCGTAGGGGTTCTCCTCCATGAAGGGGACGTGCTTGTAGGCGGCAGCATGGTAGACCAGCTGCGGATGGTACTCCTCGAAGACTTCCTCCATGCGGGCATGGTCTTTCACATTGGCGATGACGAAAGCCATACGCTCGAGCTGGCTGTTGTAGATGTTGCGCATCTCGAACTGGAGGTCGTACATGGGGCTCTCCGCCTGGTCGAGCATAACGACCTTGGTGGGCTGGTAGCGCATCAGCTGGCGGCATATCTCGCTGCCTATTGAGCCGGCCGCCCCGGTGACGAGGACCACTTTGTCGACCACCTCGCGGACGATGTTGACATTATCCATGCGGATGGGCTCGCGTTCCAGCAGGTCCTCAATCTTGATGTCCTCAATCTGGTTGGAGGAGAAAGAGCCATTGAGCCACAGGCTGACGTGCGGCGTGGCCTTGACCGTGAGGCCCAGGTCGAGGGCACGATTGGTGATGGCCTGCTTGTGCATCGTGCGGATGCTGGGGATGGCGATGATGAGCTGGGTTACGTTTTTCTGCTTGATGAACTTTGGTGCCAGCACGTCGCGCACCCGCATCACCGGCACTCCGTTGAGCTGCTGGTTGACCTTCGACATGTCGTCGTCGATGTAGGCCACCACGTGATACTCGACCCTGAGGTCCTGGCTCAAGGCATTGTGGGCTATGATGCCGGCGGCACCGGCGCCATAGATGACAAGGTTCACCTCGGGACGGCGGCGGCGGAAATAATCGTTGTATATGCGCTGCAGCATCAGGCGTTCAGCAATCATCAGCACTGCCAACGACGCATATATCATAAAACTCTCACGGTAGGCGAGCAGCCACTGGCTGGGGATGATTTGCGGACTGAACTGGTTGTTCACGAAGTTGACAATCATGGAAAGCAGCGCCACCCCGATAGTGGCCACAAGCACCTTGCCGATGTCGCTCATGCCTGCATGGCGGATGATGCCGCGATGGGTACCCGTCAGCAGGAAAGCAATCAATGTCAACATCAAGGACATCACGAACTTGATGACCAAAGCATTAATGGTGATATCCTCACCTCTTTTGCTGACATAGAGGAACAACACCGTCACCACAAAGGCAATGACGAACAGGAACACATCGAATAAGAAGATGACCCATTGCGACACCGTCGAGTGGCGGTATTTCTTCACCAGGTTGAATGTTAAACGTTTGACAGGATTTTCCATATCTTGTAAGATTTTTAAAGTCGTGCATCGATTATCTCGCGGGGCAGGATGCCCTTGACGTCGTAGATGACACCGGGCTGCGGCACCGAAGCCCTGAGGTCGAGACCCCGGAACGAGGCATGGGCCACCGCCAGAATGGCCGCGTCAAAGGTAGTGTCGGGGAGGGTGTTGACAATCTCAATGCCATACTCGTCGCGCACCCGCTCCGGGTCGGCCCACGCATCGTAGACGGTGATGAGGGAGGTGTACTCGTGCAGTGTGTTGTAGATGTCGGCCACCTTGGTGTTGCGTATGTCGGGACAGTCTTCCTTGAAGGTAAATCCCAGGATGAGGATGCGGGCATCCTTGACGGGCACTCCCTTGAGGTTCATCTGGCGGATGACCTGGTTGGCGACATAGGTACCCATCGAGTTGTTGAGCCTGCGGGCATTGCTCATCACACGCGGCAAGACGCCGTAGAGCTGGCTCCGCTCGATGAGGTAGTAGGGGTCCACGCTGATGCAGTGCCCACCGACCAGGCCGGGCTGCATGCGGATGAAGTTCCACTTGCTGGCGGCGGCATCAAGCACATCGTGCGTGTCGATGCCCATGGCATTGAATATCTTGGCCAGCTCGTTGACGAAGGCGATGTTCACATCGCGCTGGCTGTTCTCTATTATCTTGCTGGCCTCAGCCACCTTGATGGAGGGGGCACGGTGGGTACCGTTGAGGAGCACGCTGTTGTATAGCGCATCGATGAAGTCGGCCGCCTCGGGCGTGGAGCCCGAGGTGACCTTGCGGATGGTCTCCACCGTACGCGTCGTATCGCCCGGATTAACACGCTCGGGGCTGTATCCACCATAGAAATCGGCGTTGAGCTTCAGCCCGCTCACGCGTTCCACCGCCGGGAAGCAGGTCTCTTCCGTCACCCCCGGATAGACGGTACTCTCATAGACCACCACATTCCCCTTTGAGAGGGCACGGCCCACCACCTCGGAAGCTCCGACCAGGGGCTTCAGGTCAGGCCGGTTGTTATCGTCGACCGGCGTGGGCACGGCGACGATATACACATTGCAGTCACGGATATTGTCGATGTCGGAAGTGCAGCGGAGGCCATTGCGGGAGAGTGCTTCACACAGGGTCTCGTCGTCAATCTCGAGGGTGGAGTCGTGGCCACCCATCAGCTCGTCGACCCGGGCGCGGTTGATGTCGAATCCCACCGTGGGATACTTGGTGGAAAAGAGGCGTGCCAGAGGCAGACCCACATAGCCGAGGCCCACCACACATATTCTTATGTCTTTGAGTGCTATCATATCTTCAGGTTGGCCAGACAGCGGCTCAGGCTGTCGGTCCAGTGGGGTATTTCTTGATGGAACGTTTGTTTGAAGAGCGACTTGTCGAGCACCGAATAGGCCGGACGCCGGACGGGTGACGGGTACTCGTCGCTGTGGCATGGCAGAATGCGGCAGTCCGTGTGGCCGCTCTGACGGGCTATCTCGTGGGCGAAGTCGTACCAGCTGCAGACGCCCTCGTTGGCGAAGTGGAACAAGCCCTCGTGGCGACGGTATTCGCCGTTTTCGATAAGGGTGAACACCGCACGGGCCAGGTCACCGGCATAGGTCGGCGTGCCCACCTGGTCGAAGACCACCATCAGCTCTGGCCGCTCGGCCGTGAGGCGCAGCATGGTCAGCAGGAAGTTCTTCCCGTATTCGCTGTAGAGCCACGAGGTGCGGAAGACGAGGTGATGGCAGCGGGAGGCCGCCTGTTCGCCGGCCAGCTTGGTGCGGCCATAGGCGCCGATGGGGTTGGCGGGCTCCTGCTCGGTGCAGGGAGTGTTGTTTCGGTTGCCCCCGAAGACATAGTCGGTAGAGAAGTGGATGAGCGTGCCCTGCACCCGCTTCATGGCGTCAGCCATGTAGCCCACAGCGTCGGCATTGATGCGGAGCGCCGCGGCCTCGTCGCTCTCGGCGCGGTCGACGTTGGTATAGGCGGCGCAGTTGACGACGAGCTGGACGGCATGGGTGTCGACAAAGGCGTTCACCGCCTCGGCACTGGTGATGTCGAGTTCCGCCACATCCGTGAAGTGCCAGTCGTGCTGCGACTGAGGAGCGAGCCTGCGGAAGTGCATGCCCAACTGACCATTGGCGCCTGTGACGAGGATATTCATTCAAAGGGGGATATAAAGTTCTTGAACAACGGGTGATGACGGTCCTTCTCGGAGAGGATGACGCGGTCGGCAGGCACCTGCCAGTCGATGGCCAGCTCGGGGTCGTCCCACGCCAGAGCCCCCTCGGCCTCAGGATGGTAGAAGTTGTCGCACTTGTATTGGAACACCGCCGACTCGCTCAGGACGGCGAAGCCGTGGGCCATGCCCTGGGGCAGGAAGAACTGGCGGTGGTTTTCGGCCGACAGCTCGGCAGCCACATGGCGGCCGTAGGTGGGGCTGCCCTTGCGGATGTCGACAGCCACGTCGAGCACACGTCCTTCGACCACACGCACCAGCTTGGACTGGGCATAGGGCGGACGCTGGAAGTGAAGGCCGCGCACCACGCCGTAGCACGAACGCGACTCGTTGTCCTGCACAAAGTCGATATCGGCCACCTCGGCGAAGTCGCGGCGGCTATAGCTCTCGAAGAAATAGCCGCGGGCATCGCCGAACACCCGTGGCTCGATGATGACAACGCCCTCGATTTCTGTCTTGATAACCTTCATCCTAACCAATCAGTTTCATCAGGTATTGGCCATACTGGTTCTTGAGCATCGGCTGGGCCACCCGGCGCAGGTCGTCGTCCGAGAGCCATCCGTTCTCGTAGCCGATACTCTCCAGGCAAGCCACCTTCAGGCCCTGCCGCTTCTCGATGACCTCGATGAACGTGGAGGCCTCGGCCAGCGAGTCATGCGTGCCGGTGTCGAGCCAGGCGAAACCGCGGCCCATCAACTGCACACTCAGCTCGCCGTCCTGCAGGAACTGCTGGTTCACGGAGGTGATTTCCAGCTCGCCGCGGGCCGAAGGCTTGATATTCTTGGCCACCTGCACCACCTTGTTGGGGTAGAAATAGAGGCCCACGACAGCGTAGTTCGACTTGGGCTCCTTCGGTTTCTCCTCGATGCTGAGCACACGCCCCTCGGCGTCGAACTCGGCCACGCCGTAACGCTCGGGGTCGGCCACCCAGTAGCCGAAGACCGTGGCGCGGCGGTCCACCTCGACGTTGTACACCGCCTGACGCAGCATGCGACCCAATCCGTTGCCATGGAAGATATTGTCACCCAGTACCAAGCACACGTCGTCCGAGCCGATGAACTCCTCGCCGATGATGAACGCCTGGGCCAATCCGTCGGGCGACGGCTGCTCGGCATAGCTGAAGCGCACACCGAAGTCCGACCCGTCGCCCAGCAGGCGCCGGAAGCCCGGAAGGTCGTGCGGGGTGGAGATAATCAATATGTCGCGGATGCCTGCCAACATCAGCACGCTGATGGGGTAATACACCATCGGCTTGTCGTAGATGGGCAGCAACTGTTTGCTGACGCCCTTGGTGATGGGGTACAGACGGGTGCCGGACCCGCCGGCCAATACAATGCCTTTCATTAATTGTCTTTTTTACTTTCTCTCGTTCTACCTCATACACAGCCACTTGAAAAAATATCCACACACTGACGAGTTTTGCAAAGGTACACCTAAAAAATCAAATAAAAAAATAAAAAGCACCCAAACCACCAAAAAAGCATCCCGCCACCGAATGGAATACCCGGACAGAAAACAAAATTAAATCGTACACGACCTTTCTATAGGCATCCTCTCCGAAATCACCGCAACAACTCCGACACAACTCCGACTGTTCTTCTACAAAAAGCGTAAAACGGTCGGAGTTGTGTCGGAGTTGTTACGGAGATGTCACGGAGGCGACCCCGCTACATCCTATGATTTTCAGTGCATTATAGTTACAGAAAGATATATGCGTCTTGATTTTCAGGCAATTAAATCCAGACAAAAATCTTTTGCTCCGAACAACCGTTTCCAGACTTTGTGCCGGATTGCCTTAACCGGAAATGAAAAATTATGTTAATTAAATCGCACACGATTTAACTTTCTCACTCGAGACATTTGTGAAATATTCGGCGACAAACTCCTTCGATTCCTACGGGCGGTGCTGAGGATACCCAAGCGGTCATTTTTCATTTTTAAGGCCATGCGACAGCCGTTTTCCATCCGTTTCCACACAGTTCGGGCAGGGGAAAAGGTCGTCCACAAACGACAGATAATCAACGGCTCGAATTATTCCACGCGCGAATTTTACATTTTTCTTTTGCCATTTGGAAGAATAGTCGTATCTTTGCAGCCTAAAACTAAAGTAAAACCAACATGATGAAGAAGACGTTATTACTGGCCCTGATGTTTGTTGCCCTGCTGCCCCTCTCGCTGATGGCACAGAGTCCCAACATGATGGCCATGGCCCAGGCCGAACTGCAGAAACGTGGACTAACTGAATCCGAAGTGCGCACCCGGCTGCTGTCGGAAGGTATCGACGTGGACAACATCCCGCCCACCGAGTATGCCAACTACCAGTCGCGCATCACCAACATCCTGAATAAGATGCAGGCCGAGAAGGCCGCACAGAAAGCCGCCGCCACCGCGGCCGCCCCGTCGGCGCCGGCCACCGAGACATCCACGTCGGACGTCTCCTCGCCGTCCGCCGCTGGCACACAAATCATCGCGACGGCTGCAAACGAAGCCGACACCCCCAACGAGTTTCCGCAAACCACTGCGGGCGAGGCCGCTGCCGAAGAGGCTCTCGAGAGTGCCTTGCAAGAGAACCATGTCTCCACCACGGCCGGCGACGACATCTACGGCCACTCGCTCTTCACCGGCACCTCGATGGACGTGTTCCGCACCACCGACGGAGCCCAGGCTCCCGACACCTATGTGCTGGGTGACGGCGACGAGATACACATCTCCATCTTCGGCTCGTCGCAGACCGAGATACACCAGCGCATTGCCGCCGACGGAAGCATCCAGCCCGCCGGCTCGACCAAGATATTCCTGAAAGGGATGACCCTCGGGCAGGCCCGCACGGCCATCATCAACAAGCTGTCCCAGCACTATTCCTTCCGCAGCGACCAGATTGCCGTGACCATCACCACGGCCCGCACCATCAGCGTGAGCATCTACGGCGAGGTGGGCGTGCAGGGCGGCTTCACGCTGAGCGCCTTGAACACAGCGTTCAACGCCCTGGCTGCCGCCGGCGGTCCCACCGCTATCGGTTCCATCCGCAACATCCAACGCTCGCGTGCCGGCAAGACCGACAGGCTTGACCTCTACCAGTACATGAAGGGCAACACCAAGAACGTCATGTTCGACCTGCAGAACAACGACGTGCTCTTCGTGCCCGTGGCCGACAATATAGTCAGGATTGAAGGTGCCGTGCGCCGCCCGATGCGCTACGAGATGATTGAGGGCGAGACCCTGAAAGACCTTATCGAGTATGCCGGCGGATTGACCTACAACGTCTTCCCCGACTTTATCCAGATTGAGCGTCGCGAGAATGACGAGCTCAAATACCTGGAGTTCAACCTCGAGAAAGTAATGTCGGGCAAGGAGAAAGTGGCCGTCAAAGGCGGTGACGTGGTCCGCATCCGCACCTCCAACCGCCCGATGGAGAACTACATCACCATCCGCGGCGATGTCTACTACGGCGGCAACTTCGACCTGGAACAGAACAACAGCCTCCTCGGTCTCCTCGAGAAGGCACAGCTGAAATACACCGCCCGCAAGGACATCGTCATCGTGGAGCGTACCAGCCCCGACGAGACGGTGGAATTCCTGACCGTGCCGTTCCCCGGCGAGAACGGGAACCCCGACTTCAAGCTGCAGGCCCGCGACCAGGTGCGCGTGCTCAGCCTCGTGTCGTTCCGCGATGTGGACGAGATTTCGGTACAGGGCCAGGTCCGCGCCCCCTTCACCCGCACCTTCGGCCTGAACGACCGCATGACGGTGGCGCAGGCCATCGAGTACGCCCATGGCCTCAAGCAGAGCGTCTTCCCCGTGGCCTACATCGTCCGCCGCGACCTGACCAACCCCGTCAAACGCCAGTACATACGCGTCGACCTTGACAAGGACGGCGAGACCCTGCTTCAGCCCGGCGACCGCCTGAACATCTACGACAACACCACCTACACCAACGTGGGCGAGGTGCGCGTGAGCGGTGCCGTGAAGAACCCCGTAGGCACTACCTACGACCCGTCGCTCACCGTGCACGACCTGCTGATGATGGCCGGCGGATTCGAGGTGGGTGCCGCCTACGACCGCGTGGAAGTGTTCCGGGTCAACATATCAAAGAAAGACGAGGTCGAACTGGAGCAGATTACACTGGCTGTGGACGAGAACTACAATCTTGTCGAGAACAAGAAGACCCCTCAGAACTTCCAGCTACAGCCCTACGACCACATCGTGGTGCGCATGACCCCCAACTACACCCAAGGCCGCACCGTGGAGGTGAACGGCCGCGTGAAATATCCCGGAGTCTATGTGCTTGAAGACAACAAGACCCAGCTGTGGGAGGTCATCAAGATGGCCGGCGGTCTGCTGGACGACGCCGACCCCTATGCCCGCCTGTTCCGCACGCAAGGACGCAACACCGGCAACATCGGCCTCGACCTTCGCCGCGTGAAACGTCACCGTGGCAGCCTGAAAGATGACCCCATCCTGATGAATGGCGACGTCATCAACATCGTGCGTCAGGAGAACACCGTCGTCATCCGCGAAATCGGCACCCGAATGGCACAGTATGTACCCAGTGAATATGCTTCCACCCAGAAGACCCTCGTCTATCAAGGTCGGCACACCGCCTCCTGGTATGTGAAACACTTCGCCGGCGGCTTCGACAAGATGGCCGATCGCAACAGCGTGACCGTCACGATGCCCAACAACCAGTCGGACGGCACCAAGTGGTTCCTCTTCTTCCGCCGCACTCCCAGGGTGGAACCCGGCGGTGTGATTACCATGCGCATGGACCAGGAGAAACGCGAGAAGGAAGAGAAACCGAAGGAGAAAATCGACTGGGGCGCCGAAGCAAGGAACTCGCTGGCTGCGCTGACCTCTGTAGTCTCTATCATCCTACTGGTTAGAAACTTGAAATAGCATTGCCTAATGGATAACAACAAAGAATACACCACCCCAGAGAAAGAAGAAGAGGAAGGTATCGACATCATGGCGCTGATACGCAGCCTGTGGGACGGTCGCAAGACAATCCTCATCTGCACCGGCATATTCATTGTCCTCGGCCTGGTGGCTGCCCTGTCGATGAAACGAACCTATTCGGTCACCACCGTGATGGTACCGCAGATGGGAGATAATAAGTCGGGGTTGGGCGGTCTGGCCGCATTGGCGGGTTTTGACATGGGCTCTGCCTCGACCAACGGAGAACTCTCTCCCCTCATCTATCCGCAGATAGTGAACAGCGTCCCCTTCCGCCTCGAGATGATGCACACCCCGTTGCACTATCAAAAGTGCGACACACTCATCAGCATGTTCGACTATGCAAAAGCCAAATACGAAAAGCCCTCTGTGTTTTCTTACGTCAAGCGCTATACTATTGGCCTGCCGGGGGTGATTCTCGGGTCGCTCGGCAGCAAACCAAAGGAGGTGACCGTCCCCGGTGGCAACGGTGTCGAGGACGATAGCCCCAAGCCCATTGTGGTCAGCATGGATGAATACAAGATGTTGAATAGCATAGCACAGGCAATATCTCTCTCCGTTGACAAGAAGGAAGGTTATATCACCCTTACCGTCAACGGCAGCGAACCTATCCAGACCGCCGAATTGGCGCTGAAGGCTCAGCAGCTGCTGCAGGACGAGGTGACCCGCTTTCGTATCGAGAAGTCACAGAGCGAACTGGAATACATCCAAGCGCGCTACAACGAAGCCAAGGAGGAAGCCGACCGCCTGCAAGGTGCCTTGGCCGGCACTACCGACCGGTACCAGAATGTCGTCACAACGTCCGCCAATGTCGGAAAAGAGCGTCTGCGCACCAAATTCAATGTCGCCAACACCGTCTATATGGAGTTGGCCAAACAGCTGGAGCAGGCCAAGATGAAAGTCAAGAAAGACACGCCTTCCTTCTCCATCATCGAGCCTGTCACCATCCCCATGAAACCGGCAAACAGCCGTGCCAAACAAGTTTTCATCTGGACCTTCCTCGGCATCGTTTTGGGTTGTGGTATCGTGCTTGTCAAAGGCTACTGGCCCAAATTGAAAGAGAAATTCGCCAAACCCGAGTCTGAAGAATAATGATTCGTGCCTTTTGTCAGCGACATACTACGTCACCGCAGTCTCTCTATCGTAGGGATGGAGAAGAACACTGGCAAAACGGTATGTCTTAACTATATCCTACACCGGCTACATGAGATGGATGCGCACGTCGGCGTCACCTCAATCGGGGTCGACGGCGAACAGGTGGATTCTGTCTTTGCCACTGCCAAACCAGAGGTTATCCTCTACGAAGGCACCCATTTCATCACCTCGGAGCAACACTATCTGAAACGGCAGACAGTCTCGGTGCTGGAAGCCGTTGACAGTCGTCGAACGGCGCTGGGTCCGTTGGTCACTGCCCGCGTCCTTGTCCGCGGGAAAGCCCTCTTGTCCGGTGCTGCCACTACCGGCATCCTACGCCAGCACATCGAGCAACTCGGCTCAATGGGAGTCGACATTGCCATCGTCGACGGCGCTCTTTCCCGCCTCAGCCTGGCTTCTCCCACCGTCACCGATGCCATGATACTTGCCACTGGAGCGGCCGTATCGGCCAACATAAAACAATTGGTAAGCAAGACTAAATTCCTATATAATCTTATCCTCCTCGACGAAGTATCCCCCGACCTGCGGGAACGACTGAGCAACATCTCCACAGGCCTTTGGGCTGTCGACAGCGAGGGTGAGCCCCACGACCTGGGCATTGCCTCTGTGTTTCTCATCGACCGTGCCGAAAAAGACATCCTGCGTTTCGGCAAGACCCTCTTTGCCTCGGGAGCCGTGAGCGACCGGCTGTTGCGCGTCTTGGCCACAAAAGGCAAGGACATCATACTTATTACCCGCGATTTCACCAAACTCTTCATCACTCCTGAAGCCTATACGGAATTCACACGACGTGGAGGCAAACTGATGGTGTTGCAACGTTCACGACTGATAGCCGTCACCCTCAACCCCACCTCTCCGCAGGGCTTTCTTCTCGATTCAAAGAGCACCTGCGACGCACTGAGCGAGGCCTTGCAGACTCCCGTCTACGATGTAAAGAAGATTGTACAATGAAAATCAAAGACCTCATAAAACAAGATGCCGGATTCCAGCATATAATTGACAACATGGAATTCATGTCGTCGGCCGGCCGGCGCAAAATGCTGGGCACCGAATTCTGCACCCATGCTTCCCAACTGCAGGAAGAATGGGACCGGCTCGGCATCGCCATAGAAACCGTCAAGAAATACAAATACAAACGACCCTATATAGAGCTGCGCCATGCCTTGATGCAGCTGCACGACCTGCAAGGCACGCTGGCCAATCTGGCCAGCCACACCACACTGAACGAGGTAGAACTGTTTGAGATAAAGAATCTGGCGCAGCTGACCCAGATTGCCGCCAGCGCCATAGATGGACTTGGTTTGGGAGAAATCCTTCCTCTACCCGACACCAAGGAGGTGTTCAACCTACTCGACCCCGACCATACCGGCATCACTAACTTCTATATCTACGACAGCTATGATATCCGCCTGACACCCTTACGCCGCGAGCTGAACGCTCTCCAAACATCTGACGGCGACCCCGTCCGCATCAGTGAATTGCTGGCCCAACAGAATGAGATACAGAACGACGTATGCGCCCGACTCTCCGACCAACTCACCCGCTGGACCGACCTGCTCACCACCGCCCTGGAGCAGCTGGCCTATGCCGACCTCCTGCTCGCCAAAGCCGAGTTGGCCCTTCAATGGGAGCTCTCCAGGCCCAATATCGGCGACCATATCGAATACACTGAACTGGTCAATCCTCGACTGAAAGAACATAATGAGAAACAGCACCTGCGCTACCAACCCGTCGATGTGGCCCTCTACCCTGGAATATGCATCATCACTGGAGCCAACATGGCAGGCAAGACAGTGTTGCTCAAGAGTGTTGGAACAGCTCAAATAATGGCCCAGTGCGGCATGTTTGTACCGGCAAGCAAGGCCACCGTCAAGGTAGTAGAAGGCATCGTTACCTCTATCGGCGACGAACAGGACGAGATGAACGGCCTCTCCTCCTATGCCGCCGAGATTATCAAGATAAGCAACATAATAAACACCTGCCGCAATCACGAGATGCTCGTGCTCATCGACGAGCCGGCACGCACCACCAACCCGGTAGAGGGGAAAGCCTTGGTACAGGCCATCATCAAGATACTCAACTCCATGAACTCCACGACCCTCGTCACCACCCACTACAGCGGCCTCAGCGGCGCCTGCCGCCGCCTGCGTGTCAAAGGGTTTGTCGAAGGAATGGCCGACATCCCGCTCACCCCGCAGAGCATCAACCGCTTCATCGACTACTCCCTTACCGAAGACACCAACGACGATGTACCTCACGAGGCCTTACGCATCGCCGCCATTCTTGGCTGCGACAAGGAAATGATTACCCTGGCAAAAGAATATATAAACCAATAAAAAACAATACCATGAGCAGTCTAGCTTTCACCATCATCATTGTAGCAGTCGTCGTACTGTTCATCATTCTTGTCTCCTACATCAAAGCACCGCCATCGGTAGCCTACATTGTGTCTGGCTTGAACCGCAAACCGCGCATATACATCGGTAAAGGCGGCTTGCGGGTTCCCCTGCTTGAGCGCCTCGACAAGGTATTTCTCGGACAAGTAACCGCCGATATCCGCACCAGCCGCTCGGTGCCTACCAACGACTTCATCAATGTCAACGTCGATGCCGTGGCCAAGATTCAGGTCATCCCCGACATCGACGGTGTACGTCTGGCCGCCAAGAACTTCCTCAACATGAGTGGCGCTGATATCTCGAAACAGGTACAAGACTCGCTCGAAGGTAACATGCGCGAGGTCATCGGCAGCCTCTCACTGCGCGACATCAACATCAACCGCGACAAGTTCTCAGACGAGATTATGTCGAAAGCCCAGAAGGACATGGAAGCCCTCGGCCTGCGCATCATCTCGTGCAACATCCAGAACGTCACCGACGAAAAGAACCTCATTGAAGACCTCGGTGCCGACAACACTTGGACCATCCGCAAGCAAGCCAAAATCAACAAAGCCAACGCCGAACGCGACATAGCCATGGCCGAGGCACAGGCCCAGAAGGAGGCCAACGACGCGCAAGTCGACAGCCAGACCCAGATAGCCATCCGCCAGAACGAGCTGTCGGTCAAGAAAAGCGAGCTGACCATCATCGCGCAGACCAAGCAGGCCGATGCCGACGCCGCCTACGAAATCCAGCGTCAGGAGCAGCAGAAGACCATCAATACCAAGACCGTCGACGCCAAGATTGAGCAGACCATGCGCGAGCAAGTGCTCACAGCCGAACGTGTGAAGATACGCGAAAACGAGTTGGCCGCCGAAGTGATGAAAAAGTCGGATGCCGACAAGTACCAAATTGAGCTCAAGGCCGCTGCCGACCTGGAGCAAAGCAAACGCGAAGCCGAGGCAGAAGCCTACCGTGCCAAACAGGAAGCCGCTGCCCAGATAGCCCTCGCCGAGGCCAAGAAACAGGCCATGGTGCTCGAAGCCGAGGGTATCAAGGCCAACGGCGATGCTGAAGCCTACAAGATACAGCGCGCCGGTGAAGCCGAAGCCATCGCCATCCAAAAGAAAGGACTGGCCGAAGCCGAAGCCATGCAGAAAAAAGCCGAAGCTTACGAGCGCTACGGCCAAGCCGCCATCCTCGACATGATGGTGAAGATAATCCCCGAAGTGGCACAACATGTCTCCGAACCCATCGCCGCCATCAAGAACATGAACGTCTATGGCACCAGCGGATCCGATGCAGCCGGCATCAGCGGTGCCGTGCCTACCGTCATCAAGCAGAGTTTCGACGTCATCGAGAGCGCCACGGGTGTCAACATGACCGACATCGTCCGCGCCAATACCATCGAGGCCAAAGTGACACGCAACGTGAACCTTGACAGCGACAGCCATGTGGAGGTCAAAAAGTAATCCTCCCTCCATCACGATACCATACGACAGAAGAAGCTACCCTGCGGGCAGCTTCTTCTGTTTTGCGGAGAGGAGGGGATTCGAACCCCTGAAGCGCTTTTAACGCTTACTCGCTTTCCAGGCGGGCCTCTTCAACCACTCGAGCACCTCTCCTATGCAGTTGAAAACGGCTGCAAAAGTACTACTTTTTTCCAACATGACAAAACAAAAGGTGGAATATTTTCTCACCATAATGAAATACAGTATATTACAACACACCTGTCCCTCCTCACTTTTTCCGATGACACATCTTATTCACCGTTTCAATTCCCTAAATAATCATAAATTGATACAGGATTTGTTACCATGTTGTCTTTTTTTTGTACCTTTGCACAATATTATACACAAATCATACCTTGCAAAATGAATTATATCAGCAAGATAACCCTTATTGGCACAATATTCTGTGCCACCGTCTTCGCCTCATCTGTACAGGCGCAAAAAGTAAAAACAGACAACTGTCAGCGCCTTCAGGTGGAGTTCATCACCGGCTCGCTCAAAACCGATGAAGTCACACTCGACGGAATCACCTATAACACCCTCGGCATCGAGGGCTATCTGCCCTCGTCGGAAGTGGGCCAACCCGACCTGCCCACCTTCAGCCGGCTCATCGAGGTGCCGCTCTGCAAAGGCTTCGAGGTGACCGTTTCCAATGCCGTCTACGACACCCTGGAAGCCGTCAGCCTTGGACTTCGTCATCCTCTTCTGCCGCTGCAACCCTCGCGGAGCAAGAGCGACACGCTTCACCACCAGGTCGTCGTCGGCAGCGCCTATCATACCAACGCCTTCTACAGCATGCCCCTGGCGTCGGTGGAAGCCGTCGGCATTGCACGCGACCGCAACCTGGCCCTCCTTCAATTCTCGCCCGTCAGCTACAATCCCGTGAGCGGACGCGTGGTCATCTGCCGTAGCGCCACCGTTGACATCCGTTACACCGAGCCCGACCGCGATGCCACCATGCAACTCTTCGACCGCTATCACACACCCGCCTTCGGCATCGGTGCACCCGTACTCAACAACCTTTATTCCAAAGCAGTACGTACTGACGCACCCATACGCTACCTCATCGTGGCTCACAGCTCCTTCCGCGGACAGTTGGATGGCTTCATCCAGTGGAAACGGCGCAAAGGCTTCATCACCGACATCGTCTACACCGACTCGACCGGCGTGGGCACCACCACTACCAGCATCGCAGAGTACATCAAGAGCCAGTACACCAACGCCACTACCGCCAATCCTGCCCCCACCTACCTGCTTCTCGTAGGCGATGTGGAGCAGATACCGGCCTTCACCGGCACCACCGACGCCGACCACATCACCGACCTCTACTACACCACATGGACCACCGGCGACAACATACCCGACTGCTACTACGGCCGCTTCTCGGCCCAGAACCTATCCCAACTGACGCCGCAAATCGAGAAGACCTTGATGTATGAGCAGTACACCTTTGCCGACCCGTCGTTCCTCGACCGCGCCGTGATGGTGGCAGGTGTCGACGGCGGCAGCAGCGGCGACTATGGCTACACCCACGCCGACCCGACGCTCGACTACGTCATCACCCACTACGTCAACGGCAGCCGTGGCTTCAGTCAGGTGCGTTACTTCAAGAACAACACTTCCAACGTCCCCACAGCCACCAATGTCTCCATCGCAGGCAATGCCAACTCCATGTCGGCCACCGTGCGCAGCTATTACAACCAAGGGGCCGGCCTCATCAACTACACGGCCCACGGCAGCGCCACCAGCTGGGGCACGCCCAACTTCACCACCACTCATGCCGCAGCCATGACCAACACGCAGAAGTTCGGTCTGATGATTGGCAATTGCTGCCTGACCAACAAGTTCGAGACCAGCACCTGCCTGGGCGAGTCGGTGTTGCGCAAGGGCAACTACTGCGGCGCCGTAGGCTACATCGGAGGCAGCAACAGCACCTACTGGAACGAGGACTTCTATTGGTCGGTAGGCCTGCGCAGCGGCATCAGCCCCACCATGTCACTCGCCTACAATGCCAACAACCTCGGAGCCTACGACCGTTTCTGCCACACCCACAACGAAACCCACTCGCAATGGGTGACGACCCAGGGGGCCCTGATAATGGCGGGCAACATGGCCGTACAGTCCTCCTCCTCGAGCCTGAAGCACTACTACTGGGAAATCTACCACCTCATGGGTGACCCCTCGTTGATGCCCTATATGACCCAGGCGTCGACGATACCCCTCAGCACCCTTCCCGTCGTCATGTCGGGCACCGGCAGCTTGACCGTAAACACCGCCCCCTACGCCTATGTAGCCCTCACCGACACCACCACACACACGCTCCATGCCGCCGCCTTCGCCGACGCCGGCGGGGTGGCCGTCCTGACGCTGCCCGCCAGCCTGCTCTTTGGAGGCTACGAAGTGGCCGCCTCGGCCCAGCAGTACCGCACCGCATTCCAGAACATCGATGTGATTTATGGCACCGAGTCTTTCGGCTATGTCAACAGCATAACCGCTAGCGCACCCCTCAATGCAGGCGCTGTGGAGCCCCTCTCCGTCAGCCTCGTCAATGCCGGCAACAGCACCCTGCGCAACGTAGTGCTGCACCTGGCAACCGGCGACCCCGCCCTGACGCTCAGCCTCGACAGCATCGTCCTCGACAGTGTGACCCCCAACACGACCATGCTCATCAACGGCCTGTTCTACGCCATGGTGGGCAGCAACGCCACCGACGGCACCTCGGTCGCCATCAACGCCGGTACCACCTGGGACAACTGCCAGCAACCCATTGTCACCACCTTCTGGATGACACTGCAAGCCCCCCGGCTGGTCACCACCCTCAACAACGAGGCACTCTACCTGACACCGGGCGACAACAGCACCCTCAACGTGACAATGAACAACGACGGACATGCCGCCACCCCGACCTGCCGCCTGACTCTCACCTCGCCCACCTCGATGCTCACCGTCACGCCCGTCGACACCACCGCCTTCAGCATTGTCCCCGGCGCCGGCATCTCACGGGCATTCACGCTCCAGGCCTCCAGCCAGCTGCCGCAGAACGTGTTCGTCCCCCTGCACCTGACCGGCTCTGCAGGTAGCATCGACACCGTCGTCAACCTCTTCACCGGCAGCCCCAGCATCGAGACCTTCGAGGGCAGTGCGTTCCACCTCTCGCCCTGGACGCAGGGAAGCCAGGCCTGGACCTTCGACAACACCGACGCCCATGGCGGCAGCTACAGCCTGCGCTCCACCAACGGCCTCTCCCACAGCCAGACCTCCGAGCTGACCATCACGCACGCCTACTCCGCCCCCGACAGCATCAGCTTCTACTACAAGGTCTCGTCAGAGGAGGGCTACGACAAGTTCCACTTCTATATCGACGGCAGCGACATGCTCACCGAGTCGGGCACCATCGACTGGACGCGCGCCGCCTTCCCCGTTTCGACCGGCAACCACACCTTCAAGTTCTCCTACGCCAAGGACCATAGCGTGAGCCGGGGAAGCGACTGTGCCTGGATTGACGACGTCGTCTTCCCCATCACGGCACAAGCCGCCTCCTTCCGCATCGACAGCCTCTGCCAGGGAGCCACCTACGTCCTCTTCGGCGACACCATCGACACCCAGCAGCCCTCCTCGGGCAGCCGTAGCGGCACCGTGGGCGGCACCACAGTCTATGTGGACTACTACGTGCTGCCGCCCAGCAGCAGCACCGTCATGGTCGCGGCCTGCGACGAATACTACTGGAACGGGACGCTCTACACGGCCGACACCACGGTCAGCGCCACCCTCACCACCCCCTACGACTGCGACAGCACCGTCACCCTCACCCTCACGGTCAACCGCTCCATGGCCGACACCGTGACCGAACACATGAGCGGCGACAGCTTCCTGTGGAACGGACAGACCTACACCTCCCCCGGCATCTACCAGCAGGTGCTCACCGCCACCAACGGCTGCGACAGCACCATCACCCTCATTCTCCAGCTGACCAGCGGCATCGACGAGGTCGAGGCCGACGCCCTGCGCCTCTACCCCAACCCCACCACCGGCCAGGTCAGCCTCAGCCAGCCTGCCGACGAGGTGCGCATCTACGACATGACCGGCCGCCAGGTGGCCCTGCTGCGCAACGTGCAACAGCTCGACCTCGGCACCCTGCCGGCGGGCGTCTACACCCTCCGCCTCTCCACCTCCACCGGCAGCGCCACGCTCCGCGCCATCCGACAGTAGGACCAAGAACGAACAGAAAACAAACACAATACACAGACACAATGAAAAAAACAACCGTTTTTGCTATGGCAGCAACAGTGCTCCTGGCCATGGGATGCCAGCAGAAGGAAGCAGTCGTAGACTGCGAACCCGACCCCGAAGTCCAACAGAAAGTGAACGAGTATGCCGAGTTCACCCTCACCTCCGACCTCATCCAGACCCTCTCCCCCAAGGAGAAGGAGCTGGTGAAAATCTTCATCCAAATCGGACAGGTGATGGACGACATCTACTGGGACGAATACTTCGGCTACTCCAACCGCGCCAGCCTCGACACCCTCTGCGACCCCGCCATGCGCGCCTTCGCCCGCATACAATACGGCGCCTGGGACCGCCTCGACTCCGAACGCCCCTTCCTCCCCGGCTACGGCGAGCGCCCCGCCGGCTGCAACTTCTACCCCCTCGACATGACCGCCGACGAGTTTGAAGCCCTGGACGACACCCTCAAGAACAGCCAATACAGCGTCATCCGCCGCGACAAAGCCGGCAAGCTCTACGTGCTCCCCTACCACAAAGCCTATGCCAAAGAGCTCAAGAAAGTCGACAAGCTGCTGGCCAAGGCCATCTCCCTGGCCGAGAACGAAGGCCTGAAACGCTACCTTGAAGCCCGCCGCGAAGCCTTCCGCACCGACGACTACTTCCAGTCCGACATGGTGTGGATGGATATGAAAGACAGCAAGCTCGACTTCGTCGTCGGACCCATCGAGAACTACGACGACGGCATCAACGGCCTGAAGTGCAGCCACGAAGCCTTCGTGCTGGTGAAAGACGAAGAGTGGAGCAACGACCTCAGCAAGTTCGCCGCCCTCCTGCCCGAGATGCAGAAACTGCTCCCCTGCGACGAGAAATACAAACAGGAAGTGCCCGGCACCGACTGCGACATCAACGTCTATGACGTCGTCTACTATGCCGGCGACTGCAACGCGGGCTCCAAGACCATCGCCATCAACCTGCCCAACGACGAGCGCGTGCAGCTGGCCAAGGGCAGCCGCCGCCTGCAACTGAAGAACGCCATGCAGGCCAAGTTCGACAACATCATGATTCCCATCGCCAACCTGATGGTCTGCCCCGAGCAGGTCGACAGCGTCACCTTCAACGCCTTCTTCGGCAACACCTGCTACCACGAGGTGGCCCACGGCCTCGGCATCAAGAACACCGTCACCACCGGCATCCCCTGCCGCCAGGCCCTCGGCGCACAGTACAGCGCCTGGGAGGAAGCCAAGGCCGACGTCTGCGGCCTCTTCCTCACCGAGCAGCTCATCGAGCGCGGCGAAATCACCAACACCACCGTAGCCCAGAACTACATCACCTTCATCGCCGGCATCCTGCGCAGCGTCCGCTTCGGCGCCACCGAGGCCCACGGCGTGGCCAACATCATGTGCTACAACTACTTCCTTGAGCACGGCGCCTTCACCCGCAACGCCGACGGCAAATATGTCATCGACGTCGAGAAAGCCCGCCAGGCCGCCCGCGGCTGGGCCGCCATCATCATCGCCATGGAAGGCAACGGCGACGCCGCGGCCGCCAAGGCCTACAGCGACCGCAACGGCAAGATAGGTGCCGACCTGCAGCGCGACCTCGACGCCATACGCGACGCCAACATCCCGCGCGACATCATCTACCGCCAGGGAGCCGACGTCCTCGGCCTCTGACCCCCGGGGCCCGATTCGGCCCCCACATCCTCCGCCATTTTTACGGTAGTATTACGCTAGTATTACGGTAGTATTACGCTTTAAAAGCGTAATACTACCGTAATACTAGCGTAATACTACCGTAAAAATGGCGGAGGAAACCCGGACGAAATGTTAACCAAATGTTAAAGAAAAGTTAAGGGGAACAGGGGTGATGGCGGTCGGCAAGTGACACTCTTCACGCCATTTACAATAAATTATTTGCATATAACAGGAAAAAGTAGTATCTTTGCACATGGTTCTTAGTGTCGGACATCCGTTTTTCCGACAGAGAACCAGAGGGTTGCGGCAACCTCCCTGCGACAGGGAGGCCCGTGGGTCGGACCTCTCCCCTACCGACAAATCCTCGGAGACCTACACCCACACGGGTGAAGGAGGGGAGAGTATGAGCCCATGGAGAACCACTGGTATGCCCTGAAAGTCTACTACAACCGCGTGCAGCCGCTGCTGGCCGAAGCCCGCGAGGTGGGGGTGGAGTTCTTTGCTCCGGTGGAGGTCATCGGGGGGCTGCTATTCCTGCACTGCGACGAGGAGACGCTGCAACGCTTCGTCGCCGACCGCTGGCAGCAGGTGTGGCTCTACCGCGAGGCCGGCTCCCGAAGGCCGGCCGCCATCCCCGACCGCGAGATGGAGGTGTTCCGCTTCGTGGTCACCGCCGGACGCGAGGGGCTGGAGCTGCTGGGCGACGACCGGCCCGAGTACCACGAGGGCGACCGCGTGGTGGTCACCGACGGCCCCTTCAAAGGCGCCGAAGGGCACATCAAGCGCATCAAGCGCGACCGGCGCCTGATAGTAAGCATCAAAGGCGTGGTGGCCGTGGCCACCACCTACATCCATCCCTCGCTGCTGAGGAAAGTACAGTCGTGAAAAAAGGTCTGTTCCAACTGCAATACGAACTCGAGTCGCCCGGCTCCTACACCGAGTCGGGCAGCAACCGCGGCGCCAAGCTGGACACCGCCAAGGTGGACAGCCCCGACGTGAGGCGCTTCCTGGACAACACGGCCGACATGGGCTACAAGGAGATGGTCAAGTACCTGCAGCAACGGCAGCAGGAGCACATCGGCAGCATCGCCATCACCCCCTTCTCCACCCGCACGCCCGAGGCGCTGGCCTACCGCCTCGAAGGGCAGCAGCCGCACCTGCTCTTCATGGCGCGGCCGCTGCACACCGTGGAACGGCTCGACGAGCTGCTCTACGTGGCCAACTACCGGCTGCCGGAGGGGAGCTACCTCTGCTGCCACTCGATGACGGCGGCGCTGAAACGCATGCTGACCCTGCGGCGCTACCCATGGGGCATCGGCCACCTGCTGGTGGTCTGGGACTACCTCTGGCACCGCGTGTGCCCCAAGCTGAAGCTGACGCACCGCCTCTACTTCGCCGCGACCCAGGGCAAGAACCGCACCATGAGCCGCGTGGAGCTCATCGGCCGCCTGTACCGCGCCGGCTTCGAGGTGGTCGACGAGCGCTTCCGCGAGGGCGAGTTCTTCGTCACCGCCCGCAAGGCGGGTTGCCCCATCGACGACGCAGCCCCCACGGGCTCGCCCATCATCCACCTGCGCCGCATCGGCAAGGGGGGCAGGGAGATTGTGGTGCACAAGTTCCGCACCATGTACACCTACTCGGAATATGTGCAGCCCTATATCTACCACTACCAGAGCCTGGAGCGCGGCGGGAAATTCAAGGACGACTACCGCGTCAACTTCTGGGGACGGGTGCTGCGCAAGATATGGCTCGACGAGCTGCCGATGGTGTGGAACCTGCTGCGGGGCGACCTCAAGCTGGTGGGCGTGCGCCCGCTGAGCAGACAGTACTTCAGCCTCTACAGTCCCGAGTTGCAGCAGTTGCGCACCCGGACCAAACCCGGGCTGCTGCCGCCGTTCTACTACGAACAGCACACCCCCGAGACCCTCGACGAGGTGCAGGCCTCCGAACGGCGCTACCTGGAAGCCTACCTCCAGCACCCCTTCCGCACCGACTGGCGCTACTTCTGGGGCATCGTCGGCAACATCCTGTTCCGCCGCAAGCATTCGGCGTAGAGAGCCCCGCAGGGGCGACACTTATTAGCCGTGGGCGTCAGCCCACGGAACACAAGGTCAACACACCCAGGAGCCCCGCAGGGGCGACACAAGAACAAATGTCTAACGCCTACGTACAAAACATCATGCACATCACCTTCCATGTGAAAGAGGACTGTGCCATCAATACCTCCGACCTACCCCACTTATACAACTACATCGGCGGTATCGTCAAAAACTTAGGCGGAATACTTATCGCTGCGGGAGGAATATCAAACCACATCCATCTACTTGTCTCCGTCCCAAAAACGATTTCATTGTCTGACTATTTGATGAAGATAAAGGCCAATAGCAGTCGTTGGCTTAAAACGCTAGGTGGCCAATATCGCGCTTTCGCATGGCAGGACGGCTATGGTGCCTTCTCGGTCAGTGCAAGCAAGATTGAGGCAGTGAAGGCATATATTGCGAACCAGGCCGAACATCACCGAAAGAAAACGTACGCGGAGGAGGTTGAGGCCTTCTTCGAGGCATATAACACCGACAAAGTAGCGCCCCTTCGGGGCTCGAACAACTGATATTTCCGCCCTGTCCGTGGGCTCACGCCCACGGCTAACAACTTACGCCCATACGGGCTAATAACATAACTACCGATACGAAAGCCCGCGCAGCGGGCGATACTCATTAGCCGTGGGCGTCAGCCCACGGGACACAAGGCGACAAACAACAAACGGAGCCCCGCAGGGGCGACACAAGAACGAATGACACAACACAATACTACCGACAGCGATTGGACCACCGTCATCAAGCCGAAGGAGCGCCTGCTGCAGATTGACTTCAAGGAGCTGTGGCGCTACCGCGACCTGACGAGCCTCTTCGTGCGACGCAATATCACCACGCAGTATAAGCAGACCATCCTCGGGCCGCTGTGGTACATCATCCAACCCGCCATCACGGTGCTGATGTACATGGTGGTCTTCAGCCGTATCGCCGGCATCTCGACCGACGGACTTCCCGAGCCGCTGTTCTACCTCAGCGGCGTATGCATGTGGCAGTATTTCAGCGACTGCCTCTCCAAGACCTCGTCCACCTTCACCGCCAATGCCGGCATCTTCGGCAAGGTGTACTTCCCCCGACTGGTTGTGCCGGTCTCCAATGTGCTCAGCAACCTGCTGCGTTTTGCCATCCAGCTGAGCCTCTTTCTGGTGGTCTATGCCGTCTATCAGCTATGGGTCATCCCCGGCCAGATACACACCAACTGGTACGCCCTGCTGCTGCCGGTGCTGGTGCTGATGCTCGCCGGACTGGCGCTGGGATTCGGCATCCTCTTCTCGAGCCTCACCACCAAATACCGCGACCTGCAGCTGATGCTCGACTACTTTGTGCGGCTGTGGATGTATGCCACGCCGGTGGTGTGGCCCCTGAGCACCATCACCAATACCAAGCTGCACCTGGCCATGAGCCTCAACCCCCTGACGCCCATCATCGAGGCATTCAAGTATGGTTTCCTCGGCGCGGGCGAGTTCAGCTGGGGCGGACTGGCCTACAGCTTCGTCTTCACGGTGGTGCTGCTGGCCATCGGCATCGTGCTGTTCAACCGCGTGCAGCGCACCTTCATGGATACCGTATGACCGAACTCCAGCTGGCATACAACCTCTTGCGGGCCGCCCTTGACGGGAGCGTCCCGCACGTGGGGGACACGCCCCCTGAGGCATCCCGTTGGTGGAGCCTCTTCCGCCTGCTGCAACGCAACAATGTGGCCGCCCTCTGCTACGACGCGGCCGCAGCCGCCGGGGCCCCTCGCCAGGTGCTGATGCCTTGGCTCGCCGAACGCGAGAAGGCCGTCGACAGACATCGCTACCAGCGGCAGGTGCAGGATGACATCGTGGAGAAGATGCGGGCACACGGCATCCAGACCCTCGTGCTCAAGGGCACCCATACCGCACAATACTACCCGAAGTCTGAATGCCGCGAGTTCGGCGACCTGGACCTCTACTTCTACGACCGCCATGCCGATGCCGACAAGGTGGCCTGCCGCGAGTTTGGCGTGGATTTGAGCAACGACTCACACCACCACACGAAGTACGACTACCGCGGCGTGACCGTGGAAAGCCACTACGACTTCGTCAACGTGCACTACCCGCCCAGCAACCGCCGCTACGAAGCCCTGCTGAAAAGCCTAGTCGACAAAAAGGATCAACTACCCACTACCCACTACCCACTACCCACTACCCACTACCCACTACCCACTACCCACTACCCACTTTCGAGGTCCTCTTCCTGCTGCGTCACATGGCGTGCCATTTTGCCGCCAGCCGCATCACCCTTCGCGACCTCGCCGACTGGGCCCTCACCTGCCGGGCACTGCAAGGGGAGGTGGATTGGGAGCAGGTACAACAGACGGTCGACGACTACGGCATGAGACCGTTTGTCACCATACTGAACGCCATCGCGGAGAAGCAGTTGGGCATCGTCCTGCCGCTGCAACGCGACAACGGCCCGGACATACTGGCCCATACAGCTCTCGTCGAGCACGACCTGGTCTACGGGACTCCCGAGGCCGTCGACCGCAACGCCGACGGTCTGGCGCGCCTCGGCTGGAAGCTTCGCCGTTGGCGGGCCCTCGCCTGGAAGCGCCGTCTGGTGTACAGCGACAGCGAGACACGCCTCCTCCTCGCCAGCCTCACCTCCCACGCCGAAAAGCCCCACAGCATCCTGCATAAGATGTAGTTGGTTTACCGTTTACTGTTTACCGTTTACTGTTTAGGGTTTACAGTTCAAATAATACACCTAACACCATAATGTACTCCTTTGAAAATCTAAACGCATGGCAGGAATCCAGAAAACTGGTTGTGATGGTTTACCAACTATTGGATAAGTTCCCCAATGTTGAGAAATTTGCCTTGTGTGACCAAATAAGACGCTGTATCGTCTCTGTCCCTTCTAATATTGCCGAAGGGAGTGGACGCATTTCATCTAAAGAGCAACTGCATTTCTACGAGATATCGTATGGTTCATTGATGGAGGCCTATAATCAACTGATTCTAGCCTCAGACCTTAAGTATATAGATGGTCTTACTCTTGAAGACCTTCGTCCTCAAATTGACACCGTTGCCAGAATGCTAAATGGTCTCCGTACCTCTCTCCTGAAAAAAATAAATCCAGACCCTCTAAACAAATAACCGTAAACAGTAAACGGTAAACGGTAAACCCAAATGACAGCAATAGAATTCAACAATATCAGCAAGCTATACCGCCTGGGGCTGGTCGGCACCGGCACCTTGAGCCACGACCTCAAGCGCTGGTGGACCATGAACATCCGTGGCAAGGAGGACCCCTACCTCACCATCGGCGAGACCAACGACCGCAGCAGCAAGGGCGACAGCGACTACGTCTGGGCCCTGAAGGACATCGACTTCAAAGTCGAGCAAGGCGACGTGGTGGGCATCATCGGCAAGAACGGCGCCGGCAAGAGCACCTTGCTGAAGATACTCTCCAAGGTCACTGCCCCCACCACCGGCACCATCCGTGCCCGCGGCCGCATCGGCTCCCTGCTGGAGGTCGGCACCGGCTTCCACCCGGAGATGACCGGGCGGGAGAACATCTACATGAACGGCGCCATCCTCGGCATGACCAAGCAGGAAATCACGAAGAAACTGGACGAGATTGTCGACTTCAGCGGCTGCGAGCGCTATATCGACACCCCTGTCAAGCGCTACAGCAGCGGCATGATGGTGCGGCTCGGCTTCGCCGTCGCCGCCCACCTCGACCCCGAGATATTGGTCGTCGACGAAGTCCTCGCCGTCGGCGACGCCGAATTCCAAAAGAAAGCCATCGGCAAGATGCAGGACGTCAGCCGCGGCGAGGGCCGCACGGTACTCTTCGTCAGTCATAATATGTCGGCGGTGCGTAAACTCTGCCGACAAGGAATTGTGCTCAAAAATGGGAGCATTGACTTCATCGGAAATGTCAACGGAGCTGTGGATTATTATATTGATTCAAAAGCGTCTGATACGCCACTGTATATGGATTTTATAGGCGGTGACGATTCAAAAGAAATAGAGTTTCTCTCCGTACGCTTTGCCGAAGGCAGAAATACTTTTTCCACCAACGAACCTATTAGTTTCGTTTTTAAAGTGCACGCTCATCGCGACATACCCAATTTCAGAATTAATACTA
This sequence comes from Bacteroidales bacterium, assembly GCA_017480785.1. GTDB lineage: Bacteria > Bacteroidota > Bacteroidia > Bacteroidales > P3 > Colimorpha. The sequence goes on from JAFURZ010000019.1 coordinate 55,032, forward strand.
CGATTTATAGCATGGATGAGACTGCTATTGGTTCTGTTTCAAATACAGAGACTCTTGGCATCAAAAACGGTGAAGAGAAAGAAGTCCTTTTTTCTCTCAATGACCATCACCTTGCAGCCGGGAAGTATACTCTCGCTTTCTCCATTGGAATAGGGAACCATCTTACTGCGCAACGTGATTTTGACTATATCTCAAACGTACTGTCCTTCTCTATTGAAAATTCGGATAAAGATAATAGGCAGGAATCCGCAATCAGCCTGTGGGATAGTGGTTGGGGACATATTATTTTTAAGGCAAATTTAAAATATGTTAAGTCATGAGAGAATCGGTGGCAAAAAACATCATGGTCAATATTAGGGCGTTTTTTACCGTCAATATCCGCCGTCGCCTAAATGATAATTCGACTAAAATATCCCGCCTTGAGAGTATCATAGATACTTTAGATGAAACAATAACAGAAAGATACCATTACCTCAACTTGTTGGATTATTATGCCCACCATGAGGATGAAGCCCAACGTTACCAAAAAGAGCTTGATTACCTTCAGCAGCGGACCAAATACTGTAATTTCCCCTATAATCCAGATTCCACACTGATAAATGTTATATCTGGACATGATCAGGAAGCAAAATTACCTTACGTTATCCATAAAAACAAGAAACTATTTTTTAAGGCTGCCCATACCCCTCTTGAGGCTGTTGATTTATATAGAAACTATCTTGTACAGGAAAGATTGCTAGGCGATGACTATTGTGAAAGCGCCCCACATCAATATCAATCTCCTAACATACATGTGGAAAAGGGGGATGTTCTGTTTGACATTGGAGCAGCAGAAGGATTGTTCGCTCTAGACCAGATTGACAAAGCATCTCATGTGGTGATAGTAGAAAGTGATCCAGAGTGGATAGAACCTCTTAAACACACATTTGCACCCTATGGCAGCAAAGTAACCATCCTACAGAAGTTTGTCTCAGCAACAGATACCGAAACCACTATTTCATTAGGAACGTTATTGTCCGACGTTGAATATAATTCGGCGTTTATAAAGATGGATATTGAGGGTCACGAATTATCCTCTGTCGTTTCTGCCACATCTGTCCTAAAACAAAAGAAAGGCACCAAACTGTCAGTTGCTTCGTATCATAAACAACATGATGCCGAAGAATTAAAAGCATTCTTTGAAAATATTGGTTATCATTTTGAGTTTTCAACTGGCTATATGCTATTCCATTTGTATGATACCCCTGCACCTCCCTATTTCAGACATGGGATTATTCGAACGAGGAACTCTTCATTATGATTTCTATTATCATTTGCTCGCGGGAATCATACATTCCCCGAGAATTACAACAGAACATTGCCGAAACCATTGGTAATGATTATGAGTTGGTTGTAATTGACAATTCACTCAATCAATACAGTATTTTTCAAGCATACAATTTAGGAGTACAACAAGCAAAAGGAGACATCTTGTGCTTCTGCCACAATGATATTAAATTCCTTACACCAGAATGGGGAAAAATTGTACATGATTATTTCTCTCTATTCCCCAAACTTGGATGTTTGGGAGTCGCTGGAAGTCATGTAATGTTTAATTGTCCGTCTTCTTTCTGGCAAACATCTTTTTTATCTATATATGTGCAATATATTTACCCAGACGGAAGGCTCCAACTTTGTGAAGAGAGAGAACCCTCTGATGAAAACAGACGGGAAACACAAGTTGTAACTGTTGATGGGCTATGGATGTGCATTCGTAAAGAACTATTTAAAACAGTAAAGTTTGACGAGATAAACTTTCACGGGTTTCACTGTTACGATTCTGATATTTGCATGCAAATAATCAACAGCAACTATGAAATAATTGTAACATACCAAATTTTAATACAGCATAAAGCAAATGTTGAATTAGATATTTCGTACTATAATGCGATAGAGACGTGGCATAGGAAGTGGACTAATCATTTGCCCATAATTAGAGGTATTACCATTGCAGAAAATGATATAAAAAAATATACATCTTTTGTTACAAGCCAAATTAGTTTAGACAAACAAATACTACAATTAAAAAAAGAGCCAAAACGAATGTGTAAAAATATGTATTCGTTGTTTTTAAAGAATACTTTACGGTATTTGAAGAATCTTTTTTACAAACATTGGTCATACATCGAAAAAAATGAAAACTGTCATCCTCAAAAAAACAGGGCATCGAATATTTGAGGATGCTGCAAAGTCTTTCGCGGCAGAGCCTAGTGATGCTGTCTTGTGTTTTGGTGTTCAGAATTGGACTATAGATGAAATAATTACGCAGAAAGAAACGACCAATAATAAAATAATTGCCTATCAGGCCGAATTGCTTAATGCATACAATACACCTTTTAGAAACGACGAGTATATTTCGAAACTAAAACTGTTCGATGAGATTTGGGAATATTCTGAGCATAATCTTGTGTTTTTGCATCAAATGGGCGTGAAGAATGTGCATTATAAACCTTTACTTCCTAATCAAATTTTTTTTGACACATCTATTGACACATCTATTGAAAAGGATGTAGACATACTACATTTTGGATTGTGGACACGACATCGGACAGACATACTAAATGGTCTACTCGAAATGGGGTATAAAATATATGATGTATTACATGAAAACGGGAAGTGTGTATATGGGGATGATTTACATCAGCTAGTATTGAGAAGTAAAGTCATCTTAGGTATTCATAGCTATCCCCAATCCGCTATTCAAGAAAGTTTTCGTTACCAATATCCATTAAGCAACGGGGTACCAATACTTGCAGAAAAGAGTCTGTCGAATCCACTACATCTTATTGAATTCACTAATATTGAAGAATTATCATTTCATTTGAAAAGGATGGGGATCAAACAAGGTTCTGATGAAACATATTATCTTCAATGCTGTTTCTTCCCATTTTACAGTTCATATAAAGAAGAGTTATCTAGAAGTATGGAAACTGGTTCTTTTAAGGATGAGATGTTTTATATTTTGCACCAAATAAACAAAGATTTACAATTGGTATGTCAACTACATAAGGCCAAAATACGGATTGATGAAGTGCGCGTTATATCTATCAAGATATTTGATGCTTTAATGTGGCTATTGGTGAAGGTAAAAAGAACAACATTGTTGGGTGACAAAGAAAAGAAAACGTTTTTTGCCTCAATGCAAAGCATTTATAAGCAACTTCATCGTCCTACTATTCGAAAACATTTAGTTTCAACAGGAGGTTTTTTAATGCCGAATGTACGGAGCCTATTATTAATAAATGGCTGGCGACTATTTAGATGGTCTATAGCCATATCTCTCAAACTGGGGAAAGAGGACAAACTTACATATTGTTCATTACATAAGACAGATTAGTCAAAAGAGTATGGAAGAAAAGATAATTGTAACCCTTACTTCATACAAACACCGTCTAGCGAACTTACCTACGGTACTTGACACTATTTTTGTACAAAACATGCCGCCGGATGTTGTAGTTCTTAATATTGCATACGGCGAAGTCCTGCCAGATAATGTCGCGGATTATCTTAAGGATCACGGTGTCGACATTTTCCGTGTTGCCGATACTAAAGTCTACAAAAAACTAATTCCCACACTTAAACGATATCCGCACGATGTAATAATCACCATTGACGATGATTTTTTATACCCAAGTGGAATGATAGAGGATTTTATGTCAATCCATACGAAGCATCCGAACAACCCAATTTCTGGTAATCAGGAAGTATTTTATGGAATGCAATGTCATTGCGGATGTGCATCATTAACCAAAGCAAAGTTCTTTGGAGAGTATTTATATCAAATAAATGATGAGTTAATTAAAAACTGTCCAAGTGATGATATGGTATATACTTTCTTTGCTTTGAAAGCAGGATACCCTTATTTGCAAACTGAGAATGAATATTTTCTAAATATGATAGAGTGTAATATTAATGGGAATAAAAGTTATACGGACATGATTAATGGTGACACGGGAGTAATTAATACTTATAGGTACCTTGTTAATCGTTTTGGCGAACTAAAAAATACTACCGCCTTATATGTTCATGATGAAGATATCGCAAAAGTGATTGACAACATTCATAAAAAAACGGAATGGAAAATTGAAAACGAAATTCGTTCTTCTCATGCTTATCGTCTTGGGAAAAAAATATTAAAGCCTATTATTAAGGCAAAAAAAATGATTGGCAAATAATGCTTTCTGTCGCTCTCTGCACATATAATGGTGCCCAGTTTATACAGGAACAGATACAATCCATTCTCAACCAGACCGTACCGGTGGACGAGATAGTGGTATGTGATGACGGAAGCACGGACGACACCCTGACCATAATTGAGAGTTTCAAGGACACTGTTGCCGTCGACATACGCATCTACCGCAACGCAACCAGACTAGGCCCTGCCAAGAACTTTCAGCAGGCCATCAACCTCTGTCATGGCGACATCATTTTCCTCTCCGACCAAGACGATATATGGATGCCTAACAAGGTGGATACCATAACATCCTACTTTGGGGCACACCCAGAAACAGATGTTGTTTTCACCGATGCAACGCTGCTTGACGATAATACAGACTCCGTTATTGGCACTCTGTGGCATAGCATAGGGATGACCAACCAAGCAAAGGATGCTATTGCAAACAGTTTGGGTATTGAACTCTTCGCATATGAAAACCGGGCTACCGGAGCCACCATGGCAGTGCGACACGGCTTCACATGCTTGAACAATATTGCTTCATACTGCAATGACACCATCTTGCACGACGGTGCGCTTGCCATGATAGCTGTATCAAACAACAGTATTGGCTTTATTTCCGAGAAACTAATCCAATACCGCATCCACACTTCACAAGAGCGTGGAATTGGAGACTCTATTGATAATCCTGTTTGTGACAATCCTCGAGAAACAAGTCATCTCGCCACCGTCTGGAACCAACTGGCACTCCCCGAGCCTCTTGCCAGCCGCATAGCCTTCATTGTCAACCGTCATCGGCGCAAACATCAGCCGCTGGGAGGATTTCGCCTTCTTAGAGGCATCCCAACTTATCACAAAATGTACGCAAACCACTGGTTCAGTTTTCTTTTCTACGACCTCCGCCAATGGGTCAGCATCATGATTGGCCGAATCCACAAATAATACTTCATGCCAGAAGTCTCCGTCATAGTGCCCAATTACAACCACGCCCCGTACCTCATGCAGCGAATTGACAGTATCCTGGCGCAGACACACCAGGATTTCGAGTTGATTCTATTGGACGACTGCTCCACCGACGGGAGCCGAGACATTATGGAAAGCTACCGCAACAACCCTCATGTGAGCCATATCGTCTACAACGAGCACAACAGCGGCTCAGCCTTTCGGCAGTGGGACAAGGGAATCGAGATGGCACAGGGTGAGTGGATATGGGTGGCGGAAAGTGACGACTACGCCGAGCCCACTTTCCTCGAACGCATGTTGGGCGAGGTAACCAAGGTTCCCGACTGCGTGCTGGCATACGCTGCCACCTGGTGGGTCGACAAGAACGGAAACAAATTGTGGGAGACCCCCAATAGCGACCGTGTAAATGTTTATAAAAGCAAAGACTTTATCCGCAAGAAGATGGCCATCTGTAACTCCATAGCCAATGTCAGCGAGTGCCTTTTCAGGCGGGATAGGTACCACCCTTCCAAGAACCACCGCTACGAGCACATGCGCCTGTGCGGCGACTGGTTCTTCTATGTCCTTCTGGCCGAACAGGGCAGTGTGGTCGAGGTGGAGAGCACGTTAAGCTATTACCGCCAGCATGGCAGCAACATCTCCGGCGATGCCGAGCGGCAGGGGCTCACCTTTCTCGAGGGCATCGACGTGCTTGACTACATGACTACCAATTGCGGCGTCCGCCCGTGCGACTATGCCCGCGGATGGGGGCGTATGTGGGCCAGATACGAGCGGCAGTACCGCTTTTCACCGGCCGTGAAGAAGGCTATCCGCCGCCGGATGCATAACCATCCAGGGATCAAATACTACCATCTGCTATACCGACAGAAACCATGGCGAAGGTAACCGTTCTCATGCCGACATACAATGTGGCGCCTTGGGTCGGCGAGGCGATACAGAGTGTGCTCGGGCAGACTTATGGCGACTTCGAGCTCCTCGTCATCGACGACTGCTCGACCGACGACACCATCGCTGTCGTCCATGGCATCCACGACTCGCGCATCCGCATCGTACAGAACGAAAAGAATGTAGGCCTCGCCGAGAACCTTAACCGCGGGTTGAGTCATATCACCACCGAATATGTGGCGCGTATGGATGGCGACGATATAGCCGAGCCATATTGGTTAGAAAGTGAAATCTCATTCCTTGAAACACATCCCGACGTCGGGGTATGTGGTGGTGGTGGCGTCCGTTTTGGCACTGTCAATTCGACTATACAGTTTCCCGAATGGCATGACGACATCGCCGCCAATATGTTGTTCCAATGCACTATCATCGTGCCCACCTTCCGCATGAGCCTCTACAGCGATTATGGTCTGCGCTATCGCGCCGAAGCATTCCCTGCCGAAGACTACCGTTTCTGGGCCGACACACTGGCCGTCACACAGTTACACAATATCGGCGTGTCTCTTTTCCGCTATCGTATGCACGACACCCAGATTTGCACCTCTAAACGCGAAGAGCAAAAACTCAAGGTGGCTGAGGTGCGAAAATATATGCTTCACTACTTAGGCAAAAAAGTGACTCAAGCTGACGAGAACTATTTTGCAGACAATTACCAACATCCCATCAGCTCCCCATCCGACTGGCGTCAACGATGCCATTTCACTCACCATCTACTCAAAATAAACGACAACGGTTTTATCACGACCGATGCACTTCGTCGACGCTTGCATTTCCACTTGCAACAGACTTTATACTATACCATTTTAGAGCGATACTTTTCCAAAGGATACAGCATCAAAAACTACCTTCACTACCTCCTCTCCGGTCTGGCGCTACGGACCGGCTGGCACTACGAACTTCGCTTCATCGCTAAAAGCATCCTGCACCGCGCCGAATAACGCCACTCCCAAAGTTCTCGACGAGCATGACTACGACAAAGAGATAACCTCAGGGGCACTCTTTGCCTGGAAAACACAGAGGGGCATCTCTGTTTTTTTGATTAAGAGACTGACCGAACACCCACAACATGATACCACGCCGACTGAACAACCTGCTACATCCCAAACTTGGTGAGGTATGGATGCTACACCGTGTAGTGGAGTGTCGAAGCACGACTCCAGAGCAACGCATACTGGAGGTTACACCCGATTGGTTGGAACACCGCATCCTTGCCTACCGTCAAAAAGGATATCACTTCGTCTCTATAAATGATATCAGCAAGACACGTCTCTGGATAGCCATTACCCTTGATGACGGTTACCGCGACAACTTGACCGTTGCATTACCCCTTTTTCGCAAACTGCAAGTACCATTCTGCGTATATGTTACCACCGGATTTATTGGCAACCTGCAATCTATGTGGTGGTACCCCGACCAATCGCTGGCTCTCGACACATACGAGTTACGCACCTTGGCGGCAGACCCTTTATGTACCATTGGAGCTCACACCATCAGCCATCCCCATCTTAGCCAGTTACCTTTCGACGCACAACTCCACGAAATACAAACATCCCAACACCAACTTCAAAACATTCTCAACCGTCCCATAAACCATTTCTCCTATCCACATGGCGACTACAACGACCAAACCCTTAATATCTGTCGTCAGGTAGGATTCCACACAGCCGTTACCACCAACGGCCGTACCGTGCGCAACAATTATCAACCTTTGCAGCTAGACCGAATCAACATCGTCCAACCCAACTAGCCCACCGTGCGCTTCTCAGTCATCATACCAGTCTACAACGTCGAACCCTGGCTGCGCGAGTGCCTCGACAGCGTGCTCCGTCAGACCTGCGGCGATTGGGAAGCCGTCTGCGTCGACGACGGCTCGACCGACCGCAGCGGCGAGATACTGGAACAATACGCCCAGCGCGACAACCGCATAAAAGCCATCCACCAGCCCAACGGCGGCCTCAGCGCCGCCCGCAACACCGGCCTTGACAACGCCCACGGCGACTACGTGCTATTCCTCGACAGCGACGACTGGCTGGAACCCAATACCTTGGAACGCATCAACAACAAACTACCCACTACCCACTACCTACTACCCACTACTGACCTGCTCTGCTTCGGCGGATGGCGCGGCCACGAAGAGGAGAGGCCGGCGCCAGCCACCTATACCACCGGATGGGACTACTACAACCATTGTGCCCTCGCCCAGCACACCTTCCCCTTTGTCTGTGTGGTGCTGCGCTGCTACCGGCGGCAGTTCCTGGAGGACAACGGCCTGCGTTTCCGCGAGGGCATACTGCACGAAGACAACCACTTCACCCCACGCGCCTGCCTGGCCGCCGGAGCCGTAAGAGTCATTCAGGCGTCGCTCTACCACTACCGCCTGCGCGAAGGCAGCATTATGACCACCCGCACGCTCCGCAGCCGGCAGGACATGCTGCGCATTGCCAACGACCTCGCCGCCCTATTCACTAAGCGCACCGACCTGGACCGCCGCACCATCTACCGCGCCCTGACCCACCACTACCAGGCAGCCTTCGCCGGCGCCACCCGCCGCGACCGCGACGCGCTGCTCCCGCTGGTCGACTGGCACCTCTACCGCACCGTCAGCCGCACCCGCCCGCGCCACCGCCTCAACTATTCGCTCATCTTTCTTCATCTTTCTGTTTCCCTCTTTTTTAAATAATACCATCAATGAAAACGACAGTTATTACCATTCAAGGAAAGCAGTTTTCATATCAAGACGAAGCTGGCGACCCGTATATTTTCAACCCACTTAACAAAGATGATGCAAATAACATCCTGCAGCTCACAGACAGGTTGTTGAATGAATGCGGAATTCCCTACTTTCTAGCATTTGGAACATTACTCGGTGCCGTCCGAGAGGGTGATTTTATCAACGGAGATGAAGACGTTGATATCATCATATCCGACGAAGAAAGACTTTACAACAGTCTACCCTACCTATATAAGCATGGTCTATTTGTAAACAGAATCTACCGGGATGAACTATATTCTTTTCATACAGAAGGCCGGCACGGGCACATCGACCTCTATGTAATGAAAGAAGTTACAAAGCCTCGTATATTCAGAAGAATATACACCCGAATATGTTACAATTTACACCCCAAACATTTCTTTACAGAAATAAGTAATGATGGCAAATACAAACTGCATGGAAAGTCATACCCGTATCCTTCTAATCCAGAAAAACTATTAGTTCACTGGTATGGACGGAACTGGAGAATTCCCCAAAACAAACAGGCAGATACTTTTATTATCCCAGTAAAAATACAACGGTTTGTGAAGAAATGCTTCCATAAAATCAAAAAGGTAATCCATTAATTTCCGCCTCATTGACAAACTGCTGAAGAAGATAGTATAACCCGATGGTGCACCCACGCTTTCCAGGCATCATCCTCGCACCACCGTCGCATCATCCTCGCATCATCCTCGCATTTTAACATTCCGGATGCCTGGGGAATCCTAACAGAGGGGAAAGAAAAAAGAGGGAAAACGGCGGCTGGTCCGGAGGTAGGGGCAATGGGACATCTGGGTATTCTTTGCGGACATTTGCGGACATTGTGGGACGATTTTGCGCATTTTGCCGAAAAGACCTTATATTGGGGGCCATAAACTTTAAACACAAAAAGATTATGGCAAAGACAAAAAATGGAATCCTGGACGGATTTGAAGGCAAGCTGGGCACCGTTATCGGTTACCGCTGGAAAGGGGTGGAATGTATGCGGGCTGTGAACGCATTCCCGCATGACCCCAGGACTCAGGCGCAGATGAAGTGCCGCACCCTGTTCCGCACCCTGTCACAGCTGGGCTCGGACATGCTGCAGGCGGCCCGTCTCGGTTTCCGCGGCCCTGCCGACGCAGGACACACCACCGAATACAACTGCTTCATCCGGGCCAACAAGCAGTGTGTCGCATCCGTCGACGACGGGGCGCAGGTTGACTACCCTGCCTTGAGCATCGCCGACGGGCCTTTGGACGAGGTCGTCTTTGAAGAGCCGCTGGTCGACAATCACCTACAGATGAATATCGACTTCCATCCCAAGGCAAGCCGTCGCCGCGACGACTACGTGCTGCTCTACGCCTATACGCCTGCCCTGCGGCAGGGGTTGCTGTCCCCGCCGGTCTACTGCAGCCAGCGCCGAGCCACACTGATGCTGCCTGACCGATGGCGCGGCCACGACCTGCACCTCTATGGATTCTGTTGGGACGGCGACCGTCAGGCTTCGCCCTCCAGCCACCTGGGAACACTGACACCACAATGATGCCGCTGTATTCTATTATCATTCCGCTGTACAACAAGGCGCCCTATGTCCGCAAGGCTGTGGAGAGCGTCGTGGGGCAGATTTTCACGGACTGGGAACTCATTGTGGTCGATGATGGGTCGACCGATGGCAGCAGCGACATCGCGGCCAGCATCCACGATGACCGCATCAAGCTAATAAGACAGGGAAATGCAGGTGTCGGCGCTGCCCGCAACCGTGGCGTGGCAGAGAGTGTTGCCCCCTATCTGTGCTTCCTCGACGCCGACGACTGGTGGGAGCCCACCTTCCTCGAGGAGATGGCGGGCCTCATCGAACGGCACCCAGGCGCAGGCATCTACGGCACAGGCTATTGGATTGTCAAAAACGGCCGGAAACGGCTGGCACCCATCGGCGTGGAAGAGGGGTTCGCAGAGGGTGAAATCAACTACTGCCAAGTGTACGCACGGACGCTCTGCATGCCACTCTGGACCGGAGCCGTGTGCATGCCGCGATGGGTTTTCGACGAGGCAGGCGGGTTCCCGGCCAACGTTAAACTGGGCGAGGACTTCCTGCTATGGGTACATGTCGCCTTGAAGCATAAAGCAGTGTTGCTCAACAAACCGTTGAGCAACTACAACCAAGACGTGGATGTCAAGTACCGTGGAACACATCACCTGCACGCCCCGGAACATCACATGCTGTGGCACCTCAATGACTTGGAGCCGCTGGAGAAAACCAATCCCGACTACAAACAATTGGCAGACAACCTGCGCTGCTACAACCTAATGAGCTACCTGCTGGACAGTCGCTACCGCAGCGCCGCCCGACTGGAACTAGCCAAAGTGGATTGGAACCGCCAGCCCGCCAGGACACATCTACTCTACCACAGGCCTATTTGGCTGCTTAAATTGAGAATACATGTGCTGACCATCGGGGCATGGGTAAAGCAACATATCCTATCACTCTGAATATAAAATAATAACAAATCTTATGATACAACGCAACGAATGGCGAAAAATCTATGCCGACCTGAAAAGATACAATAGGAAAGATGGATTCATCGACCTTATTCTCACTGCAATCCGGAAAAAGGGGTTCCGACATATACTATATTTCAGGTGGTATCAAAGCGGATTCATGCAACCTATTCGGTTCTTCCGACAAATGCGTAGGTGAGATGCAATAAAAGAAGCTGGCATTTCGTATTGTAAATGCAAAAAAAAAAGATACGGAATGGAAACCAGCTTCATGTATCATGCCCTCGGAATCCGGGAACAGGAATGCACGCGTA
>JAFURZ010000003.1 GCA_017480785.1 Bacteroidales bacterium
CGTAAACAGCCTTCGGGCTGTCTCAAATCCGGTTTAAAAACGTGTTATCAACGTGTTAGGTCCGACTGCAGTCGGACCATCCTCGGAGTTGAGTCGGAGTTGTTACGGAGTTGTTACGGAGGGGAGGCGGGGGTGCCCGGCGGATGGGTCGTGCGCGACCTAATCGCTCTCCCGACGAGTTGGGGAAAAGTTGTCCGCTGCCGTGCAATAATCGGCAGGGTTTGCCGTTATCATTTATTACGATGGCCAGACCGGACGATATTCTGCAGGCGCTCGACGCCTTTATCAGGAAGTACTACAAGAACCTCCTGCTGCGGGGCGTGCTGTGTGCCGTGGGCATCGTGGTGACGCTGTTTCTGGCGGTGGTGCTGCTGGAGCATTTCGGTTGGCTGTCGCCCGTGGTCAGGGGGTTGCTCTTCTGGCTGGGTCTGGCGGCGGTGGCGGCGGTGACGGGCTGGCTGGTGGTGCGGCCGCTGCTGAAGATGCAGGGGCTGGGGCGCCGCATCAGCCGTGCCGATGCCGCCCGCATCATCGGGCGACACTTCCCTGAGGTGAGCGACAAGCTGCTGAACCTGCTGCAGCTGATGGGAACGGAGAACGGAGAACGGAGAGCGGAGAGTGGAGAACGGAGAACGGAGAGTGGAGAGCGGAGAGAGAACGGAGATTTATTGTTGGCGGCTATCGAGCAGAAGTCGGTGCGGCTGAGGCCAGTGCCGATGCTCAACGCCATCAACCTGAAGGCCAACCGCAGATACCTGAAGTATGCTCTGCCGCCCTTGGCGGTGCTGGCGGCGCTGCTGCTGACGGCGCCGCGGGTGGTCACCGAGCCGACGAAGCGCATAGCCCACTACCAGACGGTGTATGAGCGGCCGGCGCCGTTTGCCTTCCGCATCCTCAACGAAGACCTGTCGGCCCAGCAGGGGGCTGACTATGAGCTGCGGGTGACCACCGAGGGCGAGGCGCAGCCTGCCGAGGTGAGCATCGACATTGAAGGGCGCCGCCACCGCATGCGGGCCGACCGCGGGGTGTTCTCCTTCAGCTTCAACAAGCTGCAGCGGTCGCAGACGTTCCGCCTGGAGGGCGGCGGGGTGACCTCGCCGGAGTACCGGCTGGAGGTGGTTCCCAACCCGCAGGTGGTGTCGTTCCGCATGGTGATGGTCTACCCTGCCTACACGGGCCGGCCGTCCGAGACGCTGGTGGGGCTCGGCGACGCCGCGGTGCCCGAGGGCACGGTGGTGCGCTGGCTGTTCCAGGCGCGCGACGCCGACACGCTGCGGTTTGGCGTGGAGAGCGGAGAGTGGAGGGTGGAGAACGTGCTGTTGCAGGACGGGCGCGCGGAGGTGAGCCGGCGGGTGATGGAGAATGCAGACTATGCCTTCAGCGTGAGCCGCGGTGCCGTGGGGTCGGACACGCTGCGCTATTCGCTGTCGGCCATCAAGGACGCGGTGCCGATGATAGCGGTCGAGGAGGTGGAGGATTCGCTGCATCCCGACCGGCGGCTGTTCCGTGGCCGCGTGAAGGATGATTACGGCTTCACCAGGCTCGTTTTCATCCACCGGACGACCAACGCCAAGGACACGACGCGAAACACGCTCAGCGAGGCCGAAATAGCCCTGACGCCGGGCGAGGCGGCCCAGGAGTTCTTCTTCTCGTTCAACACCGCCGGGCTGGCGCTGGCGCCGGGCGACGCGCTGGACTACTGGTTCGAGGTGAGCGACAACGACGCCATACACGGCCCCAAGACGGCCCGCTCGCAGGTGTTCGAGGTGAAGATTCCGTCGGAGGAGGAGCTGGAGCAACTGCTGGAGCAGCAGTCGGCCGACGTGAGGCAGAGCGCCGACGCCCAGATGGGCGAGCTGCAGCGCCTGCAGGAGAAAATCAACGAGATGATGAAGAAGCTGGTCGACAAGAAGGAACTCGACTGGCAGGACCGCAAGGACCTGGAGCAGATTCGCGACAAGCAGCGGCAGGTGAAGGAGATGATGCAGCAGATGCAGCGGCAGATAGAGGAGAACAACCGGCTGGAGCAGCGCTTCCGCGAGCAGAGCGAACAGCTGATGGAGAAGCAGCGCGAGCTGGACCGCCTGATGAACGAGGTGATGGACGAGAAGATGAAGGAGACGATGGCCGAGATAGAGCGCATGATGCAGGAGCTTGACAAGAAGAAGGTGCAGCAGCAGCTGGAGCAGCTGAAGATGGACAATGCCGAGTTGGAGCGGCAGCTGGACCAGAACATAGAGCTTATGAAGCGCCTGGAGATGGAGAAGCGGGTGGAGCAGACCATACAGAAGATGGACCGCCTGGCCGAGGAGCAGCGCGAGCTGGGCCGCGAGACCGAGCAGGCCAAAGGCAAGGAGAGCGAGCAATTGCAGCAGAAACAAAAAGAGCTGGCCGACCGCTTCCAACAGATGAAGCAGGATATCGACCAGCTCAAACAAGATTATAAAGAACTTGACCCCGGGACCGACTTCCGCGTGCCCACCGACCTCGAGCAGCAGGTGGAGCAGCACCAGCAGGGGGCCCAGCAGCAGATGCAACAGGGGAAAAACAAAAAGGCCTCGCAGTTGCAACTGGAGGCCGCTGATGATATGGAGAAGCTCAGCGAGGCGCTGGCTGAGGCGCAGCTCGACGCCGAGCAACAGGACCTGGCCGAGGATGCCGAGCAGGTGCGCCAACTGCTGAAGAACCTGGTGCATCTCTCGTTCAACCAGGAAGAGCTCATCGACGAGCTGAAGACTATCTACATCGCCGACCCGCGCTACCAGACGGTCATCACACGTCAGAACCGCGTGAAGGACGACTTCCGCAATGTGGAGGATTCGCTCCACGCCATGGCCCGGCGCCAGCTGCAGGTGGCCTCGGCCATCACCAAGGAACTCGGTGCCGCCGACGCCAATATTGCCCGTTCGCTCAGCGGCTTGCTCGACATGAACCAAAGCTTCTACGGGAGCTATAGGAACACGCAGGCGGCCACGTCGATGCAGTACAGCATGACGTCGCTCAACAACCTGGCCCTCATCCTGGCCGAGAGCCTCGACCAGATGCAGAACCAGATGCGACAGAACGCACAGAAGAAGAAGAACGGGCAGTGCAAGAACCCCGGCAAGAGCAGCAGCATGTGCCCCAATCCAGGCAACGGCAAGCCGTCGCCCAAGTCGATGCGCCAGATGCAAGAGGAGCTGAACCGGCAGATGGAGGCCCTGCGCAAGCAGCTCGACAAGCAGGGCAACAAGCCCGGCGGGCGCCATCAGCTGGGGCAGGGACAGCAGATGAGCGAGGAGTTTGCCCGCATGGCGGCGCAGCAGGAGATGATACGCCGCATGATGCAGCAATACGGACAGGAGATGAAGTCGGCCAGTGGCGGCGACCCCAAGCTGGCGCGCGAAATCGACCAGATGATGCGCCAGATGGAGCAGACCGAGACCGACCTCGTGAACCGCACCATCACCCGCCAGACCATCCAGCGTCAGCAGCAAATCCTCACCCGCCTCCTGGAACACGAGCGGGCCGAGATGCAGCGCGAGAAGGAAGAGCGCCGTGAGAGCCATGAGGCCGGCGACCTCTACAGTCAGCCCTCGCCCGCCGAGTTGGAGCGCTACCGTCGACAGCTGCAGCCGTCGGCCGACCCGCTACGTACCCTCCCCCCTACCCTGCAGCCTTATTACCGTCAGAAAGTCAGCGACTTCTTCTATCGGTAGAAAAAAGATTTGCATAATTCGGATTTTTTGCGTATCTTTGTAAACTGATTTTACCCATGCCACTATGACGGAACAATTTGTCATACAGTCTGATATTGCCCTTATGCCCTCGGTCGAGGAGCGTCTGTTTCACTTCTGCCACCTCTGTCATGTGGGCAACTACTACTCGGCCGTCAGCGTGGCGGCAATGCAAGCGGTGGAGAATGCCATCGTGCACGGCAACAAATCCGACCCTGCCAAGACCGTGTCGTTGACCATGGGTACCTGTCGGGGCGGCTTCTTTGTCGAGGTGGCCGACCAGGGTGAAGGATTCGACAGCGAGAGCTTCGTCGACCCACTATCGGTCGACGGGGAGGGTATCTTTATTATGCGAAGGCTCGCCGACCGGTTGACGTTCGCGGACGGTGGTCGGACGGTAAGGCTCGAATTCGATGTGGCGGGTATCGACCCTGCCGACGCATTGGAGCGCGTCGCCATCCTTCGTGCACATTGTGCCATGGTGTCGGTATGACCGGTCAACCTCGTTTTCCGTGGCTCAAGGAGCACTCCCGCCCTGCCCTGGCTCGAATGCGGCGGCTATTTTGAGGAATAATCCAGTTTGTTTTCGGTGTATTGAATTAATAATCAGTTATATAGGTAGAAATAAATGGCTATTCGGTTTTCGACACAATCTGTAAATTTCGAGCTTCCCGAACCCGAAAAGGTGCGTCGGTGGATTGCGGAAGTGATTCAACGCCGCCAAATGACCGTCGGCAATATCAATTATCTTTTTTGCGACGATGAGTACCTCCTTGGCGTCAATCAACAGTACCTCCAGCATGACACCTACACTGACATTATCACTTTCGACTATGTGGCCGGCACGCTTGTGTCGGGCGACATCTTGATTAGTGTCGAGAGGGTGCGGGAGAATGCCCGACTGTTCGATGTTTCATTCGAGCAGGAGTTGAGGCGTGTCGTCATTCATGGGGTGTTGCATCTCCTTGGCCAGGGTGACAAGAGCGAAGCTGAAGCGGCCGAGATGCGCCGCCTCGAAGGGGAGGCCCTGGCGGAGTGGGAACGGTTGTTTCACGTGTAACGAATAGTCTAATCATCATATTCTATGCAGTTTGAGCAGTACGACATAGTGGTTGTGGGTGCAGGGCACGCAGGCGCAGAGGCGGCGGCAGCAGCGGCTCGCCTCGGCAGCAGGGTGCTCTTGGTGACACAGATGTTCGACACCATTTGTCAGATGTCGTGTAATCCCGCCATGGGCGGGGTGGCTAAGGGGCAGATAGTCCGCGAGGTGGATGCTCTGGGTGGTTGGAGTGGCATCGTCACCGACCGCTCCGCCATACAGTTCCGTATGCTCAACCAGTCAAAGGGCCCCGCCATGTGGAGCCCCCGCGCACAATGCGACCGTATGCTCTTCTCGCTCAACTGGCGTCAGGTGCTCGAGTCAATCCCGAACCTTGCCCTCTGGCAAGACGAGGTGGTGGCACTGATGCTCGATGGGCAGCGCATTGGTGGTGTCGTCACCCGTATGGGTCATCGCATTCCTGCCCGCGCAGTGGTGCTCACCAGCGGCACTTTCCTTAACGGCACTATCTATATCGGAACAGAGAGCTGGAGTGGTGGCAGGGTGGGGGAGGCCCCGGCGGTGGGGCTGAGTGACCAGTTGCGTGAATTGGGGTTCGAGGTGCAACGGCTCAAGACGGGTACCCCTGTACGCGTCGACGGACGCACCATCGACTTCTCCCGTCTGAAAGAGCAGCCCGGCGACGAATGCCCGGCCAAGTTCTCCTTTTCCGACACCGCCCCGCTTCGGGAGCAACGCTCGTGCTACTTGGCCAATACCAATTTGCGTACGCACGATATTCTCCGTACCGGATTTGCCCAGTCTCCGATGTTCACGGGGCGCATACAAGGGCGCGGACCGCGCTACTGCCCTTCCATTGAGGATAAGATAGACCGCTTTGCCGACAAGGACCACCACCAGCTCTTTGTGGAGCCCGAAGGATGGCATTCACAGTCCTGGTACCTCAACGGATTCTCATCGTCGTTGCCGTTGGAGGTACAACTCGAGGCGCTCCACAGCATCGAGGGCTTTGAACATGCCCGCATATTCAAGCCGGGCTATGCCATAGAGTATGACTACTTCCCTCCGACGCAGTTGGGCTATACCCTTGAAACCAAGAGGGTAGAGAACCTCTATTTTGCCGGTCAGGTTAACGGCACGACGGGCTACGAGGAGGCTGCATGCCAAGGCCTTATGGCCGGCGCCAATGCCGCCTTGAAGCTACAGGGGCGTGTTCCGTTCGTGCTCTCGCGTTCGCAGGCGTATATTGGTGTGCTTATCGACGACCTCGTCACCAAAGGGGTTGACGAGCCCTACCGGATGTTCACCTCGCGGGCGGAATACCGCATCCTGCTGCGGCAGGACAATGCCGACCAGCGCCTCACGCCCATGGCCCATGCTATCGGTCTGGCCGACGACGGACGAATGCGCAGGGTGGAGGAGAAGCAACGGCAAATAGCCGGCCTGATATCACTTGTCAGAGAGACGTCCGTCGTGCCATCGGAGGTCAATCCGTGGCTCGAAGAGCACCAATCGGCAACGCTGAGCCAGCGGGTACACTTAGATTCGCTATTATTACGTCCCGAACTGACCCTCAGTCAGTTGGCCGAAGTGTCGCCTGCTGTGGCTGACATGATGGCATCGTTTCCTGATGAGGTCAATCAGGAGGTCGAGACGGAAATCAAATACCAGCGTTACATAGAGAAAGAACGCGAGGTGGCTTCACGACTCCTCAAGTTCGAAGATGTCTTGCTGCCGGCCGATTATGATTATTTCCAGTTGCAGGCCCTCAGCTACGAATGCCGCGAGAAACTCAACCGCTACCATCCGGCCACGCTGGGGCAAGCTTCGCGCATCAGTGGGGTTTCTCCGGCCGACCTCTCTGTACTCCTTCTGACCTTCGCTCACAAGTAGAGTTATGTTCTTGAATCTCCCTGAAAAAGACTGCCTGATAGGTCTCTCGCCGATGGACGATATCACAGACCTCCCGTTCCGTGAACTGTGCAAAGAGTATGGTGCCGACGTGGTGGTCACCGAGTTTATCGCCTCTGAAGCCCTTAACCGTGACGCCGAGAAGAGCTTCCGGAAGATGCGCTTCACCGAGCGGCAACGTCCCGTCGGCATACAGATATTTGGTGCCGACGAGGGGGAGTTGCTGCGATGTCTCGATGTGGTGGAGCAGGCCGAGCCCGACTTCATTGACATCAACTGGGGCTGTCCGGTACGCAAGGTGGCGGGACGCGGAGCGGGTTCAGGCATCCTCCAGGATATTCCTAAGATGCTTGGAATCACCGAGAAGATTGTCAAAAGGGCCCAATTGCCCGTCACGGTCAAGACCAGGCTGGCCTATAATGCCGATTCTATGATGGTTACAGACTTTGCCGAGGCGCTTCAGGATACGGGTATCGCAGCCCTCGCTATTCACGGACGCACTAAAAGCCAGATGTATAGCGGTTCCGCCGACTGGACCATGATAGGGGAGGTGAAGAACAACCCAAGGATACATATCCCCATCTTCGGCAACGGGGATGTCACAACAGCCGCCCAAGCCCTTGAAAGCAAGAGGTGTTACGGTGTAGATGGCATACTCATCGGTCGTGGAGCCATCGGAAACCCTTGGATATTTGAACAGTGCGTACGATTGTTTCACGGGGAACAGGAGCGAGAGGTGTCGGTAGGGGAGAGGGTAGAGGTCTGCCGCCGGCATCTACAGATGGCCATCGATTTCAAGGGAGAGCGTACCGCTATCTTCGAGATGCGCAAGCATTATGGCAACTACTTCCGCGGGCTATACAACTTCAAACCCTTCCGCCTTGCCCTCGTCGCCACTCCCACGGCGGACGCCACCTTCGAGGTGCTCGACCGCATCAAGGAACACTACAGGTAAGAAACGGTAGTCCCGTTTAAAGAATTTTCAGGGCGATGGCGGCACAGGCCTCGGCATCGGCCAGGGCATGGTGATGATGTTCCAGCGAATAGCCGCAGGCTTCGCAGACGGTGTGCAGCTGGTGGTTGGGCAACCCACGCAGCTTGTGGCGTGAGGCACGCAGGGTGTCATAAAACACATATCCCGGCCAGTCCATCCGATAGACTTGCATCACTGCCCGCAGGCAGCCTTCGTCGAACATGGCGTTGTGTGCCACCAGCGGCAGTCCCTCGATGAGGGGCTCCACCTTGTGCCATACCGTCGGGAACACCTCTGCGTCATCGGTGTCTTCCGGCCCCAGCCCGTGCACCCGCCGGCAGAACCAGGCGTAGTAGTTCGGCTCGGGTTGGATGAGGCTGTAGAACGTGTCGGTCACCTCGCCTCCGCGCACCACCACCACGCCGACGCTGCACACGCTGCTCCGGCATCCATTGGCTGTCTCAAAATCTATCGCCGCAAAATCCTGCATACTTTCCTGCATTCACTACACAGTGAACTTGCGTGGATAGAAACGACAACGTGGCTGGATTATTGTATGAACCCTGTAATAATATTAGACGGGAACAACCCGTCTCCGTGGAAAGGTCCAGGGGGCAAATAATCTTTTTCTTTTAAGCTTCGGTGATGCATACTGCACACCACTCTGCTATCCTATCTACTCAATATGTCAAACAACTTTCGGATATCGACCATCGGCCGATGACCACGGACAAATATAAGGGTGTTTTGCCAAAAACGCCAAAATCGACCCAAAAAAGTACGCAACTTTCCCCAAAAGGGCATCAACTTTCCCATTGCGCCCAGTAGCCTCCCTGTTGCCAAATACACATATTTTCTATTTTTTTCTTCTCGGGCAATATTACTAACCTTGGTTCGTTATAAAAAGCATGGAGAAGAATATCATAGAGATAAAGAACAAGAGGGCGGCGTACGAGTACTTCTTATTGGACGAGTACACTGCCGGCATTGTGCTGATGGGGAGCGAAATCAAGAGCATCCGTGAGGGGAAGGCCAACCTCAGCGACGCGTGGTGCACCTTTGTGGGCAACGAGCTGTTTGTGCGCGATATGCACATATCAGAATACAAGTTCGGCAGCTACTGGGGCCATCAGGCCAAGCGCGACCGCAAACTCCTGCTCAACCGGCGTGAATTGAGGAAACTGCAGAACAAAATCAAAGAGCGCGGCTATACCATCGTGCCGGAGTTGCTTTATGTCAATCCGCAGGGATATGCCAAGCTGACGATAGCCCTGGCCAAGGGTAAGCATCACTATGACAAGCGCGAGACCATCAAGGCCAAGGACTCGCGCCGCGATATGGAAAGGGAGCTGGCATGAAGGTATTCAAATTTGGTGGTGCCTCGGTCAACAGTGCCGATGCCGTGCGCAACATGGTAGGGATTGTGCAGGCGCACTTGGAATCAGACCCTTTGGTAGTGGTGGTGTCGGCCATGGGCAAGACCACCAACCTGCTGGAGAAACTGGTGCCTGGCCAAATGTCGACGACAGGGGAGGAGCGGTCCGTGTTGCGTGAACAGCTCGAAACCTATCATTTAGACATCGCCAAGAACTTGATTGCCAATGATAACAGCCTTGTAGACAAGGTCCAGGACTTGCTGTGCAGATTGGACGAGACCATCGCCTCGCTCCAACGCTCACCGGAGCATTACAACTACAACTACGACCAGGTGGTCTCCTTCGGCGAACTAATCTCCACCACCATCATCGCACACTATCTTAATCACCTTGGAATCAACACTCAGTGGATAGATGCCCGGCAGGTTATCGTGACTGACGACCATTATCGTGAGGGGCGTGTGGACTGGGAGGCAACCTGTGCCGAGAGCAATCTCTTTATGGAAATGGCCGAGGGTCACCAGGTGGCTCTCACACAAGGATTTATAGGCGCTACCAGTAGTATGCACACTACTACTTTGGGCCGCGAGGGGTCCGACTACAGCGCCGCCATCCTTGCCTACTGCCTCGGTGCCGAGAGTGTCACCATCTGGAAGGATGTACCCGGATTTCTCAACGCTGATCCTAAATATTTTAGCGACACTGTCAAGATAAGCTGTATTCCCTACAACGAAGCCATAGAGCTGGCCTATTACGGTGCTTCGGTCATCCACCCCAAGACGGTGAAGCCTCTGCAGAACATGGGTATCCCCCTCTATATCCGCTCGTTCCTCGCCCCCGCAAGTGAGGGTTCGGTGATTGGCAACTACCATACTATCAGCCCCGAAACGCCCCTATACATCTTCCGGAACAACCAGATGCTGCTTTCCATCTTCCCTCGCGACTATTCTTTCATCGCCGAGGACAACCTGCAAGCCATCTTCGGTCTCCTCAACGAACTTGGAATCAGGGTGAACCTGATGCAGAACTCAGCTTTGAGTTTTTCCATCTGCATTGACAATAACCCGCAGCTTGTCGGCCGTCTCATAGAGGGTCTAAAGAGCATGTTCCTTGTGCGTTACAACGAAAACCTGCAACTCATCACCATCCGCTACTACAACCAGGAGGTAATCGACAGTATTGTCGCCGGCCGTCCTGTGCTCCTTGAGCAGCGCAGCCGTTCGACAGAGCAGATTGTCGTCCCCTGCCGATAGAACTTTTTTTTCACTGCCCTGTCAGATTTGCTCCCCAAAGTGGGTATTATATAGACGTATGAGACGAATTGTATCCATATTGATGATGCTGTTGGCGCTCGACGCGCTTGCACAGGACGATGCAATCCTGCTTCGGGGAAGGGTTGTCAGCGGGGGTGGGGGAGTGCCCTATGCCACGTTGCAACTTCTCGGCACCTCGGTCGGTGTGTCGTGCAACGATGCGGGCGACTACGAGCTGAAACTGTCCGACACCTGCCTGTCCGACACGGTGGTCGTCCGCTCGGTGGGTTACGAGACCGCCTTGCTCCCCGTGCGCGTGTTGATGCGAAAAGGGAACGTGCGACTCAAACCCCAGTCGGTCGAATTGCAGGAGGTCAAGGTGAAGAGCTATCGCAAGGCCAGCCAACTTATCCGCGATGCCGTGGCACGTATCGACAGCAACTATCACCGCCGGACGGCCTACAGCACCTTTTTCTACCGCGACTGGCGCACGCTCGACGGCGAGCTCTACCTCTATGACGAGGCGGTGATGAACGTGCGCCGCACTGGCTACCTCTCGTTTTCCGACAAGCGGGTCTACCACTTCGAGGAGGGGGTGCGCGAGTTGGAAGGCAACGCCAAGCGCCTCATGCGACACCGCCTGCTGGTCTTCGACCGACATCAGTTGGAGCGCGCTCTCGACAATCGTGATGGCGTGGACGAGATGATGGGTTATGACGACAACGAGACCCTCTTCGACCCCGTGGCCACGCCGCAGGCCACCTATATGCTCGCACGGCGCATCTTCCGCTACCACAAGTTTGAACCTGTCCGTGAGTTTATGTGGGACGGCGAGCTCTACTATCTGGTGCGCTCCGTGGGTCCCGGACGGCTGGTCAACACCAAGGTGCACTACGAGTACCTCATCCGCAAGCGCGACCTGGTGATAGTGCGCATCTCCTCGTCCTCGGAGCGCATCGGCCAGATGGCGCCGCAGGACGCCTGGGTGAACACCTACTTCACCTGGCTCACGTTCGACACCGACACCTCGGCGTGGGAGTACGACCTCCGCGACGGGCGCTACACGCTGACCCACTACTACAACTACCGCCAGTTCCACCTCGGCAGCAAGAACCGCGGCCACGACGGCGAGTACCAATACTGGCAGCAGTGCATCGACTGGACGCTGACCGACTTCTCCTCCTCGCCCGACACCACCGCCGGCGACGAGTTGGGCGTACTGCCGCAAGTCCTCCCCGGCGCCTTCGGCGCCAGCGACTACAGCGCCGACTACTGGGGCCGCTACAACAGCATCCCCATCGACACCCTCCCCCTGTGGCTCCTGAAAGAAAAATACCGTAAGTATGAAGAATAGAAACATAACGGTAGCCGTCCTGATGCTCCTGCTCGCGTCGGCGGCATCGGCACAGGTCCCTTTCGCACCCGACAGTGTGCTGGTGATGGGCTCGGTCCACAACCGCCTCTCTGGCGAGCCGGAGCCCTACTGCTCGATACATTTCCTGCGGGGCACCGACACGGTGGCCTCCACCCTCTGCGACGCCGAGGGCGCCTTCGCCGTCGACCGCATGCCTGCCGGCACCTATGGCCTCAGCGTCTCGCTCCGTGGCATGACACTCTATCAAGCCGACCTGGTGCTGGGCAGCAATGCCGAGCTCTATATCTCCGTCATCACCGACAGCTTCCAGTTCCGCACCCTGCGCGAGGTGTACGTCGTGGCGCCGAAGCATTTTCTGGCGGCGTCAGGCCAGCTGATTACATCTTACGACGACCCTCGCCTGTGGGACTTCAATAGTCGCCCGTGCTGGGGAGGGGATTCACATTACGGCGGGGCCGACGCAGGGTTTAAGCCGGGGCAGTTCTACGCTCCCGCCAAGGGCAGGGATGACGACAGGATATGGCAAATCCTCTGGCCCGACCGCGTGACCCCGGCACCCCGAAAGGAAACCTCCGCGGCCGACAGCACCGCCACGCCCTAGTCACCGCACCATGCCGTTGTCGTTGAAGCCTCCCTACTTTAGATGTAGAAAAGCGTCGCGAACCTCATTGTCGGAGACGGTGACGTCAATCACGGCGGCGCCGGGCTCTTGCAGGAGGACACAGCGGAGCTCTCCGTCGGCGTTCTTCTTGTCCTGGTGCATCAAGGGCAGCATCTGCTCGATGTCTTTTAAATTGAAAGTTGAAAGTTGAAAGTTGAAAGTTGATAGTTGTTGCCTAAGCCACTGGGAGTATGTTCTGTAGACCTCCTCGCCGAGGCCCAGCTTCTTCACGGATAGGTACATGGCCACCCGCATGCCTATGCCGACGGCGATGCCGTGGGGCAGCTGCCGGTAGACCTCGATGGCGTGGCCGAAGGTGTGTCCGAAGTTCAGTATCTTCCTGATTCCATGGTCGTAGGGGTCGGCCTTCACCACGCGGTTCTTTATCCTGCCCACAGCCACGATGTCCTGCCTGCCGGTCGGTCGCACCGTCGGGGCTTCCAGCAGCCTCATGTACAGCTCCGGGTCGGCCACGGCGGCGGTCTTCACCATCTCCACCGTGCCGTTGAGCAGCTCTGCCTCGGGCAGGGTATCCAGAAAGCGGGGCTCTATGACCGTCAGCGCGGCAGGGTAGAAGTGGCCGATGCTGTTCTTCACGCCGCCGAAGTCGATGCCCGTCTTGCCGCCGATGGCCGCGTCGGTCATGGCCAGCAGGGTGGTGGGGATGTTGATGTGGCGGATGCCGCGCTTGTAGCCTGCCGCCACGAAGCCTCCCAGGTCGCACACCGCCCCCCCGCCGAGGTTCACGATGACGGTCTGGCGGTCGGCGCCGCCCTCCAGCAGCGTCTGCCACACCTGTGCCGCCACCTCCAGGCTCTTGCATTCCTCGCCCACTGGCACCTCGATAAACTCGGCCTCCTGCAGCACCTCGATGCGCCCTATCAGCGTCGGCAGGCAGCAGTTGAAGGTGTTCTCGTCCACCACAATGGTGTAGCGTGCGTCAGCCCACGCCTCTTTCGCCAGCTCGCGCCCCAGCGCCGCCAGCCCCCCGTAGAGTGTTCTATTTTCCTTACTCATATACAATAAATAACGTCGATGGCCGTTGATTATTATTACAGGACGAAAAAAGATGACAGACAAGGCCAGATATGTGCAAGGTGTCGGTTGGCGCCGAGAGACGAAACACCGTTTCACGCGTAGGCACATCACTCACAATTATCGAGGGGTGGGTACCTATGAGGTGACACTGACGGTGGCGCGGAGACGGCCTGTATTTGGGCAGGTCGAGGGTACCACACGCGGAGTTGGCAACTTGCCCCACATCGTCCCGTCGGCGTTGGGACGGAAAGTCTTGGAGGAGGAGCTCCCAAAGATTCACGGGCACTTTCCTATGGTCGAAATATGGCAAGTGTGTTTGATGCCCGACCATATCCATCTGATAGTCCGTATCGGCAGTGAATTGCCGGAAGGTAAGTACCTGGGGAACATCATTGGAGCGTTCAAAGGAGGAGTGAGCAGAGTCTGGTGGGAGCTATCGGCGGCTGACGCCGTCGGCACAGGGGGAGGCAGGATGCCCCTTTTCGATGAGGGCTTCAACGACCGCATCTTGATGCGCGATGGACAGCTGGAGAACTGGAAGCGTTATCTGAACGATAACCCCTGGCGGTTCCTTTTCCGGCAGGAACACCCCGATATCATGAAACGGGTACTTTGTATCACTATCGACGGTATCCGTTACGGAGCATTCGGCAACATGTTGCTTTTGCGTTACCCCGACAAGCAGCAGGTATTCTTCCACCGCCGTACCGATGGTATGCCGACAGAGGATACCCCCTTTTGGACGCAGGAGCACAACCGGCTCACGAATGCCGCCGAAGCGGGTGACGTACTGGTGACGCCCGGCATCTCGGAGTGCGAGAAACGTGTGAAGAACGAGGCGTTGCAGCGGCATCTGAAGCTTATCCATATCCAATCCGACCCCATCGGCCCCTATTGGAAGCCCGAACGGTCGCGCTTCGATGCGTGTGCCCACGGGACCTTGTTGATACTGGCTCCCTGGCATGAGGATTTGCCGTGTTTCGAGAGCGACTACCAGCGCTACCACTACCTAAACAGGTTGTGCACGTCGATTTGCGCCATCGGGGCTGGGACGAGGCTTTGCTTATGCCCGCCTGAGGCGGAGGCCTCAGGCACGGGGGCAAAGAAGCCGCAGGCGGATGCCTCCGCTCCTCCCGCATCTGTGCCGGTTGGCTCTCCTGCCCCTGTGCTGGCGGCGTCTGCCGTCGGCCCTTCGTCTGTAACCAAAGCCCCGCATCAATGACACTGGAACTACTTTCCCCGGCCAAGAACCTCGAGTTCGGGCGCGAGGCCGTGAACCACGGCGCCGACGCCCTCTACATCGGCGCGCCGGCCTTCGGCGCCCGCGCCGCCGCCACCAACAGCCTTGCCGACATCGAGGCCCTCGTGCGCTACGCCCACCTCTACCGCGCCAAGGTCTTCGCCACCGTCAACACCCTCCTCTTCGACGACGAGTTGGAGCCCGCCGTGGCCATGATACACCAGCTCTACAACGCCGGTGTCGACGCCCTCATCATCCAGGACCTCGGCCTGCTGGAGTGCGACCTGCCCCCCATCGAGCTGCACGCCAGCACCCAATGCCACAACGCCTCGGTGGAACGCGTAAAGTTCATGGAATCAGTAGGGTTCAGGCGTGTCATCCTGGCCCGTGAGACCTCCCTGGAGCAGGTGCAGGCCCTCCGCGAGGCCACCTCGGTCGACCTCGAGGCCTTCGTCCACGGCGCCCTCTGCGTGAGCTACAGCGGCCAGTGCTACATGAGCCAGTACCTCAACCAGCGCAGTGGCAACCGCGGCTGCTGCTCGCAGCCCTGCCGCAGCAGCTACGACCTCGTCATCGCCGACGGGCGCACCCTGGTCCGCGACCGCCACCTGCTCTCGCTGCGCGACTTCAACGCCTCGCAACACCTCGCCTCCATGGTCGCCGCCGGCATCACCTCGTTCAAAATCGAGGGCCGCCTGAAAGACCTCTCCTATGTGAAGAACGTCACCGCCTACTACCGTCAACTGCTTGATAACATGATGGAAGGCCACGCCCGAGCCTCCTCGGGCGCCTGCACCTTCTTCTTCACCCCCGACCCCGACCGCACCTTCAACCGCGGCTACACCGACTACTTCCTCCGCGGACGCCGGCCCATGGCCAACATGGCCACCCCCAAGTCGATGGGCAAGAGGGTGGGGGAGGTGACCGCCGTGGGCCGGGGCACCCTCACCGTCGACGGCGACGAGCCGCTGGCCAACGGCGACGGCCTCTGCTTCCTCGATGCCGACGGCCGCCTCCAGGGTTTCCTCGTCAACGAGGTGCAGGGGCGCACCGTCAGACCCAACCACATGCCCGACCTGCGTGTCGGCACCCCCCTCTGGCGCAACCAGGACCAGCGCTTCGAGCACCTCCTGCAGGGACGCAGCGCCGAGCGCCTCATCGGTGTTGGGCTACGCTTCAGCGCCACTCCCCAGGGGTTCGTGCTCGACCTCCTCGACGAGGACGGCGTCGGTGCCTCGGCCTGTGTCGAGGCCGACCACAGCGAGTCGACCGCCGGCGCCGAGAAGTCCACAGCCAACATCGTGCGGCAGCTCTCGAAATGTGGCGGTACCCCTTTCCGGCCCGACCACGTCGTCGACGCCACCGAGGGACGCTATTTCGTCCCCGCCGCCCTGCTCAACCAGCTGCGGCGCGACGGTCTCGCCGCCCTCGAGGCCCGGCGCATTGCCTGTTTCCGGCCGGCCGACTGCCGCCGCACCGACCTCGGCGCACCCTGCACGGACACGGCGCTCGACTACCGCGCCAACATCCTCAACCAGCGTGCCGAAGACTTCTACCGCCGCCATGGCGTGCAGCAGCTGGAGCGCGGCCTCGAAGCCACCGGCGACTATGACGGCCGTGCCCTGATGACCACCCGCTACTGCCTGCGCTACGAGCTGGGCGCCTGCCTCCAGGGCCGCGCGGGCGGCACGCGTCCGTCGCCCCTCCTCGAGGGCGACCTCCGCCCCGCCGACACCCTCTGCCTGCTGAACAACGGGCGCCGCTTCCGCCTCGAGTTCGACTGCCGGCAGTGCCTCATGCGCATCTATAAGAGGTAACCCCTCCCGAAAAGGAAACCCTTATCCGAAAAAACAAGATTTAACCCCACCCGAAAAAAATTTTTTCCTCTTTTTTCGCCGCCGCTAACCCCCTGTCGCCCAACCTTTATCCACTATCCTCTTCTTCCTCTCTCCTTCATGGCTTCTTCATTTTATTTCGCGTTCACATACAATATTCCAACTGTTCTTTCGTTATGCTTGCAGAACGATTGAAAAACAATAGAACAACTGTCGGAGAAACGGCAGACAAAGACAGGAGGATACAACGATGGCAATCTTGGAAAGTGGTATTACGGGCCCGTTCATAGGGCGGGTCGGACCGGTGGTAGGCTACCGGTGGAAGGGTCTCAGCTGCGTGCGGTCCTATGTGCCCCACATACGCTATCCCAACACGGAGGCGCAGCAGCGCGAACGCGACTGGTTCGTGGGTATGGTGCGCTTTGCCGCCGCGGCGCGGCCGGCGCTGCGGCTGGGCTTGCGCGACAAGGCGGCGCGGCAGGGCATGACGGAAGGCAACCTCTTCGTGAGCGTGAACAAGCAGTTCTTCGTGCGCACGGAGGGACAGGTGACGGTCGACTATGCCTCGCTGCTCCTTGCGTCGGGCCCGGCGGCCGACGTCTACTTCCGTGAGGCCCGCTTCGGGGAGCACGAGACGGTGAGCGTGCCCTTCGAGAAGAACGCCCTGTCGCTGCGCGCTTCGGGCGACGACGGGGTCTACCTCTACGCCTATGCTCCCGAGGCGGGCGAGGGCTGCCTGTCGGCACCGGCTCCGCGTCGAAGTAAGTCGGTGAGCGTCAGCCTTCCACGCTGGTGGTCGGGCATGGAGGTGCACCTCTACGGCTTTGTGGTCGACAAGGAGGGTCGCCCGTCGAACAGCACCTACATCGGCGTGGGGCGTGTGAACCACTATGAGGACCGCGGGCGTTATATTCCGCTGAACAAGAACTGGAACGACTTTGTCGACATGGCCAACGAGGTGAACGCCTCCCATGAGGGTGACGCCGGAGATGCCGAGCCGCTGCCGGAGGGCAGGGGAGGGGGCGGCACAGGTGTGGGCGACCCGCCCGAGGTGCCGTAAAAACGCTCTTTCCGCCCTGCGGCGGGAGCCTTTTTGACCTTCTTCAGGATGCCTCCGGGCAAATATTTACAGGTGTAACTGATTAAACGATAGTCGGTTGGTTATTATGCTGCACAATTTTTTTTGCCAGTTGAAAAAAATGTAGTACTTTTGCAAATCGTTTTGAGGCCGACGAGAGGCCGTAAAATGATGACTCAGTAGCTCAGCAGGTAGAGCACAACACTTTTAATGTTGGGGTCCTGGGTTCGAGCCCCAGCTGGGTCACCATGAGTAAACAAGAGAACCGGAACCTGATGATTCCGGTTTTTTCATAGCGATATGAGGCGGGTCATAGTATTGATAATATGTTGTATGATGGGCACCGGCATGGTCACTGCGCAGCAGAGCGACGAGCAGGTGGCGGCCTACTACTACGACCATGGAGAGTATGCGCAGGCGGCGCAGCTCTATGAGGGCCTTTACAAGCGCGGAACCAACAGATACCATTACCAGCGGCTGCTGTCATCCTACCTGGCGCTGGAGCAGTACAAGGACGCGATGCGGCTCGTGGAGCGTCGGCAGAAGAGCCACCCGAAGGAGTTGTCTCTGTTGGTCGACGAGGGTACCGTCTACCACCGTCAGCGGCAGGAGAAGAAGGCCACGCGGTGCTATGACAGGGCCGTGGAGCACGTCGGCAGCAACCAGCAGCCGGTGGCCGACCTGGCGCAGGCGTTCCTCTCGGCCGGTCGGCCCGACTATGCCGCCCGCACCTACCTCGCCGCCCGTGCGGCCACGAGCAACCGCACCCTCTACTTCACCGAGTTGGTGACCGTCTATCAGCAGATGGGCGACTATGAGGCCATGACGGGTGAGTACTTCGACCTGCTGGACCATCAGCCCGGCATGATGGGCAGTGTGCAGGTGTCGATGCAGAAGATGTTGCAGGAAGCCCCCGACAGGAGGCTGGCCGACGGCGTCAGGCGCGCCCTCGTGAGCCGGGTGCGTGAGCATCCCGACAGCAAGGTGTATCTTGAGATGATGATATGGTTCTCGTTGCAGGAGAACGACTTCGCCTTTGCCCTGGAACAGGCCGAGGCTGCCGATGCCCGCTACCCCGAGGGGCAGGGCGACCAGGTGATGCGCGTGGCGCAGATAGCGCAGAAGAACGGCGCCCTCGACGTGGCGGCCGACGGCTACCGCTATGTGCAGCGCAAGGGGCAGGAGGGCGTACACTACTTCGACGCCCGCGTGGGCGAGCTGGAAGTGGATTTCGCCCGGATAAACCACCACTATGCTGTCGACTCCAAGTCGCTGGCCACCCTCAGAGGGAAGTACCTCTCGGCCTTCGACGAGCTGGGGCGCAACCTGCGCACGGTCGACCTGATGCGCCACTATGCAGCGCTGATGGCCTATTATGCCGACGATGCACAGGAGGCCGTCAGCACGCTGGACGACGTGCTGGAGCTGCCGCGCCTCAAGCCGCAGGTGCGCGACGAGGTGAAACTCGAGTTGGGCGACCTGCTCCTCTTCGCCGGACAGACATGGGACGCCTCGCTGCTGTACATGCAGGTGGAGAAGGCCAACAAGAACGATGTGCTTGGTGCCGCGGCGAAGCTGCGCAATGCCAAGCTCTCCTATTATAACCATGACTTCGAATGGGCCAAGTCGCAGCTCGACGTGCTGCGGTCGTCTACCAGCAAGTTTGTGGCCAACGACGCCATGGAGCTCTCGCTGCTTATCTCGGACAACATGGAGGACGACAGCACCTATGGCACGCTGGCCCTTTTTGCCGATGCCGACCTCCTGCTCTACCGCCAGCAGCTCGACTCGGCGTGGGAGGCTTTCGATGCCGTGGGCCGCTCGGCGCTGTCGCATCCGCTCTTCGACGAGGTGCTCATGCGCAAGGCGCAGATACGAATGAAACAGGCTCGCTATGCCGAGGCCGACAGCTTGCTGCAGAGGGTGGTGGACTTCTACCCCTACGACATCACGGCCGACGACGCGCTGATGATGCGCGCCGAGCTCAACGAAGACCACCTGGCCAACCCGCAGACGGCGATGGAGTGCTACGAGAAGCTGCTGCTGGACTACCCTTCAAGCTTGTATGCAGACCGAGCCCGCAAGCAGTATAATAAATTGAAGACAAGATGAATGAGGTAAGAGCCAAGAAGTTTTTGGGACAGCATTTCCTCACCGACGAGGGCATCGCCCGCCGCATCGTCGACAGTCTGTCGGCAGAGTCGCGGCAGGTGCTGGAGATAGGGCCTGGGATGGGAGTGCTCACCAAGTACCTGATGGAGCGGGAGGCCACCGACTTCCATGTGGTGGAGATAGACCGTGAGAGTGTGGTCTGGTTGCACGAGTATTATCCCGGTCTGGATGTCATCGAGGGAGACTTCCTGAAGATGGACCTAAGTTCCCTATTCCATGATACTTGTGCCATCATTGGCAACTTCCCTTACAACATCTCGTCGCAGATACTCTTCAAGGTTTTCGAGCAGCGCAACCGCGTGACCGAGGTGGTCGGGATGTTCCAGAAGGAGGTGGCCGAGCGCGTCGCCGCCGGGCCTGGCAGTAAGACTTACGGCATCCTTTCAGTCTTGTTGTCGGCATTCTACGACATTGAATACCTCTTCACAGTTCCCGAGTATGTCTTCAACCCTCCTCCCAAGGTCAAGTCGGCAGTCATCCGGCTCCGCCGAAATAATGTAACAGCCTTGGAATGTGACGAGAAACTATTTGTTCAGACCGTCAAGGCAGGCTTCAACCAGCGTCGTAAAACCTTGCGCAATGCACTGCGTCAGCTGGCCATGCCCCTCGACAATGTGCCGGAGAAGATGCTCGCCCAACGGGCTGAACAGCTGTCGGTAGACGAATTTGTAATCATTGTAAAATTCATAGAATCATGTCTATAGTATCATATATCGTCATTGCCCTCGCTTTCGGGCTTGTCAATATGCTGCTCTTCCGCCGCTGCGGTGAGGCCACGCCGGTACGCCTCAGTGCCGGATTGCTTATTATACTGGGCCAGTCGGCTATACATGCTGTTATGTTTTATCTGGGAGGCTTGCTGGGTATGTTGTTGTGCCTGCATTCGGTCGACGCCCCTGGTATGTATGACGACATCAATGCGTACATCTTTCTGGGAATTGTCGTGGCGGTAATAGTCAGAATGTTATTCCCCTACTTGCGGAAAGAACCGCGATTGCCGATGTTCGACCTCGACCAGGGGCTGAGGTTTATTCTGATGACCCTCGTTACAGGTATCAATGTGTTTTTGGTGGGACTCGGTGCAGGCTTTGTCGAGGAGGTGAACCCGATACACAAGATGGTATGGCCGATGTTCATAGCCAGCCTGTTGCTGGGCTATTGGGGCCTAATGTTGGGTCGCCAGAAGGTAGAGATGCGCCCCCGCCGGTGGATGGTCGTGGCCTGTGTGCTTCTTTTGGGCACAGCCATAGCCGCCTGCGTCAATGCCGGCTGACCGAAGGCATTATTTTCGGCCTGATTGTTTTTTCTTTCTTCGCATATTAATATTTTTTCGTATCTTTGCATCGGTTTTTAATCGAAATAAATGACAAAGCTATGGAAATGACAGTGCATATCAAACAGGGTGTCGGGGACATACGGTTCCAGATGCCCGTGGAAGAGGTGGTGGCACTGCTCGGCACCGCCGACGAAGTGGAAAACATTGAGAACGCGGCCGATGAGTCTACCACGGTGTTACGATACAATACACTGGGAATGACTCTTTTCTTCGAGGGAGAGAATCCGGTGCTGGCTTGTATCGACATCAGCAACGAAGAGTGCATGATGATGGGAGAGCCGGTCTTCGACCTTGAGGAGAAGGCGCTGGTGCAATTGATGGTGAAGAACGGCTACACCGAGGAGGATGTCGACGACGAGGATTGGGGTGAACGCCGTGTGAGTTTCCCCGAAGGCAATATAGATTTCTTCTTCGACGAAGGGGAGCTCGTCTCCATTACGCTGGGAGCATGAGTGTTGCGCTGTTCAGCACGGCCTATTTCCCTCCGTTGGCCTACCTGTCTGCCATGATGCGATACAGGGAGGTGCAGATAGAGGTGAAAGAGACATTCCCCAAGCAGACCTACCGCAACAGGATGCTGATAATGACCGCCGAGGGTGTGAGAACGCTGTCGGTGCCGGTGGTGCGGAACAACCACAGCCGCACGGAGGAGGTGCGGATAGACTACAAGGAACGGTGGAACGTAGTCCATTTCCGGACACTGAAAGCAGCCTATGCCGCGTCACCCTACTGGCTTCACTACCAGGAGGATATAGAGCAGCTGCTGATGGAGCGTCGGGAGCGGCTGGTGGACCTCAACGGTGCAGTGCTGGCGTGGCTGTTGCGGAGCTTGAAGATTGACTGCCGGGTGTCGTCGACGGAGGACTTCCATCCCATTGCCGGCGAGGCGACAGACTACCGCTATCTGTTTTCACCCAAGGAGCCGTCCCCAGAGCACACCTTCCCGCCATACTATCAAGTCTTTGCCGACAGACAGCCATTTGCGGCCAACCTCAGTGCACTGGACTTGCTGATGAACCTCGGACCAGAGTCGAAAGATTACCTTGAAACGATATGAAACACAAAATAATATTGACATTGCTATGGGTGGCCGCAGTCTCGGCGTTTGGCCAGGATGGGCCGCGGGTGCTCTTTATCGGTAACAGCTATACCAACGTGAACGACCTGCCACAGATGGTGGTGCAAGTGGCTGAAAGTATGGGTGAAACACTGAGTGTGGAGAGCAACACCCCTGGGGGTTGCACCTTCATGCAGCACTGCTCCAACCAGTCGATGAGCCTTATCCGTCAGGGAGGTTGGAGTGTGGTGGTACTGCAGGAACAAAGCCAGTACCCGTCGTTCCCGCAAGGGCAAGTGGAGCAGGAGGTCTTCCCCTATGCAGCCCGTTTGGTCGACTCGGTCTATGCCCACAGTCCTTGTGCCGAGCCGATGTTCTACATGACCTGGGGCCATCAGAACGGCGACCCCCAGAATGCACAGTACTTTCCGGTCCTGGGGACCTACGAGGGGATGGATAGCATGCTTGCCCTGCGGTATGTGCAGATGGCACACGACAACGACGCCTCCCTCTGTCCGGTGGGGCGGGTGTGGCGGTACATACCGGACAACTATTCCGACATAGGATTGTACGCCTCCGACGGCAGTCACCCCACGGTGGCAGGGACCTATGCGGCGGCCTGTGCCTTTTATGTCATGATTTTCCACCGTAATCCCGAGGATATCAGCTACAATCCCGGTCTCGCCGACAATGTGGCGCAGAAGGTCAGGTCGGCTGTGCGCGAAGTGGTTTATGAGCGGCTGGAACAATGGCGCCGCGCCAGACCCCAGGCAACGGTAGAGATTGGGGAGAGGACCGGCCTGACGGTGACATTGCGGGCCCATACCCACTTGGCCGACAGTCTGTGGTGGGATTTCGGCGATGGATTTGCGGCGACTCAAGACAGTGTGGTCAGCCACACCTATGCTGCTGCAGGCAGTTACGATGTCAGGCTGGTGGCCGGTCGCCACTGCATGGCCGACACCGCCACGCTACAGGTGAGCGTCGAAGACACTGGCTTGTCGATTTATGAGCCGTCGTCCAGAGAAATAACCATAGCTCCAAACCCGGCATCCGACCGGTTCTCCGTCTCGACCGGGAGTCCTGATGCCACCGTGCGGCTGTATGACAGCAGGGGGCGCCAGCTGCAGTCGGGCAGGGGGAGCCATGTGCTGGTCGATGTCTCCCTTCTCCCGCCAGGGGTCTATGTGCTCAGGGTGGGGGATGCGGTACGCAAAGTCGTTAAACGGTAAATAAAAATATGGAAAAGAGTCTGATTATCAGCTATCAGGAATATCAGGGCACGGAAGCGATGCCCACGGCCGACCGTGAGTTGTTGGAGATGGCGACACGAGCTGCCGCCGGAGCCTATGCCCCCTATTCATGCTTCCATGTGGGTGCTGCGATACGGCTGGCCGACGGACGTGTAGTGTGCGGCAACAACCAGGAAAACGCCGCCTATCCGTCAGGGCTGTGTGCCGAACGGACTGCCCTTTTCGCCGCTTCGGCCCAGTATCCGGACCGGCGCGACTACGAGGCCATCGCCATCATTGGAATCAATGAAAAGGGTGAACGCTGCGAGGCCTCGCCATGTGGCGCCTGTCGGCAGGCGATGGCCGAATATGAGCAGCAGCAGGGACACCCGCTGAGGGTGGTGTGCTTTGTCAGCGACGACTGCGTGAGGGTCTTCCGCAGTGTGGCTGACCTCCTGCCTTTTGCCTTCAATATGTAGGGCCAGACGCACCCAAAACCACAGGTGGCACCGCGGCCCCTCCCCCACGGCCTCCGTGCCCCACTTCCTCTGCCATTTCTACGGTAGTATTACGGTTGTTCTTCGGCTGTTCTTCGGGAAAAAGCGTAATACTACCGTAATACTGTAAAAGAACAGTTAAGGAAAACCCAGAGGATGTGGGGGTTGGAGAGGGATGATTTCGCCGGTTCCATGTGTGAAAACGACGCGTCTGTCTTGTTCAATATGTAAAAAATATTTCGTCGGTTGCGAAAAAATTTGTATCTTTGCACCTTTGACAAGCAGTGCGAAAGGCATGTAAAATGCCTTGCAGCGCACTGGTTGCCAGTGGATTGATATATAAGTAACAACATAAAAAAACAACTAACAATTACAGAAAATGGGAATCATTGGAAGTATTAGAAAGCATTCGTGGGTGGCTGTGGCCATCGTAGGTATTGCTATTTTGGCTTTTATTCTTGGCGACTTGACCAAGAACCGTGGAGGAATCCCCGATGTGGGCAAGGTCAATGGCACCACGATGACCTCGCAACGTTTCAACGAATTGTTGACTGAAGCCGAGGACAATTACAAGATGCAGTATCAGGTGGCACAGGTGCCCTCCGAGGTCGAGATGCAGTTGCGCGACCAGGTGTGGCAGCAGTTTGTCGAGGAGACTCTGTTGGAAGGAGAGACGGCCAAGCTCGGCCTCACCGTGACTCCGGCCGAGATGAACGACATGTATGTCGGCCAGTTCATCCACCCCTACATCCGCCAGTCGTTCACCGACCCCAAGACGGGCGTGTACGACATCCAGCAGGTGAACTACTGGATTGAGAACTTCAGCAATATCGACACCATGCGCCGCCGCCAGTGGGTGGAGCTGGAGAAGGCCGTGAAGACCGACCGTGAGCAGCAGAAGTATTCGACCCTCCTTTCGAGCGGCTTCTATATGCCCAAGGCTATCAGCGAGAAGGTGTCCTCTTATGCGCAGCAGGCTTCCAACATCCGCGTGGTGGCCCTGCCGTATATGGATGTGACCGATGAGGAGGCCGCCGTGGTCGATGCCGACTACAAGGCCTATTACGACGAGCATAAGGCCGAGTTCCGTATCCGCGAGGAAATGCGTGAGCTCGAGTTTATCACCTATCCCGTCAATCCCACCGCCGAGGACCTCGCCGAGATAGGACAGGAGGTGCAGAAGGTGTGGAACGAACTCCAGACGGTCCCCGACGATGAGTTGGCCTTCTTTGTCAATGCCGAGTCGGACCGCAGCTATGACTCCACCTATGTCAAGGCCAGTGCCTTCCGTGCACCGTTCGACGAGCTGATTGCCGCCGCCGGTGCCGGCCAGCTGATTGCTCCCCAGCAGGTGGGCAACGAGTGGATGATGGCCAAGGTGTTGGGCAGTGCGGTACGCCCCGACAGCCTGCGGGCCAGCGTGGTGTATGTCCTCAACGAGAAGGCCGGTGGCGGAATCACCCGCTCCAACGACCAGGCCAAACACCTTGCCGACAGCGTGCTGGCTCTCGTCAACAGCAAGAAGATGACCTTTGAGCAGGCCGTCAGTCAGTTCAGTGACGACCCGCAGAAGGATGAGACCCGCGGCGACATGAACTGGCAGCTCGATGGTGGCTACGGCTTCCTCAACGAGCAGATTGTCAACACTCCCGTGGGCAGCAGCTTCCTTTTCGAGCATCCGCAGGGAGTCGGCTACTTTATTGTCAAGGTGACCGACAAGACTCCCGCCACCAAGAAATACCGTGTGGCCATGATTACCCGCGAGATTGTCCCCTCGAACAACACCAACCGTGCCGTGTATAACGAAGCCAACCGTTTTGCCGGCCAGAACCGCACCATCGACGCCCTCGATGCCGCGGCCCGCGAGCAGAACCTGCAGGTGCGCAATGCCCAGGTCTATTTGATGGACGACCGTATGGCCGGTGTCGCCAATGCCCGTAGCATAGTGCAGTGGGCATACAACGAGGATACCAAGGTGGGCGATGTGGCCGACCAGGTATATGAGTGCGACGGCATGTTCGTCGTGGTTGCCTTGAAGGACATTTACAAGAAAGGTTTTGCCACGCTGGAGCAGGTGCGTCCGATGATAGAGCAGCAGGTGCGCGTGGAGAAGAAAGCCCAGTTGCTGATGGATCGCGCCTCGGCAGCCGTCAAGGCCGGTCAGGACATCCAGTCGGTGGCCGTGGCACTGAACGCCCCTGTCGATACCCTCGACAGCATAGCTTTCGGTGACATGAACCTCCAGAAGTTCGGCATGGAGCCCAAGGTTATCTCTGCCGTGGCTGCCACGCAGAGTGGCTTGGTGGGTCCTGTGAAGGGCGCCAATGGCGTCTATGTGGTGCAGGTCGACAGCAAGGTGCCGCACGAGTCCACCGGCTATGAGCTGGCCCGTATGGCTCAGATGTACCAGTACAAGACTATGCGCGACAACCGCCGTGCCTGGCCCGTCACACAGGTGCTGCGCGACGCCGCCAAGATTACCGACCAGCGCAACAAGTTCTTCTAGTGAACTTCAAGGACTGGTGGTATAGGCTGAAGGATGGCGCCATCGCCGACGTAATCAAGCGGAAGCACCGTTTTGTGGTGATGGACACCGACACTTTCAAGGAGAAGTTCTCCTTCCAGTTGTCGGGAATAAACCTTTTCGTCACCCTCGGCATCACCATCATCGTCCTTATCCTGCTCACCACCATCCTCATCGCCTTCACCCCGTTGCGAGAGTGGATTCCCGGCTACACCAATACCGCTGCCGTGGAACAGACCTACTCCAATGCCAAGAAGATAGACTCCCTTCAGGTGCAGCTGGAAAACCAAGAGTGGATGGTGGCCACGCTGCAGGCGGTGTTGCGTGGCGAGGAGCTGGGCGAGACACAACAGATAGACAGCAGCGCCACGTTACAGCAGGTGGCTGCTGTCTATCGTCATTCAAAGGAGGATAGTCTGCTCCGCCTTGAGGTGGAGCGCGAAGACAACCGCTATCAGGTGAAGAGCAACGTACCAGCCGCGGGGAGCGTCGGCACTGTCGCCGATGCCTCGCCGGCCATCACGCACCTCTTCTTCACCCCCCTCAAGGGCAACATCCTCACTCCCTATAGTAGAGAACACCAAGGTGTAGACATCGCAGGCGAGACGGGCCATGCAGTCTGTGCCGCCTACAGTGGTACGGTCATCTTCTCGGGCTTCACCGCCGAGGGAGGACATACGCTGACCATCCAGCATCCGGGCAACGTCGTCACCATTTACCGCAACTGCAGCTCCTTGTTGATGCGTCAGGGCGACATGGTGCGAGCCGGCGAGCCGGTGGCCTACGTGGGCAATGGCGGCCACCGCGAGCTGGGACCCTATCTGCACTTCGAGATATGGGTCAATGGAGCGTCGGTCAACCCTGAAGAATACATATCTTTCTAGTCACATGAAACGCATAGCCATCTTGGGTTCCACCGGCTCCATCGGTACACAGGCGCTGAACGTCATACGGCGTCACCGTGACCTGTTTGAGGTGGAGGTGCTATGCGCCGGCTCCAATGCCGACCTGCTTGTGCGGCAGGCCATGGAATTCCGTCCCAATGCCGTAGTGATTGCCGACAAGGGGAAGTACAATATTGTGAGCGATGCCCTCGCCAGTACCGACATCAAGGTGTTTGCCGGCGAGGAGTCGATGGTCGACTTGATGGAGATGCCCTCCATCGACTTGGTCCTGGCGGCCATTGTGGGTTTTGCAGGCCTGAGGCCTACCCTGCGGGCCATTGAGAGCGGCAAGTCCATCGCCTTGGCAAACAAGGAGACCATGGTAGTGGCCGGAGCAATCGTCACTGCCGCCGCCGCGCGCCATCGCGTCCCCATCCTGCCAGTCGACAGCGAGCATTCGGCCATCTTCCAGTGCTTGATAGGGGAGGGGAGCCCCATCGACAAGATACTCCTCACTGCCAGCGGCGGTCCCTTCCGGGGCATGACGCGCGACCAGCTGGCTACCGTCACGCTGGACCAGGCGCTCCACCATCCCAACTGGAGCATGGGCCGCAAAGTGACCATCGACAGTGCCAGCCTTATGAACAAAGGGCTTGAAGTCATCGAGGCCAAGTGGCTCTTCGGCGTCGAGGCCGACGACATAGAGGTTCTTGTTCATCCCCAGTCGGTGGTCCACTCGATGGTGCAGTTCCGCGACGGCAGCGTCAAGGCGCAACTCGGCGTGCCCACCATGGAGACCCCCATCCAGCTGGCCTTCTCGTTCCCCGACCGCATAGAAAGCCACCTTCCGAGGCTTGACTTTGCACAATACCCCGCGCTCACCTTCGAGCGCCCCGACCGCACCACCTTCCGCTGCCTCGACCTGGCCTATCAGGCCATCCGCCGCGGCGGAAACATCCCCTGTGTGATGAACGCCGCCAACGAAGTGGCCGTGCAGCGCTTCATCGACGGAGAGATAGGGTTCCTTGACATTGCTGATTGCGTCGAGCGTGCCATGCAGGATGCCCGGTTTATCCCCAACCCGTCGATCGACGACCTATTATTAACCGATAAAACCATTCGCAACCAATGAAGTGGATTGCCATGCTCCTCAGCCTCTCCCTGCTTGTGCTCACCCACGAGCTGGGACACTTGGGCTTTGCCAAATTGTTCCATACGCGCGTGCGTAGGTTCTACATCTTTTTTAACTGGAAGTTCTCTATTCTCAAAGCCAAGAAGTTCGGCGGCAAGTGGCACTTCCTCTTCTTCAACGCCACCACCCCCGACTCGTGGAAGGAGGAAAACCTCGCCCCCGAGGACCAGGACAACACCCTTTGGGGCATCGGCTGGATACCGCTCGGAGGCTATTGTGACATTGCGGGTATGGTCGACGAGACCACCGACGCAAAGGACCTCCCCGCCGAGCCACAGCCGTGGGAGTACCGCACCAAGCCCGCATGGCAGCGCCTGCTCATCGTCAGTGGCGGCGTGCTGGTCAATTTTGTGTCGGCACTGCTCCTTTTCACCCTTATCTTCTCCCGCTGGGGACAGGACGAGCTGCCCCTCCGCAACGCCACCATGGGCTACGACTACGACCAGGTGATGCTCGACGAAGGCTTCCAGAAAGGCGATATCATCTACACCATCGACGGCCGCGAGATGTACGACTTCACCGAGGCCTCCAAGGCCCTCCTGCTCGACAATCCGCGCCAGGTGACCGTCATGCGGGGCGACTCGTTGGTCGACATCGCCATGAGCGGACACCTGCTCGAGCGGGCCAACCGCGAACATGTGAAGCACCTGATGAAACCCCGCATGCCGTTTGTGGTGAACAACTTCATGTCGGGCTCTGTCGCACAGCGTGCAGGCATGCAGGAGGGCGACAGCGTGGTGAGCCTCGACGGCATACCCATGGCCGCGTTCAGCGACCTGTCGCCCGCCCTCAGGGACCGCGCAGGCGACAGCGTCACCATCGGCTTCTACCGCCACGGGCAGCTCGACTCCGCTGTCGTCCTGCTGGGGTCCGACGGCAAGCTGGGCGTGAAGGTCGTCACCGACTTGGCGCGCCTCTTCGAGGTGAAGCACATAGACTACACCTTCTGGCAAGCCATCCCAGCCGGCATCAGCCATGGTTGGAAGACCCTTGTTGAGTATGTCTCCTCGCTCAAGGTGCTCTTCTCCCCGGGCGGCATGCAGAGCCTCGGCGGCTTCGGCACCATCAGCAGCATCTTCCCCGACCACTGGGAATGGCAGGCCTTCTGGACCGTCACCGCACTGCTGGCGCTCATCCTCGCCTTTATGAACATCATCCCCATCCCCGGCCTCGACGGCGGGCATCTCGTCTTCACCCTCTGGGAGATAGTCTCAGGCCGCAAGCCGTCCGACAACTTCCTCTCCGGGGCGCAGAATATAGGTATGATTCTCCTCCTGGCCTTGATGATATTTGCCAACGGCAACGACCTCTGGCGCTGGCTCTCGGGCAAATTCTAGACCCTTCCCATGAAGAAGCTCGACCGCCTCATACTCCGCTCCTTCATCGGCCCGCTGGTGCTCACCTTCGCCATCGCGGTCTTTGTGCTGCTCATGCAGTTTGTGTGGAAGTATGTCGACGACCTCGTCGGCAAAGGGCTCGAGTTCAACATCATTGCCGAGCTGCTCCTCTATGCCTCGGCCACCTTCGTACCCATGGCCCTCCCTATCGCCGTTCTTTTCGCCTCCATTATGACCATGGGCAATTTCGGCGAGAAATACGAGCTTGTCGCCATGAAAGCCGGCGGCGTCTCCATCAGCCGTGTCATGCGACCCATGGCCCTCGTCGTGCTCCTCCTCACCGGCATGGCCTTCTATTTCGCCAACAACGTGATGCCCACCGCCATGCTCAAATACCGCATGACCCTCTACGACATCACCCGCAAGAAGCCGGCCGTCAACATTCGGCCGGGCGAGTACTATAAGGACATTGAGGGCTACGTCATCCGCATCGGCAGCAAGGACTCCGACGGCAACACCCTCCACGACGTGGTCATCTACGACCACTCCAAAGGCATGAACGAGACCTCGGTCATCGTGGCCAAGAGCGGCACCATGACCGCCTCGGCCGACAACCGCTACCTCTTCTTCACCCTCCGGGAAGGCTACTCCTACTCCGAGAGCTCCTCGGGCGAGCAGTACAAGAAGCGCCCCTTCACCACCATCGGCTTCGACGAGCAAACCATCACCTTCGACATCTCCTCCTTCTCCTTCAACCGCAGCAGCGAGGACCTCTTCAAGGGGAGCTATCAGATGATGAATATAGCGCAGCTCGACACCACCGTGCGCCGCCTCGACAGCGCCCTCGCGGCGCGCACCGAGATGGGCTGGCAGCAGGTCACCACCCCGCTCAGGGCCTGGGCGGCCTACGACGGGAAGAAGCCGTCGGTCAGCGCCGAGCCTGAGTCGTTCGCCCACCTCGGCCCCTCGTCCCCGGCCGTCCGCAACTATGCCCTCAACACCGCCCGCACCGCAGCCAAGGACGTCCGCATGCAGGCCGAACTCCAGCAGGCCGACCGCGAGTACATCAACCGCCACCTCATCGAGTGGCAGCGCAAATACACCCTCTCCGTCGCCTGCCTCCTCCTCTTCCTCATCGGAGCCCCCTTCGGCAGCATTGTCCGCAAGGGCGGTCTCGGCCTCCCGCTGGTTGCGTCGGTGCTCTTCTTCGTTCTCTATTATGTCATCGGCATGATTGCCGAGAAAGCCGTCCGCGAGAGCGCCATAGGCCCCATCGGCATGTGGATAAGCACCCTGGCCATGCTGCCCATCGGCATTCTCCTCACCATCGAAGCCACCACCGACAGCTCCCTCTTCGACGCCTCGTCGTGGAAGAAGCTCCTCCAGCGCCTCTTCCGCCGGCGCTAGTGCAGCGCACGGCATCCCACCCCCTAACCCCTCCTGCCGGGCACCTCTTCTGCCCCTGCCGGAAGGGTATTTCTTTTTAGGTCGTGCGCGATTTAATTAAGGAATTTTAGCACATCGCCACCGGCCCGCTTCCGCCCTTCGGCGGGAAGCGGGTCCGGCGGGCGAAAAAGTTGATGTGGCTGAAATGCAGGATTTTACGTGTTAAAACGGTATCAAAAACGCATTATCAACGACTTAGGTCCGACTGCAGTCGGACCATCCTCGGAGTTGTGTCGGAGTTGTTACGGAGATGTTACGGAGTTGAGGCAGGGGTGACCTGGAGATTGGTCGTGCGCGACCTATCTGCACCCGTCGGGGGCATAAAAAGAGCAGTGTCCGGTCGAGCCACATGGGTGGTGGCCGACCGGACACTGGTCGCTTTCGGACGTCGTCCGGTTACTGGTTTTTACGCTGGCACTGTTTGGGGGTGACGCAGGTGCCGCTGGCGCGGCACACGAGCACTTTCTCCTCCAGCACGTCGGCGGCCGAGTCGCTGATGTCGGGGCGGGTCTTGATGACCTTGTAGGCCTCGAAGCTCATCTTGCGGCTGGTGTTGCCCACATGGGTGATTTCGCCGTAGGCCTCGATGTAGTCGCCGGCATAGACCGGGGCCTTGAACTCGACCATGTCGTAGGCGCAGAAGAGGCCTTCGTCGCCGTCCTGGATGATGAGGAGCTCGGTGGCCACG
This sequence comes from Bacteroidales bacterium, assembly GCA_017480785.1. GTDB lineage: Bacteria > Bacteroidota > Bacteroidia > Bacteroidales > P3 > Colimorpha. Next base: position 31,882 of record JAFURZ010000003.1, read on the forward strand.
TCGCCGAAGAGGTGAAGCATGTGGGCGCCGTCGACGAGGTTTCCACCGTAGTGGGCGTCCTTGGCGCTCATGCGGACGCGAAGCATTGATTTAACTGCCATAATTCTTGTTTTTATTGGATAATTATTACGTTTAAGGTTTTCTTGTTTGCTATCATTAACGGTTGGTTCCTGATAATATTGTGTATCAACATCCGGATTGTAGCCTTTGACGGATTAGACAGCGAGCAAGGTGCTGTAGCGAAGTACCTCGATGGAAGCATCGGTTCTTTCCTGGCTTCCGCAATAGACCACTGCACGGCGTGACAAACGGGCGTCGAGCTGGGGGGTGAGGTTTCTAAATCCTGTCTCAAAAGAGCTGTTGTAGGTTGCCGACGACTTGATTTCATACCCTTCCAGTGTCTGTCCTACCGGCACCAGCAGGTCAATCTCGTTGCCGTTGGAGTCGCGATAGAACATTTCTCCCGAATGTCCGTCTCTAACTTTCTGCTAATCATATTTAAAAATCATATTATGCAATCCTGCATCTCAACTGCAAAATTACATAAATATTTTGATTGACAAAATAAAGAGTTGATTTTCCGCCTCAAAAACACACTTTTTCTTTGGATTGTGGAAAAATATTTTGCCGGATGGATTATTATTCGTAATTTTGCAGTCGATTTCAAAAGTGAAATCACCGAAGCGTTATACTTGTTTCTTGTAAGTGAAAATGTGAGAAGTTTTCTACGAATCGCAGGAATTAGTGTAATGGTTCGCGCTATGGCGTGGGCTGGTTACATCTTCCCGATTCAAGGTAATTCTCACAACCGTCACTTAGTGAAGTGGTATATCAGCACCACGCTTCGTTATAAATGTTTTGTTCAATTCGGTGCTGTACGAGCAATAAAGGTTGCACCCGATGACGTATGAGGGTTGAGTTTTATGAAACAGAAATATTGCCTACTTGCAATGTCGTTATTCTCTTTTGTGTTGACAGTCGGCTGTACAAAAGAGCAAGAAACCGTAAACGGTCTTGAAACTGTGGACGATGTCTGCTCAAAGATGGATGATGTAGTGTTTAAACGTTATTGCATTGAACATTATGACTATAATCACGATGGAAAAATATCAATGGACGAAGCTGAGCTAATAACTGAAATTAATTTTTCAGAGGAGAGTATTCACGACATAGTCAGTTTGAAAGGCATGGAATATATGACAAATCTGCGCAAACTAAAATGTGGTGGAAACAAGCTAACAACCATAGATTTAAGTCATAATACTAATATTACAATACTATATTGCGGGAACAACAAACTCGATGTTTTGGATGTAAGCAAACTGACGCAACTTCAAGTTCTATGGTGCAATGCGAACAACCTCACATCACTTGATGTCAGCAATAATCCTGACCTAAAAGACCTCACATGTTATAGTAATCACATCACCTCGCTTGATGTGAGCAACAACAAACAACTAACAGAATTAAGTTGTCACGCCAATAATATTACCACTCTCGATCTTCGAGGTGCAACTGCTCTAGAGAGTGTTCTTTGTAACAATCCCAACTTGACATCTTTGGATGCTAGTGGTTTGACCAAACTTAAATACCTTACTTGCTATGAAAGTGCGCTGACCACGATAGATGTTTCTGGATGTACTAATTTAAGACAGATTTGCTGCCAAAAGAATCATCTCGCTACCCTTAATCTCAATTCCTGCCATTCTCTTTACAGTTTACTTTGCCAGGAAAACAATCTTACTACTCTGGACGTTAGTATGTGTGACTTGGCAAATAGTCAAACAACATATGTGCCCTTGAGGTGTGCCATGAGTTCACTGCAAACGCTCTATCTTAAATCTGGCTGGAGCATAAATCATATCACATATAACCGTAGTTCTGAATATATTTCTCCTAACACGCAAATAGTTTACAAATGATGGAAAATGATTTTAGACCCAACGACCTTGTTAGAATTAAGGATCAAGAATACAACCACATTTCCCAAAATGTGTATTGGAACGAGAACGTGTTCCGCATCTTGTCTATAAATAAAATGACAGTCGAGTTGTCAGACATTGATAGCGAAGTCCCATCTGACATCATTGAGCCGATACCTATTGACGGCAAGGCAGATGCGTGTATATACTACGCTCCTGCTTTTATGGCTAGCATGGGAGAATCCATACACGAGCATAAAGATGCTGGCACATCATATTACGTTAATAGATTCGGAACTGTAAATGTGGATGGCCATACTCTGAAAGATGAGTTTTTGACAATGAAATTTAGATATGTACATGAGGTTCAACGCTGGCTACAGGAAAATGGAAGCCGTGATGAGCTACGAGTGAATCAAACCCTAAAAAGCCGTTAAAGAGATAATAGGGGAAACGTGAATTTGCGAGCACAACTCGCTTTTGGCAGATGAGCATCTCGTTTCGGCGGGATGCTCATCTCGTATATAAATTGTTTCCCAACTCACAAGAACGAGATGAGCAACTGCCGAAAATGAGATGAGCAGGAGGCTTTTCATAGCTCCTTTTATTGAGCCATCGCCGAGATACCGAAGAAGGACCGAGCTTGGATCATAGTCGGCACATAGGAGGGAGACAATAGCCAAGCCTATTGTAGCAGCCAATCAACCACATTCATTTTCTTTATTCCATTGTGGGAAGACATGGGGTCGGCATCGAGGGTGAGCAGGTATTTGGGGTAGTGGTCTTTGATTGACTCCAGGGGTGAGAGTTCTCGCTCAAGGGTGGCCTCTTCGCGTGTGGTCAAGGCCACCTGATAGTATGCGGTGTCCTCGCCGTTCAGGCAGACAAAGTCGACTTCCTGCTTGCCCACTTTCCCGACAAACACCTGATTGCCGCGCCGTCGCAGTTCAAGATAGACGACATTCTCCAAGATATGCCCGAAGTCGTTTGGCCTGATGCCGAGCAAAAGGTTTCGCAGTCCGATGTCTACCATATAATATTTGTTGCCTACACGCAGATGCTCTTTGCCGTGGACATCATAGCGCGAGGCACTGTAGAACATAAAACTGCCCAGCAGGCCGTTCACGCAGTTCTCAATCGTGTGGGGACTGCATTTCCTTCCGTTCGAGGTCAGTGTGTCGGCGATGGACTTCAGCGAGGTGACATTGCCGATGTTGTCGGCCAGATAGCGTATGACGCGTTCCAGTATGTCACTGTCCTGCAGACGGCTGCGCTGCATGATGTCTTTCAGTATCACGGTGCTGTAGATGCCTTGCAGGTACTGACGCAGGTCTGTCGCGGCAGAAAGGTTGATGGTATAGGGAAACGACGAGGAGTTGATGTAATCGCGGTACAGTTGCTCCCCTCGGGCCTCGGTGGCTGACTGGTATTCTTTAACGGAAAACGGAAGCACTTCAACCTCGATATAGCGACCGGAAAGCAATGTCGATATCTCGCCCGAAAGAAGATACGCATTGGAACCGGTCAGATATATATCCACATTTTCTTTCAAGAACAGGCTGTCGATGGCTTTCTGGAACATGTCTACGGACTGTATTTCGTCCAGAAAAACATAGTTCATCTTGTCCGGCAGCATCCGGGCCGTGATGTATTGATACAATTCGCGATAGTCTTTCAGATTTTCAAATGCTAAATCCTCAAGATTGATTGCAATTATCTGTTTTTTGTTTACGCCGTCATCCAAAAGCTGCTGCTGGAATTGAGCCATCAGGGTACTCTTCCCGCAACGATGGATGCCCGTTATTATCTTGATAACGTGCTTGTCGCGCCACTGCGATAGCTGATTGAGGTAGGTCGGTCTTGCTATCGTATCCATCTTTTTGGTATTTGAATTCAAGTGCAAAAATACAAAAATAATTTCAATTATTTGCATTCGAATGCAGATAATTTTCTTGTAGGGCTATCAAAAAAATGTGATGTAAAGAATCAACATTTAAGCAAGACAATAAAAAAGTGTTTGGCGAGCCAAACACTTTTTCCGTAAATAAACAGGGGCTTACCCCGGTTATTTCTTGATGACGTAGTCGACGAAGATGCCGGGGGTCTTGACGGTCTCGGGGGCGATGGCGCCGGCGGGGACAATCTCCTGCGGTTCGACGATGACGGTGTCGGCGGCGGTGGCCATCATGGGGCTGAAGTTCTGGCTGGTGCCCTTGTAGACCAGGTTGCCGCTTTCGTCGGCGATGTTGGCGCCGATGATGGCGACGTCGGCACGCACGGGCTTCTCCAGCAGGTACTCCTTGCCGTCGACGGTCACTTTCTGCTTGCCGTTTTCGACCACGGTGCCGAGGCCCGTCTGGGTGAGCACTCCACCGAGGCCTGCACCGGCGGCGCGGATTTGTTCGGCCAGGGTGCCCTGGGGCTGGAGGGTCACCTTCAGCTCGCCGGCGTTCATCTGGTCGATGGTGTTGTTGTTGGTGCCGATATGGGTGGCGATGAGGGCCTTCACCTGGTGGTTGGTGATGAGCTTGCCCACACCCACTTCGGGATAGGCGGTGTCGTTGCAGATGATGGTGAGGTCCTTCACGTTGCGGGCCACCAGTTCATCAATAAGGGCGATGGGGTTGCCCACGCCGAGAAAACCACCCACCATTACGGTCATGCCATCATGGATGAGGTCGGCGGCTTCTTTTACAGTGACAAATTTCTTCATGTTGTTATACTATTTTATTGTTTGTTGCGTTATCGTTTCAGCGTGCAAAGATACAATATTTTTTGCATATTGAAAAAAAATTTGCTCAGATGCCGAAATATGAGTAATTTTGCACTTGAAAATTAAGACGTAATAGAATGAAAAAGACGCTGATTTTTGCCGTTATAGTGATGCTGTTCGCACCTTTGGCGGGTGCGCAGGAATATATTGAGCCGGTCGAGAAATGGAAAGTGGCCGAAGTGTGGGGCATCAACTACCACGGCTGGTCGTTCCATCAGGACTGGGAGGTGGACTTCACCATCGAGAGCCAGGACGGCCGTTTCACTCCGACCGACGCCGAAATCGCCGAAGCCGAGCGGCTGATACAGAAACGTATAGCCTATGTGAACCGCGACCACTACAATCAGGGCGGCATGTGCCCCATCATTGACGAGCACATGCGCATGTACCGCCGCCAGTATGTGGGCTTCACCAACGACCGTGGCGACCACGTCATCTGGGTCAACTTCCTGTGGGACGACGAGCTGACCGACGAGCGTCTAGCCAGCGACGTGCTCCTCACCACCGGCGGCTGCGGCCACTTCTGGCACCTGAAGTGCAACCTCAACACCAAGAAGGTCTACGGCCTCGAGGTGAATGGCGACGGCGACATACGCTACCTGCCGCGTGTGGCCAAACCGCAGCCGCGCATCAGCAAGCCCAAGGGCAACAAGAAGCAGAAGGTGCGCAAGACGGGTATCATCCATTCCGAAGCCGACAAACAGTTCTAGGTCGTGGAACTCCGTCCGCTGATTATCAAGTTCCTCAAGTTTGGCGTGGTGGGTGCCAGCGGCATGCTGGTGCACGGGGGTGTCCTCTATGCGTGCAAGGAGTGGATTGGCCTCAACCCCTTTGTGGCCAACACTATCGGATTCATCTGTGCCGCCACGACCAACTACTTCCTCAACCGCATCTGGACCTTCCGCAGCCAGGAGAAGAAGGTGGGGGTGGAGTACCTCAAGTTCTTCCTTGTCAGCATCATCGGGTTGGGCATCAACAACGGCACCCTCTGGCTGTGCGGCAAGCTGCTGCCGGCATGGAACGACGACTGGCGCTTCTATATCCTCTGGGTCGTCGCCGTCGGCGTCACCACCCTCTGGAACTTCTTCGGCAACATGCTTTTCACCTTCCGCCAGAAGCACTAATCCCTCCCCGCAATCACGCAGTCAAACAATCAAACAATACCAACCATGGAAATCCTGTCAAATAGAATTCTCAATATGGCCGAGAGCGAGACTCTCGCCATGACCGCCAAGGCCCGTGAGCTCAAGGCCCAGGGCAAAGACGTCATCAGCCTCAGCATCGGCGAGCCCGACTTCAACACCCCGGAGGCTGTGAAGGAGGCCGCCAAGAAGGCCATCGACGACAACTTCACCCATTATCCTCCCGTGCCCGGCTATGCCGACCTGAAGGAGGCCATCTGCACCAAGCTGTTGCGCGACAACGGTCTGGAGTACAAGCCCGAGCAGATTGTCGTCAGCACCGGCGCCAAGCAGAGCCTCTTCCAGGTGGTGCAGTGCCTCATCAACCCTGGCGACGAGGTGATTATCCCCACCCCCTTCTGGGTCTCCTACAAGGAGTTCGTCCGCCTGGCCGAGGGCAAGTGCGTCTTCGTGAAGACCAAGCTCGAGAACGACTTCAAGGTCACCCCCGAGCAACTTGAGGCCGCCATCACGCCCCGCACCAAGCTCATCATGTTCTCCTCGCCCTCCAACCCCACCGGCATGCTCTACACCAAAGAGGAGCTGCGCGGTATCGCCGAGGTGGTGGCCAAGCATGAGAACCTCTTCGTCATGGCCGACGAAATCTATGAGCACATCAACTTCGTGGGCAAGCACGAGTCGATAGCCCAGTTCCCCGAGGTCAAGGACCGCGTCATCACCGTCAACGGCGTGGCCAAGGGCTTCGCCATGACCGGCTGGCGCATCGGCTTCATCGCCGCCCCCACCGTCATAGCCAAGGCCGCCAACAAGCTGCAGGGCCAGGTGACCAGCGCCACCTGCTCCATCGCCCAGAAGGCCACCGTCTGCGCCATGCTCATGGACCCCAAGACCAGCAAGGACATCATCGACATGCGCGAGACCTTCCGCCGCCGCCGCGACATGGTCTACCAGCTGCTGTGCGACATCCCTGGCCTCAAGGTACGCCTGCCACAGGGTGCCTTCTACTTCTTCCCCGACTGCAGCTCCTACTACGGCAAGAGCTTCAACGGCAAGAAGATTGAGAACTCGACCGACATGGCCTTCTATCTCCTCAACGAGGCCAACGTGGCCACGGTGATGGGCTCCGCCTTCGGCGACGACAGCTGCATCCGCCTCAGCTACGCCACCAGCGAGGACCTCCTCCGCGAAGCCCTCCGCCGCATCAAAGAGGCCCTGGCCAAACTGCAGTAAGGCCGGTGGGATAATCCCCCTATCGTCTGTGAAAGAAAGGCCACGACTCCGGTCGTGGCCTTTCTTTTTGTCCTCCGGCGCGGGAGATGCGCCGGGGGCGGGGCAGGTTATTCGCCTGTCGTTCCATTGGTCCGGACCTGCTCATCTACTACTCTTCGCCTACTCGAGTAGGGGATGGGTAGGCGATGAGTAAGGGATGAGTAGGAGTTGAGTAAGACATGGTCTTGGGATGGCTTCTGTATCAGTGGGTTACAAAAGCCGTTTTTTGGGGCTTTTTCCAGTTTTGAAGAGAAATTGTTTCGGTTTTGATTGGCGGGTCGAGGAGACGACAAAAACGGCCGCAGGGGCATAAGAACCAGTGTCTTATGCCCCTGCGGGAGTCGTCGGCGGCCTGAAAACGGCTCAGGCCTGCTGTACGTGGGCGTAGAGGTCGGGGAAGCGCTGCTCGAGGGATACGGGACGGCCGTTCTCGAGGAAGCAGTGGGTGCTGGTGGCGGTGCATACGGTGCGGCCGCCGCAGGTCATGGTGTAGTTGAAGACTATCTTCAGGGCCGAGGTCTCGGCCACCTTCACGCTTATCTCGATGACGTCCTTGAAGGTGGTGCTGTGCTTGTAGCGGCAGTCGACGGCCACCACGGGCGACACCACGCCCTCGGCCTCCATGCGGTCGAAGCCGTAGCCGAGCTGGTCCATCCAGTCGACGCGGGCCTCTTCCATGAAGCGTATGTAGTTGCTGTGGTGGGTGATGCCCATGCGGTCGCACTCGTAGTACTTCACCTCGTGGCGGTAGGGCTTGATTTCCATAGGGCAAAGAATGTATTATGGGGTGGAAAGGAGAGGCCCCCGGGCGTGAGCCCGGGGGCCTCGATGGCTTGTTCCGTTTTAGTCGGCTTCGTAGATGAGGAGCTGTCCGTCGGCCCAGATGAAGAGCAAGGGGTCTTTCTCGTGCTTCTTGCTTATCCAGCAGCCTCCGTTCTCACTGTCGATGACCATGTTGCAGTATTTCTTGTTGATTTTCTGCTCGGCCAGCAGGTGGTCGTCCTTGTCGTAGACCTGAAGGTAGGTGGAGCCGCCGTCGCGGACGATGGCGTACATGATGTCGCCGCTGATGCCGTAGGTAATCATGTCTACGTGGTAGGTGTCTTGCACGTAGCGGCGCACGGTGACTACATCGGTCACATGGTAGTCATACCAGTAGCTGTTGCAGTAGAGCCAGAATCCGGGCCAGTACCAGGGACGCGGGGGGATGGGGTCCCAGAAGATGGGGTGGCAGTGCACCATGTGGTGGTGCCAGGGGTGGTAGAAATAGGGGGCAGGGTGGATGGGGCGATGGCTGGGAGGCATCACGCCGCCGGGACGGCCCGGACGGGCATAGTTGGACCGGGGGCGACCCGAGGCCGATATCGTTCCGGCAGGTGCTTTGGGGGCAGGGCCTCTGTGCACCGTCCCGTTGTCTCGCTCCCGCGGGGTGGTGCCACGCATGGTCGCATCGCCACGTGTCGTGGGGGCTGTGCGGCCTGCTTCGCGGCCACGCACGCCGGCATGGCTGCCACGGGCTTCTACTCCGCCGCGCATTGCGGGGCTGCCGCTGCGGACGCCCTCGCTACGGCTGACGCTGCCTGCCGAACGGCTGGGACCGCCCACCGAGCTGCTACGGCTCGGGCTGCTGCTCATTGCCGAGCGGCTGCTGCTGGACGAACGGCTGGGACTGCTGCTTATCGACGAGCGGCTGGGGCTGGACGAGCGGCTGGAGCTGCTGCTGAAACTGCTTCGGCTTGAGCTACTGCTGGAGGAGTGGCTGCTGCCGGAGGAGCGGCTGCTGCTCACCGAGCTGCTGTGTCCGCCACCGCCACCGCGGCTGCCTCCGCTACGCTGTGCCAGGGCCGGCGTGGCGCTCAGCGCCAGGGCCATCATTGCGAGTGCAATTACTTTCGAGGTCTTCATATTGTTACTCCTTTCTTTTTTGGTTGTTCTTTCGTTAAGAGAAGTTCGCTCCACTTCGGTTGCGTTCTTTTTCTGCTGCAAAAGTACAACCTTTCTCCGAGGGAATTTCCGAAACCTTTACCTATTTTTCCCATTCAGCCGACGCTGCAGCCGGGAGTGACTATGTCACTGGGAGTTAACAGTACCAGGCGGCCGTCTTTGTCTTCGGCGCTGAGTATCATTCCTTGGCTTTCGACACCCTTCAGTTTGCGCGGCGGGAAGTTGGCGATGAAGCAAACTTGGCGTCCCACCAGTGCCTGCGGGTCGGGGTAGAACTTGGCGATGCCGCTGACGATGGTGCGGGGGGTGCCGGTGCCGTCGTCGAGTTTGAACTGCAGCAGCTTGTCGGCCTTGGGCACCTTGGTGCACTCGAGGATGGTGGCCACGCGGATATCCATGCGGCCGAAGTCGTCGATGGTCACTGCGGGTTTCTCCTCGGCGGGCTGCCAGGCGGCGAGGGCGTTCTGCTCCTTGGTGCGGAGCAGCTTGTCGACCTGTGCCTGGATAGTCTCGTCGCTGATTTGCTCGAAGAGCAGCTCGGGCTGGGCAATCTGGTGACCCTCCAAGAGCAGGTCGGCATGGCCGGCATCCTGCCAACCGAGGGTCTGGAGTTTGAGCATGCGGTGCAGCTTGTCGGCCGTGAAGGGCAGGAAGGGGGCGCAAAGGATGGCCAGATTGGCGCAGATTTGCAGCGAGAGGTTCATTACCGTGGCGGTGCGTTCGGGGTCGCTCTTGACGAGTTTCCACGGCTCGGTGTCGGTGAGGTACTTGTTGCCCAGACGGGCGAGGTTCATCATCTCGCTGAGGGCCTCGCGGAAGCGGTAGGTCTCGATGCTGCGGCCGATGCGCTCGGGGAAGGTGGCCATCTCCTTGACGACCTCCTGCTCGGCCTCTCCGAGAGGTCCGCAAGCGGGCACTTTTCCACCATAGAACTTGTGGGTGAGGACAAGCGTTCTATTCACGAAGTTGCCGAGGATGGCGACCAGTTCGCTGTTGTTCTTCAACTGGAAGTCTTTCCAGGTGAAGTCGTTGTCCTTGGTCTCGGGGGCGTTGGAGCAGAGGGTGTAGCGGAGCACGTCCTGCTTGCCGGGGAACTCCTGCAGGTATTCGTGCAGCCATACGGCCCAGTTGCGCGAGGTGCTGATCTTGTCGCCCTCGAGGTTGAGGAACTCGTTGGCCGGCACATTGGCGGGCAGGATGTAGGAGCCGTCGGCGTGGAGCATCGAGGGGAAGATGATGCAGTGGAAAACGATATTGTCCTTGCCGATGAAGTGCACCAGCTTGGTGTCCTGGCTCTTCCACCATTTCTCCCAGTCGTCGCCCTTGAGCTGCTTGGTAAAGGAGATGTAGCCGATGGGGGCGTCGAACCAGACGTAAAGCACTTTGCCGTCGGCACCCTCGATGGGCACCTTGACGCCCCAGTCGAGGTCGCGCGTGACGGCACGGGGCTGCAGGCCGGCGTCAATCCACGACTTGCACTGGCCGTAGACGTTGGTCTTCCAGTCGCCTTTATGCTCCTCCAGTATCCACTGGCGCAGCCAGGGCTCGTCTTGGTCGAGGGGGAGGAACCAGTGCTTGGTCTCCTTGAGGACGGGTTTCGAGCCGCTGAGGGCGCTCTTGGGGTTGATGAGGTCGGTGGCATTGAGCGAGGTGCCGCAGGCTTCGCACTGGTCGCCGTAGGCACGCTCGTTGCCGCAGTGGGGGCAGGTGCCGGTGATGTAGCGGTCGGCCAGGAACTGCTGGGCCTCCTCGTCGTAGTATTGCATCGAGGTCTTCTCGATGAACTTGCCCTCGTCGTACAGCTTCTTGAAGTATTCGGATGCGGTACGGTGATGCTCGTCGCAGGAGGTGCGGCTGTAGATGTCGAACGAAATACCCAGTTCGGCGAAGCTGTCCTTGATTATCTTGTGGTAGCGGTCGACGATGTCCTGCGGCGTGACGCCCTCCTTGCGGGCCTTGATGGTGATGGGCACGCCGTGCTCGTCCGAGCCGCCGATGAACATCACCTCCTCGCCCTGGGCGCGCAGGTAGCGCACATAGACGTCGGCGGGCACGTAGACGCCGGCCAGGTGACCGATGTGTACCGGCCCGTTGGCATAGGGCAATGCCGAGGTGACGGTATAGCGTTTGTACTTATGGTCTTTTTCTGTATAGGTCATTGTTTATTGCTGATAGGTGTACTGGGTTGTGCTGCCGTCGCCGTCCGTGACCGTTTCGGGGAACCCGGCGGCGTTATAGGTATAGGAATATGTCTGCGACCCGTTTTCGACGGGAACCGGCAGGGGGAAGGAGAGGGGGATGGTCATAAAACTGAGGTCCAGCGCGGTGGCCAGGTTGACGGAGACGCGGGTGTCGGAAGCGGTAACGTTGTTGGCCGAGAGGACTGTGGGGTCGAGGCGCCCGAGAAATCCGTAGAAGGGATTGTTCTTGTTGTCGTAGGTGAAGTCGCTCGTGTCGTTCATCGTGACGGAGATAGGCATGACGGTCGAGTCACCCAGGAGGGACAGGTACGAGGCGTAGCTGCCCAGCAAGGAGTCGAGATTGGCCATCTGGCGTATTTCGCCTAGCGTGGCGTTGATATTAATCTGCCCGTTGAAGATAACCTGCGCCACGTTGTCGCCCTGCCACGCCAGGTCGGCTGTGAAAACAGTGCTGTTTATCTCCCATTTGCTGGGAATCGTGGATTTGCTGTTGAAGATGTCGGGGAAGCCGTCACCGAACAGTTGGGGGAGGAACGCCAGCAGGGTCTCGTTGATTTCCAGAGTCAGGTGGCTCGGCTTGCCGGCGGCATTGTGGGTGAAGGCAATGTTCAACACCTCCAGGGGGCCGGAATAAACCGACACCGCGGCCAGTTTGTCGCCGCTATAGGTGTAGCCCACCTCGACGGGCATGCCCTCGAGGGTGCCGGTCATAGACACGATGCGGTGGTTGTCATACTCGAACCAGCTCGACTCCACGAGGTTGCCGTTCTCGTCGGCGGTCAGGATGGTGGTCAGCACGTCGTTGGCCCACTCCCACTCTTCCGAGGTGGTGCCGTCGATGGCAATGCTGATGAGTCGCTGTGCGGGGTTGAAGACGCCCTCGCCGGTGGCTGTCTGGACGGGAGGATTGCTGCCGCCACCTTCGCCGCCACCACCCGGGACGTTCTCGGGATTGGGATTGTCCTTGTTGCAGGCCGACAGAGCCAGCATCATTACGGCACAGAGTGCCCACAATACTTTCTTCATGGCTTTATATGTTAAACTATTGGTTCTCTTCCTTTTCCTGATTCTCTTCCGACGTTTCTTCGTCAAGGGTAATCTTGCCGGCGGAGAGCAGCACGTTGTACCACGAGAAGAGCTTCTTCACGTCGGAGGCGTGCACGCGTTCACGGTCGTAGTCGGGCAACACGTCGCCCAGCAGGTCGAACATCACCTTGCTCTCGGCCTTCTTGGGGTCGAAGTCGGTGGGCTTGCCCTCAAGCTTCCGGAAGATGGCCTGCATCACCTCCTCCAGCGGACGCTCATCGGTCTCGGTGAAGAGGCGTATCTCGCCCAACGAGCTGATTCTATCGTTCTTGAACACAGGGTACTTCTGACCCGTCACGAGGTTCGACACTACGGCGCCGCCCTTGGTCTGCGACACCAGTTCACTCAAATCCGGCTTGCCGGCAATGACTAAGATGTTTGATAAATCCATTCTTAAATGCGATTTTATTAGTAAAGATAATGTATAACGGGCGGAATGCTCGTTTATTGTACGCTCCTGCAAAAATAATCAAAAAGGGTGTCAATAGGTTGGTTTCCAGCCCTGTCATTCTGGACGTGCGGCACTATGGTAGCTCCGGAGGCCGTCGATGGGGTCGGCCAGGATGGTGCCGATGGAAAGCCTTTGGTCGGCAAAGTAGCGACGCAGCGTAGGCTCGATGGCTTTGGCAAAACCACCCACTATGTTGAGCCAGCCTTCCTCGTGGCCTGTTTGCTGTTGGAGGGTCTCCACAGGCCCATGGTGCCAGTCGTAGAGCGCCGTCAGTATCACATGGTTGCAATAGTCATCTTCCTGGTGTGCAGCGGCGAAGGGTGCCAGCGAGGCCAGAAAGCGATTGGGGTGGGGACGGTGATAGACGGTGTCGATGAATTGGTCGTCCGACATGGGGTAAGCCTCATAGAATAAAGCTCTTACTTCCTCTGGCATGCGTCGGGTGAGGTAGTCGTTGAGCAGGATGCGACCCACATGGTTGGCCGACCCGTTGTCGCCCATCACGTAACCTGTGCTGACGGGTTGGCTGACAATGCGTTGACCGTCGTAGTAGCAGATGTTGCTGCCGGTGCCCAGTATTCCGACCAGGCTCTCGCGGCGGCCGCTCACCGCACGGCAGGCCCCCAGCATGTCGGTGGCAACCGACAGGTCTTCAGGGCGTAATGCAGCCATGAGCAGCTTTTCCACTCGCTCGCGCTGACTGTCATTGCCGCAGCCGGCGCCGTAAAAATAAAGTTGAAAGCTGAAAGTTGAAAGTTGAAAGTGAGTGCTCACCTGCCGGCAGGCGGCGAGGAACTGCTCGTCGGTGGTGAAATGGGGGTTGAGTCCTTCGGTAACCATCTTGTTACCAGTCTCTACCTCCATCCATGTGGTCTTGGTGCTCCCGCTGTCGGCGACAATAATCATTATACTGCTTTTTTTAACGGCGAATTTAACGAATTAAACTAAGCTACGCAGGTCAATTTCAGGCTAATTACTCGAATTATACTTGCGCAATACAATTCGAGTAATTGGCAAATAATAGTTGTACTGCGAAGCAATTCGTTTAATTAGCATAATTCGCCGTTTAAATAATTCCTATTATCTCGTTGATATCGCTGATACCATGCTTGTTGCACCAGGCTTCCATACCGTCGACAATCTTCATGGTGACGGCGGGGTCGATGAAGTTGGCCGTGCCCACCTCGATGGCGGTGGCGCCGGCCATGAGGAACTCGATGGCGTCCTCGGCGGTGCAGATGCCACCCAGGCCGACGACGGGAATCTTCACGGCATGAGCCACTTGCCACACCATGCGCACAGCCACAGGCTTCACGGCGGGACCGCTCAGGCCGCCTGTGATGTTGGCCATGCAGGGGCGGCGGCGTTCGATGTCGATGGCCATGCCCAGCAGGGTGTTGATGAGCGAGACGCTGTCGGCGCCAGCACCTTCGACCGCCTTGGCTATCTCGACGATGCTGGTCACATTGGGTGAAAGCTTTACTATCAGTGTCTTATGGTACACTTTGCGCACCGCTGCCACCACCTGGGCCGCCATCTGCGGGTCGGTGCCGAACGACATGCCGCCGCACTTGACGTTGGGGCAGCTGATGTTGAGCTCGATGGCGGGGACGCGCTCCAAGGCGTCTATCTGCTCGGCCACGGAGCAGTACTCCTCAATGGAGGAACCGCTCACGTTGACGATGATATTTGTATCCAAGTGCTTGATTCTATGGTAGACGTCAGAGCAGAATTTCTCCACACCGCCATTCTGGAGGCCTACCGAGTTGAGCATGCCCGAGGGGGTCTCCACCATGCGTGGATAGGGGTTTCCCTCGCGGTGGCTGCCCGTGGTGCCCTTCACCACGAAGCCGCCCAGACGGTTCAGGTCGATAAAGTCGGCGAACTCCTCGCCGTAGCCGAAGGTGCCGCTGGCGGTCAGCACCGGGTTCTTCAGCTTGAGATTATGTACTTTAACTGCTAACATTGTCTTTTCTTTTTTAACGGCGAATTACTCGAAATACTCGAAGCTACGCAGGTCAATCATTGGCGAATTACCCGAATGCTTGCGCAGGTACAATTCGAGTAATTCGCAAAAAACAGCCTGCGCAAGCTTTGAGTAATTCGAGTAATTCGCCGTTTCATTCATACATTCATCCATTTACCCATTTTTGCCGTGTCGAAGACGGGGCCGTCCTTGCAGACGCAGCGGTGCCCTTGGTCGGTGTCGGTGACGCAGCACAGACAGGCTCCGACGCCGCAGGCCATCAGGTTCTCCAGACTCACCTCGCAGCGTATGCCGCGTTCGGCCGCACTGCGGGCCACCGCCTTCATCATGGGCGTGGGGCCGCAGGTGTAAATCATATCATACGGTGCGTTGAAGGCGGGATGGCTGATAACAAGACCTTTATGCCCGAGCGAGCCGTCGTCGGTGGCCAGGCAGAGGGTGCCGAAGGGGCTGAACTCGTCGCGCACGGGGATGAGGTCGGCGGTGCGTCCGCCAAGCAGTATGGTGCAGTCCACACCCTTTGCTTTCAGCACCTTGGCGAGGTAGAACAGCGGCGCGATGCCGGCACCTCCCCCCACCAGCAGTGCACGGCTGGCTGCCGGCAGGTCGACCGAGAAGCCATGCCCCAGGGGGTAGACCACATTCACGCTGTCGCCCTCGGTCAGGAGGCTCAGCCTTCGTGTGCCTTTGCCCACCACCTGGACCAACAGCGAGAGCGTGCCGGCCTCGGGGTCGACATCGTGGACCGAAATGGGACGGCGCAGCATCACGTCGGGCTCGCCGTCGACCTTCACCTCGACAAATTGGCCGGGAGCCACCGGAGGCATCGGGCTGAGGGGGCTGTGACGCAGCACGAGGGTGAAGTAGTGCTCGCTGTGCCGATGTGATGCTAAGAGCTTGAAATCGTGTATCTCTTTCATAAAATACGGTTGCAAAAACTACTGCAAAGATACATAAAAAACCGATACTACGGCGCATAATCGGTAACAAAACTTAAACATTGTTGGTACCCAATGTGCTAAGTAATACAACCCCCTACTTCCTCTGGGATTTTTACGGTAGTATTACGCTAGTATTACGGTAGTATTACGCTTTTAAAGCGTAATACTACCGTAATACTACCGTAATACTACCGTAAAAATGGCGGAGGATGTGGGGGGCAGAGGGGGGGAGGGGTCGCGGCTGTGCTTGTCGTTTTTTTGACGCGTTTGCCCTGTGGCAGGGTTCTTTGTGAGTTCTGTTTTGGAAAAAATGTGTGTTTTTCCTCTGAAAAAAAAACACGAATGCCCACGAATTTACCATTAATTATTAATGGGCAATTCGTGGGCATTCGTGTTTTAATGTTTTTTTCATACGTCTGTGTTTAAAATAATTTTTATTGTAAATTTGCAGCATCCAAGGGAGGGATGAATGTGGCGTGTGTTTTCGGTAAATAGCTGGTTGTGAGTTTTAAATGTGTTTTATAATTGTGTAGGTTTAAATATGATTACCTAAATTAATAAGGTTCTGTAGTTTCTGTTTTCACTGAAAAAAGAGGAATAAATAGACAAGAGAAATCATAAAAAAACTAAAATTATTAATCAAAAACAGTTTTATGAAAAAGTATTTACAAATGATTGCCCTGGTGGCTGCGATGGCTTTCCCATGGATGGCCGGTGCGCAGTGCACGGACGGCACGCCCTGCACGTTCACCATTGCGGGCGAAGACAGCTTCGGCGACGGATGGGAGGGAAGCCTGACCATCTATCGTAACAATGTGCAGTTGTCTACATTCACAGTCGATGAAGACGACAACACGCAGACCTTCACCGTGTGTCAGGGAGACTTGGTGCGCATCGACTGGTCGGGCAACGACCAGTACAACGAGAACACCTTCACCATCACCGGTGGCGACGGTACCGTGTACGTCAGTAATGCACACGGCTACACCTATGCACCGAGCGGCACGGTAGTGTCGTTCACGGCGTGCCCCACCTGCCTCTCGCCTTTCAACCTGCAGGCCGGCAGCATCATGAGCGACGGCGCCACCCTCAGCTGGTCGGACACCAGTAACAGCGGTGCCTCCTATACGCTCTACTACTGGAAGAGCGGTGCCGACACCACTGTGGTGAGCGGCATCCTCGACACTGCTTACACCCTGACGGGCCTTGACGCTGCTTCTGGCTACAACTTCTATGTGGTGGCTGTGTGTTCCAGCAGCGACTCGTCGTCTCCCACCGCCACCGCCACCTTCCGCACCGACTGTGAGGGCGGCTCGTGCAATATCACCGTCTACCGCACCGACTCCTACGACGACAGCTGGAACGGCTGCCTGATCAACCTCTACCAGAACGGCTCCCTGGTGGCTGCCATCGACTGCCCCAGCGGACAGAGCGGTTCTACTGCAACCTATCAGGTATGCGACAATGAGCCCATAGCCCTTGTATTTACCCGCGGTAGCTACCCCGGCGAGATGGGAGGCTACATTCAAGACGGTGGCGGTACTACACTATTCAGCATCAACAGCATGGGCAACTACTATACGGGCGACACATTGGCTTCCGTGGCTGACCCCTGCCCCTCGTGCCTGCCTCCGACGGCTCTGAGCATCGACACTGTCACGACCGACGAGATAGGTTTCTCGTGGAGCCCCCGCGGCAACGCCACGCAGTTTGCCGTCTACCTGAATGACTCGCTCGTCGACGGCAACGTCAGCGACACCAGCTACTCCTTCTCCTACCTCGGCGCCAACACCCTCTACACCCTCGGCGTGCAGGCCGTCTGCTCGAGCGACGACAGTTCGACCATCGCCACCATCGGTGTCCGCACCTCGTGCGGCCCCACCGCGCTGCCCTTCTTTGTCGACTTTGAGGATGCCGCCTACAACGGTGCCTGGTACCCCTGCTGGGACAGCACCATCGCCGCCGGCACCGACCCGTCGGTGAACAACGTGCGTAACCACACCTCGGGCGGCACCTATGGCATGTATCTGCAGGCCAAGAACAGCGAGCAGTACAACCTCGTGGTGGGTCCCGAGATGGACCTCACCAGCGGTGACCCCATCAACGTCAGTTTCTGGGCCTACCTCAACGGCAGCAGCCGCTGGATTAAGGCCGGCGTCATCACCAACCCGCGCGACACCTCGACCTTCATCCCCTTGGTGACCGTCGAGAACGCCAGCGGATGGAACGAATACGAATTCAACACTTCGACCCTCACCCTCACCGACAGCTACCGCATTGCCTGGCTGGCGTGCTACACCAGCAGCCCGTCGAGCTACGGCACCCAGATTGGCGAGATTGACGATATCAGCGTCAGCTTCTACAGCGGCTGCTCGCGTCCCGCCTCGGTGCAGGCTGCGGCCAACATCACGGCCCACACCGCCGACCTGACATGGGAGAGCGTCAGCGGTGCCTCGGGCTACACCGTCTACTACGGCACCGTGAACAACTCCACCGATGCCAGCGTGCAGAGCGTCACCACCACCGACACCACCGTCACCCTCACCGGCCTCAACAGCGACACGCGCTACTATGCCTGGGTGGCCACCAACTGCGGCAGCACCACCTCCGATGTGCGCCCCTTCAACTACTTCCAGACCCAGGTGTCCTGCCCCGCCGTCACTGGCTTGACGGTCGACACCACCTACTCTGACGGTGCCATCATCAGCTGGCACGCCGGCGGCACGGAGACTGCTTGGGCCGTGGTGGTCGATAGCAACGACGTGGACGTGGTGACCGACAGCAGCTACACCGTCAGCGGCCTCGACGCCATGACCGGCCACACAGTGTATGTGCGCCCGATTTGCGACGCCGACGACACTGGTGCCGTGCGTAGCATCAACTTTGCCACTGCTTGCGACGCCTCTGTCTGCAACATGGTTGTGAATGCTACCGACAGCTACGGCGACGGCTGGAACGGCAACGCTATCGAATTCTATCAAGCCGGAATCTTGATGGGCTCCGCCACTATTTCCAGCGGCAACAGTGCCACTGTGTCCGTCGAGGTGTGTTCGTCGGCGGCCGTCGAGGTGCGCTTCAATAAAGGCAGCTATGCCGACGAGATGGGTGGTACCGTCACCGATGGCGGTGGCAGCACCGTGTTCACCATCAGTGATATGAGCAACCGCAGTAGCGGCGATGTGCTGGCCACTGTGAGTGTTCCCTGCCCCGCCTGTCTGCCTCCCACCAACGTCTACCTGAGCGATACCACCGCTACGGGAGTCACCATCCACTGGACCGCCCAAGAGGGCCAGTCCGCATGGATTGTGCGCGTTGACAGCATCTACATCAACGTCACCGACACCTTCTACACCGTCACTACCCTGGCCGAGCGCACGGCCCACACTGTCGGTGTGGCCACCGACTGCTCGGGCGACACGTCCAGCTTTGCCAGCCTGCCCTTCATTACGGGTTGCACCGGCGGCGAATGCGAGATTACCGTTTCGACTACCAATGACTACCTCTCTTACGGCTCCTACTATAGCAGCTACAGCCCGCAGCTGAGTGTACGGCAGAACGGCGTCGAGTTGGCTTCGGTGCAGAGCACTACCGAAACCATCGGTGTGTGCAGCAACATGCCGCTGGCCGTTGTCCTTGTATCGGTAGGTTCTAACACACCCTCGGCCACCATTGTCAACGGCGGCGAGGAGGAGGTGTTCAATGGTACCACCAGCAGCTATAGCGCGGGTGACACGCTGGTCCTGATGGCCAATGCCTGTCCGAGTTGTCTGAAGCCTGCGGTGCAGATTGCTGCGGTCGACTCGACCCAGTTGAGCTTTACCTGGACCGTGGAAGGCGGCACGACCTACCTGGTGTCGTTCGACAATGGCGCCTATGCCCCTGTCACCACCGGCATGTACACTGCTTATGGCCTTAATCCCAATACGCTCCACACCTTCGCCGTGAAGGCAGTCTGTTCGGTGGGTGACACCTCGAGCCCGCGCGTTGTCAACGTCAAGACCTCCTGCGGCGAGATGGCGATTCCCTATGTGGAAGGCTTTGAAGGCGACGCCGTGGGCAATGAGCCCTCGTGTTGGACGGTGGTGAGCGCCGGCGTCAACGGTTATCCTGCCGTCGACGAAAACGCTCATACCGGCAGCAACAGCCTGACCTTCGAGAGCAACGGCAGCAACACTGCCATGATTGCCAGTGGCCGCATTCCGCTGCCCGGCGATTCCATCAAGGTGAGCTTCTGGGCCTATACGTCCAATGGCTACGGCACCTTCGAGGCCGGCATGATGACCAATCCTTATGCCGACTCGACGTTCATCAGCATGGTCACCGTCAACGCCAGTGATTACACCCTATACGAGTTCAACACCAATACGCTGGACCATGATTCGACCTACTACCTGGCTTTCCGCTATACTTACAGCAATGATTACTATAATGCCAACGTTGACGACATCAACATTACGCTCGACGAAGGCTGCATGACGCCCAGCAATGTCACTGCCACTCCCGACAACGTCCATCCCAATGTCACCGTTGCATGGACCTGCGCCGGCGCGCTGAACAACTTTGTGGTGGAATACCGCATGGACGGCTCTGACACATGGAGTGCGCCGCAGTACACCACCTCCACCAGCAAGACGGTAAGCGGCCTGAGCTACTCGACCACATACGAGTTCCGTGTGGGTCAGGTGTGTGGCAACGACACGCTGTGGTCCACCACTGTCCTGGGCACCACGGTTTGCGGTGCGAGCGCATTGCCTTATGTGGAGAACTTCGTCAGCAGTACCGGCACCCTGCCTCCTTGCTGGGACTATACGACTCCGAGTTACTTCCACTGGAACCGTTATACCAATCAAGCCGAGTCCAGCGGCGACGGCGAGATGATGGCTGGAAGCGGGTCGGCCGGCGAGGCTGCTATTCTGCCCACTTTCAATGTCCCCATAGTCAAGCTCCAGATTTCGTTCAACGCCAAGCTGGGCAACATCAGTGAAGGCGACGCCATCATGATGGGTGCCTATGACGAAAGCACGGGTACTGTGGATTGGGTTGACACGCTGACTATTGACGGACAGTGTCGCGAAAGCTTCGTACGTTTCACCTACAACTACCTTGACTACACTGGTTATGGTACACGTATTGCGATTGGACACAGCCACAATAATCCCAGTGACTGGGGTATGGCCATCGACAGCGTTGTGGTCATCGAACTGTCCGTCTGCAATCCCCCGCAGGACATCACGGTAAACAACAATATGTATCCCAACACTGCCGACGATGTCTACTTTACGTGGACCTACTCGCAGGCCGGCTATTCCGTTCCCACGCAGTGGCAGCTCTACATCGACACAATCACTTCGACCGACGTCATCGACAGCATCCCCGAGAGCCAGTTGATTACCGTCGATACCAACTACTATATGCCTCCTTTCAACACGCTGGCCGAGGGTGCCCACTATCGCCTCTTTGTGCGTAGCATGTGCGGAACCGGCATATACAGCAACTGGGTGGAACTGCAGAACGGTTTCGCTACCGACGAATACTGGATGAACAACACCGGCGTGGCCGATACCATCGTGGGATGTGACTTCATCATCTACGACAACGGTGGTCCGGTGGCTGGCTACCTTCACAACAGTAATTCTGCACTCGTAATCCAGGCTGGCGAGGCCGGTCGCGAGTTGCAGCTGCAGGGTGGCTTCTTCAGCCATGGTGCCGATGCCAACACCTTCACCGTGTACGACGGTGTGGGTACCAGCGGCACGGTCCTCTACAGCCGCACCAACACCAATATGACCGAGACCATCGACAGTGTGTTGGCCACTTCCACTACGGGTGCGATGACCATCACCTTCACCTCCGGCTACTACGCAGCCCTCGGCTACGAACTCTATATTCATTGTGTGGGAACTGCTTCGTGCGAGCGTCCGACCAACATCATGGTGGAGATGGTTGACAGTAACACGGCTTATGCCACTTGGAATGCGACGGGTGCCAGCCTCTACCGCGTGTATCACCACGCCAGTGGCGACAGCGTGTGGAACATGAACCCCTCGTACACCAACAGCATCACACTCTCCAACCTGCCTGTCGACGTGATGTACGACCTCTATGTCGTTGCATACTGCAGCGCTACCGACACATCGGCTCCCAGTATTATCCGCCACTTCAGCACTCATTGGGACGCCCCCTGCGAGGTTGTCACCAACCTGCAGGCAAGCGACGTCACGACGAACAGCGCAACCCTCAGCTGGACCAGCACCGGTACACAGTGGGAGTTGTCCGTCATCGGCAACGGCGCTCCTGTCGTCACCACCAGCAATCCTTATTCTCTTACGGGTCTGACAGCCAACACCGAGTACAAGGTGGTTGTGCGCAATGTGTGTGATTCCGCCAATAACCGCTACTCGGAATGGAGCGACACCCTCACCTTCACCACTCCGGATGCGATGTACACCATCACCGTTGTCTCGAACAATGAGAGCTGGGGCACTGTGACCGGTGGCGGCTCCTTCGCCAATGGCGCCACCACGGTCATCAAGGCCATTGCCAACAACGGCTACCGCTTCGTCAGCTGGCAGGACAACGACACCAATGCCGAGCGTACCATCACCGTCACAGGTGACGCCACGTACACGGCCACGTTTGCATCGGTCAATGGTATCGACGACGTGACTGGCAGCAATGTGACCCTCTATCCGAACCCCGCCAGCGCTGCGGTCACAATCCGTGGCATCGAAGGCGAGAGCACGGTTACCGTGGTTGACCTCAACGGTCGCGAAGTGTACAGAGCCAATGCAAACAACAGTCTTACGATAGACCTTGCCGGATTTGCCAAGGGCGCATACTTCGTCCGTATCACGGGCGAGCGCACTACGGTCATCCGCAAGCTCGTAGTGAAGTAACATTACTTATATAGTTAACAAAGAAAGGCGCCCGAGAGGGCGCCTTTCTCTATTATTATGGATGTTGGGTTTAGAACCCGGGCTTTCCGAGCAGGTGGAACATGTTTCGCTTGTAGGCTTCCACGCCCGGTTGATCGAAGGGGTTGATGCCAAGGGTGTATCCGCTTACACCGCAGGCAAACTCAAAGAAGTAGATGAGTTGGCCAAGGGTGTATTCGTTGATGCTGTCGACATTGATTTCCACCACGGGGACCCCTCCGTCGACATGGGCCTGGATGGTACCTTCGGCCGCGCAGGCGTTGATTTCGGTCAGACTCTTGCCGGTGAGGTAGTTGATGCCGTCGAGGTTGCGTTCGTCGGTCGGTACGGGCACGGTGCTGTTAGGCCGTTGCACGCGCAGCATGGTCTCCATCATCAGACGTTCACCATCCTGTACATATTGTCCCATCGAATGCAAGTCGGTGGTGATGCTCAGGCTGTGAGGCAGCAGCCCTTTGTGCTCTTTGCCTTCGCTCTCACCGTAGAGTTGTTTCCACCATTCTGCCAGATAGCGCAAGTTGGGCAGGCAGCTGACGAGCATCTCCACTTTGATGCCGCGGCGATAAAGCGCGTTGCGCACGGCAGCGTACATCAGGGCGGGATTGTCTTCCAGGGAGTCTTTGCTTTGGCACAGGGCTCGCATGTCGCGGGCGCCCTGTAGCAGGCGGTCGATATCGTAGCCAGCCATGGCGATGGGCAGCAAACCCACCGGGGTCAGCACCGAGTAGCGTCCTCCCACGTTGTCTGGGATGACATACGCAGGATAGCCTTCTTGCTGAGCGATATCGTGCAAGGCTCCACGGCGGGCATCGGTGATGGCTATGATGCGTTGTGCAGCCTCGTCTTTACCGTATTTCTTCTCAAGGTGAGCCTTGACGATACGGAACGCCACAGCGGGCTCGGTAGTGGTGCCGCTTTTGGAAATTACGCAGACGCTATAGTCCTCATGGTCCAATAGGGCCAGCAACTGGCTGTAGTAGTCCTCGCCAAGCGTATGACCGGCATATACCACATAAGGATTCTCTCTGCGCACCATGGAGGCAAACTCTGATTGCAGAGCCTCGATAACCATGCGGGCCCCGAGGTAGGAGCCACCAATGCCGATAACCACCAGGAGGCGGCTTTTCCCCGTCAGGCGTGCCACGTCGTCCTTCAGCCGTGCCAGCATCTTCGGGTCAATTTCTTCCGGAAGATTAACCCAACCCAGGAAGTCGTTGCCGGCAGCGTCACCTTTCAACAGGTGCTCCTTGGCGGCTAACACTTCTGGTAACATCCTCTTCAGTTCCTCCTCCGAGAGGTGGTTGAGTGCGTGCTCAACATTCACTTTCAGTGTATTCATTTTAATAGGTTTTGTTGATAATTTGTTCAAATATTATGCCGAAAAATGGGCGTTTCAAGAATTTTTTTATTCCGTAACTTCAACATTTTCGATGCTTTAACGAAATAATAAAAAAAATATTTTCTGGAATTGAAAAAATATTTGTATTTTTGCACCGAATTATGAGCATATAAAGCACTTAGACAACAAATAAGAATATTAACAATTTAAAATCATTAATGATATGCTGAAAAAATTAATCAAGATGGGCGTTGTGATGTCGCTTTTAGTGACTTCTGTTAGCGCCTTTGCACAAAAGAACGATTACCCTCGTTACAGCTTCGGTAGTAACTGGGCTCTTGGCGGTGCTGTCGATTTCGACTGGGAAGCCCAGCAGCATGGCGCCAGCCATCCTGATGGTATGTGGAGAAGGTCGACCAACGTTGGTTTCGACATCTTCGGTATGAAGAAGTTCCACCATGCCTTCGATCTCCGTATCCGTGCTCACGTTCCCACCCTGTGGCGTGGTTTGCAGGATCAGCCCGTTGACGGACAGAGCTACTACATGGCCCGCTACACCACCCTTACCGGTGAGTTGATGTGGTCCATCAGCAACGCCATCCACGGCTACGACCCCGAGCGTCGCTGGAGCGCCCCCTATCTCTTCATTGGTGCCGGTGCTGCCATCGCCAACTGGTTCATCGACAAGGATCAGTTCGACGGCACCCACTATGCAGAGAAAAACATGGGTCATGTGATGCCCGTGCTGACCGCCGGTATCGGTGCCAGCTACCGCTTCACCGAGAAGAGCTCCATCTTCCTCGAGCTCGAACTCAACGGTAACGACATCCCCAACATCTTCAAGCAGAGCTGGAGCGACCTCAGCATGGTCCATGCTGACGCCCGCCTTGGCTACTTCTACAACTTCGGTCTGACCGAGGCTGACCAGGCCATCGCTTCGCAGAAGAGCATGCTCACTCAGGACAACTTCGGCGCCCTCAACAGCCAGGTTGCCGCCCTTGAGCAGCAGGTTGCCAACAACCGCAACGAGGAGAAGAAACTCCAGAACCGCATTGCCGAGCTCGAGAAGCAGCTCGCCGACGCCCTTGCCAACCAGGACAACAAGGTCAACAGCGCCGCTGCCGACAGCCTCCAGAATGTCATCAACCAAATCAAGGCCGACCAGCTCAACTACTATGCCATGCCCTTCTCGGTGCAGTATGGTGTTGACGAGTGGCAGGTCAGCGACGAGGAGATGGACAAGGTCAAAGCCGTCGCTCGCGTGATGAAAGACAACTCCAATATCAAAATCATGGTGGTTGGTTTCGCCGACTATACCGGCAGCGATGCCTACAACATGAAGCTCTCTGAGCGTCGTGCCAACGAGGTGAAGCGCCTCCTCACCAAGAAATATGGTATTGACGAGGACCGTATCGAGGTCGACTACAAGGGTAAGAGCGCTCCCTTCGGCGATGTGCAGTATGCCCTCAACCGTCGTGTCAGCTTCTACCGTGTGATTGAATAGTCACCGAATTAAGCAAACATAAGAGGGCCTCTCGCGAGAGAGGCCCTCTTTAT
The DNA here is from genome assembly GCA_017480785.1 of Bacteroidales bacterium. Taxonomy (GTDB): domain Bacteria; phylum Bacteroidota; class Bacteroidia; order Bacteroidales; family P3; genus Colimorpha. The sequence goes on from JAFURZ010000003.1 coordinate 57,429, forward strand.
TTATATAGGTATGTGTCTATTCCGCCGTGACGCGATATTCCACCCGTCGGTTGTTGTGTCTGCCTTCGGGGGTGTCGTTTGTGTCGATGGGCATGCTTTTCCCGAAGCCTTTCCACCGCAAGCGCTGGCGGTCGATGCCATGCTCAATCAGGTAATCGGCCACGGCTTTGGCGCGCTCGTCCGAGAGGATACGGTTACGCTCCACGGTGCCTTGGTTATCGGTATGCCCGCGCAGTTCAATCTTCATGCTGGGATGTGCATTGAGCAGGTCAATCAGCGAGTGCAGGTCGTTGTAGGACTGGGGCAGCAGCACGCTCTCGTCGGTGTTGAAGAGCACATTCCGAAGGGTGATGATGTCGCCCTTCGCGGGTGCGGGAACGGTGTCGACGGGTTGTGGTTCGGCATCGCAATCCAGGCACACGACCGACACATCATCGATATAGTAATAGGCTCCGGAGAGGACGGTGTTCTCGGCCCTTGTCTCAACCACGCCCGAGCGGTTGAACGAGTTGAAGTTGCCGATAGTCAGATACTTCTCACCGCCCTCGGCAATGAATTCCCCGCTGATTTCATTCCATTGGTCCATGTAGATGAGGACATACCTGGAAGGCTGGGCCACCTGGGGGGTGTAGTAGGTGGCGACTACCTGTTTCTGCCCGTTGCCGAGGTCGGTTGTCTCGTTGTGCATCAAGATGTTCCAGGTAGTGTCGGCAATGCGGTCGACCGTAAACAAGGCTCCCAGGGTGGCGATGGCATTGGGTGACTTGTCGGCCAAGCTCGCCCAGAAGCTCACGCGGTAGCGGCGACCCTTCTTGAGCGGTTCCTTGAGTTCGGTCTGCAGGTATTCACGGTAGTTCTCCTTCGAGCAGTAGATGCCACAGTAGGCCACGCCGCTGTGAGGCTCCTGCACGCCCATCTTGTTGCGCGGCGTGAGACACTCGCGACCGCCGCAGGCGTTGAAGTAGTCGCTGCTGCCCTTGGTGGGTTGCCACCAGGCATCTACGCCGCTCATAATTCCCAACGCGTCAATGCGTTGCGGGCAGGTGCTGTACTCCTCGAAGGAGCCGTTGAATACCAAATTCTCTGTGTTCTGCGCCAGGGCGGAACACCAGTGCAGCATGGCCAGCAGGCTGAATAACGGAAGCCAGTGTTTCTTCATCTTTTATCAATTGTATTTAACATACACACCCACAGCCTGTCGGCTGTCTTGTCCCAGCTGAACAGCTCGCGTTGCCGCCGCCCTTTCGCAATCAAGTCGTCGCGCAGCTGCTTATCGGCCAACTGGCTGATAGCATGTGCTATATCGTCAGGACTGGAGGGGTCGATGTAGAGGGCTGCATCGCCACCCACTTCGGGCATCGAGGTGGTATGCGAGGCGATGACGGCTGTCTCGGCATGCATGGCTTCCAGAATGGGGATGCCAAAGCCTTCAAAGAAAGAGGGGTAGACCAGGGCCTCGGAGGCCGAAAGCAGGGCTGCCAGCTCGTCCGGCTCCACGTGGCCGGGCATGACGACATCCGCTTGGTGGCGCATGCCGTCGTAGGCCGCTGCCAGTTCGTCCTGCCACCACACGCGGTTGCCCACCACAACCAGTTTCAAACCGCTTGTATCCATGTCTTTTACGCGGTCGAAGGCAAGCAACAGATTGGCCAGGTTCTTACGCTTGAGGATGGTGCTGATGAAAATCAGGTAGGGGCGGCCGTCGGTGTAGCGTTGACGGATGCGGCTTTTCTCCTCTTCCGTGTGGGGGCGGTAGCACTCGTGGGCACCGTCGTAGACCACATCAACCTTCATGGAATCAACTCCGTAGGTAGTACAGATATCTTTCTTTGAGTATTCCGATACGGTGGCGATGCGGGAGGCATGGCGCGCATAGCGGGGGAAGAAGCGGGTCATGTAGTGTTGGTGAGACGGACGCAGGTTGTCGTTGAAGTGCTCGAAGTTGATGTCGTGGATGACGGCCACCGAGGGCACGCGGCTGCGCAGTGGCAGGAAGCCATCGGGTGAGAGGAAGAGGTCAATCCTGTGCCGCCTAAGGAACATGGAAACAGACACTTCAAAGAAAAGCCACCAGAGGATGGGATGCCTGGCCGGAGGGGGCAGCACGACGGGAACGGCGTTGTCGGCAAAGATGAAATCGGGTGCCGGCTTTCGGTCGAAGAGCAGGTAGAAGGTGTGCTCGGGGTGGGCCGCGACGAGGCGTCGCGTGGTTTCGTAGGTGAACCATCCAATGCCGTCCATCTTGCCCTTCACGAGCAGGCGAGTGTTGATGGCAATGCGCATGCTATGAGCGTTTTATGGTCTCGTCAATCACGCGGGGGAAGTGCTCTTTCTCCAGCAGGTGTATTTTGGCCGCCAGGGAGTCGGGCGTGTCGTCGGGCGTGACGGTGCAACGCGCTTGGAACAAGGTCGTTCCGCGGTCGTAGTGCCGGTCGACGATGTGGATGGTGATGCCGCTCTCGCGCTCGCCGGCCGCCACGACGGCTTCGTGCACATGGTGCCCGTACATGCCCTTGCCGCCGTACTTGGGCAGCAGGGCGGGGTGTATGTTGATGATGCGGTCGGGGTAGGCGTCGAGCATGGCCTCGGGCACGAGCCACAGGAATCCGGCCAGGATGACCCAGTCGACCTGCTTCTGCCGCAGGTAGTCGAGCACGGCTCCGTTGTCGTAGAAGTCGGCCCGGCCGAAGTAGCGGGCCTCGATGCCGAGGTTTTCGGCGCGCCGTGCGATGTACGCGTCGCGCTTATTATATATGATACACGCGACCTCCACGTCGTGGCGGCCGGCGAAGTATTCGCTGATTTGCTGTGCGTTGGTGCCGTTGCCGGAGCCCAGGATGGCCAGGCGGACAGGGGTGTTCATAGGCATTGTGTTTAGAGGTGTTTCGGAGTGCAAAGGTACGCAAAAAAAACGAAATAGCGGCAACGGAATGAAAAAATACGTCAAAAAGCCCCTTCGCAGCTGCCTCAGCCACAGGCCGTAGCAAGACTTCCTCCTACTCATCGCCTACTCTCACATTACTCTTCGCCTTGACAAAATTTACTTGAGTAGGCAATAAGTAGGCGGGAAGTACGTTATGAATAGTGGTTAAGTAATATAAAATATATCATTATGGCAAAGCAATGGGGTAGTTATCTGGGAGGCTTCTCGGGGAAGCTGGGGCCCGCGGTGGGCTATATGTGGAACGGAATCTGGGTGATGCGCAGCCGTCCCGCGATGGTGCGCAACCCGCGTACCGAACGGCAGGTGGAGCAGCGCATGCTCTTCAAGCAGGAGGTGCAGCTGGCGGCCAAGATGCGCCGCGGGGTGAACCAGGGGCTCACCGCCCTGGCGCGGCTGGCGCACATGACGGCGTACAACCTGTTTGTGAGCCTCAACCAGCGCTGTTTCGGCAGTGCGGACGGACAGTTGACGGTCGACTGGCAGGGCCTGACGCTCAGCGAGGGGCCGGTGGCGCCGGTGCTGTTCGGCGCGCCGGTGGTCGACGAGGACAACGTGCTGACGGTGGAGTTCGACCGCAACGGGGGTGCGCGGCGGGCGCGGGCCTTCGACCGGGTGTACCTCTACGTCTATTGTCCCGAGCGGGGCGAGGGGCTGCTGACGGCGCCGGTCGAGCGTGCAGACCGCCGCGTGAGGGTGGCCCTGCCCGACTGGTTTGCCGGCAAAGCGCTGGAAATCTACGGATTTGTGCAGAATGAGCAGGGCGAGGGGTCGCCGACGGCGTACATTCCTTTCGGTGAGCAGACCGAGGTGGAGACTGGGCCGGAGGCAGCGGTTGCTTCGGTGCAAACAGCTGGTGAACAGTATGTTCCGGTGAATGTAGGTGTCGATGCCGCCCCTGCCGGTGCGACGGAGGGTTCAAAACGGACGAAACCGAAGGATGCGGGGTGAAAAAACAGCCTTTCGGGGGCGTGTTTCGTTAAAAAAGTTTAAAATTTATTATCTTTTATATCAACTTCTTACCCTCCGGACCGAGGGCGGGAAGTGTTAAAATGTATTGCTGTATGAAAATTTTTTCGTTTCTTTGCACCCAGTTTTTAATTCTAAAAAAGGAAAAAAATGTCAGAAATTGCTACTAAAGTTGTCAGTATCATCACCGACAAGCTTGGAGTTGAAGAGAGTCAGGTGGTCCCCGAGGCCAGCTTCACCAATGATCTTGGCGCCGATTCGCTTGATACCGTCGAGCTGATTATGGAGCTTGAGAAGGAGTTCGACCTCTCCATTCCCGACGAGGAAGCCGAGAAGATCGTCACCGTTGGCGACGCCATTGCTTTCATCGAGAACAACAAGAAGTAAGACTTCTTTGATAGAAACGTTGAGATGCCAGCCATAGCTGCGTTTCAACGTTTCTTTTTTTCATGCAGTGCCACGTAACAACCCATCATGGAGTTGAAGAGAGTTGTTGTTACGGGTCTTGGAGCGTTGACACCGATAGGCAACGATGTGCCCGCATTGTGGGACTCGCTGACGAAGGGTGTGAGCGGCGGTGGCCCGATAACACGTTTTGATGCCACAAAATTCAGGAGCAGGATAGCTGCCGAACTGAAGGGTTTCGACCCGCTGAACTATTTTGACCGCAAGGAGATGCGCCTCCTTGACGGCTACACCGTCTATGGCTTGGTGGCCGTGGACGAGGCCATGCGCGATGCCGGCCTGACCGACGAGAACATCGACAAGTCGCGCATGGGTGTCATCTGGGGTTCGGGCATGGGCGGTGTCACCAGCCTGCAGGATGAGATTATCGAGTATGCCACCCACGACCGCACGCCGCGCTTCAGCCCCTACTGGGTGCCGAAGGTCATCATAGACATCTGCGCCGGCCAGATAGCCATCCGCTACGGCCTGCGCGGTCCCAACTACTGCACGGCGGCGGCCTGCGCCTCGAGCGCGGCGGCCATCAGCGACGCCTTCAACCTTATACGGCTGGGCAAGGTGGACGCCATGGTGGCCGGCGGCAGCGAGTGTGCCGTGATGGAGGCCGGCATCGGCGGCTTCGGCAACATGCGTGCCCTCTCGACCCGCAACGACGACCCGCAGACGGCGTCGCGCCCCTATGACAAGGACCGCGACGGCTTCGTGCTGGGCGAAGGGGCCGGCACGCTGGTGCTGGAGGAGCTGGAACACGCCCTGAAGCGTGGGGCCAAGATATATGCCGAGGTGACAGGTGCGGGCCTTTCGGCCGACGCCTACCACATCACTGCCTCGCATCCCGAGGGCTTGGGGGTCATCAGCGCCATGCGTCAGGCCATCGAGGAGTCGGGCATGCGGCTCGAGGATGTGGACCACATCAACACCCACGGCACCTCGACGCCCATAGGCGACATCTCGGAGCCCAAGGCCATCGTGGGCCTCTTCGGCGACCATGCCTACCGGATGGCCATCAACTCGACCAAGTCGATGACGGGCCACCTGCTGGGCGCCGCCGGCGCGGTGGAGAGCATCGCCACCATCCTGGCCATCAAGCACGGCATCATCCCGCCCACCATCAACCACTTCACCGACGACCCCGACATCCCAGCGCTCGACTTCACCTTCAACCACGCCAAGCACCGTGAGGTGAACTTCGCCCTGAGCAATGCCTTCGGGTTCGGTGGCCACAATGTGTGTCTGGCCTTTAGAAAGTACTAGTCCATGCCGTTGTTCGTCCGCCGGAGGGAGAGTCCCGAGTTCTACCGCTTCTTCAGGAATGTGCTCGGCTTCACGCCGCGGCGCACGGAGTTGTATCATATAGCGCTGACGCACAGCTCGTCGTCGGCCGTCTCCCATGGCCACCGCATCAACAACGAGCGTCTGGAATACCTGGGCGACGCGGTGCTGGGTGCCATCGTGGCGGAATACCTGTACCGCAAGTACCCGATGAAGGGCGAGGGCTTCCTCACCGAGATGCGCTCCAAGATAGTGAGCCGCAAGAGCCTGGGCGACCTGGCGCGCAAGATGGGGCTGCCCGAGCTGGTGGAGCACCAGCGGGGTCAGGAGGGGGCGTTCAAAAGCCTGGGCGGCGACGCCTTCGAGGCCCTCATCGGTGCCGTCTACCTGGAGAAGGGCTTCCGCTTCACCCGCCGTTTCATTATAGACAAACTCCTCTGCACCTACCTCGACATCGACCAGATTGCCCAGACCGACTGGAACTTCAAGGGCAAGCTTATCGACTGGGGGCAGAAGAACAGGAAGAAGGTCACTTTCGAGATTGTGCGTACGATGGTGCGCGACCGCGAGGGGCGGCGCGAGTACGAGTGCCGCGTCAACATCGACGGCAAACCCCAGCAGTCGGCCGTCGGCTACACCATTAAGAGCGCCGAGCAGCTGGCCGCCGAGAAGACCTACAAGGCCATTGCTGAACCGGCCAACGAAACAAAATAGAACAAAAACAGACACCTGCTGTTATGAAGCACAAAGCATTGTTTTTCGCACTTGTGGCAATGGTTGTGGCCCTGCCGCAGAACACCCATGCCTACGACTTTTCAGCCGTGGCCCCCAGTGGCCAGACCCTCTATTACAGCATCACCTCCACGGGGGCCGTCGTGGTGCCTCCTATGGAGTATGGTTGGAATGGTTATGCCAAACCGATGGGGGGCTTGGTGATACCCGACAGCGTGAGCCACAACGGAGTTACCTACGCGGTGGACTCCATCAGATACGAAGCGTTCTACTATTGCGACAGCCTCAGCTCCGTCAGCGTTCCGGCCACAGTAACAGGCATGGGAAGAGGGGCGTTCAGTCATTGCACGAGGCTGGCATCCGTCAGCCTTCCGGCTGGGTTGACAAGGCTTGACTCCTCTGTGTTTGGCGACTGTAGTGGACTCACTGCAATTGCTCTTCCAAACGGTCTTGTGTCGATAGGTGACAGCGCGTTCCATTACTGCTCCGGCCTTCTCTCTATAACCATCCCCGTCGGAGTGACCAGCATTGGCGACGCTGCCTTCTTCGGATGCGACAACCTTTCGGAGGTACACTTCCTTTCAGTAAATCCGCCCTCGTTGGATTATGGGTCGTTTTCGATGTATGACACGACGAACATTTACGTGCCCTGCGGCAGGATGGGTGTCTATCAGACGGCATGGACAGGGCACTATTTTGGCCGCTTTGCCTTCTATGAGGACGTTGCCGGGGTGTCAATAGCTGTGGCGAGCAGCAACGACGTTTATGGCACGGCGCAGGTCGTGATGCAGAACGGCAGCAGTGTGTTGTGCACAGACTCGAGTGCCATCATCCTGGCCATGCCGAACTACGGCTACCACTTCACGCAGTGGAGCAATGGCAGCACGGCAAACCCTGACACGCTCTACCTGTCGGGCGACAGCACGGTTTCCGCATCGTTTGCCAAGAACAGCTACACCCTGACAGTGCAGAGCAACGACAGCACCATTGGCGAGGTGACTGGCAGCGGAGTGTACGAATATCTCGACGTTGCACACATCACTGCTACCTGCCGGCTGCCTCACTACCACTTTGTGCGGTGGAGCGACGGCAACACGGCGGCGACGCGGCAGCTGGTGGTCACGGACGACACCTGGCTGACGGCCATTTTTGCCATCGACACGCACAGCGTCACCCTGCTGGCCAATAACAGCGACTATGGCACCGTGACGGGTGTCGCCGCCGCAGCCTATGGCAGCGAGGTGGTCATTACGGCTACGGCCGCCGAGGGCTACCACTTTGGCGAGTGGAGCACCGGCAGCAGGAGAAACCCCGACACGCTGACGGTGGTCGGCGACACCACAGTGACGGCAACCTTCGCCATCGATGTGGATCCCTCGCTCTGCGTAGTCACTGTGCAGAACGGGCGCAACATGCTGGTGTGGAACAAGGAAATCCCCACGGCGCACTATAACCTCTATCGCGAAAGCACGGTGGCGGGTGAATACGAACAGATTGCCACTGTGCCATACGACTCGCTGTCGCAATGGGTGGACTCTGCGTCGCGCCCCATGACACGTAGCTATCGCTACCGCATCAGTGGCACCGACAGCTACGGCCACGAGTCGCGGTTGAGCGAGATACACAAGACGATGCACCTTACAATCAACCAGGGCCTTGGGAGCACCTGGAACCTTGTGTGGACAGAGTACGAGGGCGCCGCCTACACCACCTATATCATCTATCGCGGCACCAGTGCTTCGGACATTCACCAGATTGATGTGATGCCGTCGGGCTACACCTCCTACACCGACGAGGAGGCTCCCACGGGCGAGGTGTATTACCAGGTGGGTGTAATGATGGCTAATCCTTGCGCTGCTACCAAGGCTGCCACCATCAGCCTGAGCAACATCGCCACCAATGGGAGTGTAGGTATATCGCCGGTGACGGATGGTGGTGTGACGGTCTATGCCCAGAACGGCAACATCGTTGTGGTCGAGGATGAAGGACGGAAGTCGAAGGTCAGCGTCTACGACATGGTGGGACGTTGTGTGGCGTCGGGCCGGCAGTCGGAGTACCAAGTGCCGACGGCGGGCGTGTACATGGTCAAAATCGGCGACTGCCCTGCGCGCAAGGTGGTTGTGGCGCGCTGACAGAAAAATGTGAGGTCACAGGGCAATAATTGTGCAAGGTCTACGTTATAGACCTAAATAATTATTTGCACTATGGATATCAATGCTTTGAATATCGACGAGAGCGCCAAGCAGAATGCGTTGGCATGGCTCAATGGAGAATATGACGAGGCCACCAAGCAGGCCATCCGCGACATGGCGGAGCAGAACCCCGCGGAACTTAACGAGAGCTTCTATCGCCACTTGGAGTTCGGCACCGGCGGCCTGCGCGGCATCATGGGCGTGGGCACCAACCGAATGAACAAGTACACGGTGGCCATGGCTACCCAGGGACTTGCCAACTACGTGCGTAAGGTCAATCCCGACGAGAAAGAACTGCGCGCCGCCGTCAGCCACGACAGCCGCAACCACAGCCGCGAGTTCGCTGAGATTACCGCGTCGGTGCTCGCCGCCAATGGCTTCAAGGTGTACCTCTTCGACGGCATGCGTCCCACGCCGGAGCTGAGCTTCGCCGTGCGCCACTTCCAGTGCCACACCGGCGTGATGGTCACCGCCTCGCACAACCCCAAGGAGTACAACGGCTACAAGGCCTACTGGAGCGACGGCTGCCAGCTGACCGCCCCGCACGACGAGGCTGTCATCGACGAGGTGCTGAAGATAAAGGCTGTATCCGACGTCAAGATGACCGGCGGCGAGCAGAACATCGTCACCATCGGCGAGGATGTGGACAAGGTCTATCTGGCCCGCGTGGAGCGGAACGCCCTCAATCCAGAGGTCATCCGCAAGCACCACGACGTGAAGATAGTCTACACCCCGCTGCACGGTACCGGCATCACCCTCATCCCGCGCATGCTGAAGCAGCTGGGCTTCACCAACGTGAACGTGGTGGAGGCCCAGGCTGTGCCCGACGGCAACTTCCCCACCACCCCCTCGCCCAACCCCGAGGAGCGGGCTGCCATGAGCATGGCCGTGGACCTGGCCAAGCAGATTGACGCCGACATTGTTTTCGCCTCCGACCCCGACGCCGACCGCGTGGGCGTGGCCGTGAAGCGTCCCGATGGCGAATGGATGCTCCTCAACGGCAACCAGACCATGAGCGTGCTCTTCTACTACATCGTCAAGCAGTGGCAGGAGAAGCAACTGCTCACGGGCAACGAGTTCATGGTGAAGACCATCGTCACCAGCGAGCTGCCGGCCGACATCGCCACCCGCGCCGGTATCAAGATATACGACGTGCTGACGGGCTTCAAGTTCATCGGCAGCAAGATACGCGAACTGGAGGGCCTGGAGACCTTCATCGCCGGCGGCGAAGAGAGCTACGGCTACATGATTGGCGACTTCGTGCGCGACAAGGACGCCGTGGCGGCCTGCTCGATGATTGCCGAGATAGCCGCCTGGGCACTGGAGCAGGGCAAGACCTTCTTCGACGTGCTGGTCGACATCTACCGCGAGTACGGCTTCTACAAAGAAGGCCTGCTGAGCGTGGTGCGCAAGGGCAAGAGCGGCGCCGAGGAGATACAGCAGATGATGGCCGACTACCGCAGCAATCCGCCGCAGGAAATCGACGGCGAGCGCGTGGTCTGCATCAAGGACTACAAGACCCACGAGAGCAAGGATTTGGTGAGCGGCAGGGTGTCGCACCTTGACCTGCCCACCAGCAACGTGCTGCAGTTCTTCACCGACCGTGGCAACAAAGTCACCGTACGCCCCAGCGGCACCGAGCCCAAGATAAAGTTCTACTTTGGCGTGAAAGGCGAACTCTGCTGCAAAGAGTGCTTTGACCAGACCAACGCCGCCCTGGACGCCAAGATCGAGAGCATCAAGCGGAGCCTGAAGCTGGTGTAATACGATAGAACCTGCTTACATTTGGAGCCCACGCATTGCGTGGGCTCCTTCTTTTTCCTACTGAAAACCAGTTATATCTAACTTTTTCCTTGCCAAATAGAAAAAAGTTTGTACCTTTGCACCTGTAAACCGCAAGAGAGCGGCTTGCCGAAAGAAAGCGCATTTTCGCCTTATTCCGACTGTGTGAATCTCGACAATTTACGCAATGACTGCAATGTACAGGAATAAAGGAGTCACGAGATGCTTCCATGGGATTGTTACATCCACATGTGGAGCAATTCAGCATACCTTTATATTCACATTGCAGGGAAGTCGAGACCCTCACACAGGAAGATAGAGACATAGATGGATGGCTCCACTTTCTTCGTTGTGTAAATCGAATACTCCGCCGAGCCAGGGGACAGAAGTTGCGCACGACACGGACCTAGTGCTTATGCGAGATGAAGAAATCTCTACTTTTTGTGGCTGTAGCCACTGCTACTCTTACACTGGCCTCCTGTGGCTCTATCCCTGGAATGACCACCACTTCGGAGGAACATTACACTGAAAGTCGCGAACTTGAGGTTGTCACCCCGTCACAGTTTACCCCAATCAAGGGCCATGTGCAGGTCAACTCTGTCCGCATCAAGAAAGAGCTGCGTTTCTCGGCCTCCGATGTAGCCCGTATGGGTGGCGATATCGACAAAATCAAGGCTCGCGCCTCGTTTATGGTTCTGGACGAGTACAGCGCCGACGAGTTGATATCGCCGCTGTACGACATCAAGTCCAACAATGACGGCTCCTACACAGTCACGGTCATCGGCTATACAGGCAAGCTCGTGTTTGACAAATAATACATGGCAATGAAAAAAACATTGATTATACTTGTGCTTTGTACGCTCACTATTGGGGCAGTGGCTCAAACCAAGAAGGTGGTGAAGACACGAAATGTCACCACCCAATATATCGCCCAGCCTGCGATAATGTATATTGGTATTGGTGGTGGAGAATATATTTATAAGGGTAAACGTACTATCGACCGGAGGTCGGTCCATATTGAGGATGCTCCCTATGAATACCAAACAGGAATTGTAGGATTGCAGGGTGGTTACCTCTACTCCCTTTTCGGTGATATGAACAAGTCTTTGACACCGTATGTGGGAGGAGAGGGAATACTGGGTTTAGCGTCCGCCTACGGAGTATCGTTGGCCATACAGGCCAGTGCGGTTGCAGGAGTGATGATTGGAGGACCCTCGTTCCGTCTCGACATCCGGTTGCTGCCCCAGTTGACTTATTTTGGGGATGGAGAATATCGTTATATCGCGGACGGTAACTACTACGCCGATAACGAGAGGGCCAGTTCTCTGCGACCTAATCTTGCACTTCGGGCAGGTGTATGGTTTAACCACTTCAACTTCTATTTGCAGTACAATAACACCGTTAGCGCAGGTATTGCCTGGCGGCTATAGTGGTTGTCACAGACATTTTCCACGGGGCGGTACAATAATTTGTGCCGCCCCGCGTTGTTATGCCACTATGAATCTACCGAGCAGGATACTGGAGCAGGCTGTCGAGCAGTTGGCGACGTTGCCGGGCGTGGGCAAGCGGTCGGCGCTGCGGTATGCGCTGTTCCTCATGGGGCAGGACGAGCTGAAGGTGCGCGAGCTGAGCGAGAGCCTGCTGCGGTTGAAGACCGACCTGCACCGCTGCCGCCACTGCCACAACGTGAGCGACACCGAGGTGTGTCCCATCTGCGCCAGCGAGAAGCGCCAGCGCGGCATCGTCTGCGTGGTGGAGAACGTGCAGGACGTGATGGCGCTGGAGAACACGCAGCAGTACCGGGGCCTCTACCATGTGCTGGGCGGCGTCATCTCGCCCATCGACGGCATCGGGGTGCACGACCTGGAGATAGCCTCACTCATCCGCCGCGTGGAGACCGGCGACCCCTACCCCGTGGAGGAGGTCATCCTGGCCCTGCCCACCACCATGGAGGGCGACACCACCAACTTCTACCTCAGCCGCCAGCTGCGCCCCCTCGGGGTGAAGATAACCACCCTGGCGCGCGGCGTGGCCGTGGGCGACAGCCTGGAGTATGCCGACGAAATCACCCTCGGCCGCAGCATCGCCCACCGAATACCGTTTGAAGGATGAAACAGATAGCATTAATTCTGAGCATGATGGTCATGGTGGCATGCGGCAGCCGCACGGCCCCGGCCACCGAAGACACCGACACTGTCGGCCCGGCCGAACCCGAAGCGCCGGAGTACACCCTCGAGGAGAACATCGGCGCGATGCTCCTCGTCGGCTTCCGCGGCACCGAGGTAGACAGCACGCACCACCTCTGGCGCGACCTGCGCGACTACCACGTGGGCAGCGTCATCCTGTTCGACTACGACGTGCCCACCGGCACCCGCGGCCGCAACATACAGAGTGCCGAGCAGTTGCGCCACCTCTGCGGGCAGCTGCGCCAGTGGAACCCCGACCTGCTGATTGGCATCGACCAGGAAGGGGGCTACGTCAGTCGCCTGAGCACGCGCTACGGATTTCCCAAGATACCGTCGGCCAAGCGGTTGGCCGCCATGGGTGACGACAGCCTACGCCACTACGCCGCCCTCACGGGCGAGATGCTGGAGTCGGTGGGCATCAACTTGGACTTCGCGCCGGTGGCCGATGTCGACGTCAACCCCAAGTGCCCCGTCATCGGGGGCATCGAGCGCAGTTTCTCGGCCGATGCCGGGCGTGTGCGCCAGTGCTGCCTACTGTGGAACCAGGAGCTGGTGCGCCATAACGTCGTCTGCTGCATGAAGCACTTTCCCGGCCACGGCAGCTCGCGGGGCGACACGCACAGGGGCTTGGTCGACGTCACCGACACCTGGCAGCCGTGCGAACTCGACCCCTACCGCAACCTCCCCTCCGAGGGGACCATGGTGATGACGGCCCACGTCATCAACCGGCAGCTCGATTCCTCGGGCCTGCCCGCTTCCCTCTCGCCGAAGATTACCTCCTACCTGCGCGACACGCTTGGTTTCCAGGGAGTCATCGTCACCGACGACCTCGCCATGGGCGCCATCGTGCAGCAGTACAGCTTCGAGCAGGCGGTGCGCATGGCCGTGCTTGCCGGAGCCGACCTGCTGTGCCTGAGCAACAACGGCGGCACCTACGACCCCGACATGGTGCCCCGCGCCGTGCGGGTAATCCGCCGGATGGTGGAGGACGGCACCGTCAGCGCCGACCGCATCGCGCAGAGCGCCAAGCGGGTACGCAGCCTGTAGCATCCACAGTCGCAACCCATCTGGGGCCCCCGCCGCCGGCGGGGGCCCCTCTTTTTGCCCTCTCTTTCAGCGGTCTGGCAGGGACATCTCCCTGGTTTTCCACTACCCTGCCACTACTCATCCACTACTCATCGCCTACTATTCTAGGAGTATAGTAGATGATGGGTAGGAGATGAGTAGGAGATGGTGTTTCTCATCAGTTGATTTTCAGGCAATTGGAAATGGGCGATTTTGGGGTTTTTTCGCGTCTTTTCTCAAAAAAAACGATACGTTTGCAAGCGGTTGACTATCAGCGATTAATACCTCCTCTAGAGACATTTTCACCCTTTTTCAGGGAGATGCGCAATAAAACGGGCTTGAGGAACGTTAATAAAACATAAAAAACGATAGCGGATGAGCCAAACGGGGGTGCGTCAGCGTCTATAGGGATAAAACATACCGTCAGGAAAAGCATAATAAGATGTCTAATCAGATACGTAATACAATGAAAAGATTAATCCTTCTGGCGATGCTCATCCTCGCCGCCCTCCCCGCTTACGCCCAGCACTTCGACTGGGTGAAATCCTACTCCGGACAGGAACCGACGGGCAAATTCTGGAACTACATCGTCAGTTCCGTCACCGATTCCCACGGCAACCTCTATGTCGCAGGACAGTTCGCCAGAGGTGCCTCGGTTGACGGCCAAGACCTGCTGCCATTTCCGCCCCACGGTGGAGAAATAAACAATCCCAACGCTTGCATAATGAAGATTTCTCCTGATGGAAATGTTTTGTGGATGAAAATTCTTCATGGCAATTATGGGGCTTCATCTTCAATCCATAGCATTCAGCTTGTTGGCGATACTTCGCTATACGCCTACGCCTCTGTCTGCATCCCCATGTTTGATGACGAATATCTTTATTATTACGATACGCTGATTACCCGGAACAATCTCCAGTATTTGTTGACAACCGATAGTATGGCGGCAGACATGACGACCTCTGCCATTGCTGTATTCGATGTCGATGGACATTTGAGGGAGAACACAATCTTGTGTATGGCATACAAAGATAGTCGTGGAAACATTATCACACTCGACAAGCAGACAAACAATGCGTTTGATTCCGTTTATATTGCGGTACAACCTTTCAAAGCCGGTGCTTTTTGTGTGGACATTCACGGGAACATTTTCATCGGCCACCGTTCAACCGATGCCATGTGGCTCTTCTGCGACACTTGCGATAACCAGTCGCAATACTATGATTTAAGCAACGGACGTATAAGTGAAGTCGTCATAATGGTAAACGGACGGCAGGCGTTTAGCGACACTCCGTCAAGCCATCCAACCACAAGCAACTACAGAATAATGAAATTCGCCCCCCATTTTGAAGGTATGTCCGAATGCAGATATGTTTTCTCGGGAGAAACATCTGCGTGGGAATATGCTGCAAACTGGCAACTCTGTTCCGATTCCGACAACAATATTTATTTGCTTTGCAACGCAAGTGTCAGGGACAACCCGTCGATAGTGTCTTTAAATGGCAGCAATGGCATGGCCGCCCGAATATCCCATACGGAAGACGGAATGGTTATCAAGTTTGACAACAACCTGACACCTATTGGAATAACACAATTGAATATGAATGATGACAACTATAGTTATCCCATGAGCAGTTCCATATTCAACCATGTACTTTTTGACAGCGATTCCAACTCTATGATTATTATGGGTTCCATCTATCGCCCCGAAGACGAGTACGCCTTGGGTACGGACATCAACGGCGCCGCCGTGGAAACCGGAGCAGCCAACGCCTATTTCATAAGAGTAGACAGAGCGACGAACACGCCCCAGTCGTGCGGCACGGCGCAATCCCCTTACTACACAACACTCGTCACCTCGAAAGACAACATGAACGCTTGTGCGAAAAACGGACGTATAATAACCTATGTAGGGTTCAGGGGGGGGGATACAAGCCGGGGACAACACAATAAACATCGGCAGCAACAAACTCGGAGCCGGCATCTACCAATGGGATTATTCTGGCAACTGCATTGGCTTCATCGATTTGAATTATGAGGCGGACAACCTTATGATGTCATCGAGCCTTGCACTAATTGACAGCATATTGTATATTTCTGGCGGTATGACCCAACCCATTCAGTTTGCCGACACCGTCATATACCCATCTGGCAACAGCAACGCTTTTATCGCAAAGTATGTCGACACTTCCTTCATGACCCCATACGTCCATACAGAAGACTCTGGCGAGGTTCATATTACGCTGGTGGACGACGGTGCGGCACTGGTGGCATACCCCAACCCCTTCCGACAGCGGGTCACCATCCGTCTGGATGGTACGCAGGCATCCTGCCTGCGGGAAACTGCCATCCTCACCGACATCACCGGTCGCCGCGAGGAGGTCCGCCTCACCCCCACAGGCGACGGGCAGTACTCGCTTGATTTATCCTCTCGCCCCCAAGCTACCTACCTCCTCACCCTCACCACCGCCGACGGCCGCCAACACACCGTCCGCCTGCTGAAACAATCGGACATCTTTGGAAATTAATCACCAATTAAAACGACAGCGATATGAAACATCACTGCATCAAAATCGTCACTGCCCTGCTGGGAGCGGCACTGCTTTTCTCCGCCTGCGAGAAGGTGACTTTGGAAGACAGCCGTTTGCTTCTCGGCTCGTGGGGTTATGAGGAAGTGGTCAGCATGCCGGTAATCATGTCCTTCTATGAAAACGGCGCTGCAGAGTATTACGTTGGTCCGGGTTGCTTCGGCGAGGCAAGCACTGCCTACTACAACTGGACGTTGACCGACAAGGGGCACCAGGTGCATTTCACAGCTGACGGCCAATCCACACCCACCATCAAATGGGAGCTGCGCAAGGTGACCCCTGACACACTGTTTGTCAAAGAGCGGCTCCGCACAGATGGCAACTTCACTGACGCCATCGACCGCACCTACCTTCGTATTCGACATACCCATCTATAGGGCGCGGGGGACAGACCACTGTTTTTTTTGTACCTTTGCACAATATATCGGAGGAAGCAACGTTATTATCAGCAGAAACAATACAACCCCAGCCGCCTATCGAAGAAAACAATACTTGTTGCAAATTGTATTACCAACATTAAAAAAAGAATTGTAATGAAAGTATTGTTTCAGAAGAACGAGGCTCGCATGAGCCTGAGAATTATTGCGTTGCTGGCATGCATGCTGGCCATGGGCACGGCAAGTGCACAGGAGCCCCAGGCCAGGACCCCGAGATGGGACGTATGGGCCGACCTGCACTTTGGCGCCAGCTTCCTCGACGGCAGCAAGGGGTTCACCGATTACATGCTGGCCAACCAGCCTGCGCTCGATTACCGCAGCACATACCTTGGTGCCGTGCAGGGCGGTATCGCTGCCGGGGTGGAGTATGGCAGGTTCACCTTGGGGCTGTATGCCGAAATAGCAGAAGGCAGCGGTGTTGCGGTGAGGAATCAGCTCGTCAAGAAAGACGACGTTCTCTTCCACCTCGACCTCGGCTACCGCTTCCCCCTGGGCCGGGTCCTCACCCTCGAACCCACGGCGGGCTTCGGTGTGGGGTCGAGCGACATTCTCCTCACCACCTCGCGGGGCGGCGCCGACTATGTCAACGCGTTCACCGCGGGGAACTTCGTCGTGCCGCTGACGCTCAACCTTACGGCTGCCGGCAAGGACGGGGATGTCGGCATCTACGTGCAGTACATCGTCAGCGCCGGCCAGATAGGTGCGGCCCACATCACCGGCCTCGAGACCGAGGTGGACGGCCTCAACTTCCAGCCTGCCACCCTCACCTTCGGAGCCAAGTACCGTTTTACAGTTAGAAAGTCCTTCAGGGAATAATCGGCCCTCCCTAGGGTGCCGATTCTCTTTTTTGGCTCATCTCCAAGGGGATGAGCTTGTTTTTTGCCATATCATAGACTACCATCAGCCTACTCTTCGCCTACTCGGGTAGGTGATGGGTAAGGGAAGGGTAGGAGATGAGTAGGAGTTGAGTAAGAGATGGTGCCTACAGGATGCTGATTTACACCGAGTTGCAGAAGGGGCAATTTTGGGGTTTTCTGGAGGAAATGACGGATTTGTGCGAAGGGGTTGCAAGGGCTTGACGTTCAGCGAGGTGAACTTTTTTTACCATGGTATGAAATTATTTTGTATCTTTGCACCTATCGAATAAGAGCAAACAACAATAATAACACATTAAACATTTGAACATTATGGCAAAAGAAGTAAACGAGGCCGATGCGATGAAGCTGGAAAAGCTGAAGATACTGCAGAGTACGCTTGACAAGATAGAGAAGAGCTATGGCAAGGGCTCCATCATGAAGCTGGGCGACCGTCCGCACGAGGAGATGGAGGTGATATCGACGGGCAGCATCAGTCTCGACAGTGCGCTGGGCGTGGGAGGTTTCCCCCGTGGCCGTGTGATAGAGATTTACGGTCCGGAGAGTTCGGGTAAGACCACGCTGGCCATCCATGCCATCGCCGAGTGCCAGAAGAAGGGCGGCATAGCAGCCTTTATCGATGCCGAGCACGCCTTCGACAGTTTCTATGCCAAGAAGCTGGGCGTCGACATCGACAACCTGCTGGTGTCGCAGCCCGACAACGGCGAGCAGGCCCTGGAGATTGCCGACAACCTGATACGCTCGGGTGCCATCGACATCATCGTCATCGACTCGGTGGCGGCCCTGACGCCCAAGGCCGAGATTGACGGCGACATGGGCGACAGCAAGGTGGGTCTGCAGGCCCGCCTGATGAGTCAGGCCATGCGCAAGCTGACGGCTACCATCAGCAAGACCAATTGCTGCTGCATCTTCATCAACCAGCTGCGCGAGAAGATAGGCGTCCTCTTCGGCAACCCCGAGACCACCACCGGCGGCAACGCCCTGAAGTTCTACGCCTCGGTGCGTATCGACATACGCCGCACCCAGGCCATCAAGGAAGGCGACCAGAACATAGGCAACCGCGTGAAGGTGCGCATCGTGAAGAACAAGGTGGCCCCCCCGTTCCGCGTGTGCGAGTTCGACCTGATGTTCGGCGAGGGCATCAGCAAGCTGGGCGAGATTATCGACCTCGGGGTGGAGATGGACATCATCCACAAGAGCGGTTCGTGGTTCAGCTATGGCGAGAGCAAGCTGGCGCAAGGCCGCGAGGCCCTCAAGCAGTTGCTGCGCGACAATCCCGAGCTCACCGACGAGCTGGAAGGCAAGATTCGCGCCGCCCTGAAAGAGAAATCTGCGAACGAATGAAGAAAAGACTGGTCTTTATAGGGCTGATGCTCCTCAGCGGCGCGCTCTGGGCCCAGAGCAACCGCAACGTGCTTGGCGCGCCGGTCTACTACGACACGCTGGGCAACGTCATCGGCCAGTCGGCCCCGGCCGACAGTTTCTACCACCGGCCCAAGCACCACTTCCTCAACCGGCTGGAGGACGACTTCTCGGCCTTCTTCCTGGAGGGACAAATGATGCTGGGAGGCCGCGACATGGCCATCGGCGGCCAGTTTGCCTACGTGCCTCGGCGGTGGGGTGCCTATGTGGGAGGAAACCTGGGCTTCCAGGGCGGGTACCTCAAGGCAGGCCCCGTCTGGCGTATGTCTGACTGCGGCAACGATATCGACTGGCAGCTTTATGCCGGCGTCAACATCTGCCGCCATCCCGGTGCCGAGATAGGCCTCCGCATGGGTGCCCCGCGCCTGTGGGGAGACTTCTGCTGGACCTCCTACTCGATGACCGTGGGCTACGCCAACCGCTCGGCCTACCTCACCCTAGGCTTCAGTCTTTCCTTGACGGCAATCCTGGCATTGGCAATCTGGTAGCGGCATGGCAGGGTATGTAATCGACGAGACACGCGAGGCGTGCGAGATGCAGGCCAAGTACCTGGAGCTCATCAACGCCTGCCGTGAGCTGAAGCCGCTCACTTCGGATGAGGAGCAGGGCATCCTGCGTGCCTACACCATGGCCCGCGAGGCCCATGCCGGCACGCGGCGCAGGAGTGGCGAACCCTATATCTTCCACCCCCTGGCGGTGGCCCTCATCGCCGTCAAAGAGGTGGGCCTCGGCCCCACGGCGGTCATCGCGGCCCTCCTGCACGACGTGGTGGAGGACACCGACATCACCATCGACGAGCTGCGTATGGTCTTCGGCGACCGTGTGGCCGAGATAGTCGACGGCGTCACCAAGATTGACGACGTGATGCTCCTCCAGCAGAGTGAGAGTAAGCAGGCCGAGAACTACCGCAAGATACTGCTCTCGATGTGCCACGACGCCTACGTCATCTTCCTCAAGCTCTGCGACCGCCTGCACAACATGCGCACGCTCGACTCGATGAAGGACACCAAGAAGCTCATCATTGCCAGCGAGACCTCCTACCTCTACATTCCCCTGGCCCACCGGCTGGGCCTGTACAGCATCAAGACCGAACTCGAGGAGCTCGTCATGCGCTACACCAACCCCGACAAGTATGCCGAGATAGAGGCCAAGATAGCCGCCACCGCCGGCACGGGGGAGAAGCTGGAGGAGTGCCTGGTGGCGCCGGTGCGCAAGATGCTCGACGACGCAGGCTACCAGTACACCCTCAAAACCCGCGTCAAGTCGGTCTACAGCTGCTGGAAGAAGATAGAGAACAAGCACGTGGCCTTCGAGGAAATCTACGACCTCTATGCCATGCGCATTGTCCTGAAAGGCATCCCCCGCGAACACGAGAAGGAGGAGTGCTTCAAGGTCTATGCCATGATATCGGGCACGTTCGACCCCAACCCCAAGCGCTTCCGCGACTGGATTACCCACCCGAAGAACAACGGCTACGAGTCGCTGCAGACAACGGTGATGACCCCCATCGGTCAGTGGGTCGAGGTGCAGATACGCACCGAACGCATGGATACTATCGCTGAGAAGGGTATGGCCGCCCACTTCCTCTACAAGGAGGCCCATCCCGAGGAGCAGATAGACAACAATCCCGTCGAAGAGTGGCTTGCCCAAATCCGCACCTCGCTGGAGCAGAGCGACAAGAGCGCGCTCGACCTGGTCGAGGAGTTCAAGGAGGCCCTCTACACCAAGGAGATATACCTTTTCACCCCCCAGGGCAAGTCTATCATTCTGCCGTCGCGCAGCACCGTGCTGGACTTCGCCTATGCCATCCACACCGACCTGGGCGACCACTGCATAGGCGCCAAAGTCAACGCCCGCGTGGTGAGCCGCAACGAGAGGCTCCACACCGGCGACCAGGTGCAGGTGCTCACCACCGAGAACACCACCCCCACCGAGGAGTGGCTCGGCGAGTGTCAGACACCCCACGCCCGCGAGGCCATCAAGCTGGCCCTCCGCTCGCAGCGCAAAGAGTTCTTCGACGAAGGCAAGCACCGCCTGGCCGAATACCTGAAGAAGCTGCGCATCCGCAACAACCCGCAGAACCTCGGACAGCTGAAGCGTTTCCTCAGCCAGCCGTCCGACATCGACCTCTACTATGACCTTGCCGTAGGCAATATCAGCGAACACCAGGTGGCCGAGTGCTTCGGCAAGGCGCGTCCCGAGCCCAGATTTTTCTTCCACGAGACGCAGACCACCCCCTTCCTTCTGGACCGCGAGTACGAGAACTACCCCACCGAGATGGCTCCCTGCTGCAAACCGGTGCAGGGCGACCAGGTGGTGGGCATCGTGCAGGGCGACCGCATCATGGTGCACCGCACGGGCTGTAAGGTGGCCATGGACGAGATGGCCAACCACGAGAACCACGTGGTACGGGCCAAATGGCGTCCGGGAGAGCAGCTGTCGCTCCTCACCGGTATCGGCCTCACCGCCATCGACCGCAAAGGGTTGCTGCAGGAGATAACCCGTCACATCTCCGACGAGCTCGACCTCAACATGCGCGCCATCACCCTCGAGGCTTCCGAGGGCGTGGCCCGCGGCATGATAATGCTCTACGTCAATGACGTGGAAAACCTCAATGGACTGATTACAAAACTGGAATTGATTGATGGAGTCGAAGAAGTGCACCGCATATAACCCCGAGACCGACAGCCAGCCCCGGCAGGACACGGAGGCTTTCGCCCGCCTGAGCGCCATCCTCGACACCCTGCGCACCGAATGCCCGTGGGACCGCCGGCAGACCATGAAGAGCCTGCGCTACCTCACCATCGAGGAAGTGCACGAGCTCAGCGAGGCCATCGTGGCCGGCAAGGCCGACGAAATCAAGAAGGAGCTGGGCGACTTGGCCATGCACGTACTCTTCTACTGCAAGCTGGCCGAAGAGGCAGGACTCTTCTCCACCGCCGATGTCTACAACACCATCTGCGAGAAGCTCATTGCGCGCCACCCCTTCATCTACCACAAGGACCAGTATCACGGCGAGAGCTGGGAGCAGCTGAAGATGCGCGAGCGCGACCACCGCAATGTGCTCGACGGGGTACCCGACTCGCTCCCCTCGCTTGTCAAAGCTGTGCGCATGCAGGAGAAGGTGGCCGGAATGAGCGGAGAGTGGAAGGCGGAGAGTGGAGAGTGGAAAGAGGAGATGAACGAGGAGGAGTTCGGCGACTACCTCTTCGGACTCGTCGACTGGGCACGCCGCCACGGCATCAATGCCGACGACGCCCTCTGCGGAGCCAACCTCCGTTTCAAGAAGCAACACGAAAACAACAAACCCGCATAAGATATAAATACACAGAATGGAATTCAAACTCAATACCATAGAAGAGGCAATCGAAGACTTCCGCCAAGGGAAGTTCGTTATTGTAGTCGACGACGAGGACCGCGAGAATGAAGGCGACTTCATCATGGCTGCCGAGAAGATAACCCCCGAGCATGTCAACTTCATGCTCAAGAACGGCCGCGGCGTGCTCTGCGCCCCCATCACCGAGCAACGCTGCCACGAGCTCAACCTCGACATGCAGGTCCACGACAACACCTCGCTCCTCGGCACCCCCTTCACCGTTACGGTCGACAACCTCGAGGACGGCTGCACCACGGGCGTCAGCATGCACGACCGTGCCAGCACCATCCGTGCCTTGGCCGACCCCGCCACGCGCCCCGACCAGCTGGGTCGCCCAGGCCACATCAACCCCCTCCGCGCCCGCAACGGCGGTGTGCTTGTGAGGGCCGGCCACACTGAGGCCGCCGTCGACCTGGCACGCCTCGCCGGCCTCTATCCCGCCGGTGCGCTCATCGAAATCATCAATGACGACGGCACCATGGCCCGCATGCCGCAACTCCAGGAGGTGGCCCACCGCTTCGGCCTCAAGATAGTCACCATCAAGGACCTCATCGCCTACCGCGTGGCCCACGAGACCCTCATCCGCAAGGAGCAGGAGGTGTTCCTCCCCACCCGTTGGGGCAACTTCCAACTCATCGCCTACACCCAGCTCGACAACGGCAACACCCACATGGTGCTGAAGAAAGGCGAGTGGGAGGAAGGCGAACCCGTGCTGGTGCGCGTGCACTCCAGTTGCGCCACCGGCGACATCTTCGGCTCCTGCAAGTGCGACTGCGGCGACCAGCTGCACCACGCCATGGAGATGATTGAGCGCGAAGGCAAGGGACTCATCGCCTACATGAGCCAGGAAGGCCGCGGCATAGGCCTGGTCAACAAACTCAAGGCCTACCACCTGCAAGAGATGGGGCTCGACACCGTCGACGCCAACCTCCAACTCGGCTTCAAGGCCGACGAACGCGACTACGGCATCGGTGCCCAGATACTCCGCGACCAGAAGGTCACCAAGATGCGCCTCATCACCAACAACCCGGTCAAGCGCACCGGCCTTGAGGGCTACGGCCTGGAAGTCACCGAGATAGTGCCCATCGTCATCGAGCCTAACAAGTACAACGAGCGCTACCTCAAGACCAAGCAGGACCGCATGGGGCACGACCTCCACCTTGGATAACCCCCTGGTCGACCCCCTGTCGCCTCTGCCATTTTTACGGTAGTATTACGGTAGTTCAACTACAGTTCGACTTGAAAAAGCGTAATACTACCGTAAAACGGTAAAAGAACAGTTAAAGAAAACCCTGAGGGTGAGGGGAGAAAAAGTTTTGTTGCAGATTAGGATTTTTTTGTCTATCTTTGCACTTTGATGAAACTGGACGAGTCCATAGCACGTTTTCGCGACTACATCGCCACCGAGCGGCGCATGGCTCCCGGGACGGTGCACAACTATTGTGCCGACCTGGAAGACTTGGCGGCCTATGTGGCCTCCTTGGGGGTGGAGGAGCTGGAGCAGCTGGAGGCCCGCGACCTGAGGGCCTGGGAGATGGAACACCTGGGGCGCGGCGAGGCGGCGGGGACGGTGAAACGGCGACTCGCCTCGGTGGGTAGTTGGCTCCGCTTCCTGAGGCACCACGGGCTCTTCGACCGCGACCTGATGGCCAAGGTCTCGGCGCCGCGCCTGCCCAAGCGCCTGCCCGTCTTCTTCCGCGAGAGCGAGACGGAGCACCTGTACGACGATGGCCTCTTCGGCGACGACTTCATGGGGCAGCGCGACCGGCTGCTGCTGAGGATGCTCTATGAGACAGGGATGCGCCGGTCGGAGCTTACAGGCCTGAAAGAGAGTTCGGTGGACCTGGGAGCCCTGACGGTGAAGGTGCTGGGTAAGCGGAACAAGGAGCGGATAATACCGATAGAAAATGAGTTGGCACACAATATTTCGGAATATATCGCGTTAAAACATCAGAACGGGTACGAAGGAGAGTGGCTCTTCGTGAACAGGCGGGGAGAGCAGATGACCGGCGACGGAGTGTATTATGTGGTGAGGAAGTACATGAGCCGGCTGAGTACGGCCGACCGTGTGTCGCCGCATGTGTTCCGCCACAGTTTCGCCACCCATATCCTCGACGAGGGGGGCAACATCCGGGCCATTCAGGAGTTGCTGGGGCACGAAAGCCTGTCGACGACCGAGCAGTACACCCACGTCACCCGGGAGCACCTGAAAGAGGTGTACCAACACGCCCACCCGCGGGGCCGCAAGAAGTAGGAAAGAACCAAATTATCAAAACAACTAATAAAAAGGAGGATAACATGAACACAATCATCAACACCGCCAAATTCAAGGCTGACGAGAAACTGGAGAAGTACATCCAAGAGAAAGTGGCCAAACTGGACCGCATGACTGACCGCGCTACCAAGTGTGAGGTTTTCCTCAAGATAGACAAGCCCGAGGCGGACAACAACAAGATTGCCGAGTTGCAGCTGGCCCTCCCTGGCCAGACGCTGTTCATCGGCAAGCAAGCCAACACTTTCGAGCAGGCCGTCGGCGAGGCCGTCGACGCCATGAAGGTGCAGATAGAGAAGTATAAGAACGCCTAGAAGGGCAGGTCTCCCAGAGGTTCGGTCTCAGGGGTGAGGATGTCCATCAGGGGGTTGGGACGCGACTCGTCCTGCTGACGCTTTGAGAGCAGGAGCAGGTTGTCGGCCACGACCTCGGTGACATGGCGCTTGTTGCCTTCCTTGTCTTCCCAGGAACGGCTCTGCAGGCGCCCTTCAACGTATATTTGCGCTCCTTTGGAGAGGATGCGCTCGGCGACGTCGGCCAGACCGCGCCAGCAGACGACATTGTGCCATTCGGTGATTTCCACGCGCTCGTTGTCGCGGCGACGAGCTTCAGTAGTGGCGAGAGGGAAGGAAGCTTTCTTGACGGGCGTGGCACCGTCAGAAGGGAATGTGACCACATCGGGATTTTTGCCTACATTGCCTACGAGAATAACTTTGTTGACTCCAATCATAGTTCGTTAATAAGTATTATGTGTTTCTAAAAATCGGAATGCGAAAATACAATAAAAAAACGAATTGGGGAAATAAAGATATTCACAACTCCTGCAAGTACCTGTCTATCAATCTTGGCAGGGGCATATTTTTTATTTCCCGGACGGCTACAGCGCAGGTGTCGACCGGCGAAACGGATGGTTGTGCCGCTACTTCTGCGCTCAGGAACCGGGCATGGATGGTGCGGTGAGTCAGCTGGTGGCGGCAGGGGGGCGTGACGGTGAAGTCGAGGCCGGTGAGCTGGAAGTGCTCCTGCATGAAGCGTGCGGCCTCCCGCAGCAGTTGCTGCTCGTCCAGTTCGGTGTCGGTTTCCAGCAGGGGGAACTGCCAGAGCCCGCGCCAGATGTCGTTGCCCGTGCGCCGTTGCATCATCGTGTGGGGGCCGTCGGGAGCCTCCCAGCGCAGGACGAAGTAGTAGAACCAACGGTCGACGGGCTTGCTTTTGGGGGCCTTGACCGGCAGCATGCCGACACGGCCGGTGCTCAGGGCCACGCACTCGTCGGCGAAGGGACA
Source organism: Bacteroidales bacterium (assembly GCA_017480785.1). Taxonomy (GTDB): domain Bacteria; phylum Bacteroidota; class Bacteroidia; order Bacteroidales; family P3; genus Colimorpha. The sequence continues at coordinate 83,286 of JAFURZ010000003.1, forward strand.
CATGGCGCAGTCGGGCACGGGGCGGCATTGCAACGACCCGAAATCCATCAGGGCGGCGTTGAAACGGTTGGGTCGCCGGCGGTCGATGAGTGTGAGCAGCAACCGTTCGAACTCGGTATAGGCGGCGTCGGTGGCGATGGGAGTGCTGATGCCGTGCAGGCGGCTGATGAAGCGGTACACGTTCCCGTCGATGACGGGGTAGGGCAGGCGGAAGGCGAACGAGGCGATGGCCGCTGCGGTGTAGCGCCCCACCCCCTTCAGTTTCCGTATGCCCTCATAGGTGTCGGGGAAAGCCCCGCCGCACTCGTTCATTATATATTGTGCGGCAGCGTGCAGGTTGCGTGCCCGCGAATAGTAGCCCAACCCCTGCCACAGCCGCAGCACCTGCTCCTCGCTGGCGGCGGCCAGGTCGGCCACCGTCGGGAAGGCCTCGACGAAGCGTAGCCAGTAGTCGCGCCCCTGCTCGATGCGGGTCTGCTGCAGGATAATCTCCGACAGCCAGATGCGATACGGGTCGTCGATGCCGCGCCACGGAAGTGTACGTCCGCAGTCGTTATACCAAGCCTCCAATTTGTCCGAAAAAGCCATCTTCTCTGTTAATATATACCTCTTTTTTGCACTTTAACTCCCTGAAAAATGAGTGTTAAATCGTCAGTTCTACTTTTTGTTATATTGTTAAGAATGAGTGTGTTCTGTTTAACTAAATGTTAAAAAAGTTTAAAAAGCCACTTATCAACGCAGAAACATTTTGCCATATCCGAAAAAGGTAGTACTTTTGCACCCGTTTTCGCCGAAAAAAGGCGATGCACAAGTAACGTAAAACAATAAAAAAAAGTATAGCACAATGTCGAAGAAATGTGAAATTACCGGAAAGAAAGTGATTGTGGGCAACAACGTGTCGCACTCGCGCATTCACACCAAGCGTACCTTCAGCCCCAACCTGCAGACCAAGAAGTTCTACATTCCCGAGGAGGATATGTGGATTACCCTGAAGGTGTCGGCCAAAGGCATGCGCATCATCAACAAGAAAGGCATCATCGCCGCCCTCAACGACGCTGCCGCCCAGGGTCACCTGATGTTCTAAACCAGAAGACACACAGTCTTAAATAAATCAATTATTCACCCTTAACAAGAAAGAGGTATTAGCAATGATCGTAGTTCCCATTAAAGAAGGTGAAAACCTCGAGAGAGCACTCAAGAAGCTGAAACGCAAGTTTGACAAGACCGGTGTGGTGAAAGAGATGCGCCGTCGTCAGCAGTTCACCAAACCCAGCGTCATCAACCGCGAGAAGCATCTGAAGGCCATCTACGTCCAGCACCTGCGCCAGCAAGAGCTCGACAAGTAAGAGAAGCCCGAGTCGAGAGCTCCCTCACCGGAGCAACGCCATTGGAAAAAAGAATCCCCCGCATCATCCGATGCGGGGGATTTTCAGTTGTGTGCCATGGCAGCATTACTGCTGCTGGGCGGTAATCTTCTCAAGCCACTTGAGCATGCCGAACATCACGGTCATGGCGACGAGGCAGATGATGGCGAAGACGGCCCAGGTCATCCACAGGTTGGGGAGCTTGTTGAAGAGGAACGGTCCCACCATGATGAGCAGATTGCCCACGGCGGTGGCGGTGAGCCACAGGCCCTGGCAGATGCCCTGGATATGCTTCGGCGCAATCTTCGACACGAAGCTCAGGCCCATGGGGCTGATGAAGAGTTCGGCCACGGTGAGGAAGAAGTAGGTCACGATGAGCACCCATGCGTCGGCTTTCATGCCTGCGATGGTGGCGGCGTCCTGCTTCATGAAGGCCTCGCCCGAAGGATAGCCCATGTGGATACTGAAGATGGTGAGGAAGATGTAGGCACAGGCGGCGAAAAGCATGCCGATGACAATCTTGCGCGGAGCGGAGAACTTGCGGCCCCAGCTCGTGCCGAAGAGCCACATGATGACCGGCGTCAGCAGGATGACCAGTGCGGGGTTGAGGAACTGCCACACCTCGGGGGCCACGCTCTCGGAGTTCACGAAGTTGCGTGCAAAGAGCGAAAGCGACTGGCCGTTCTGGTGGAACGACATCCAGAAGAAGACGCAGATGCCCAGTACGGCATAGAGACCGGCCATACGCTGGCGGATGTCTTTGGCCATGGCTTGGCGTTCTTCGGGGGTGTACTCGACCACCTCGGCTTTGGTCTTCTTGGCGGGTGTCGGGAACATCTTCTTGAAGGCAAGGAATATCAGCAGGGAGATAATCATGGCTGCCACCGAGGCGAGGAACGAGTAGTGGACGCCGGTGTTGAACACCTGGAGGTAGCTCTCGCAGGCGGCCTGCATGTTGGCGGGGTCGAAGTTGGTGTTATTCTGGCTCATCCAGGTGGTGAGGTTGGCCATCTGGGTGGCATCCATACCCGTAGCATCGTTGATGTACTGGTGGCAGAGGGCGGGCAGGTCGCTGTTGTAGGTCATGCCGTTGCGGCCCAGCCACCACTGGCGCAGCGAGGGAGCCACGAAGGGGGCCAGCACGCCGCCGATGTTGATGAAGACATAGAAAATCTGGAACCCCGGGTCACGCTTGCTCTGGGCGAGGGCGAGGGCCTCGGGGCCCTTCTTCGCGGCCTCGGCCTCCATGTTGTCATACATCTGGCCCACAATGGCCTGCAGGTTGCCCTTGAACAGACCGTTGCCGCAGGCGATGACCAGCAGGGCGGCGCAGGTGATGACCAGCACGGTCGACATCGACATGCCGGTGGCACTGTAGCCGGCCGGAATCGACAGCACCACGTAGCCGATGGCCATCGTAATCAATCCGGCAATGATGGTGCCCTTGTAGTTCTGCAGCTTGTCGGCGATGATACCGCCGGGCAGCGCCATGACGTAGATGCCGAAGTAGAACACGGCGTAGATGATGGCTGCCACATTGTCGCTGATTCCAAACTTTGAACAGAGGAACAGCAGCAGTACTGCGTTCATAATATAGTAGCCGAAACGCTCACCCATATTACTCAACGCAGCCGCAATAAGTCCTTTGGGATGTCCTTTGAACATAATGTGTAATGTTTTGGTTGATAATTTATTTAACTGTTTTTAATACTTCACTACAAGAGCAAACGATGTGCAAAGATACGAAAAAAAGTTGATACTTCGGCAGAAAATGTGTATTTTTTTGTATCTTTGCAGCCCGAAATGAGCATGGAAGACATCATACAACAAGCCGTCACCGCCTTGGCGCAAGGCGGCGTCATCCTCTACCCGACGGACACCATCTGGGGCCTCGGCTGCGACGCCCGCAACGCCGCCGCGGTGGATAAACTCTACGCCATCAAGGAGCGCGACCACTCGAAAAGCATGCTGGTGCTGGTGGAAAGTGGAAAGTGGAAAGTGGAAAGTGGAGAGCGGCCGACGACCTATATCCTGCCACGGTCGGTGTGGCACGATGCGATGCACCTCGAGGTAGCCCCCAACCTGCCGGCCGACGACGGCTCGCTGGGCGTCCGCCAGCCGCGGCATGCCTTCTGCCAGGAGCTCATACGCCGCCTCGGCGCCCCGCTGGTCAGCACCAGCGCCAACCTCAGCGGCCATCCGTCGCCGCAGTCTTATAATGAAATAGAAGAGGAATTGCGCCGCCGCGTCGACTACTGCGTGCCGCCCCTGCCGGAATTCCTTTCGGGCGAGACCCGCGGCAGCCGCATCGTCAAGGTCAACCCCGACGGCAGCGAGACCGTCATACGGCCGTAGCCAGCGCCGCCACCGTGTCGGGCAGGCCGCAGGCGAGGTTCTGCACCGCTACATCGCCGCCGTCCAGCGCGTGGACCAGGCTTCCAAACCCTTTAATCCCTGTGCCGCGGCATTTCAGAGCCGCTTCTTTGCGCGTCCACAGCTGCAGGAACGCCATGGTGGGGTCGTCGCTGCGGTCGATGGTCGCCAGCTCGTCGGCCGTACACACCCGCTCCATCATCCCCCGGCCTACCCGCCGCCGGCCCTCCACATCGATGCCCACCGGCCCGTCAGCGCTGACGGCCGCCGCCACGGCCGTGCGGCTGTGGCTCAGGCTCACGTGCAGCTCCGGGTGGCCGGGCAGGTAGGGGGCGCCATGCCCGTCATGCTCCACCTCGACGGTGAAGCCCAGCAGCCGCTCCAGCAGCTGCCGGGCCGCCGCGCTCTGCTCGGCATGGGTTCTCCACTCTCCGCTCTCCACTCCCCACTCGGCATGTATCATGCCTTGCCGAGGATGTCGTAGGGGACGGTGTCGCCGGCGGGCATCATCTTGGGCTCCTCGATGGTGCCGAACTGCTGCTCGTACTTGCGAATGTTGTCGGTCAGCGCCGCCAGGGTGCGCTTGGCGTGGATGGGGTTCATAATGATGCGCTGGCGCACCTGGGCTCCGTCGCTTCCGGGAAGCATCTGGGCGAAGTCCATCACCACCTCGGCGGGCGTGTGGCTGATTATCACCAGGTTGGAGTAGGTTCCCTGCGCCACGTCGGGCGTGATGTTCAACTTCAGGTTCTGCTGTTGTTCTTTGTTGTTTGCCATAAGGGTTGGATTTTGTTTTCGGATAGTATAACGCCATTCGTCTGCAAATATTGTGCCAACCGTCAATCCGGTTTCGCTGCCACCAACACTGTTAAAAAACCTTAACAAGACCTATTCTTCGCCTACCTAACTCCTACTGAACTAGGCTTTTAGTAGGCGTTGAGTAGGGGAAGAGTAGGAGATGAGTAGGAGATGGTGCGTAAGATGTTGGTTTTCAAGGGGCATTTTTGTGATTATGTTAAATAGGATTTTCTCTTCGCGGTGGTCGGGTGGGGTGGAGGAGTGGATGGGAGGAGGGCGGGTGAACAGGACAGCAGCCGGAGGGCAATCCGGCTTGCAGGGTGGGGTCGCTAGGGGCGGTTGCGGAGCTGGAACGGGGTCGAGGCGGCGGTCGGGGCGTGTTTGCAAACAGCTGTGGACGTGTTGTTTACTTTGTTTTGTGGCGTCGTGGTTGCATTTTATTTTAGTGATATGAAAAAAAAAATGTATTTTTGCACTTTCAAATCCGATATCAACCATGAGTCACAAGACAGCGATAAAGGTATTCGAGATAGCCTCCTACGTCCTCATCCTGGGGGCGACGGCCATCTACTTCTGGCTGCGCCAGCAGGGGCTGGCCCTGACGATGCTCATCCTCGCCCTGGCCATCTTCTGCCGCTGGATGATGGACCGCCAGCGCTACAAGGCCACCGAGGAGGAGAACGACCAGCTGCGCGACGACCTGCGGCGCCTCACCCAGCTCTATGCCGAAGAGAAAAAGAAGAATTCAAACACGAATTCCCATTAATTGACCATGAATTATTAATGGTTTATTCACGATAATTAATGTTAAAATCAGTATAAATTAAAGTTTTATGGCAACAACCACCGACATTAAGAACGGCCTTTGCATCAATTTCAACAACGACATCTACACCATCGTTGAGTTCCTCCACGTGAAGCCCGGCAAGGGCGCCGCCTTCGTGCGCACCAAGATGCGCAATGTGAAGACCGGCCGCATGCTGGAGAACACCTTCCCCAGCGGTGCCAAGATTGACATCGTGCGCGTGGAGCGCCGCCCCTACACCTACCTCTACAAGGAGGGCGACATGCACGTCTTCATGCACACCGAGACCTACGAGCAAATCTACATCCCCGAGGCTATCATCAACGCCCCGCAGTTCCTGAAGGACGGCCAGTATGTGGAAATCACCGTCGAGGCCGACACCGAGACGCCGCTCATCTGCGAGCTGCCGCCGTTCATTGAGACCGTCGTCACCTACACCGAGCCCGGCTTCGCCGGCAACACGGCCACCAACGCCATGAAGGACGCCACCGTGGAGCCCGGCGTGCAGGTCCGCGTGCCCCTCTTCATCAAGGAAGGCGAGCGCATCAAGGTCGACACCCGTACCGGCGAGTATGCCGAGCGCTTGAAATAATAGTGGAAAGATGAAAGTGGAAAGTGGAAAGATGAAATTGGAAAGTGGAAGGTCGAGACTCTCAACTTTCCACTTTCCGCTTTCCGTTTTGCTCTTGCTGCTCCTGCTGGCAGGCTGCAAGCATAAGGAGCCGGTGCGGCAGCCGCTGCCGTCGACCGACTACACCCAGGTGGCCGTGCCGGCCTTCTCGGCCGACTCGGCCTACGCCTTCGTCGAGGCCCAGCTGGCCTTCGGCCCCCGCATTCCCGGCAGCAAGGCGTGGAGCCAGTGTGCCGACTACCTGACGGCCCGGATGCGCCGCTGGTGCGACACGGTGATGGTGCAGGACTTCCACACCACCCTGTGGGACGGCAGCACGGTGCCCGGCCGCAACATCATCGCCTCGCTCAATCCCCGAGCCCCCAAGCGCATACTCCTGGCCGCCCACTGGGACAGCCGCCGCTGGGCCGACCACGACGCCGACCCCGACCTGCAGCGTAGCCCTGTGCCGGGTGCCAATGACGGTGCCAGCGGCGTGGCCGCACTCATGGAGATGGCGCGCACGATGAGCGCCATGCCGCCCTCGGTCGGCGTGGACTTCATCTTCTTCGACGTCGAGGACCAGGGCGTGGCCGACTGGAGCGAAGCCTACGACGAGCACTCCTGGTGCAAGGGGTCGCAGTATTGGGCCGACAACCGCCACGTGCCTTTCTACACGGCGGTCTACGGCGTGCTGTTCGACATGATAGGCACCCCTGAGCCGCGCTTCACCAAGGAGTACATCAGCCGCCAGTATGCCCCCGGTCTCGTCGACAAGCTGTGGCAGTGCGCCACGGCCCTCGGCTACGGCCACATCTTCGTCAGCCAGAACACAGACCCCATCCTCGACGACCACCTCTACGTCAACCAGCGGGCCGGCATCCCCATGGTCGACATCGTGCAGAACAGCCCCCACACCAGCTTCTTCTCCCACTGGCACACCACCACCGACGACCTGCAATCGGTCAACGCCGACGCCCTCCGCATCGTGGCCACCGTGGTGATGAAGACCCTCTATGCCGACTACCCGAATGAATAATAGAAACGGCGAATTACTCGAATTACGCTAAGCTACGCAGGACAATTGCAGGCCAATTACTCGAATTGCCGCAATATCACGACCCGATAATTCGAGTAATTCGCCTAAAAGAACCAACCTGCGCAAGCTTAGCATAATTCGAGTAATTCGCCGTTAAACAAGAACACCATGAAAAGCCGTACAAGATTCCTCCTGCTCCCATTGCTGCTCTTCGCCGTCGCCTGCGGCGGTGACCGGTGCCGCACGCCTTTCGGCGAGGGGGGCGAGCTGGACCTGCTGCAGCCCGACTTCATCAGTCTCTACAACAACCCGGGCGAGACCCTCGTCATCAACCGCGGCTACCGCGGCATACTGGTGCACTGCACCAACATGGGGGAATATGTGGCCTTCGACTGCGTGTGCCCCTACTGCCGCGACGTGGGCATGGCCCCCGACGACCCGCGGCGGGCGGCAATCCTTGAATGCCCCCAGTGCGGCTCACGCTACGACGTCTTCTTCGGCAACCCGCTCGACGGCGCCCTGTCGGCCTGCCCCCTCTTCCAGTACAACACCCACTACGACGGACGCTACCTGAGCATCTACTAGTTGTAGGCGTGCATGCCGCCCAGTAGCAGGTTGACGCCGAAGTAGGTGACAATCACACTCAGGAACGCCAGTACACAATAGAGGTGGAATGCCCATGGACGTCGCAGTACCCCGCGATGCAGGGGAAGCGCATAGACTATCAGTGTGATGAGCGCCCACACCTCTTTGGGGTCCCACGACCAATAGTTGCCCCACGAGATGTTGGCCCATACGGCGCCGATGATGATGCCGGCGGCCAGCAGTGTCACCGCGGGGTAGAGCAGCAGCGTGTTCAGCCGGCGATAGCCTTCGGCGTCGGCAAACAGTCCGGCCACCCCTCCCATCGCCACAAAGAAGAAGAGCGCATAGGCACACATGATGACGGCCACGTGGAGCGTCAGCAGGGGCGAGTTGAGCACAGGCATCAGGTTGGTCACCGGCGGGTTGCTGCCGCTCATCATGGCCACCAGCTGGCAGAAGCCGATGGTGAGCATGCCTGCCGGCAGGGCCATCGTGTGGCGGCGGCATAGCGCCAACGCCAGCAATCCTATCACGATAGACATGAGGTTCATCGAGTCGAAGCCGCCCGCCATGGGCGCATGGCCGCCGGCAATCCAGCGCAGGATGAATATGGCGACAAACAGCGCCGTCAACACCGACACACAGGCTACCGCCAAGCTCTTCAACCAACCCGCTATCCGTTTCTGGCGGCGCTGTTGGACGAGGCTGTAGGCGAAAAAGAGCAGGCCGAGGGTGATGCACGTCATGGCCAGCCAACGGCCCGTCGTCAGGGTGTTGTAGAGGCGTTCCGCCCTTGTGCGCACCGCATTCTCTTCAAAGCGGCCCGTCTGATACTGGCGCGTCTTGTCGAAAAGGCGGTCCAGCTCGTCATAGTCCTTGTTGAGTACCAGCTCCTGGCAGTAGCTCTGCCAGCGGCGGATGAAGATGTATTCGTCGTCGGCCACCGACAGCGGCAGCTCGTCGTTCTGTCCGTACCACTGGCCCTCCACGGGGAACAGCTTCAGGCCTTTGCCCGATTTGACCATTCGCACCAGGCTGTACTTCTCGTTGGCGGCGCGCAGGTTCTTCCCGCTGTGCGGGGTGATGGAAGCGGTGTCGAGGAAGCGCAGGTCGTTGATGGCGGCGTGGCGCGCCACGCCCAGCTCGTCGGCTCCCTTGATTTTGATGCAGGGCTCGTCCTGCCATTCGTCGAAATAGAAGAGATAGCCGCCAAGCACCTGCTCCGGCGTCAGCCCGTGGTAGGTGGCGTTGCCGGTGAGCTTGGTGGTGAAGTCCTTGGCGAAGGTCTGTAGCGGGCACACGCGCCCTTTGTAGAGCACATACATGCGACCCATCTTGTCGGCGGTGTGGCGTGGCAGGGTCTGCGGGGTGGCCGAGGCGGTGGCGGGCAGCAGGAGCAGCGCCGCCAGGGCGGCTCCCTTCAGCAGGGTGCGGAAGCGACCCTGCGGGCTGACCATCAGGCCCAGGAGACCCAGGAGCAGCAGGGCGTAGCCGCAGTAGGTGACGCCGATGCCCCAGGGGTCGCGGGCCACGCTGAGGGTCGAGTTGCCCTCCTCGTCATAGTCCTCCTGGTAGAAACGGTAGCCGCGGTGGCGCAGGATGTGGTTCATCGAGATGTCGTAGGGCTGGTCCTCGACGGTGACGTGGCTGACGAAGTCCATCGGCGACCGGGTGCCGGCGTAGGGCACCACCTCGAAGCGTTCCAGGGTGAGACTGAAGGGCAGGGGATAGGAGGTGCCGTCCTCGGCCGCGAAGGTCTGGGCCGGCACGCCGGGCTGCAGGGTGACGCTGCCGTGGCGGCCCGTCCAGGTGGTCAGGCCTCCGCCCAGCAGGATGACGGCCACCGAGGCGTGGACCAGCAGCAGGCTGGGACGGCGCCACATCTTGCCCTCCACGATGGCCACCAGGGCCGCTATGGCCACCAAGGCCATCAGCACGATGAACCACCACCGGCTGTAGATGTGCACGTCGGGGTGCAGCCTCTCGACGATGGTGCCGGCGGCGAGCACGCCCGCCACCAGCACCGTCAGTATCACGCGTATTCTCTTCATCATTTGTCTTGTCTCCTTAACATTTGTCTTGTCTCCTTATCTCCTGCCTCCTTATCTCCTAAATATTAGATGGCATTGATAAACTTCACCACAGCGTCGCGGTCTTCCTTGCTGAGCTGGCGGAATTTCTCCACCGTCCAGCGGGCGTCGCTCTGTGCGGAGCCATGCCACATGATGGCCTCGATGACGTTGCGGGCGCGGCAGTCGTGCAGCCGGTCGGCATGGCCGGAGCAGATGGGTGCCAGACCACGACCCCACAGGGGGGTGGTGCGGCACCAGCCGGTGCGGATGTCGTTCACCATGAAGAGGCGGTGCTGCACCATGTCGGTGTAGGGCCATATCTTCTGGTGGGGATAGCGGGGCAGGCGTGCGTCGGCATCGACGAAAAAGCCGTTGGGGTCGGTGAAGCGGTCGTCGCCGGTCTCCCAGCTGGGACGGTGGCAGGTGGCGCAGCCCATGTCGCGGAAGAGCTGGCGGCCGCGCTGCACGGTCGGGTCGCTCAGGTTACGGGCGGCGGGGACGGCCAGGCCGCGGTGCCACACCATGAAGTTCACATAGTCCTGGTCGCTCATCTCGACGGGCAGGGTGTCGCACATCAGGTAGTTGTAGATGTCGGTCTCAGGGTTGCCGGTCTTGTTCCATTCGGGGAAGTAGCGGTAGAAGTCGGCCTGCACCTCGGGGTCCTGCGACGCCGCGGTGGCGTAGATGCTCTTGTTGAGGCTCAGGTAGTGGTTGCGGCGGTCGCTGCGGGTCACGTTGGGGATGTTCCAGATGGCGTTGGCACCGGCGGCATCCTGCAGGGGACCGCGGCTCAGGGCATAGGTGAAGCGCTTCGGATGACCCGTGTTGCCGTAGGTCGAAGCCCAGTCGCCACCGCCCCAGATGGCGGGATTGAGGGTGGCGCCGGCATCCTGCTCACGCTGATACTGCGCCTTGAGCGAGTCGTCGGGGATGGCATCGAGCAGGCCCGTGCCATAGATGCCGATGGTGCTCTCCAGGCGGAATCCCAGCTGGCCATAGTCTACCGACAGCGGGGCATAGAAGGCGTCCTCGGGGATGGTCACCTCGGGATAGATGAGGCTGTAGGTCTCGCCGTCGGGGAAGCGGTTGCCCCACTCGTCGGTGTAGGGCAGCCAGGCGATGTTAATCTTCTCCTCGTCGATGGAGGGCTTGAAGGGCGCCACAGCCTTGGTCTGCGGCATGCCGGCCACCGAGGTTTCATAGGCGTCGGTCTGTGTGTTGTACACCACCAGCAGGTAGCCGTTGCCCCAGTCGTCGGCGCGGTAGCGCTCCATGCGGCGGCCGTGGCCGTAGCCGGGGTGGCAGCTCTCGCAGCTCGACCGCACATACAGCGGCCCCAGGCCGTTGAACGGCGGGTTGTTCTGGGTGATGGTGTGCTCGAAGAAGAACTCACCGTACTTGAATTCGTTGACCATGCCGGCCTGCTCCACGGCCGGGGTGGGGTCCTCGTAGGCCGAGGCGCTCTGGTTGAAGGTGGTGCCCAGCAGACCGCCGGCATAGGTCTCTTCCTCCACACCCGCGGCGGGTGTCGGGTCGGGCGTCGGGTCGTGGTGGCAGGCACAGAAGCATATCGTTGCTGCCGCCAGTAATATTGTTGCTTTCTTCATATTAACGTGTATTTCCATGAATTATTCGTGAATTGATTAATGGTCAATTCGTGATAATCCGTGTTAAAATAATTAGTTGTTGCTGATGGCGTCGATGACCTCGCTGAGCACTCCCTCGAGGGCGGCGCAGGCGGCCACGGCCTCGCCGTTCTTCGGGTCGGAGTAGTGCTCCACGAAGGGGGCCGGCATGGCGTCAATCTTGGTCAGGGCCGTCTCGATGGCGTCGACCACGCGGGCGTCGAGCGAGGCGTCGATGGTCTTCACATAGTTGTGGAGCGACTTCTCGTTGTCGCGCTGACCCTCGACACCGCCCAGATACACGTTCTGGATGCTGACGATGTTGTTGTGGAAGTCGATGATGGACTTCTGGCTGTAGGGGCTCTCGATGTAGGTCACGTCCTCGCCGGCATAGGCCGAATTGATTTTGGAGCTGCCCACCTCGTCGGCGATGTCGGCGCAGCCCTGCACGATGGCGATGAGGGCCGCCGTGCGGCTCACGTAGGTGCTGCCGGCCTGACCGGCGCGCTTCATGTTCTGGCCGTAGCTCAGGTCGCCGCCGGCCACAGTGTACTGCATCTCCAGGTCGTCCAGCTTGGCGATGTGGCTCGCCGGAGCGGCGTCGCCCAGCCAGCCCACCTCAAGCTGGTAGCAGCGGTTGCGCAGGTCGCCCGCCACGGCCACCACATAGGTCCACTGGTCGGCCGTAATCTGGTCGGCCGTCTTGGGCTGCCCGTTGGCGAAGAGGATGTACTCCAGGCCGTGGAAACCCAGCAGGGCATTGCTGAGCAGCTCGCCCGCCTTGGCATCGCCATCCTCGCCGGCCAGCAGGGCCAGCATGTTGTTGTTGCCCATCAGGGTGTTGAAGGCGGTCTCGTCGAGGGGCCAGCTGTCGATGTGGGGGTCCACGCCGTAGTCGCCGGCGGCGCCGAAGAGGAAGGCTTCGCTCTTCTCCCACTGCTCGCGGGCCTGGAGGAACATGTTGCAGGCATCCTGCAGCCCGGCGTTGGTGGGCGTCTCTTTCAGGGTGGCCAGCATCGAGGCCAGCAGCTCGGTCTTCTCGGCCAGGGCCGTGTAGGTCGGGGCCACGGTGTGGTCCACAAACTGGGTGGCCACCTCGCCGGCGGTCTCGTCGTTGATTTCAAACGGGTCGTCCTTGCACGAGGCAAGGCACATCGTCATGGCCGAAAGGACCATGACAGCAAGAGTTTTGGTAATGTGCTTCATAATAGTTGGTGTATTTTTTAATTATTGTTTTATTCTTTGTTTCAAGGTCTTTATTTGAAGAACCCCGTCCACGTGACGCCCATGGCGCAGTAGGGCTCGTTGTTGTACTGCTCGGCCAGCAGGCGCACGCCCGCCTCGGCCTTGAGGGTCACTTCGGGCAGGGGGCAGTAGTTGATGCCGGCCGACACCACCTGCCGCTCGCACCAGCCCACGTCGTTCTGGTGCTCCGAGGGCACAAAGCTGTCGTAGTGGTCGTAGCGGCCGAAGAGGTAGAGCCGCTTGGCGGTGTTGCCCCACAGGGCCAGCAGGTCGACTCCCGCCTCCAGCGAGGCGTCCCAGGCCGCCTGGGCCACCGTCGTGTGCGGATAGGGGTTGCCGCTCATGGTGGTCTGGTTCTTGTTGTGGGTCGAGATGGCGCTGGCATCGCCCAGGTAGCCGTAGTCGGCATTGCCACGCACCACCACGTAGCGGTTGCGGTACTGGAAGTCGACCGCGCCAATCATCACCGTCCCCTTGACGTCGGCATAGCGCGTCGAGCGCTCGTCGGTGACGATGTCGTTGTTGAACGAGTTGCCGATGTATCCGCTCAGCCCTATCCTTAGCCCCGGCACCCCGTTCCAGTCCACGCGCACCGCCGTGGCGGGCTGGTTGGCCGGACGGAACTCGTAGGGCGAGGCCGAGCCGTTGTGCACCCACCCCTGGTCGTTGAACAGGAAGGCGTTGAGCCCCGGCAGCAGCTGCACCTCGTAGCGCCAGCTCCCCAGGCGGCCCCAGAGGCTGAGGCCCGTTTCGTGCCACGTGCACGGCAGGATGGTGTTCTCGCCCTCGGGACGGTAGACGCCGAAAAACATATTGGGCGTGTGATTGTAGTTGGTCATGCCCACCGGCACCACGATATGGCCGGCGCGCACGTTCAGGCGCCTGCCGAAGCTCTTCTGCACCCAGAACTGCTCCAGCGCCACCTCGCCGCCGCGCTCCACCTCCTGCTCGAACTCGCCCGTCTCCTCGGTCTCCTTCTCCACGGCGGCTTCCACGCCCCCGTGCTCGAACTCAATCTCGGTTCCCACCGTCCAGCCGTGGCCGAAGTCGTAGCCCAGCATGACGACAGCGTGCGGCAGGTCCAGCCGCCCGAAGCCCTTCGAGTCGGCATAGCGGTCGGCGTGCGAGTAGCGGAACACGTTGTCCGAATAGAAATGATAGCTGTAGACCGCCTCGCCGTAGCCGCCCACGGTGAGCCGGCTGTGCCTGCTGGCGGTGTCCTCCTGGGCCGAAACCGGCTGTGCCGCCGTCAGCGCCAAGAGAGTGCATGTGATTGATAGAATAGTCTTTAGATAGTTCATAATACCGTAAGTTTGCGTTTGCAAAGATACGGCATTATGCCCTGTGGCGGCAATAGCCAAAAATGGTGATTTTTGGAATGTCATCGAAAGCCCTGAAAGGGCGGCAATCGATAGCCGTGGGCTCACGCCCACGGCTAACATATATCGCCCACTCCGTGGGCTATTCAGCCTACTTCTTCCAGACGCTGTAGGCGAGGAACACCGTCAGGGCGGCGATGCCGAGGAAGAAGAGCCTGGGTGCGAGGAAGCTCACGAGCAGGGTGGCCCCCAGGATGGCTAGTGCGCGGACGGCCAGCCGCTTGTCGGGCGGCAGGGCCTGCAGGCGGCGCTTCAGCTGGTCGCCCCGCTGCCGGGCGCCGTCGACGCGGCGCCCGCGGTCATCGACGGTCTCGGCACGGGTCGTCGCCATCTCCTTCACCCTCACCTTGAGGGTCTTCGAGCCGTGCTTGCCGTCCTTCCAGGCCGTCATGGTCAGCGCCGTGCGCCCCTTCGAGCGGTGCAGGCGGAAGCGCTTCGTGCCCGTCAGCTCCAAGGGCAGCACCGTGGCCTTGTAGCCGTTGTCAATCTTCAACTCCACCCGGTCGGCACCAGTGCAGTCCCACTTGATTTCCACCACCTCGCCTTCCACCACCGAGGTGCGGTCCACGTCGAAAGTCATTCTTTTTTCCATACCCATGTCCCAGCAAAAAGCGTGCCAGCCCCCACCAACGACTTGTCAACGACTTACCATCGACTTACCATCGACTTACCACCGACTACCACGGTGGTAGTCGATAGGTGGCGCGATGGCGTGGTCTTCAGCGGGTTGTGACAGTGGTCGCTCCTCTGCCCGGATGGCGGGGACGGAGCGAAATGTTAAAAATGACGAAAGGATGCAAAAAAATTTTGTTGTTTCAAAAAGAATTCCTATATTTGCGATTATGTTTTGTAAAGGGAAAGAATTGTCAGTATTTTGATAGACAGACGGATGGATAGTTTTTTTAGGGGGGGTAATTTATGGAAACGACGGAAACAGGACTTGGGAAGCAGGACGGGGGTGACACGGAGGGGTGGAAACAATTAACAGAGAAAACGTTTAATCAACCTTTTTATCAATCAAAATCTTAACTTATGAAACGATTTTACAAGTTTCTGATGCCGCTGGTCGCGATAGTGGCCATGGCATTGCCTTCCGGGCTCCGAGCGCAAGCGACGACGCTGACGGTGGCTGAGGGCACAGTTACCAATGGGTATGTGCCCGTTTATGGCTACTACTGCGACGCCTTCCTGCGTGCCGACTTCGTCTACCCGTCGACGATGTTGGCAAACATGGCGTCCAGCGCCGTCTCGCAGATGACGTTCTACTCCAATGGCAGTTCCATCAGCTGGGGCTCGGCCAGTTTCAACGTCTATCTGACCGAGGTCTCCAGCGCCACGCTGACCGATTTCTATTCCGGCAGCAACATGACACTGGTCTATTCCGGCTCGCTGTCGGTGGGTTCCGACGGCACCATGACGGTCCCCTTCACCACGCCGTACATATATAACGGCGGCAACCTCCTCGTGAGGGTCGACAACGTGGTTGAAGGCTCCTACACGTCTGTCTCTTGGCTGGGTATCAGCTCCAGCGGGAGCAGCTACCAGGGCCATGACTACGACGACGTCGACGACATTTACAGTACGGCGCGTGATTTCCTTCCCAAAGTGACCTTCAGCTACGTGGCAAGCAGCTGTCCTCCCCCGATGGCTCTCACTGCCGAAGTCGACGGTTCCGATGTCGACTTTACATGGAGCAGCAACGCCTCCTCCTTCGAGGTGGCTTGGGGCCCCGCGGGCTTCAATCCCGACACTGCCACGGTCAACGTGGCTTCTACGACCGACACTTCCTATTCTCTCACCGGCCTCGCCGACGCCCACTACGACGTCTGCGTGCGCGCTTTCTGCACCGACGGCGACACCAGCATGTGGATTCGTTCGACCTTCTTCATCGGTGCTATTGACTACCTTATGTCCACCACCGGCAATGCCACTCTCTCCACCTGCGCAGCCACTATCTACGACAACGGCGGCGCCAATGGCACTTATGGCAACAACTGCAACTCCACCCTCGTGGTGACTCCCTCCACTCCGGGTTCCTACCTGATGGTCAGCGGCACGTCCTACACCGAGAGCACCTGGGACTACCTGCGCCTCTACAGCGGCAACGGCACCTCGGGCGATTTGCTTTTCGACGACTATGGCGTCACTGCCACCCAGACCTTCGGCCCCTTCTATGTCGACACGCTCACCGTCACCTTCCAAAGCGACGGTTCGGTGGCCTACGACGGTTTCGCCATCAGTGTGGTCTGCGTCAGCGAGCCTTCCTGCTCGCGTCCCGACAGCCTGGTGCTGGTCAGCAACACCAGCGACCAGGTGACCCTCGCCTGGGTCGACGACGTGAACTCCAACTGGACTGTTGCCTATGGTCCCCAGGGCTTCACCCTTGGCGACACCAACACCCAGTATGCCAACTTCACCACCACCACCGGCACCATTACCGGCCTCACCCCCAACACCTTCTACGACTTCTTCCTGATGGCCGTCTGCCCGAACGACAGTTCGAGGGCCCGTTCCATCACGGTGCGCACCTCGTGCGTCGCTATCGACTCCCTGCCCTATGTTCAGGACTTTGAGGAGTGCCTCACGGGTTCGTCCAATGTGTTCGACCCCTGCTGGCGCATCTACAACACCTACAACACGGCCTACCACTACCCCTATGTCACCACAGGCAGTGGTAACAAGTATTTGTACTTCTATATGTACACCAATACCAACTGGGGATACGCCCTGATGCCCAGCCTGGGCGAGGAGCTCGATGACGTGGATATGGAGCTGACCTTCGACTCCTGGCGCGACAACAACGCGACCTACTCGGCCCGTCTGATTGTGGGCTTGTTCAACGGCGACAGCTACGACGGCACCAGCCCCTTCGACACGCTGGCCGTTATCGACCCCACCGCCACCTCCTACGCTACCCGCACGACGTGCTATGTGTCCATCTCGGGCCGCACGGTGGCTGGTAAGCGCATCGGCTTCCTCAACCGTTTCGAGGGCACCGGTACCTATTATTACAGCTATATCGACAATGTGAGCCTGCACGAGGCCCCCACCTGCATGGTGCCCGGCAACCTGGCAGCCAACCACATCACCAGCGACTCGATTGTCCTCACCTGGAACGATGCCGCCAACAGTGGCGCTTCCTACGAGGTCAAGTATCGCGTCCATGGCGCAGCCGACTCGGTGGAGTGGACCATTGTCGAGGTCTCCGATACAGTGTATGAGATTTCCGACCTGCTGGCCAACACCACCTATGATGTCGCTGTGCGTGCCATCTGTGGCAGCGGCGACACCAGCATGGCCATCAGCGGGAGCTACCGCACCGATTGCGGCGCCATCAGCAGCCTGCCCTATGTGATGGACTTCCAGCAGGCCACCACCGGCAGCAGCAACCTCTTCGACCCCTGCTGGCACATCGGCAACACCTATAGCCCCAGCACTAACTACCCCTATGCCAACACCGGCAACGGCACCACCTACTTGTATATGTATATGTATGGCGCCAACGGTGCCAACGCCTTCTACGGCTACACCATCATGCCCGAGCTCTCGGACGACCTGGCCCAGACCGACATGGAGCTGAGCTTCGACATCTGGACCACCAGTGCCAACTATGGCGCCGGTGTCATCGTGGCCCTCTTCGACAGCACGGCCTACGACGCCACCCGCACGTTCGACACCCTGGCCGTCGTGGTACCCTCCGCCAACAGCTATGCCGCCCGTGAGACCGCCTACATCAACCTTTCGGGCGTCGACTTCACCGGCAAGCACCTGGGCCTCTACTACCACAACCTGCGCCCCAACATCACCGGCTACTACTACTACACCCATATCGACAACATCAACCTGCACGTGGCTCCCGACTGCCCGTCGCCTGCCGGCCTGACGGTCGACTCGCTCAAGGCCACCAGGGCCTATGTCAGCTGGAATGCCGAGAGCAACGCCTCGTCCTACAGCGTCTACCTGAACGGCAACTATGTTGTGGAGACTACCGACAACCAGTATGAGTTCACCGGCCTGATGGGCAGCACCAACTACACCTTCTCGGTGGTGTCGGTCTGCTCGAGCAGCGACAGCAGTCATGCCACGCCGTTTGCCTTCCGCACACCGGAAGCCGACCCCGTCAACACGTTCCCCTACTTCTGCGGTTTCGAGAACGACGACGACATGGGCAACTGGCTCCTCGTCAACGGCACCCAGACCAACTACTGGATGCGCGGCACCAACGCCAGCAGCGGCGGTGCCCAGTCGCTCTACATCACCAACGACGGCTCTACCAATGCCTATAATAACGGCAGTACCTCCACCGTCCATGCCTGCCTCTACCTCGACCTGCCTGCCGGCGAGTACGCCTACAGCTACGACTGGCGCGCCAACGGTGAGAGCAGTTACGACTATATCCGTGCCGCCGTCGTGCCCGAGAGCACCACAATCACGGCCGGAAGCTTCAGCGGCTTCAACAACGGTACCGGCGTGCCTACTGGCGGTATTGCCATCGACAACATCAGCAACGCCAGCACCTATCGCCTGAACCTCCAGACCACCTGGCAGAACCGCTCCGGTGCCTTCACCATCACCACCCCCGGCATCTACAAGATGGTCTTCATGTGGTACAACGACGGTAGTGCAGGCAGCCAGCCTCCTGCCGCCATCGACAACATCCAGGTGGTGCGCAACACCTGCCCCGCTCCCACCAACTTCCATGCCTCCTATGTCGGTCAGGACACCATCACCGTGACCTGGACCGCCGGCGGCGAGGAGACGGAGTGGGTCATCAGCGACGGCATCAACGAGACTTCCGTCACCAGCACCTCCTACACCTTCACCGGCCTCTATCCCAACACGGGCTACACCTTCACAGTGCGCGGCGTCTGCGATGTCGACGACTCCAGCATGATGACCACCCTCATGGTGCGCACCGCCTGCTCCGACATGACGCTGCCCTTCAGCGACGACTTCGAGGGCTACACCACCAGCACCTCATCCTACACCGGAGAACTGCTCTCCTGCTGGCACTATGTGATGACCGGCACCGGCAGCTACCAGACCGGCAACTACCGTCCCCAGGTCTACTACTACTCCACACCCAACATGTACAGCCACAGCGGCAACTATTCGCTGAGCCTCAACGGCGTGGCCTACACCAGCCTGCCCCGTTTGAGCGAGGACTACGACATGAACGATGTGAGCGTCGGCTTCTGGGCCCGCCACTCCAGCAACTACTACGGCCTTATACTTGGTGTGATGTCCGACCCTGACAGCATCAACACCTTCGACACCATCGCCGAGGTGCCCTTCACCTCGACCAGCGTGCCGCAGTACTTCGAGTTCAACCTGAGCAACTACACCGGCACCGGCCGCTACATTGCCTTCCGCAACTACTACACCACCAGTGCCATTACCTACTACAGCTACAACTGGATTGACGACATCGAGGTGTGGCGCAACAGCAGCTGCCCCACGCCCAGCTACATCGCCGTGAGCGGTGTGTCCAATGATGTGGCCACCATCAACTGGGGCGACACTACCGACAACGCTTACGAGGGGTTCATGGTTTATTACGGCACGATGAACAATATCCTTGCCGCTACCGACAGTGTCACTGTCTCCTCCGGGACCAGCTACACCCTCACCGGCCTCACCGGCAACACCACCTACTATGTGTGGTTGAAGGGTGTCTGCAGCACCGAGGACAGCCGCATCGTCTCCACCTCCTTCACCACCACGCCCGACTGTATGCCCGTCGAGAACCTCACCTTGGTGAGCACCGACCAACATGCCTTCGGACTTGACTGGGAGGCTCCCACCACAGGCAATGCCGCCACGGCCTACGTCGTTTCCTGGAAGGCCGACAGCGCCTCTGCGTGGAACCGCGACACCGTGACCGAGCGTTACTACTACATCTCAGGCCTCGCCGAGAGCACCACCTACCAGTATAATGTCACCACCATCTGCGACACGGTCGTCAGCGCCGTCAACAGCGGCACCGTGCAGACTATCGGCTGCGGTGACATGGTGACCGAAGGCGGTGCCGAGTTCCGCTACCTGCCCACCTATCCCTACTACAAATACAGCTACACCCAGCAGATTTACCTCAACGAGGAACTCAACGACGTCGACACCATCTCGATGGTCTCGTTCTACAACACCGGCAGCGTCACCAACCGCTCGGTGGTGCTCTACATGGGCAACACCACCAAGAGCTCCTTCACGGGCACGAGCGACTATGTGGACACCAGCGCCCTGACCCAGGTGGCTACCGGCACCCTCAACGGCAGCGGCTGGATGAGCATCACCCTCACCACGCCCTTCGTGCGTACCGCCGGCAGCAACCTCGTGGTTGCCATGGCCGACAACACCGGCAGCTTTGTTCAGTCCCAGCCCTGGGCGGTCACTGCCACCACGGCTCCCCGCGGCCTCTACTACTACCACGACGACGCAGCTATCAGCCCCGCCAACCCCTCGGCGAGCAACATGGCCGCCGTCAGTTATGTGCCCCAGATGCTGGTGACGGGTCCCACCTGCGTGATTCCCACCTGCGGCACGCCCATCATCATGCTGAGCGACGCCCAGACCAACCAGATTTCCATTGTTTGGAACGCTGAAACCGGCAGCAGCTACGAGGTCTCCTACCGCCTGCACGGCACCTCTGCCTGGACGGTGTCCGATGCCAACAACACCACCGGCACCTACACCTTCACCGGCCTGAATGCCTCGGCCGACTATGACGTGCGCGTCAGCCTCAACTGCTCCGGCACCACCCTCGTGGGTACCCGCACGGTCTCCACGGCCTGCGGTCCTGTGGCACTGCCTCTGACCGAGGACTTCCAGACCAGCGAGCCCGGCTCCTACTACAGCCGCACCTGCTGGACCACCGGCACCTCCGGCCTTGGCACCAACTATCCCTATCCTTATGTCACCCGCCTGCAAGGCGCCGAGGACAACAACCTCTGCCTTGTCTACAACGGTGGCTACATGGTCCTGCCTCAGGTCGACGCTCCGCTCGACGAGTTGCAGATTAGCTTCGACTTCACCCAGGGTGGCACCGGCGTCCACTTCCTGATGGGTCTGTTGGCCAATCCCGACGACCCCATCAACACGATGCATGTCCTCGACACCATCGTGCGTTCGGACTACGACACCACCACGGCCACCATCGCCTACACCTACCAGTTCGCTGGTATCGACACTGCCTACAACCACTACCGCATCGCTTTCTGGGATGCTTTCAACGAGAACTATAACTTCCTGGACAACATGATAGTGGAATATGTGCCGCAGTGCGCTCCTGCCACGGCTCTTGCCGCAACGACCACCACGACCACTGCCACCATCGGCTGGACGGCCTCGGGCAACAATGCCAGCGGCTACCGTGTGGAGTACGGTCCGCGCAACTTCACGCCCGGCACCGGCACCTTCGTTGCCGCCACCGGCACGTCGGTCACCATCAACGGTCTGGCCTCCGGTACCAACTATGATGCCTATGTCTACACCCTTTGCGGCACCGACACCTCGCGTGCCTCGCAGGTGGTGCGCTTCGCCACGGTGTGCGATGTCGTCGCCACGCTGCCCTACAGTGTCGACTTCGAGAACATCATGGACGCTGGCTCCAGCGCCACCGATGTGCTGCCCAACTGCTGGGCTTCCGAGGTGGTCACCAGCGGCACGATGCCGCATGTGGCCTACAACAGCTCGGCTGTCTATGCTCCCTCGCTCAGCCACAACTTCTATTTCCAGGAGATTGGCGTGGCTTCCCTGCCCGAGATGAGCATGCCTCTCGACAGCACCATGGTTTCCTTCTATGCCTACAACACCAATCCCAGCAACTACGGTCTCATCCTGGGTACCGTCGACAGCGCGACGGCAGGCTTCGCCGCCAGCTTCGTCCCCTACGACACCGTGTTCTTCGATGAGGGCAACGCCATCAACTATGTGGGCTTCATGAACGGCTACACCGGCACAGCCAGCCGCCTCGCCTTGCGGAACTACAATGTCGATGCCAACAACAACTATGCGTACATCTATGTCGACAACCTGGTGGTGAACGCCATCCCGTCGTGCATACCTCCTGTGCGTGTGCGTCCCACCCTGCTGACCAACGTGCAGGCCGACCTGGCATGGATTATGAGCAACGGCGCCAGCTACAGCATCGAGTACGGCCCCCACGGCTTTACTCCCGGCACCGGCACCACCCTCACTTCCACCACCCAGAGCGTCAGCATCACCGGTCTCACTCCGCAGACACAGTACGATGTGCGCATCGTCAGCATCTGCAGCCCCACCGACCATAGCGACACCACGGTGTACACCTTCACCACCCTGCGTGTTGCCCCGGTGACCAACTTCCCCTACGAGTGTGACTTCAGCGACTCCGTGATGGCCAATGGCTGGGAGTTCCTCAACGGCGTCAACAACGCATGGTATGTCGGAGGCAACTTCGGCAACACCGGCGCGAGCCTCTACATTTCCAGCGACAACGGCACCAGCAATAACTATAACCAAAACGGAGTCTCCGACGTCTACGCCACGCGTACCCTGGCCCTTGCCGACGGCAACTACACCATTGCCTTCGACTGGAAAGCCAACGGCGAAAACAACTACGACTATCTGCGTGCCTTCCTGGTACCTGTCAGCTACAACATCCAGGCTGGTTCCACCATCTACTACGGCAGCAGCAGCACTCCTGCCGGCTGGATAGCCCTCGACGGTCCCAGCGGCCAGCTCAACCAGCAGACCTCCTGGCAGACTGCCTCCAACGACATCAATGTCACGGCAGGCAACTATAATCTTGTCTTCTACTGGCGCAACGACGGCAGCGTGGGCAACAACCCGGCCGCCTCGGTCGACAACGTCATCGTGTCGCGCAATGTCTGCCCGATAGAAGACCTCGCAGTCGCCAACGTGACCGGCAGCAGTGCCGTCGTCTCTTGGAGCGGCAGCTCCGACAGCTACCAGGTCGAGTACGGCGTCAACGGCTTCAGCCATGGCACCGGCTTCATGGTGAACACCACCGCGACCACCCTCAACCTGTCGAACCTCAACTCGCTGACCAGCTATGCGGTCTATGTGCGCGGCATCTGCAACAACAATGCCGACACGAGCCGCTGGTACGCCGTCCAGTTCACCAGCGATATCTGCAACAACCCCACTGTGGCCACCAACTACGATAGTGCCGCCACCGCCACTACCACCCAGTACGGCCCCATTGGCTACAGCTGCTACAACTACAGCTACATGCAGATTATCGTCGACTCGGCCCAGATGGCCTCCTTCGGCAACGACATCACGGCCTTCAGCTTCAAGCCCACCAACGACCCCAGCCAGTACGGCAGCTACTTCACCAACATGAATGTCTACATGGCCAATGTCAGTGAGAGCACCTTCAGCGGGTCGTCCTTCATCACACCCGACGCCAACCACACCTTCGAGCATGTGATTACCGACGGTAACTTCAACTACACCGACACCACGTGGCAGCTCATTGGCCTCGACGTGCCCTTCACCTGGGACGGCCACAGCAATGTGCTCTTCGTTGTCAGCCGCGGCCACGGCAGCTATAGATGCTCCGCCGAGTTCTCGGCCCACACCGGCACTGGCAACAAGATGGCCTACGCCTACAACGACTACGATGGTGCCTACAACATCGCCTCGCCCGGTACGGCCAACCTGACCTCCACAGTCGGCGACCTCCGCTTCTACAGCTGCGGCAACAACTCCGGCTGCATCGACCCGGTCATCATCGCCACGAGCGCTACTGAGACCACTATCACGGTCGACTGGGGCTTTACCGGTGCTTCCAGCTTCGAGGTGGCCATCATGGAGAACGCTTGGGACGAGAACAATGCCACTCCCGTGGTTGTCAACGACTCTTCCTACACCTTCACCGGCCTCACTGGTGATGTGACCTACTACATCGGCGTGCGCTCTGTCTGCAGCGCCACCAACGTCAGCCCCTGGTCCACGACGACCGTCACCACGCTGCGCCACCCGTGCGCCGTGCCGACCGCTGTGACCGTCAGCAACCAGAGCTACGACGGCGCCACCGTCAGTTGGACTCCCGGCGAAGCCGAGAACGACTGGGAAGTGCACGTCTTCAGCGCCTCGCCCTACTACGACGCCACCTACAACGTGACCGGCACTCCCAGCGTGGATGTCACCGGCCTTAACGCCGGCGTGACCTACAGCGTCGCCGTGCGTGCCGTGTGTGCCTCCGACTGGAAGAGCCCGTGGAGCGACACCGTGGACCTGACCACCGTCACCTGCCAGCCTGTGACCGGCGTCAACCACTCGAATCTCGCTGCCCACAGCGTCACCATCACCTGGACCGCGACTGGTGCTGAAAGCTACGAGATTGAGTACGGCGGTGTGGGCTTCATCGCTGGCGACGGCACCACC
>JAFURZ010000004.1 GCA_017480785.1 Bacteroidales bacterium
CCGAGCGCGACCGCCTCTACGCCTCGCTGCGCGATGCCGTCAAGGCCTTCGCCAAGTTCCCCATCGCCGAGATGTCGCAGACCGCCGAGCCGCTGTTGCGCATCATCAAGAACTATCGCATCAACACCGCCGAGAACTATATGAAGGAGAGCGGCAACATCGAGAACCTGCTGCAGGATATGTCGGTCTACCGCGACCAGCTGCGACTGCTGAAGCTCGACAGCGTGGTGGCGCAGTTGAAGACGAAGAACGACGAGGTGCGCAGGCTCATCGCCGAGCGTAATGAGGAACGCGGCGACGTGGTGCTGGGCGAACTGGCCGCGGCGCGCCGTGTGAGCGACAGAGCCTACGCGGCGGTGGTTTTCTACACCAACGCCTACTTCGCGATGAATCCCGACCGACGCGAAGCCGAAGACCTTGTGAAGCGTATGGACGAGGACCTCGAATACTTCCGCAAACACGCGATGAACACCTCCGGCGGCAAGCGCCAGACCCCCGAAGCCGACACGGACGCGCCCGCCGAGGTCGCCGAGGGATGAAAAAGCCGCCTTGCAGCGTTGCAGAGAGGTGTCTCGATACCGAAAACAGGCTTTGCGGGTGTTGCAAAGCCTGTTTTTGTTCAAAAAGGCGGCCTCGCAGGGCAGCAAAACCGATTTTCGGTGTCAAAAGTGTCTTCCGCAGACCTGCAAGAACGTTTTTGAGTGCTCCGGCAGGGTCTTGCAGCGGTGCGGAAGGGCATTGCACGGGGTTTTCATGTTTGTAACATTTGTTACGGACAGTTAGGCGTTTTTGTAGTATTTTTGCAAGCGATTGGAAACAATACTGTTTTTCTCAAACAACTGTAAGTATGGAAACAAAGACTGTCATCAACCTCGCCGCCAGCATCGACTATGCGCAGGACTGCATCGTCAGCAAGGAATTCGCCAAGAACCAGCACGGCGGCATCACTCTCTTCTCGTTCGACAAAGGGCAACGCCTTAGTGAACACACCGCACCGTTCGATGCTGTGGTGCAAATAGTCGAAGGCACGGCGGAGATAACCATCGATGGCGAAGCGTTCAATGTTCCTGCAGGGAATGTTATCGTAATGCCAGCCAATCATCCTCACGCCGTCGTGGCAAACGAGCGATTCAAGATGCTGCTTACCATGATTCGCGGCTAATATGGATATGTTGGAGCTGAAAGTCCTGCCGCTGTTTGCTAGCTTGAGCGACGGCGAACTGGAAGAATTGCTTGCTGCGCCTCATCGTCGGTGTGAGTACCAGTCGGGAAAAACTATTCTGAACGATGGCGATGCAGTGCAGTCGCTCGTGGTGCTCACCGCCGGACGCGTGGAGACTCGCATGGGCGGCGACGAGCGTGAGGTAGTGATGGAACGCCTTGCGGCACCTTGCCTGCTTGCCCCAGCATTCCTTTTCGCCACCGACAATACGATACCTGTCGACGTTATAGCCATCGAAGACAGTGTATTATGGACAATCAACCGCGAGGGATTTGTACACTTTCTGACTGCCCAGCCCAAGGTGCTGAGCCAATTCATCCGCTCGGTATCCGACCGTTGCCGTTTCCTCAGCGAAAAAGTACGCACCTTCGCCATCAAAGGCCTGCGCAACCGCGTACTCGACTACCTGCAAACCCATGGCCGCATCACCCAAGTGGCCGCCACTGCTGAAAGCCTCGGTGTCGCCCGTCCCTCGCTCAGTCGCGTCCTCGCTGAGATGGTGGCAGAAGGGATAATCAAGTATGACAACAAAAAGTACACGCTGAAATGAAAACATTAGATCCGAATAAATCGGTATACGAACTGACGCAGGAGTACCCCGATGTGGTGGAGATAATGGCATCGCTGGGGTTTACCGAGATAACGAAAAGGGCAATACTCTACTCCGTTGGGCGCGTGATGACGATTCCCCAAGGGGCTGCGATGAAAGGCATCCCAATGGAGAGAATTGTAGCAGAATTCAAAGAACACGGATTCAATGTAGCCGATGGTACATCAGCTGAACCTCGAACCATAACAGGCAGTACGATGGACCAACCAGAAGGGCGTATCGAGCAGCTGAAAGCCTATCTGCGCCGATTGGGTGAGGGTGAAGATTTGGAGAGTGTGCGCAAGGACTTTGTTTCAAAGTTCAGTGATGTCGACGCGCACGAGATTATGAATGCGGAGCAGCAACTAATGGCCGAGGGCACACCGTTGGAGGAGGTGCAGCAGCTGTGCGACGTGCATTCGGCTCTGTTTCATGGCACCACCGGCTGCGAGTCGCATTCATCCGCAACAGGAGGAGAAAATAAGTTCACCGCCTTAATACTGGCCGGCATCAAAGGTCATCCGCTCCACACTTTCACTAAAGAGAACGAGGCAATCCAGACTGTAATCGACAAGTGGAAAGCCGACAAGAACTTCGACACCTTCCGTCGTCTGCGCGAGGTGGGTATTCACTACGACAAGAAAGGCGACCTCATCTACACGCTGCTGAAAGTGAAATACAATGTCACCGGTCCTCACAGCGTGATGTGGACCGTCGACGACGAAATACGCCACGAGATGGGTCTGCTGGTCAAAGAATACGACGAAATGCCTAATGACGCATGGCTTATACGTGCCGATGCTGTGATTGCGCGGATTGAGGAAATGATTTATAAAGAGACGAATATTCTTTTCCCAATCTGCGCTGAACACTTCACCGACGAGGAATGGCGCAGCATCTATTGCGACAGCAAAGCCTATGCTGTCTGCCTCGGGGTGGAGAATGAAGACTGGGATGAAGTAACGAACGATTCAACCAAGTCGGAGAAATCCGACAAGTCTGGCGAAATAATCTTTCCAAGTGGGCACCTAACCTTGCCACAGCTCACAGCCCTGCTGAACACCATTCCTATGGAGATAAGTTTCATCGATGCCGACAACATCAACCGCTATTTCAATGAAGGATTTAAGGTGTTCAAACGTCCCCAAATGGCACTGGATCGAGATGTTTTCTCCTGCCATCCCCCAAAGATTGAATCTATGGTGCGCAGCATCATCGACAGTTTTCGCAGCGGCAAGGCCGACCGTGTGCATGAATGGGTAGAAAAAGATGGACATCTGATGCTGGTGCAATATAAGGCCGTGCGTGACCCGCAGGGCAACTATCTTGGCACGGTTGAGCTCGACCAGAATATGGATATTGCCCGCGAACACTTCGCCAAGTAATCTGTCACGCGGTTAGCACTCACAGTTCCCACAGATACTCCCTCAGCGGCACCTTGCCTGAGGGGGTAAGGCGGACACCTTCTTTTTCCAACAACGACGCCTGGGCGGGGTAGTGCGGGGCGAGGCAACCGGAGGCGTTGACCACACGGTGGCAAGGCAATACGGCGTCGGGGGCAGTCCGCATGATGCGGCCGACGAGGCGCGAGTGGTTGGACCAACCGCACAGTTCCGCGATGCGGCCATAGGTCAGCACGCGGCCACGCGGTATCTGACGCACAATGTCGTAGACCTCGCCCCGAAGGGTCTCTATTGTCGGCTGTTTCATGCTGCAAAGATACTCCTTTCCCTTGACATGGAAGAACATTTGTGAAAAATATTTTGGCGGGGAGGCGGTTTCGGTGCGCTGTTTTGATTTTTTTGCGTATCTTTGCACGCCGAAAAAACGAATCAAACACAGACAACAATGAACGCAAATACCATCCCCGTGCTGCTGCTCACCGGCTACCTCGGCAGCGGCAAGACGACCCTGCTGAACCGCATATTGAACAACCGGCGCGGCATACGCTTCGCCGTCATCGTCAACGACCTGGGTGAGGTGAATATCGACGCCGACCTCATTGCCAAGGGCGGCATCGTGAACCAGAAAGACGACAACCTGGTGGCCCTGCAGAACGGCTGCATCTGCTGCACGCTGAAGATGGACCTGGTGGAGCAGCTGCGCGACATCACGAGCCAGCACCGCTTCGACTACATCGTCATTGAGGCCAGCGGCATCTGCGAGCCGGCACCCATCGCACAGACCATCTGCTCGATGCCGAGCCTCACCCCCGACCCCTCTCCGATTGGAGAGGGGAGCGGAATGCAAGGGGCAGGGGGTGAGGCTGTTCCAGTGTTGGACAGCATCGTCACCGTTGTCGACGCCTTGCGCACGAAGGACGAATTCGGCAGCGGCAAGGACCTGCTGCGTCCCGGCCTGGCCGAGGACGACATCGAGAACCTCGTCATCCAGCAGATTGAGTTCTGCAACATCATCCTGCTGAACAAAGCCTCCGAGGTCCCTGCCGACGAGTTGGGCCGCATCCGCGAGATTATCCGTGCCATCCAGCCCAAGGCAGAGATAATAGACTGTGACTACTGCGACATCGACTTTGACAAGATACTGAACACCGGCATGTTCGACTTCGACCGAGTGGCTACCTCGGCGGCATGGATAGACGCCATAGAAGGGCCTCACCCCCAGCCCCTCTCCTCGGAGGAGAAGGGGGTGGATAGCCACGACCACGAAGAACATGAGCATCACCATGATGATGATGATGACGACGAGCATGAGCATCACCTTGAGCATGAGCATCATCACCATCACGACGACGAGGGGGAGGCCGAGGAATACGGCATCGGCACCTTCGTCTACTACCGCCGTGGGCCTTTCGACCTTGGCCGGTTCGACCACTTCGTGGCCAGACAGTGGCCCAAGGGCATCATCCGTGCCAAGGGCATCTGCTGGTTCCGCTCCGAGCCCGAGACATGCTACCTCTTCGAGCAGGCCGGCAAGCAGGTATCGCTGCGCGACACAGGCCAGTGGTATGCCGAGATGCCCGACGACGAGCTGTTCGACTTCATGCAGCGCAACCCCGACCTGCAACGCGACTGGGACGACACCTACGGCGACCGCATGCAGAAGCTCGTCTTCATCGGCCAGCACCTAGACCGCGAGGCCATCACCGCCGCCCTGGACGAGTGTCTGGTGCATGCCGTCTGAGGTAGCCTCTTCACCCCCCCCAAAAAAAACAAAATTTCCCACTGCGCCCCTTTGTACGCACAGTGGGAAACTTTTATGCCTTTGTGGGAAAGTTGGGTACTTTCGTGGGACGATTTTGCCGTTTTTCGCGAAAAGGCCTTATATTGGGGGCACTACTTGTCCATCGTGTAGAGGAACTCCTCGTTGGTGGAGGTGCGGGCCAGCTGCTTCTGCAGGAACTCCATGGCTTCGACGGGGGTGAGGTCGGAGAGATGGTTGCGGAGGACGACGCTGCGGGCCAGGAGGTCGGGGCGGACGAGGAGGTCGTCGCGACGGGTGCTGGAGGCGGCGAGGTCGATGGCCGGATAGAGGCGGCGGTTGGAGAGCTTGCGGTCGAGCTGGAGTTCCATGTTGCCGGTGCCCTTGAACTCCTCGAAGATGACGTCATCCATCTTGGAGCCAGTCTCGGTGAGGGCAGTGGCGATGATGGTGAGGGAGCCGCCCCCCTCGATGTTACGGGCGGCGCCGAAGAAGCGCTTGGGCTTCTGCAGGGCATTGGCTTCGACACCGCCGCTAAGGACCTTGCCGGAGGCAGGCTGGACGGTGTTGTAGGCCCGAGCCAAGCGGGTGATGGAGTCGAGGACTATCATCACGTCGTGGCCACACTCGGTGAGGCGCTTGGCCTTCTCGAGAACGATGTTAGCGATGCGCACATGGCGGTCGGCGGGCTCGTCGAAGGTGGAGGCGATGACCTCGGCCTTCACGGAACGCTGCATGTCGGTGACCTCCTCGGGACGCTCGTCGATGAGCAGCACCATCAGGTAGACCTCGGGGTGGTTGAAGGCGATGGCGTTGGCGACCTCCTTGAGGAGCGTGGTCTTACCGGTCTTGGGCTGGGCCACGATGAGGCCGCGCTGGCCTTTTCCGATGGGGGTGAAAAGGTCGATGATGCGGGTGGAGAGGGTCTCCTGCGGATGACCGGTGAGGGAGAACTTCTGGTCGGGGAAGAGCGGCGTGAGGCTCTCGAAGGGGATACGATCGCGGATGCGGTCGGGTGCGAGGCCGTTGATCTCGAGTATCTTCACCATAGGGAAGAACTTGTCGCCCTCGCGGGGAGGACGCACGGTGCCCCGGATGGTGTCGCCGGTCTTGAGGCCGTAGTTGCGTATCTGCTGGGGGCTGATATAGATATCGTCGGGAGACGACAGATAGTTATAGTCGGACGAACGGAGGAATCCGAAGCCGTCGGGAGACATTTCAAGCACTCCTTCGGCCTCGATTACCCCTTCAGTCTCGAAAGCATAGGGCTTGCGCTTGGGCTGCTCGGGTTGGGGTTCGGGCAGAGGCTCCGGTTTAGGTTCGGGCTTAGGTTCCGGTTTGGGTTCGGGCTGTGGCTTGGGTTCAGGCTTGGAGTCAGATTGAGGCAGAGGCTTGGGTTCAGGCTGTGGCTGCTGTGGTTGCGGCTGAGACTGAGGCTCTGCCGGCTGGGGATTCTTGCGAGGACGGCCACGTTTGCGTTTAGCGGGTTGCTGGACGGGCTCTGCCGTTGGTTGGTCGGAGGCATTCCGGTTGTCGGTCTCAGGCTGGGGAGCCTCCGGCTGGCTGTTGCGTCGCATGAGGAAGCGGCCTTCGGGCGAGAGGATATCGGGCACAGTCGGCACCTCGGGCACCTCGGGGATGGCCAGGTTGAGGGCGTTGGTCTTGGCCTCTTCCTCTGCCGCCTGGCGTTCCATATTCTCTGCCTTCGACTTCTCAATCTCTTTTCTGCGATTGGGCTTAACGGTCGATTCGGCAAGGAGCTGCGGTTTGAGGTGCTGGCGGCGGCGGTTGCCGTTGTCGCCTTTACGCTCGTTGGCGTCGTCCCTACGGTCGTCGCCGGAGGGATTGGCGGCCTGGTGGTCAAGAATGCGGTAGATAAGGTCTTTCTGTTCAAGATGGGAGGCTCGGCTGATGCCCATCTGCTTGGCTATATCGATAAGCTCGATATGTGCTTTGTTTTCCAGTTCGGTGATGTTGAACATAAATTTAGTTTATAGGCTGCAAAGGAGTCCTTGCGATTGTATTCTAATATTTTTCTGGATTTCAATGATTTCGACATCTCAGTACGGTCTACTGTCATTGAACTTTGACGGTGCAAAAATACACATTTTTCGCCATTCGGTAAAAAAAAATTTCAGTATGAATATTTTTTTGTATTTTTGCAGCGCAATAAAGAAGACAAACCAAACATTTAACATTATAATTATTATGAACATTCCTGCAAATCTGAAGTACACCCAGGACGACGAATGGGTGCGTGTAGAAGGCGAATTCGCTTATGTTGGTATTACTGACTATGCCCAGCACGAGCTTGGCGACATCGTGTTTGTCGACGTCACCTGCGAAGGCGACACCGTCGAGGCTGGCGAGGCTTTCGGCAGCGTGGAGGCCGTGAAGACCGTGGCCGACCTGCTGATGCCTGTCACCGGCGAAGTGGTGGAGTTCAACGCCGACCTCGAGGATGCCAGCGCCATCAACGCCGATCCTTATGGCAAAGGCTGGATTATCAAAATCAAACCCGCCAATATGGCCGATATCAACGCCCTCATGGACGACAAGGCCTACACCGCCAAAATCGGTGCCTAAACAAGTATTGGACACAAGCCGCCGCACGGTATCTACCGTGCGGCGGCTATTTTTATTTTGCCGGTTGAAAAAAAAGTTGTATTTTTGCACCCGGGAATGATAAGAAACAACATCTGATTGCATGAGCAGTAATGACATAAAATTATCGCTATCCGACTATTTTCGGCACCAGCCCGTGGAACGGGCCTGGCTGTTCGGTTCCTTTGCCCGTGGAGAGGAGACAGAAAGCAGCGATATTGATTTGCTTGTCGACTTGGACGATACGCAGGCTGTTGGATTGCGTTTCTTCGGAATGTGGAGAGAATTGGAGCAGTTGCTGGGGAGAAACGTCGACCTTGTCACCGAAAACGGATTGGCCGACTATGCCCGGGAAAGTGTTAACCGCGATAAAATAATGGTGTATGAGAGAGCCCGGTAGAGACAAGGAACGTTTGCAACATATTGTCGAGGCCGCCGATATAGTCTTGGAACACAGCAAAGGTATGACCTTCGAGATGTTCACCAGCGACAAGCTGCGATACGGTGCAATCGTTTATTACACCATGATAATCGGCGAGGCAGGCTATATGTTGAGCCGTGAGTTTGTAGAGAAATACAACGAGGTCCCATGGGGCGATATTGCTGGTATGCGGCATCACATCGTACATGGTTACTACAAGGTTGACAACCGTGTGTTGTGGAACATCATCAAAAACGATATTGCTCCCTTGCGAGAACAAGTCCAACACTATCTGGACACCATAGACTGGTCCCAGTGGACATCGCAACAAACAATCAAATAATATTGCGACATTTTATTGAACCAAACATGACATAAAACGGAGAAATATTAGAAATACATAACTGAGCGAACGCTCTTGTTTCTCTCTATGGAAAGTCTGGAAAACACTCCGAAACTGAGAACAAGATGGCGGAAACGTTCACGCGTTGGCGTGAATCACTTTCTTCCACTTATTTAGTTTCGAGGTATTCCAGACACCACCATAGAAAATAAGCGGCTATATTCAGAAAGTATTTACGCCTTTCTTTTTTATTAATCCAATAAACAATCATTTTTATGAAGACACTAACATGCGAGATGTGCGGAAGCACGAACATGGTGAAAGAGGACGGAATGTACATGTGCAAATCATGTGGCACCAAGTACTCTGTCGAGGAAGCCAGGAAAATGATGATGGATGACAATAACGCACCCATCAGCACGGTAAAGGTTGACACGTCTGACGAGCTGAAGAATCTGTACGAGGTGGCCCGGCGTGCCAAGGACAGCGACAACAATGAAAATGCAGCCAAGTACTACGACATGATCTTGGTTAAAGATCCTCAGAGCTGGGAGGCCTATTTCTATGTGGTCTATTTTAAGGCCATGTCGTGCAAGATTGCAGAGATATGGAGTGCCGCCAATAGTCTTGTCAATTGCGTGGATCCGGTACTGCAACTTGTCCGTGATCATGTGCTTGAAAAGAATCAACAGGGGCTTGTTATAGAAGAGCTTAAACTTCGGTTTGTGATAGCAGCAAAAATGCTGTCTGGTGCTGCAAAAAGTCACTATGATGGAATAGACGCACAGATTAAGGACCAATACACTCAGGAATACATCAATAATGCGGCGGAGGGTGCTCGGATATTGTATGTTTTTGGTGAAGGTATGGAAATTTACTTTGGTGAGAAATATGGTGATGCGGCATCTTATGTATGGAAGGAGGCCATTGTGATCCACAATCAGTATCTTCCCTATTTGGCTGACAAAGATGGAAACAAGAAAAAAATGACCGAGTATGCAGAGCGAATCCGCAAGTATGATAATACCTACCAGATGCCTCAGTTTAATGAGTCATCAGGGGCATGTTATGTGGCCACAGCAGTGTATGGCTCGTACGATTGTCCTCAGGTGTGGACTCTACGCAGGTACCGCGATTATACGCTTGCACAGACTTGGTATGGAAGAGGCTTCGTGCATTTGTATTATGCAATAAGCCCCACGTTGGTCAGGTGTTTTGGCGAAACAGGATGGTTCAAGGCATTTTGGAAACGTATCCTTGACAGAATGGTTCATCGATTGAACGAAGAAGGTGTTTCTGACACTCGGTACCTAGACAGGAACTGGTAGACAAATAAGAGGGCCACCTTAATGGGTGACCCTCCTGTGTTATTGTCCCAATGACGGTGTTAGTCCATGACAGTGTTCCAGTTGTGCTTGTCTTCGGCCTCGCCGAGCTGGATGGCGCGGAGGGCGTTGTAGAGCTTGGTGCTGACAGGGCCGGGTTCCTTGCCAAAGACGTAGCTGTGGCCGGTCTCGGGGTCGTCAAGGCGCTCGATG
Organism: Bacteroidales bacterium; assembly: GCA_017480785.1. Taxonomy (GTDB): domain Bacteria; phylum Bacteroidota; class Bacteroidia; order Bacteroidales; family P3; genus Colimorpha. The sequence goes on from JAFURZ010000004.1 coordinate 9,880, forward strand.
GGGCTGATGACGGCGGCGGTGCCGCAGGCGCCGGCTTCCTGGAAGTCGGCCAACTCCTCGATGGCGATGGGACGACGCTCCACCTTCATGCCCATATCCTCGGCAAGCTGCATGAGGCTCTTATTGGTGATGGAGGGCAAGATGGAAGTGCTCTTCGGAGTCACATAAGCACCGTCTTTGATGCCGAAGAAGTTGGCGGCGCCGGCTTCATCGACGTATTTCTTCTCCTTGGCGTCGAGGTAGAACTCGCAAGCGTATTCGCCACCGTGGCAGGCCTCGACGTGGGCACGGAGGGAAGCAGCATAGTTGCCGCCGACCTTGTAGACACCCGTGCCGAGAGGGGCACTGCGGTCGTACTTGCGGGTGATGACGTAGGGATTGGCCTTGAAGCCGCCCTTGAAGTAGGGTCCCACGGGGGTGACGAAGATGAGGAAGAGGTACTCGTCGGCGGGTTTCACACCCACGGTGATACCAGTACCGATGAGCAGCGGACGCAGGTAGAGGCTGGCGCCGGTGCCATAGGGCGGGATGAACTTCTCGTTCAGCTTGATGACGCGCTTGCACATCTCGACGAACTTCTCGGTGGGCAGCTCGGGCATCATAATGCCGCGGCAGGTGCTCTGCAGACGCTCGGCGTTGGCTTCGGGGCGGAAGATACGAATCTTACCGTCTTTGCAGCGGTAGGCTTTCAGGCCCTCGAAGGCTTCCTGGCCATAGTGCAGGCTGGAGGCAGCCATGTGCATCTCGATATGCTCCGAGGAAGAGACCTCGATTTCGCCCCACTGGCCGTTGCGGAACCAGCAGCGCACGTTGTAATCCGTTTTTACGTAACCAAACGGAAGGTTTTGCCAATCTATGTTCATGTGTATCAGTTTTTTGTTATATAATGTTCACTTACTTGAAACAAGGCAAAGATACAAAATAAATCTCATATATTGGAAAAAAATTTGGCCATATCGGAAAAAAGTAGTAATTTTGCCGCCGATTTAGAGAGAGAAGAAATGTGGCTAATGGCCCCTTAGCTCAGTTGGTTAGAGCAGCTGACTCATAATCAGCGGGTCCTTGGTTCGAACCCGAGAGGGGCCACAAAGGAAATTGAAAATTGAAAATTGAAAATTAAGCGTCTTGATTTCAACTTTCAATTTTCAATTTTCAATTTAATGACTATGGGACGCATCATGGCCATAGACTACGGACGGGTGCGCTCGGGACTGGCAGTGACCGACCCCGTGCGTATTATTGCCACTGCCCTCACGACGGTGGAGACCCCCACCCTATTCTCCTATTTAAAAGACTATTGCGCGCGCGAGGAGGTGGATATCTTCGTCGTGGGCGAGGCGAAGCACATGGATAACACCCCGTCGGAGTCGGCGGCCCTGATTGAGCCCTTCGTGGCGCAACTACGGCAGCTGTTCCCCGACAAAGAAATTGCCCGCATCGACGAGCGCTTCACGTCGAAACTGGCCTTCCAGAGCATGATTGACAGCGGCCTGAAGAAGAAAGACCGCCGCGACAAAGGCACCATCGACCGAGTGGCCGCCACCATCATGCTGCAAGATTATATGAACACCTTAAACAACAGAGCAATATGATACTACCCATCGTGGGCTACGGACACCCCACGCTACGCAAGGTTTCACAACCGATAGACCAGAGCTACCCCAACCTCAAGGAATTGGTGGCCAACATGTACGAGACGATGTACAATGCCGACGGCGTAGGCCTGGCGGCGCCGCAGGTCGACCTGCCCATCCGCGTCGTGGTCATCGGCTTCCGCCCCTACGACGAGAAGACCGACACCTTCGGCCCCGTCACCGAGCAGCACACCCTCATCAACCCCGAGATACTGGCCTTCGGCGACCAAAAAGACTACTACAACGAGGGCTGCCTCTCGGTGCCCGACATCCACGAGGACGTGCTGCGTCCCACCACAGTGCGCGTGCACTACTGGGACGAGGACTGGCACGAGCACACCGACGACGCCACGGGCCTCTACGCCCGCGTCGTCCAGCATGAGGTGGACCACCTCGACGGCAAAGTCTTCACCGACCGCCTCTCGTCGCTCCGCAAGACCCTCCTGCGCAAGAAACTCGGCGCCATCGCCGACGGCAAGGTGCAGACCAAGTACAAGATGAAGAGGGTCAAGAGATAGGGAGTAGAGGAGTAAAGGAGAACAGTACAGAAGGACGATACATAACGATACATTATGAAGAAGACACTTATAGTATTGGCTGGAGTGCTGCTGCTGGCCGGCTGCGCCCCCAACCGCGAGAAACAACTGAAAGCCATCGAAGAGCACGAGCAGGCCCTCTCGTCGCTCGACATCATTTCCGACGACGGCGACCTCGACGCCATGCTGTCCCTCTACCGCACCTTCGCGGCCGACTTCCCCGACGACAGCCTGGCCCCCGTCTACCTGCAGCGGGCCGCCGACGTGAGCATCTCTGTCGGCCGCCAGGAGCAAGCCGTCGCACTGCTCGACTCCGTCATCGACCTCTACCCCGGCTTCGAGGACCTCGGCGGATGCTGGTTCCTGAAAGGCTACGCCTACGAGACCGCCGGCCAGTATGACCAAGCCCGCGAAGCCTACACCTACTTCGTGGAGAACTACCCCGACCACAGCCTTGCCAACGACACCCGCAAGACCCTCCCCTACCTCGGCATGAGCCCCGAAGAGATGCTGGAAGCCATACTCCGCGAGAACGAGCAATAGTCCTCCACTCCGTACCGCAATGAAAGTCACCGCCCTGCGCATCCGCGCCAGCTACCCCAACTTCTACATGGTCCACCTCTACGCCCGCAAGGGACGCGAGATATTCAACCATGACAGCGAAGACCCGTTGAACCAGCTCGAGGGCAACAAGCCCGGCACCGTCATCTACCGCCTCGAGGGCGACGGCCCGACAATGACGCGCGAGTTCCCGCCGCGGTGGTACGACATGTACTATCTGCTCAAGCAGAACGACGAGGACCGCATCCACTACCTCGAGCTGCTGCTGGCCGAGAAAGAGCAAGGCGCCCCCAGCGAGGAGCTGGAACACATCCGCGAAGACTTCCGCCAGACCTGCTGCCTCTATGCCGACGGCAACCCCTTGGAGGAGAACGACTGCCTCATCACCACCCTCTCGCGGAACGACTTCACCGACGAGGAAATCAGCTACAAGGGCCGCATGCTCATGGACCTCACCCGCAACTGCTACCCCGTGCCCGACTTCTGCATCCTCACCTCCAAGTCGTTCAACCAGCCCGAGCGGTTGCCCGAGTTGCTCGAAACCGCCATCCACAACCTGGAGACGATGACCAACAACCACCTCGGCGCCCCCCGCAACCCTCTCGTCTTCGCCATCCGCTGCGCCATGCCGCAGTACATCCCCGGCCTCATGCCCACGCTCCTCAACGTCGGCGTGACCCGCACCGCCCACAAGGCACTCTGCGCCATGTACGACATACACATGGCCAACCGGGTCTACCTCAGCACCCTCCGCTCCATCGCCGAGATGCTCTCCATCGAGCACCGCTATACCGGCAGCGACGTCCGCCTCGAGCCCTCCGAGCAGCAGGCACGCATCGCCGAACTCGAAGGCGCCATCTCAGCCATCGACCCCCGCCTGCTCACCGACTCCCACTACCAGGCCCTGCGGCTCGTGCAGCACGTGCGCCAATTCTACCTCGACAACTCCGACCTCATCCTCACCTTCATGCAGGGCAAACAGGCCTTCCCGAGCCTCATCCTGCAGCGCATGGTCTGGACCATCGGCAACAACGAAAGCTACCCCGGCGTGCTCTACAGCCGCCACTCGCGCACCGGCGCGGGCAAACAGGTCGAGAGCTACCGCAACATCTTCGGCGAGGAGATAATGACCGGCGACGTCACCACCGACGACCGCGCCTACCACGACCGTGCCGAGATACGCAGCCAGTTCCCCGCCGTCTACCACTTCGACCCGCTCCTCAAGAAGCTCGAAGCCCGCTACAGCACCCCAGTCACCATCGAATTCGCCGTCGAAAGCCGTCCCCACCAGCTCAGCCTCTTCTCGGTCCTGCAGCTCAACGCCTCCGAGATGACCGGCCGCGCCGCCCTCGTCTCGTCCATCGACCTGCGCAACGAAGGCATCATCGACGACGCACAGGTCACCGACCTCATCAAACCCTACCACCTGCGGCAAATCGTCTCCGCCTCCATCGACGACCGTTCCCTCTCCAAGCTCCGTTTCTTCGGCCACGGCCTCTCGGTCCTGCCCCGCACCGCCATCTCCGCACGCCTCTGCCTCTCGGTGGCCAAAGCGCGCGAGTGGAAAGCCAAGGGGCAGAACGTATGCCTCTGCCAGGAACACTTCGTGCCCGAGGACACCATCACCCTCAACGAGGTCGACGCCATCCTCTCCATGATGCCCGCCGCCATCCACGTCGTCACCGCCTGCCGCGGCTACGGCATCCCGGCCTTCATGGACCTCCACTCCTTCGGCATCCACATCGACAGCACCTCCATCGTCAACGCCGACGGGCTGGTCATCAACGAAGGCGACCTGCTCACCGTCAGCTCGCGCCGCCAGAGCATCTTCCTCGGCCAGGCCGACTTCCGGCCCGCCCGCTTCACCAAATACCTCCAGGGCGCACCCGTCGAGCTCTCCGATGCCGAGCAGCAGTTCTTCGCCGAGATGAAGCAGGCCTACCTCCAATACCAGGACATCGTCAACAGCCAGCAGGCCCTCTACATCACCGACCTCGGCAAGCTGGCCCGCCTCGTGCGGCTCGACCTGCAGGACAAACCCAAGAAGGCCGCCTCTATCGTCAACAGCTGGTACGAGTCGCGCCCCGACGACTACGTCGACGGGGTGCTCCGCAGCCGCATGGGCGACCACAACGACCAGAGCCGGCTCTTCAACCTGCTCGACACAAGCCACAAAATCAACTTCTTCCAGCGCATCAGCGCCCTCTGCCTCCACCAGCACCTCTCGGGCCTCACCGCCGGCAGCTTCATGATAGGCCGCTTCGTGGCCCACCCCCTACCCGTCCACATGTGGGACAGCCTCTCCGACACCATCGTCGCCTTCCTCCTCAACGAATACGTCCTCTACGAGAAATACCAGCAAGTGCTCCAGGAAGTGGGCGAGATAAAGCTGGCACGCGCCCACTCGCGCATCGAGACCGAAGGCATCGACAACATGGTGCTGCGCAACTTCGACCTCACCAACTTCATACCCCTCCTCCACTCCAACCACCAGTGGCACCTCGTGGCCGACGCCCTCGAACACATCGACCACCAGGACAACACCCATCTCCTCATCGAGATGCTCGGCCGCCCGCTCGAAGAACTCTTCGACCTCACCTCGCCCTGGAAGCGGGCCCAGGTCGAGGACGTCCTCCGACAGGCAGGCAATTAACCCCCTACATCCTCCGCCATTTTAACGGTAGTATTACGGTAGTATTACGGTAGTATTACGCTTTAAAAGCGTAATACTACCGTAATACTACCGTAATACTACCGTTAAAATGGCGGAGGAAACCTACCGTCTTCCCCTTCCGATGGGGAGGCGGAAGCCGTAGCTCCATTCGATGAACTCGGCCTGTCCCAGATGGGCATTGATGCCGATACCGGCATAGTGGTGGCCGAAGTTGTAGTAGACGGCCAGCCGCTCGTAGACCGGGACGAGGACGCGGCTGGAGGCGACGAGGACCGGTCCGATGCCGGCCTTGATGCTGACGGGGCCCCAGAAGCCCTCGACAAAAGCCATGGCACTGAAGTACATCGGGAGGGTGTAGTTGTCGTGGTAGTGCGGCAGCTGCCAGGGATGGCTGAAGTTGTACCAGAGGTCGACGGTGGCACCGTAGGCGAGGATGGGGGTGGCGTGGTATTCGTAGTTGAGGGCCAGGTCGTAGCAGAAGAAAAGACCGCGCTGCATGTTGTGGCGGCTGAACGTCCAACTGGGGATGATGGTGAAGCCCACCTCGTGATAGGGAGCCTCACCCCCCAGCCCCCTCTCCGATTGGAGAGGGGGAGATAGAATCCGTTCCCCCCTCTCCAATCGGAGAGGGGCCGGGGGTGAGGCCAAGAAACCAAATTCCAGGCGGAAGTAGTTCAGTCCGCGGTTGGGGCGCCGCATGTTGCCGTTGCTGGAATGGAGCAACCGCAACGCCAGGTGGGAGCGGCTGTCGAGGTGGGCCACCAGGCCGAGGTCGATGAGGCAGACCACGGGGGTGCTGATATAGACGTTGTTGGTGTCGCCGGTGCGGTAGTTGGGCTTGCCGTAGGTGGCCAGTCCGAGGCCCATGTCGGCGTCCAGCCAGGGGGTCAGGGGCGTGCGGAGCATGGCGGCGGCGCCGAGGCGGTTGCCGCAGATGCTCTGCGGGGTGAGTCCGAAGTCGAACTTGAGGCCGTAGGAAAAGGAGGAGGGCCTCACCCCCGGCCCCTCTCCGATTGGAGAGGGGTGAAACCAGACGGCTTGGAGGCCTGTGCCCCAGGTGTTGTGGGGCGAGCTGAAGCTGTAGGCCGTGAGCAAGTATTCGGCCCCGAGCGAGAACTCCCAATGGCTGTCCTGCGCCCTGAGGGTGAAGGGAAGGAGGAGGAAGAGAATAAGAAGCCTCACCCCCGACCCCTCTCCGATTGGAGAGGGGAGATTTGTCGCGTTCTCCCCTCTCCAATCGGAGAGGGGCCGGGGGTGAGGCTTCCTATTCATTGACGAGGTCGAGGTATTGCTGTTCGGTGATAATCTGCACGCCCAGTTTCTCGGCTTTCTTGCGCTTCTCCGGCCCCATGTTGTTCCCGGCCACGAGATAGGTGGTCTTGCTGCTGACCGAGCCGGCCACCTTGCCGCCATGGCTTTCGATGTCGGCCTTGATTTCGTCGCGCGAGAAGCGGTCGAACACCCCGCTGACAACGAGGGTCATGCCGTCCAGCTTTCCGCTCGCCGCCTTCCATTCGCCGCTCATCTGCAGGCCGGCGGCGCGCAGGCGTTCCACGATGGATCGGTGCTCGGGCCGGGCGAACCACTCGCTGACGGCGCGGGCCGTCACTTCGCCGACGTCCTCGACCTGGGCCAGCTCGTCGGTGCCGGCGGCCATGAGGGCGTCGATGTTCTGGAAGTAGCGGGCCAGCTTACGGGCCCCGACCTCGCCGACATAGCGGATGCCGAGGGCGAAGAGGACGCGCTCGAAGGGCACCTCCTTGCTGGCCTCCAAGGCCGACAGAAGGTTGTCGGCGCCGCGGTCCTGGATGGTGGCGTCGGTGCCGAGCCCGACGAGCTGCTCGCGGCGCAGGTCGTAGAGGTCGGCCACGTTGTGCACCAGACCGGCGTCGTAGAGCAGCTCCAGCCGTTCGGGTCCTAGCGATTCGATGTTCATCGCCCTGCGGCTGACGAAGTGCTCGAGGCGGCCCAGTATCTGGGGACGGCAACCGTCGGAATTGGGGCAGTAGTGACCCGCCTCGCCTTCGGCTCGCACCAGCGGGGTGCCGCATTCGGGGCAAACGAGTGGGAAACGGAAAGTGGAAAGTGGAGAGTTTTCGTCTTTCATCTTTAATCTTTCCACTTCGTCGACGCCCACCACCTTGGGGATTATCTCGCCGCCTTTCTCGATGAGGAGGCTGTCGCCTTCGCGGATGTCCATCTTCTCGATGAAGTCGGCATTGACGAGGGTGGCGCGCCGCACTGTGGTGCCGCCGAGCCACACGGGGCGCAGGTTGGCCACGGGGGTGACGATGCCCGTGCGCCCCACCTGGTAGCTGATGCTCTCGAGTGGGGTGCTGACGCGTTCGGCTTTGAACTTGAAGGCGATGGCCCATCGGGGCGACTTGGCGGTGAGGCCGAGGCGGTCCCAGAGGGGGGTCTGGTTGACCTTGATGACGATGCCGTCGATGCCGAACGGGAGCTCCCAGCGCGCCTTGTCCCAGTGGTCGATGAAGGCCTTTATCTCGCCTATGTCCTTGCACTCGCGAATGTAGGGCTGCACACGGAAGCCCATCTGGCGGGCCCAGTCGAGGCGTCCGGAGTGGGTGTCGGGCAGGGCGATGCCGTCGGGACCCATCATAAAGTACATGCAGAAGAGGAGCTTGCGCTTGGCACATTCGGCCGAGTCCTGCAGCTTGAGGCTGCCGCTGGCGGCATTGCGTGGGTTGGCAAAGGGCTCTTCGCCCTCGGCTTCGCGCTGGTTGTTCATGGCCTCGAAAGCGTCGAAGGGGTAGACCACCTCGCCACGGGCTTCAAAGTCGTCGGGGTAGTCGCCCGTGAGACGCAGGGGGATGGTGGGAATGGTCTTGGCGTTGGTGGTGATGTCGTCGCCGGTGGTGCCGTTGCCGCGGGTGACAGCCTGGACGAGCTGCCCGTGGCGGTAGGTGAGGCCGATGGCGACACCGTCGTATTTCAGCTCACAGGTGTAGCTGAAGGGGATGCCGTCGAGGAGCCTGCGGGTGCGTGCCTCGAAGTCTTCTATCTCTTCGAGGCTATAGGTGTTGCCCAGAGAGAGCATGGGGAAGCGGTGCTGCACCTGTCGGAAGGTCTTGTTCACCTCGCCTCCGACCCGCTTGGTGGGCGACAGGGGGCTGGCCAACTCGGGGTACTGGCTTTCGAGGTCTTGCAGTTCGCGCATCATGCGGTCGAACTCCTCATCGCTCACCAGCGAGCGGTCGTTCATGTAGTACTCGTGGTTGAGGCGGTCGAGCTCGGCGGCCAGCTGTTCCATGTGCTCCCGCACAGGTTCGGTGTCTATTGCGCTGAAGAGGTCCATAATCCAGTGAAATTGAGTGATACGGGGCCGGTGAGCCAAACGTCCTCATAGGCCCGTCCGGTGGCCGTGAAGTCGACACGGAAGTCGCCTCCCCGGGTGACGAGGCGGTGGTTGCCGCTGACGATGGCGCAAGCGGTCACACCCGTGCCACAGGCCCAGGTCTCGTCCTCGACGCCACGCTCATAGGTGCGTACAGCCAGTCGTCCGTCGGGCAGGTCCTCGATGAAATCTATGTTGGCCCCTTCGGGGAAAAGGTCGGTACGGTTGCGCAGACGGCGCCCCTCTCCCACCACGTCGTAGCGAGGCAGGTCGGTCACCCGCTGCACATAGTGGGGCGAACCCGTGTCGAGGAACCATCCGTCGGCCACACGCCTGACGTCGTCGGACGCCACACTCCTCATGCCGAGGCGGACCAGTCCGAGGCGGCCGTCCCACGTCAGGATGTCGGCCTCGTGAGGACCGTCGTAGCCTTTGAAGCGCAGCTTGTTACCCATGCCGAGCAGGTGGGCGAAAGCGGCAATGCAACGGCCGCCGTTGCCGCACATCGACCCCAGCCGGCCGTCGCTGTTGTAGTAGTGCATCTCGAAGTCGACATAAGTGGGTAGTGGGTAGTGGGTAGTGGGTAGCACTTGACCACGACTGCTATCCACTACACACTCCCCACTATCCACTTTTTCCAGTGTCATCAGCCCATCGGCACCCACGCCGAAGCGGCGATGGCAGAGGCGGGCTATCTCGGCCTCCTCCAGACGGTACATTCCCTTGCGGTTGTCGACCACCACGAAGTCGTTGCCTGCCCCGTCGAACTTATAGAACGGTATTTCCAAATTATATTACTCTTATTGTTGTCAATACTCAATAGTCTATCTGGGGGAAGAGCTTGCGCAATTCCACCAGCTTCGGGTTGACCTGCAGCATGGCCTTGTATTTGTCCTGCGGCGAATAGGCCACCTCGTCTTTTTCAATATAAAGGGGGTTCACCTTGCAGTCGAGCAAGGGCATGCCGCTCTTCTTGCGCAGCGATTCCATCACGTCGATGCGGTGGGGCTTGAAGTCGTCGAAGAAGTAGGTCGATTGGGCGTCGATTTCAATCCGTCCATGCTCTCCCACCCGTGGTTTGCCTTTCTCCATCAGGTTTTGGAGCTGTAGCTCGTCGGCCGTCTGCTGCCAGTACAGGTTCAGTTCCTCCTGCGTCAGCGGCTTGACTTCGGCCTGCAGTGCCGGCGCTTCCACCTTGACCTGTGGCAGGTGGGCAATGCTGATGCTGCCGGCGAGACCGGGGAGCGCGGTGGGCTTCGCCTCCGCCCCTTCTCCTGTCTGAAGAGGTGCGGTAGGTGATGGAGCGGATGGCTCCGCTCGCTCCATACTGTCGCGTTCGGCTCTCTCCGCTTTCTGCTCTCCGTTTTCAACGGTATCCGTGCCTGCCCTTTCGGGACTTCTTGCTATCTATCCCTTCGGAAGGCCGGCCTTCGCCTCGGGTGCGGCGGCTGATGCCAGTTTCATCAGGCATATTTCGACAAATAGGCGCTTGTTGTTGGCCTCGCGGAAGCGGTATTCGTAGTCGCTCGCCACATTGAGCCATGCGAGTAGCGACGGCAGGCCGCAGAGGCGCGACTGCTCGCCGTAGCGGGCCCGTAGTCGCTCGCCGCCCTCGACGAGCGCAAGCGTCTGCGGGTCGAGAGAGACCATGAGGTTGCGCAAGTGCTCGCAGAGGCCCGTCATAAAGGACTGTCCGCCAAATCCACGCGTCAGCACATCCTGATAGAGCAACAACGCTCCGCTGATATTACCCGCACGGAAGAAGTCGACGAGGCGGAAATAGTAGTCCGAATCGAGGACATTGAGGTTCTCGAGGCAGCCCTGATAGGTCAGGTTGCCCTGGGTGAAGTTGACCAACTGGTCGAAGGTGCTCAGGGCATCGCGCATGCCGCCTTCAGCCTTGGTGGCGATGAGCTCGAGGGCATCGGGCTCGTACTTCACGCCCTCATTGCCAGCCACATACTCCAGATGGTGCACAATGTCGGGCACTTCGATGCGCTTGAAGTCGAACACCTGGCAGCGGCTCAGGATGGTGGGGATAATCTTGTTTTTCTCGGTGGTGGCAAGGATGAACTTGGCATAGGCTGGCGGCTCCTCGAGGGTCTTGAGGAAGGCATTGAAGGCTGCCTGACTGAGCATGTGCACCTCGTCGATGATGTAGACCTTGTAGCGGCCTGTCTGCGGCGGGAACTGCACTTGGTCCACAAGCTGGCGTATGTCGTCGACCGAATTGTTGCTGGCCGCGTCGAGTTCAAAGATATTCATCGAGGCGCCCTCGTTGAACGAGCGGCAACTGTCGCACTGGTTGCAGGCCTCACCCTCGGGGGTGCGGTGCTCGCAGTTGATGGTCTTGGCCAGGATGCGCGCGCAGGTGGTCTTGCCCACACCGCGGCTGCCGCAAAAGAGGAATGCCTGAGGGAGTTGTCCCGTCAAGATGGCGTTCTTCAGCGTGCGGGTGATGTGCTCCTGCCCCACCACGCTGGCGAAAGTCGCTGGACGGTATTTTCTTGCCGATACTACAAAGTTATCCATACTACTGATATTCAAATAATAAATCACTTCACCCACACAGAATTCAACTGCAAATATACGAAAAAAACGTCATCGTTAAGGTAAAAAAAACATAACTTTTCAACAGGAGGATTCGGAGGGTCGAGGTACAGACCGCAAGAGAAATATTTTTTTCGAGGGTACACAATAAATAAAATATATATACGTTATGCCAACAATTCTCATTTGAATGAACGAAAGAAACGAGAAGTAGAAGAAAACAAAAAACACAATATAATGAAGAATCTTGTAATAGTTGAGTCGCCCGCCAAGGCGAAAACAATTGAGAAGTTTCTTGGCAAGGACTACACGGTGAAGTCGAGTTACGGTCATATTCGCGACCTTGCAAAGAAGGAGATGAGCATTGACGTGGAGGACAATTACGAGCCGCAGTATCAAATCAGCGACGACAAAAAGGCGCTGGTGAGCGAGCTGAAGAAGGCAGTGAAGGATGCCGAACAGGTGTGGTTGGCGTCTGATGAGGACCGCGAGGGAGAGGCCATCGCCTGGCACTTGCAGGAGACACTGAAGCTGAATCCGAAGACGACACAGCGCATTGTCTTCAACGAAATCACGAAGACTGCCATCCTGAACGCCATTGAGCATCCGCGCCAGATAGACATGAACCTGGTGGATGCACAGCAGGCTCGCCGGGTGCTGGACCGCTTGGTGGGTTATGAGATAAGCCCCATCCTCTGGAAGAAAATCAAGCCTGCGCTGAGTGCCGGACGTGTGCAAAGCGTGGCAGTGCGCCTCATTGTGGAACGCGAGGAGGAGATTAAAGGGTTTGAGAGCAAGCCCTACTTCAGAGTGACGGCACAGTTCCACCCGGTGGACAGCAACAAGATGCTGAGTGCCGAGCTGAATCGCCACTTCGCCACCGCCGAGGAAGCCGAGGCGTTCCTGAAGAGCCTGGTGGGAGCGAGTTTTAAGGTTAGCAAAATAGAGACAAAGCCCGCCCGTCGCACACCGGCGCCGCCGTTCACAACGAGCACCTTGCAGCAGGAAGCAAGCCGCAAGCTGGGCTTCAGCGTGGCACGGACGATGCAGGTGGCACAGCAGTTGTACGAAAGCGGATATATCACCTATATGCGTACGGACAGCGTGAACCTGAGTGACCTGGCGCTGGGAATGGCAAAGAAGGAGATTACGGGACTGTATGGGGCCGACTACCTGAAGACACGCCGCTATCAGACCCACACGAAAGGTGCACAGGAAGCCCACGAGGCCATACGTCCGACCAACATGGAGGCACAGACGGTGAATGCCGAGAGCGCGCAGCGTCGACTGTACGAACTGATATGGAAGCGCACGATTGCCAGCCAGATGGCGGATGCAGAGCTGGAGAAGACTGAGATTGAGATAGCCATCAGCGGAGAGCGGAAAGCCGGTGGCGACGAGCAGTTACCCACTCACTTCCAGTGCAGCGGAGAGCAGGTGAAGTTCGACGGTTTCCTGAAGGTATATATGGAGAGTACTGACGAAGAAGGGGACGAGGGAGAGAGCCGCCTGCTGCCGAAGTTGCCGGAAGGTACGCGGATGAGCATGGAAGTGTGTGAAGCCAGCGAGCACTACACGCAGCACCCGCCGCGCTACACGGAGGCGAGCCTGGTTAAGAAGCTGGAGGACCTGGGTATTGGCCGTCCGTCGACCTACGCCCCGACCATCAGCACCATCCTCAAACGCGAGTACATCATCAAAGAGGACCGCGAGGGAGAAGAACATCGGTGCACGGTGTTCACCCTGAAGGGGTCGACGGTGAAGCGTACAGACAAGACCGAAAAAGGCTATGCAGAGAAGGGGAAACTCTTCCCGACAGACATCGGATGCGTGGTGAACAACTTCCTGATGGAGCATTTCAACGACATCATGGACTACAACTTCACGGCGACAGTGGAGAAAGACTTCGACGAGATAGCCGCCGGAAAGAAGGAGTGGCACGATGTGATTGACAGCTTCTACCAGCCCTTCCACAAGAACATTCGCAAGACCGACCAGTCGGCCCAGCGCACGACGGGGAGCCGCCTACTGGGAGTGGACCCGAAGAGCGGCAAGAACGTGTATGCCAAGATAGGCCGCTACGGCACGCTGGTGCAAATCGGCGAGACGAATGCCGACGAGAAGCCTCAATTCGCGAGCATGAAGAAGGGGCAAAGCATTGAGAACATAACGCTTGAAGAAGCCTTGGAACTCTTCAACCTGCCGCGCACACTGGGCACCTTTGAGGACAAAGAGGTTATCGTGAGCATCGGCAAGTTCGGCCCCTATGTGCGCCACAACGGCAAGTTCTATTCCCTGGGCAAAAACGACGACCCGTACGACGTGACCCTGGAGCGGGCCATCGAGATTGTGGTGAAGAAACGCGAAGCCGAGGAAAAGAAAGAGGCGCTGAAGAAAGACTTTCCGCATGAGATTGGCGTGGAAGACGGCGATGCCGTGGTGAGCAACATCGGCCGCTTCGGGCCTTACCTGACTTACCGCGGCGAGAACTTCCGCCTGGCCAAAGACATTGACCCGCTGTCATTGACGCTCCCCGAGGCGATGAAGATTATCAACGACATGGGCAAGAAAAGGTCGAAGAAGAAGTAATAGACCGTGAAACTGTCGATAGTCATTGTCAACTATAACGTCAAGTATTTCCTGAAGCAGTGCTTGTCGTCGGTGTTTGCCGCTCGGCAGGAGTTGAGCGACGGCACACGGCTGGAGCTGGACGTATGGGTGGTTGACAACGACTCGGTCGACGGCTCGGTCGACATGGTGCGCAGCGACTTCCCCGAGGTCCATGTGATTGCGAACAAAGAGAATGTAGGGTTTGCTCGCGCCAACAACCAAGCGCTACAGGCCATTCACTCCCCATTCTTGCTATTACTCAATCCTGACACCATCGTGGAGCGCGACACCTTCGTGCAATGTGTCGACTTTATGCGCCAGCATCCCGACTGCGGCGGCCTGACGGTGAAGATGGTCGACGGCAAAGGCAACTACCTCCGCGAGAGCAAGCGCGGCTTCCCTTCGCCACAGGCCTCCTTCTACAAGATTGTCGGCCTGACCCGTCTCTTCCCGCGGTCACAACGATTTGCAGCCTACTATATGGGGCACCTCGGCGAGAACGACATCAACGAGATTGAGATACTGCCGGGCGCCTTCCTGATGCTCAGCCGCGAGGCATACGAGAAAGTAGGCGGTCTGGACGAGAGCTACTTTATGTATGGCGAAGACATCGACTACTCGTGGCGCATCCACCTGGCGGGCTACAAGAACTACTACCTGCCCACCACCCGCATCGTCCACTACAAGGGCGAAAGCACACGCAAGGGGTCGCTGAACTACGTCTACACCTTCTACAATGCCATGGCCATCTTCGTGAAGAAATACTTCACTGGTCGCAACGCACGACTGTTCAACCTGCTGCTCCAGACAGCCATCTGGCTGCGGGCTGCGTTGGCAGGACTACGCCGCATAGCAGGCCGGCTGGTGGTCCCGTTGCTCGACTTCGTTCTGGCCTACGGTGGCTTTGCCCTGCTAAAAGGACTGTGGGAAGGCATCAAAGGCGTGGGCGGAGACTACTACCCGCCGGAATACCTGACCTACATCGTCCCCCTATACATACTGATACTGATGGGTTGCAGCTGGCTGCAGGGAGGCTACGACAAACCGGTGAAGCCGGGCCGCATCGTCAAGGGGATGGCCCTCGGGCTGCTCCTCCTCCTGGCCTTCTACTCACTCCTCGACGAAAGCCAACGCTACTCCCGCATGCTGCTCCTGCTGGGTTCGCTCTGGACCATGGCGGCGACACTCCTCGTCCGGCTGGTGCTGAGCCTACTACATGTTAAAGGTTACGCGCTACGCGCACGCAGGCGAGGAAAGACCCTCGTGGTGGGCAGCGACGAGGAAACCGCACGCATACGGAACCTATATGCCCACATGGGGCTCCCGGCAGAGAATATGCTGGGCACCACCGACAGCGGCGCACGGCACCTGCAGGACCTCATCCGCATAGAACATGCCGAAGAGGTTGTCTTCTGCGGCAAAGACCTTCCCCTGCAACACATCATCGGCCTGATGGCCGAACTCAAGACCACCGGCGTGGACTACAAGATAGCCCCCGCCGAAGGCGACTACATCATCGGCAGCGAGAGCCTCCTCTCGCCCGACGAGCTCTACGTCACCGAACTCAACACCATCAGCACCCCCACCGCCCGGCGGGCCAAACGGGTCTTCGACGTCCTCACCTCCCTCCTGCTGCTGGTGTTCTCGCCCCTGCTCTTCTGGTTCCAGCAGCGCAAGAAACGTTACTTCGGCGACTGCCTGAAGGTGCTCGTCGGCCGCCTGACGTGGGTGGGCTACACCGGCCACCCGGGAGTCTTCGCGCCGGCCGACATCATGCGACGGCCCTCGCCCGAACTGCAGGAACGCCTCATGCTGCGCTACATGCGCCACTACCGCACCTCCACCGATTGGACCATACTCATACACAACTGGAACAAAATATGAAACAACTGCCCATACTGCTGCTACTCTGCCTGGCCTCCTGCTCCGTGCAGGCCCAACGCATACATGCCTTCGTCTCCTCGGGAGTCACGCTCTCGCAGATAGAAGGCGACGAACTGAAAGGGTTCAAGCACGTCGGCTTCACCGGCGGCGTGGGAGCCCTGACGGCGCTGAGCGACGACTATCGCTGGGGCCTCAGCGTCGAGGCACTCTTCAGCCAACGGGGTGTCTACAACAACAGCTACGACCCGCAGAACTACTACAACATCGACCTCACGCTCAACTATGTCGACATCCCCGTGCTGCTGCATTTCCAAGACCCCTACGGCGGCATGCTCTTCGGTGCCGGCCTGAGCTATGGACGACTCGTGCAGCAACCCCACGGTGTCATCAAGTACAACCCCAGCTACTTCATCCCCGACACCTCCGACATGACTTTCCTCCGCCACGACCTCTGCGCCGTGGCCGACATGCGGTTCACCATCTGGCGCGGCCTGCAACTCAACATCCGCTTCCAGCACTCGCTCCTCGCCGTCAAACGCGACTGGACCTTCTACAACTACAACGGCACCGACGCCGACGGCAACCCGCGCTACAAGTCCCACTCCCGCAACTGCTACAACCAAGCCATCACCTTCCGTCTCATCTGGCAGTTTTAAAGTTTAAGGTTTATGGCTATCGCACTCTTCCCCGGGTCCTTCGACCCCTTCACCGCCGGCCACGAGGCCATCGCACGGCGCGTCGCCCCCCTCTTCGAGCGACTCATAGTGGCCGTGGGGGTGAATTCCGAGAAGCACTACATGTTCAGCGTGTCCGAACGCGAAGCCCGCATCCGCCGGATGCTGGCCGACCTCCCGCAGGTCGAGGTGACCTCCTACGACGGCATGACCATCGACCTCTGCCACCGGCTCGGCGCCCAGTGCATCGTCCGCGGCATACGCACCGCCGCCGACTTTGAATACGAACAACTCGTGGCCAGCGTCAACCGCCGGCAAGACCCCTCCATCGAGACCCTCCTCGTCATGGCCGACGCCGACCACCGCCTCATCAGCAGCACCCTCGAACGCGAGAAAATCGCCCATAACTCATAGCCCCGATGTTGCCGACCGACGACATAGTCTACCTCAAAGGAGTAGGACCCGCACGGGCCAAGGTGCTTGCCGCCGAGGCCGACATACGCACCCCGCTCGACCTTCTCCTCTACTTCCCCTTCCGCCACATCGACTACTCCAAGCTCGCCACCGTGGCCAGCCTCTCCGAGGAGTCGGGCATGGTGATGATGGAAGGCACCGTGTCGAACATGGCCGTTGTCAGCACCGGACCGCGGCGCGAACGGCTCACCGTCGACTTCAGCGACGGCACCGGATACATACAGCTCGTGTGGTTCGCCGGCACCAAATGGGTGCGCGAGAAACTCAAACCCGGCGTCGTCTACAACGTCATGGGCCATCCCTCGCTGTTCAACGGGCAGTGGCAGATGACACACCCCGAGCTCGAGGTGAGCACAGGACAGCGCTCCGGCACGTTCCTGCCCGTCTATAACACCACCGAGAAGATGAAGCAGCACGGCCTCGGCTCACGGGCCCTGGCACGCCTCACCGAGCACCTCGTCACCTGCATCGAGGGCATCGACGAAACCCTCCCCGCCGACGTGCTGCAACGCTTCCACCTGCCGGGCCGCGCCGAAGCCCTCAAGGCCATCCACTACCCCGCCTCGGCCGAACAGCTCAACGCCGCACGCAACCGGCTGAAGTTCGAAGAGCTGTTCTTCCTCCAGCTCGACAACCAGTATGCCAGCACCTCGCGCCAGCGGCTCTCCCACGGCCGCGTCTTTGCCTCCGTGGGCGACTGTTTCAACCGCTTCTACAGCGAGCACCTACCCTTCCCCCTCACCGGAGCCCAGAAACGCGTCATCAAGGAGATGCGCGAAGACATGCGCAGCGGCCACCAGATGAACCGCCTGCTGCAGGGCGACGTGGGTAGCGGCAAGACCCTCGTGGCGCTGATGACCATGCTCCTCGCCCTCGACAACAGAGCCCAGGCCTGCCTCATGGCGCCCACCGAAATCCTCGCCACCCAGCACTACAACACCTTCCTCCGCATGCTCGACGGCATGGGCATACGCACCGAACTGCTCATCGGCAGCGTGCGCAGCGCCGACAAGAAGAAGATGAAGCAGCGCATCGCCAGCGGCGAAACCCAAATCGTCATCGGCACCCATGCCCTCATCGAGAGCGACGTCGTCTTCCGCGACCTGGGCCTCGTCGTCATCGACGAGCAGCACCGCTTCGGCGTGCAGCAACGCGCACGTCTGTGGGACAAGGGCAACCCCGCACCCCACATCCTCGTGATGACCGCCACCCCCATCCCCCGCACCCTCGCCATGACCCTCTACGGCGACCTCGACTGCTCCGTCATCGACGAGCTCCCGCCCGGCCGCACCCCCGTTCGCACCTACCACCGCACCGAACCACGACGCCCGCTCGTCTTCTCGTTCCTCAAACAGCAAATCGACGCCGGACGGCAGGTCTACTTCGTCTACCCCCTCATCCACGAGAGCGAGAAACTCGACCTCCGCGACCTCGAGGACGGCCTCGAAATGGTGCAGAACTACTTCCCGCGGCCGCAATACCAGGTCAGCATGATGCACGGCCAGCTCACCCCCGAAGAGAAAGCCTTCGAGATGTACCGCTTCAAGCGCGGCCTCACCCACATCATGGTCTCCACCACCGTCATCGAGGTGGGCGTCGACGTGCCCAACGCCACCGTCATGGTCATCGAGAACGCCGAGCGCTTCGGCCTCAGCCAGCTGCACCAGCTCCGCGGACGCGTAGGCCGCGGCAGCGAGCAGAGCTACTGCATCCTGATGACCAAGGACAACCTCGGCGCCACCAGCCGCGAACGCATACGCACCATGTGCGCCACCACCGACGGCTTCAAGATAGCCGAGGCCGACCTGCGCCTCCGCGGACCGGGCGACATGCAAGGCCTGCAGCAGAGCGGCGTGCTCGAGCTCAAACTGGCCTCCATCGTCGACGACGAACCCCTCGTCCAGGCCACCCGCAACCTCGTGCGCGACCTGCTCGACGCCGACCCCTCCCTCAGCCGCTACCCCGAGCTGCGACGCCACATCGAACACTCCAAGAACAAGATGCTATGGAGCAAGATAAGTTGACAAGCCTCACCCCCAACAGCCTCACCCCCAGCCCCTCTCCGATTGGAGAGGGGAGTGGAATGCTCGTAGCCGAAGAAGGAGCCTCGTTGTCGTCGGGAAGCCTGAGACTATACTATCTACTCCCCTCTCCAATCGGAGAGGGGCCGGGGGTGAGGCCATCCCCCCTCTCCAATCGGAGAGGGGCCGGGGGTGAGGCTATCGGCGCCATCGACCTCTACAACTACGACCCCCTGAACCGCCGCTGCGCCGTGGGCATCATGGTGGCCACCGAGCACCGCCGCCAAGGCCATGCCCTCGCCATGCTCCACGCCCTCGAAGACATCTACACCCCCTCTCCGAGTCACCCCTCTCCAATCGGAGAGGGGCCGGGGGTGAGGCTTCTCTATGCCGACATTGCGGCCACCAACACCGCCTCCATCGCCCTCTTCAAGAAAGCCGGATACGAGGAGTGCGGGCATTTCAAAGAGTGGCTCCTCGTAGGCGACACCTACATCGACACCATACGCATGCAACTCATATTGAAAGACTCCCAATGAAGAAAACCACACTCATTCTCCTCCTCACCCTAGGTCTCCTGGTCCTACTCGGACTCCTCGGAAGCCTATACCTCCTCAACGCCAAGACCTCCAACCCCGAGCCCAAGCGCCTCTACCTGCCCGAAGGCTCCACCTACGACGCCCTGTGCGACAGCCTCGACGCCCCGCATTCGTTCCGCCTCATGGCCCAGGTGCTCAAACTCGACCAGCACGTCCGACCGGGCTCCTATGTCGTCGGCCCCCACATGAAACAGCTCGCCCTTGTGCGCAAGCTGCGCAACGGCCAGCAGGACCCCATACGCCTCACCATCGGCAAGTTCCGCACCCCCGACCAGCTCAACAACTACCTCAACCAGAAGCTGATGCACGACGACTTCGACATCCCGCTCGACAGCTTCTACATCGTCCGCCCCGACACCTACGAGTTCTACTGGACCGTCACCCCCGCGCAGTTCATGCAGCGCATGGAGAGGGAGTGGAGAACGGAGAGTGGAAAGTGGAAAGTGGAAAGTGGAGAACGGAGAACGGAGAACGGAGAACGCGTCAGCACACTTTCCACTTTCCACTTTCCACTTTCCACTAAGGAAGTCATTATCCTCGCCTCCATCGTGGAGGAGGAGACCAACAACAACGCCGAGAAGCCACTGATAGCCAGCGTCTACCTGAACCGCTTGGAGCGAGGCATACCCCTGCAGGCCGACCCGACGGTGAAGTACGCCGTTGGCGACTTCACCCTGCGGCGCATCCTGAACAAGCACCTCGCCACCGAGAACCCCTTCAACACCTACCTCCACCCCGGCCTGCCGCCCGCCCCCATCTGCCTCCCCTCCAAGGCCAGCGTCGAAGCCGTCCTGAACGCCCCGCAGACCGGCTACCTCTACTTCTGCGCCAGCGACCGGCTGGACGGCACCCACCGCTTCGCCGCCACCCTGGCCGAGCACAACCGCAATGCCGCCGCCTTCCACCGTGCCCTCGACAGCCGCGGCATCCGCTAGGCTCGCAAACCCCTCTCCCTCCAGGTCAACTCCCCCAGTTTTACGGTAGTATTACGGTAGTATTACGGTAGTATTACGCTTTAAAAGCGTAATACTACCGTAATACTACCGTAATACTACCGTTAAAATGGCGGAGGATGTGGGGAGGAAAACGGGAGGTGGAGAGGAGAAAACCGGGGGGCGGACTAATGCTAAATTATGTTAAATCGCAACAGGGGAGACAACAAAAAGAGGCCTTTTTTACTCTATATAGCAAAAAAATCGTATCTTTGCACCTTAAAGCATAGAACGGGATGCCGAGCAAACGACATATAATCAATCTACTAACCCTCACCGCACTGGTGTTGGCGGCCGGCTTTGGCCGTCCGACACGTGCCCAGATACCGTGGTCGCCCTCGCACTGGGGCGAGAGCGACACCAGCGTGAAGTACAACTACGGCCGCTTTGAATGGCCCGTGTCGCCCTGCCCCGAGGTGCAAATCAAGCAGAAGCACGACCACACCCCGCTGAAGCAGTACCGCGCCCAGGGGTGGGACACGGTGGTGAACTGTGTCACCCGGCGCATCGAGCTGTCGTGCATTCCCTTCATCCCGACAAAGGACTTCAACGGGCAGTACACCGTGGACCCGATTCCCTACGACCCGCCCGACCCGACCTTCTCGCGCGGCACGAAGATGCCCGTGACGACCGACGACGACTTTGCCGCCGCACCCACCGCCATCCCCTTCGACTTCTTCTTCTTCGGCCTGCAGAAGAGTTCCTTCGTGCTGGGGGCCAACGGCCTGATTACCTTCGACGCCTCGGCCGCCGGCCGCTACTGCCCGTGGGAGTTCAACGCCACCCTCCCCTGGACCGACAGCAAGGCCAACGTGCCCAACGGCTTGGGATGCACGAAGAACAACATGCGCGACGCCATCTACGGCATCTACGAGGACACCCACCCCATCGCCTCCTACCTGCACGGCAACCAGGGCATCTACTACGGCATCCAGGACGAGGAGCCCTGCCGCAAGATTATATGCTCGTGGAACGGCATACCCACCTTCCCCGGCTCGCGCAACCAGGACAACCGCTGCACCTACCAGATAGTGTGCTACGAAGGCTCCAACATCATCGAGGTGCACGTGAAGCACCGCGGCGTGAACAGCGGCTGGCAGGGCGGCCGCGGCCTGCTGGGCATACAGAACGCCACGGGGGCTCCCCAGGTGAACGGAGGCATGGGCTCGTCGACGATGTTCGTCCGCCCGGGGGCTCCGGCGGCCTACTACCCGCAGGGCTACAACCTGCTGACCTCGGAACTCGACAGCGTGGCGTTCCGCTTCACCCCCCAGGACAACACCACCACGCAGAACGTGGCCAAGTGGTACCGCATCCTCGACAACGACACGTTGGTGGAGCTGAGCAAGTACAGCGCCAACACGCCGGAGGCCGTCGACGACACGAACGGCTACTTCTTCGACCTGAAGCACAACCCGATGATGCCCTTCCTCTCCTATGCCGTCGTTGAACCCTCCCGCACCTCGCGCTATGTGTTCCACCTCTTCTTCATCGACGCCGCCGGCAACCAGTACAACCTGCGCGACACCATCGTGGTGGGCGTCGACCGCAGCGATGAGCTCACCCTGCGCCCCTCGGATGCCACGCCGGCCGACCACCAGATGACCGTGTGCGCCTCCGACGAGGCACGCCTGACGCTCGAATACCCCGAGCTGCAGGACACCATGCAGGTGTCCTACTCCCTGAAACGCATCAGCGGGACCGACAGCATCGCCCTGCCCGACGACCTGCTCACCTTCGGACAGCTCTATCTCGACGAGCAGACCAAACTCAAACGCATACCCCTCATCCTGCACACCGATGCCCTGCAGGCTTCGGGCGAGGAAGACAAGATAGACTCCATCAACGTGCAATTCTTCGTCCGCTTCATCAGCGGCTGCGAGCAATATGTCGACCTGCTGGTGCGCGTCTTCCCCTCCTACGACACCCTCGACCGACAGGGCATCTGCATGGGCGAGAGCTACCTCTGGCCCCTCAACGGGCAGACCTACACCGCCTCGACCACGGCGCCGCAGGTGACCCTCCAGTCTGTGGCCCAGTGCGACAGCGTGGTGCACCTCGACCTGACGGTGTCGGACACCAGCCACACCCTCTACCCCGTGTCGGCCTGCAAGCCCTACACCTGGGACACCGCCATCGGCGGCAACGGGCAGACCTACTATGAGAGCAACACCGCCACGGCCTACCGCGACACCGTGCACCTCGTCAACGAATGGGGGTGCGACTCGACGGTGCAGCTCGTCTTCACCATGACGCCCATGACACCCATCATCGAGGCCAGCCTCGACTACTTCGACTTCAACCACCTCGACGTGGAGCTCACCGACGTGAGCACCGGCGGCAACGGGCGCACATGGCTCTTCCCCAACGGCGACCCGCAGTACGGCCCCGTGGCCTACTACTCCGCCCCCTACAACATCGACTCGGCAGTCATTATGATGATTGAGACCAGCCCCTACGGATGCATCGACACCGCATGGGTCAACATCCCGTTCCGGCGCGACGTCATCTGGGTCCCCAATGTCTTCACCCCCGAAGTGCCCGACCACGGCAACGACCGGTTCCACTCGGTGAGCAACCGCCTGCTGCGTGAGCAGACCCTCGTCTACAACCGCTTCGGCGAGCTGGTGTTCCAGTGCGAGGAGATAGACTGCGAGTGGGACGGTACGGACAAGAACGGCGACCCCTGCCCGCAGGGCAGCTATGTCTACGTCATACGCTACACCACCGAATATGCACCCCACGACACCCAGATGGTCAAAGGCTCGGTGACACTGGTCAGGTGAGAACAGAGAACGAAATAAAAGATACAATATGAGATATAAGACTATTATCAGCTTACTGGCCACTATGACAGCCCTCGTCGGCACGGCCACGGCACAAAACATCAACTACTCCACCTGGGGCTCCAGCCACCCCAGCCCCGAGACGGACTGTGGCGAATACCAATGGCCCGAGATTATGTCGCCCTGCCCCGAGGTGCAAATCAAGCAGAAGCACGACCACTCGTCGCGCTTCCGCCTCGACGGTCCCGCCCCCGGCATTCACCCCTGGACCACCAACCCCAACGACAAAGGGTGGGACACCGTCTTCGACTGCGAGACCCGCACCACCGGCATCGAGCTCTCCTGCATGCCCTACGTCCCGGTGCAGCACTTCAACGGCTACTATGCCGTCGATGTGCTCGACTCCTTCTGCCCGGCCGACACCACCTTCTACCTCAACTACAGTCTGAACGGTCCCAACCCTGGACGCTACAAAGTGCCCATCAGTAACGACGACGACTACAACAGCACATATACTAACTTGGGATTCGACTTCTTCTTCTTCGGCAATACCAGGACTTCGTTTTGTGTGGGCGACAACGGCATCGTCACCTTTATGCCCCAAAGCCAGACCGGCATCAGTGCCGCCAACAACTACTGCCCTTACAACATTTCCCCAAATGCCACCCTGCCATGGACAACAACCAATGGGCATACCCCCACCGGTGAGGGCTGTTTCAACCGTATGCATGAAGCCATCTATGGAGTCTATGAAGACACCTATACCGGTTATAACGGCGCTTATATGTCCGGCCTCCAAGGCATCTACTATGGCGTCATCGACGAGGAGCCGTGCCTCAAAGGCATCGCTACTTGGAACGAAATTCCCATCTATGACAACTCCAACGTCCGTGAGACCTTCCAGATGGTCTGCTACCAAGGGTCGAACATCATCGAGGTGCACGTGAAACACCGTTATGGCGGCACCAGCACCTCCTCCGGCCAAGGCTTCATCGGCATCCAGAATGCCACCGGCGAACAGCAGACGCGTACCTACAGCGGCGAAGGAGCCTATATCTGGCCTTCAGGAGCCCCCGCCGCCTTCTACCCCTCGGGGTGGAACTGCTCTACAGCCCAGGACCACTACTCCTCCTACCGTTTCACGCCTCAAGGCACTACCCAGTTTGTAGAGAAGTGGGTGCGCGTCCTGGACCACTACCTCTACGACACCACCTGGAACGAGACCATCAACCAGGTGTTCGACACCCTGGCCAACGGGACCGTGGTGCCGCGATATGACACCGTGGGCACCACGCTGATGCCAGTGTACGACACCGTGCGCACCTTCACCACCCGCCAGGTGTTCGACACCCTCGAAAGCGGGCAGATAGTGCCGCTGTACGACACCATAG
This sequence comes from Bacteroidales bacterium, assembly GCA_017480785.1. Lineage (GTDB taxonomy): Bacteria > Bacteroidota > Bacteroidia > Bacteroidales > P3 > Colimorpha. The sequence goes on from JAFURZ010000004.1 coordinate 34,621, forward strand.
AGCTGCGCAACATCAACCTGGCCCCCGAAGCCTACAACGACGAGGAGGGCTACTACCGCCCCCAGGGCCACATGAGCACCTGCCCCACCCTCTCGCGCGCCGTGGTGAAGCCCAAGGGCATCTCACGCTACTACTACCACCTGCGCTTCTGCGACGCCAACGGGCGCTGGTACAAACTCTACGACACCATCGTCATCGGCGTCGACACCACAGCCGACCTCAACCTCCACGCCGTCGGCCGCCCCCGCACCGAGAAGGATTACAAAGTCTGTGCCGGCAACGCCGCCCAGATGGTGATGGAGTTCCCCGTCACGCAGGAGATAGACACCGTCGTCTACTCTGTCTTCCGCCGCAGCCGTGGGCAGGTCTACGAGCTCCCCGTCAACGAGAGCCTCACCATCGGCAACCCGACCGAGTCGGACGACACCATCCGCATTCCCATCACCCTGCGCGGCAACCTGCCCCAGACGGGTGTGATGCGCAACAAAATCGACACCATCGTCGTGCAGGCCAGCATCGAGTTCACCAGCCACTGCCCGGCCTACGACACGATGATAATAAGCTACTACCCCAACTTCGACACCGTCGAGAGAGTGGGCCGCTGCCAAGGCCAGGTGTTCACCTGGAGTGCCAACGGCCAGACCTACGACAAATCGACCCAGACCACCGCCCAGCTGACGTCCGAACCCGGCTGCGACTCGACGGTGCACCTCAACCTGACGGTGGACTCCGTCAACTATGTCGTCTTCCCCGTCACCGACTGCCGCCCCTACACCTGGGACACCCTCATCGGCGGCAACGGACAGACCTACTATGAGAGCAACAACGCCACGGCGGCCATCGACACCGTGATGGATACCAACCGTTGGGGCTGCGACTCCATCACCCAGCTCTCCTTCACCTACCTGCCCGTGAAGGCACTCCTCCAGTCCGACCGCGAATACTTCGACTTCGACCACCTCGAAGCCGTCATCACCGACGTGTCGCTGAACAACCACGCCCGCACCTGGACCTTCCCCGGCGGGTTCACCACCACGGGTCCCGTGGCCTACTACACCATCCCCGCCGAATACGACGAGGCCGACATCTGGCTGCAAGCCACTGCCACCTATGACGGGCACACCTGCAGCGACACGACCCACATCGTCATACCCATGCGCAAGGAGAGCTTCTGGGTGCCCAACATCTTCACCCCCGAGAGCTCCAATGGGAACAACCTCTTCGGCTCCATCAGCACCCGCACCCTCACCGAGGAGATGTTCATCTACAACCGCAACGGGCAGCTCGTCTTCCACTGCGAGGAGCCCGACTGCAAATGGGACGGTCGCGATGCCAGCGGCAACCTCTGCCCGCAAGGCACCTACACCTACCTCATACGCTACACCAACGAGTTCCTCCCCAAGGTAGTCCACGTGCTCCGCGGCACAGTAACCCTAATCCGATAGCCACACCATGAAGATAGCAGTAGTAGGAGCCACCGGACTGGTGGGACGCGAGATGCTCACCGTGCTGGAAGAGCGCGGTTTCGGGCAGCAGGAGGTCATCGTGGCCGCCTCGCCCAAGTCGGTAGGCAAGCCCCTCGACTTCGCCGGCCGGCAACTGACGGTGGTCAGCGTCGACGACGCCATCGCACAGCGTCCGCAGTACGCCATCTTCTCGGCCGGCGCCACGGCCTCGCGCCAGTATGCACCCCTCTTTGCCGCCGCCGGCACCACGGTCATCGACAACAGCTCGGCCTGGCGCAAGGACCCCGACGTGCCCCTCGTGGTGCCCGAGATAAACATCGCTGCCGTCGGCCCCGGCAACCGCATCATCGCCAACCCCAACTGCTCCACCATACAGATGGTGCTGGCCCTCTCGGCCCTGCAACGCGAATACGGCATCCGCCGCCTCGTCATAGCCACCTACCAGAGCATCACCGGCACCGGAGCAAAGGCCGTGCGCCAGCTGGAAGCCGAGGAGAGCGGAGAGTGGAGAGCGGAGAGTGGAGAGCGGGCGTATCCCTACCAAATACACCGCAACCTCTTCCCCCACGGGGGCGACTTCCAGCCCGACGGCTACACCATCGAGGAGCAGAAGCTCGTCGACGAGACGCGCAAGATATATGCCGACCCGTCGATACAGATTACCGCCACGGTGGTGCGCGTGCCCGTCGTCGGCGGCCACAGCGAGGCAGTGAATGTCGAGCTCAGGAAGGACTACGACCTCGACGAGGTGCGCCGCCTCATTGCCGCTACCCCCGGCGTCATCCTCTACGACGACCCGTCGCAGAACCACTACCCCATGCCCATCCTGGCCCACCACCGCGACGAGGTGTGGGTGGGACGCCTGCGCCGCGACCTGTCGCAACCCCGCAGCCTCAACCTGTGGGTGGTGGCCGACAACATTCGCAAAGGCGCCGCCACCAACGCCGTGCAGATTATGCAGGCGCTGATAGAGCGACGATAGAAAAACAAAACAGACAGTATGCACAGACACACACATATCCTCTTCACCGCACTGGCAGCGCTGTTGCTGCTGGGCGCCTGCGGCAAGAACACCATCGCCGAGGAGGAGCACCTGCTGGCCGGCGACCAATGGAACCGCTTCACCCCCGAGCACTTCGACATCGCCGTGGGCAACATCGAGAACTACTACAACATCGACCTCACGGCCGCCATCGACACGTCACGTTTCCGCTACAGCGAACTGCCCGTGATGCTCATCCTCAAGTCGCCCGGCGGCGAAGAACGCCAGTTCTACGGAGCCATAGTCTTCAAAGGCAAGTCGGAGGATGCCGGGCATCCCGTCCGCTGGCGGGGCGAGATGGTCGACGGCTACCGCGTGGCCACCGGCCGCATACGCAGCTACTTCAGCTTCAACCACAAAGGGGTACACACCCTCGACGTCAGCCAGGCCACCAGCCAGTACGACCTCGAAGGGGTGCACAGCATAGCGCTCACCGTCAGCAAAGCCAAAGTGGACTACGACTTCTAGCCTATCGTGATTGACGCCGGCATCAACCCCAACATCGACCGCATCGCCCTGCGGCTGAAGACCATCCCCGAGAGCCCGGGGGTCTACCAGCACCTCGATGCCGACGGCAAGGTCATCTATGTGGGCAAGGCGCGCAACTTGCAGCGCCGCGTGAGCAGCTACTTCACCCACTACGAAGACAAGAGCCCCAAGATAAAGATGCTCGTCCGCTCGGTGTGCGACATACGCGTCACCGTCGTGGCCACCGAAATCGACGCCCTGCTGCTGGAGAACAGCCTCATCAAGCGCTACCAGCCGCGCTACAACTCCATGCTCAAGGACGACAAGACCTACCCCTACCTCTGCATCACCGACGAACCTTACCCACGCCTCCTCTACACCCGCCGCAAGACCCTCAAGGGGCAGTACTTCGGGCCCTACCCCAACGGGCGCATCCTGCGCGAACTGCAGGACATCATACGCCAGCTCTTCCAGTACCGCACCTGCGACAGAACAGTGGGTAGTGGACAGTGGGTAGTGGGTAGCACTCGTGGTCAAACGCTACCCACTACCAACTACCCACTACCCACTGTCAGACCCTGCATGAAGCACCAGATAGGCCTCTGCGGCGCCCCCTGCGCCGGCCTGCAGAGCCAGGCCGACTACCAGGCCACCATCGAGAACATACGCCGCATCCTCAAAGGCGACTTCGGCGACCTGCTCGACGACCTCAAGCGGCAGATGTATGCCGCCGCCGCCGACCTGCGCTTCGAGGAGGCCGAAGTGCTCAAGCGCAAGCTGCACCTCCTCGAGGAGTACCAGAGCCGCTCCACCGTGGTCGACACCAAGGTGGCCGACGTCGACGTCATCAGCATCCTCGGCGACGACCAAAGCGCCACGGGCACCACAGCCTATGCCTGGGTCAACTACATGCGCTGCAAGCACGGCGCCATCATCTACAGCATCAGCAACGAGGTGAAGAAACAGCTCGACGAGAGCGACGCCGAACTGCTGGCCACCATCATCCCCACCCTCCACGAGCAGAGCCACAGCACCGCCCGGGAAATCATCCTCCCCTTTGCCGTGCCCGACCTGCCCGACGGCTACCTGCAGCAGAACACCAATCCCCGCGGCGACCGGCGCAAGCTGCTCGAGCTTTCGCTCCGCAACGTGGAGAGCTTCCGCAAGCAGTGCCTCCACCAGAAAGCCCTCCTCAGCGGCGAACACGCCTCCGAAAGCGGCGAGCGCCTGCTGGCCCGCCTCCAGAAAGCCCTTGCCTTGCCCTCGCTGCCCATGGAGATAGAGTGCTTCGACAACTCGAACATACAGGGTGCCTACCCCGTGGCCGGCATGGTGCGCTTCAGCGGCGGCAAGCCCAACCGCAAGGAATACCGCAAGTTCAACATCAAGACCGTCGAAGGCCCCGACGACTACGCCTCCATGGCCGAAGTCATCGGGCGCCGCTACAGCAAGCTGGAGCAGCTGCCCGACCTGCTGCTGGTCGACGGCGGCGAGGGACAGATGGAGATGGCACGGCGCGTGCTGCGCGACGAGCTGCACTGCCCGCTGCCCATCGCAGGACTGGCCAAGAACGACAACCACCGCACCGACCGCCTGCTGGCCTACGACGCCGACTACCACATACGCACCGTGCAGATCAAACCCACCGACCCCCTCTTCCACTTGCTGGAACGCATACAGGACGAGGTGCACCGCTTCGCCATCACCTTCCACAAGGACAAGCGCTCGAAGGGCACCTTCCGCACCTCGCTGACCGACATCGACGGCATCGGCGAGAAGACGGCCCACGACCTGCTGCTGCGCTTCGGAAGCGTCAAGCAGGTGCAGCTGCAGACCCTCGCCGACCTGACCGACGCCATAGGCCCCGCCAAAGCCCGGCTGGTGTACGATGCCCTACACGGCGAGCACGACTAAATCACCTCTGAAATACAACACTTTAACCCCTGTTCTTTTACTTTTCTAAAAGAACAGTAAAAGAACAGCAATAAAACAATAAGAAAATCAGTAGAGGAAGTTGTTGTAGGGGTAGCGGACGGCGTGGATGCGGGCCACCTCGTCGTAGAGCCTCTGGCGCAGGGCGTCGATATTGGTCTTCTTGACGGCCGAGACAAACACCGAGCGCTCTCCGTCTTCGCGGTCGGCGTCGCCGGCAAGGCTGTCTATCTTGTTATAGACCATGATGACGGGCTTCTCGTGGGCGCCAATTTCCTCCAGTGTGCGGTTGACGGCGGCTATCTGCTCCTCGTGGTCGGGGTGCGAGATGTCGACCACATGGAGCAGTAGGTCGGCTTCGACCACCTCGTCCAGGGTGCTCTTGAAGCTCTCCACCAGCTGGGTGGGCAGCTTGCGGATGAAACCCACCGTGTCGGTGAGGAGGAACGGCAGGTTGTCGACCACCACCTTGCGCACCGTGGTGTCGAGGGTGGCGAAAAGCTTGTTCTCGGCCAGCACGTCGCTCTTGCTGAGGAGGTTCATCAGGGTGCTCTTGCCCACGTTGGTGTAGCCCACGAGGGCCACGCGCACCAGCGACTCGCGGTTCTTGCGCTGGAGGGTCTTCTGGCGGTCAATCTTCTCGAGCTGCTCGCGCAGGAGGCCTATCTTCTCCTTGATGAGGCGGCGGTCGGTCTCAATCTGGGTCTCGCCCGGGCCGCGCATGCCGATGCCGCCGCGCTGGCGCTCGAGGTGGGTCCAGAGGCGGGTGAGGCGCGGCAGCATGTATTGCAGCTGGGCCAGCTCGACCTGTGTGCGGGCCGTGGAGGTGCGGGCCCGCTTGGCGAAGATGTCGAGGATGAGGGTGGTGCGGTCGAGGATGCGGCATTCCAGCTCCCGCTCGAGGTTGCGCAGCTGGGCGGGCGAGAGTTCGTCGTCGAAGACAAAGAAGTCGGCCTCGAGGGCCTGCTTGTACTCCTTCAGCTCCTCCAGCTTGCCGCTGCCGACATAGGTGCGGGTGTCGGGCCGTTCCAGTTTCTGTATGACCTGCTTCAGGCAGACGCCGCCGGCGGTGTCGAGGAGGAAGGCCAGCTCGGCCAGGTATTCTTCGGTGCGCTCCATGGTCTGCCCCGTGGGGCACACGCCGACGAGGATGGCGCGCTCGGGCACGGGCACGGTCGAGAAGGTGTTGCAGTTGTTCATTGCTTTCTGTGTTTGATGATGCGGGCGACAATGGTGCCGGCCACGATGATGCCGCCGGCGATGGCGAGGGTCACCTTGAGGGCCAGGAAGCCGGAGGAGGCCGCCAGACGCAGCTGGTTGTTCACGAGATGGTAGGCGGTCCAGAAGATGCCGCCGCCGGGCACGAGGGGTATGATGCCGCAGATGAGGAACACGGTCGTCGGGCACCGCCGAAGGAGAGCCAGCAGGGGGCTCACGACGGCCACGGTCAGGGCGCCGAGGAAGGCGGCCGCCACGGTGCTGGGCATCAGCAGCAGATACACCGCCCATCCGGCCATGCCCGTCAGGCCGCAGTCGACATAGTAGCGACGCGGTGCCCCGAAGAGCACCGAGAAGCCCACAGTGCCCACAAAGGCCGCGGCGAGCTGGATGGCCCAGTGCGACGCAGTGGCATCGACGACCGGTGCGCCGAGCTGCATGATGCCGCCGCTGAGGAGTCCCTCGGCGATGAAGGCCAGCGCCACTCCCAGTGCAATGCAGAGGAAGACGAGGAAAGCGTCGGTGAGACGGGTGGTGCCGGCGATGTAGTCTTCGTTGGCCAGGTCGCGCATGCCGTTGGTGAACGGCACTCCCGGCACCAGCGCGATGATGGTGCCGATAATCATGTTAGGCAGGTGGAGTGGGAATTGAAAATTGAAAATTGAAAATTGAAATAACAATACAGCTCCTATGCAGAGCAGCCCGCCCACCAGGCCTCCAAGCACATTGCCGAAGATGCGGCTCATGTGCGGTCCCACAAAGGTCATAAAGGCCCCCAGCAGGAGGCCGCAGGCAAAGGTAGCCGCGGCATCGACCAGGCTGCCGCCGAAGAGGATGCAGAAGGACCCCACGCCGAGGGCGATGCCCAGGATGTTCTCCCACCACGGCTTGCCGGGAGCCGTGCGTATGGCACCCAGCCGCGCCGCCAGTTCATCGACCGGCAGGGGTGTTCTCCGTCCCCCGCTCACCTCACGGCTCAGTTGGTTAACCTCCACCACACGGCTCAGCTGCGTGCCCTTGATGGGGATGAACTCGGCGCGGGCATAGTGCTGTCCGGTGGCGATGATGCCGTTGCTGAGCACAAAGAAACTCTCGTCCTCGACCCCGTAGGCCGAGGCGATGCGCTCCATGGTCTCCTCCACCCGGCTGATTTCGGCCCCGTTCTCGAGGAGTATGTGTCCGGCCTCGGTGGCCAGCCGCAGGGCTTTCTCTTGTTCTGAAGTCATCTGCTGGTTTGCTGTTTATACAATATTATATATGTGTGGTATCACCGCCTGCGTCAGAAAACTATGGAGTCGTAAGGGGTGAAACCGAAAAGGAAGTTGCGCAACACTATGGCCGGGACGAGGCCTTCGTAACTGATGTAATACAGTTGTGCCGCATAGACCAACAATAGCACCGCCAGGTACCAACGGCGCTTGAAGAAGAGCCACATGCGCTCCAAGGCCTCTTTCAACGGCAGGTTGCCGTCGTGAGAGACCACCAACAGCAAAGCCATCAGGCCAAAGAACCAGCATATCCACCAGCGTGTATAGTCGGTGGTGCGCAGGAAGACAGGGATGGTGAGGACAGTGATGACGACGGGGACAATCCAATAACGGCACTGCCGGGAGTGTCGGGCCGCCGCGAACCAAGGCCAGTAGAAGACCGCGAGTATCGGGGACATCAACAGAAGGGAGAAGACAAACTCGACGATGCGCAGACTCTGCAGGCCTTCCACATTGTTGCTGCCATAGTCGTAATAGTACTGCCGCAAAGCCTCCTTGTCGGCTCCGCAGGCGTCGGGGGCGGCACGTCGCACGATGTCGGCCTGCAAGGTGTCGATGTCGACATTCATGTGGCCGAACAGCCAGATGGAGACAAAGAGAGACAATATGGCGAGGCATATCAAGCCGTAGACTACTGCCTTCTTCACCGAGAAGCCGCCATCGGTCATGTCGTAGACAAACAGTGCGACAAACAGCGGGAAGAGCGTGCAGCAGAAGGTGTGGTGTATGAGACACCCGGCGGCGGCGACAAGGAGTGTCAGCAGGTAGTACCACCACCTTCCTCGCCAGCGAAGGAACAGGAGCAGCCAACCCAAGGTGAGTACCAGCTGGTAGGTCTCCATGAAGCCGGCCGACATGCCGCGGTTGCAGAACTGCAAGACGTTGAATGGCTGCACGACATACAGCACCAGCACCGCCGCCACGGGCGTCATCGCGTCGCCGGGTTTCACCGTCCGCAAGACAAAGAGGAGCAATAGGAGCAGCAGCAGGAGGTTGGCCACGAGGACGATGCCGGTCACGACGCCGCCAGTGACATAGTCGGGGAACAGCCATCCGCAGATTGTGCCTATCAGCTTCCGTCCGCCAAAGCCGGTGTCGTAGCCGACAAAGTAATGCACGCTGGGCCACCATTCGCCGATGTGGAAAGAGTAACGTATCACGTTGATGACCGTCGGAACGAGGCACAGCGCCGCCAAGAGTGGCAGCCGGTATTTGCGGACAAAGGAGGGGATTGTTTTCGGCATAGGTCAATACTCTTCGGTTACTTGGTCGATGCGGTACACCTTGTCGCCACGGCGCAAAGGCTCGGTGGTGGCGAAGCTGAAGCGGTCGCCCTGATGCACCTCGGGCACCGGGTCGCGCTCGAGGCGCAGTTCCTCGATGGCCGCACGGTAGACGCCGGTGGTCTCGCCGATGACCATCACCTCGTCGCCCACCCGCAGCGTCTCGGCGGTCTGCAGCTGTACCTCGGCCACACCGATGCGATGGAAGTAGTTCTTCACCAAGCCCAGGTAGACCTTCTGCTCGGTGGCCTGGCTGCCGTAGCGGTCGCTCCACTCGCCGAGGCGGCGTCCCAGGTAGTAGCCGTCCCAGAAACCGCGGTTGAAGACGGTGGCCAGCCGGCGCGTCCAGTCGGCGATGCGGTCGGGCGTGTAGGTGCCGGCAGCGATGGCCTCTACCGCCTCGCGGTAACACTCGGTGACAGTGCGCACATAGTCGGCGCTCCGGCCACGGCCCTCTATCTTCAGCACCCGCACACCGGCCTTCACTATCTTGTCGAGGAAGCCGATGGTGCAGAGGTCCTTGGGCGACATGATGTATTCGTTGTCTATCTCCAGCTCCAGGTCGCTCTCCTTGTCCTTGACGATGTAGCCGCGGCGGCAGAGCTGGAGGCAGGCACCGCGGTTGGCCGAGTAGTTGTAGTTGTCGAGGCTGAGGTAGCACTTGCCGCTGACGCTCATGCAGAGGGCACCGTGGGCAAACACCTCCACCTGCACCAGCTCCCCCTTGGGGCCGCGAATGTCGTTGTCGCGGATGTACTGCGTAATCTCGGCTACCTGGCTCAGCGGCAGCTCGCGGGCAGTGACGATGACGTCGGCAAAGCGGGCATAGTAGCGCACCGCCTCGGTGTTGCTGACGTTGCACTGGGTGGAGATATGCACCTCAAATGGTCGGTTCGCTCCACTTCGGTCGCGTCCGCCCATTGCGTTGGCATAGGTGATGACGGCCATGTCGCTGGCGATGATAGCGCTGACGCCGGCCTCCTGCGCGGCATGCAACAGGGCGTGCATCTCTTCTATCTCGCTGTTATAGATGATGGTGTTGACGGTGAGGTAGGTGCGCACGCCGGCCTCACGGGCGGTGGCGACGATGCGGGGCAGGTCGTCGGCGGTGAAGTTGGCAGCCGAACGCGACCGCATGTTCAACTTCCCCACTCCGAAATAGACGGCGTCGGCACCTCCCTGCAAGGCCGCCTGCAGGCTCTCCCACGAGCCCACCGGGGCCATGATTTCTATCTGGTGGTTGCTCATTTCGTGTACAAATCGATAACGGTCATATTGGTCCACTCGGTGGGCACCAGCTTCTCGTCGTGCATGGTGGCGTCGAGGGTGGTGCGGCGGCCGTCGAACACCTGCTCGACAAAGCCGCAGAAGATGTCGACCGAGCCGGGCAGGAACGAGGCCACCTCGTGTCCGATGCCCTCGAAGCGCACTATCCAGGTGGGGAACCCCTGCTTCGTCATGCGCTTATACACGGTGCTGGCTCCCCACAGGGCATGGCTCAGCAGCGGCGGGTACCTCTTGTAGGCCACTATCTTGTCCTTGGTGCCATGCATCAGCATGGTCGGGGCCGGCGGAGTGGCATACTTGGGCTTGCCCTTGCACATGACGGCGCCGGAATAGGGCACCACGGCGGCAGGCATCCAGCCGGGCGGCAGTACCGACGCCTCGGGCAGCGCGTTGGCACGGCAGTAGTCGAGCTGCAACACCGTGATGGCGCCAGCCGAGCTGCCGGTGAGTACAATCCGCTCGGGGTTGATATTCAACTCGCCCGCATGCTGCACCACATAGGCCACGGCGGCGGCACAGTCCTCGGTGGCTATATTGATGACCCACTGGAACATGTCCTGCAGGCCTTTCAGGCCTTTGTACTGCTTGACCCGGACGGTGTCACGCAGGCCGAGACGGTAGTCGGGACTGACCACCGTATAGCCGCGGGCCGTGAGCCGCTGGGCCACCAGCTGCTGGTATTCATTGTCGCGCTCGCCGGCCACAAAGCCGCCGCCGAACAGAGCAACGACACAGGCCTTGTCGCTCCGCGGCACCTCGGGCCGCCACACATCAAGCCACAGCGTCGAGTCGCGCTCGACAAAGGCATAGGTCTGCTTCTGCTGCCCCACGGCCATCAAAGCCGGCACCAGCAGCAAGGTCAAGACAAAGAGCTTTCTCATCATATATTATACACTAGAAACTGAAGTTCATACCCGCACTGATGGTGAAAAAGTCGGCGGTGAATGGGGAGGAACTGGAGCTGCTACTGCTCTCGATGTCGCTCAACCAGGCAAAACTTCCTCGCAGACAGAACTTGACGTGCTCACCGCCAATGCGGAACACCACCTGCGGCTCGAGGAGCAGATTGGACGAGGTATAGACCGAGCACTCGTCGGGCATCAGTTCCCCGTTGGAGTCGTAACGGCGGTACTTGAAGTCGGGGACATAGGCACCCACCTTCATACCGAAGGCCAGGTCGATATGGGCGCCCGTGAGGTCGTGCCAGCCGATATTGACCTGACCGAAAGGCACCGTGAAGTGGCCGGAATAGTCGTAAGTACCCGCCGAACTGCTACTGTCGCTGGGCATTTGGCTGGGCTGCCGCCAGGCACCACCCATGCCAAAGCCCACATAGCCCTCCAGCAGCCCGTGCTCACCCAAGGGCAGATAGGCACCGGGAGCCAGCTGGGTGTAGAAATTGTCGCCTCCGTAGTTGAGGTGCACCTGACCCGCCAGCCAATCGGTGAAACCGTAACTGGCAGTGGCATTGATGGTCATCACATCCGGCAGTGCCCACGCCGAGACAGCCAACGAAGCATCCACTCGCGTGTCGCCGGCATGGTTGATGAGCGGGATATCCACCGCTTGGGGATGGTAGATGCTGCATCCCGTAGTCAGCAGCAGCACCGCCGCCATAATAGGTACAAGTCTCTTCTTCATAGTATATATTGTTTAATACACTTAACTATTAACGTCGGGCGAACACAAATATTGTGTCCGCGCAATCTTTTTCACCACCTGTTGAAAAAATATTTTTCCGACCCGTTTTTATTTCGTATATTTGCACTTTCAAAACACACGAGTCAAATCAATAAACATACCAATAACATGTCAGAAAATCAGATTGTTAATAAAGAAGACCTTGTGGTCAGATTTGCTGGCGACTCGGGCGACGGCATGCAGCTCAGCGGCACGCTCTTCAGCGACGCCTCCGCCTTGACCGGCAACGACATCGCCACATTCCCCGACTATCCCGCCGAAATACGTGCGCCGCACAACACCATCGCCGGCGTCAGCGGATACCAGGTTCACGTGGGCAACCACATCTACTCCTCAGGCGACAAATGCGACATCCTCGTCGCCATGAATCCCGCCGCCTTCAAGTCGCAGCTCAAATGGGCCAAGAAAGGTGCCACTGTCATCGTCGACATCGACACCTTCACCGACGAAGCCTTGGAAAAGGCAGGCTACAAGGAGAACCCCTTCTCCGACGAGCTCGAGCGCGCCTACACCATCATCAAGGCCCCCATCACCTCCTTCACCGAGCGCATCGGCGAGGCTCAGGGCGTCGACAAGAAAACCGCCGACAAGAGCCGCAACATGTTCGCCCTCGGCATCATCTTCTACTCCACCCACAAGACCCTCGACCACACCTTTGCCTACCTTGAACGCAAATTCGCCAAGAAACCCGCCGTCATCGCCCTCAACAAGGCCGTCCTGACCGAAGGGTACGAATATGCCGACAAGCTGGAAGTCATGCACTCCCACATCTTTGAAGTCGCCACGGCCGACAAGATGGAACACGGCCGCTACCGCAACATCACTGGCAACGTGGCCACCGCCTGGGGCCTCCTCGCCGCCTCCGAGAAGAGCGGCCGTCGCCTCTTCCTCGGCTCCTACCCCATCACCCCCGCCACCGACGTCATGGTCGAGCTGGCCAAGCACAAGAGCCTCGGCGCCCGCGTCTTCCAGGCCGAAGACGAAATCGCCGGCATCTGCTCCGCCATCGGCGCCTCCTATGCCGGCGCCCTCGCCTGCACCTCCACTTCCGGCCCCGGCCTGTCGCTGAAGAGCGAGGCCCTGGGTCTGGCCGTAATGACCGAGTTGCCCCTCGTTGTCGTCGACGTGCAGCGCGGCGGTCCCAGCACGGGTCTGCCCACCAAGACCGAGCAGAGCGACCTCGTCCAGGCCCTCTACGGCCGCAACGGCGAGGCACCCCTCGTCGTCGTCGCCGCATCCAGCAGCGCCAACTGCTTCTACTGGGCCTTCAACGCCGCCAAGATAGCCCTCGAGCACATGACCCCCGTCATCCTGCTCACCGACGGCTACCTCGGCAACGGCTCCCAGCTGTTCAAGATTCCCTCCATGAAGGACATGCCCGAAATCAAACCCCGCCTGGCCAAGGAGAACGACCCCGACTACCGTCCCTTCCGCCGCGACGCCGAGACATTCGCACGCCAGTGGGCCCTGCCCGGCATGGAAGGCCTCAGCCACCGCGTCGGCGGACTCGAGAAATGCCCCGACGGGCCTCTCAGCACCGACCCCGAGAACCACGCCCTCATGGTCTACAACCGTCAGGAGAAAGTGAACCGCGTCGCCAACTACATCCCCGACCAGGAAGTCACCGGCAACCCCGATGCCGACCTGCTCGTGGTGGGTTGGGGCGGCACCGCCGGCGCACTCACACTCGCCGTCGAAGAGATGAACAACGAAGGCAAGAAGGTGGCCTACACCCACTTCAACTACATCTGCCCGCTGCCTAAGAACACCGGCGACATCCTGCGCCGCTACAAGAAGATTGTCGTCTGCGAACTGAACAACGGCCAGTTTGCCGGCTACCTCCGCACCCAGTTCCCCGAGTGCCCCATGACACAGTACAACAAAATCATGGGCCTGCCCTTCGAAGTCGGCGAGCTGAAAGAGCACTTCAATAGTTTAATCGGATAAATTCTAGAACCTCTAGATAATCTAGTCCCTCTAGAGCATCTAGAAAAAATCAAGAAAGAATATGGAAAAGCATTTTGTTCCCAAAGCGGATAAAGAATACACCAAAGCCGACTTCCAAAGCGACCAGATGGTGAAATGGTGCCCGGGCTGCGGCGACCACGCCATCCTTGCCGCCCTCTTGGCCACATTCCCCAAAACCGGCTACAAGAAAGAAAACGTCTGCATGGTATCCGGCATCGGCTGCTCCAGCCGCATCCCCTACTACGTCGACACCTACGGCTTCCACTCCATCCACGGCCGCGCCTGCGCCATCGCCACGGGTGTGAAGCTCGCCAACCCCGCCCTCAGCGTATGGGTCAACATGGGTGACGGCGACTCCATGGCCATCGGCGGCAACCACCTCATCCACGCCGTCCGTCGCAACCAGGACCTCAACATCACCATCTTCAACAACGAAATCTACGGCCTCACCAAAGGCCAGTACAGCCCCACCACCAAGTTCGGCCAGGTCACCAAGACCTCGCCCTACGGCACCATCGACTACCCCTTCAACCCAGGCGAACTCGTCATGGGCGCCCAGGGCACCTTCTTCGCCCGCACACTCGACTGCGTGCCCAACCTCTCCACCGACTGCATGACCCGCGCCGCCAAACACGACGGCACCTCGGTCGTCGAAGTGCTCCAGAACTGCGTCATCTTCAACGACAAGACCCACGCCGCCATCACCGACCGCGCCGTCCGCGACGACCGCACCATCGTGCTCGAACACGGCAAACCCATGCTCTTTGGTAAAAACAAAGAGAAAGGACTCCGCTTCAACGGACGCCAGCTCGAAGTGGTCACCCTCGGCGAGAACGGCATCACCATCGACGACATCATGGTCCACGACGAGACCACCGAGGACACCGGCATCCACATGATGCTGGCCCACATGGGTCCCGCCTCCGACCTGCCCGTGGCGCTGGGCGTCATCCGCAACGTCAAGAAGACATCCTACACCCAGCTCTACGAAGAGCAGATGGACGAGCAGATGGCCACCGGCAAATACAAATGTGTCGACGACCTGCTCAACAGCGGCGACACCTGGGAAGTCTAACCCCAAAACTCAGACTCACTCCAACCCCAAGGGGTGCCCTTCAACCGAAGGACACCCCTTTCTTTCCCCCTCGTTTCCCCCTCTGTTCTTTTACTGTTCTTTTACTGTTCTTTAGGAGTTCATTACGCTTTTGTAAAGAACTCCTGAAGAACAACCCTCAAACAACCATAGAATTAGCACAATAAAGACAGAGAGGGAACCGTCGCGACGCTTCAGAAAAGATATTTTTTCTCCCCCTCGGCATCCAATTCAGAAAAAATACGTATCTTTGCATCTTGTATATAAAACAGCAATTATGAAGAAGATACTACTCAGCATGCTGACAGCGTGCATCTTATGCACCTCCATGGCACAGAATGCCAAATGCGGCATCGACACCAAAGCCCTTGTCCGCGAACAGGTGTCTGCCGGAGCCGTCGCCATCGACTTCCTGGCCAAGATGCAACCCGACTTCGACCGCGGACGGCTGGAGAAGGCAGGCATCATCATCGGAGCCCAGGCAGGACAGATTGTCACCCTCCGCGTACCGGTGGAGAGTCTGTCCCTGCTGGAAAGCAACCGCGAAGTGCAGCAATACAGCATCGCCCACCATGTGGGAGGCCCCCACATGGACAAAACCCGCGGCGACACCCGCACCGACCGCGTGGAGCACGGCGACGGCGTATCCAACAACACCGGCTACGACGGCACCGGCGTCTACATTGGCATCACCGACTGGGGCTTCGACTACACCCACCCCAACTTCCTCACCCGTCGCATCGAACGCGCCTGGGACCACTTCCGCCGGAAAGGCCCCGCCCCCGCCGGATTCACCTACGGCACCGAGCTCATCGGCTACAACGCCCTGCGCAACGCCAAAGGCGACACCTCCAACCTCTACGGCTACGGCACCCACGGCACCCATGTGGCCGGCATCTGTGCCGGCAAGGGGGCCTCGTCGTCGCAGAAATTCCGCGGCCAGGCACCCGGCGCGCACCTCCTGCTCTGCTCCTTCGGCCTCAACGAAGCCGACTGGCTCAATGGCGTGGCCTGGATGAAAAACGTGGCCAACGACAGTACCCGCCGACTCGTCATCAACAGCAGCTGGGGCATGTACTCCTTCAGCTGCCTCGACGGCCAGTCACTCCTCAGCCAGGCCATCAACAGCCTCAGCGACTCGGGCGTGGTCTTCGTCACCAGCGCCGGCAACAACGGCGACGCCAGCTTCCACATCAGCCGCGACTTCAGCACCAACCCCGACACCCTCAAAACCTGCGCCGCCTTCTACACCTATGCCGAAGACGCCATCGGCCAGTGCCTCATCCTCTGGGGTGAGCAAGGACACCACTTCAGCGCCGCCTTCCGCTTCCAAGGAGCCGACACCGTGTGGACCAGCCCCATGTTCTCCACCACCGCCTCGGCCGACAGCCTGATTGTCTACGACACACTGCATTGCGGCGATGCCCTCGCACCCTACCGCGTACTGATTGAAGCCTCCAACCCCTTCGACCAACGCCCCCACATCCAGCTTGACGTCGACAACCCGGGCAACAACCTGCAGCTACAACTCTTCATCACCGCCACCGACGGCACCGTGCATGCCTGGAACGTGGCCAACAAGACCAACCACGCCGGCAACGAAGGAGCCAACTTCTTCAGCGGTAACCACGAAGGGTTCGTGGGCGGCGACCACTACTACGGCATCGGCGAACCCGCCTGCGCCGAGAAGACCATCAGCGTGGCCGCCCACGAAGCCGACACCTGGTCGTCCGACTCGTCAAACTACTACACCGGCGACCTGACCTACTTCTCCAGCTACGGCCCTCTCATCGACGGCCGCCAGAAACCCGAAATCTCGGCCCCCGGCTACCAGGTCAACTCCTCCATCAGCTACTGGACCACCGGCTCCTACCCCGCCACCGCATGGGTGCAGATGGGCACCCGCGAATACACGTGGAGCCGCATGAGCGGCACCTCCATGTCGAGCCCCGCCGTCACCGGCATCGTGGCTCTCATCCTCCAGGCCAACCCCGACCTCACGACCGACGAGATACGCCAAATCGTCATTTCCACCGCCCGCAATGACGACAAGACTGGCCCCCTGCTCGCCAACGACAGCGCCGACGTGCGCTGGGGCTGGGGCAAAATCGACGCCCTTGCCGCCGTCAACGAGGCCATCAGCCGCGTCGGCATCCGCCAGGCCGAAGAGCAGCAGCTCCCCATGCGCCTCTTCCCCAACCCCTCGCAGGGAAGCGTGACGGTCAACACCGGCTGCGGCGAACGACAGACCCTGCAAGTCTTCTCCGTCAGCGGCAGCCGTGTGCTGGAAATGCCCGTGTGCACCGAGGCCACCTTCGACGTCAGCCGCTGGACCCCGGGCGTCTACATCGTCCGCGTGGGCAGCCGTGCCGAGAAACTGATAGTGCGCTAACCAAGACCTTGCTCATCAACCCATGATAAAGCTGTTCCAGAGAGACATCGTAGTGCAGGCAGTGCTCGTCATCGTGGTCCTGCTCCTGCTGTGGGGGCGTGCCCTGCTGGCACCCGTCCCCATGGCCGCCGGCGACCACCCCGCCGTGCTCTACGGGCTCCTCTGTCGCTGGCTGCAAGCAGCGCCCCGGCTGGCTGTGGTCCTGGCCATGCTGCTCGTGCTGGCCGAAGGCTTCATGCTCAACCTGCTGCTTGCCAACGTCAACCTTGTCTCGCAGAACAGCCTCCTCCCCACCCTGCTCTACATCGTCGCCATGAGCGCCGGCGCCACCACCCTGACACCCGTCGTGCTGGTCAACGGCATTGCCATCATCGGCCTCCACCAGCTCATGCTGCGCGGCACCCTGCTCACCATCCCCGCCGAGAAGATATGCGGCGCCACCCTGATGATAGGCATTGCCTCGCTTTTCTTCCAGCCCGCCGCCATCCTGATGCTCGGCTACCTGCTCATCGCCTCAAGCTACCGCCTCTACAACTGGAAAGACTGGATGCTCATGCTCCTGGGCTTCGCCGCCCCCTATGCGCTCCTCCTGCTCGTGCTCTACATGACCGATGGCCTGGCGCCCTGGTGGAGCGACACCCTGGCCAGCCTGCAGGCCATCCTCCCGCCAGCGGGCCAGACCGGCCTCCCGGCCACCATGGCCTCCATCCTGCTGGCCGTCGTGATGGCATGGGCCCTCATCGCCGTCCTGAGCCGCATCAGCGAGCGACCCGTAGTGTGGCAGAAGAATGCCACCACCGTCATACTCTTCACCGTCGGCGGCATCGGCATGATGCTTTTCTGCCCCCTCCTGCCGCTGCCGATGCCCTTCCTGGCCATTCCCTTCGCCTTCGTCACCCACCGCCTCTTCTTTGCCGCGGCCGAACACCCCGCCTCGTTCGGGCGCCGCCGCAAGAAGCACATCTGGATATTCGACCTCCTGCTCATCGCCATCATCATTGCCGCACTGCTATGCTAGAAGTCTGTCTCACCCCCGGCCGCCGCGAGGCGGGATGCGACGAGGCGGGCCGCGGCCCGCTGGCCGGCCCCGTCGTGGCCGCCGCCGTCATCCTGCCGCCCGATTACAGCAACCCCGGGCTCAACGACTCCAAGCAACTCAACGAACGCCAACGCGACCAGCTCCGCACGGAGATAGAGCGCGAAGCACTGGCCTGGGCCGTCGCCGTCGTCGAACCGGAGGAAATCGACCGCCTCAATATACTCCACGCCTCCACCCACGCCATGTGCCTTGCCGTCAAGCAACTCAACCCACAGCCCGACTTCCTGCTCATCGACGGCAACCGCTTCTACAACGAGACCTCGCTGCCCTACCGCTGCATCGTCCACGGCGATGCACTCTATATGCCCATCGCCGCCGCCAGCATCCTCGCCAAAACCCACCGCGACGAACTCATGGCCCGGTTGCACGAGCAATACCCGCAGTACGGCTGGGACCGCAACAAGGGCTACCCCACCGCCGAACACTACCAAGCCATCGAGCAATTCGGCATCACTCCCCTCCACCGACGCAGTTTCACCCTTTATAAACAACATTCATTATTCGATTAGACCATGTTGGAATTCATCAAAGAGATACACCGCAAGCGCCTCATCCGCGACCTCAAGGCCGCCCCGCGCGAGAAAAAGATTGACAACATCGACGAAGTGCGCCGCATCGGCGTCATCTGCCGCCTGCAGGACGAGCAGCACTGGAACATACTGCACCACTTCGCCAAAGTCATGGAGAACCAAGGCAAGCAGGTGCACATCATCGCGCTCCTGCAACGCGACCAGGAAATAGGCTTCGTCATCACCCACCAAGCCACCCACATCGTGCGCAGCAAGACCGACATCAACTTCTGGGGCCTCCCCTCCTACGAATCCATACGCCCCTTCGTCGAGCAGCAGTACGACCTGCTCATCGACACCATCGGCGAGGAGAACTTCTTCTCGCAATATGTAGCCCTGCGCACCCCGGCCAGCCTCAAGGTCGTCTACGCCACCCCGGCCGAAGACCCCTCCGACACCTTCGACCTCATCATCCGTGGCGACGGGCAGGTGGAGCTCAAAGGGTTCTTCAACAACGTCATTGAATACCTTAGCATGATAAAGAAGTAGTAGAGGAGTAAAGTAGTAAAGCAGAATACAAAGACCAATGAAAGCACCTATATTTACCGGTACGGGCGTGGCACTCATCACCCCCTTCCGCCGTCAACAGGAGACCGTCGACTTCACCAAGCTCGAAGCACTCATCGAACACATCATCAACTCCGGCGTCGACTACATCGTTGCCCTCGGCACCACCTCCGAAGCCGCCACCATGACCCCCAACGAGCGGGCCGCCGTCCAGGAATTCATCGTCGAAACCGTCAGCAACCGGCTACCCATCATGCTCGGTCTTGGCGGCAACAACACCCTCGCCATCACCGACACCCTGGCCCGCACCAACTTCGACGGCATCAGCGCCATCCTCAGCGTCACCCCCTTCTACAACAAGCCCAACCAGCGCGGCCTCGTTGCCCACTACCGCGCCGTGGCCGAGGCCTCGCCCGTGCCCGTCGTCATCTACAACGTACCCGGGCGCACCGGCGTCAACCTCTCGGCCGAGACCACCCTCACCCTCGCCAACGAATGCCCCAACATTATAGGCATCAAAGAGGCCAGCGGCAACATGCAGCAGGTCATGGAGATACTGCGCCAACGGCCCGACGGCTTCCGCGTCATCAGTGGCGACGATGCCCTCACCTACCCCATGCTCACGCTGGGTGCCGACGGCGTCATCAGCGTCATAGCCAACGCACTGCCCAAGGAGATGTCGACCATGGTGCGCCTGGCCATGAAGGGCGACTACAAAAAGGCCCTGCCGATGCACTACCGCATGCTGCCTCTGATGAACGCCATCTTCGACGAAGGCAACCCCACCGGCATCAAAGCCCTCCTCGAAAACGAAGGCCTCATCACCAACACCCTGCGGCTCCCGCTCGTCAAGGCCTCCAAACAACTCACCAACAAACTCATCGCCCTCAGCAATGAATATCGAAGCCAGGCTTGACGACGTACGTGCCGAATACCTTCACCGCATGACCCAGGGCGACAGCCGTCTGCTCCGCCAGGTGGAGGCCTACACCACCGCGCGGCACGGCAAAATGCTGCGCCCCCGCATGCTCCTTGCCGCCGCCGCCACGCTCGGCGACGACCACCTCCGCTCGCAACGCACACTCTTCCTCGCCGTCGCCGTCGAAATGCTCCACAACGCATCCCTCCTTCACGACGATGTCATCGACCATGCCTCCTCCCGTCGCGGCCAGCCGTCCGTCAACAGCCGGTGGGGTTCCGCCGTCGCCGTCCTCGTCGGCGACTACCTCCTCACCCAAATCATGGAGCTCCTCGACCAGACCGGCGACAGCGACGCCACCCGCAAGGTGAACGCCACCGTCAGGGCGATGGTCGAAGCCGAACTCCTGGCACAGGAAATCCTGAACGGCCGGGAGCAAAGCCGCCAAGACTACCTCACCGTCATCGACGGCAAGACAGCCAACCTCTTCGCGCTGGCCGCTGGCCTCGGCAACCCCCTCTACCGCGACTTCGGACTCCACTACGGACGCATCTTCCAGCTGCGCGACGACATCGCCGACGGCGAAGCCACCCCACACACCGCAGCCCTCCTCGCCATCGAAGAGGATACAATAAAACAGATGGAAAACATACTAAATATATAAAACAATTAAAACAGCACAGATATGAAGAGAATACTCATTGCCATGCTCGGCCTGCTGATGGCCGGCACCCTGATGGCCCAAGGCGCCAAGCTGCCCGACAACGTGACCCTCCGCACCCTGGACGGCAAGAGCCTGCAGTCGTCGGCCATACAGAACGACGGCCGCCCCGTCGTCATCAGCTTCTGGGCCACCTGGTGCGGTCCCTGCATGCTCGAACTCAAGACCATCCGCGAGCAGTATGACGAGTGGGTCGAGGAAACCGGCGTCAAGATGTACATCGTCTCCATCGACGACGCCCGCACCGCCGCCCGCGTGAAAGGCGTGGCCGAGAAGCAGGGCTGGAGCAACACCGGCGACGACGAGTACAAGCACTACTACGAAGTGCTCCTCGACAGCAACCGCGATTTCGCCACCGCCCTCAACATCGGACAGGACCCGCCTCACACCTTCGTCATCAACGGCAAGGGTGAAATCGTATGGCAGCATAAAGGCTATCAGCCCGGCGCCGAAGAGGAGCTCATCGAACAGGTGCGCGCACTGGTCGAATAAGCACCCGTCGGACACATTTCAAACCGCCCTGATTTTCAACCGGTCCATTGCAGTTTAACTTGAGTTCGACTTGAAATCGAGTCGAACTCAAGTTAAACTGCAATGAAACACTATGAGAAAGAGGCACTTGGATTATATGTATATTTTAAAGAAACAATAAACATCACGATGAGAAACAAACGACTACTACTGTCGGCCCTGGCATGTATGCTGGGCGGAGCCGCCGGCGCCCAGGGCATCATGGGCGGCCACGTGACGGGCAACATACAGCTCGACGGGCAGATGAGCCATGCCGACTCGGTCATCGGTGCCGCGGACGTGCCTGAAAAGCTCAAGCTCAACGCCCGCGCCGACATATTGTACACCAACGGCGACTTCAGTGCCGGCCTGCGCTTCGAGGCCTATCAGACTCCCCTGCTGGGATTCAATCCGCAGTACACCGGTCAGGGCATAGCCCACTACTTCGTCAGCTACAAGGCCCGCCGCATCAGCGTGACGGCAGGCAACTTCTACGAGCAGTTCGGCTCGGGCATGATACTGCGTGCCTATGAGGACCGCTACCTGGGGCTCGACAACGCCCTGCTGGGCCTCAACGTCACGCTGCGTCCCGTCGAGGGCCTCACGGTCAAGGCACTGGCCGGCAAGCAGCGCGTCTACTGGGACTACGGCCAAGGGCTGGTGCGCGGAATGGACGCCGAGGCCGACCTCAACAGTCTCATCAAACCCCTCGCCGACAGCAAGCTGCACCTGACCCTGGGCGCCGGCTTCGTGTCAAAGTACGAGGACGACGAGAGCATACCCTCGGCCGCCGACCCTTCCAGCCGCCTCAACCTGCCGCTCAACGTGGGGGCCGGCTCCGTGCGACTCAACCTCGACTACGGCCACTTCACCCTCCAGAGTGAATACGCCCGCAAAGGACAGGACCCGTCGAAAATCAACGACTTCATCTACCGACCGGGCGAAGCGCTGATGGTCAACATGAGCTACTCCCGCCGCGGCCTCAGCGCCAGCCTGCAGGCCAAACACATCGACAACATGGGATTCAAGTCGGTGCGTAGCCAGGCCGGCGAGATGCTCTTCATCAACTACCTCCCGGCCATCAACAAGCAGTACACCTACTCCTCGCTGACCATGTTTCCCTATGTCACCCAGGTGAACGGCGAGAACGGCCTGCAGGCCGAGGTGGCCTACCGCTTCAAGAAAGGCACCCTGCTCGGTGGCAAATACGGCACCGACGTGACCCTCAACGCCTCGACCATCTACGGCCTCGACACCGTGCAGCTTGGCGGCGCCGGCACCGAGGGCTACTCCGCCTCGTGGTTCGGCCTCGGCGACCACTACTTCACCGACGCCTCGCTCGAAGTGGAGAAGAAGCTCGGCAAGCACCTCACCCTCACCGCCATCTACTGCTACCAGGAGTTCAACCCGGCAGTCGAGGGCGAAGACCCGGGCCTCTACCACAACCACATCGTGGTGGGCGACCTGCACTGGCGCGTCAACAAAAAGCACACCCTGCACTTCAAGGCCGAATGGATGGGGAGCGACAGCCGCTACTCGCCCGACGAGGGCCTCACCGACCGCCGCGCCGGCGACTGGCTGATGGGCTTCGTGGAGTGGAGCCTCGGCAGGCACTGGTTCTTCTCGGCCAGCGACCAATACGCCTACAACGACGGCACGGGCAACTATCCCAGCGTCGCCGTGGGCTACACGCACGGCACCACCCGTCTGCAGCTGGGCTACGGCAAGCAGCGCGAAGGACTGCTCTGCATCGGCGGCGTCTGCCGTCCCGTGCCCGCCAGCAACGGCCTCACCTTCAGCCTGAGCACCAGTTTCTAGTCACCATCATTGAACAACCCCATAACGATGAAAAGAACAATCCTCATACTCGCATCCGCAGCGCTGCTTTTCGCCGCCTGCGACAAGATAAGCCCCGACAGCTTCACGCAGAGCGCCTCCGGTGGCGGCAGCAACTGGACCAACGCCAACGTGCACCGCGCCTACGTCGAAAAATACACCGGTCCCAAGTGCAAGAACTGCCCCATGGCCGACGTCACCCTCGACGCAGCCCACCATCAGTTCGGCGACCAGCTGATAATCATCAGCGTGAACCACCCCACCGGCCAGGGTGTGCCCTGGGCCGGCGAACCCGACCTGCGCACCGACGACGGCTCTGCCTGGTCGCAATACTTCGGCATCAGCGAACTGCCGTCGGCCTACCTCAACCGCGGCACCCACCAGTACACGGGCAGCATGGGTGAGATTGTGGCCGACATCGAGGCAGCCATCAACCAGACCCCGCAGGCAGGTATCGCCGTGAACGCCACCGCATCGGGCGACACCATCAGCATCAGTGTCGACGTGGAACTCTTCAGCCAGTTCAACGACGGCCTGACCCTGACGCTGGCCTTGACCGAGGACTCGCTGGTGTACAAGCAGTCGATGCCTCAAGGCGAACCCGACGAGAACTACGTGCACAACCACATGCTCCGCGACGTCATCACAAACACTTGGGGCGAAGATATCCCCATGGACGGCCTTGCCGGCGAGCACAAGGTGGGACAATTCTCCTACACCGTCACCAACAACGACATACGGCTGGAGAACTGCCACATCGTGGCCCTGCTGGCACGCAAGAGCGACCGCAGCATAGTCAACTGTGCCGAAACCACCGTCAACTGACAGGGCTGCAATGAACAAGCGCATCCTCGGACTGGCATTGCCCAACATCATCACCAACATCACCGTGCCCCTGCTCGGCATGGTGGATATGGCCATCGTGGGGCACTTGTCGTCGAGCCATATCGGGGCCATCACCATCGGCACCTCCATCTTCAACCTCATCTACTGGAACTTCGGCTTCCTGCGCATGGGCACCAGCGGCTTCACGGCCCAGGCCTACGGCGCGCGCCGGTGGGACGAGGCAATGGCGACGCTTGTCCGCGCTTCGGTGCTCGCCCTGGCCATCGCCCTGCTACTCATCATCCTGCAATGGCCGCTGTCGAGGCTGGCTCTGGTCATCTTTGAAGGTAGCGACGAGGTGATGCGCATGGCGCTGACCTACTTCTTCATACGCATCTGGGCCGCTCCTGCCACCCTGGGGCTTTACGCCATCAAAGGGTGGTTCATCGGCATGCAGGACTCCAAGACCCCCATGTGGATTGCCATTGTGCTTAACTGTGTCAACATCCTGGCCTCGCTGCTCTTCGTGCTCGTGCTGCACTGGGACATCGCTGGCGTGGCCCTCGGCACCGTGGTGGCCAACTATAGTGGCTTGGCATTGGCGCTCTTCTTCCTGAGAAAGAAGGTTAAAGACATCAATGGAATCCAAGCCGTCAGAGACGTCAAAGAGATACTGCGCTGGGACAGCATGAAGCGCTTCTTCAAGGTGAACAGCGACATCTTCCTCCGCACCATCTGCCTCTCGACGGTGTTCACCTTCATCACCGCCGCCAGCGGCCGCATCAGCGACGAGGTGCTGGCCATCGACGCCCTGCTGCTGCAGTTCTTCACTCTCTTCAGCTACATCATGGACGGCTTCGCCTATGCCGGCGAGGCTTTGGTGGGTCGGTATATCGGCGCCCGCCAGTCGCGTCAACTGCGCCTCTCCGTCAGGCTGCTACTGCTCTGGGGGCTGGTTCTGACGGCTGTATTCACCCTTCTCTACGCCCTCTTCAGCCAGCAGTTCCTCCACATCTTCACTTCCGACGTAACCCTCATCAACGCAGCGGGCGACTACCTCGTGTGGGTGCTCGTCATCCCTGTGTGCGGCTTTGCGGCGTTCCTCTTCGACGGCATCTTCATCGGGGCCACCGCCAGCCGCACTATGCGCAACGCCATGTTTGTTGCCACGGCAGCTTTCTTCCTCATCTATTTTGGACAGAAGGCATACCTCGGCGACAGCCTCACCTCGCACTCGTGGAACAACACCCTGTGGATTGCATTCATGGTATTCCTTGTCCTGCGCGGTATGTTGCAAGGCCTTCGGGTGAGGAAAGACATTTACTCCCAAACGAGATGAAAAGACTGTTTTTCATATTATTATTACTCACCGCCATACCTGCATGGTCGCAGACTGTCGACTATACCGACCATCAAGGACGGGTGGTTGACGCCACCACCGGCAAGCCGTTGCCCAACGCCAAAGTGACCCATGCCATCGGGGGGCAATCCGATGCAAAGGGCCGTTTCACCGTCCGTTATTACAGCAACGACAGCGATAAGCGCGTCATCGTATCCCACCCTGGCTACTGCACCGACACCTTCAGCATTGCACCCACCTTCGTCAGTCTGCGTCGCATGACATCGAAGTCACAGAAGAACCGTCCCAAAGTCGCTGTCGTGCTCAGCGGCGGTGGCGCCAAAGGGGTTGCCCACATCGGCGCCCTCAAGGTCATCGAAGAGGCCGGCATACCCATCGACATGATTTGCGGCACCAGCATGGGAGCCTTGGTCGGTGCTCTCTACTGTGTGGGCTATTCCACCGACTTCCTCGACTCACTGGTGCGTTCTCAAGACTGGGCGGCACTGCTGAGCGACCGTACCGACCCCACCAACCTCACTCTGCGACAACGCGAAGAGCAGAACACCTATGCCGTCATCCGTGGAATAGGAGGTGAACAGCCGCAACGCGGGGGCCTCATCCGTGGACGCAATCTGAACATGCTCTTCCACCGCCTCTGCAGCGAATACCTCGACAGCATCAGTTTCGACAGCCTCCCCATCCCCTTTGCCTGCGTGGCCACAGACATTGTCACCAACAAGGAAGTTGTCTTCCACAACGGGCACCTCATCCAAGCCATGCGGGCCTCGATGGCCATACCTGGAGTGTTTACCCCCGTCCGCATCGGAGACATGGTGCTCCTTGACGGCGGACTGCGCAACAACTACCCCGCCGATGTGGCCCGAGCCATGGGTGCCGATATCGTTATCGGCATCAGCGTGCAGGACCTGATGACGCGCTCGGAAGACATCAACGACGTGGGAGCCGTCATGGGGCAGCTTATCAGCATCAACAGCCGTAACAAGTTCACCGACAACATCAAACTGAGCGACATCTTCATCCATGTCGATGTCAGCGGCTACAGTGCCGCCAGTTTCACCAATGCCTCCATCGACACCCTCCTGCGCCGCGGCGAAGAAGCCACACAGGCCCTCTGGGGCCGCTTGCTGGCATTGCGCCAGAACCACCACATCGACAGCGTGCCCTATCCGCTTCCTGACGCCAAACACGGCATCCCCGCCATGGACGACAAGCCGACTCCGGCCACCACCGTCACCCGCATTCCCATCGCCTCGGCAGGGTTCCGTTTCGACAGCGAGGAGATGGGAGCCATACAGCTGGCCGTCAAGATGCCGCTGCCGGGAGAACTTCCCATGGGCGTCACAGGCACCGTACGCCTCGGCAAACGGCTCATGGCTCGCGCCGAAGCCACCATGCTCACACCTCTCAAAGGATTCAACCCCACCCTAGCCTACACCTTCCGCAACAACGATATAGACCTGTACACGGCCGGAAGCCGCACCTATAACGTGCGCTATCGCCAACACACCGTCGAACTCAACCCACTCGACTTGCGTCTGCGTCGATACGACCTCCGCGCCGGTGCCCGTTGGGACTACTACAACTTCTACGGTCAGTTGCTCTCCGCCGGCGGCACCATGCCCTCGGTCGACGACGACAGCTACATATCCTATTATGCCAAAGCCGACCTCAACACCGAGAACGACTGGTACTTCCCGACCCGTGGCAACCGGTTCCACGCCGCCTACACCTACCATACGACCAACTTCTACGGGTTCGACAATGGGATAGGCCTCAGCGACATCACGGCACACTGGCGCATCAACCTGCCATTCGGCAACCACTGGACCTTTCAACCCATGCTCTACGGCCGCTTGCTGTGGGGTGGCGAGAGCCCGCTGGCATTCTACAATATTGCCGGAGGAGAATGGTTCGGCCACACCGTCGAACAGCAGCTCCCCTTCGCCGGCATCGGCCATGCCGAGACATGCGAGCGGAACCTGGCGGCCATACAGATGCAGTTGCAATGCCAACTATTTAAAAACCAATACCTGCTGCTGCGCATCGCCGGCGCCTACCAGACAGCTGACCTCTCGCAACTCGGCACCGACGGCCTGTTCTTTGGCGCCCAGGCTGGCTATAGCCTCAGCACCATCATCGGCCCCGTCGACGCCCGCATCGGCTACTCCAGCCACACCCGCAAACCCTACTTTTTCATCAACATCGGTCACATCTTCTAAAACCCCCAAAACCTCTAACCCCCATGACTCCTATCCACATCATCATGCCTGTCAAGGACTCGCCCGACACCACCCGCGAAGCCATCGACGCCGTGCTGCAAACCCCTGATGCGGACTTCACCGTTTACAACGACTTCAGCACGCCCGAGAACACCGCCATACTGCAGCAGCTGGCCCAAGAGCATGGATTTCAACTCGTCAACTGGGCCGACCGCACTGACCATCCGTCACCCAACTACCGCCTCACGCTGCAGGATGCACAACAGCGGGCACTGGCGGCCGGAGCCCATCTGGTCATCGTCGAGAGCGACGTGATGCTCAAACCCGACACCATCAGGCGATTGAACTCCATGGTGGCCGACGGAGTGGGCATGGTGGCCGCTGTGACCGTCGACAACAACGGGAATATCAACTTCCCATACCAGTATGCACGCCGCATGCAGGGAGACGTGGTGAGCACCCGCAAACGCTTCAGCTTCTGCTGCACGCTGCTCACCAACCAGCTCCTGCAAGGAGCTGACTTCCATCAACTCGACCCGACCAAGGCCTGGTATGATGTCACCATCTCACACCAGTCCATCAAACTCGGTCTTCGCAATCTCCTGATGCTCAACAATCCCGTCGAGCACCGGCCCCACTCCTCACGGCCATGGAAGCAGCTGAAATACACTCATCCGCTGCGCTACTACTGGCAGAAAATCACCCGTAAACGCGACAGGATATGAAAGTGTACAGCCTGCTGGTAGTCAAAGACGAAGCCGACATCGTCGGCCTCTCACTCACCGACGCATGCCGCTGGAGCGACAAAGTCGTTGTCTTCGACAACGGGAGTACCGACGGCACCTGGGAACTCATCCAGCAGATGGCCTCCCGGGACTCCAGGATTGTGCCATTCATGCGTTACGAAGGGCCGTTCCATATCGGACTGCGGGCCAAGGCGTTCCATGCCTTCCGGCACGAGATGGGACTGGGCGATTGGTGGTGTGTGCGCCTCGATGCCGACGAGTTCTATCCCGGCGACGTGCGTGCATTCCTCCGCCGCATACCCTGGTGGTGCCGCACAGTGAAAAAGCTCAGCACCGACTATATCATCACCCACGAAGACCTCGACGAAGGGTTGATTAGCAGCGACTTCAGTGCTAACCGGCAGCAGATACGCTACTGCCTGCCCACCCAAAGAGCCGAACGCCGCTTCATGCGGCACTCGCCATTCCTGATATGGCTCTCCCGCTGGCGCTATCCGCACCCGTGGGGCCTGGTGGCCAAGGCTCGGATTCCTGTCGACCACTACCAGTACCGCTCTCCGGAACAGATGCAACGCCGCTATACCAACCGGAAGAAGGCCAAGGCTGACGGCTGCGGGAGTTTTTCCCACGAAACCGGCAACGGCTGGCGCGACTACCTGCGACACCGCGACGAATGCACCTATATACCGAAAGAAGGGTGCTCTTGCGAACATCCTTCCTTGTAGCGGGAATCAGACTTGAACTGATGACCTCCGGGTTATGAATCCAGCGCTCTAACCAGCTGAGCTATCCCGCCATCGTTTGAGACGTCCTCTTCATCTCGAAAACGGGTGCAAAGGTACTACTTTTTTACGACATGGCCAAATAAAATTGCAAATAATTTCTCAACTACCTATCTATTAGGTACATAAATATTTCAACCAACCACAGCACACCCCCCGCAGCATTCCCTTACAATGCCACTTGTCGTTTTAAAATGCCACCTATTTAGCAAGGAAAGACCTCCCGGAAAGTATTGTCACTGTATATGAACAATATACGCTCCAAAGCACGTACTTCCTCACT
Source organism: Bacteroidales bacterium (assembly GCA_017480785.1). Taxonomy (GTDB): domain Bacteria; phylum Bacteroidota; class Bacteroidia; order Bacteroidales; family P3; genus Colimorpha. Next base: position 64,118 of record JAFURZ010000004.1, read on the forward strand.
GTCGCGTACCACCGTCTCCTTGGTGATTTGACGAGCCGGAGCCGGAATGTCGTCTATTGCAGCCTCCGATGGGACATGAGGCTCAGGCTGTTGCGCAGGAATCTGAGGCTCATTATCCTCAGGCTCGTCGAAAAGGGATGGGACAGTCTGTTCAACCTGAGGCTCAAGCTCTTCCGGAATAGGCCGCACCGGCTGAGGTTGGAACGGCGTCGAGGAAGCGACATACATTTCCCCTTTGCCAAGGAGGAGCCAGTTGGCATCAATCTCGGGATAGCGACGCAGCACCTTGCTGACAAACTCCAGACTGGGGTTGTTTCGTCCACCCAGAATATGCGACATACCCGATGGCTGGATACCAATCTCCTCGGCAAACTGTTTTGCCGTGATGTTTTTTGCCTGTAAAAGCAGATTTATCCTGTTTATCATAATCTTACATTTGTAATACAACAACGTTTCAGTTTACAAAATTACACATTTATTCCAATACCACAAAATAATATTTCACAATTCACATTTGTACCCAACAACCATAATTAATGCAAAACATTAATTATACATAATAAATAATTATAATGCAATGTATTAAAAACATTATAACACTTTAGTTCAACAGAACAAAAAACCAACCAAATTCATTATTCTTTACTTGAATAAATCTTCATAAACTATTGGGAAACATTTATTCTAATAGTGAATGAATTTAATATACTTACAATTTAACAATTATTACACTTTTCACGTGGATTACATTTGTATTGTTACAGAAAACAGTCAAAATTACATCTGTAAACACACTAATCCAGACTCGGATTTGATACAATTGTAAAACAGCAAAAATCGACGCTAAGCGATTTTCACCCCTCGACCCTCATCTGTGCAGCCCGACGGCAACGAACGTCGCTCTATGGGGCTAAAATGAAAATGCCCCCTCCTTGGACGATGACGACACCCCTGCCCCACCCTCTTTGCTTTCCTTCCCCCCGGCTGACAGAAGCGCCCCAAATGCCCCTACATAAAGTTGCATTTTTCTGCCCCTGATACACAAGTATTTACCTCCAGTTCTTTACGCGTTCTTTACGAATTTGAAAAGAACAGTAAAAGAACAGTAAAAGAACAGCAACAGAAAATGCTGAGGTATAGGTATTTGTGAATAAAGTATCACTTTGTTGTTCCGGAATGAAAAAAATAGTGTATATTTGCATTTTATTCTAGATACCTAAATTAATACTAGAGAATGAAGAAACTGTTTATGATTGTGACGTTTGCAGCGATGGCAGCCGGCGGTGCCGCCACGGCACAGAATCACAATATCACGTTGGAAGACATCTGGACCAAGCGCACGTTTACCCCGAAAGGCATCGGCGGCATCCGTTCGATGGCCGACGGTGAGCACTACCTCTCCATGACCCGCACGGGCATCTCGAAATACAGCTACCTGACCGGCGAGAAGGTCGAGGACATCTGCGTCTTCGGCGGCCCCGAGCAGCAGAAGAAGGCCCGCCCGCTGCCCCCGATGGAGGGCTACGAGATGAGCCAGGACGAGCAGAAGATACTGCTCAGCAGCGGCTTCGAGCCCATCTACCGCCACAGCGGCGTGAGCGACTACTGGCTCTACAACATTCAGGACAAAACCTTTACACAGCTGACCAAGAACGGAAAGCAGCGCCTGACCGCCCTGAGTCCCGACGGCACGAAGGTGGCCTTCGTGCGCGAGAACAACCTGTACTGGATGGACCTCGAGAGCCTGGAGGAGCATCAGATTACCACCGACGGCCGCCTGAATGAGATTATCAACGGCACAACGGATTGGGTCTACGAGGAGGAATTCGCTATCACCCGGGGCTTCCAGTGGAGCCCCGACTCAAAGAAGATAGCCTACATGCGCTTCGACGAGAGCAAGGTCAAAGAGTATAACATGCAGATGTGGGGCGCCTTGTATCCAGAGGATTACAAGTACAAATACCCCAAGGCCGGCGAGGACAACTCGAAGGTGGAGCTGTGGGTGTACAACCTCGACAATGCGAAGGCCACCCGCCTCATCAGCACGGGCAAAGACATAGAGTACATACCCCGTTTCCAGTGGACCAACAACGCCGATATGCTGGCCGTGATGTGCATGAACCGTCTACAGAACCAGATGGCCATTTATATCATTGACGATGTCAATTCGGGCAATATGTATGGTGTCTATATTGAGAAGAGCGATGCCTACGTCGAGGTGCCGGACACTTGGCAGTTCATCACCGTGGGCAAGGGGAAGAAGGCGCAAGAGCAGATGCTGATTACCAGCGAGAAGGATGGCTACCGCCATATCTACCTCTACGACCTGAATGGCTACCTGGTAAAGCAGGTGACCACCGGCGACTGGGAGGTCTGCGAGGTGGCAGGCGTGGACGTGAAGAACCAACGCCTCTACTACACCAGCCGTGAGCACGGCGCAATCAACAAGAGCCTCTATATGATAGGCCTTGATGGCAAGAAAAAGCAATGTCTGAACTACAAGGTTGACAGCGACATCGCCAAGACGATACTGAGCCACCCGTCGCTTCACCAGAGAGAAGGCAACCTGTTTCTCGGCACCTACAACGCCACCTTCAGCAACGGATGCAAATACTACATCTGCACCTTCAGCGATGCCAATACTGCCCCCGTCTATACCTTACACGACGCCAATGGCAAGCTTATCAAGACCTTGCAAGACAACGCCGAGTTGCAGCAGAAGATGGCCGACTACGGCACTGGCAGCAAGAACTTCGGCACCTTCACCACAAGCCGCGGCACCGAACTGAACTGTTACATGATTACCCCGAAGGGATTCGATCAAGCAAGCAAGCGTTACCCCGTGCTCATCTACGTCTACGGCGGCCCCGGCAACCAGCAGGTGACCAACAGCTACGGCTACAGCGACTACTTCTGGTACCACATGCTGGCCGAGAAGGGCTATGTGGTCTTCTGCTTCGACGGGCGCGGCACCGGTGGACGCGGCACGCAGTTCAAGAAGCAGACCTACCGCGACATGGGCCGCATGGAATGCGAGGACGCCATCGAGGCCGCCCGCTGGCTGGGCCAGCAATCGTGGGTCGACAAGGACCGCATCGGCATCTGGGGCTGGAGCTTCGGCGGCTACCTCTCCACCCTCTCGCTCCTGAAGGGCAACGATGTGTTCAAGATGGCTATCGCTGTAGCACCGGTGATGAACTGGCGCTACTATGACAACATCTACACCGAGCGCTACCTCGGCCTGCCGAAGGACAACGCCAAGGGCTACGACGACAACTCGCCGCTCAACTTCGCCAGCTCCTTGCAGGGCAACTACCTGCTCATCCACGGCACCGGCGACGACAACGTCCACTTCCAGAACAGCGCCGAGATGGTGGACCGGCTGGAGAAGGCCGGCAAACAGTTCGAGTTCCGCATCTATCCCAACAAGAACCACTCCATCTACGACGCCACGGGCAACACCCGCCTCAACCTCTACCAGCTGATGACCGACTTTATCCTTAGAAAATTATAACACAATGAAGAAAATACTTGCAATTGGCCTTATCGGATTAATGGCTCTGACGTGCGGCAAAGCCCGTGCACAATTCGACGACTACGGCATCAAGGCCGCCATCGGCACCGCCACCCTCGCCGACGACCTGGCGACCAAATCGCCCATCCTGGGCATGAACGTGGGAGGCTACATCAACTTCACTTTCAAACACAGTCCCACGGTACTCTCGGAGATTTTCTACCTCCAGACCGGCCTCAACTTGGTGCGCCGCGGCAACAGCTTCCAAGAAGTCTACGAGCACGACAACACCCTCTCGTTCCGCGAAGGCTACCACCATGCCTATTATGTGCAGCTCCCCATACTGGCAGGCGTCCATATGGAGTTGCCCATCCGTGAGCCTGGCCATGTCGTGGGGTTCTACCTCGGACCGGCCGTCAGCTACGGCCTCTTCGGTCGCTATGCCGACCGGATGATTACCCCCGGCTATACCTCACGGGCCGCCAACTACGACGTCAACTTCAGCGGCACCGACGACGACCGTGCCCTCTTCAACCACATCAGCCGCCTGGATGTCAGCGCCATCCTCGGAGTCAGCTACGAACACGGCAACTACACATTCTCTCTCTTTGTCGACCACGGTTTCATCGCCGTATCCGAAGGCACCGACGTGCTTCGCACCATTATGAACAACCTCGCCGGTACCGGCACCACCAGCAGCATACCCAACATCCCCGACGGCAACAACAACGCCGTGATGTTCTCCGTGGCCTACAAGCTGGGCTCCTTCCAGAAATAGTCTCCTAATACTTTAAACCTTAAACCCTAAACTTTAAACCTTAATGGTAAGAGTACGCTTTGCCCCTTCACCCACGGGGCCACTCCACATCGGCGGCGTGCGCACCGCCCTGTATAATTATCTGTTCGCCCGCCAGCAAGGCGGCAAGATGATTCTCCGCATCGAAGACACCGACCAGACCCGTTTCGTGCCGGGTGCGGAGCAATACATCATCGAGGCGCTCGACTGGTTGGGCATCCAGTTCGACGAAGGCGTCCACATCGACGGTCCCTTCGGCCCCTATCGCCAGAGCGACCGTAAGGCCCTCTATCGTCAGTATGCCGAGCAGTTGCTTGCCGACGGCTGGGCCTACTATGCCTTCGACCGGCCCGAGGCCTTGGATGCCAAACGCAAGGAGTATGAGGCCGAGAAGAAAACCTTCCAGTATGACTGCACCACCCGTCAGCAGATGGAGAACAGCCTCACCCTCAGCGCCGACGAGGTGCAGCGTCGCCTCGACAGCGGCGAGCCCTACGTGGTACGGTTCAAATTCCCAGAAAACCTCGACATCACCGTGCACGACCTCATCCGTGGCGACGTGACGATGAACAGCCGTCTGCTCGACGACAAGGTGCTCTTCAAGAGCGACGGGATGCCGACCTACCACCTGGCCAACATCGTCGACGACCACCTGATGGAAATCACCCATGTCATCCGTGGCGAGGAGTGGCTCCCGTCGGCACCGCTCCACGTGATGCTCTACCGTGCCTTCGGCTGGGAGAGCACCATGCCGCAGTTTGCCCACCTTCCCCTACTCCTCAAGCCCGAAGGCAACGGCAAGCTCAGCAAGCGCGACGGCGACCGTCTGGGCTTCCCTGTCTTCCCGCTCGACTGGCACGACCCCAAGAGCGGCGAGAAGAGCAGCGGATACCGCGAGCAGGGCTACCTGCCCCAAGCCGTGGTCAACATGCTGGCCCTCCTCGGTTGGAATCCAGGCAACGACCAGGAGCTGATGACGATGGACGAGCTCATCCGCCTCTTCAGCATCGAGCACATCAGCAAGAGCGGTGCCAAGTTCAACGTAGAGAAAGCCCACTGGTTCCAGCACGAATACTTCCAGATGCTCAGCGACGAGCAGGTGGCCTCCTACCTGGAGGAACAACTCAAGGAGCATGGTATCGAGGCGCCACACGACTACGTCGTCAAAGTGGCCGCCCTGATGAAAGAACGCATCACCTTCCCCAGCGAGTTGTGGGACACCTGCTGCTATTTCTTCCAGGCTCCTACCGACTACGACCCCGCCGCCGTCAAGAAGCGTTGGAAAGCTGGTATGACCGTCCACATGGCCAAGGTCATCGACATCCTCAACACCGTACCCTTCGAGTACGACGCCCTCCATCAGGCCCTGCTCGAGGACTACATCAAGGGCAACGAGCTGAACATGGGCTCTGTGATGAACTCGCTGCGCCTCTCCGTGGTGGGTCGCACCGTCGGACCCGACATGCTGACGCTGATCATGCTCCTCGGCAAAGACGAGACCATCCGCCGCGTACAACGCGCCATCGACACTATCGGAGAAGTAGAAAAATAAAAACAGAAAACATAATAAACAAGAATAATGAAAAAACACACCATCATTCTTTTCGCCGCCGTGCTCACCCTCACCTTGGCGGCATGCAACAATAGCAATAACAAGCAGAACCCCGAGGCCACCGCTCCCGTGGTGACCGAAGGTGGGCTCAAGGTGGCCTATATCGACACCGACACCCTCCTGGCCAAATACCAGTACGCCATCGACCTCGAGCAGCAGCTGAAAGACTACACCGAGCAGCAGCGCCGCTACGGCCAGCAGCAGGTCGAGGCCTTCCAGAAGGATTACAACAACTACCTCCAGACCGGCTCCACCATGACGCTCACCCAGCAGCAGGCCAAAGAGGCCGAGTTGAAGCAGCGGGCCGAGAAGATGCAGACCCTCGAGCAGGAACTGATGGCCAAGGTGGCCGAGAAGCAGGCTACCGAGACGGCCAAGGTGATGAACGCCATCTATGCCTTTGTGCGTGAATACAACGCCGCCAATCAGCAGTTCGACATCATCTACACCAAGCAGGCCACCCTCTACATCAACCCTGCCATGGACATCACCAACGAGATAGTGAACGGCCTCAACGAGGAATACAAGAACCTGAAGAAGTAAACACTTCCGTTCTGCAACAGCAAATATAAAGCCCTGCCTTCCGGCAGGGCTTTATTAATGTATATGTATCGCGCTTCACTTCACCGGATGGTCCTTGTGGAATTGCTCCAGGCGAACCTTGAGGTCGGGGAACTGGTCGCGTTGCACCAAGGCCACACAGGCGCGGATACCCTGCTTGTGGCTGCCCGTGATGTCGAGGGCGATGGCGCTCACGCCGTAGCGGATGAGCTCGTTCAGCAGTTCGACGCCGCCGAAACCGGGGTAGCAGAAGGTGAAATAGAAGCCGTCGCCGATGTCTTCGCCCATATCCTTGTCGTAGACGATATAGAATCCGTTGTCGGTGAAGAGTTTCTTCATCACCTCAGCCTTCTCGCCATACTCCTTGATATCCTTCACGAAGTTGAACGTACCATCGTTGGCACCTTTGAGCATGGCCGCCATGGCATACTGCACGCTGTGGGCGGTACCGCTCGAGAGACAATAGAGGGTGCCGAAGATAAGGGCGCGGCCCAGCTGCGTCTGGCTGTAGTAGCGTGCCAGGTCGGGGCACTCCATGTTGAACAGCGTGGGCGAGCAAATCATCATGGCAATACGCTCACCGGCGTAGCTGAACGACTTCGAGCCGCTAATCATCAGCACATAACGGTCGGTGTACTTGGCCACAGTGGGCTGGAACGGAGCCTGGCCGGGCACCGAGTAGTCCTTGCGGAAGTCCATCAGGAAATAGGCGTCGTCCTCCAGCACCACCACGCCGTACTTGTTGGCCATCTCGCCGATAATCTTCAACTCGTGCTCGGTGAAGCAGAACCATGCGGGGTTGTTGGGCGAGCTGTAGATGAGGCAGGCCACGTCGCCGTCTTTCAGTTCTTCCTCCAACTTGTCGCGCAGCTTGTCGCCACGGTACTCATACACGTCGAAGGTCTTCATCGGGATGCCCAGCACGCGGCACTGCTGCTTCTGCACGGGGAAGCCCGGGTCGATGAAGAGCACCTTGGTCTTCTTGGCATCGTAGCGTGTGAGGGTGAGGAACGAGGCGAAGCCGGCCTGCATCGAGCCCACGGTAGGCACGCAGCAGTCGGGCGTCACGTCGACGTCGAGGAAGTTCTTCACAAAGCGGGCGGCCTCCTGCTTGAAGTCGGCCGTGCCGTAAATCTCCGGATAGATGCTGGCCACACCGTTGCGCAGCGCCTCAATCTGGGCCTCGACGCCCACCTTTGGGGCCGGCAGGCCGGGAATGCCCATCTCCATCTTCACGAAGCGGACACCGGTCTCCTTCTCCACATCCTGTATCATCTTGCGCATCTCACGGATGCTGGCCTTGCCGGGGTTCTGGATTTTGTTGGCCGCGGCAATGCGGTCTATCGTCTCTTTCTGTATCGGGATTTGTGTCATGTTGTATTATATTTATTTTTTGGAATTGAACTCTTTAATCTTCACGGCATTGATAGGGCTGATTTCCTTCACCAGGTCGTACACCGTCTGCTGCTCCTCCTTGGGGGCGGGGGTGAAGATGGAGCCGAGCTCCTGAATCTTCACGTCGACAAACTGGGTCACCGACAGCACATTGGGTCTTTTACGATGCACCGCCTGCAGGTCGCGCAGCGCGGCCACAATGCCCTGGCGCGCTTTCGTCTGGTCCTTCGTCATCATGTCGAGCCCCATGCGGTGGTAGTCATAGTAGGCCTGGTGCAGCGGAGCGTAGGCCGAGTTGGTGTGGTTTTCCATGAACCAGTAGCGGCTCTTCTGCCCCTCGCTGCTCTTCCACCCCACATACCCGCTGCCCTCGGCGGCCTGCTGCACCTGCTGGGCCAGCTGGTAGAAGGGCTCGCCACCGTTGGGGCTGAAGCTGTCGAAATACATGCCCAGCATCAGGTAGCAATAGTAGCCCAACGTCGAGCTGAGGTTACTGTAGAAGTTGCCCAAGTCGAAGTCCAGCGACTGGCTCTCGTTGAACGAGAAGTTGAAGGTGCCACTCTCCATGTAGTTGAACAGGCCAGTCGTATAGGTCGAGTTGTACACCGGCCGCCGCAGCTGTATCTGCAGCTGCCCGGCAAAGTCGGTGGCCGAGGAGCGTGTGTTGAGGATGAGCGCTATGCCACAGTCTATCTGCTCCTGCTGTTCAAACTCCATATTGGTCCAGCGCCGCCCGTTGACAAAGTCCTCGATGGCCTGCTTCATGGCGTCGAACACTTTTTTGTCGTTGGCACTCTCGTAGGCCTGCGTCGTGGTGAGCAGTTTTTGGTAGTTCACCTGCACGGCGCAACGGAATTCCTGCCCCTGTGCAACACAGAAGCAGAACATTATCAGCAGTATAGACAATATTCGGCGCATACTTTCCCCTGCAAAGATAATACTTTTTTTTGAATTATCCTGCAGAAAAAAGCACCCCTGCCCTTTCAAGGCATTATTCCTGTTTCATATTCTTCACCTTCTCGGCCAGGGCATCGAGGCGGTCGGCCTCGCGCTCGTCGTGCTCCACAGTCTTGCTGTTGCGGTATATCCAGGCCAGATTCTCGCAGCAGCGCACCAGCAGGTCACGCTCAAACTCGTCGTTCAGGTTGGTATATTCCGCACCGCCTTGACCCGAGGGCAGGTAGAGGCTCTCTCGTCCCTCGGCGATATTCTTCTCGTAGAAATCCAAGTAGCGGCGGTACCACTGCTCGGCGGTCACGTCGCTCTCCTCCACGCCACGGCCGGCATAGTAGTTGTTACCCAGCGCCACCCATGCGGGTGGGTAACCTAGCAGGGCGGCTTGCTTGTACAGGGCCACAGCCCTGGCCAAGTCTTCGCCGGTCGGGTTGTCGCCGTCTTCGTAAAGCACACCGCGGTCGCGCATAGCTATCAGCGAGCCACTCTCAATGGCACGGTCGTACCAGCGTTCGCTTTCGCGCAGATTAACCTCATACGGTTCCAAACCGTATTGATAACACTCCGCAAGCACCGCCTGCCCAGTGGCGTTACCGCCGTTGGCGGATTTGAGCCGGAATTCCTTTTCCAGAGCCGCTTCACCCTTTACAGAGTAGTTGCCGGCCAAGTTACGTTGCGCAACGCGGCTCTCCATGTCGGCAGCCAGCTTCAGCAGTTCAAATGAACGGGCTTCGTCCTTCGGTACCCCGTCACCATGGCGATAACAGAGGTTAAGGGTATTGATGGCATCGGCATTATGCAGGGCGGCGGCGCGTTGCAACCACTCCACCGCCAGCGGCAGGTCTATTTCCACTCCTTCGCCATCCTGATACGAAAAAGCCAACTCACGCATGGCATCGGCATCGTCGGCCTCGAAGGCCTGCTCCTGCAGCAGGTCGAGCGACTGCTCGTAGCAGCGGCGCGAACGCTCCTCGTCGGTCACGCCCAGGTCGCCGCTGTGGTACACCCTGCCCAACATCTTCATGGCGCACCCGTCGCCTGCTTCGGCGGCGGCGGCGTAGAGCTGCAGCGCCCGCATGATATCCATCTTGCAACCGATAGCATAATGATACATACTGCCCAGCCTGTACATCGCCTTGGCATGGCCGTGCTCCGCCGCCTTGGCCAACCACTCGCGGGCCTGGCTCCAGCTCTGTGCGGTGCCCCACCCCTCCCAGCAGCAACGGCCCAGCTGGTACTCGGCCTCGGCCGACCCCTCGCGGGCCGCCTTGCGCAGCAGGTAGACGGCCTTCAGCGGGTCGCGCTTGGCGGGCTCGTTGTACAGCAGCTGGCAGGCCTGCTTCACGCTGTCCTGCGCGGCGGCGCTGACGGGGGCCGCCGGCCGGACCGGCGCCGCGGCGGGTGCCACGTCCTCCTTGCCCAGCAGCAGGGCGATGCTGCGCAGCAGCTCGCCGAACAGCTTCTCCGGCTCGGGGAAGGCATCAATCCAGTTCGACTTGGCCAGGAAGTACTCCTTCGTGCCGTCGAAGTCGTCGTTGGTGATGCGGAAGGTGAGGATGGGTATCTTGCGGCGGGCGGCGATGTGCAGCTCGTTGTCGGTCTGCTCCGAGATGTTGAAGGCATTGCTGAACACCGCCAGCATCATGCCACTGGCCTTGAGGGCCGGCGGTATCACCTGGGCCCAGTCGTCGCCCTTCGGTATGTCGCGGTAGGCGATGAAGCAGCGCACACGGTGGCTCTCCAGGTAGCCGCAGATGGCCTCGGCCACCAACTTGTCGACTGTCGAATAGCTGATGAAAACGTCGTACTTGTTATCCATAACCTATTTGTCTTTGTTTTTCACAATGTCGAAACCCTCGCCGAGGATGAAGCGGAGGGTCTCCTGCGAGGTGTTGCGGTCGTAGACCTTCTCCTCCTCGGGCAGCTCGCCGTAGGGCACCAGGCAGGGGTGCTTCTTCTGCGCGTCGTTGCGCTCGGGGCCGTAGGTCCACCCCTGCTCCACGCGGGTCTGGGCCCACACCTCGTGTACGTTCTCGGCCATGCGCTCGGCCAGCTCCATCAGCTCGTCCGGCAAGGCGATGCCGGTGGTGTCGACCGGATGCGGCCGGTATTGTTTCTCGTCCATTCTATAATATATTTGGGTTCTTGTTTTCGATGATTTCGGGCAGGTGCTTCACTATGACGCGATCGTATTGCTTGTCCGCATCCAGCAGCTGCTCGTAGGGGGCAATGCACTCGTGGCAGAAGGCGCCGGCACGCCGACTCTTCAGCTGCTTCTTCAACGCCCTGCACTCGTCCTCCTTGCCGTCCTGTTCCAACTGTTTCAACCTCTCGCGCTCTGCCCGCGGCACAGGGCTGTAGCCCATCAGCAGTTTTTCCATATTCCACCGGTTGTGCTCCACCACGGACATCAGGTCGGTCAGCGCTTCGTCCGAATGCAACCGCTCCCCGTTGTCGCCGATGCTGCGGAGCTTCACTCTGATATGGTTGGCGCAATAAATGTTCGACAGGCTCAACAAGTCGGAATGGTGCGCCATGCGCCGCATCTGTTCCCAGGCCGATTTCACTTCGGCATCGGTCATCGAGTCGTTCAGGCCGATGGCAGTGGAATAGACATAGTTCACCATCATACCCTCGCGCATGCGGCGAAGGAGCTCGTCGTTGTAGTTGTCCTGCACGCTGCCCGCCGTGATGATGTTGCCATTAGGTCTGGCGGTTGCCATTCGCACCAGCTCCTCGCCTTCCGGCTGGTAGATGAAGACCGGCACCGTGCGGCTGTAGTCGGGCTTGCCGTCGCCGCCAGACACCACCGTGCGATAGCACGAGGGAAGACTGTGTGTGGCCATACGGTAGTTGTCGAACACCCCGGCCGGCGTCTCGCACAAGGCCAGCGTCAGGTAGGTATGACCCTCTTGATTGGCCGCATAGTACTCCTCAAGCAGCGTCTGGATGCGAGGTTCGGTGATGCTTCCGCCCACAAACTCCCACTCGATGTCGAGGAAGTCCTCCTCGGGCTGGCGCACCTCACCGTCGACGGTCACCTTCGACAATCCGAACAGGCCACTCATCGAGGCCATGAAAGCGTCGCGCTCCTGCTCCATATCCGGGGCGATGAAGGTGATGCGCGTGCGGCGGTCGGGCCGTTCGCCGTAGAACTTCTTTCCGTCCTTTTCCTCGACACTGACGAAGTTCGGGAAATGGCACAGATGAGCCGCCGTCGTGGCCACCGCACGGGCAAAGGGGGTCATGCCGTAGATGACCAGGTGCACCGTGCGCTCGCTGTCGGGGCCAATGCCGCCACGGTCCAACGGCAGCCCCTTGCAGTTGTTGAACATAATCTGGCTGGCCGACTCGAGGCGGCTCATCACCAGCGTATCCAGATTGCCATGCAACTGGTTCGACGAGTAGAAGATGTGCGCCGTCTCCTCATGTTCGAGGAAGAGCACGCAGGGCACCTCACGGGTGTTTTCGGCCTTGTTGCATATCTCGCTGGCAGCCTTCCAGCAGGCGGCATTCAGCTGGTCGTAGCGCTCCTCGTCGGGCTGCTCGCCCACAATGTACACCAGCTTGGCCTGTTCCAGCCTGAGGCTCTCCAGGTCGCACTTGTTGTCGCGATAGGCATGCAGGACGGTCACGTTGCGGCACTCCTTGCGGCCGAGGAGCGACTCGACGCGGAGCCGCTCGGCCTGCACGTCGTCCTGCGTGGCCACCACCACATGGTAACCCGCGAAGCGCTCACGCTGGAGCACCGACAGCGCCATCTCGCCGCCACCGAGCAGCAGCACATGGTTGCGGAACCTGTAGCGGGCCGACCCGTTGCGGTAGGCCTCCTGCCGGTTGCCCAGCAGGTTGCTCACGAAGGTGATGGTCACACCGCTGAAGAGCACCGACCCCAGCAACATGGCGATGGCCTGCCACCAGAGCGGGAAGGCCTGCGACTCGTTGTCGCCCGTGGGCAAGTCGCTGGCGCCGAAGGCAAGACCCACGGCCTGCACCCACGTGCTGTGGTCGTCGCCCTTGGGCATCTGCATACGGCTCTGGAGGAACCACCCCACCAGCCCGATGACAGACACCAGCAGCAACACCAGCACCACGATGATGGCCAGCTGCCACCCCACACGCCGGTTGTCGCCGAAGATGCGGTCGAAATGCCACCAGAAGCCCACACGGCTCCTATTCCCTACTGAGTTTCTTTCCATCGTTGAAGCGTTTTTACCTTGCCGCCAGGCACCGTGAGTCGACAGCGACACCCCTCGGCACTATCCATTCCAAAGAACGCATCCGCCCGCGATTTATTGCCACGTCCGCAAAATAAATAAAGACACCCGCCCCGTCCCCCCCTTTCCACCCCCTTGCAACCCACACAACCCCAGGGGGAAGCAGCACCATCTCTTACTCATCGCTTACCTATCCTTTTACCATCGACTTGTTAAAGTTTATTAAAGTAGGCAATAATATGCCGAAGGATACGTTATGGTATGGAAATGACAATTATTTAACCCCTTTTCGATATGGCAAAACAAGGTAACGGCTACATGGGTGGTTTCTCGGGCTCGCTGGGGCCCGCTATCGGGTATTTGTGGAACGGCAAGTGGTGTGTCCGCGGCAAGCCCATGATGGTGCACAACCCACGCACAGACAAGCAGATGGCGCATCGCGCGATGTTCAAACAGGAGGTGCAGCTGGCGGCCCGGCTGCGGTGGCCCGTGATGGCGGGACTGGCCTCGACGGGGCGCGAGAGCGGCATGACGGCCTACAATCTCTTCGTCCACCTCAACCAGGAGGCTTTCGGCTGGGCCGACGGGCAACTGACGGTGGACTGGGCCCGCCTGCAGTTCAGCGCCGGCCCCGTGGCGCCCATCGCGCTCGGCAACCCCGTCGTGGACGACCGCAACGTGCTGACGGTCAGTTTCGACCGCAATCCGCTGCACCTGCGCTCCAACGCGCAGGACGAGGTCTACCTCTACGTCCACTGTCCCGACACGGAGGAGGGCTGCATGGCGGCGCCGGTCTATCGCTACGAGAAGAGTATCAGCCTCTTGCTGCCCGACAGGATGGTGGGCCATGCGCTGTTCCTCTACGCCTTCGTGCAGGACAACCACGGCCGCACGTCGGCCACCGCCGTGTGCCGCTTCGACGGCGCGGAGGATGCGTCCGAGGCTCCTGTGGAGATGGCGCCGGAGGCGACTATGGATGCGGACGCAGCATCGTCGTCGCCAGACACTTATGCCGTCAGCACCGTTCAATCCGCCCCCAAGGCACCCCCTGCCGACCCGGCCCAGCTGAGCCTCTGGTGACGGCGGCCAGGGGCGTGTTGATTAAATGTTGAAAACAATATATAATATTAATTTCCCCATGTCGGGGAAAAAGCGTATCTTTGCAGTCTAAAAAAACATTATACACAATAACACACAATAAAATATGAAAGAAGACATTTCTACTAATGCCGTGGTTTTCAACAACCCCTACACGGGCGAATTATTCATTTTCGACAATGACAAAAGCCGCTATGGCTATGCCCAACCAGAGGAGAGTGTAGCATGGATAACCTTCAATGGATTGAACAGCTGTCCGGTGACCAAAATTGTCGGAAGAAATGGTGTTGCGTTGATGCAGGTACACAACAGAGAACAAGACACCTACAGGCTTCTCATCTTCCGGCGGAGTGATAAAATAGGCAAATTCTATGATAATAACAACAATCACTATATAGAGCCGTTTCTCGGTGACGACGGATATCTTTCCTATATCGACCGAGACTTGGAGTCTATGCAGGCCTACATCGGCTATATGAAAACGGACCTCACGCCTAACGGGAAATACGACTTGAATGCCGACTCGGATCATGGTACCTACGTAACAGTAGGACTGGACATGATAGAATCCGGCGGCAGAATTGAGTTCCCTGAAGGCCATCACCTAGCTTCGGGATTCTCTTTCACCGCTCTTAACCAGAATCATAGCACCGATGTCTTTGTTGTACGAAGTTTCAGCGACTCATTGAGCCTGAACAACCAAAGTGTGCGCAACTGGATGCAGATGATGGAAAATGTGCACAGCCAGGATGATGACGAGTCTGACATGGATTTGGAAGAGCAAAAGAGAATACTTGAACGCCGCCTGTTGGGGAAGCTGCTCGATAATAATGCCTGCTTGGTAGGAGCCGATTGGGACTTTTTTGACAATGGGGACCCAAAAGAGTATTACGACAACCTCCATTTTCATCACCCCGAGACCTATATTGATGGGATGTTGATGATAGATCGCGGCGATTATAAAGACAAGCGGGCCGACCTTGTCACTGTGGCTCGCGACTGCTATCTATTCGTCACAAACATTTGGCTTGACAGCAACGGGAAACCGCAGTATGACTGGCACAGACGTATTCTATTTGAGGACATCATAAGATGTTTGGCCTATGATAACCAGCGCAACATTGTTTACTACGTTGGTGATAGTGGACAATACGGATGTCTCGACGCAAACAACAAATATACCTTACACAGCAATAATTATGGTAAGGCTGACTTCAGGATAATGAAGATAAACTCCGTAACAACAAAAGTAGCAGCCTACAACACGGACAAAATGGTCGTGGTATTTGACGATAGCGATCCATTTTCAATGAAGATACAAAAGCAGATACCTCTTTTGTCCGGCATCAGCGTGGTGGAACTGGCACTACATAATAACTACATATATGTGCAATACCAAAACGGCCATTTGGAACGATACGATATCTAAAGACCGCCCCTAATATTTTACCCATGGAACGTCGCAACAGATTGGTAAGAATTTTTGTCAGTTCCACATTTCAAGACATGGAACTGGAGCGGAATGCGTTGCAGATGCATGTGGTTCCACAGATGCAGCAATGGTGTCAAGAACGGGGATGGCAATTCGAGATAGTGGATTTGCGGTGGGGCATTAACGAAGAGGCCTCACAAGCCCATCGTACAATGAACATCTGCCTCGAAGAACTAGACAACTGTCGTCGCCTCTCTCCAAAGCCTCACCTACTTCTGCTCTTGGGCGAACGTTATGGGTGGCTTCCACTGCCCGAGCAAATTACGCAGGAAGAGATGCAACGACTTTGGGCAACAGCCACAGAAGAGGAACAAATGCTAACAAAACAGGCATACCGCCTGGAAGGCAATCTCTATCCGGCTTCGTATGAACTAGTGGAAAATGTGGATGGGGAAGAAAAACTGCGAGACATGATGATGCGCTACTGCCAAGAGTCTGGAGACAAGGACTTCTACACCCGACATCTTGTATCAGCCACCGAGCAGGAGATACAACAAGGTCTGTTGTCGCATACAGAAGCTTTTGATCAAGTAGTTACATATGAGCGTACTCTGAAGGGACTACCTCAGCATTTGATTGGACAATATAAAGATTCCGAGCACAACAACGAGTTGCAGATACTTCACCAAAAGGTGAATGAGGTAGTGCCCAAGAACAACATCATTGAACGGGTAGTAGATTATACTGACTATAACAGCGACGAGTACGTCCATTGGTTCGCAGGCGAGATAAAAACACGACTACAGGCATTGGTAGAGGAAGAGATGTCGGCTCACAATATTGGCGCTTACGAAGAAGAGCAGCTGAATCAGGAAGATGTGGTAGAAATGGCGGCCGACAATTATCAGCCTAGAGCAGACGAAGTGGAGCGTATCCTACACACCCTGAAGAAAAGCGAAGTTGGTGGAATATGTGTGGTGCGCGGCATTTCTGGTGCAGGGCTCACTACCCTGGCAGCACACATCTGCCACCAACTGATGGCATCAGGAGAAAGACTTATTTATCGGTTCGTAGGCGTCGGGCAGATGTCCTCGTCAGGATTGTTGTTACTACGCACTCTGCTACGTGAAGTCGGGGAAACGTTCAATGACAACGACTCAGTGTTTGACCTGATGGCTAAATGGCGCATCTTCCTGGAGGATTGCACACAACGTACTTTTTTCGTTATTGACGGACTTGACAGACTGGAGGACGACGATTGGGTTAAGGGCCTGCAATGGCTACCTTCTACCCTCTCTAACAACCTGCATTTCCTACTCACGGTGAACGACAACAACCTGAGCACGGAATTACAACGCTACAACGTCGTAGACATATCATTACCACAACTGGAAGATTACCAGTTTATCGATGCCCTCATCGGGGATTTGCACTTGCGTAACCGTCAATTGACTTCGGAACAGACCGAAGTGATTCGGAAAGTTTACAATAATGTGAAAAGCCCAATTGTACGTCGGCCATTAGCCGCGTTAGCAGCACGATGGAGTGACAAAGACAGTCCGAGCATGGATATTCCAGGCTTACAAGAGTTGATGGACACTTACTTGGAGGGGCTTATCGTATCCAATTACCATGATCGGCTCTTTCTAGGCATGGCACTAGGCTTGCTGTGCTTCTGCCGTCACGGCGTCAGCGAACAGGAGTTATTGGAAATTATCGCCACCGATGAGCAATTTTTCTCACACCTACACGAGCATTCGCACCATCGCATTATCACGAGCGGGCGGCCCAAAGTGCCATTCATCTACTGGTCACGTCTATTCCACGACATCGGGGTATTTCTCGCTTTGCGACGCAACAAGAGTAGCATAACCTATGTCTTTGCCAATAAGACAATAAAGCAGTGCGTAGAGCAGTGGATTGACCAACAATTCCCCACCATGCGCCATACTATGGTCGAGTTGGCGAGCAATTACTTTGAACAAGTCGGTGGTTGTCATTCATACGAGGAGTTACCATATCTTCTGGAGAACCTCGGCGACGAGGCTCGACAGACTAAATTGATCGCCAGTAACGAGTTTATGCTTGATAAATGCAGCGCTGACATGGTTGATGATTTGATTGCCGACTACAACCATTATTTGAAAAAGCATGTAAAAAGTAGCGCCAGGGAAGAGGTTGTTCGGAAACGATTGTTCTTACAAAAGAACCATCAAATGATTACCACCTATGCAAAATATGGCACCGACGTAGTTTTATCGCTGTGGGAGCAGACTATGCCCGATACTCCACAAGGGCATCTTTCTCGCCATCCTTCAGGCATGGCATACACAACCATTCATATCCCAGGCAGCATTATTACTGCTGCAGCCAATGACGATAACATGCTTGTGTGCCATACGCCTCCATCAGGAATCTCAAACAGATATATGGAATGCTTTTTAATCGATCGTCACACAAGAGAGAACAAAGCATTTGCCCTTCTGCCGTTAGGATGGAACTGTAGGCCACCTTCGAATGCATTTCTGTCTGGTAACAGTAAGCTGGCTATGTTGTTTTCCTTCGGTGAGGAGTCTTATGTGCTTTGGCACACAGATACCGGCGTAGTGAAATACCAGAAGAAAGATGAACTTTGGGATATGATAATTCTACCCGACAACAGCATTTACTATTTGACAAGAACGGAGTTGCGCACCATCGACGATAATGTGCTGTGTTCATTTGACACCGCCTTGGGAATAGATTGCAACCAAGAAAGAAAGATATGCTTGGATTCTTTTCTAAATACCCTCCACATCATTGTGAACGGCGAAAATAAACACCTCACATATAATTTTGACACACATGAGTCTGAGACTATCGACAATGGCGATGCAAATATTGATTACATCATCGGCTATGACATAGACTCGGCATCCCTGTTCTACCGTGAAGACGACGACAAAAGCCTCTACCGCTACTTCCTGAGGGAAAACAAAACTGTCAGGTTGGCCCTTCAACCTAAAGACTACATCCATGCAGTCACGGTAGTGGGTGGACGATGGCTAGCTTTTATTGACACATCTCGGATTGCTTGCCTTGATTTCGACACTAACCAAACAACACTATCGGACGAAGTGTGTGACGCAAATAAAATACAAGCATTCGGATTGAACAATAACTTTATCACATTTGGTTGCTACGAACTGAAAGAGTGGGAAATAGCAGAGTAGTATAATACACCCATGGAGTGGGTGCAACATGTTGATAACTTTTTTATAAAAACAATATCATATATATTTCCCCATGTCGGGGAAAAAGCGTATCTTTGCAATCTAAATTTGAAAACAAAGATACGCTATATGGAAGAAAACCAGAACATTGACTACAGTGCGAGTAATATTACAGTGCTAGAAGGCCTGGAGGCGGTGCGCGTGCGTCCGGCCATGTATATCGGCGACGTGAACGAGCGCGGCCTGCACCACCTGGTGTACGAGGTGGTTGACAACTCGATAGACGAGGCCCTGGCAGGCTACTGCACCCGCATCGACGTGCAGATTAACCCCGACAACAGCATCACCGTGGAGGACAATGGCCGCGGCATCCCCGTGGATATGCACGAGAAGGAGCACCGCTCGGCCCTCGAGGTGGTGATGACGGTGCTGCACGCCGGCGGCAAATTCAACAAGAACTCCTACAAGGTCAGCGGCGGCCTGCACGGCGTGGGCGTGAGCTGCGTCAACGCCCTGAGCGACCACATGACGGTCAACGTCTACCGCGACGGCAAGGTGTACCAGCAGGAATACAGCAAGGGCAAGCCCCTCTATGCCGTGCGCGAAATCGGCACCACCGACAAGCGCGGCACCAAGGTGACCTTCCACCCCGACGCCTCCATCTTCACCGTGACGGAGTACAAATACGACACCCTGCTGGACCGCATGCGCGAGCTGGCCTACCTGAACAAGGGTATCGAAATCAACATCACCGACTGGCGCCAGCCTGCCGACACTCCCGCAGCTACATCCCCCGTGCCCGACGCCCCCGTGCCGGTGGCGTCAGCCGCCGGTGTGCCCTCCCGTCAGGACCACTTCTTCAGCGAGAAAGGGCTGCGCGACTTCATCGCCTACCTGGACGAGAACCGCGAGAAGCTCATGCCCGAGGCCATCTACATCGAGGGCGAGCGCAAAGGCATCCCCATCGAGATAGCCATGCAGTACAACACGGGCTACAGCGAGAACCTGCACTCCTATGTGAACAACATCAACACCCACGAGGGCGGCACCCACCTGGCGGGCTTCCGCTCGGGCCTCACCCGCACCCTCAAGGCCTATGCCGACCGTAGCGGCCTGCTGCAGAAGGCCAAGGTGGAGATTACGGGCGACGACTTCCGCGAGGGCCTCACGGCCATCATCAGCGTCAAGGTGGCCGAGCCCCAGTTCGAGGGACAGACGAAGACCAAGCTGGGCAACGCCGAGGTGCGTGGCGCCGTGGACGAGGCCGTCAGCGAGATGCTGGAGAACTACCTGGAGGAGCACCCCAACGAGGCCCACACCATCGTCGACAAGGTCATCCTGGCCGCCCGCGCGCGTCAGGCCGCCCGCAAGGCGCGCGAGATGGTGCAGCGCAGCACCGCCTTCAGCGGCGCCGGCATGCCCGGCAAGTTGGCCGACTGCCAGAGCAACGACCCCGCCGAGTGCGAGATATTCTTTGTCGAGGGCGACTCGGCAGGCGGAAGCGCCAAGCAGGGTCGCGACCGCCGCTTCCAGGCCATCCTGCCCCTCCGCGGCAAGATTCTGAACGTGGAGAAGGTCATGCGCCACCGCGCCTTCGAGAGCGAGGCCATACGCGACATATACACCGCCCTGGGCGTCACCGTCGGCACCCCCGACGACCCGCAGGCCCTCAACCTCAGCAAACTGCGCTACCACAAGGTCATCGTGATGACCGATGCCGATGTCGACGGCGCCCATATCGACACCCTGATGCTCACCTTCTTCTTCCGCTACATGCCCGAGCTCATCGAGAACGGATACGTCTACCTGGCCACCCCCCCGCTCTACATGGTCAAGAAGGGCAACAAGCAGGTCTACTGCTGGACCGAGGAAGACCGCGAGCGGGCCCTGATGGAGTTCGGCGACAAGGGCATCCACGTGCAGCGCTACAAAGGTCTGGGCGAGATGAACAGCGACCAGCTGCGCGACACCACCATGGACCCCGAAGGACGC
This sequence comes from Bacteroidales bacterium, assembly GCA_017480785.1. Lineage (GTDB taxonomy): Bacteria > Bacteroidota > Bacteroidia > Bacteroidales > P3 > Colimorpha. The sequence goes on from JAFURZ010000004.1 coordinate 84,901, forward strand.
CAGCTGCGACAGGTGACCATCGAGAACGCCGCCTCGGCCGACCGCATCTTCTCCCTCCTCATGGGCGACGACGTGCCGCCCCGCCGCGCCTTCATCGAACAGAACGCCACCTACGCCACCATCGACGCATAATCCTCCTGCTCGCTGCGCTCGCGAAATCTATAAATCCTGTAGATTGTTGCTGACGCAAGCCCCGTAGGGGCGACAGAACTTAGCCGGGGGGGAGCGAAGCGGAATCCCCGGGAACGGAAACAAGAACAATTTAAGCCCCGGAGGGGCGACACAAAAACAACGACAATGGACAAACGTAATCTTTTGCTGATAAGCAACAGCACCATGCGCGGCGATGCCTACCTCGGCTGGTGCAAGGATATGATCGCCGACTTCTGCCGTCGGCACAACGTCAAGCGCGTGCTCTTCGTGCCCTACGCCGGCGTCTCGCTGGCCGAAGGGGGCCTCACCAAGAGCTACGACGCCTACGAGGCCAAGGTGGCCGCCGTGTACAAGGAGTTCGGCGTGAAGCTGACCTCCGTGCACCACAAGGCGCTGCCCGTCAACGCCGTGTACGACACCGACTGCGTGGCCGTGGGCGGTGGCAACACCTTCCACCTGGTCCGCGAGCTTCAACGCACGGGCCTCATGCAGGCCATCCGCCAGCGCGCCTTCGACGGCATGCCCTACATGGGCTGGAGCGCCGGCAGCAACGTGGCAGGCCCCACCCTCTGCACGACCAACGACATGCCCATCGTCATGCCCGCCTCGTTCGACTGCATGGGCCTCGTGCCGTTCCAGATTAACCCGCACTACACCGACTTCTTCGACCCGAAGCACGGCGGCGAGACCCGCGACGACCGCCTGAAGGAGTACATCATGGTCAACCCCAAGGCCACCGTCGCCGCCATCCGCGAAGCCACGGCCCTCCTGCTCGAGGACGGCAAACTCAGCCTCATCGGCAAGCCCAACAAGATGAAGGTCTTCAAGACCAAGCTGGAGAACACCAAAGAGTACGGCCTCAAAGACGACCTCGGCTTCCTGCTGAAGGCGTAAGGCATGGACCGCAAGACCTTTGAGCGGCAGAAGGCCTTCGCTGGGGAGCGCGTCCCCTCGATGAAGCGCCGCTGTGTTGACCATGACTATACCGAAAGGCGTATGTACATGGTCACGCTCGTAGTGGAAGGTCGCAGGAAACTCTTTGGCGAGGTGTGCGGCCGCAGCGACGCCCCTACAGGCAGCGCAGAGGCGCCCCGAATGGTGCTTTCGCCGCTGGGGGAAGCCGTGCAGCGCTGCTGGCAAGAGATACCGCAACACTATCCTGAAATCAGCCTGCTGGCATTGCAGCTGATGCCCGACCATCTGCATGGTATCCTCTTCGTGAGGGATAAGATGGACGACCACCTCGGCACCGTGATAAAAGGCTTCAAGACGGGCTGCAACAAGGAGTACCGGCAGCAGGTGGGGTATGTTGCGACAATGTCGCAACACACACAACAGCAACACACACAACAAGACGCCAAAAAAGAAGACCGCAAGCATGGCTTCCTTTTTGAAAAGGGCTACAACGACCGCATCCTCCTGCAGGACGGCCAGCTGCAACGCTGGATAGACTACCTGGCCGACAACCCACGCCGCCTCCTAGCCAAGCGCGAGCACCCCGACCTCTTCCGTGTGCAGTTCGGTCTGGAGTATGCCGGCCAGACCTACGCCGCCATCGGCAACCGCTTCCTGCTGCAACGGCCATGCAAACTACAGGTGCAATGCTCCCGTAGCCTCACCCCGGAGCAGATACAAGCCGCCGTGGAGCGTTACCTCGCTGCGGCGCGACAAGGAGCCGTCCTGGTGTCGCCAGCCATCAGCGAGGGCGAGAAGGCCGTCATGCATGCCGCCATGGAGGCGCACCTGCCGCTCATCTTCCTCTCGGCCAACAGTTTTACACCCTTCACCACGCCCGGCGGCACCTTCACCGAAGCCTGCTCCCGTGGCGACCTCCTCATCCTCGCCCCCTGGAGCCACCGCACCACCACCCAACCCCTCACCCGCGCCGAATGCCTCGCACTCAACGCGATGACCGAGAAGATAGTCAACGAATAAATGCTGTTTATTATCTATTTATTTATTTGCCATAACAGGATTTAATTATATCCTTTTCCATAACAACAATCACAACTTGTATGATAATGGCGCATTGAAACTGTTTGGCCACATTCACTGCAATACTTTTTATTTCCACCGTCACTTCCTGCCAATAACCTTTCCACTCGACCTGTTCCCTTGCAGCAGTAGCATTGTCTTTTCGTCGATGATGACGACGATGACGATGAAGATGAAGGTGCTGTTACTGGTGTTGAATATGTTGGTGTATACGTTGGAGTGTAAGTAGGAGTAGGTGTCGAAGCCATAGTCGCTCCTAATAATAACCCATACAACAAAGCTTCACACGATGTGAATAACAAACTCAACACTCCTACACCTAAAATAATTATTATCTTTTTCACCTGTTTTCTGGCGTTTTATACTGTTGCCTCTCAGTTCAAACACTCTTCCGCACCTCGTTGAGCAATAACCAATAACAAAGCGTGGTGCTGGTACACCATTCTTTGGATAGAGGTCCTAGGAATAACCTTGCACATAAGAGGATGTAAACAGTCCACGCTGAAACGCATGAACCGTCACACTACTCCTGCTGTGCTGTTGGAATTTCCTAGGTTCCTATCCGCAGAACGAGCGTAACGCTTCGTCGATTTCCTTCTGAAATCAGGTGCAAAAGTACACACTTTTTGCGACGTGGCCAAATTTATTTTGCCGGGTCGGTGAAAATGTGTACTTTTGCAGCCGGAAAGAACAAGAAAAACAGTACAGACTATGACATTACAGGAAGCTATCGTCGCACGGCACAGCGTGCGACAGTATCAGGAGAAGGCCATCGAGGCCGGGAAGATTGAGCAGTTGAAAGCCGCCATCGAGGAGGCCAACCGCGAGGCGGGACTGCACCTGCAACTGGTGACCGACGAGCCGGAGGCCTTCGCCCAAGGGATGGCCAAGTATGGCAAATTCAGCGACGTGAGCAACTACATCGCCCTCGTGTGCCGCAAGGGCAAGGACGAGCTGCTGGGCTACCACGGCGAACGTATCGTGCTTCTGGCCCAGACGTTGGGCCTCAACAGCTGTTGGGTAGGTCTGACCTTCAGCCGTCAGCCCGACCGCTACACCGTCGGCAGCGGCGAGACGTTGCACGGCGTCATCGCCCTCGGCTACGGCGCCACCCCAGGCGTGCAACACCCCATGAAACCCGTCGAGAAGTACTACAAGGCTCAGGGCGCCGTCCCCGACTGGTTCAGACGGGGCATGGAGGCAGCCCTGCTGGCCCCGACGGCCATGAACATGCAGAAGTTTGAGTTCGAGCTCCTGCCCGACGGCACGGTGGCCGCACGCACGCGCTTCTCACTCGTGGGCAGCTACCTGAAGATAGACCTCGGCATCGTGAAGTGCCACTTCGAGCTCGGCGCCGGCAAGGAGAACTTCCGCTGGGCTTGACGACCCCTACGTGAGCCAGGGATGTTGTTTTGCCATGTGGCAAATTATTCGTACTATGGATACAAACCCTCAGATAGAACTAGCGCGACGCTATGTGGAGCAGACGGGCGTGTCGGTGTTCCTCACGGGCAAGGCGGGCACCGGCAAGACCACCTTCCTGCACGAGCTGTCAGCCACCACCACCAAGCGCCACGCCATCGTGGCCCCCACGGGTGTTGCGGCCATCAACGCCGGCGGCGTCACCATCCACAGCTTCTTCCAGCTGCCCTTCGACCCCTACCTGCCAGACGTGAAGGAGCTCGTCACCGAATATCAGATGCCCGACCGCTACAAGTCGCTCAACAAGACCAAGCAGAACATCATCCGCACGCTGGAGCTGCTCATCATCGACGAGGTGTCGATGGTGCGGGCCGACCTGCTGGACGCCATCGACATGACCCTACGGCGCACCCGTCGCAGCAGCCGTCCCTTCGGCGGTGTGCAGCTGCTGATGATTGGCGACGTGCACCAGCTCGCCCCCGTGGTCACCGAGCAAGAGCGCCCCTACATGGAGCGCGTCTACCCCACCCCCTACTTCTTCGCCAGCAAGGCCCTGCAGCAGCTGCCCTACGTCACCATCGAGCTCACCACCGTCTATCGCCAGCAGGACGCCGCCTTCGTCGACCTACTGAACCACGTGCGCGACAACCGGCTGGATGCCGAGACGCTGGGCAAGCTCAACGCACGAGTAAGCCTCACC
>JAFURZ010000005.1 GCA_017480785.1 Bacteroidales bacterium
AGTATCAGCAGGTCGTAGTCGCTGTCGGGGCGGGCGTCGCCGCGGGCACGCGAGCCGTAGAGCCACAGCGAGGCCCCTTCGGGCAGGATGCGCTGCCCGAGTTCCTTTATGCGTTCTATCACCTGCGACTGTTCCATTGTCCGTTGTCGTCTACCTCCGACTCGCTGCCACCAGGTGCACCGCCACCCTTCCCCTCCGGCATGCGCTGGAGGCGAACATGGACGACTGCGCTGATTGTCTAGTGGTTACACTCATCGGCACATTGTTTTGTATTCTGCAAAAATACACATTTTTTTCAATTCTCAAAACATCTTTGTCTTTTTTAACATCCTGCGCCGGCCGACAGGGCACGTTATCAGCGTTTTGGCGTCAGCCATTTTAACATTCTCCGCCCCGCGGCCTCCCCCACCCTGCCGCCCGGTCGCCCCGGGGTCGCCTCCGCCATTTTAACGGTAGTATTACGCTAGTATTACGGTAGTATTACGGTTTAAAAGCGTAATACTACCGTAATACTAGCGTAATACTACCGTTAAAATGGCGGAGGATGTAGGGGGTGGTGACGACTTTTTTTGCCGGCCGACATACTAAGCGGGTGGTTTGTACGTTAACAGAGTACAAAATTGTTGTTTCGATATTAACAAACAGATATACACGATTAGATTATGTTCAAGAAAGAGACTTACATCGCGCGGCGCGAGCAGCTGCGCAAGGACGTGGGCCACGGCCTGATTATCATTCCCGGCAACCACGAGGCGCCCTGCAACTACAAGGACAACACCTACTGGTTCCGTCAGGACAGCACGTTCCTCTATTTCTTCGGTCTGCAGCGCGAGGACCTGATAGGGGTGCTCGACTGCGACACGGGCAAGGACTATATCTTCGCCAACGACTATGATATCGACGACATCATCTGGACGGGTCCGCTGCCGAGTGTGAAGGAGCTGGCCGAGAGCGTGGGAGTGGAGAACACCGGCAAGCCGAAGGTGCTGCGCGACATGATTGCCGCCATGAAGTCGCCCGTCAACGGCAAGCCGATGCCGCACTTCCTGCCCCCCTACCGGGCCGACATACGGGCCGAGATGGCCGACCTGATTGGTGTGAACTACGGCTCGGTGAACCGCTTCGCCTCGATGGAGCTCATTCTGGCCTGCGTGAAGCAGCGCATGATTAAGAGTCCCGAGGAAATCGCCGAAATCGAGAAGGCCATCGCCACGGCCTACAACATGCATGTGGGCGCCATGAAGATGGCCATGCCGGGCCGCTACGAGTACGAGCTGGCGGGCTTCATGGAGGGCGAGGCCTGGAAGGGCAACGGTCCCGTGAGCTTCCCCGTCATTATGACCACCCACGGCGAGACCCTCCACAACCACGGCCACAACAACCGCCTCGAGGTGGGCCGCATGCTGGTGATGGACGCCGGCTGCGAGACGCCGATGAACTACTGCTCCGACATCACGCGTTCGGTGCCCGTGGGCGGCCGCTTCGACGAGCGGCAGAAGACCATCTACGAGATTGTGCTCGGCGCCCAGCTGGAAGCCGCCGCGGTGACCCGCCCCGGCATCACCTACAAGGAGGTGCACCAGGCCGCAAGCCGCAAGCTGGCCGAGGGCTACCGCAGCATCGGCATCCTGCGCGGCAACGTGGACGACATCGTGGAGAGCGGCGCCCACAGCCTGCTCATGCCCCACGGCCTGGGCCACATGATGGGCCTCGACGTGCACGACATGGAGAACTACGGCCAAATCAATGTGGGCTACGACGAGGAGACCCGCCCGAGCGAACAGTTCGGCCTGGGGTCGCTGCGCTGCGGCCGCCGGCTGCAGCCCGGCTTCGTCATCACCGACGAGCCCGGGTGCTACTTCATCCCCGCCCTCATCGACAAGTGGAAGGCCGAAGGCAAGTGCGCCGACTTCATCGACTATGACGAGTTGGAGAAATGGAAGGACTTCGGCGGCATCCGCATCGAGGACGACGTGCTGGTCACCGACACCGGCGCCCGCATCCTCGGCAAACCCATCCCCAAGACCGTAAAGGAGATTGAGGAAACGATGAGAGGGTAGCCTCCCCCCAGCCCCTCTCCGATTGGAAAGGGGAGTATATTCAAACGATTGTGAAACAAATAAAACAATAACCTCTACCCGTTCCTCCCCCTCTCCAGTCGGAGAGGGGGCCGGGGGGTGAGGCCGATTCAAATGACCGACGTAGAGATAGTGCTCGCGAATACCGGCGAGCGTATGAGGGTGCCGCAGGGCACCTGTGTGGCCGACCTGGCCGAGGAATATGCCAAACACAAGGCTGCCGCCGGCGAGCCGCTTCGCTGGCCCGTGCTGGGGGCCCTGGTGAACAACAAGGTGAAGCCGTTGCAGTACCGCATCTACAACCCCAAGGTGGTGCTCCTTATCGACATCACCCACCGGCAGGGCTTCCGTATGTACCGCAACTCGCTGTGCTTCATGCTCTATGCCGCCGTGCGCGACTGTTTTCCCGAGGCATGCCTCAGCATAGACCACTCGCTGCAGAACGGCTTCTACTGCCGCATAGAGAACAAGCCCGACGCCACCACTCCCCTGCCCGACCACATGGAGGTGTGCACCGCCGTGCGCGACCGCATGATTGAGATGCAGGAGCAGGACCTCCCCTTCACCTCGAAGACCATGCTGCTGAGCGACGCCGTCGAGCTCATCCGCGACCAGTGTATGCCCAAGACGCTCCACGTCCTGGAGCACCTGCACCAGCTCTACATCGAGATGAACTTCCTGGGCGAGCAGGTGCATAAAATCAACGGCAAGCTGGCCCCCTCCACGGGGTGCATCACCACGTGGGACCTGCGCCTCTACGAGGACGGCTACCTGCTGATGTGCGCCGACCCCGAGCATCCCGACAAGCTCTCCATCTTCCAGGACACCCCGAAGCTCTTCGCCATCTTCCGCGAGCACCACAAATGGGTCGAGTTGCTGCACACACCCACCGTGAGCGACTACAACCGCATCGTGCACGACCATGGCGGGCAGAGCCTCATCCTGCTGGCCGAGGCGCTGCACGAGAAGAAGTATGCCGAGATTGCCGAGCAGGTGCGTCAGAGCGGTGCCCGCATGGTGCTGCTGGCCGGCCCCTCGAGCAGCGGCAAGACGACGTCGTGCCGCCGGCTGAGCGTGCAACTCACCGTGCTGGGCTACGACGTGAAGCAGCTGTCGCTGGACGACTACTTCCTCGGTCGCGAACGCACCCCCAAGCTTCCCAACGGGGAGTACGACTTCGAGTGCGTCGAAGCCCTCGACATACCGCTGCTCAACGAGCACCTCAACGCCCTTTTCCGCGGCGAGGAGGTGAAGATACCCACCTACGACTTCAAGGCCGGCGAGCCTTACTACAGCGGCAAGACCCTCCAGATGGGGCCCCGCAGCGTGCTCGTGGTGGAAGGCATCCACGCCCTCAACCCCAAGCTCACGGCCGACATCGACGAGGGGTTGAAGTTCAAAGTCTATGTGAGCGCCCTCACCCAGCTGGCCATCGACGACCAGAACATCATACACGGCACCGACAACCGGCTGGTGCGCCGGCTGGTGCGCGACAACAACTTCCGCGGCTGGAACGCCTACGAGACCCTGCGTCGCTGGCCCGACGTGGTGCGGGGCGAGCGAAAGCACATCTTCCCCTATCAGGAGAACGCCAACGTGATGTTCAACTCGGCCTTGCTCTACGAACTCGGAGTGCTGAAACGCTATGCCGAGCCGCTGCTGAAGCAGGTGCCCGAAGACTGTGAGGAATACGCGTCGGCCCAGCAGCTGCTGACTTTCTCGGAGCTATTGATGCCCATCGACGACAAGTTCATCCCCCACAACTCGATTATGCGCGAGTTCCTGGGCGGGAGCGCCTTCCAATACTAGGAAGGACTGCCTTACTGAGGAATCCGGGGATTCTCCCCGTCAATCACTATCGGAGCGCGAAGGTAGATACTTTCGCGCTCTTTCAGTTGCCGCTCGATGACGGCGCGCATCTCGGCCTCGGGCAGACCGTGCATGAGGGGGCGCGGGTTGCGGCTGCGGATGGCGCGGGCCACGAGGGCGTCGACAGGCATCTGCAGGTAGATGGCGGTGCCGTGGGCCAGGATGAAGTCCATATTTCCACTGTGGCAGGGGGTGCCGCCGCCGGTGGCGATGACAGTGTTGTCGAGGTCGGCGGTGGAGTGGAGCATCTGGGTCTCAAGCGTGCGGAAAGCCTCTTCACCGAAGCGGTCGAAGAACATGGGCACGGTGTAGTGGTAGCGGGCCTCAAAGGCGCGGTCGAGGTCCAGGTAGTCCATGCCCTTGGCCTCGGCCAGCAGGCGTCCGAAGGTGGACTTGCCGCAGTACATGTATCCTACGAGGTAGTAGTTCATTGCATCAACTCTTTGGCGGTCTGGAGGGCAGCGGGGGTCGGCGGGTCGGAGCTGAGCATGACGGCCACCTCGTTGACCCGGTCGGGGGGCGAGAGCTGGCGGATGCGGCTGACGGTGCGGTCTGTCTCGTTCTCCTTGTAGACCTTGAGGTGCTGGGAGGCACGGGCGGCAATCTGTGGCAGGTGGGTGATGGCGACCACCTGCAGTTTCTCCGCCATGCGGCACATGATGCGTGCGACGGCTCCGGCTATGTCGCCGCTGACGCCGCTGTCGATTTCGTCGAAGATGACGGTGGGCAGCAGGGTGCGCGAGGTGAGCATGCTCTTGACGGCCAGCATCAGACGCGAGAGCTCGCCCCCCGAAGCCACCTTGGCGAGGTCGCGCAGCTCGCCGCCCCTGTTGGCGTTGAAGAGGAAGGCGGCACTGTCGTGGCCGCTGGGGCCATAGGTGGGCGTGGGTGCCAGCTCGATGGTGAAGCGTGCTTCGGGCATGCCGAGTTCGCGGAGCAGGGGTACTATCTGCTTGGCCATGAGCTTGCCCGCACGGGTACGCTCCGCCGTAAGGGCGTCGGCCGCCTGCTGCAGGACGGCAAAGGCGCCGTCGACCTGCTCCATGAGGTCGTGGATACGGTCGTCAAGGGAGGCGATCCCCTGCAGGCGCTCGTCGAGGCTGTCGCGGATAGCGATGAGGGCGTCGACGGTGTCGACGCCGTGCTTCTGCTCCAGGCGATAGAGGAGTGCCAACCGCTCGTCGACCTGCTGCTGGCGTTCGGGATTGTAGCTGATGCTGTCGGCAGAGCGTTGCAACTCGCCGTTGATGTCGTCGAGCTCGATGAAAGCCGAGTCGAGTCGGCCAAGGAGGGCGTCGGCCTCGGGATAATAGGCGGTGACATGCGAGAGGGAGTTCTTGGCCTGTCTCAGGCGAGCTAGGACCGACTGTTCGCTGTCGTCGTCGAGGGCAGCAGCGGCGTTGGCAAGCCCCTCGCGGACCGCCTCGGCATGTGACAACAGCTGCTGCTCCTGCTCGAGGGCCTCCTGCTCGCCGGCTTCCAGACGGGCGGCACTGAGCTCGTCGAACTGGAACTGGAGGTAATCCTGCTCCCGGCGGCTCTGCGCCTCGGCCGAGGTGAGTTCCTCGAGCTTGCGCTTCAGCTCCTGGTAGCGGCGGTAGGCATCGGCGTAAGGCGGCAAGGCTGACGCCTTGCCCACAGGGGCTGAGAGCGTGTCGAGGAGGGAGAGGCGGAACTGGCTGTCGGCCAAGGTGAGCGTCTGGTGCTGGGAGTGGATGTCGACCAGGTGGCTCCCGAGGCGGCGCAGGAACGGCAGTTGCACGGGGGTGTCGTTGGCAAAGGCGCGGCTCTTGGCCGACGGCAGTATCTCGCGACGCAGGATGAGGCGGTCGTCGTAGTCGACATCGGCCTCCTCGAAGAGGGGTTGCAGGCCGAGGCCCGCAATGTCGAACTGGGCTTCGACGATACACTTGCGCTCCTTGTCGGCCAGCACGGCAGTGTCGGCCCGCTGGCCAAGCAGCAGTCCCAAGGCTCCCAGGAGGATGCTCTTGCCGGCTCCTGTCTCACCCGTGATGACGACAAAGCCACTGCCGAAGCCGATGTCGGTCTCCCGGATAAGGGCGTAGTTCTCGATGTGTAGGTTGGTCAGCATATTCTATTGGAGCATAGGTAGTATTCGTTGTAGGGCGGCGACGAAGGCGTCTATCTCGTCGCGGGTGTTGTAGACGGCGAAGGAGGCGCGCACGGTGCCGGGGATGCCGTAGCGGTCCATGACGGGCTGTGTGCAGTGGTGGCCGGTGCGGACGGCGACGCCGAGCTGGTCCAGGAGGGTACCCACGTCGTAGGGGTGTGCCTCCCCCACCAGGAAGGAGAGCACGGCGGCTTTCTCGGGTGCCGTGCCGAAGAGGCGCACGTCGGGCAATCGGGAGAGCCGGTCGGTAGCATACCGCAGCAGGTCGGCCTCATGGGTGGCGATATTGTCGACACCCACGGACTCCATGAAGTCGATGGCGAATCCCAGCCCCAGCACGTCGCCCACCGACGGGGTGCCGGCCTCGAACTTGAACGGCAGGTGGTTGTATGTGGTGCGCTCGAAAGTGACATCCTCAATCATCTCGCCCCCACCCTGATAGGGAGGAAGCTCTTTGAGCATCTCCTGTCGGCCATACATCACGCCGACGCCCATGGGGGCATACATCTTGTGGCCCGAGAAGCAGTAGAAGTCGCATCCGAGGGCCTGCACGTCGACCTTGAGGTGCGACACCGCCTGTGCGCCGTCGACCAGCACCGGCACGCCGTGGGCGTGGGCCCTGCGCACCATCTCGGCCACGGGGTTGACGGTGCCGAGGGTGTTGGATACATGAGTCACGGCCACCAGACGGGTCTGGTCCGTGAAGAGGCGCTCGTAGGCGTCAAGGTCGAGCACCCCCTCGTCGCTGAAGGGGATGGGCCGCAAGGTGGCACCCGCAAGCTGCCACGGCACGATGTTGGAATGGTGCTCCATGCCGGAGACAATCACCTCGTCGCCGCCCTGGAAGAAGCGTCGGGCAAAACTAGAGGCCACCAGGTTGATGCTCTCCGTAGTGCCGCGGGTGAAGACAATCTCCTCATGGCTGCGGGCGTGGATGAACTGCTGCACCTGCCGGCGCACCGTCTCGTAGCGTTCGGTGGCCACCGCGGCCAGATGGTGGGCGCCGCGGTGGATGTTGGCGTTGAGGTGGCTGTAGTAGTCGGTCAGCGTGTCGATGACAGCCTGCGGCTTCTGCGTCGTGGCGGCATTGTCGAGGTAGACCAGCCGACGGCCGTGCACCTCGGTTTCCAGAATGGGGAACTGTGTCCGTATGTCGTCGATATTCATCATTATTGCATTTTTGACTTGGGAAACTTCCGCCCCGTAGGGGCGAGGGAATATAGCCGTGGGTGCAAACCCACGGACCAACGGCCAATCACATATTGAGCCCCGTAGGGGCGACGGAATTTACACATATTGTTCATCGTAATCTATTTCATTTGCCTGTAAAAACCTCAGGTACTCTTCTCTAAAGGTCATCTTCTTATGGTGCTCAGCCTGATTGGCTATATAACTAATCGTTTTGGAAATAACAGAATGACTCACCGAGAATGCTCCATACCCATCCTGCCATGCAAATCCACGATATGAGTTTCCCAGTGTCTTAAGCCACTTACTACTCCACACCTTGACTCTCTTTACAAAATCCGACATAGTCACCGTAGCTGGCATAGAAACCAACATGTGTATATGGTCCGGCATTCCGCCAACGGCAATAGTTTTAACACCCTGCTCATTGGCACAGCCGCCAAGGTATGCAAACAGCCGAGGCAGGTCATCCTTCCTGATGGGGTCGACACCTGTTTTCACATGAAATGTAATGTGGGCATTCAACTGTATATAACTATTTGCCATCGTTGTTTCCGTCGCCCCTACGGGGCTCTGTTTTTTTTATTCCTTTGTTCCCGTGGGTTTGCACCCACGGCTACTTTCCATTGCCCCTACGGGGCTGCATGCTCTCCATTACGATTTGGAATGTTTCCTGCGCCTCACAAGATAACGCACCACGAAGAAGGCCACCACGGCGGCCAAGAGCGCCACGATGATGATAGAGAGCTGGTGGCTGTACCGCTCGATGACCGAGGGGTCGGCGGCCTTGTAGGCCAGGTAGCCCAGCAGGGCCAGGACGATGTTCCATGTCAGGGCACCCAACGTGGTGTAGAGGCAGAAAGCGCCGAGGTTCATCTTGCACAGCCCCGCCGGGATGCTGATGAGCTGCCGGATGACGGGGATGAACCGTCCCACGAGGGTGGAAACGCTGCCATGCTCGTTGAAGTAGACCTCGGCCCGCTGCACCTTCTCTTTCGACAGCTGCAGCAGGCGGCCCACCTTGCTCTCGGCAAAGGCGTAGACGATGGGACGCCCCAGCCACATGGAGAGGAAGTAGTTGAGCAGCGCTCCCAGCAGTGCTCCCGCCGTGCCGAAGAGCACGACGAGCCACACCTTCATGCCACCCCGGCTGTCGGGGTTGGAAGCCACATAGACCGCTGGAGGGATGACCACCTCGGAGGGAAAGGGGATGAACGAGCTCTCGAGCGTCATCAGGCCGCCGACGGCCATGTAGTTCATGTGGGCATCATACCAATGCAGCACCGAGGCCACCCAGCCGCTCCGGTTGGTGTCGACAGACTCGGCGATGTTGACCGTCTCCTGGGCGCGGACAACCATCGGCTGCGCCAGCAGCAGCATGGCCGCAACAAGCAGCAAGGGACGAAGGGCGGTTTTTGCAGAATATTTCTTCATATTCAACTGTATTTCGATAGGGTTTTCTTTCACTGTTTTTTCGCTGTTCTTTTACTGTTCTTTTAGAAAAGTAAAAGAACAGGGGTTAATTATCTGAAAATGAGATGTCGTTTTCGGGGAGTTGACGGGGCACCAGCGGACCGAGGCGCGGGTGCTGCACAATCTCGGGGCAGAGCTCGGACAAGAACTCGGCACTCACATAGGGCAACACCTGGCTGGCGCGGTTGTAACGGTTGGTGTAGAAGTAGGCGGCGGCCAGGTAGGTGCAGTAGAAGGGGCTCTGGGGGTAGAGTTCCAGCGACTCCTCGGCAAACTGGATGAGTATGTCGTAGACCTTGTGTTTGTAGAGGAACTGGGTGTAACGCTGGCACATCAGTTCGGTGCAGTCGTCGGACATCATCGTGCGCTCGAAGTAGTCGCTCGCTGCCTCGAAGTTGTCGATGCTGTCGTAGATGACGGCTGCCGAGAAGAGTACCTCGGCGCTGTCGGGTGCCTGGCGGAGCGCCGAGCGGATGAGGGGCATGGCGGCGCCCGACTCGCCGGTCAGGACATAGGCCAGCGCCAATGCCGCCAGCGCGTTGGGGTCGGAGGGGTTCTCCTCGACCGACTTGCGGTAGTAGATGAGCGCCAGGTCGTGGTTCTCGGCATTCATGTAGATGTTGGCCACCATGCGGTAGAGCACGGAGCGGCTGGGGGCGTAGTCACGGGCGCGCAACAGGGCTGAGACGGCCTCGGCGCTCTGTCCCATGAACTCGTGCGTCGTCGAGAGGTCGGTGTAGGCGCCGAAGTTGGTCTTGTCGATGGCAATGGCATACTCATAGGCATCCATGGCCCTCTCGAAGAAGCTCAGCTCGCGGTAGAGGTTGCCGAGACAATGCCAGCCCTCGCTGCTGTAGGGATGCTCCTCGACAAACGACTTGAGGTAGGCGATGGCCTCGTCCACGGCATGGGCGCGGATGGCCGTGTCGACATAGTTGTATATTGTCGCCGAGTCGTAGCTGTCGGTATCGAGCGACAGCTGGTAGTAGCGTATGGCCTCCTCGTAGTTGTCCATGTGGAAGTATTCCTCGGCGATGTTGGCATAGACGCGACCCAGCAGCCATCCGTCGGCGGCGGCTTCCATAAACAGCTCGATGGCCTTCTCGTGTTCGCCCACGGCGCCATAGGCCACGCCGAGGGAATAGGCCACGTCGGTGTTGTCGGGTTCCTGCCGGCGCAGTGTCTTGATGATGCGCAGCGCGTCGTCGAACTGTTCCTTGGCAATCAGCAGATGTGCCCGACGCAGCTTCACCACCGTGCTGTCGGGGTAGAGCTGCTCGGCATACTCGACGGCCCGCTCGAGCGGGGCGATATCGTTCACCTCGAAATAGTAGTCCATGATGACTTCCAACTCGTCGACATCGAAGAAGCGCTGTCCTCCGCGGAGGATAGTGTTCTCGAAGTCGAGCACCAGCTGGCGTTCCTCTTCGTCAAAGTCCTTGAATCTATCTTTATCCATCGTAATCCTGTGTCTTATAGTTGGTCAGAAAGAGAACCTCACCGTCAGGCCTCCTTTGGTGGTGGAGTTGGGGTAGGTGTTCATTATGTAGGGGTTGTTGATGTTGGTCTGAAAGAAGGCGCGGAGCGAGAGGTTGTTGGTGAGCGAGTACTCGCCGCTCAGTTCGACCATCCACATCTCGCTGCCCGACGATATCTGGCTCTGGTTCTGGTTTATCTTGCGTATGTTGGTCATGTTGCTCGTGTAGGTGAGGTTGAAGTGCAACACGATGTCGCTCTTGAGGTCGTGCTGCTTGCCGGCGAACTGGACCGAGAAGGCCACGTCCTTGATGCGGTAGCCCGCACCCACGGTGACGCCGTCGCGGGTGATTTCGGTGAGCTGGTTGTTCGAGAAGGAGAGCTGGAGGGTGCGGTTCTTCTGGATGGAAAAGTTGAACTGAAGGCTGTTGACCATATTCACCGACATCTTAATCAGTGGGTTGAACTGCTCGGTAATCTGCACCCCGTCGGCACTGACCGGCGCGATGTAGTCGCCCGTGCTGTTGAGTGCCGTCTCGAGGCCGTAGTCATAGTCGTCCAGGACCGACAGGGCCGGGTCGGTGTAGAAATGGCCCACGGCATAGGTGGCGCTGTACTTGTGGGAGAGGTCGATTTTAGTGAACCACTTCTTGAGCGCCTGTATCTTGCTCAAGCCGGTGTAGTTGATGGTCCAGTTAGGCAACGGCAAGCCCAGGAAGGGCGAGAAGCTGTGCGAGGAGGGGTCTTTGCCGAGGTAGGTGGCGAGGAACGAGGTGAGGAGGACGGTCTGCGAGTTGGCACTGTAGCCGGCGGGGTAGTACTGCCCGTTCATCGTGTCGAGCACCATCTGGTCGCTGTAGGGGTCGGGGTTGGCATCGGCCAGCCGCTGCGCCACCACACTACGGTTGTCGAGGAATTGCTGGAACAATTCGTCCTTGTTGACAAAAGCGGTGCGGAAAGCCCATGTGGTGGTGGTGTAGTTGCCGCTCATCACATAGGAGAGTGGGCCTGTGACGGCGTCGACATCGGACATGTACTTGTAGTAGTATTCCTCACGCGACGAGTAGTTCTGCGTGGCCGTGAGGTCAATCTTCATGTCGCGCAACGGCTCCAGCTGTGCCTGCATCGAGAGGGTGTTGTTGGCACTCATCTCGTGCGGCGTGTTGAACAGCGTATCGCGACTGAGCAAGTCGTAGCGCATGAGCTCGTCGACCACATCCTGCTGGTAGCCGAACACATAGCCGGCACCCGGCGTCCACGAGTGGAGGGGATCCAGCCCGAAGTATGCCGGTTCGCCCATGTAACCGGGCAGGCGCGAGCCACGCGTGGAGCTGTACTGCACACTCACGTTCTTCACCCCTGTCACCAGACGCAGGCCGAAGAAGCCAATCTCCTTCAGCGTCTTCATCATCTTTTCATGGCGCAGGCTGTCGGCCATGGCGATGGAATCCTGCTGCGACAGCTTCTTCTTCGGCTCGGGCTTCTTGACACGCGGAATGGCCGGGCGCCTGTTGTTATTACTGTTGTTGTTTGCCCACGCCTTCTTCAGCAGCGGGATACGGTTGTACAGTGTCTGCATGTTGGCTTGCGCCGATGCCTGCATAGTGGTGGAGTTCTGCAACACCGACCCCATGGACGCCAGCGCCTGGGTGGTGCCATGGTGGGTGAAGTTGGTCCGATAGCTCAGCGGCACGCGCAGGAAATCCAAATAGGGGAGTTTGTTGACGGGGAGCTCGTAGGTCACATTGACCGTTTGCTGGAAGTTCTGCATCGTGCCTCCCGCGGTGATAGACTGCCACACCGAGTCGATGGCCGACTGGCTCTCCAAGCGCCCTATCGGCTCCTCGATGCGGGCATTAGCGTTGGCGTTATACTGGAAGTGGAGGCTCTTGGAGAGGTCATATTGCAGGCCGTAGGTGCGCTGCCATGTGAACTGCTTGTAATAGGTGGGGCGTATGATGACCATCGCCGCACTCTTGTTGCGCAGCATCGTCTCTTCAAAGTCGCGATACACCTCGGTCGAGAAGGTCAGGTTCTTGGGGAGATAGAAGAAATTGATGTCATTGATAATCTTCCAGTTCTTCCCCTTGAAGAGCTTCGACTTCTCGAACGGCTTCACGGGCTTGGGCTGCATGGCGTAGTTGTAGTTGAAACCGCCACGATGCTGGTCTTTGCTGTAGTGCTCGATTTCGTCGTCAGAGGACCGTTCGCGGCTGTAGGCATAGGAGAACGAGAAGTTCTCTATGTCGTAAATATGCTGTTTCAGGCTTCCCTTCCCCACCCTGTTTTTACGCACGTTGGAGAGGGTGAGGTTGGTGGCCGACTTGCGCCGTTGCGTCATCTGGGCCACGCTGTCGCGCTCCTCGGCGGTCTGATAGGTCTGCAGGTCGTCGTACAGCAGCACATCGGGGTTGTACGGGTTATACTCCGGACTGCCTATCTCGCGGCTGTAGTCCAGGTAGAGCGGTATGTGCAGTCCCCAGTCTTCGGGCAGGAACTTGCCCAGCTCCATGTCGAAGGTGGTTTGGAAGTTGAAGGTATTGACCAGTTCCTCCTTGATGAGCGGGTCCTCCAGATTGCCGAAGTTCGACGTGGTATAGGAGCCGTAAAGCTGCAGGTTGCCCACGTCGGCCAGGTTAGTCCGTGCCATGGCCATCGCCGCCCAGCCTCCTTTGTTGATATAGTCAGACAGGCGCAGCTCATTGACCCACACGATGGCCGATTTCGGCAGCATGTCGTTTCCATCGGCGAGGGATTCCTTCTTGGGATTTCGCACGCCAATCATTATGACCTTAATCTTGCCCAGGTTGGGCGTTCCCAGCACGGTGTACTTCTTCCCTTCGACTCGTTCGGAATAGAGCAGCGATGGAGAATAGCCGCTTTCGCCGGCCCGGATATGGGTGTTGCGGCGGGTCTTTATCTCGGTCATCATCTGCAGGTCGATATCCACATTGTTTTCCAGCGGCCAGATGGCATACGGGTCGTCGACGGAAGTACCCCAGGGTGTGAACTTCAGCGGCAGCTCGTACTCATAGTAGTTGTTCGTATAGTCGCTTCCCAGTCGCACAAACAGCGTCAGGTCGTCATCGTTCAGATGCTTGTCGGCATACATCTGTTCGGCGTGGACGAACATCTTCATGTGGCCATAGAAGCGCAGGTCATAGCTCGTCGAACGGTAGATGGCACGAGCATCGCCCGATGCCAGCTGGTCCACGTCAAGGGACACGGCCTGCTCGTTGAGCTGAATGTAGCTGCTCCCTGTGGTGTACCACTCCTCTCGCTCGATGCCGGGAGGTAGCACATACGGCACCGGCTGGCGGCTGCCGTTCTCCTCGATGTTGACCGTCGAGATGTTGAAGGAAGTCTCCTCAGTGGTACCCGTCACGTAGTCGCCCGGCTGCAGCAGGTCCTCGGTGTATTTGCGCCAAGTGGAATAGACCAGGTCTAACGTGGCGAAACGAAGGATGATAGGCTCGCTGAACTGGTTGAGGAACATGCGGATGAACCGGATAGACTGGTAGCCGTTGATGGTACCCACCTTCTGGTCGGGCTCACGGATAGGAATGCGGAACTGGTACCATTTGCATGTCGTTGTCTCGCCGTTGGCCAGCTGCACGTTGCGAGCCTCCTGGATGTCGACAATGTGGTTTTCGCCGACGACCATACGGTCGGGGCTCAGGTCAATCACGTACTGGTAGTAGTTCTCTGCCTCACTGAGGGTATTGTCGCGGTTGATGTCCTCCACGTTGGGGTAGGACGAGCCGCTGGTGTTGTAACTCTCCTCCATGTCGCTGTCGACAGGCGAGTTGCCTTCGGCGTTGTTGAAGTACTTGTAGCGGTCGTTAATCTTCACGTCGTTCTCGTCCCAATAGGTGCTGCGGAAGTAGCGGAAATCGTCGTTGGAGGGGTCCTGCAATGCCTGCTGGTAGGCCTGGCTTGCGGTGCCGAACCGCTGTGCGATGGCCTCCAGATAGTCCGAGAAGAAGGTCCGCTCGTCGTCAAGTCCATGGGTACTGCCGAGGCCGTCGTAGCCCACATCCTGGTACTTGCGGGCATCCTCGTCGTTGTCGAAAGCGTAGACGATGGGCTGTGTCGTAGGCACCCGACCCCAGATAGTGGTGTCGACATTGACCACGGTGAGGCTCGTTGGCAGTCCGTTCTCGAAACTCTTGCGCCCGTCGCGGAGTATGTCCTCGCTGATGTCACCCAGGTTGATGTAGAGCTTGCCTCCGCTGTGGGTGGGGTTTTCTATGAAGGGGTCCATCAGCCAGAACTCGATGGTCTCGATGTTCTGTGTCTCGAAGTCGGTATAGTCCAGCTTGCGCATAATGCCACCCCAACGGGAGGCGGGGTTCTGCAAGGCGCCGGTCTCGTCGATGCCGGCACTGTAGGCCGAGGGGGCCACATCGTAGTTGTACGGTCCCTTCTCGTCGGGATAGAACGCCATGTTGAGCTCATAGATGGCCGTCGGCTGTCCGGCGGAGAGGTCCTTGTTCGGGAACACCTCCTGCTCGGCGATGCGGCGCGCATAGGGTTTCGACCTGTCATCGGCGGTGATGTTGCTTGGGCAGTTGCGGTCGTAGAAGTCCGAGCTGATGCGGTACCACGCCAGCCTGGCGCGGTTGAAGCCGTAGGCCAGCCCGGTACCGGGAGCTGTCTCGGGGAACATAGCCATCGGGGTATTGAAGTCCTGCGGTGTGCTGGCCAGCGACCATGCGATGGCCGACGTCAGGCTGATGCTGTTCTCCGCCCCCTCGAAGTCGTCGACATAGGACACCGACCCATCCTTCGACCCCGTGCTGCTCATCCCGGGAATGAAGTGGGCAAACTCGGCCGTCAGGCTGAGGTTCGACGGAGCCTTGGTCTGTATGCCGGGCAGGAGGTCGACCAGTTTCGTAATCAGCGGCACCTCGTGGCTGTAGTTCAGGTCCAACCCCCAGATGGTGTTGCTCGTCGGCTCGTCGCCGAAGTTATTCTTCTGCGTGAGGGGCTTCTCGTGCAGGTTCATCACCGTGGCACCCAGATTGAAGTTGGGCTGGAACTCATAGTTGATGTGTGCACCCAGCATGCGCTTGGTGGTCATGCTGAACGAGTTGTTCTCCGAACTCACGCTGATGGGGGTGTTCGACGAGAGTATGCTTTCGTTGATGATGCGCACCGTACCCATGGTGTAGTCGACTGTGTAGTCCACATTCTCTATCAGCGGCATGCCGCCGGCGGTGACCGTCACGCTCCCAGGCGAGACGCTGTAGCCCAGCGATATCTCGCCGCTCACCGTGCTGGAATAGTAGCCCTCCAGATAGAAGCGGTTGCGGTCGGCATACTGCTGCGCCAGGGCCTGCGTCATGGTGTAGAGCGAGTCGAAGCAGTACCGGTCGGCCAGCTCACCGCCACCCAGCAGCTCGCGCAGGTCCTTGCCGAAGGGCTCCACATAGGGGAAGTAGATGCGGCCCGTCGAGGCCTGGATGGTGCCACCCTTGAAGGCCGCCGAGTCGAACCAGTCGAACACTCCGTCGGCGTAGTAGTAGCTCTGCGTGGCGTCCATCCTGTCGAGGCCGAAGACCTCAATCAGCGGCTTGCCCTGCTGAGGACCCTCGGTGAAGAAGCCGATGCCCACACCGCCCTCGGGACTTTCATAAAGCACGTTGAGGCGGAAGTGCTCGCGACTCAACTGACTGCTCCTGAGGAAGTACACGTTCTTCATCATCAGGCGCCACAGCGGGCCGTGAGTGTCGGTCGCGGTGCCCTTGATGAGCTTGACGATAAGCGTATTGGGGTCGTTCACTCCGTCGGTGGTCAGCTCGCCCACCTGATAGACGTTGGTGTCGCCCACCACTTGGTACTGATAGGCCACGGCCAGCACCTGGTCGTTGCTCAGCGGCTGGTTGAGGGTGATGAAACCCAGCTGGGCGTTGAAGGTGTATTCGTTCGACGGCAAGAGGCGGGCGCTCTCAATTTTCTCATAGTCAGTGCCGCCGGTCATGCCGAGGCCCTGCATGTAGCCCGTCACCGAGTTGATGCTGCGCACCGACGACGGGTTAACCAGCGCCAGCAGGTCGTTGGCACGGTTGTCGGGCAGTTGCGTACCCATGCCGCTCACGCGGCTGTTGCTCGGGTTGGCCTCACCCAGGTCGGTCAAGGCCAGAATGTTGCGGTTCTGCGTGACGGCGGCTCCCACATTGGTGCGCCACACCTCGATGCGCAGGATGCGTATGTTCGAGTTGACCACCGGCAGGGTACTCATGGCTCGGTTGTAGTTGTCATAGAAATACTGCGAGATGAAGTAGTGCCGGTTCTCCTCATATTCGTCGGCCCTGATTTCAAACTCGTGGCTGCTGGCACCTCCCTGCACCTGCATATTCTCGGTCGAGGTCTCTTTCTGCGACAGCACGGCATCGACCGTCAGCTTGCCGAACTTCAGCTTGGTGTGGAAGCCGAACAGCTGCTGGCTGCCCTTGATGAGGGTGGTCTGCAGGGGGAAGGAGATGTCGGCCGCCTCGAAGAGCTGCAGGATGTCGTCCTCCTTGCCCTCGTACTTGAGCTTGTACTGGTTCTCGAAGTCGAAGGTGGCCTTGGTGTTCTCGTTGATGTTGAAATCGATGAGGTCGCCTATCTTGGCATTGAGGTTAATCTGTATGTTCTCGTCGAAGTCGAAGGTGGTCACGCTGCGCTCGTGCTGGTCGCGCTGGGGGTCCTTGCGGTAGTTGTTCACAATCTGGAACGTCAGGTCGGCGCTACCGCTCGGGTCGATGCTGATGAGGGGCTTGCCGTCGAGCATGTCGAGCTTCTGGCTTATCTGGTTGAAGCCCGGTATCTTGCTCAGCAGGCCTCCTTCGGCATTGTCAAGCACCGAGCCCTCCTGCTTCTCGTTCCAGTACTTGTTCAGCAGCTGGTCCATCTGCCAGTCCTGGTATTCCTCGAAGGTCATGTAGTCGCGGCCGATAATCATGTCGCCCACCTTGGTGATACGCACATAGTCGCCCGTGGCGGGATTGTACTCCACCGTCGTGGTGATGCCCGCCGGCGTGTAGCCCGACCCCATGGGGGTATAGGCTCCGCTGTCGGTCTGCGCCCACGCGAAGCCGCACACCGCCAGCAGCACTATCAGCACTATTATCGATTTACCCTTCAATACACTCTACAAGTTAACCTATCAAAAACGAAGATGCGGAATATTTATTGTATTCCGCATGCATAAATAATATAAAAAAAACTCTTTCCCGCCCCTCTTTTTCCCTGCAGTTCTCCTACTGTTCTTTTACTGTTCTTTTAGTTTTGTAAAAGAACAGGGGTCAACTACATGAAAACCAGCACTGGAAAACAGACGTCTACAGGCGCTGCAGGCCCACCTTGATGATGTCCTCGACGGTCATGGGACTTCCGTCGGGGTTCTTCCAGTCGCCCGACATCAGCAGTTTCTCGACAGCGGCCTTGGCAAATCCCAGCATCACGAGGGCCGTCATGGCCTCGTCGCGCGCCTGGTTGGACTGGTTGTTCGCCAGCGGCATCTGCCCGCCGACGGCACCCATCTTGTCGGCCAACTCGAGCACGATGCGCTGGGCTGTCTTGGCTCCGATGCCTTTCACGCGCTGCACCTTCTTGACGTCCTGCATCCGTATGGCCTCGCGCAGTTCGTCGACCGTGAGCGACGACAGCATCATGCGGGCCGTCTGGTTGCCCACGCCGTTGACTTCAATCAGGATGCGGAACATCTCGCGCTCGGCCATGTCGTAGAAGCCGAAGAGCTGATGTGCGTCCTCGCGCACCACAAGGTGGGCATAGAGTTTCACGCTCTGGGCATCGGCGCGCCGCAGCGCCTCATAGGTGTTCAGCGTGATTTCGAGCAGATAGCCCACGCCGCCGCAGTCGACGACCGCCTGCGTGGGTTCCAGATTGGCCAAACGGCCGCAAAAATATTCAAACATACTATTTTAATTATCAAAAATATATCCAATCCCTTGAGCCGGCGACCCGTCCTGCAGGTGGTAGTCGTCCTCCTCGACGTCGACAAACTGCGGATCCTCGTCCCAGTCGCCGCCCTTCACGAGGCAATGGGTGAAACTGTAGTTGAGCTGGCAGGCGTCGATGCCGCTGGCAATCACCTCGGAGGGCGAGTAGTTGCCATAGATGATGCAGTCGGTGAAGTCGGCCCGCGTGAGGTCACCCTGCTGCATGACGCTGCCGTCGGCGGCCAGCAGGTAGTTGGTCAGCACCACGCTCTCGATGCTGCGCGACGAGTAGCGCCAGTAGTCGGCGAAGGTGCAGCCCGTGAAGTCGTAGCTGCCGCCCCGCAGCACGGTGAGGCAGGTCAGGCAGTCGTAGACCAGCAGGTTGCTGCCGCTGATGGTGCCGCCCTGCCCTATCAGGGCACAGTCGCTCATGTTACGTATAATAGTGTTGCTCACCGTCAGGCCGGCCCCGGGGTAGACGCGCAGCCCTCCGGTGCCGTTCTCCACGATGGCGTGGTCTATCGCATTGCCCGTGCTGCCGCTGGTGAACCAGAGGCACTGCCACTGCCCCGGCAGGAACGAGTACCACCCGTCGTGGCGCAACGAGGTGAAGAGCACCGGCTGTCCGGCCGTGCCCACCGCCACCAGGCTGGCGTTGCTGTCGACGGCCAGGATGGCGTCGTTGTAGAAGTAGAGCTCGTCGCCGGCCTGCAGGGTGAGGGTGCTGCCGTCGAGCACGGCGGCGGTGCCGAGGATGATGTGGGGCCTCGTGTGGTCCCAGTTGGCACAGTCGACCACGCTGTAGGGGGCACCCGCCGGCACCGTGTGGTACACGGCGTTGCGGCCCCAGGCCGTCAGCGGAAGCCGCTGGCCGTTGCTGAAACGGATGGCGTCCTCCACCAGGAAGGGCGAGGTCTGGTCGTTGGGGTCGATATTGGCCTGGACGAAGATGAAGATGCTGTCGCCCGAGAGCAGTTCCACGTCGCGTGCCACAAGCGACGTGTCGCCGTCCACATTGAGGCGGAAGCGGCTGGCCCGCCCGCCCTCGAGGGTGACGCTGCTGAGCACCACGTCATGGCCCGTGGCGTTGTACACCACCACCTGACGGGTGGTGCTGCCCACGGTGGTGAAGAGGGTGTCGAAGGCCAGCGTGTCGACCGAGAAGGCCAGCGGCACCTCGCGCTCGTCGGCATAGCCACCCTCGATGCACGACACCGACAGCCAGGGCATCACCGCCAAGACGAGGATATATAACAGTTTCTTCATCGCCGGCATCGTCCCCCCCTTACTTTGTGTACAATCCTATTATCTTCTCCAGCCGCTCGCGGCACACAGGGCAGAAGGGGGCGTAGTCGCGCATCATGCAGTGCATCGTCGGCCGGTAGACGCCCGTCGACGAGTAGCCGGCCCCTTCGTAGACACCCAGCGGGCCGCACTCCGTACGGGGCACCTTGTGGTTGTCGGGTGTCGGCACGGGGGTCTTCTTCCTGAGCATGTGCTTCCACTTGCGGCCGAAGTCGACCAGGTTGGTGATGTTGGGCTCCAGCGGCTCGTACCGTGTCCGGTGCAGGTCGGCATAGCTGAGGTCCTCGTCGACATACTCGTCGGCCAGCCCTCCGATGCCGTGGCCCAGCTCGTGCGTCAGCACCATCTCGGCCATCGAGTGCAGCGAGCTGACGGAGTAGAAGTTGTAGATGGCGCCGCCGCCGTACTTGGCGTTGTTGAGCACGATGATGACATGGTCGGCCGGAGTGCCGGCAAGCACGTCGTGCAGCTGGAACAGGCGGAAGGTCATGGCATAGCGGTCGGACCCCAACGCGTTGTAGTCCACGCCCGCATGGCCGCGGATGAAATAGATGTTGAAATCCTCGCGGTGGCTGTGGAACGGCTCGTTCCTGAAGAAGCCCTCGACCATGCGGCGGCAGACACTGTTGTAGTAGGCCGTGTCGTCGTCGAAGCCCTGCATGACGAAGGCCAGGTCGAACTTGACGCCGGGGGCGCCATGTATCTCGTACGCTTCGGCCTCGTTCGTAACAATGAACGGGGAAAGCCGGGTCTCCCCGGGATTAAAGGTCACCACCGTCTGGTCATAGAGCCGCATCGCCTTGTCGCGCTTCTGCAAGGCAATCGTCACCTTCCCCCTCGGCATCGGCAGCAGCAGCACCTCCTCGAAGCGGGCCTTCACGGTCTTGCCCTCGGGCGTGTCCTTGTACTCGCGGAAGAGGTTGCTGTAGCCACGCGAGTAGAGCTCGCGACCCGTGGCGGCATCGCGCATCACCACGCGGTAGTCGCCGTTGTCGAAGGGGTCGAGCAACTGCGTGCGCGAGCCGTACCATTCCCCGGGACGGCCTACCCAGCGCTCCACCCACACCGTGTCCCCCTGCGCCGACCCTTCGCGCAGACAGTCCATGCGCAGCGTGCCGCCGGTGAACCAGCGGTCGAACTCCACCTCCTGCCCCCGTGCCGGAAGCACGGCGGACAGCAACAATATCGCGACTGCAATAATCCTTTTCATGCCCTAGTAACGCAAAAAAACGCCGCTTATTATGCCGCGGGCAACGTTTTTTGCATCCCGACGCAAGTCCCTCTTTTTCCCTGCTTTTTCATTGCAGTTCGACTTGAGTTCGACTCGAAAACAAGTCGAACTCAAGTCGAACTGCCGATAAGTGTTTGAAAAACAATACTGTTTTTATTAGTGTTATACATATTGGCTTTTTTTTGTACCTTTGCACTTTCATTTTTTTGGACGAGTATATGCTTATCAAGCTCTACAACGACAACCCTAACGTGCGCGAAGTGAGACGTATAGCCGATGCCCTGCGCGACGGCGAGGTGGTCATCCTGCCCACCGACACGCTCTATGCCTTCGCCTGCTCGATGGAGCACAAGCGCGCCGTCGAGGAGATTGCACAACTCAAGGGGTTCAAAATCAAACAGGCCAAGTACTCGATGCTATGCTCCGACCTGAGCATGGCCTCGGAGTATGTGCGCGCCATGAACCGCGACACCTTCGCGCTGCTCAAGCGGTCGCTGCCGGGACCCTTCACCTTCATCATGGAGGCCTCGGGGGCCGTGCCGCGCAACTACCAGAACCAGAACCACACCATCGGCATCCGCGTGCCGGAGAGCAACATCGCCCGCGCCCTCATCGAGGAGCTGGGCTCGCCGCTCATCGGCACCTCGGTGCGGCCCATCGGCGAGGAAGACGGCGAGGTGGAGAACTACACCGACCCCGACCTCATCCACGACCGCTTCGGCCACCGCGTGTGGGCCGTGGTCGACGGCGGCATTGCCGACCCCGAGCCCTCGACCATCGTCGACTGCTCCGACGGCATCGAACTCGTCCGCCAAGGCAAAGGACAGATTGAGATATAAACGCCCAGCCCCTGCGGGCTGTAATCCAGAAATCCAAACAAACAATGAAACAGATACAGAAAGCCGCCGAGCTTCAAGCGGCAGTAAGTGAAGCCAAAGCCAAGGGCCTGCAGATAGGCCTTGTGCCCACCATGGGCGCCCTGCACGAGGGCCACCTCTCGCTCATCGAGCGCGCCCTGAAGGAGAACGACCTCGTCGTGGTCTCCCTCTTCGTCAACCCCATCCAGTTCAACAACAGGGAGGACCTGGAGAAGTATCCCCGCACCATCGAGGCCGACCTGGAGCTAATCGAAGGGCTCATAGCTCACGCCGATTGCCGTGCCAAGGAGCTGTTGGCGTTCACGCCGACAGTCGACGAGATGTACCCCGACGGGGAGCCGACGGAGATTGTCTACCACTTCGGGCCCGTCGAGGAGGTGATGGAAGGGCCGCGGCGTCCGGGCCACTTCAACGGGGTGGCCGTCGTGGTGCGCCGCCTGTTCGACCTCAGCCAGCCCACCCGCGCCTACTTCGGCGAGAAGGACTACCAGCAGATTGCCGTCATCCGCGCCCTGCTAGAGCAGATGCTACCCACTACCCACTACCCACTACCCACTCTCGTTCCCTGCCCCATCGTGCGTGCCGACGACGGCCTGGCCCTGAGCAGCCGCAACAAGCGCCTCACCCCCGCCGCCCGCCAGATGGCCCCCGCCATCAACGCCACCCTCGAGCAGGCCGCCGAGATGGCCGAGTACGAGGAGGTGGACGACGTCAAGGAGTGGGTGCTCGACACGCTGGCGTCGTGGCACGAGGTGAATGAGTGCGGCGAGGGCCTGAGGTTCGAGCCTGAATACTTCGAGATTGTCGACGCCATCACCCTCCAGCCCATCGCCGACTGGACGGATGCCGACGAGCACGGCGCAGTGGGCTGCATCGCCGTATGGCTCGACGGCGTCCGCCTGATCGACATAGTTAAGTTTTAAACCCCACAAGTCCCCGCAGGGGACGACACTTCTTAGCCGTGGGCGTAAGCCCACGGGAACGTGAGAAAAAAACATTATAGAGCCCCGTAGGGGCGACACATTGACAATCTGCCTAGTGCCGCCCCCACGGGGCTCGGTCACATCACTCTTCCTTCAACCGTGGGCTTACGCCCACGGCTAAAACTTTTCGCCCTTAACAGGGCTCTGTTTGCATTATGAGACATCCTCTCTTATTATCGCAGCAGCCAGCGCAGGCCCACCTTCACGTCGCTTGAGTAGACGCCCTCGAACAAATCATAGCCGACCCGGTAGTTCCCCTGCAGGCTCAACTGCAACTCGGGTGTAGCCTGCCAGCGTGCCTCCAGCTGGACGGCGCTGTTCTCCACACCCACCCCCAGCATCAGCCGGTCGGTGAGCAACCAGCGCGCAAAGAGAGAGTAGCGGAAAGACGGGTTGCCATAATCCGCATAGTATTGGGGCAAACGATTCCAGCTATAGCCCAACGAATAGTCGAGCAACCAGTGGCGGCCGATGCGGTTACGAAACTGCAATCCCAGCAAGGGCTGCAAACACCAATAGTCGTACCCCTTTGCTTTATTGACCGACAACTCGGTGACGAAAGTCACCTGCGGCAGCACTCCGCGGCCACCAAAGAGTTCCATCCGCACACCCACCCTGGGGGAAGCCGAGGTACCCATGTAGCGTGTGGCCGAGGAATCACTATCTTTCCATATGTCGGATACGCCGTTGAGACCGAACGTCAGCTCAGCCTTGTGTCCGATACCCCAGCGCAGGCCCCCTCCCAGACCGATGTTATGCCTAGTGAAGTGCACGTAGGGTTGGTTTTGATACCACTGGAAATTATAGTATTCCATCAGAGTGCTCCATTGCAGCTCACCCTTGCCGGGCACGTTGGGGCCGGTGGTCCTGACAAGCGTGGAGTCCTGCGTCTGGGCCACCACGCCGCCGCAGATTGCCATGACGCTGAAACAAGCGACGGCCATAATGAAAGGTTTGACGTTCTTTTTCATAGCCATCCAAGGGTATTTATTGGTTAAGCATCGCATCGTCCACCCGGAAGGTGAGCGAGGCCCAACTCTTGAGCTCCGAGCCGCTTGGCAGACCGTCGAAGGTGTAGCGCGGCGAGTCGAAGTTGTAGGGCGAGTCGGCGCCGAGGGTGTCGCTGGCGTGGAAGGTCAGCGTGTCGGTGCCGTCGACCACAAAGCTCACACTGTCGCCCAGCAGGCCATAGCGTGCCGACGCACATATTGCACTCCGGCTGGTATGGCCCATGTCGCCCGAGAAGGGCAGCGACACTTTCCGCCCCGCCGGCACGGGATAGCTGCCGTCGAAGCCGAGGCCGCCCTCGTAGGGGTAGTAGCGCCAACCGCCACCCCAGATGAATGTCAGGTCGTGCGACGATTGGTTGTCGATGATGTACTCCTCGTTGTAGGAGGGGTCGCAGGCCGCCAGCAGCAAGGCGGCAGCGGCCATAAGCAATAGTCTGTTCGGTTTCATATCTCTTTACATTTAAGGTTATCTAATCATCCAATTGAAGCCCATGAGGCCGTAGACGCTGAAGGCGGAGTAGTCGGAGCCTTTGCCGCCGTCGACGCACACCTGCGCCTTCAGCTGCAGCTTGTCGGTGGCCTGCCACATAGCCTCGTAGCGGCTCCGCAGGCCGTCGAGGCCGGCGCTGAACATCCACCGTTCGTTGGGGAGCCAGCGGGCGAACAGGGTCAGGCGGAAGGGGCGGTCGGTCATCAAGAAGTAGGGGGCATGGCGGTTCCAGGCGTAGGCCGCCGAAGCGTCGAAGTACCAGTGGCGCGAGAAGCGGTGGCGGTACTGCAAGCCGATGATAGGCTCGGCCAGCAGGCCCTCGTCCTCCACCATGGGGTGTCCCTGCCGTATGGGCAGGGTCACCTCGGTGACGAAGGTCAGCATATTCTTCTTACCCTCGCCGCCCAGCAGCACCACCCGGGCCCCCAGCGAGGGAACCAGGTTGAGGTGGTTGGCACCGAACGAGAGCGAGTCCATCACGCGGCCGTGGGCATGCTCGGCGCTGACGCCCAGCGTCAGCTCGGCCTTGCTGCCGATGCCCCAGCGCAGGCCGGTCTGGGCGCCGAACACGCTGTAGTTGTTGTAGTCTGCCTCATCCCACACGGAATGCAGGCGGTAGAAGCTCAGGTCGCCGCTCCACATGAGGTGGCCGGAGCCAAGCACATTGGGGCCGGTGGTGGTGACGAGGGGTGTGGAAGCCAGCGGGTCGTCCTGGGCGTGGGAGGCCACCGCCGCGCCGAAGGTCATCGCAAGGAAGAAGGCCACCACCAAAAGGTTGGATTTAGTATTGTCGTTCTTTTTCATATTGGAGTTGAATTATACAGTTTAGAGATAAATCATCATGCCGGTGTTGTATATCTTCGTGCCCGAGGCGGGGTCGATGTAGGTGGGCAGCAGGTTGGTGAAGAAGCGCACGCCGTGGATGATGCCCAGCATGTCGGTCGACAGGGTGAGGCCCACCTCCAGCTTCCAGGGCTGGAACATGGGGTCGCCGGACTCGACGACCGTCCTGTCGCTGCTGGTCAGCACACCGAAGTAGGTGTTGCGGGCGTCGAGGGTACGGATGGTGAGGTAGTGGCTCACGTCGTAGGCCACGTAGTAGTCGAGGCCCAGCCGCAACGCACGGTGGTTGCCCGGCACCACCTGCCACTGCACCTCGCCCGTGAGGCCCAGGTAGCTGTGGAACATGGTGGCCGTCTGGCGCCCTGTGGTGGGGGTGGTCAGGAGGTCGATGCCGCCACCGTCGACGCGGGTCACATTGTAGCGCAGGAAAGACCACTCGAAGTCGTAGCGCAGGCCGCCGATGGCGGTCAGGCGGTCCACCGGCAGCGGTATCGTCGCCACCAGCGGTATCTGCAACAGCAGGCTGTGGGGCGCGTCGTAGGGCGTGTAGTCGGTGCGGTTGAACTTCATGCCGGCCTGCACGCCGAGGGTGAGGTTCACCTGGCGGCGCCCGCCGTTGCCGCAGGCCGACAGCGAGTCGGGCAAAGTGTCGGTCTGGGCCGGGAGCGCCGACGCGGCAAGCACAAGGGACAGTATAATAGCAATGCGTTTCATAATATGGTGTTTTTTCGTTTCTAGAATTCCAGTAAAGCCAAGGTGGTGCCTTCCATCAGGCTGGGTTCGGCCGGGCGGAAGAGGCTGCCGAGGAAGCTGCGGCGGCGCTCCCGTGGCTTGGCGGCAGGCTCGACCGGTTCGGGCTGCACCGGCTCCGGGGTGGCCTGCACCACCAGCTCGGATTCGGCCTCGACATCGCTCTCGATGACAGGTATCGTATCGGTGTTTTCGGGGATTTCGCCAACCGCCTCTACCTCAGCGAAATACACTTCCTCGAAGGGCGCCGTTTCTTCAATTTCGCTAACAGCCTCTTGCTGAGCCACTTCATCGCCTAATGTCTTACCACCGTGGTAAGAGTTGGTAAGGCGTTGGTAAGGCGTTGGTAAGGCGTTGGTAAGGCGTTGGGGGGCGGCCGGCCGTAAGTCGCCGTCTCTCAAGCGAGTAGTGCTGTCGGCCAATTCCAGGCCGATGGCGGCGGGGATGTCGGCCTCGGCCACCGTCACGGGCTCCTCGCCGGTAGGGACGAACCAGATGCGCACTACGGTGCTGACAAAGAGGAGGATGCACGCTGCCGCGGCCACCCGCAACGTCCACCACCACGCACCGTGGCGGTGTTCTCTGCCCGCCTCGCTCCGTTCTCCTTGTTCCGCTGCCAGGCGGTCGAGCATGTCGCCCAGCTCCTGCTGCCGGCGCTCGTCGCGGCCGGCATGCTCGAGGGTGGCGAGCAGCTGCTCCAGGTCCAGGTTATCTCTGTTTGTTTTCATATTCCAGTATCATTTCTTTCAGTGAACTATAGGCGCGCGAGAGGAGGGTGTAGACGTTGCCCGCATTGACGTGCAGTACCTCGGCTATCTGCTGCGTGTCGGCCCCTTGCAGGTGCTTGAGCCTGACGGCCAGCGCCTGCCGCTCGGGCAGCCGGTCGACCAGCTGTGTCGCCAGCCGCAGCCGCTCCTCGCCGGCATGGCTCTCCTCTTCGGCCAGGGCCATGGCGCGCTCGTCAATCTCGACGGTGGGCTTGCGCCGGCGCAGCAGGTCCACGCAACGGCGCTTGACAAGGGTGATGCACCACGCCTCGCGGTTGACCACCCGCCGCAGCTTCGCGCGCTCCTCCCACAGGGTGACGAAACAGTCCTGCACCACGTCGGCAGCGTCGGCCTCGCTGCCCAGCAGGGTCTCGGCCATGCGCTGCATGGCGGGCTGCAAGGGCAGGTAGTCGTGTTTGAACTGTTCCGTTTCCTGTTTCATAACTAGTAGTCGTAAATGGATACGAAATCTTACACTCAGGTAAAAAAAATTTTTTCAGTCAGACAGAAAAAACCTCAATCAGAACTGAAAGGATTTATTCTCAATCAGAACTAAAAGAACTATCAGAATAGGGTCGTATTTCTTTTTGTTCTTTTAGTTCTGATTGAGATTTTGTTTCTGATTGAGATTAGACAAGGGCACGGAGTGCCAGCTCGTAGCCCTGCAGGCCGAGGCCGCACACCATGCCGCGGCAGGCCGAGGTGACGAGGGAGTGGTGGCGGTAGTCCTCGCGGGCGAAGATGTTGCTCAGGTGCACCTCCACCTTCGGGGCCGGCACGGCCAGCAGGGCATCGCGCAGGGCCACACTGGTGTGGCTGTAGCCCCCGAGGTTCACTATCAGGCCGTCGGCCTCGAAACCGGCACGCTGTATCTCGTCGATGAGCTCGCCCTCCACGTTGCTTTGAAAAGAGGTTATCTCCACTTCGGGGAAGCGCATTCCGAGTTCTTCGAGATACTGGTCCATGGTCATCGTGCCGTAGACCTCCGGCTCACGGAGTCCCGTGAGGTTGAGGTTGGGTCCGTTGATGATTTCTATATGTTTCATATTACTAATAACGTCACATCCTCTTTTTTATTACGCCCCCGCCTGGCCGTATTGTTAAAGTATGTTAATTGGATTATTTTTTTAATCATCCCGCACAATATAGCTCTCGAGGGTGCGTTACTGGGATAGATTAAATAATTAATCATAGGATTAACGAATAAATCATATACGACTATGGCAAGAAAGAAGACAGAACTGAGCGGGACGCTGACCAAGGCCGAGGAGCAGGTGATGCAGGCCGTGTGGCAGCTGGGCCGGGGCTTTGCGGGCGACATAGCGGCGGCGGTGGAGGAACCGCGTCCGGCCTACCGCACCGTGCTCACGGAGATACGCATCCTGGAGCAGAAGGGCTTCGTGGGCCACCGCGAGATGGGCGGCAGCAACGAGTACTACCCCTTGGTGAGCAAGGCCGACTACAGCGGTCGGCAACTGGGCACCTTGATGAAAAACTACTTCGGCGGCAGCTATCAGCAGCTGGTCTCCTTCTTCGTGGAGGACAAGAACATCAGCGCCGCCGACCTCGAGGCGCTGGGTCGCATCATCGAGGAGAAGCGAAAGGAGGTGCAGCCATGAGGTACCTGCTTTTGGCCGCAGCCGCCACTGCCCTGTTCTTCGGTGCCTACTGGCTGCTGATGCGCAGCGAGAAGCGCCACACGATGGTGCGGTTCTACCTGGTGGGTACGCTCGTGCTGTCGCTGCTGCTGCCGGCGGTGCACCTGCGTCTGGCTGTGCCGGCGCACTATGTGGCGCGGAGCGAGGCGGCAGTCAGTCTTTCCGGTTATTCCAGTGATTCTAGATTATCTAGCGAATCTAGACTTTCTAGAGATTCTAGAGAATCCAGTGCTGCCGGCTCCCGGCCATCCCTGCCGCTGTGGCAGTGGGTCTGGCTGGCGGGCGTGGCCGTGGCGACAGTGGTGCTGGCTGTGAGGCTCGCGGTGCTATGGCGCAGGATGCGCAGCCTTCCCTTCGAGGAGCGCGACGGCCTGCGGGTGGCGCTCTTGGACGACGACACGCCGGCCTACTCCTTCGGGCGCCGCATCGTGGTGGGCACGCGGGGCTTCACTGACAACGAGGTGCAGCAACTCGTCGGACACGAGTCGGTGCATGCCCGCCGATGTCACACCGCCGACCTGTTGCTCTGCGAGGCGGCCAAGGTGGTGCTTTGGTTCGACCCATTTACATATCTGTATGCGCGCGAGCTGAAGCGTGTGCACGAGTACATCGCCGACGGCGCGATGATGAGCGCCGACTATGCCGCGCTGTTCTACCACCAGGTGAGCGGACGGCAGTATGTCCCACTGGCCAACCAGTTCGACTACCGCATGGTGCACCAGCGCATCGCCATGATGTCGAAGCGGCGCCGCTACGGCGGCTGGCTCAAGCCGCTGGCGGCCCTGCCCATCGTAGCTGTGGTGCTGTTGGCCGCCTGCGCTCCGAAATCCAACAGCCTGCTGGTGGGCCAGTGGGAATATGTCGGCATCAGCCGGGAATTCATCTATGACGACGGGGATACCGACTTCCATATCAAGGAAGATGACCCCGACAACACCTACCCGCGGATAAACGACCTCGACTTCCACGCCGACGGCACTGCCACGGTAATAGCCTGGGATGTGAGCAAATGGGTCACTGACGAGGATGACGACTCCACGAAGATACTCAAACCCGGCGACTACTTCGACTACACCCCCTATGCCGTCGAATGGCAGGTGGTGGCCGACACCCTGCTGATGTGCAACGACAAAGGTGGCCGCGAGGCATTCTGCATCGTCAACGTCGACGAGGACACACTCGTCTTTGTCTCGAGCAGCATCTTCCGACTACAAGATAGAGGAGAAGGCCATACCCGTGAGACCTATACTTTCCGCCGGAAGAAATAATCTAAACCTCACATAACCATGAAGCATACAGCGATTGTGCTGCTGCTCTTCGGAGCGGCGGCGGGCATAGGCTACGCCCAAACAAATGACTCGATTGACCTCGACAGCCTCTATTTTCCCGAGTCGATAAGACAACTCGAGGAGATGGAAATCACCGCCGAGCGGCCGCTCTACAGCGTCGACGGCGAGAAGCAGCTCTACAACGTCGGCGACGACCCGAGCGTGCAGACCGGCACCGCCAGCGACGCCCTGCAGAACGCCCCCGGCATCGAGGTGGACGCCGAGGGCAACATCACCCTGCGCGGCTCGCAGAGCGTCGACGTGTGGATAGACGACCGGCCCTCGAACCTCAGCGGCGAGGCCCTGCGGCAGTACATCAAGACCCTGCCGTCCGGCGCCATCGACCGCATCGAGGTCATCACCAACCCCTCGGCGCGCTACGGCGGCAGCGGCCCGGTGGTGAACCTCGTGATGCGCCGCAAGGTGAAGCGCAACGAGTTTCTCACCTTCGGCGCCAGCGGCAACCACCGCCC
Source organism: Bacteroidales bacterium (assembly GCA_017480785.1). Lineage (GTDB taxonomy): Bacteria > Bacteroidota > Bacteroidia > Bacteroidales > P3 > Colimorpha. The sequence goes on from JAFURZ010000005.1 coordinate 29,881, forward strand.
GCAGGTGTCGCCCTGGGTCAGCTATGTCTACGGCGGCAAGCGGTTCTCCTTCAACGTCTACGCCGAGTACGACTACTCCCACACCTGGACCGACCAGAGCGGCAGCAACGTGATGCTCACGCCGCAGGGCGACACCAGCGCCGTGCGCAGCTACACCGCTCACAGCGACGCGCGGCGCCACGGCAGCTACCTGTGGCTCAGCGGGCACTACGACATCGATACCCAGCGCACCGTCCGTCTCTGGGGCGGCGCCTATCCGTCGGTCTACTTCCACAGAAGCAATACTGACTGCCAGTGGCGCGAGCTCATCTACGCACCGGGCGACTACAGCTACCGCAACACCTCCGACTACCGCTTCCCGCAGGCGGGCGGCTTCGGCGGCGTGGAATACACGCGGCGCATCAGCCCCGAGGGCGAAAAGCTGTGGCTGCAAGTCGGTGGCAGCACCTTCAGATACCATAGCAATGGCACCGACACGCGCACCTACACCTCGCTGGTCGGGCAGGACGTCACATTGCAGGACGACACCCGTAGCCGGAGCGGTCTCAGTACCTACGTCGACGCCGGCTACACCCTACCAATCGGCAAGCTGTGGGAACTGGAGATGGGCCTCGGTGGTGGGCGCGAATTCCCGAGCAGTTACATCTTTGCCGCCGACAGCATCATCGGTGGTACCGCCGTGCACGACACGTTGCGCAGCTACACAGAAAGCGAGAGCAGTTGGAAGTACCAGGCCTACGCCACCCTGCAACGCCGCTTCGGCGACCTCACCGTCAAGTTGGGCCTGCAGGCCGGCCGCAAGCACGTGGAGGGCTACTGGGACGGCCACACCACCGCCACGGTGGACCGAACATGGAGCGTGCCAGTGCCGTCCGTCCACCTCACCTACAGCACCAATAGCATGCACAACTTCGCCCTCAGCTGGACGCGCCGAACGGAGACGCCCACGGCCGACAACCTCAGCCCCTTCGTCAAATACTACACCGAGAACTACGACATCGGCAACCCGGCATTGCAACCCACCGTGACGCACAACATCGAGGGCCGCTGGGACAAATACTTCGACGGCTTCGGATCGGTGGGCACGGAACTCTACTGGCGCGCAGCGCAGAACAGCATCAGCGAAATAGGCGACGTGGCCTACAGCGACATCTTCGGCCGCGAAGTGTCGTTCCGCATGCCCTACAACATAGGCAACGCCGAGGTGGCGGGCGGCACGCTCAACGTCACCTACCGCCCCACAGCCTTCCTCAACCTGCGCCTCTCGGCCATGGCCTACCACAACCACTACCGAATGATGTTCCGCCCCGGCGAGTGGGCCGAGGATGCCAGCTGGAGCGGCCGCCTGCGACTTAATGCCTGGGCCAAGCTGTGGAACACATTGCAGGTCTTCGGCACGGTGAGCTACACCACGCGCCAGATTGCCCCGATGAACATCCACGAGCCCACCTTCCGCACCGACCTCGGCCTCAGCGCCGACCTGCTGGACCGCAAGCTGTCACTCTATTTAAATGTAAAAGACATCTTCGGCAGCGACGCTGAGGAGTGGCAGAGTACCAACCCCTACTACAGCGGCGGCGGCCGCAGCACCTCCAGCTCGCGCTACGTCTCCCTGGGCATCACCCTGCGCTTCGGCAAGATGGAGCTCGAGAGTCAGGCCCGCACGGGAGGGTCAGGCAACTGACCCGTGCCCAAGGGTCATTGGTTGCGTATCTTGTTGCCCAGGATAAAGCCGAAGATACCGGTCAGGAGGATGCCCAGGGTGGTCTGCAACACGTTGAGCAGGTCGACAAACGGCGACACCCCCGCCAACACGTCGGAGTCGACGCCGGCCATATTCTTCAGGCTCACGCCCAAGGCGTCGATGTAGGCCAGCGGCGACACCTCCTCGCTGAAGAGGAAGGCAAAGAAGAAAACCGTGACGATATAGGTCAGTATCATCTTCAGCATGCTCTCGCCATAGCCGAAGAAGAGGTCGGACAGGAAGTTGGTGAAGATACGCCAGCAATTACCCACCTTGGTCCATAAAGGAATCCTCGGATTGCTCATGTCGGCCACCATGCGGTGACGTTCCATGCGGCGCCCCTGCACATAGGCCCAGTTGGCGTCGGCGATATAGCCCTTGCCGGCCCACAGCCCGTTAAGGGTCTTGTAGATATCCTCGGCCTCGTTCCAACGGTTCTTGACGGCCTCGTCGGCACTCCAATCCGACACCTGGCGGCTGTCGTTGGTGCGTTCGCCGGTACCGTAGTTGTGCCAGTCGACCAGGAACTTGGTGAACTGGCTTCTGCTCTGCTGCACGATACGTCCCTTCACCAGATTCTCACGGCGTATGTTGGCGGCATCGCCGAAGTAGGTGTTATTCAGGCTGGAGTTGCTTATGCGGGCATGCTTGAAGATAATCACGCCCTCCATGAAGCAGCGGTAGAAATCGCAATAGTCGACCACCGCATCCTCAAGGGTGCCCTGGTTGATGCGGGCATAGCGGAAGTCGCTCCACACGAGGTAGGCATAGCGGAAACGACAGTTGTTGAGTTCCGCCTTGCGGAAGGACACGCTCTGCAACGTAGGTTCGGCGGCGGGTCCGGAATGGTCAAAGTCGCAGCTGTCCATCCTGGCCTCGTCGAAACGACAATGGCGCAGATGCGCATTCTTGAAATTCACATTGGTCAGAGTGCATCCCGAGAAGTCGATTCCCTCGAGAGTCATGCCACCCAAATCCACATCGGCGACAGTCTTTGTCGCTACCAACTGTTCCAGTTCCTGTTGAGTCATACCTTTTGTTTTCAACGTTTATAAAAGAAGGCCGTCCGCAGACGGACGGCCTTCCGTATCATGGGTTTTTCCAATCGTGCAATTAGATGATACCCTGGGCAACCATGGCGTTGGCGACACGCATGAAGCCAGCGATGTTGGCACCCTTGACATAGTTGATGTGACCATCAGACTCACGACCGTGCTCGACGCACATGTCGTAGATGTTGTTCATGATGGTGTGGAGGTTCTTGTCGACCTCTTCGGCAGTCCAGTTGCGGTGTTCGGCGTTCTGGCAGATTTCGAGACCCGAAGTGGCAACACCACCGGCGTTGACAGCCTTACCGGGGCCGAAGGGCACCTTGGCAGCCTGAATGGCGGCGATGGCGGCGGGCTGGCAGCCCATGTTCGAGACCTCAGCCACATACTTCACGCCATTGGCGAGGAGCATCTTGGCATCTTCCTCGGCGAGCTCGTTCTGGAAGGCGCAGGGCATAGCGATGTCGCACTTCACAATCCAAGCCTTCTTGCCGGCGGTGAACTTGGCCTGGCCGGGGAACTTGTCGGCCATATCCTGGACCTTGTTGCGATTCGAGGCACGCATGACGAGCATGTAGTCGATCATCTCCTTGGTGATGCCGTTCTCGATTTCGCAGACGCCGTCGGGGCCGCTGATGGCGACGACCTTGGCACCCAGCTCGGTGGCCTTGATGGCGGCACCCCAAGCCACGTTGCCGAAGCCGGAGAGGGCGATGCGCTTGCCTTCCATCTTGTCACCCTGCTGCTTCACCATGCGCTCCACATAGTAGATGGCGCCGAAGCCGGTGGCCTCGGGACGGATGAGGGAACCACCCCAGCCGTAGCTCTTGCCGGTCAGAGCACCGGTCGAGTGCTCGCGGGCGAGTTTCTTGTAGGCACCATAGAGGTAGCCGATTTCGCGGCCGCCCACACCCACGTCGCCGGCAGGGCTGTCCTGGTCGGGACCGATGTTGCGCCACAACTCATACATGAAGGCCTGACAGAAACGCATGATTTCGGCGTCGCTCTTTCCGACGGGGTCGAAATCGGAACCACCCTTACCACCGCCGAGAGGCAGCATGGTGAGGCTGTTCTTGAAAATCTGCTCGAAGCCGAGGAACTTCAGCATGCTGACGTTCACAGCCTTGTGGAAACGCAGACCACCCTTGTAGGCGCCGAGGGCGGCGTTGAACTGCACGCGGTAGCCGAGGTTGGTGCACACCTCACCCTTGTCGTTGACCCAGGTCACGCGGAAGGTGAAGATACGGTCGGGCTCCACAATGCGCTCGACAATCTTGTTGGCCTCAAACTCGGGGTGTTTGTTGTACTCTTCCTCGATGGTCTCAAGAACTTCGCGAACTGCCTGCAAGTACTCGTTTTCGCCCGGATGTTTGGCCTCCAGGTTGGCCATGATTTCGTTTACTTTCATAATATTTAATACTTTAGATGAATAATTTATTTTGTTTCAGTCCGGCAAATATACAACTTAAATTTAATTACGCCAAAATTATTTTAAAATATTTCAAATTTAATTATGCCGCAATCCACAAAGCGCTCTTTTCCACCAGCCTTGCAATTGAATTCAACTTGAGTTCGACTTGAAAACAAGTCGAACTCAAGTTGAACTGAAATCAACAACATGAAAAAGAGGCGGCTACAGCAGGTCGAGCGAGTAGTGCAGACCGACGTTCTGCCGGCGGGCACGGGCCATCTTGATGATGAGATAGGCGCAGGCGATGAGGTTGCGCAGCTCGCTGAGGGGCTCGGTGAGCACGGAGCGGTTGTAGAGGTCCTCGGTCTCGCGGAAGATGAGGTTCAGACGGTCGAAGGCGCGCTGCAGGCGCAGGTCGCTGCGCACAATGCCGACATAGTTCCACATGATTTCCTGCAGCTCCTTCTTGGTCTGCGTGATGAGCACCATCTCCTCGTTGAGCACCATGCCCTCGGCGTTCCAGTCGGGCACTTTTGAGTGGGTAGTGGATAGTGGATAGTGGGTAGCATTTGACCCTGTGCTCCCCACTACACACTCCCCACTACACACTTGCGCTATAGCCGACATGGCTGCGTTGTGGGCATAGACCACGGCCTCGAGCAGCGAATTGGAGGCCAGGCGGTTGCCGCCATGCAGACCCGTGCAGCTGCACTCGCCGGCGGCATAGAGGTTGAGGATGGACGATTGCCCGTTGCGGTCCACCTTGATGCCGCCGCACTGGTAGTGGGCTGCCGGCCGGATGGGTATCATGTCGCGCGTGATGTCGATGCCGATGGAGAGGCATTTGGCATAGATGGTGGGGAAGCCCTCGATGAGGTGCTTCTTGCCGATGCCGCGGGCGTCGAGGTAGAGGTAGTCCTTGCCGCTGAGTTTCATCTCGTTGTCGATGGCACGGGCCACAATGTCGCGCGGGGCGAGACTCAGGCGCTCGTCGTACTTCTGCATGAACTCCTTCCCGTCGCGGTCTTTCAGCACGGCGCCGGCGCCGCGCATGGCCTCGGTGATGAGGAAGGCGGGCTTCTCGGCGGGGTTGTAGAGCGAGGTGGGGTGGAACTGCATGAACTCCAGGTCGCTCAGCACGCCGCGGGCGCGGTGCACCATGGCCACCCCGTCGCCGGTCGAGATGACGGGCGTGGTGGTGGTGCTGTACACGTTGCCCATGCCGCCGGTGGCCAGCAGGGTGACGCGGGCCAGGTAGGTGTCGATGCGGTTGGTGTCACAGTCCAAAGCATAGACGCCGTAGCACTCGATGCCCGGCGTGTGCTTGGTGACGCGCTGGCCCAGATGGTGCTGGGTGATGATGTCGATGGCGAACTGGCGTTCCTTGAGCTCGATGTTGGGATGCCGGCGCACGGCCTCGAGCAGGCCGCGCTCTATCTCCTCGCCTGTGTTGTCCTTGTGGTGCAGGATGCGGAACTCCGAGTGGCCGCCCTCGCGGTGCAGGTCGAAGCGGTCGCCGCCTTTCCCCTCGGCGGGGACGCGGTCGAAGTTGACCCCGTACTGCACCAGCTCGCGGATACGGTCAGGAGCCTCGCGGATGGTCATCTCCACCACCTCGCGGTCACAGATGCCGTCGCCGGCCACCAGGGTGTCCTGTATGTGCTTGTCGAACGAGTCGCTGTCGTACATCACCGCAGCGATACCCCCTTGGGCGTAGCGCGTGCTTCCCTCGCTGGCATCGCCTTTGGTCAGGATGCACACCCGGCCGTAGGGAGCCACCTTCAGGGCGAAACTAAGGCCCGCTATACCCGAGCCAACAACCAAGAAATCAACTTCGTAGCGCATATCGTTTCGTTTGTTCCGAGTTGCAAATATACACAAAAAATATGAATATACACCGTAAAATATGTATTGGTTGGCCTCATTCGGCATACATATTTTTCAAATATCGAAAAAAAGATGTATTTTTGCTGCATGGCAAACAATATAATATATATACGTATATGATTATGAATCAAGCAATTACCCCCCCCCCATGCCGATTTGTCGCCATTGAAATCCTGAAAAGGACCGCAAAAAGGGTGTGCCTGCTGGCCGCCATGCTTATCGGCGTCACAGGGCTTCGTGCCCAGACCCACATTACCGACGTGTCGGGTTTCGACGCCCTCAACGGCAGCAGCGCCGCCTTCATCATCGACAACGACATCGACGCCTCCTCCCTCGCCACCATTGCCTCCTTCGGCGGCACCCTCGAGGCCGCCATCGACCCTGAGACCCACATGCCCTACCGCCTCTCAGGCCTCTCCCACCCCCTCTTCGAGACCCTCACCGGCACCGTCTGCAACCTGGTGCTCGAGGATGTCGGCATCAGCCACACTGGCAACACCGGCGCCATCGCCTGCACGGCCTCCGGTGCGGCCCGCATCTACAATGTGGGCATCCTCGGCGGCTCTGTCGGCGGCACGGGCTACACCGGCGGCCTCGTCGGCCTGCTCGACGGCACGGCCCGCGTGATTAACTGCTACTCCTTCGCCGACATCGTGGGCGGCACGGAAAAGGCCGGCATCGTGGGCTACAACAACTACGCCTCCCTCTACAACGACCTCAAGACGATGGTCATGAACTGCATGTTCTATGGCGACATCGCCGAGGGTGGCACCATTGCACCGGTCTACGGCGGACTGGAGATAAGCAACGACTACAACAACTCCAACACCAAGCGCCTCAACAACTATAACTATTTTCTCTACGAAGCCTCCTTCAGTGCAGGCCGCCACATCACGAATTACAACTGTGCGCTGGCCGCCGAGGAGCGCTTCCTCGTCCGGTTCGAGTTCTACCGCCACCTGCTCAACTCCACGCGCGAGATGGCCGGCTGGTACGTCTACGGCTCCATCCAGGCCGATGCCCACAGCAAGATGCTCAAGTGGGTGCTCGACCCCGCCGTCGCCCGATACCCCGTGCTGAAGGAGCAAGGCAAGTACCCCTCGGTGGTCAACTACGACCCCGACTACACCTTCGACCCCGTGACCTCCAGCCGGGTGAGTCGCACCGCCGTCACCGAGCCCTACCGCGGCCGCCACCTCGGCACCCTCACCGTCAACATCGCCAACGCCAAGAGCCAAGGCAAGCAGGACTGGCCGGCCGGCGCCACCGTCAACACCACCTCGCTCACCCTCGCCCGCACAGACATGGACGAGCCAAACTACAATTTCAACTACGACAAGGTGCAGCTGCCCTACTACAACGACGTGGGTACGGGCAACTACACGGGTAACCGTGTGGTCACGGGATGGATTGTCACCGCCGTCACGGGTGGCACGCAGGGCGAGCGCGTGGCCGCCGACTTCACCACCACCACCAATTATGACGCGCCCTACTACAACTTCGCCGACCGCGACACCTACGCCAAGGACCTCTACTCCATCAGCGGCCGCATCTTCGCCCAGGGAGCCTACTTCAACGTCCCCACCGGCGTCACCGCCATCACCATCGAGCCCTACTGGGCCGTGTGCACCTACCTCTCCGACGCATACTACGACAGCTATGGCTACATGGATGGCGGCACCAACGACACCTACGGCCTGCGCTATACCAACAACAATAACTACACCATAAACGGCAGCTCCCAGAAGGTGTACACCGACGTGGGCAACGCGGTATCCAATCTGACAGGCGTCACCTCACCCACCGTCTACGACTATGCCGTGGTACTGGTGGGCAACCACCACAGATGCGGCACCTCGGAGCCCTCGGACGGAAACACTCCCTTCACCCTCATGTCCATCGACAACAACCGCGACAACGAGCCCGACTACTCGTTCGTTTTCAAGAGCGGCAAAAACCAGAAATGCTCCCCCATACGCTACGACTTCATCAACATCCCGGCGGCATCCATGGCCCACAAGATGGCGTCGAGCACCGACCTCGCCATCCCGGGCAACGCATTCTACAAAGAATGGATGGAGGTCACCACCACAGCCCTCATCCGTTTCGGACAGCTGGAGTACAGTAACAGTAACACTTCGCTGTCGCCCATGATTCTTATGGGTGGCGTGGTGGAACAAATAGTGTCAAGCAACGATGGAGATACCAACACCGACAAAAGGCGCTACCTCCTCTTCGGCGACAATGTGTGGTTCAAACGGTTTGCCAACGGCATACACGGCGACAAGACAGGTTCGACTCCCCACCGCCCCATCTCCGTGACAGGAGGCGAATACCTGCGGTTCTACCTCACCGGCTATTTCCGTCCCGACGCAGCTGCCAGCACCGACAACGCCGAGTGCTACATCGACGGGGGCCGCTTCGGCGACGTGGCAGGGGCCGGACAGGAGAACATCTCCGGCAACGTAAACTGGTTTGTCAACCATGCCGACATCGAGAACTTCTATGGCGGCGGCATCAAGTCAAGCAACACCAGCCAGATTGCAGGCAACATCACCACAGACATCAGGAACAGCCGCGTAACCCTTTTCTGCGGCGGACCCATGTTCGGCGACATGGTGGCCGACAAGACCGTCACCACCACCGCCGACCACTGCACCTTCGGCACCTATTTCGGCGCCGGCTACGGCGGCAACTCCATCTACCTCAACCGAGTCCAGAACGAATACCAGCACCTGAACGAAAACTGGAACAACTGGATGGGCAATTCCTACGACAACGCCGGCGGCGGCAACTACCGCGGCAAATACTCCGGCAACGGCATCGCCATCGGCTACGAGTACGAGTTCTTCGCCGGCTCCAGCGGCAACGTAGCGCGCCTCTACATCCACAAAGTCTCCTTCTCGCTGGCGAAGTGCAACGACGTCAACTCCACCCTGACGGGCTGCAAGGTGCTTGGCAACTACTACGGCGGCGGCAGCCTCGGAAAGGTGGTGGGCACCGCGACCTCGGAGCTGACCAGCGACACCGTGCTGGGCAACGTCTTCGGCGCGGGGTTCTCGGTCTCGTTGCCCGACGTGGAAGTGCTCGACAACGGCGGCTTCAGCCCTGCCCCCAACTACAACCAGGCGACCGGCGTCTACGAAGAAGGCGGCTTCCCGAGCACCCGGACATTCAAGTGGACCCAAGTGAACTCCATCAGCAACGGGACGCAATGCCTTGTGGTGGACGGCGAAAACCGCACCATCAAGACCACCGAGGACCTCGACAACCTAGGCACCGTGCAGGGCACCGTCAACCTCACCATCGGGGGCAGCAGCGTCATCGGCACCGCGGGCGACGCCGCCACCGGAGGCGTCTACGGCGGCGGCGAGGAGAGCACCGTCCAGGGCGACACCCATGTGCTGCTGAAAGGGACCACCCACGTGCTGGGCGACGTCTTCGGCGGGGGCAATCGCGGTCCCGTGAACGGAAACACCGAAGTGCGACTCTGCGACGAATGCAGCCTATAGCCTCCCCTTCACCTCCGCCATTTTTACGGTAGTATTACGGTAGTATTACGGTAGTATTACGCTTTAAAAGCGTAATACTACCGTAATACTACCGTAATACTACCGTAAAAATGGTAGACCTGACATGGGGTCGAACAAAACTTTTTGCTCACGTATTAAATATTTTTTGTATCTTTGCCGTCTCATAAGACACCGCCATCAGCCCCGATGACGGCGTTTAGTGCACTAGTAATCACCAATGTAGAACAAAAATAAATAATAGCAATAACAATGAAAATTTATCAGACTCAGGACATCCGTAACATCGCCCTCGTGGGCGGTGCCAAGAGCGGCAAGACCACCATGGCCGAGGCTATGGCTTTCTGTGGCGGCCTCATCAACCGCCGCGGCAGCGTGGACAGCAAAAACACCATCAGCGACTATCGCGACATCGAGCACGACCGCGGCTACTCCGTGGAGAACACCCTCATGTACACCGAGTTCGGCGGCAAGAAAATCAACATTCTTGACGTTCCCGGCTTCGCCGACTACCAGGGCGAGCTGGTCAGCGCGCTGAACGTGGTCGAGGCCGCCGTCGTCGTGGTCAACGCACAGAGCGGCGTCGAGGTCGGTACCGAGATTGCCAACCGCTACACCGCCAAGCTCGACACCCCCATGCTCTTCGTCGTCAACCACCTCGACGCCGAGAAGGCCAACTTCGACGACAGCGTCAACCAGCTGAAGGACTTCTTCGGCGGCAAGTGCACCGTGCTGCAGTTCCCGACCAACGCCGGTCTGGGCTTCAACCAGGTGGTCGACATCGTGGCCAACAAGATGTACACCTTCACCGACGGCAAGATGACCGAGGCCGACATCCCCGCCGAGTACGCCGACAAGGCCGAGGAGATGCGCATGGCCCTCGTCGAGGAAGCCGCCGCTGCCGACGACGCCCTCATGGAGAAATACTTCGAGAACGGCGACCTCACCCCCGAGGAGCTCACCCAGGCCCTCAAACTGGCCATCGACAAGCGCGACCTCTTCCCCATCCTCTGCACCTCCGCCAAGGAGAACTTCGGCGTGGGCCGTCTGCTCGAGTTCATCTGCCAGAACGTCCCCGCCCCCTGCGAGGTCCTCGACGCCAAGAAGACCAAGGGCGGCAAGGAGCTGAAGAGCAACAGTGCCAACCCCACCGTGGCCTTCGCCTTCAAGAGCGCCAAGGACAAGAACCTCGGCGAGATCACCTACCTCCGCATCTTCGACGGCGAGCTGGCCGAGAGCCAGGACGTGGTCAACGCCTGCAACCAGAGCAAGGAGCGCGTCAGCCAGGTGCTCGTCTGCAGCGGCAGCAACCGCCAGAAGGTCGAGAAGGCCTGCGCCGGCGACATCGTCTGCACCATCAAGCTCAAGGACGTCAAGATTAACCACACCCTCACCACCCCGAAGAACGCCGACGACGCCGTCGAGGAAATCCAGTTCCCGACGCCCATCTACACCGTCGCCGTCAAGGCCGCCAACAGCAACGACGACGAGAAGGTAGGCGCCGCACTGAAGGACCTCACCACCTACGACCGCAGCCTCACGCTCGAGAACAGCCGCGAGCTGCGCCAGGTCATCCTCGGCTGCCAGGGCGAGCTGCACCTGAACACCATCAAGTGGTACTTCGAGAACCAGTACAAGCTCGGCGTCAACTTCACCGCCCCCAACGTGCCCTACCGCGAGACCATCACCAAGAGCGCCGAGGCCATGTACCGCCACAAGAAACAGTCGGGCGGCAGCGGCCAGTTCGGCGAGGTACACATGCTCATCGAGCCTTACTTCGACGGCATGCCCAACCAGACCAAGTACCCCATCCGCGACACCCAGGAGTATCCACTGGAGTGGGGCGGCAAGCTGGTCTTCAACAACTGCATCGTGGGCGGCTCCATCGACGCCCGCTTCATGCCCGCCATCCTCAAGGGTATCATGGAGAAGATGGAACAGGGTCCTCTGACCGGTTCCTACGCCCGCGACATCGTCGTCAACATCTACGACGGTAAGATGCACCCCGTGGACAGCAACGAGACGGCCTTCAAGATTGCCGGCCGCACCGCTTTCCGCGAGGCCTTCAAGCAGGCTGCCCCGAAGATCAAGGAGCCTATCTACGACGTCGCCGTCACCGTGCCGACCGAGAGTCAGGGAGGCGTCATGACCGACCTGCAGGGCCGCCGCGCCATCGTCATGGGCATGGATGCCGAAGGCAAATACACCACCCTGAAAGCCAAAGCCCCGTTGGCCGAGATGAACCGCTACTGCACCGCCCTGAGCTCCCTCACCAGCGGCCGCGGCACCTTCACCATGACCTTCAGCGGCTACGAGCTCGTCCCCGCCGACGTCCAGCAGGCCCTCCTCAAAGCCTACGAGGAAGCCGCCAGCGAGGAAGAGTAAGCAGGCCCAAACAATTTAACTATACAGAAAGCACGCCCCGCGGGGCGTGCTTTCGCCGTTTCTATATATATATGTATCGCTCACAGGTGTGGCGCATTCACAGCTTTTTTTCACAATCCCGCATCAATGCGAGACCGTTTTGCAGCACTTGCAATGCTCCCCGAGCAAACCGCGGATAAAGATACACTGCTTGCTACATTAACGATTTGGTGACAGTTACCTGCTGTTCCATTTTGCCACGCGCTCTGCCCAGCCTTCGTCGTCATCGCAAAGCCAGACAATGCCTTCTATCAGTCCGATGATGGCTGGGACACCTGTCCAGCAAAAGAGGATGTCCAAAACACCACGCAGGGCTTGCCCTGTGTAGAAGTGCTGAACGCCAATATCTCCAAGGAGAATCGCAAGCAGGCCTGCTGTCAACTTGTCGGGGTTTTCGCTGAGTTCGAAAACTTCAGCAGACATATCGTTCTCTGTTGGGAACGATGCATCCTTCACTGCTTCGAAAGAAACAGAAGCAGGTTTTTCCTCGACCTGCTCGGTGAACATTTGGGGGTCGTTAGTGGTGGTGTTCTCGGGCTCGGCGAGCAATGACTGAGCTGATGCCGTGGCCATGCCCATCATGGCAGCAACGATTAGAGTAAGAACTCTTTTCATAGGTGTGGTAATTTTATAAGGTTTTGTGCATTATTGCCATAAAAAAGGTACGGATGTTTCCGTCTGCCTTACAGGTTTACCACAACCTCCTTTCCCGACGGACACCGTACCATATAAAGCACGAATGCCCCAACGGGGAAGGATTATGGTGAAGCACTAATCGACTTCGAGGTGGTAATTTGTAAGGCAATTGAGTTCTTCTTGCCGTATGCATATCTCTCGCAAACGACGGTGCAAAAATACAAACTTTCTGCGACGTGACCAAATTTATTTTGCCATGTGGCTGAAATGTTGTATCTTTGCACCCTGAAAATGACACAGGAAGAGATAGACAAAAAGTATATGCGGCGCTGCCTGCAGCTGGCAGCCAACGGACTGGGTCGCGTGAGGCCCAACCCGTTGGTGGGGTGCGTGGTGGCGAGGCAAACGGAGAGTGGAGAGTGGAGAGTGGAGAGTGAAGGTTACCACCAATACTATGGCGGATGGCACGCCGAGCGCAACGCACTATTGCGTGCAAGCCAACTTTCAACTTTCAACTCTCAACTTTCAACTTTATATGTCAACCTCGAGCCCTGCTCGCACTACGGCCACACGCCACCCTGCGCCGACCTCATCATCGAGAAGGGCATCCGCCGGGTGGTCTGCTGCAACGACGACCCCAACCCCCTGGTGGCGGGGGGCGGCTTCCGCAAGCTGGAGGCCGCCGGCATCGAGGTGGTGCGTCACGTGCTCGAAGCGGAGGGCCGCGAACTGAACCGCCGCTTCTTCACCTTCATGGAGCAGCAGCGGCCCTACGTCATCCTCAAGTGGGCCGAGAGCAAGGACGGCTACATGGCGCCAAGCCCTAATTCTCAATCAGAACAAAAAGAAAATTCTGATAGTTCTTTTAGTTCTGATTGCAATAAAAAATACTGGCTCAGCACGCAGGAGCAGAACCGCCTGAACCACCGCTGGCGCACCGAGGAGGCCGCCATCCTCGTGGGCAGTGAGACCTTCCTGCGCGACCACCCCTCGCTCACGGCACGCCACTACCTCGGTTCACAGCCGCAGCCCGTGGTGCTCGACCGCCGCGGACGCTTACTATCCCAATCAGAGGTTATTTCTCAATCAGGACTAAAAGAAAGTTCTGATAGTTCTTTTAGTTCTGATTGCAACAAAAGAGAATGGCTGGTTCTGCGGAGCCAGACCATCCCCGAGGTGCTGCATGCACTCTACGAGCACAAGCTGCAGAGCGTCATCGTCGAGGGCGGCCGCCAGATGCTGGACGCCTTCATCGAGAGCGGCCTCTACGACGAGGTGCGCATCCTCCGCAGCCTGCAGACCCTCGGCAGCGGCCTCAAGGCTCCCGCCATCCCGCCCATCGCCCCCAACCGCCTAATCATCATCGAGCCATGAAACGCACACTACTCATAGCCCTGATGCTCCTGCCGCTATTCCTGCGGGCACAGACAGTGGAGCCCACCTGGGAGAGACTCAATCAAAGAGGCTATCCGCAGTGGTTCAGCGACGCCAAGCTGGGCATTTTCATCCATTGGGGCCTCTACTCGGTGCCCGCCTATGCCGGCAAGGAGGGCTACGGCGAGTGGCTGTACAAAGGACTGATGAGCCGCGACCCCGGCCGCATGCGGGCTATGAGTTACTTCGCCGACACCACGCTGCCGGTGCGCGAGATGTACGGCCAGCTGACTCGCCACTGGCATGCCGAGCTGTGGAACCCGCAGGAGTGGGCGCGGATGTTCCGCGAGGCGGGGGCACAATACGTGATGCTGGTCACCAAGCACCACGACGGCTACAGCCTGTGGGACGACCCCTACCAGCCCGAGTGGAACAGCGTCGTCAGCGGCCCGCACCGCAACATCGTCGGGGAGCTGACTGAGGCCGTGCGCCGCGAGGGCCTCCGCATGTGCTTCTACTACTCGCTGCCGGAGTGGAGCAACCCGCTGCACCGCTGGACGGTGGCCCCCCACGACAGCATTGGCCGATACGTGGAGCAATACATGATACCGCAGTTCAAATCCCTCGTCAGCCGATACCACCCCGACGCCCTTTTCGCCGACGGCGATTGGGACTTCACCGCCGACCAGCTGCACAGCACCGACCTCATCGCCTGGTACTACCGCACCGTGGGTGACAAGGCCATCGTCAACGACCGCTGGGGCAAGGGCACGCAACACGGCTTCCGCACGCCGGAGTACAGCGCCGGCATCAGCGTGACAGACAGGCCATGGGCCGAGTGCCGCGGCATTGGCCGCAGCTTCGGCCTGAACCGCAACGAGGACCTAGCCAACTACCTCACCTCCACCGAGCTCATCCAGCACTTCTGCGAGCTGGTGGCCCACGGCGGCGGCCTCACCCTCAACGTGGGCCCCTACGCCGACGGCACCATCCCCCTCATCCAGCAGGAACGCCTGCAGGCGCTAGGCCGCTGGCTGCAAGTCAACGGAGAAGCCATCTACGGCAGCCGGCCCTACAGCATCCCTTGCCAGCAGGAACACATGTCAGCGGCGATGCCGCCGAACACACACATCGACTACGACTGGGTGCGCAATGCTCCGCTGAAGGGGATGCCGGTGGACAACTTCACCATCCACTGGCATGGCATCTACAACGCACCCGAGAAGGGATGGTACCAGTTCAAAGCCGAGGCCGACGACGAGATGACGGTCGTCTACAATGGCGACACCATCTTGTATTACAACCATGCGTGGGCGGAAAACAAGCCTGCCACCAGGGTGCTGCTGAAACAGAACCAAGCCATTGAATTGGATGTATTCTACCGCGAGAAAGACCTTGAGGCTAAAGCTGCGCTCTATGTCGGCAAGGACGGAAAGGACTTTGCACTGGCCGACGGGGCATGGCACGGCATCGCCACCTGGGAGCGCACCTTCCGCTGCTTCACCGCCAAAGGTGACACCCTGTATGTGATAGAGTTCGAGCGTCCCGGCCAGACGGTAGTCATCCCCGACATGCCGCGTCTGCGGAAAGGCTCCACCGTCACCCTGCTCGGCACCACGGGCACCATCCGCTGGAAGCAGAAGCGCGACAGCACCCTCACGCTCGACCTCTCCAGCCTCGACACCAAGGAACTGGGCGCCCTCGACCATGCCTGGGTGTTCCGAATCGAAAAACAATAAAAGAAGAACAAACAATCACCCTTTCACCTCGACTTTCTGGATGGGATGGCCGGCCACCTTGACGTAATAGAATCCAGCACCAGGCATGCGCATCACCACGCGCGGTTCGTCCCCTCCAGTACTCACAATATGCCCCATGGGATCGTAGACCTCGACTGGTAACACATCGGCACCCGTCACGATAATTTGCAGCCCGTCGACAGCGACCGACACCTCCTGCACCTCCTCCTTGTCAGCCTTGTGAACACGCCGTCGCACCGCGTCTACAGCGACATTCCCAACAATGTCGAAACGGGTCAACACCAGGCCCTCGGGCAGCATGCCTCCCGTGCAAACAATCTCCACACAAATATTCCGTCCACTGAAATGACTTAAATCGACACTGACATGTTCCTCGGCATGGCACACTGCAAGAGCCGCCACAAGCCATTCCAGCACGCCATCGCTACATCGCACACGCAGGGCATAGTGCAACGGAGAGTTGACAGGAAGATTGTTGGAATAGTGAAGACCCAAATGTAGCGACATCTGCGAGCCAGTGGGAATACTGAACCATGGACTAATCAGCCGGTCGCCGTACTCGCAGAGGGTCAGGGCCGCGCCCCTCGCGACATCACGACTGTCGCCATAGCGCCAGCCACGAGGTGACAACCTGTCGTAACAGTACAATATTTTACCCCCCCCACAACCTGCGCGGTTGCCGAAAGCGGGAGAAAAGACAGTAGTACCGCCACAAGATATATTTGCCTCAGGTTCAAGTCTGCAACGATATTGTAACCACAAATTCCAAGGTGCAAAAGTACAACATTTTCAACAAATAGGCAAAACAATTGTCTCCATCTGGAAAAAAAGTTGTAATTTTGCAGTCATGTTCGACGACACCTATAGAACCATCGCCGCACCCGCCGAGGGTCTCTACAAGGAGAAAGGCAGCAAGTTCCTGGCTTTCGCCTACCCCGTGCGCACCATCGACGAGGTGAAGGCCCATCTGGAGCAGCTGCGCAAGGACTACTTCGACGCACGGCACCACTGCTACGCCTACATCCTCGGGCCCCGCAAGGACGCCTTCCGCGCCAACGACGACGGCGAACCCAGCGGCACCGGCGGCCGCCCCATCCACGGCCAGCTCCTCTCGGCCGACCTCACGGATACCTTGATAGTGGTGGTGCGCTACTTCGGCGGCATCCTCCTCGGTGCCAGCGGCTTGGCCAACGCCTACAAGACCGCCGCACGTGACGCCATCGACCACGCCACCATCGTCGAACGCACCATCGACTGCCGCTACCGCCTCACGTTCAAGTACGAAACGATGAACGACGTGATGCGCATACTCAAAGACTTCGACCTCAAACCGTTGAATCCGGTCTACAACCTCGACTGCATGCTCGAAGTGGCCATCCGCCAGTCGGAGAGCGTCCGCTTCTACGACGCCGTGGCCGACCTGCGGACCGTGGAAATCGAGCCGCTCTAGACCCTCGGAAAATACATCGTGCGCGATGTAATTAGACATTCTCCACCCCTCTCCACCCCCGGGGCCCTCCCGCCTCCCTCCGACCCGCCCCCTCCCCGTCGGATGCGCCCCAATTCCCTCATACAGCTACAACCACTTGATTATCAGCATCTATATAACCAAAATACATTTAAACCGCAGAAAATCAGCATCAACTCCGTAACAACTCCGACTCAACTCCGACACAACTCCGACCATGGTCCGACTGCAGTCGGAGAATCGTCGGAGTAGTTTTGGTGATGAAACGGAGGTGGTGCAGATTATATCGTGCACGATTTAATTCACAATCCCGCACCACCGACGGTGGCCCAGGTCGGCGAGGTGGAGGAGGAGGAAAAAGCAGCCGGAGCAAAACTTTTTTTGGCCGTGTCGGAAAAAAGTTGTAATTTCGTGCTTTGAAGCAGCCCGCCCATTCGCGCCCTCGACAGCGTACAACGGGTTGATTTCGACGTAGATAAACCGTTTTGACAAAATAGAGACATATATATGAAAAAGATGAAAAAAGGTCTGTTGCTGCTTGTCGCGGCCCTGTCGATAGCCACTGGCGCCCAGGCGCAGAAGAGCATCGCCCAGAAGGCCGACGACCTGTTCGACCAAAACCGCTTCGTGGAGGCCCTGGACCAATACACCAAGGCCTACGAGCGCATCAAGGACAACAAAGCCGAGAAGAACCGCCTCTACTTCCAGATGGCCGAGTGCTACCGGCTGATGTACGACTATCCCCGCGCCGAGCGCATATACAAGCGGTTGGCCAACGAAGGCTATGCCAACACCGAGCGCAAACTGTACTTCAACCTGGCGGAGATGTGCCGCTTCGAGGAGAAATTCGAGGAAGCCGACGAATACTACGGCAAGTATCTCGAGATGGAGCCGTCGGACAGCTATGCCGCCAAGCGGCGGGCCTCACTGCTGTATGCCAACCAGCTGTCAATCAACCGTACGCGCCACGAGATTGCGAAGATGGAAGAGTGGAGCAGCGACTACAACGACTGGGCGCCCCGCTTCGTCGGCGAGGACACCACCAAGCTGATATTCACCACCTCGCGCTTCGCCGAGGGCGAAGGACAGGGGGCCGACCCGTGGACCAACCAGGCTTTCTCCGACCTCTACCAGGTGTTTCAGGACCGCAACGGCCGCTGGACGAGCACTCCCGAACCCTTCGACAAGAGCGGCAAGATAAACACGATGGTCAATGAAGGCGAGCCCTGCTTCTCACCCGACGGCAACACCATCTACTTCACCCGCTGCGACGTGCGCGAGAAGGAGACCCTCGGCTGCCGCATCTACACCGCCTCGCGCGCCGTGGCGGCACCGGAGAAAAAGAAGAAGAAAACACCCGCCAAGAAGACCCAGACGGCCAAGGGCAAGAAGGGTGCATCCAACGACAAGCAGGCGGCCGCCAACGAGACGCCCGACGGTGAATGGAGCGAGCCCGTCATGCTGGTGCTGGGCGACTCGGCCTACAACTACCTCTACCCCGCCGTGAGCAGCGACGGGCTGACGCTGTACTTCAGCAGCGACATGCCGGGCGGCTTCGGCGAGTACGACCTGTGGAAAGCCACCCGCAAGAGCACTGCCGACGACTTCGGCCGCGCCGTCAACCTGAGTTCCATCGTGAACACCCCGGGCCGCGAGGTGATGCCGCTGCTGCGCACCGACTCGCTGCTCTACTTCTCGTCCGACGGTCATCCCGGCGTGGGCGGCCAGGACCTCTTCGTCACGCGCCTGCAGCGCAACGGCAAGTTCGATGTGCCCCAGAACATGGGGGTGCCCATCAACTCGTCGTACGATGAGATGTCGATTGTGTTCTATCCCGTGGTGGGCGCCGGAAGCAACCTGCTGGAGCGCGGCTACTTCTCGTCGAACCGCCCCTTTGCCGACCCGCACAACAAGAACATCGCCAACCAGAACAAGAGCAAAACGGCCCCCATCAACGACGACCTCTACTACTTCGAATTGCCGGGGCTGAACTACTCCATCGAAGGCATCGTGCGCGACGAGAAGTCGATGCAGCTGATGCAGGACGTGCGCGTGCGCCTCGTCGGCTCGGACGGCACCGAGAAGGAGGTGCGCACCGACAAGCGGGGCTTCTACAAGTTCGACAGCACTGTGGTGCACCGCGACGTCATCTACAAACTCTACCTCTCGAAGAAGAACTACTACAGCATCGAGGGCTCGGAGAGCACCAAGGGATACAACAATAACAAATACATCAAGCACGACTTCCGCATGGACCCCGTGCCGCGCACACCGGTGGTGCTGCCCGAGATACGCTTCGACCTGGCCCGTACCGAGCTCAAGGGCGAGTTCATGGACTCGCTGATGGACCTGCTCATCGTCATGGAGAACAACCCCGGCCTGGTGGTGGAGATACGCTCGCACACCGACTGCCAGCCCTATGTGGGCCTGACCAACGACACCCTCTCGCAACGCCGTGCACAGACAGTGGTCGACTACCTGGCCAACCGCGGCATCGAGCGTGAACGGCTGGTAGCCAAGGGCTATGCCGACCGCGTGCCGCGCGTGCTCGACGAGGACATGACCGTCGTGCTCAACGGCAAGCCCTACACCTTCCTGAAAGGCACCGTGATGGATTGCGACTACATAGCCACCCTCAGCGGCGACCGGCAGCAGGCGGCCCACTCGCTCAACCGGCGCATTGAGTTCCTCGTGCTGCGTGACGACTACGTGTCGCGCCGCGAGATAGACAACATGACGCATCCCACCGACGGCAAGGTGGTCAACCTGGTCGACAACGAGCTGGAAGACCTCGACCGCATCCAGCAACCCACCATCATACACGACGAGACCACCATCCCCGTCACCATGATTAACGCCACCCGTGGCGAAATCAACTGCATCATCAACAGCGCCCAGCAGATGCCCATGCTCATCGACGAGCGCTACCCCGAACCCATCGCCATCGCCTGGGAGGAGGCCATGAACCTGCTCTACCAGCAGCGCATCACCAAGGAGGACTTCCCGCTGCGCGACGAGAGTTTCGACCCCGAGGGCAACATCGTGGACCGTGCCACCTTGGTGTTCAAGGAGATGCAGATTGGCGAGCAGCGGCAGCGCAACGTCGAGGTGGTGGTGATGAAAGGCATCGACTACAAGTTCATCATCAACCGCACGGGTCTGCGCCAGTTTGGCGAGTATGAATTCGACAAGCAGCGCGCCAAGCTCATTTTCTTTGATGAGTAACACAGTGGATAGTGGGCAGTGGGTAGTGGGTAGCACACGTGGTCAGCAGCTACCCACTACCCACTACCCACTAATAACTATTCTAGGGCCCACGGCGACCGGCAAGACGGCCCTGGCGGCCGAGGTGGCCTACCGGCTGAACGGCGAGATAATCAGCGCCGACTCGCGTCAGGTGTTCCGCGGCATGGACCTCGGCACCGGCAAGGACCTGGCCGACTACGACCTGCACGGCGTCCACGTGCCCCACCACCTGATTGACATCTGCGACCCGCGCGAAGAATACTCCGCCTACCGTTTTGTGAACGACTTCCGGCGGGCCTACGAGGACATCACCGCCCGCCACCGGCAGCCCATACTCTGCGGCGGCACGGGTCTCTACCTTGACGCCATCCTGCGGGAGTACCACCTCAGCGACGCCCCCGTCAACCCCGCTTACCGCGCCTCGCTCGAGTCCTACAGCGACGAGGAGCTCACCGAACGGCTGGCCTCCTACGGCCCACTGCACAACCACACCGACACCGAGACCCGCGAACGGCTGCTGCGGGCACTGGAGATTGCCGAGTATGCCCGCCTCCACCCCGACCGCTATGCCCGTCTGCCCGAGATGGAGCACCGCGTGTTCGGCATGGCGCTGGAGCGCCAGCAGGTAATCGACCGCATCGGGCGGCGCCTGCGGCGCCGCCTCGACGAAGGCATGACCGCCGAGGTGCAGCGACTGTTGGACGAAGGCATCCCCGCCGAACGCCTGATGCGCTTCGGGCTGGAATACCGCCACGTGACCCGCTATCTGCTGGGCCAATGCACCGAGGAGGAGATGTTCCGCGACCTCTTCACCGACATACGCCGCTTCGCCAAGCGCCAGATGACCTGGTTCCGCCGCATGGAGCGCAACGGCGTGGCCATCCGCTGGCTCGATGCCTCACGCCCCGTGTCCGAGCTGGCCGACGAGGTGGCCAACGGCTCATATCACCAATAGTGGTGAGGCGGAAGGAGGGCGATTTTTCGTATCTTTGCAAAAGAAACTACAACAGGAAACAACATGCTACTATCTGAGCTACAGACAGGTGAACGGGGTGTGGTGGTACGCGTGGCAGGCCACGGCGCCTTCCGCAAACGCATCATCGAGATGGGTTTCATCAAAGGCGTCACGGTCGAGTCCATCCTCAACGCACCGCTCAAGGACCCCATAAAATATAGAATAATGAACTTCGAGGTGTCGCTGCGCCGCGCCGACGCCACGAAGGTGGAGATTGTCAGCGAGCGCGAGGCCGAGCGCGAGATTGCCAACCACCAGGACTACAAGCCCATCGACATCTCGGGCGAGAGCCCGATGCACCACATCGCCGCCGAACGCAGCAAGACCATCAACGTAGCCCTCGTGGGCAACCCCAACTGCGGCAAGACAAGCATCTTCAACATTGCCGCCCATGCCCACGAACGGGTGGGTAACTACAGTGGCGTCACGGTCGACGAGAAGGTGGGCACCTTTGAATACGGCGGCTACACCTTCAACCTCACCGACCTGCCAGGCACCTACTCCCTCAGCGCCTACTCGCCCGAGGAGCTGTACGTGCGCAAGCATATCATCGAGAAAAACCCCGACATCATACTCAACGTGGTCGACGGCTCAAACCTCGAGCGCAACCTCTACCTCACCACCCAACTCATCGACATGGACATCACGATGGTGATGGCCCTGAACATGTACGACGAACTGCAGCGCAGCGGCGACCGGCTCGACATCGACCAGCTCTCCACCCTGCTGGGCATGCCCATCGTGCCCACTACCGGCCGCAACGGCAAGGGCATCGACTCGCTCTTCGACAAAATCATCGAAGTGTTTGAAGGGCGCGACAACAAGACACGCCACATCCATGTAAACCACGGCCCCGCCCTGGAGCCCTGCATCAAGCGCCTACGCTCCGAACTCTACGAGCACGGCTTCAGCGACTCGCTCTCCACCCGCTTCCTCAGCATCAAGCTGCTGGAGAACGACCGCCAGCTGGAGCAATATGTCGCCGAGCGCGACCCTGACGGCAGCGTAATGAAGATGCGCAACGAGATAGCAGCCAAATACCTTGAGAGCAGCCGACACTCGATAGACGACGCAGAGCATGTCCGCGAAGCACACGACGGCGACCGCCATGCGCACCAGGACATCGAGAGCGCCATCACCGACGCCAAATATGCCTTCGTGCGCGGCGCCCTGGCCGAATGCTACCAGAAAAACGACAAAAGCACCCTGCACGCCCTTACCGACAAGATAGACGCCGTCGTCACCCACCGCTGGCTGGGCTACCCGGTGTTCCTGGTGGTGATGTTCATCACCTTCTTCTGCACCTTCGCCGTCGGACAATACCCCATGGACTGGCTCGAGTCGCTCTTCGGCTGGCTGGGCCAGGCGGTGGGCAGCGCCATGAGCGACGGACCGCTGAAGAGCCTCCTCTGCGACGGCATCATCGCCGGCGTGGGCTCGGTGCTCGTCTTCCTGCCCAATATATTAATATTGTACCTATTTATCTCTTTCATGGAGGACAGCGGCTACATGGCCCGCGCCGCCTTCATCATGGACAAGCTGATGCACCGCATGGGCCTGCACGGCAAGAGCTTCATCCCGATGATTATGGGCTTCGGCTGCAACGTGCCGGCCATCATGGCCACCCGCACCATCGAGGACCGCAAGTCGCGCCTGCTCACCATGTTGGTCATCCCCATGATGAGCTGCTCGGCCCGCATCCCGGTCTATGTCATCCTCGTAAGCGCCTTCTTCTCCAAGTGGGCCGCCTTCGTACTCACGGGGCTCTACCTGCTGGGCATGGTGATGGCCGTGCTCATGGCCAAACTCTTCAGCCGCTTCTTCGTCAAGGGAGAAAGCCTCCCCTTCGTCATGGAGCTGCCGCCCTACCGCATGCCCACCGCCAAGGCCGTCCTGCGCCACACCTGGGAGAAAGGCAAGGAATACCTCAAGAAGATGGGAACCATCATCCTCGGCGCCTCGATTATCGTGTGGGCCCTGAGCTACTTCCCCATGAACGAGGACCGCATCGCCCAGGCCGAGAACTCGTACATGGCCAAGATAGGAAAAACCATCGAGCCCGCCATGCGCCCCTGCGGCTTCGACTGGCGCCAGAGCGTGTCGCTCCTGGCCGGCGTCGGCGCCAAAGAGGTGGTGGCCAGCACCATGGCCGTCGTCTACGCCACCAGCAGCGAAGAAGCCGAGCTGCTTGAAGCCGACTTCGAGGCCGACGAGAACGAGAGCCGCATCTCACAGCTGGTCCACGACCACATGACGCCCCTCTCGGCAGCCTCCATGCTGCTCTTCATCCTGCTCTACATGCCCTGCATCTCCACCATTGTGGCCATCAAGAACGAAAGCGGCCACTGGAAGTGGGCCCTCTTCACCGTGGCCTACACCATCGGCCTGGCATGGATTGTGAGCACGCTGTTCTTCCAAATCGGTTCGCTGCTGCTATGAGTCAGTATATCATCGTGATTGCCATCCTCACCGCTACCGCCGTCCTGGCGGTGCGGTGGGTGGTGCGCACCCTCCGCGGCAAAGGCGGCTGCGGTTGCTCGTCGTGCGAGCACTGCCCCATGAAGGGCGACGCCAAGTGCCACTGCCACGACCAGGACCTCCATCTGCCCGACATCAAGGTCTGACCGACCATTGCACCGACCGGGCCGCTTTGCCCGCCGGAAGCATCGAACAAGGCCCGGGGAAAGGTCGACACAATCCCCTGTCCCCACATCCTCAGGGTTTTCAACTGCTGTTCTTCGGTCGTTTTACGGTAGTATTACGCTTTTTTCTCGAAGAACAGTAAAAGAACAGTAAAAGAACAACCATAGAAATGGCAGAGGCGGCGGGGCGCGGAGAGCGAGGAGTCGGGGACAATGCCTCCCGGGGACTTGGGCAGCAGCAAAACCTGTTGATTTTGGTGCGTCCATCCCGAGGAAAGAAAAAAAATATTTTGCCAGTTGAAAAAATGTTTGTAACTTTGCACTCTCCAAAAATGGGGATAGTGTGTCTTGTAGACCCGTTCAAGACACATATTCTCAGGTTGGTACGCACGTAGGCCAATTATCCGTCAGCGGCCGAAATGTGGTTCAGCCGGAGGAGAAAACAATGAAGAAAAGAGAAAAAAATCATCGTTAGTAAAATAAAAAAATGAGTACGTTAAGTTACAAAACCATCTCCGCCAACAAGCAGACCGTCCAGAAGGAATGGGTCCTGGTTGACGCCGAGGGACAGACCGTAGGCCGTCTGGCCACCCGCGTGGCCAACATCCTGCGCGGCAAGACCAAGCCCTCGTACACCCCGCACGTCGACTGCGGCGACAACGTCATCATCATCAATGCCGAGAAGGTTGTCTTCAGCGGCAAGAAAGAGACCGACAAAATCTACCAGCGCTACACCGGTTACCCCGGCGGCCAGCGTGAGACCACCCCTGCCAAGGTGCGCGCCACCCACCCCGAGCGCATCCTCGAGCACGCCATCAAAGGCATGCTGCCGAAGAACCGCCTCGGTGCCCAGCTCTACCGCAACCTCTACATCTATGCCGGCAGCGAGCACCCGCACCAGGGTCAGAATCCCAAAGCCATCAATATTAACGAAGTCAGATAAAACAGGATATGGCAGAAGTAATCAACACTATTGGTAGAAGAAAGACCGCCGTGGCCCGCGTGTATATGACCCCCGGCAACGGTGAGATTAAGGTCAACGGCCGCGACTATAAGGAGTATTTCCCCACCGGTCCGCTGCAGTACATCGTCGGCCAGGCTTTCGCCGTGGCTAACGCCGAAGGCAAATGGGATGTCAAGGCCAACCTCGACGGTGGCGGCATCACCGGCCAGGCCCAGGCCCTGCGCATGGCCATCGCCCGCGCCCTCTGCGAGAACAACATCGAGGACCGCCCCGCCCTGAAGAAGGAAGGCTTCCTGATGCGCGACCCGCGTATGGTCGAGCGTAAGAAACCAGGTCAGCCCAAAGCCCGCAAGCGCTTCCAGTTCAGCAAGCGTTAGTCCGGTCCGGTATGTTGCAACAGTGTTGCAACACGCAAAGACAGAAAGTTTAGTATCCAAACTGCCCGAATGCTCCGCTGCATTGACACAGCGAGCCGCATAGAAAGGCCACTAAATGCAGCCTGATGGACTCACGGACGGTTGGAAAAAGTTTTAGAACAACAAAAAAGGAAAGTAAACAAACATGAACGAACTCAAATTCGAAGAACTGCTCGAGGCCGGTTGCCACTTCGGCCACCTCAAGCGTAAATGGAATCCCAAAATGGCTCCTTATATCTTCAAGGAGCACAACGGCGTGCACGTCATCGACCTGCAGAAGACCATCGCCAAGGCCGACGAGGCTGCGGCTGCCCTGAAGCAGATGGCCCGCAGCGGCAAGAAGGTCCTCTTCGTGGCCACCAAGAAGCAGGCCAAAGAGGTCGTCGCCGAGATGGCCAAGAGCGTCGACATGCCCTTCGTCACCGAGCGTTGGCCGGGCGGCATGCTGACCAACTTCAGCACCATCCGCAAGGCCGTCAAGAAGATGAACAGCCTCGACGCCCTGATGCACGACAAGGATTTCAACAATATCAGCAAGCGTGAGCGCCTCCAGGTGCAGCGCGAGCGTGCCAAGCTCGACAAGAACCTGGGCTCCATCGCCGACCTCACCCGTCTGCCCAGCGCCCTATTCGTCATCGACATCAACAAGGAGCACATCGCCGTCGCCGAGGCCCGCCGCCTGAACATCCCCACCTTCGCCCTCGTGGATACCAACACCAACCCCGAGCTTATCGACTTCCCGATTCCCGCTAACGATGATGCAGCGAAGTCGATTGCCGCCATCCTCAAGCACATGTGCGAGGCCATCCAGGAAGGTCTGAACGAGCGCGCCCTCGACAAGGACGCCCAGCAGGAGGAAGAGGCACCCGTGGTCGAGGCCACCGACGAGCAGAAACCCGCCGAGAAGCGCACCCGCGCCCGCCGTCCCCGCAAGACCGACGACGCCCCCAAGGCCGAGAAGGTCGCCGAGGCCAAGCCCGAGGAGGCTCCCAAGGCCGAATAAGGGATAAAAACCGTTACGGCAAGACAGCAAGCCCCGTAGGGGCGAAAGAACATAGGCGGGGGTGGAGCGTAGCGAAACCCCCGTTTATAAAATAAAATCACCATTTAAGCCCCGTAGGGGCGTCAGAATTCAAAAACAAAGAAAGGAACAATAATATGGCAATTACCGCTTCACAGGTTAACGAGCTCCGCAAACTCACCGGCGTCGGCATGATGGACTGCAAGAAGGCTCTCGTCGAGACCGACGGCGACATGCAGAAGGCTATCGAGCTGCTGCGCCAGAAAGGCCAGAAGATGGCCGCCAAGCGCGCCGACCGCGACGCCAACGAGGGTTGCGTGCTGGCCAAGACCATGGGCAACTACGGTGCCCTCATCATGGTGAGCTGCGAGACCGACTTCGTCGCCACCAACGCCGGCTTCGTGGACTTCACCAACAGCATCATCGACACCGCCATGGCGCAACACCTCACCACCAAGGAGCAGGTGCTTGACATGGACCTCAACGGTGCCAAAGTCAGCGACGCCATCACCGACCAAATCGCCAAAATAGGCGAGAAAATCGAGCTGGCCCACTTCGAGACCATCGAGGCCGAGAAGGTCTACGCCTACGTCCACCCGGGCAACCGCATGGCCTCCATCGTCGGACTGAGCAAGGCCGGTTTCGACCAGGTCGGTCACGACATCGCCATGCAGGTCGTCGCCATGCGTCCCGTCGCCCTCGACGCCGAGAGCGTGCCCCAGGAGATCAAGGACCAGGAGCTGCGCGTCGCCATCGAGAAGACCAAGGAAGAGCTCGTCGGCAAGGCTGTCGACGCCGCCCTCAAGAAGGCCGGCATCAACCCCGCCCACGTCGACAGCGAGGAGCACATGGCCTCCAACATAGGCAAAGGCTGGATCACCGAGGAGCAGGTCAACCAGGCCCGCGAAATCAAGGAGAAGGTCGCCGCCGAAAAGATGGCCCAGCTCAGCGAGCAGCAGATCAACCAGATTGCCAACGGCCGTCTGAACAAGTACTTCCAGGAGAACACCCTCATGGAGCAGGAGTACATCATGGAAGCCAAGGTGAAGGTGAAAGACTTCATCGCCAAGGCCGACAAGGACCTGAAGTGCACCGGTTTCAAGCGCCTCGAACTCGGCGCCTAAGAGCCAATGGTACGCAGGCCGCCTGCCTGCAATAGAACAGAAAGCACGCCCCGCAACGGAGCGTGCTTTCGTCGTTAATATGCAATATCACCGCGCATCATTGCAAAACCGTGTCGCAGCACTGAAAACTGACTTCGCATCGATGCGGAGGCTCTGGTTGAACTAAAAAACGATCTTGCCTCAATTCTTATTATTCAATCATTTCAACGGTTCTTCCAGACGAAAAGCACTCAAGTGTATTGGGTTCTCCTGTATTGAAATAACACGGAGATGCAGAAACCATCATGGTAAAAAAACCTATTTTCTTCACCTCACATCTCGTGATATAAAATTTGTTTCTAATCTTTTTCCATTGAGGATTGTCTATATTATTTGAAAAAGTAAGGATGTGTTCACACATAAGATCTTCTTTACTGTATACTCCTTTTTTTCTCTCTAGAGAGTACCTAGAGGGTCTTGTCATTCGGAAGAACTTGACGTTACTTCTTGAATGAGGAGGGATTCCAACAAAACGTTCTTCTGTGGTCTGAACAAACGTGCCTGATGTAGAAGTTTCCCCCATGTTTACACCATTTGCTACGGTTTGAGTTATTGGTCCAGCGCCTACGGCTCTTGTCACCGCACCGGCATTCACATTCATACTCCTGCTTTGGATATTCGTTGTTGTGACGACAGCATTATTATATATTTTGATAGCGTTTCCATAATTAGTTCCAAGTTCGTTATGTGAAATAAAAAAGGATTCCCCCAGATCAATATATAACATGCTGTCCGTCTCATTATAAACAAACAATGAACCATCTACATCATATTCTAACCGAATACCTTCATCTGAAATGGAGACTTCCATTCGAGATTGGTTGTCAGGTTTACATTCAGAATTAACACAGCGAACAGTGTAGGTTAGTCGGTTTACCGGCACGCATGATGTAAAAAGTGTAATTGCTAGGGTAGCAACAAAAAAGTTTTTTTCATATTTTATACCCTAATACGTGCCGGGCGCAACTTTCAAGCTCTTCCGCACCCCGTTGAGCGATTATTAAAGAAGCGTGGTGCCGTCACACCATTCTTACATGGAGGTCGTAGGAATTACCTTGAAAAGAGAAGATGCAATAAGCCCACGCTATATAGCGAAGACCATTACACAAATTCTGCTTTTCTCTGGAAGTTTCCTACGTTTCCATGTACAGAATAAGCGTAAACGCTTCGGTGATTTCCTCATGAAATCGACTGCAAAAGTACAAACTTTCTACGACGTGGCCAAATTTATTTTGCCATGTGGCTGAATTGTCGTATCTTTGCAGTCGGAAAACACACATTCGGCATGACGAAGAAGCAAGCAATACAATTCTTTGAGGAGAAGAAGGTGCGCACCGTGTGGGACGACGAGCAGGAGAAGTGGTATTTCTCCATCGTGGACACCGTGGCGGTGCTGACGGACAGCCCCAATCCGCACAATTATTGGAAAGTCTTGAAACATAGGCTCAAGAAAGAGGGCAACGAGTCGGTTACAAAATGTAACCAACTGAAATTAATATCGACCGACGGGAAAAGCTACAAGACTGATGTCGCCGACACCGAGCAGCTTTTCCGCCTCATCCAGTCCATCCCCTCGCCCAAGGCGGAGCCTTTCAAGCAGTGGATGGCGCAGGTGGCGGCCGAGCGGCTGGACCAGATGCAGGACCCCGAGCTGGGCATCGAGCAGGCGCTGATGGACTACAAACGGCTGGGCTACTCCGACAACTGGATCAACCAGCGGCTGAAGTCCATCGAGATACGCAAGGACCTCACCGACGAGTGGAAGCGCCACGGCCTGAAGGAGGGCGTGCAGTTCGCCACGCTGACCGACATCATCTACCATACATGGTCGGGTATGACCGCCAAGGAGTACAAGCACTTCAAAGGCCTAAAGAAGGAGAATCTGCGCGACAACATGACGAATAGGGAACTCGTCCTCAACATGCTGGCCGAACTCTCCACCAAGGACATCTCCGAGGCGCGCAACCCCGAGACCTTCGGCGAGCACGCCGAGGTGGCCCGACAGGGCGGCGAGATTGCCGCTGGCGCCCGCCGTGAGCTTGAAGCCAAGACCGGCAAGCCAGTCGTCACCTCGCTCAACGCCAAGGACGTGTTGCAGATTGAAGACAAAGCCACC
The DNA here is from genome assembly GCA_017480785.1 of Bacteroidales bacterium. Taxonomy (GTDB): domain Bacteria; phylum Bacteroidota; class Bacteroidia; order Bacteroidales; family P3; genus Colimorpha. Next base: position 59,747 of record JAFURZ010000005.1, read on the forward strand.
GAAAAGTAAGTCCTCTCCACGTCCAGCGGGATATGGTTCTCCTCCGCAATCATTTATTATTTTTTTGTGAGGTAAGTGAAGCGGTCGAGGCGGGTGATGCCGAGGGCGGTGAGCCGCTCAGCGGTACGGTCGGTATCGGCCTCGGTGTTGTAGTCGGCGATGAGAGGCACGCGGACGGTGATGTGCTCGGGGCCGACGAGGCCGAGCAGCAGCGCCAGGTTGTCCCAAGCCACCGAGGCGGCGCCGCCGGTGTAGGCGCGGTAGATGTCGGGGTTGCCCTCCTTGATGTCCACGATGAAGTCACCCACCACCGCGGCAGCGCGGCGGACGCTCGCGGCAGGCACCTGCAACGAGGTCTCGGCCGTGAGATTCCATCCTTTGCCACAGAGTCGCTTGAACTCCTCGATGAAGTCCACCCGCAGCAGCGGCTCGCCGCCACCGAAGCAGACGCCTCCGCCGGTGGCGATAAAATAGAGGTTATCCACTCCCACGCGGTCGTAGAGCTGCTGCGGAGTGTAGCGTTGCAGGCCATCGGGAGCCTCCAGACAGCGGTGGTTGAGACAATACCTGCACTGCAGCGGACAGCCGTGGAAAGCCGCCAGCGTGGTCACTCCCACGCCGTCGACTCCCAACCGATGACGGTCGATGCCTATGAACGGTACAGCCTCCATCTTTCACTGACCCCAGCTGTCTCGGTCGAGCGACCTATATGTGATGGCCTCCTGCAGGTGGTAGGGCTTGATGTCGGGGCTGCCCTCGAGGTCGGCGATGGTACGGCTGACGCGCAGGATGCGGTCGTAGGCACGGGCTGAGAGGCCCAGGCGGTTCATAGCCATCTCCATGATGGAGCGGCATTCGTCGGTGAGGCGACAATGCTCACGCGTGAGTTTGCTGGTCATCTGGGCATTGCAGTGCACGCCGGGGTTACTGCGGAAGCGTTCGGTCTGTATGGTGCGGGCCGCCAGCACCCGCTCACGGATGGCGGCGCTGCTCTCGGCCCTGTCCTCTTTGTTCAGCTGGCTCACCGGCACAGGAGTGACCTCTATGTGCAGGTCGATACGGTCCATCAGCGGGCCGCTGACCTTGTTCAGGTAGCGCTTCACGGCACCCGCAGGGCAGGTGCATTCGACGGTGGGGTGGTTGTAGTAGCCGCAGGGGCAAGGATTCATGGCGGCGATGAGCATGAAAGAGGCAGGATAGTCGATGGTCATCTTGGCTCGGCTGATGGTGACGCGCCGTTCCTCCATGGGCTGCCGCAGCACTTCCAACACCGTGCGCTTGAACTCCGGCAGTTCGTCGAGGAAGAGCACCCCGTTGTGCGCCAAGCTGATTTCGCCGGGCTTGGGGTTGGCACCGCCGCCCACGAGGGCCACGTCGGAGATGGTGTGGTGCGGCGCGCGGAAGGGGCGCACAGCAATCAGCGAGTCTTCCTTGCGCATCAGACCTGCCACGGAGTGTATCTGGGTGGTCTCCAAGCTCTCGCCGAGCGTCAACGGCGGCAGTATGCCCGGCATGCGCTTGGCCAGCATGCTCTTGCCGCTGCCCGGAGGACCTATCATAATGGCATTATGCCCACCGGCGGCGGCAATCTCCAGGCACCGTTTCACCGTCTCCTGCCCTTTTACATCGGCAAAGTCGTACTCATAGTGGCTGAGTGTGTTCGCAAACTCGGCACGTGTGTCGACCACCGTCTGGGGAATATCAACAATTCCGTTGAAGAAGTCGGCCACCTGTTTAAGGTCTTCAGCACCATACACCTCCAGATTGTTCACTATAGCCGCCTCGCGGGCATTGGCCGAAGGCACGATGATGCCCTTGCAACCTCGACGCCGCGCCTCGATGGCGATGGGCAGCACACCCTTGATGGGGCGCAGCGAGCCGTCCAGTCCCAACTCACCCATGATGACATAGCGGTCAAGGCTGTCGGCATTCACCATCCCCACGGCTCCGAGGATGCCGATGGCGATTGTGAGGTCATAAGCCGAGCCCTCCTTTCTCAGGTCGGCCGGAGCCATATTCACCACCACGTACTGGTTGGGTACCTTGAAGTTCGACTCAAAGAAAGCCGACGAGATGCGATGCCCGCTCTCCTTGACGGCACTGTCTGGCAGGCCCACGATGGAGAACCCTGTTCCCGGCGACACCGTCACTTCCACGGTGACCGTCACCGCACTGACCCCGATAATTGCACTGCCGTATGTCTTGACTAGCATAGTTACTGACTGTTGATTTGGTGTTGCAAAGATACAAAAGTTGTACGAGATGACAAAATTAATTTTGCCACGTCGCGGAATATGTGTATCTTTGCAAAATAAAATCGTTCAAGAATCAACGCATTAACACACATAAAATATTCTAAGAGATATGAAAGACATCATGCCCGTTGGCGACCAGTTCGCCATGATGAACCTGCCCTACGAAGCACTGGGTGGGGTGATTAGCAAGGAGACCCTCTCCTTCCACCACGGCAAACACCTCAAAGCCTACGTCGACAACCTCAACAAGGCACTGCCTGGCAGCGGCCTCGAAGGGCTCTCGCTGCAGGAGGTGGTGCGCCGCGCACAAGGTGGCCTGTTCAACAATGCCGGACAGGTACTCAACCACACCCTCTATTTCGAGCAGTTCTCCCCCACTCCACGCCCCATGGGCGAGAAGATGAAGGCCCTGCTGGAGCGCAGCTTCGGCTCCGTCGAGGCCTTCCGCAAGGAGTTCGAGCAGAAAGGCGCCACCCTCTTCGGCAGCGGCTGGGTATGGCTCAGTGCCGACCAGGAGAGCAAGCTGGTCATCACCCAGCAGCGCAACGCCGAGAACCCCGTCACCGACGGCCTCAATCCCCTGCTCACCTTCGATGTGTGGGAGCACGCCTACTATCTCGACTACCAGAACCGCCGCGCCGACTACCTCGCTGCCCTCTGGCAGCTGGTCGACTGGCCCACGGTCGAAGAGCGCCTGTAAAACCCACCTCTCCACCTCCCGCCAACCATGCCGAAGACTTGTTTTCGGCATGACGGGTTGCGTGTACGCCACTCTTGTTGATAAGTAATTTTTCCCATTCCAGATAATCTTCGTACTTTTGCAGTTTGAAATGAAAAGACTCTGGATAGCTATCGTGAAGCTCTGCGGATGGCGCTTCTGCCTGCCCGACAAGGAGGCGCGGCCCGAGGTGATGCGTTGCGTCTATGCCGCTGCACCCCACACGGCGGTCAGCGATTTCCTCGTCGGCATCGCCTACATGTGGGCCATCGGGACGCCAGGGCACATCTTCATCAAGAAAGAGTTCTTCCGCTGGCCGCTGGGGAGGCTGCTGCGTCGCTACGGCTGTGTAGCCATCGACCGCGGCAATCCCAAAAACGGCCTCGTGGAGCGCGCCGTACAAGGCTTTCGCGACCATCGTGAGTTCTCCGTCATCATCACCCCCGAAGGCACCCGCAAACCAGTACAGCGGTGGAAGCGCGGCTTCTGGGAGATAGCCACCCAGGCCGGAGTGCCCATCGTGCCGGTCTACATCGACTTCAGCCGCAAGGAGATAGGCCTTTTCGACACCCTCTGGCCCACGACCGACCGTGAAGACGACACCCGCCGCCTGCGGACCCTCTACAGCAAGACGATGGCCAAGCGGCCCAAACAGTTCATCGAGTTGAAATAAACAAAAACATATATGGTTAGAAGAATCTACGTAGAGAAGAAATCCCCCTATGCCGTGAAGGCGAAGGAGCTCAAGACCGAAATGAGCGAATACCTCGGCATCGAAGCCGACGTGGTACGCGTGCTGGTGCGCTACGACGTGGAGAATGTCAGCGACGCCACCTTCCACACCGCGCTGACCACCGTCTTCAGCGAGCCTCCGGTGGACGACGTGTACCTCGAAGAGTTTCCCCGCAAGGAGAACGACTTCTGCTTCACCGTGGAGTACCTCCCCGGCCAGTTCGACCAACGGGCCGACAGCGCCGAGCAGTGCGTCTGCCTCCTCAACGACGCCGAGCACCCCATCATCAAGTCTGCCACCACCTACGTCATCTCTGGAGTGGATAGCGGGAAGTGGAAAGAGGACAGCGACTGGCAATCGGCCATCATCGCCCACTGCGTCAATCCGGTCGACAGCCGCCGTGCCGACGGTCCCAAACCAGACACCCTCGAGGACCACTTCGACGAGCCTGCCGACGTCATCACCTTCGACGGCTTCAAGGACATGCCCGAGCCGCAGCTGAAAAGCCTTTACGACGGCCTCGGACTGGCCATGACCTTCGCCGACTTCCTGCACATCCAGCGCTACTTCCACGACGAGGAGCACCGCGACCCCACGATGACCGAAATCCGCGTCCTCGACACCTACTGGAGCGACCACTGCCGCCACACCACCTTCGCCACCGAGCTGAAGGACGTCCGCTTCGACGACGGCTTCTACCGCCCCCTCATCGAGGGCGCCTTCCGGCAGTACCTCGCCGACCACCGCGAGCAGTATGCCGGACGCACCGACAAGTACGTCTGCCTGATGGATATCGGCACCCTGGCGGCCAAACGGCTCAAGAAAGCCGGCTACCTCGACGACCAGGAGCCCAGCGACGAAATCAACGCCTGCTCCATCGTGGTGCCCGTCACCATCGACGGCAACCGCGAGGAGTGGCTCATCAACTTCAAGAACGAGACCCACAACCACCCCACCGAGATTGAGCCCTTCGGCGGCGCGGCCACCTGCCTCGGCGGCTGCATCCGCGACCCGCTCAGCGGCCGCACCTACGTCTACCAGGCCATGCGCGTCACCGGCGCCGCCGACCCCACCAAGCCCCTCAGCGAGACCCTCCCCGGCAAGCTGCCCCAGCGCAAGATTGTCACCACCGCCGCCCGCGGCTACTCCAGCTACGGCAACCAGATAGGCCTCGCCACAGGGCTAGTCAACGAGATATACCATCCCAACTACGTAGCCAAGCGCCTGGAGATAGGCGCCGTCATCGCCGCCGCCCCGCGCCGTGCCGTGAAGCGCCTCACCTCCGACCCGGGCGACGTCATTATCCTGCTTGGTGGCCGCACCGGCCGCGACGGCATCGGCGGCGCCACGGGTGCCTCGAAGAGCCACACCAGCAAGTCGCTCACCACCTGCGGCGCCGAGGTGCAGAAGGGCAACGCCCCCACCGAACGCAAGATACAACGCCTCTTCCGCCGCGAAGAGGTCAGCAGCCTCATCAAGAAGTGCAACGACTTCGGCGCCGGCGGCGTCAGCGTGGCCATCGGCGAACTGGCCGACGGACTCCAAATCAACCTCGACCGCGTACCCAAGAAGTATGCCGGCCTCGACGGCACCGAACTCGCCATCAGCGAGAGCCAGGAGCGCATGGCCGTGGTGGTCGACCCCAAGGATGTGGACCAGATGCTGCGCTACGCCGACGAGGAGAACCTCGAAGCCACCGTCGTGGCCACCGTCACCGAGGAGCCCCGCATGGTCATCTCTTGGCGCGGCAAAGAGATAGTGAACCTCAGCCGCCGCTTCATCGACACCAACGGCGCCCACCAGGAAACCACCGTGAAGGTGAAGATGCCCGAGAAAATTGAAAATGGAAAATTGAAAATTGAAAATTCGCTGCCGCACCCGGATAATTCTCAATTCTCAACTCTCAATTCTCAATTGAAGGACCTTTGGTTCCAGACCCTCTCCGACCTCAACGTCTGCTCGCAGAAAGGCCTCGTCGAGATGTTCGACAGCTCCATCGGCGCCGGCAGCGTGGTGATGCCCTTCGGCGGCCGCTACCAGCTGACGCCCACGCAGTGCATGATAGGCAAGCTGCCCCTCCTGGACGGCAAGTGCGACACCGTGACCCTCATGTCCTACGGCATGGACCCCTACCAGACCTCGTGGAGTCCCTTCCACGGCGCCGCCTATGCCGTGCTCGGCAGCGTGGCCAAGATTGCCGCCGCCGGCGGCGACGTCAGCCGCGTGCGCCTCACCTTCCAAGAATACTTCAAGAAACTGGGCACCGACCCCTACCGCTGGGGCGAGCCCTTCACCGCCCTCCTCGGCGCCTACCACGCCCAGATGGGCCTCCACCTACCCGCCATCGGCGGCAAGGACTCCATGTCCGGCACCTTCAACGACATCGACGTGCCGCCCACCTTCTGCTCCTTCGCCGTCGGCGTCAGCGACCTGCAGCACGTCGTCACCCCCGAGCTGAAGAAAGCCGGCAACCGGCTGGTGCTGCTCGATGTCAAGGAGGACCAGTACGGCATGCCCGACTATGCCGACGCCCTCAACCAGTACGCCGCCCTGCACCGCGCCGTCGAGGCCGGCCGGGTGTGCAGCGCCTATGCCCTCGGCATGGGCGGCATCGTCGAGGCCGTCAGCAAGATGGCCTTCGGCAACAAGCTGGGCGTCCGCATGGCCCCCGTGCCCGAGACATCAGCCTCGGGTCTCGCCGCCAAGCACTATGGCTGGCTTGTCGTCGAGGTAGCCGGCACAGAAGAGCTGCCCTTCCGCTGCACCGGGATTGGCGAGGTCACCGCCGAGCCCGTGTTCGAGGTGGCCGGCGAGAAGATAAGCCTCGACGAGGCCCTCGCCGCATGGCAGAAGACGCTCGAAGGCGTCTTCCCCACCCGTAGCACCCAGCAAGCGGAAAGTGGAAAGTGGAAAGTGGAAAGCGCTCTGTACAACACTCCGAAGGAGAAACTTTCAACTTTCAACTATCAACTTTCAAGTTCCGCGAAGCCGAGAGTCTTCATCCCCGCCTTCCCCGGCACCAACTGCGAGTACGACTCGGCCCGCGCCTTCAACCGCGCCGGTGCCGAGAGCGAAATCATCGTCTTCCGCAACCAGAACGGCCAGCAGATTCGCGAGAGCGTGGACGCCTATGTCGACGCCATCCGCCGCAGCCAGATTATCATGCTGCCCGGCGGCTTCAGTGCCGGCGACGAACCCGAAGGCAGTGCCAAATTCATCACCAGCGTCTTCCGCAACCCCAAGATTGCCGACGCCGTGATGGAGCTGCTCCAGAAGCGCGACGGCCTCATGCTGGGCATCTGCAACGGCTTCCAGGCCTTGGTGAAGCTCGGCCTGGTGCCCTACGGCGAGATACGTCCGCAGGCCGCCGACGCCCCCACGCTGACCTTCAACACCATCGGCCGCCACCAGAGCAAGATGGCCTACACCCGCGTCAGCTCCAACCTCAGCCCCTGGCTGCGCAAGGCCGAACTCGGCGCCACCTACGTCATTCCCATCTCGCACGGCGAGGGCCGCTTCGTGGCCCCGCAGGAATGGATTGACAGCCTCTTCCGGAACGGACAGGTGGCCACACAGTACTGCGACCTCGACGGCAACCCCACCATGGACGAGGAGTACAACATGAACGGCTCCTACTGCGCCATCGAAGGCATCACCAGCCCCGACGGACGCGTCTTCGGCAAGATGGGACACAGCGAACGCCGCAGCAAAGGCAGCGCCCTCAATATCTATGGCAACGACGACCAGCAGATATTCGAGAGCGGCGTACAGTACTTCAAGTAGACTAATCCCGAGAGCCCCCCGACAATCCGAGGGGCTCTTGGTTTTTTCCCGAGGGCTAGTCGACCAGACTGAAGGCCACGTCCATCATTTTGGTGAAGGTGGTCTGGCGCTCCTCGGCAGTGGTGGCCTCACCGGTGAGGATGTGGTCGCTGACGGTGCAGATGCCGAGCGCGTGCTTGCCAGCGCGTGCGGCATTCATGTACAGTTGCGCAATCTCCATCTCGACCGCGAGCACCCCCATGCGCTGCCAGCGCTCGTTGTGGGCGTTCTCGGTATAGAAGGTGTCGGAGGACATCACGTTGCCCACCTGATGGCGGTAGCCCATACGCTCGCAGGCCTCGACGGCGCGGCGCGCCAGCGTGAAGTCGGCAATGGGGGCGAAGGTGCCGGGCAGCTCGTACTGGGCGGCATAGTTGGAGTTGGTGCAGGCGCCGGTGGCGATGACGAGGTCGCCCACGTGGAGGCTCTCCTGTATGGCACCTGCCGACCCGACGCGGATGATGGTCTGCACGTCGTAGAAATTGAAGAGCTCGTAGGTGTAGATTCCTATCGACGGGCCGCCCATGCCGTGGCCCATCACGCTGACGCGACGGCCCCGGTAGGTGCCGGTGTAGCCCAGCATGCCGCGCACCTGGTTGAAGAGCACGGGATTGTCGAGGTACTTCTCGGCCATGAATTTAACACGCAGCGGGTCGCCCGCCATGAGTACGGTTCCGGCTATTTCGCCTTTCTGCGCCCCGATGTGGGGAGTGGGTGTGCTTGACATATCTTTATTATGTTACTGTGTTAATAAATGAAACATTACTATTCCCATCAATATCCTCCGCCGGAGGCGCGGTGGACTTTGCATGCGCCGCGGATTGGCGGTCTTGCGGTGCCGGCGCTTCACCCGTTGCCGGCGCCGTGCCGGCGCCGGCAACCACGACGTGCGGTTCCGTCTGCTCCGCGCCCTCGGTCACGGAGCCCGCATAGAGCGAGTCGCTCCAGCGGCCGTCGCGGCTCATGGCCATCAGGTAGACGTGCGCCTCGCACCCCGCGAAGAAGGTGGGCAGCGCCAGCGCGATGCGCTTGTCGGCCCGGTAGACCGGCGCCGAGAGGCACCCCTCGCCCCGCTCAGGCACGTAGACGTAGAGGTAGACATAGTCGAGCTGACTGCCCTGCGCAGAGCGGAACTTGACGCTCAGCACGTTGTCGTCGTCCCAGACCATCTCGCGCAGCTCCACCGGCGCCACGTCGCCCACGCTCAGCCGCAGCGAGGCATAGTCGACCTGCAGCTGCCCGTCGGCCGAGCCGAAGGCCGGCTGGTTCAGGTGCACGAAGAGGTTGTACGACGTCATGCCCGCCTCGCGCGCCAGCCCGGTCAGCGTCGTGGTCACCGCCCACCGCATCCGGGCCGCCAGCTGCACCTGTTGCTTGAACAGCGCGCGGTGCTCCACCTGCGCCTCGGTGCGCGGATTGCGCACCATCGGGTTGTGGGCCCGAAGGCACCACTTTCCGTTCCACATATACCCCACCGCGGGCCCCAGCCTGCCGCTGAAACCACCCAGATAACCAGCCGATTGCTTTGCCATGTCGTGTAGTTTTATAGTTATTTTCCTTTGCTCATAACGTTATTTTCCATTTATTATTGCCTACTCGAATAAATTTTTATAAGGCGGGGACTAATATAGGAGTAAGGGTTGAGTAAGAGGTGGTGGTGCGGAAAGGTTGAAAAAGAAGCACTTCGGCTCGTCCGAAAACGGGCCGAAGTGCCGAGTGGAGAGCTTTTCCGCCGCGCGCGGGGTCAGAGGGTGGCGGCGAGGGCCATGAGCTGGCGGACGGCGGCTTCGGAGGTCTGCACGGTGCCGTCGGCGAGGGTGGTCTTGCACGAGCCGTGCACCTCGGCCACGCCGGTGCGTTCCACCAGCTCCCTTGCGTTGGCGGGGGTCACGCCGCTGCCGGCCAGGATGCGGAAGCGGCCGGCGCCCGCCGTCAGGCGCTCGGCGTGCCGTACCAGCCGGCCTATGACGTCGGCCCCCGCGAGGGCCGTGGGGGCCTGTCCGCTGGTGAGCAGGCGGTGGCAGCCGCAGTCAATGATAGCCTCGAGGGCTTCGAGCGGGTCCTGGTGCGCCTCGTCGAAGGCGCGGTGAAAGGTCACCTCCATCCCGTCGGCCGCCTCGACGGCGCGGCGCGTGAGGGCGGTGTCGACCCGCCCCTCGTAGTCGAGGAAGCCCACCACCACGGCGGCGGCGCCCAGGCGGCGGCACTGCTCGATGGTGGCCAGCATCGCGTCCACCTCGTCGGCCGTGTAGTAGAAGTTGCCGGGCCGGGGACGCACCAGCACATGGGTGCGCAGACCCAGCGTATGGACACAGTACTCTATATCCTCATCTGTCGGCGTGAGGCCGCCGCACGCAAGGTCGCGGCACAGCTCGATGCGCTGTGCCCCGCCCCGCCGGGCCGCCTCGGCCGAGGTGCGCGAGGGGGTGCAGATTTCGACTTGTATCACTTCAGGTGCTTCAGTATTTCGAGGGTCTGGTTCCAGAACATCTCGACGGTCTTGATTTCGATGCGCTCGTCGGGGCTGTGCACGCCACGGAGGGTGGGGCCGTAGGATATCATGTCCATCTTGGGGTACTTCTCCCCTATCAGGCCGCACTCGAGGCCGGCATGGATGGCGCGGACCACGGGCTCGCGGCCGTACATCTTCCGGTAGACGTCGACACCCACCTTGAGGACGCGGCTGTCGGGGTTGGGGGTCCAGCCTGGGTAGCCGTCGCTGTGCTTCACGCGGGCGCCGGCGAGGCGGAAGGTGCTCTCGATTTTGGCGGCGGCGGCCAGCTTGGCGCTCTCGACGGAGCTGCGCTGCGAGGTGGCGATATGGATGACGCCGTCGCTCATCTTGACACTGGCCAGGTTGGTGGAGGTCTCGACGAAGTTGTCTATCTCGCGGCTCATGGCGAGGACGCCGTGGGCGCAGGCGTAGAGGGCGTCGACGAGGTGCTCCTGGGTGTCCTTGTCGATGATTTTCTTGGGCAGGTCGACGCTGTTGAGGCTGAAGGTGAGGTCGGGCTCGGTGGAGCGGAACTCGAACTGCATGGCCTTGCCCATGCGGGTGACCATGGTCTTGAAGGAGCGCACCACGTCCTCGGGGACGGTGACCACGGCCACGGCCTCGCGGGCGATGGCGTTGCGCAGGTTGCCGCCGTCGATGGAGGCCAGGCGCATGCCGTACTTGTAGGTGCCCTCCCAGAGGATGCGGTTGATGAGCTTGTTGGCGCAGCCGCGGCCGCGGTTGATGTCGTCGCCGCTGTGGCCCCCTTTGAGGCCGCTGACATGCAGGCGGAAGGCCTTGTGCCCCTTCATGGCGGGGACGGCCTTGAAGTCCATCTCGACCACCGTGTCGATGCCGCCGGCGCAGCCGATGCAGTACTCGCCCTCGTCTTCGTCGTCGAAGTTGAGGAGTATCTCGCTCTTGAGCCAGCTCTTGCCGAGGCCGCCGGCGCCGGTGAGGCCGGTCTCCTCGTCGACGGTGATGAGGGCTTCGAGGGCGGGGTGCTGTATCTTCTTGTCCTCGAGGATGGCGAGGATGGTGGCCACGCCGATGCCGTCGTCGGCGCCGAGGGTGGTGCCGTCGGCGGTGAGCCACTCACCGTCCAGCACAGGCTGGATGGGGTCTTTCATGAAGTCGAACTTCTTGTCCGAGTTCTTCTCGCAGACCATGTCCATGTGGGCCTGCAGGCACACCATGGGGCTCTTCTCGTAGCCCTTGGTGGCGGGCTTGCGGATGAGGACGTTGCCGAGGCGGTCGCTCTTGGTCTCCAGACCGTGGTCTTTGCCCCACTGCACGAGCCAGGCGCTGATGCGCTCCTCGTGCTTCGACGGACGCGGAATCTGCATTATCTCGCCGAACCAGTGCCACACGCGCGCCGGCTTCAACCCTTTGAGCACCGCTTGATTGCTCGATTGCTTGACTGCTTGAGTATTCTTTGCCATAGATATAATGTTTTTTTGATTTCCGACTGCAAAATTACACATTTTCGGGCAATTGGCAAAATATATTTTGCAGAATGGAATAAATGTAGTACTTTTGCACACACTTTCAAACAATAAAACCATGGACATTCCGCAAGGAAACACGAAAGAAGAGCTCAAGCAGCGCGAGGAGATAATCTCGCAGGTGTACCGCCGCTGGACGGAGGAAAACCCCGACAAGCGCGTCTACAACCGCTCGCTAAAGGACTACATCAACATCCGCTACCTCTCTATCACCGAGACGATGCGTCACGCCGCCAAAACCTACGCATCCACGCTGGCGATGCTGCAACTGGACACCATTTTGCGCTACTCCGTCAAATTCGGTAAGCCTAAACCGCCCAAGAAAGGGGTGAAAAACCAGGAAATCTTCACATTGATGCAGGAGATGCATTGCGAGCTGGTAGGCATCGGGACCGTGAAGATGATGGTCGGGATCAAACGCTCGGGAGAGAAGATACAGTATTGTATCACAGCCATTACGGCATAAAAAAAAGAAATCGACAGGCTGGCTCGCTCGGAAGGTCATCGCCAAATTGTGGACGTCTGAACTGGACTGTTCCCCTATTGATTTCCGACTGCAAAAGTACAACTTTTTTTCGGACTGACAAAATTTATTTTTGCCAGTCCGATTTATTTATGTATTTTTGCAGCCGATTTCGGAAGGAAATCTTCGAAGCGTTATATCTTCGTCTTGCGATTGGGAATGTGAGAAGTTCATCGATAAGCGAGATAGGTATGATGGTTCGCGTGTATAGCGTGGACTTTATATCACATCTGCTTATCAAGGTATTCTCACAACCTCCAATCGAAGAAGTGGTGTACGGTACCACGCTTCTGTTTTAACCGCTCAACGGGGTACGGGAGAGCACGAAAAAAACTAATAATAATGAAAAGATTAACGGTAATTGCAGTGCTCATTCTTTTTTTAGCTTCAATGCAAGCAAACGCACAAACCACAGATGACCAACAAAAGATGGATTACACGAGAGGTAGTGGCTTTGTAATTCGTCCTGAATTAAACAATGGTCTACTTGCTACATTAGGTTACCAAATTAACCCTTATGTAATGTTAGAAGGGAGCCTTGGTTTTGATTTGTCGGGCTCTGCAGCCATGACTACGGTTATCGGTGTCAGGGCATACACTTCTAGCAAGCCTTGGGCCGCTTTTTTTGATTATCGTGTTGGCGCAGAAAGCGTCTCGGGATATAGCATAACTAGACATACGATTGTTGCAGGTGCAGCATATAAAGACTTTGATTTTGGAGCCGGTGTAATATTCGGCACTGATGGGACGACAAGTGTCACAGGTCTATCCATCTCAATTGGATATAATATTCGCTGCTACAAGCACCGATAACAGTCCGTTTAACGCCATCTGTAAATGTGCGGGAAGCATTGCAAGTGCTGCGAAACAGTCGCGCATTGATGCGCTGCGATTTTTCGCGGTTGCTCGAAAGGGTGCTGATGTTGTCGAGAGGACGGGGGCTTCAGGGGACGGGGTCGTAGCCGGAGCCGCCCCAGGGATGGCATCGGAGGATGCGCTTCAGGGCCAGCCAGCCGCCGCGGAAGGGGCCGTATTTGCGGATGGCCTCCTGGGCATACTGCGAGCAGGTGGGCGTGTAGCGGCAGGCCGGGGGCGTGAGGGGGGAGATGCAGGTGCGGTAGAAGGCGATGAGTGCCAGCATCACCTTACTGAGCAGCCACGTCAGTGCTTTGTAGAGGCTTTTCATGGCTCAGGTCATTCATCAGCGCCGCCATCAGTTTGTCGAACCGGGGGCAGAGCTGGTCGTAGGTCATCAGGTTGTCGTGGATATAGACCAGGGAGAGGGTGATGCGCCGCCCCTGCTCCTGCAGGAGATGGAAGAGGGGCTCTTTGCGCAGACGGTAGCATTCGCGGGTGAGACGCTTGGTACGGTTGCGGTCGACGGCATGGTGCAGCCGGCGTTTGGGGGCCACTATCAGCACCTGGCAGGGAACCTCGAGCGACGGCTCCTCGACCCACTGCACGCTGTAGGGGAATACCCTCAGACGATGCCCCTCGGCATGGAGACGCTCCATCAGCCTGCGGCTGCATAGGTGTTCCGCTTTGGGGAAACGGCAGTTCACTTGGAGGTCTTGGTTTGGGTTGCCTTGACGGCGGTGGTTTTCTTGGCGGCCACCTTCTTGGCCGGGGCCTTCTTGGCGGGCTCGGCCTTGGGGGCGGTTTCCTTCTTGGTCGTCTTGGGGGCGCTCTTCTTGACGGCTTCGGCCTCCTGTTTGGCGCGCTCGGCGGCGCGGGCGGCGCGACGGGCGGCCGCCTGGGCCTTCTTCTCCTCCATGCGTTTCTTGTAGACTTCCTTGTTGGCAATCACCGGCTTGGAGTGCTTGGAGCCTCCCGCCATATTCATGCTCTTGGAGCGCTTCGACTCGCCCTTGAGCGAGATGACGCTGCCCTGCTGGCGGCCAAGGATGTGGTTCTCGAGCGCCATGGCCATCGAGGGGGCCACCTGGGTGGGGGCGGCGATGGTGAGCTTGATGCCGTTCTCCTTGAGGGCGGCATGGGTCGAGGTGCCGAAGGCTGCAATGACGATGTTGCGGTCCTTGATGTCGGGGAAGTTCTTCACCAGACTGCGCACCCCGATGGGCGAGAAGAGGCAGATGGCGTCGTAGTCGTCGAGGTTGAAGCGCGAAAGGTCGCGTGGCACCGAGGTGTACATGGGGGCCTTGGTGTATTTTATCTTGGCCTTGTCAAGGGCTTTGGTGTACTCGGTCTGCTTCTCGTCGGAGCAGGGGAAGAGGTACTTCTCGTCGCGGTGTTTGCCGATGATTTCCACCAGGTCGGAGAAATACTGGGCGCCGAAGAAGACCTTGCGCTTGCGGTATTGGATGTAGTTCTGCAGATAGAGCGCTATCGACTCGGTGGCACAGAAGTACTTCATCTCTTCGCCCACAGTCTCGCGCAGGTCCTTGAGCATCCGGAAGAAATGGTCGATGGACTGCTTGCTGTTGAAGATGATGGCGGAGTATTCGCTGATATGGATACGCGTCTTGCGGAAGTCACTGGCCGTGATGCCTACCACCTCGAAGAACTTATAGAAAGTGATGTCGATTCCGTACTTTTGAATTAAATTGCGGTAGGGCGACTTCTCCAAATCAGCCGGCTCGGGCTGGGAAACAAGGATTTTTTTGATTTTCATTCTCTATCTGTTATTTTCGCAACTAACTGATTGCTACTCTATAATCCACTTTATTAAGACCAAAAAAGGTGCCAATTCGACGATGCAAAGATAGTAAAAAAGATAGACATACGGCCCCGAAGATTGTGTTAAAAAAAGTTTCATTCCTCTAAACAAGCGCATTATCATTTCCAGCACGACCACCCCTTCCAGCACCGTGAGCACCACCGGCTGGCCGGCGGGCAGATAGGCCAGCAGGAACAGCAGCGGCAACGCCAGGCTGGCAAGGGTCAGATGGTAGAGGTAATTGCTGGTGATATATGTGTCGACGGCCGTCCGGTTGTCGAAGATGAGGGCCAGCAGCCTCAGCAACCCGTTGCGGAGCAGGTAGAGGCCCGACACAGCGGCCACCAGCAGCAGGTAGCAGCCGAAGCCGGTCTTGGCAAGGGCTGTCTGGTGCACCGCCAGCATGAGGCATGACAGCATCAGCAAGCCCATCGGGACGAAGCGGATGCGGCTGTTGAGGTTGTTGTTGCGCAGCGTGCGGTCCATGGCACGGCTGTCGAAAAGCAATGGCAGCAGGGTCCTGAAGCGGAGCTTGCAGGTTCTGTAGTAGAGCGTCATCAGCGCCAACAGGGCCACCAGCACCCCGAAGACCCACACCGGAGCCGCCACGTCGGCACGTGGCTGCAGCTCCTCGTGGCGGATGTCGAGGGAGTGCTCACGGAAGAGCGACGGCCTGACGACGGGCTCGGCCGCCATCGTGCTGTCGGGCAGGAAGTACAGGCTGAAGGTGTCGGCCACCGCCATGCCGGCATCAGGGGCGGGGGTCGCCATGACGTAGGGGACGGTGTCCCACTGGTAGAACGGTTGAGTACTGATTGCTATGGTGTCGGTTGCAGGCATGGCTAATGGTGGATTACGAGTGTTTGATGGGCACGTCCGGTGGCTGTCACGAGCCGTAGCAGGTAGACACCGTCGGGGAGGGACGGGAAGCGGTAGGTGGCGGGGGCTACATGGCGCGTCGAGAAACAGAGGCGGCCGTAGAGGTCGAGCACCTGCAGTTCACCCTGCCCGCCGCCGTCCACCGTCACCGTGCCGTTGCACGGGTTGGGGAAGACATGCAGCGACGGCAGGCCGGGCTGCACTATGCCGAGCCGGGTGCTGTCGCCAAACCAGCCATAGGCCGAATCCCACAGCGCCAGCGGAAGCCTCACGTCGTCAATCCACGCACAGTCGCTGCCGGCCGAGCCGCTCTCGTCCTTCACATAGCGCCACCGCAGCGTGTGGCGGCCGGCGTCGAGCACCGTCGTGTAGCATTTCCATCCGGCTTCGCCCCACCGTTCGTTGCCGCGCCGCACGCCGTCGACCGAGAAGAGCAGCTTGTCATACTGCGCCTCGCTCGACACCCGCGACCAGTAGCTGAGCGTGTCGCGTTGGGGGAGCAGCACCTCGAGGACGAGGTCCGAGGTCTGGCGGTAGTCGATGGCACCGCTGCGCACGCTGAAGCGGCCGCTGTGACTCACCGTGCTATCCACCACCCACGGCTGCGTGCCGCCCTGTTGCCACGGATAGCTGGCGAAGCCCTCCTCGAAGCTGTCGGCCCGTTGGCCGCCGACCATGTACCAGTCGTAGTCCCTGCGGTGGTTGCCCAGCGCGACGGAGGCCTGCAGGTGCAGGTGGGTCAGGGTGTCGTCGGGGGTGGAGAATGGAGAGTGGAGAGTGGGGAGTGGAGAGCGGAAAGTGGAAAGCGTATCGCCCGAAGGGAGTGCGGTGAGGCCGAGGCTCACGCTGTCGCACGACCCCTCGACGGTGGTCTGAAGCAAGTATGTGTGCATCGGCAGCAAGCGGTTTGTCTCGCTGCTGTCGGCCTCCAGCAGGCGGACCGAGAGTTCGGGATAGCGAGGTTCCAGCCGCCCTTGCAGCCTGATGCAGCACAGCATCCCCTCGATGCTGTCCCAGGCGAAGAGGTACGCCTGCCAGCCCGGCTGCTGTCCCACGGCAACCAGCTGCAACGGCACCGCCACCCGACGACTCTGGTGCGGCAGCAGGGTGTCGACCACCGTCTGTTGCTCTGCGACCAAGGCGTCGGCAGCACTGTCGGCATCAATCTGCGACAGCACCACCCGCAGGCCGTAGAGCGGCACCGCGCCCACGTTCTCCACGCGGCACTCCACCACGCTGTCGCCGACCGTCACTTCACGCAGCGCCACCCCAGTGCCTTCGGCAGCCGCCACAGTCAGCGTGTCAATCCGCGGCCGGTGGTGACGGGCTGTGGCCGTGAGGACGAGCAGCGAGGTGTCGACCGACTGACCGAGCTGCAACGCCAGCAGTCCGTCGGGACCCATCACGCCCATGCCCAGCACCGTGTCGTGCTGCATGGCCGTGACCGTACAGCCCGGCGTGCCGCCCAGATGCAGCGTGCCCGCGCCGTCAGTCGGCTGCCCGTTGGTCAGGTGCAGCTCGAGGGGCTGCGGAACACCCACCCAAGGCTCGAGCGACGGGTCTCCCAGCAGGCAGTAGGTCTCCCAGTAGAACTTGTCGTAGGGCGACCCCACCGCCGTGACCGCCAGGTTGCCGGCCGTCAGCAGCTCGCCTTGGCTGTGCACCCCACCCGTGCGGCCCAGCCACCGGTCGAACGGACCGGGGCGCAGGCTGTCGTACTGCGGCGTGAGGCTCAGCGGGAGCTTCGGCCCCACGGCCCAGTAGTAGTCCTCGTCCCAGAGGGTGGAGTTGGTGGCGCCGATGACGCCGATGGCGCCGCCGTCGGCCTTGCGCAGCAGCTGCTCGCCGAAGCAGGTGCCGTCGAAGGCGTTGCTCA
Source organism: Bacteroidales bacterium (assembly GCA_017480785.1). Taxonomy (GTDB): domain Bacteria; phylum Bacteroidota; class Bacteroidia; order Bacteroidales; family P3; genus Colimorpha. The sequence goes on from JAFURZ010000005.1 coordinate 77,229, forward strand.
GGCAGCAGTTGTTCACGTAGAGGAGCGGCTGCGGGTTGTCGAGGGTGTCGATGCTGGTGAAGGTCACCGACGGACTGGTCCAGCCGGCGGAGGTGCAATGGGCCGTATAGTTGAGCAAGGCCACGCCGCGGCGCAGGTCGCCGAGGATGGCCGGCCGTTGGTCGGCCGAGGCGGGGTTGTGGTAACACAGGGTGTCGAGGAAGGGATGCGCCAGACGTGCCTCACGCGCCACATAGTCCACCTGCCCGTTGGTGGTCACCGGTGCCGGCGCGCGGTCTTCGCTTCCGGCCACCAGCAGCAGGCGCTTCAGGCGTGCAGTGTCGATGTCGGCGCCCTGCTCGTAGCGGATGCACTTACGCACCACGGCGCCCAGCTCGGCGGTGTCGTTCACCGGCCAGCGGCCCAGCAACGCGTCGGGCAGGTAGTCGCCCGTGAACTCGGCATAGTAGAGGTCGGTGACGTGGTTGCCGAGGCCGGTGGGATGTGTGGTGCCCGGGAAAGCCTGCAGCAGCGCCACATCGCCCACCAGCAGCACGTGGCGCGGTCCACGGCTGCCGTCGGCGCTCCAGAGGGGGCGCATCAGGGCCTTCACGCTGTCGCGCAGGTGGGTGTCGACATAGAGCTCCATCACCTCGAAGCCCTGCTGCCGTTTCCAGCGTACAAAAGGCTGCAATCCTTCGCGGAACAGCGGCCGCGACACAACCAGATAGCCATGGGTGCCAAGCGACGGGGAGGCGGCCTTGCCGACATGCAGCAGCGCGTCGACCGAGGTATCGCACTCCAGAAGGCCGTCCACGGGCCGGTAGCCCACGGGGCGCACCGTCACCCGGAACAGCTGCTCTGCTCCCATCACGCCGAGGAGCTCCACCTCCACCCGCCCGCCGCCGCGGTAAAGGTCGCCGGAGCCATACACCTTCGCGTCGGGACAGTAGTCGGGCGGCAGCCCGTCCTTGACCCATCCCTCCGTCACCGGTGCCAGGGGGCGGCCCTGCGGCACGACATCCATCGACACGGTGCCGGTCGACCGCACACCGGTCACCTCCAGCGTGCTGCCCTTGGGCAGGCTCACCAGGACCGACAGCGACGGCAGGTCGGGACAGCCCACACGTCCGGTGCCGATGGCCATCCCCTCCCACCCGAGGCGACAGAAAGCCCGAGAGGCATTGCTGTCGACCCGGGGCATGCTTCCTTGCACCTCGAAACGGAGACGGAAGAGGCTGTCGCCCTCTCCCACGAGGGACAACATGGGTTTCCCCACCGGCTGCGCACTTGCAGCAGACAGCATCAACAGACATATAATCAGTGCGATATATCGCCTAACATTCATCTCCTCACAGATAGTTTCCCGATGCAAAAATAAGAAAAAAAAACGACATCGACCGTCATTTAACACGGTCATTTCCCGCCCTGTTCTTTTACTGTTCTTTTACTGTTCTTTTACCGTTCTTTACAAATTCGTAAAGAACTAGAGGTAAACACCTGGTAATCAGGGGGCGTTTTCTGCACGTCGACGCACACGCCTCCGAAACGGTCCGGGATGCAAATAAAGTTTTCACGGTTTGGGAAATAATTTGTATCTTTGCAACTTAAAACAATACTGTCATGGCCAACGTTAAGTGCTCTATACCAAAAGGAACGCGCGATTTCCTGCCTGTGGAGATGGCGCGGCGCAACTATATTTTCGACACCATCCGCTCGGTGTTCCGGGCCTTTGCCTTCGAGCCCATCGAGACCCCGTCGCTGGAGAACCTCTCCACGCTGATGGGCAAATACGGCGAGGAGGGCGACAAGCTGCTCTTCAAGGTGCTCAACTCGGGCGACTTCATGGAGGGCGTGGACTTCCAGCAGGACTACCACAAGGTGGCCCCGCGCATCTGCGACCGCGGCCTGCGCTACGACCTCACCGTGCCCTTCGCCCGCTTCGTGGTGCAGCATCGCGACCAGGTGGTCTTCCCCTTCCGCCGCTACCAGCTGCAGCCCGTGTGGCGCGCCGACCGGCCGCAGAAGGGCCGCTATCGCGAGTTCTACCAGTGCGACGCCGACATGATAGGCTCCGACTCGCTACTCAACGAGCTGGAGCTGGTGCAGATGATAGACATGGTGTTCCAGCGGCTGGGCATCGACGTGGCGGTGAAAATCAACAACCGCAAGGTGCTGGCCGGCATCGCCGAGATGATTGGCGCGCCTGAGAAGATTGTCGACATCACGGTGGCCATCGACAAGCTCGACAAGATAGGCCTCGACAACGTGCGCGCCGAACTGGCCGACCGCGGCCTCACGGCCGGGCAGATTGCCGCCCTCGACCCCGTGTTCTCGCTCAGCGGAAGCGCGGCCGAGAAGCTGACGGCCCTGGAGCGGATGTTTGAAGGTGTAGAGGTTGGGCGCAAGGGGGTCGAAGAGTTGAAGGAACTCTTTGGATATATCGAGACTGCCGCGCTGCGGTGCGAGGTCGAGTTGGACCTCACCCTGGCCCGCGGCCTCAACTACTACACGGGGGCCATCTTCGAGGTGAAGGCCCTCGATGTGCAGATTGGCTCCATCTGCGGCGGCGGCCGCTACGACAACCTGACGGGCATCTTCGGCATGCCGGGCGTGAGCGGCGTGGGCATCAGCTTCGGCGCCGACCGCATCTACGACGTGCTGACCGAGCTGCAGGCCTTCCCCGAAGGGTTGGAACAGGCGGCCCGCGTGATGTTCATCAACTTCGGCCCCGCCGAGCAGGCCGCCTGCGTAGCCATCGCCGCACGCCTCCGGGCGGCAGGCATCTCGACGCTCATCTACCCCGATGCCTCCAAGATGAAGAAGCAGATGGACTTCGCCAACCGCAAGCAGGTGCCCTTCGTGGCCTTCGTGGGCGAAAGCGAGATGCGCGACGGCACCGTCACCCTCAAGAACATGGCCGACGGCACCCAACAGACCCTCTCGGTAGACGATATGATTTCCCAACTCCGATGAAACGACTACTCTACATACTGCTGCTTTTCCTGCCGCTGGGCCTTTCGGCTCAAGTAATCGACTCGGTCGCCGACACAGGCGTGGGCCAATGGGAGGAGGCGTCGCCCCTGTCCGTGCCGCCCAAAACCGACACGGTAGTGCTGACGCAGACCGACACCGTCTACATCCTCCACACCGACACCCTGACCGTCGTCCGCGTCGACACCGCCTACCTCCTCCGCATCGACACCGTCACCGTGCGGGTGGCCGACACCGCGGCCCTCAAGGCCTTGCAGGAGAAGGAGGTGTTCTACCGCGAGATACTGTCGGCCAACGGCGTGGATAAAGAGAAGCTGGAGGCCGAGCGCAACTACCTGAACCACATGGTCGACTCGCTGCGCGCCATCGTGCGCATAGCCGAGATAGAGGCCGTGCGCAAGGAAGAGGCCAACAAGTACCTGGCCGAACGCGCCAAAGCTGCCGAGGAGAAGGTGGCGGTGGCCACCAACCGCAAGAAGAAGGTGCGCCCCATCCAGGGCGTGGCCATGCGCTTCTACCGCACACCGGCATGGGAGATACGCATCGACGCCGACGGCAACCGCAAGCCGGCCAACCGTAACGGCGGCAACATCGAGTTCGACTACGTCACCGGCGCCTCGGTGATGCTGTGGGACATGACCCGATACTTCAACAAGTCCCATGAATTCAAGGCCGGCGAGCTGCCCAAATTCGACCAGGACTTCGCCTACGACCTCGGTCTCTATGTCGGTTTCGGTGGCAGCAACCTCTTCAAGAACTTCTACGTCGGTGCCAGCTTCCGCTTCGTCGACTTCTTCTACCTCACCGCGGGCTTCAACGTGGCGGAATACCAGGTGCTGGCCGAAGGCCGCAGTTCCTCCGACATACTGGTTCACGGCGAGAGCATCGACGACATCACGGTGAAAGCCTGGCTCCTCAAGCCTTTCGTGTCATTAAGTATTGATTTGGACTTCCTCTCCTACATCAAGAAGTAGGCTTAGTTCCAGATGCTGAGTTTGGAGAGGAAGGAGATATTCTCACGGACCGAGGCCTCGATGATGTGGTCGAAGTCCATGCCGCCGTCCTGGTGGAAGGCCACCTTGACGGGCAGCACATAGATGGGCAGGTCGCCCGTGAGGCCACGCAGGCGCGCGGCGTCTTTCTCGGTGGTGAGCACCACCTTGCGCTGGCCGGGCATCGCCTCGAAGGTGGCACGGATTTGCGCTATGTCGCGCCGCGTGTAGTCGTGATGGTCGCCAAAGGCCATGTGCTGATTCTTGCAGCGCCGACGGACCTCCTCGAGCATCGGCTCGGGATGGGCGATGCCGGTGACCACCAGCACCTGCTCCAGGTGTCGCAAGTCGAGGTCGACGGGTTGCCCGTCGAGGGTCTGCAAGGCGCCGTACTGCAGGTAGGAGAAGAAGACCTTCTGGTAGTTGGCCAAGTGCAGGTCGTTGATGATGTTGTGCTTGTCGACGGGGTTGAGCTTGGCCGGACTCTTGGTGACAATGACAATGCCCGCATGGCGGCTGGCTGAGCGGAACTCGCGCAGGTTGCCGTAGGGCAGGATGTGGTCGCGGAAGTAGGGGTGCCTGTACTCGGTGAGCAGGATGTTGATGTTGGGCTTGATTTGGCGATGTTGGAAGACATCGTCGAGGACAATCAGCTGGGGGGCCGTGGAGATGTGCACCTCCTCGTCGCCCTGCTGCTCTATCCGCTCTTGCTCCATCAGCCGCCGCACTCCTTCCACCCGCTTCTCGCAGACGGCCACCTGCACATTCGGATACTTGCGGGCCATCATGGCCGGCTCGTCGCCCAGAAGGGTGGCGTCGTGGCTGCCGTCGTCGAGCAGGAAGCCCTTGCTCTTGCGCCTGTAGCCACGGCTGAGCACCGCGGTGCGGTATTTCTCGCCCAACAGGTCGAGCAGGTACTCCACGTGGGGCGTCTTGCCGGTGCCGCCGGTGGCCAGGTTGCCCACACCGATGGTAGTGATGTGGGGGGCCTGCTGCCGCTTGACACCGAAAGCGAAAAGGAGGTTCCGCACCGCCACGCCTACGGCATACCACATGGTGAGTGGCCAAAGGATGTAAGATATGGTGGTGCGGAAACTCATGTCCTTCTCAACAAGCTACTTTTTGAAGTAACGGTTCAGCAGTCCCTCGAAGGCCTTGCCGTGGCGAGCCTCGTCGCGACCCATCTCGTGGACCGTGTCGTGGATGGCGTCCAGGTTGAGGGCCTTGGCACGCTTGGCCAGGTCGGCCTTGCCGGCGGTGGCACCGTACTCGGCCTCGACACGCACTCTCAGGTTCTCCTCGGTGCTGTCGGTCAGCACCTCGCCCAGCAGCTCGGCAAACTTGGCGGCATGTTCAGCTTCCTCGAAAGCGGCCTTCTCCCAGTAGAGGCCTATCTCGGGGTAGCCCTCGCGGTGAGCCACACGGGCCATGGCCAAGTACATACCCACCTCCTTGCACTCACCCTCGAAATTGGCACGGAGGTCCATCTTGATATCCTCGGGGGCATCCTTCGCCACGCCGACGATATGTTCGGCGGCCCAGGTCTTGACCTCTTCCTTCACTTCCTGCATGGGTTTGCCGCAAATGGGGCACTTCTCAGGCATTTCGTCGCCCTCGTAGACATAACCGCACACGGGGCAGATAAACTTTTTACTCATTATGTTCTTTGTTTATAGGATTAATAATATTTGCACTAGATACTAACTGTCAGCATTTTACACCGCACACACCCCACCCTGCACATCAGCAAAGATACACAAATTTTCTGATATACAGCACAAAAAAAGCATTATTTCGCCACGACCACCGCCCTCCACCCCCTCAGACGCCCCCGTCGGCGCCCCTCTCCTGCCGCCACATCCTCAGGGTTTTCAACTACAGTTCTACAATAGTTTTACGGTAGTATTACGCTTTTTCAAGTCGAAATACCGTAATACTACCGTAAAACAACCGTAGAAAACGTAGGACCAAACAATGCGGGGGGGCTCCTTTCTGTAGATTTTTATAACGGGCACACAATTTTAATGAACATTCTGCGTTAATCGTACAAAACAATTTAATTATGCGAGAAGTAACTTTAAATATTCCAAACACCGACTATTCGTTCTTCCAGCGGATGGTGCAGGGTTTCGGCTGGAAATACACGGAACGGCTGAGCGAGCCTTCGGAATCGAAAGAGGAAGTGCTGGCGGGACTCGACCGTGCTTTCGCCGAGTTCAGGCAGATGCAGTTGGACGGAAGAAAAGGCAGGCGTGCGGAGGAGCTTATCGATGAGTTGTGAAATCTACACGACCGCTGAGTTCGAGCGTTCGCTCAAGAAACTCAGCAAGCGGTACACCTCGATGAAAGAGGACTACATCCGCTTCCTTGCCGAGCTCAAGAACAACCCCTTGATGGGTACGGAGATAAAATTCGGCTTGCGCAAGGTGAGGATGGCCATCGCCTCAAAGCAGAAGGGCAAACGCAGCGGTGCACGGGTGATAACGCATACCGTGATTTACAACACGACCGATGCCGACGTGACCCTCCTGCAGATGTACGACAAGTCGGACCGCGCGAACATCACCGACAACGAGTTGAAAGCCCTGCTGAAAAGCAACGGGCTTTGAATAAGAACAGTCGTTTCGAGTAAAAGCTGGGCCGCGCCGAAGGTGCGGCCCAGCTTCCGTTTTGCTTGGGGTATAAATTTGTTTGCGTCGGATTTGGTCGTTTCCGGGAAATTGGCTATCTTTGCACTTGCCAGACGAAAATTCCGCACGGCGGCAACAACATAAAGTACAACGTAATAACAATAAAAAACACAAAGAATCATGACAAAAGAAGAAGCATTGAAGCAGTTCGCCATGTTCGGCGCTGCCTGGTTTGGAAACAGCAAACAGCACTACGCCTTCTCGGCCTACTGCCGTCTGAACGGCTGGAACAAGCTGGCCGACAAGTGGAAAGAGGAGGCCGAAGAGGAGTGGGACGAGGCCGAGGAGGTGCTCAACCGCCTCGTCGAGCTCGGCTGCAAGCCCGCCGACCTGCAGGAGGCCATGAAGACCATGGAGTTCCCCTTCTACGACGACCCCAAGCAGCAGATCGAGAGCGACTACAACCCCGAGGCCGTGAAGATGATGAGCGAGATGGCCGCCGCCTTCGCCGACGACTATCCCACGCAGAAGCTCATCTACAAGTGGATCGACGACGAGAAGGACCACATGGCCTGGGAGAAGCAGTACCTCAACTACATCGACAAGCTGGGCTACGAGAACTTCCTCATCGAGATGATGTAGTCCTCCTGCCCGCTCCGCCGACCTGCCGCGCAGCGGCAAAGCACATCTCTTAAACCATTGCCTCCGGCTGTTTTTTCCTGTCGGAGGCATTTTCTTTTTGCCATGTGGAAAATAATGCGTATCTTTGCACCGTGAAATCAAAATATCAATATATGGTATAAACAAAAAGAATAGTATAGACATAAAGACATATTGAAGCGTATTCGCTTTTCTTGACAAAGTCGAAATCTGGTAAATTTCACACACTTTTTATCCGCAAGAAAGGGGGAAACGCTCACGGGAACCGTGAGCTTTCTTGTTTGGATAAAAGGGTTTACCAGAGCCTCGACTTGAAACAGAAAGATAAGTTCACGGCTTTTTTATTGTATCATTCCAATAAACACATAGAGAAAATATCATTCATTATTCAATTATCATAACACAACATGAAGAGAATAAGAACAAAATTCTGGGACAAAGAGCTGGTATCCTGTATCTGCATGTGGGAACTCGGTAGTGTTGGAGGTTTCGTGGCGATGCTGTTTAACGGTAGCTTCACTTCGGTAACCCATGGTCTGCTATCGTTACTTGCCCTGCTGGGCATCTTCGGAGTCGTAGGTATCCTTTTTCACCTGATAGGCTGGCTGGGTGAAAACTTCACATCTCAACGGCTCGAATCTGATGACCTTGACAGTTTCCTGTATTATTAACACATAAAAAGCGAAAAGATGAAAACAAAAGTCTTTGCAATCCTCACCGTCATCGGCATGATGGCCACCTGCAACGCCTTCGGACAAAACCCTGCCGTCATTGCCGGAAGAACCATTACGAAAGGTGTCGAAGGGGTCGCCAATGTTCAGTCTCAAACAGGCCAATCGGTTAGCCGAATAGAGAGTCAAACAAGAGCCACAAGCACACCTCCATCCGTAGAACCTTCCCATTGGAAAGATAGTATGCAGCCAATCGCTGTCAGGCAACCAATAGGCATGAGTCCGGACCGAAGGAACAGAATATACAGTTACCTAAACGATACGTTAATTATGCGCAACCGTTACATGGAATATGTACTCATAGAGTCTCAGTCGCGAGAACCAGACCCCACAAAGCCCGACGACTTTCCCATGACGGAAGGGCAGATACGCATGGCCAACCGCATCAAGACTGAAATGGGGATGGTTGCTGTCAGAAGCGGACAAAGGAATATCAAGGTGGAAATGTCGGACGACTATTATGTCTATGCGAAAATCCCTGCCAACACAAAGAAAAAAGGGGTGCTGTCCGTCATGTTCATGGCTCACCTTGATGTGACTCCAGAGGTGGACACCAACCATGCTGCGGCCAGGCCTGTAGTGCATCAGAACTACGATGGGGGTGACATCATTCTCCGCAACGATTCAGTGTTGAGTCCTAACACTCCGAGGGGGGCTCACCTCAAAGACCTAGTGGGCAAAACCATCGTCACGGGCGACGGAGTAGCCCTCAACGGGGCCGACTGTAAAACGGGCTGTGCCATCTTGGTCACCCTATTCGAGAGGATTGCCTATGCTGGCAAAGACTTTGAACATGGCGACATATACTTCTGTTTCAGCCAAAACGAGGATGTGGGTCTGGCCGCCATGCGCATGGAGATGTCTTACCTTGACAAAGTTCCCGACATTTTGATTGATGTCGATGGTGGCGACTATGGGAAGTTCAGCGTGGCCAACTTCACCGCCGAGGGCCGTACTTATCTCATCAAAGGCAACTCCGTCCATGCCTCCAATGCCAAAACCAATGGCTATGCCGATGCCCGTACGGCGATGGCCTACTTCATCGGACAACTGCCTCCCGAAGTGCATCCATCCAACTCCGAAGGCCACCAAGGGTATATCCACTGCTATGCCTCCAACATGCTGAATGACGGCAACGACTACCGCATCTCCTTCCGCATCCGCTACTTTGACAAGGCCGACAGCGCCCGCTTCGCCGGCTATTTCAACAAGGCTGTCAATCGAACTCTCACCGCATTCCCTAATGTGGACATAGTGTTGGAGAAAAGCGGATTGCAATATGACAATATTGCCCACACAATGCACCCACAAACCGCACCGGTAATCCTTGCGGCTGCGAAAAAGACAGGCATAAAGATGGAACCTGAGGAATTGCGGGCTGGCACTACAGGAGCCATGATGGTGGCAGCAGGTTTGCCCCTACCCGGAGCCGCCTGCATCTATAGTGGTCAACAGGCCGAGCATAGCCCGTTCGAGTGGGCATGTATAGAGGAACTCCTCGACCTGACGAACCTCTGTCAGGAGATTGTGGCACAGATTTATAAACTATAAAACCACTCTTGCGATGACGGATAAAGAAGATAATAAAGACGGGAGTGTTCCAAAGCCATTTCTCCGATTCATAATCGGCGTCGTACTGGTTGGAGTTATCGTTTTAATTGCTCGCAACGAATACCTGAAGAACAATCCCCCTGACTTGAAAATCAATCCTCCAAAAGACCGTTCGTCATCCGAATGGCACTCTTATGACGAAGATTGGGGTGGTTGGTTTGATGGTCTTCCCTACTAACATTAATCAAAAAAAAGAAAACAACATGAAAAAGCTGAATACAATCCAAGTTCCGTTGTTCGTCAGGCTGCTGGCTGCTGCCGGTTGCCTCGTCGGTCTTTCGTTTGAAGTTCTCTCTGGCCATGGAGTGCCATGCTCTCTGCAAAGCCTCTCCATAGGGGCAGTATTCTCCCCTCCCTTCTGGGTGGGTGACACGCTGCTACTCCTCGGTGTTGCAGTGTGTGCTGTCTTGTGGATGCTGGATCTCATTGCATGCAAAGCGGGACTTCGCAAAAGTCTCACTGCGCTGGTTCTTGCCATCATCCTCTCTCTGCCCGTAAGTCTGAGCGCTGCAGCATTACACAGCGGCGTGAGCCACGAAATAGTAGTACCTATTGACACTGTGAATTTCATTAAAGCCCTCCTGTTCCTTTGCCCAATACTCGCCGTCAGCCTGTATAACATTCTATCCTCATGCGACTCTGCACATGAGTATAGAATGGATAATGATTCTCATAACTAAAAACACCATCATCATGCCAAAATCAAATCATTTGTTGGCAGCCTGTCGCAATGTACCTAAATGGCATACCTTGCGAGCTTGAATTATGTTATCCACCAACAAGGCAAGCGGTCATAATTCTTAAAAAACACCATATTGTCGAACAACCACCGAGAGGTTACTGTGTGATAATGCTGAAAATTAGTGTTTTGGTTATCATGTGTAACCATTTGTGAATTGTGTTGGTTTTCTGCTCCCTCGTAAGACCCACATAGAACCCACGTAGAAGGATCGAAGTCCCCACCAGGAAGGCTGGCGGTCAAAAATATTCCTAAAAAAGCCATATTGCTGAACAACCGCCGAAAGATTGTCGAGGGGATATGAGACATCTGAGTACGCGGAAGTATACCCACACAATATTTCCGTCCTTTCTGCGTTATCAAGTCAAAGAAACCTGATATGACAACGGAAGAAATAGAGCAATTGTTGCGGAAAGGTGAGCGTATCACGTTGGAGGTAAAGCGCGCTGAGAAAGAGGTTTCCAGGTCGGTTTGGGAGACCTACTCGGCGTTTGCCAACACAAACGGCGGAATCATCCTCCTTGGCGTACACGAGAACTTGAATGAGAAGGACATTAGCCGTCGCTTCACAATTACTGGTGTGGAGAATGCCGACAAGATCCGCAAGGATTTCTGGAACATCGCCAACAATTCAGAGAAGGTGAACGTGAACCTGCTGCGTGATGAGGATGTCGAGGCTGTTGAGTGGGGCAGCAAGGTGGTGGTGGCCATACATGTGCCACGCGCCGATTACACGATTCGCCCTGTATATATCAACAACAATCCTCTTCGTGGCACTTACAAGCGCAACCACGAGGGCGACTATCATTGTGCAGAGCATGAGGTGAGGATGATGATGCGCGACGCCAACGAAGCCGGCAACGACGGCATGCTGATAGAATATTTCACGATGGACGACATTGACCTCCCGTCGCTGGAGGCCTACCGCAACCGATTCAGCAGCCGCTATCCGCAACATGTGTTCAATAGTCTCGACCACAAGTCTTTCCTACGGGAGTTGGGTGGCTACCATGTCGACCGCAAGGATGGAAGCGAATGCCTGACCATGGCCGGACTACTGATGTTCGGCAAAGGACTACCTATCCGCGAACGCTTCGACAACTTGCGCCTGGATTATATCGACAAATCGGGACTGATAGGCGACCAGCGCTATAGCGACCGCCTGACATACGACGGAACTTGGGAGAACAACCTGTTCAACTTCATCACGATTATATTGCCCAAACTACTGCGGAATCTGCCTCGTCCGTTCAAGATGGACGGGGTGGAGCGCGACGACGACACACCCCAGCACAAGGCTGTGCGCGAGGCTATGACGAATGCCATCATCCATGCCGACCTGATGCTGAACGGCATCTTGAAGGTGGAGAAATACGACAACAAGTTTGTGTTCACTAACCCTGGCCTATTGAAACTGCCCGTGGAGCAGATCTACGACGGCGGCGAGTCGAAAGCACGCAACCAGCACATCCAGACGATGCTGCGCATGATCGGCTTCGGAGAAAACCTTGGTTCGGGATTTCCCTTGATATTGAGTGCCTGGAATGAGAAGCATTGGTTGAAACCGGAATTGACAGAACAGCCCGAACTGATGCAAGTAAGACTCATACTTACAGTAGAGGATGTCGGAAAAGATGTCGGAAAAGATGTCGGAAAAGAATTGTCTAACAGACAACTGATTATACTAGAAATGATAGCCTATAATCCCACCCTTTCTGCAAAGGCCATTTCGGAAAAGGTGTCGGAAAAGATGTCGGAAAAGGATTCGGTAGACGAGAGAACCATAGAAAGAGACCTCGCCAAACTGAAAAAACTTGGTGTCCTCGCCCGCGAAGGTGGACGCAAAGAGGGACATTGGGTGATATTGAAAGATAAACTAACAAAATAAAACTTTAGACAATGGAAATCAAAGCAGTTAAATTCCGCAAGGACGGATTCTATAGCCAGCCGTTTGTCTTCGGCGGTGAAGAGGGGATGGAGAAGTACGACATCAATGTGCGATACCGTGGCAGCCTACAGAACTATCTGATTGATACCGGCAGCGAGGTCATCCTGGTGGACACCGGCCTGCCCGCCGGCACTCCTGAAGAGGTGCCGGATGAGAAGTCCGCCCTCTACACCGGCAAGGACATCTGCGACTATGTGGACGCCCTGGCCAAGATGGGCTACCTCACCACGCGGGTGACCAAAATCCTCCTCACCCACAAGCACAGCGACCACAGCGGCTGCCTGAAGCTCTTCCCCAATGCCAAAATCTACGTCAATGCCGACGAGATGGGCGCCGACGAGCTGCAGGGTCTCAACAATCTGGTGCCGGTGCATTTCACTGACGGACCGTACTACAACTTCCCTGAAAGCCAGACGATAGCCCCCGGCATCCACTTCATAAAGGCCAAGGGCCACACCAACGGCAACAGCATTGTGGTGGTGGAGGACGGTGGCCTGTTCTACATGCTGCACGGCGACATCACCTACGTCGACGAGGCGCTGTACGAGAACAAGCTGTCGGTGGTCTTCGACGACCGTACGGCCGCCCGCGAGACGCTGGACCGCGTGCGCGAGTTCGTGCGCAACCACCCCACCGTCTATTGCGGCACCCACACCCCGCAAGGCTACGAGAACCTGGAGGCCAAGCGCGTGATGGACCTCGACCATCCCGTGCCCACCGTATGGCCGGAAATCGACTTCGCCAAGATGCAGGCCACCGGCAAGTACGTCTGCTCCATCTGCGGCTACGTCTACGACCCCGCCGAGCACGACGGCGTCGCCTTCGAGGACTTGCCCGCCGACTGGAAATGCCCACGCTGCAAGCAAGGCAAAGAGAAGTTCAACAAAGCCTGACAAACGCCAGGCACCAACCCTATGTCAACAGAAAGCCTTCCTCAGCAGTGAAGAAGGCTTTCTATATCGGCTCTTGACCTATCAAGACTCAGTTTATTCATATGGAAGAACCAAGAAAAATCGTCAAAATGTGGTACTCGGGCGAGAAAGACAAAGACGGTCTGCCGCACGGGGAAGGGGCGCTGGAATACCTCACCGACGAAAGTCGCCCACCCTTCCCGCAGTATCCCGACCTCGCCGACTACTACCGCGAGGTGGGCCGCATGGTTTACAAAGGCCGTTTCTGGCACGGCAAGCGGGATAGTGAGGGTTGCCTGATGGAGTTAGGGCTCAGGCCGTGCAGCAAACATGAGTGGTACTCTGAAGGTGACTACGACTGCGGGCATCTCGTCCATCCCGAGCACCCGTCCGGCTCCTACCGCGAAGGCGTGTGCATGAAGGCGTGGATAGACGTCTTCGACGGCACGTGGCGCAACGACATGCCCTTCAAGCACAAGTGGGCGTGGGTCACACCCCGAGAAGAGGACCTGCAACTGGCACAACTCACCTCAAAGGAAACACTCGAAAAGGCGTTCGACTTCACGCAACTCACCTGAAGACGGCCTCCAAAAACAAGACCTTCCTCTCCGCATCCACTCCACACCCGCTCCACACCCGCTCCACATGAGCTCCACCCCTAAGGGTGGAGGTAGTGGATTAATCCAGCACCAGGCTTGGGGCGCTGTAGGTGCGGGCGGCGAGCTCCTGGTTGAGCATATAGAGGCTGCGGGGGTCGCTGCCGAAGAGTTCCATCTTCGAAATCATGTCGCGGGCGTTGGTCTCCTCCTCGCCCTGCTCCTTGACGAACCAGTCGAGGAACTGCATGGTACGGAAGTCCTTCACCTTGCTGGCGGCGTCGTAGATGGTGTGGATTGAGGCGGTGACGTACTCCTCGTGCTCCAAACCGGCCTTCAGCACGTCCATGTCTTTCTTGAAGACCTTGTCGGGCATGGCGATGGCGCCCAGCTTGATGGGGCAGTCGTTGTTCTGCATATACTTGTAGATGAGCATAGCGTGGTCGCGCTCCTCCTGGGCCTGAATCATGTACCAGTTGGCGAAGCCGGCGAGGCCGCGCTTGTCGAAGTAGTTGTTCATGTCGAGATACAGGTAGGCGCTGTAGAGCTCCTTGTTGATCTGCTCGTTCAGCAGGTCGGCAACTTTCTTGTTAAGCATGATATTGCTGGTTTAAGGTTTAAGGATAATTTCAATTTTCAATTCTTCTCGAAGTGGGTCTTGTCGACGGAGCACAGGGGGCAGGTCCAGTCGGCGGGGAGGTCTTCGAACTTGGTGCCGGGGGCGATGCCGTTGTCGGGGTCGCCAACTGCGGGGTCATACACATACCCGCAAACATCACATACGTACTTTTCCATTGTTTTATCGTTTTAGGGGTTAATATTTTCTTCAATTATATAATCATAGATATAATCTGGGCTTTGCAGGTAAAGCCCTGTGTCCGTATTCAATAACTTCTTATATGTATTGGAGTTGTACACGCGACCGAAAGCCTCGTCCAGCGACAGGCCTTGGTCTTCCTGCAGGCGGCTGACCATCTGCTCCACATCGCTGTTGATAATGAACTGCAATTGGTCCTGTGTGATACTCATACACGTTTCAGTTGTTGAATGGCACGGTCTGTGCCGAAGAAATATTGATTGTTCAGTTGACGATAGGTCAGTTCCTTTACCAATATTTCCAGCGTAATCAGGCGCTGCATGTAAAGGTTCAACTGGAACACCACACCGTCGTCAGCCACCGGACCTACCACAATGTCATGGCTGTGCATCCTTTGCCCTCTGGCCATGCGGTTCTTCAGGATGAACTCCGCCCAGCCCTCGTTTACGCCTTCGAACCTGAGTACATCGAGCGAGTGGTTGTCCAGCAGGTGTTCGTCAAACTCGTATTCTTGCACGATAGGGACACCCGACTCTTCGAATTCACAACGCCGCACTGCCATTGTCTCGGCTTGGCTACGTATATCTGTGAGATAGAAACCTTGCCCGAAATCCTTGTTCGGACGGCAGCGCGATAGCTTGATTTCGCCAAAGTCGGTATTTGTGCCATGATAAAGCCTCATGCCATCGTCCCTCCATGACGTCTGCAATAGTCAGCCAGGTCAGTCAACGTATCTTCGAGCGGTAACAAATGCTCTGCCGCATAATTCCTATCGAGGAAAGAGAAGCCCTTGTATGCATTCAAATAGTTGAATGCCTGCGCAGAGGGCATTCCATTCCGTTTGCCGAATTCCACGATGCAGAGGTTTATGTACCTAATTTTATTCACGCCACAATAACGTTGCTTTTCCATATTTATTGCACGACGGCATGATTTTTTCTTTTTTTGTCGGGCAACAGCAAACCCGTGAGGCCGCGATTGCGGCCTCACGGGTTTGCTCCCCTTTTATTCAAACTCTGATAATCTTCTGCCTTGGTTCTTAATCTGGATTGTAAACCGTCGTATTTCAACCAACAAAGAAGTCTTTACTCAACAGTTTTCCTTAATAGCGGAATAGCCCGTATGGCCTTTGTGGTATAAAGACTTAGGACAAATATGGCGATGGTGATTGACGGGAGTGTAATTAATTGATTACACAAGTTGCGAATAGGTGATATGGTTATCACCATAAGCCAAAGGGCATGCGTCAGATAGATTCCGAAAAGGTCTTTCCTGACGTAGTCTAGGAAAGTCGCCAGCTTCCGCTCAATTAAAGGCGTGGTTTGTTTTATGAAAACGAACAAGGCTAAAGACATTGCGATTACATGGGGACCGAGATTATGCAAAAAATAACCGTCGCCTTCGCCTTTCAAATACGACATAATGATATTTCCACCAATGCCGACGATTGCTCCCAATGCACCCAGGATGTATATCCAGACAGATTGTCGCCTCGATACATCTCTTTTGCTCACATAATATCCCAATAGGAAGTAGCCAACATACCCGATAATTGCATTCCGGTTCGACCTGAAGAGTATCCCAATCTGCGGTATCATGTCAAATTTGCAGAAATAGCCTGTAAGATATGCCAGCCAGAGGACGAGAGCAGCCCTGACAAGCTTTTCGTCCGTCACTATTTTTCGAAGCAAGGGTATCAACAAGTAAACACCCATCAACATGGGCAAATACCACAGATGGAAATGTGGCATTAATAACCCAAGTCTCAATTCTCTTCCCTGCACAATGTATCCTGCAGACAAAACTGCACTATAGGATAGGCTCCAAAATACATAAGCCAGTACCAACCGTGGAATGTATTTCCGCAAAAGAATACTATATGATATTTCTTTTGCAGGTTGCAGGAATAGCGCCCCGCTAATCATTACAAACAAAGGTACACTCCATCTTACCAAACTATCTCCAATTGCGGACACATACCAATTGTATGTTCCAACGTTAGTGTGATACCCTGTGGCGAACACATGGAGAGCTATCACACCGAATGTTGCCACAATACGAATTACGTCGAGGTAGGCGACGCGCCCAGAGGATTGTTGTTGCATGTTGTCATTTGTTTTGTAGCGCAATGCCACCGATTCCTCAACATTCCGGCGACCGCAACAAAAAAGAGGCGAGCAATCTCGTCTCCACACTGCGGTCGTAGGAATTACCTTTTGAGGATGGACAAAATGCTCGCTTTCTACGCGAGCATCTGCACATTTGTCTTCCTCAAAATAACCATTTTGAAATTTCCTACGTTTCAGTGTGGTCGGAACAAATAGCAAACGCTTGGTTGATTATATGTTTTTATTGCTGTCTCTTTATATCATATTTAGTTGTATAAAATCCGTTGCAAAAATACACTTTTTTTTAACGGTGACAATTTGCCGCCTGTTAAGGTTATTCCATCAGCTTGAAGTCGATCTTGCCGTGCTTGCACCAGGGGCAGACGAAATCGTCGGGCACCTCGTCGCCTTCGTAGACGTAGCCGCAGACTTCGCAGACCCACTTCTTTTTGCCGGTGGTGGGTGCGGCTGCGGGTGCGGGCTTGATGTGCTGCTGGTAGTAGGCATAGGTGATGCTGGGACTGTCACTCAAGGCCTTGGCTTCCATGACGCGGGCGATGAACATGGTATGCGTGCCGAGGTCGACGCTCTTGGTGACGACGCAGCTGATCACCGCGTTGATGAACCGAGGCAGGTACAGCAGGCCGTTGTCGGTGCGGAGCTCCTGCTGGCACTCGGCGAACTTGTCCACATCGCGGCCGCTCTGGAAGCCGAAGTGCTGGAAGGGCTTCATGGTGGCCTCCTCCGAGAGCGGGCAGAGATTGAACTTCAGCGTCCGCAGCACCATGTCGTGCGTCAGGTTCTGCTTGTTGACGCATATCATCAGCTGCAGCGGGTCGTTGGTCACCTGCTGCGCCACGTTGATGATGCAGGCGTTGTCCTTCTCGCCCTGGCGCGCCACGAGCACGAAGAGGCCATAGCTGATGTTGAAGAGGGTCTTGTTGTCGATCATGCCTTGGTTTAAGGTTTAAAGTTTAAGGTTTAAAGTGTTGCAACGAGGGCGTCGGCCAGAGCGGCGAGCTGCTCCTCTTGGCTGGGTTGCATGGCGCTCTTGAGGCTGAGGGGCTCGCCGACGATGGCAATGTCCTTCATCTGCTCCAGCTCGGCGCGCATCAGCTTGGCGGCCTGTGGAGCCCAGCTGCCGTTCTCGACGAGGGCCACGGTGCGGCGCTGCCAGGCGTGGGCCTTGAGGTCGGCCAGAAGGCCCTCGATGGGCGTGAAGAGGCCGTTGTTGTAGGTGCTGGAGGCGAAGACCACATGGCTGGCACGGAAGCACTCGGCCACCAGCTTGCTGGCGTGGGTGTGGCTGGCGTCGTAGGCCTTGATGCCACGCACGCCGCGCTCGGCGAGCAGCGTGCCCAGACGCAGGGCCACGGCCTCGGTGTGGCCGTAGATGCTGCCGTAGATGATGACAACCGCCTTGTCCTCGGGCTCGTACTTGCTCCAGACGTCATGCTTGCCGATAAACCAGCCGAGGTTCTCGCGCCACACGGGTCCGTGCAGCGGGCAAATCATCTGGATATCAAGGGAAGCGGCCTTTTTGAGCACGTTCTGTACCTGCAGGCCGTACTTGCCCACGATGTTGATATAGTAGCGTCGGGCGTCGCCGAGCCACTCGTGTTCGAAGTCCATCTCGTCGGCGAAAAGGTTGCCGCTCAGTGCACCGAAGGTGCCGAAAGCGTCGGCGGAGAAAAGAACCTTGGCTGTCGCATCGTAGGTCATCATCACCTCGGGCCAGTGCACCATGGGGGCCATGGTGAAGACGAGGGTGTGGGCGCCGGTGCAGAGGGTGTCGCCTTCCTTGACAGCCTGCAGGCTGGCAGGCTTCGCTCCAAAGAACTGCTCCATCATCTGGGCGGCCTTGGCGGTGGTGACGACGGTGGCCTCGGGGTAGCGCAGCAGCAGGTCCATCAGAGTGGCGGCATGGTCAGGCTCCGTGTGGTGCACCACTACATAGTCCAGCCGACGGCCGGCAAGGGCGGCCTGCACATTCTCGAAGAACTGCGTAGCGACAGCAGCGTCGCAGGTGTCGAAGAGCACGGTCTTTTCGTCCAGCAGCACATAGCTGTTGTACGACACCCCGCGCGGGATGGGGTAGACATTCTCGAAGAGGGCCAGACGGCGGTCGCTGGCGCCGACATAAATCAAATCAGCACTGATATTCTGTATATTCTGCATAATCGCATGTCAATTTATCCTCGCCCGCAGGGCGGGAGGGTTTAATCAATCTTGTCAAATCCCAGATAGGGACGCAGGCACTCGGGCATGACGATGCCGTCGGGCGTCTGGTTGTTCTCCAGCAGGGCGGCCACGATGCGCGGCAGGGCCAGGGCCGAGCCGTTCAGCGTGTGGCAGAGCTGCATCTTGCCGTTCTCGTCCTTGAAGCGCAGCTTCATGCGGTTGGCCTGGAAGGTCTCGAAGTTGGAGACCGAGCTGACCTCCAGCCAACGCTTCTGTGCGGCGCTCCACACCTCGAAGTCGAAGGTCATGGCACTGGTGAAGCTGATGTCGCCGCCGCAGAGTTTGAGGATGTGGTAAGGCAGGCCCAGCTTGTCGAGCAGACCGCCCACGTGGCATTTCATCTCCTCCAACTGGTCATACGAGCGGTCGGGGTGTTCGATGACCACAATCTCCACCTTGCTGAACTCGTGCAGGCGGTTCAGTCCGCGCACGTCCTTGCCATAGCTGCCGGCCTCACGGCGGAAGCACTCGCTGTAGCCCACGCGTTTGATGGGGAATTGGCGCGCGTCGACCACCTCGCCGCGGAAGATGTTGGTGATGGGCACCTCGGCGGTGGGAATCATGTAGAATCCGTCGAGCGGCACAGCATACATCTGACCCTCCTTGTCGGGCAGCTGGCCGGTGCCGAGGCCGCTGGCCTCGTTGACCATCAGGGGCGGCTGTATCTCCAGGAAGCCCGCATCGGCGGCCTCGTTGAGGAAGAAGTTGATGAGGGCGCGCTGCAGGCGGGCACCCTTGCCCTTGTAGAAGGGGAATCCGGCGCCGGTCACCTTGTTGCCCAGCTCGAAGTCGATGATGTCGTATTTGGCGCAGAGCTCCCAATGGGGCAGTGCGTCGGCAGGCAGGTCGGGCTTCACGCCGAATTCGCCCACCACCACGTTGTCGGCCTCGCTCTTGCCGCAGGGCACCGTGGGGTGCGGCGCGTTGGGCAGCGAGAGGAGCTTCTCGTTGAGGGTCTTCTCCACGGCAGCCTGCTGCTCGCCGAGACTCTTCTCCTCGGCCTTGAGCTCGGCGGTGCGGGCCTTGGCGGCCTCGGCCTCATCTTTCTTGCCTTGCTTCATCAGCATGCCTATTTCCTTGGCAATCCTGTTCTGCTCGGCCTTCACAGCATCGGCCTTCACCTGCAGGGCGCGGCGCTCGGCGTCGAGGGCGATGATTTCGTCGATGCGGGTCTCCACATCGGCGACATTCTTGATTTTCAATCGGGAGATACACTCCTCACGATGGTCTTTTATGTATTGCAGTTGCAGCATCTTATTATAAATTTATACAGGTTAACGCTCCCAAGTGGGAAATATTGTTACCGTCGAAAAATAATTGGACTCTTTCTGCGTTATTTTTTCATCCGACAATAAAATAAAATCATCGCCTATGCTGAGAAAAAAGAACACCGCCGAACGCGTTGTAGCCCTTGTGGACGAGATGCGCGAGAATTCACAAGAGATGAGGATGTGGAAGAACATCCCGCTGGCCGAGGAGTGCGTCCGCATACTCCGCACCCTCAAGGACGAGACCCCGCTGGGCAAAGCGATGGCCTGCGGCGCCATCTGCGAGCAGCTGCCCGAATACGACGTGCCGCGCTTCGTGCTCGGCATCCTCAGCTACGAACGCGAGCTGCTGGAGCAGTCGGACGAGGAGCCCGGCGACAACGGTCCCACCCTCGAGGAGGTCGACCAGGACATCCAACGGCTGACCGACTACATCGACATCCAGAACGTAAGCGTCGAGACATTCATGGAGCGCCATTCCCGCCACCTGAGGTTCGACCCCGTCGAACGCACACCGCAGTGGGAGGAAGTCTACTACAAGGCCGAGCAGGAATGTGATCGTCTCCTAGGCGACACCCCGCGCGGCATGGGATTCTGCTTCGCCCACTGGAGCACCTTCCGCCAGGTGCTCGCCAAGCGCGGCATCCAGTGGCGCTCGCCCGCCGAGATGAACCCCCGCGTGTTGTTCGACTGATGAAACCGGAAAAACCAGCCCCTGCCATGATAAAGATAGAAACACACCCCGCCGACAGTCCCCTCTTCGGGCAGAGCAAATGGTGGGGTCAGCCCGACATGCCCGAAGAGCTCGACTACCCCGAAGTGACCATGGTCGACGACGACGGCGAGGAATACCAGGACCCGCTCACCTTCGTCTGCCAGCTGCGCTGTGCCGACCTCGCACCCCACGACCCCGAAGGCCTGCTGCCGCACGACGGCATGCTCTACTTCTTCGCGGCACTCGACTACTTCCTCGGCAACTACGATACCGCCGACAGCCCGGGCCTGGGGCTCTGGTCTGAGAAATACTTCCGCGTGCTCTACTCCCCCACCTGCGACCACCTGCACACCCACAGCATCGTCTACGACGACGGCACCCCTTTTGGGCTCCCGGCCGAGGCCATCACCTTCAGCCCCTGCCGCGAAGCCGCCGACGGCCTGCGCCTGCTCGGACGCCCCTGGCTGGACGAAGTGTGCGAGCAGATGCCCGGCATGGTGTCATTGCTGCAGGTCGACGAGGAGGACCGCTGGCACCTGGTCTTCTACGACTGCGGCATGCTCCACTTCCTCATCTCCCCCGACGACCTGGCCCAACGGCAATGGGACAAGGTGCAGTGCCACCTCTTCTCCTTCTAGAACAATAAAACGTGCAGGGGAGCCGTTGCGGCTCCCCTGCCTGTCTCTTGAGCGGAGAGAGAGGGATTCGAACCCCCGGACCCTCGCAGGTCAACGGTTTTCAAGACCGCCGCAATCGACCGCTCTGCCATCTCTCCTTTTCACAGCCAAAACACTGCACCACAATCATTTAAACGAATTCTCGCAGGCTTTAACCAGTTGCAAAGATACACTTTTTTTCCGATATGGCAAAACGAACGCAATCTTGCAGAACTTTATTCGTCGGGGCAGGAAAACGCGCTCTTAATTGCCTTTGATGTTCAACAGTTTACAATCAGTTCTTTAGGAGTTCTTTACGATTTTGTAAAGAACTCCTAAAGAAATCTTTTTGAAAACCGCAGGCAATAAAGGAGAGGACAGCGCGTTATCGAGAAAAAGCACAGACAATGAAAAAGAATATCGCCCTCGTCATGGGGGGCTACAGCGGCGAGCACGACATCAGCATCGCCAGCGGCAATCAGGTGTACGGCCAGTTGGACCACACGAAATACAACGTCTATAAGATAGTCGTCGAACGTCAGGGATGGTACTGGCTCGACGGCGAGGAACACCAGCCGGTGGACCGCAACGAGTTCACGGTGAACGACAAGGGCGTGACCGTGCACTTCGACCTGGCCTTCATCATCATCCACGGCAACCCGGGCGAGAACGGGGTGCTGCAAGGCTACTTCGACATGCTGGGCATCCGCTACACCACCTGCGGCTACTACACCTCCGCCCTGACCTTCCAGAAGGGCTACTGCAACCCCGTGGTGAGGAACTTCGGCGTGGTCAGGGTGGCCCAGTCGGAGCTGCTGTATGAGGAGCCCGACCGGCAGGCCTGCGACGACCTGCTACGCCGGCTGGGGCTGCCCGTCTTCGTGAAGCCGGCCGCCGGCGGCAGCAGCGTGGCCACCACCAAGGTAAAGGATGCCGACGCCTTCCTGCCGGCCATCCGCGAGGCGTTCCGCGAGGACAAGGCCGTGCTGGTGGAGGAGTTCATCAAGGGGCGCGAGTTCGACTGCGGCGTGTTCCGCAAGGCCGACGGCGAGCTGTTGGTGTTCCCCATCACCGAGATTATCCCCACGGGAGGGCACGAATTCTTCGACTACGAGGCCAAATATGACGGCTTCAGCAACGAGGTCACCCCGGCCGAATGCTCCGAAAGCCTCGCACGCGAAGTGCAGGAGACGTCGCTCAAACTCTACGAGCGGCTGGGCTGCAAGGGCATCGTACGGTTCGATTACATACACGACACTGCCGCCAACGAGCTCTACTTCCTCGAGGTCAACACCATTCCCGGCCAAAGCGCCGAGAGCATCGTCCCCAAGCAGGCCCGTGCCATGGGCATCACGCCTGCCGAACTCTACGAGATGAGCATCCAGGCCGCCCTAGCGGACTAGGTGGCGCCGATAGGTGCGGGCGGCCAGCAGCGCCGCGGCAACGATACAGAGAACAGATAACGCTATTCCTACACCCATCTGCCACAGCGGCAGCCCGAAGGGCAACCGCAGCATTGTCGCCACCGGGGCCGTGAAGGGCACCACGGTGAGCCACACCGCCAACGGTCCTGCCGGCGAGCGGAGCACGAAGGTGCCCAGCACCAGAGCTAGCAGGAGGGGGGTCCCCGTCAGGAGGGTCCACTGCACGGCATCGACGTCGCCCTCCAAGCGGGAGGCCAACGCCGCCAACAGCGCCCCGTACAGCATATATCCGAGCAGGAAACACAGCAGGAACACCCCCGCCACCAACGGCAGGCGGATGGCCGTGAGGCCTTGCACCGTCTCGTCGACGAGCTGCACCGTGCTGTTGTACTGTGCCGTGGCCTCGACACCCTTGGAGGCCAACGCCCGCTGCTCCTGCTGCGCACGGGCTTGGGCGAACAGGTCGGGAGCCGATGCCTGTATCCCTTTGATGCAAAGGGCTGTCAGGAGCGCCCACAGCACCAGCTGGGTCACAGCGACGAGCGCCACGGCGCCCGCCTTACCCATCAGCAGGTGCACCGGCCGCACCGAGGTGGCTATCACCTCGGACACGCGGTTCTGCTTCTCCTCCTGCACGCTGCGCATCACCTCGACACCGAACAGCAGCAGGGCCAGCGTCATCAGGACCGCCAGCACCATGGCCACCACCGACTTCACGCGGAGGTGGCTCTCGTGGCCGCTGGCACTGTCCTGCGTGTGCAGGCGTATGTTGGCCGACGCCACCGAATGGTAGACCGACGGCTCCACCTGGTAGACGTCCTCCATGATGGCGTTGCGCAGGAGTGCCTGCAGCTGCCCGTCGACGGCGCTCTGCACCGACAGCGACGGGCTGTTGCCGTGGTAGTAGAGGAATGCGTCGCGCGGGATGGTCGTCTCACGCATCGGCACGAAAAGGATGAGGTCGTCCTTCGCCGCTTGGCGGCGGGCATATTCGAGCGACGGCATCGGCTTGAAGGCGACGTCGTCGGTCGACTGCAGGCCGCCGTCGAAAAGGCCTGTCTGGTCGACCACCAGCACGGTGCTGCGTCCGGCGCCACGCTGCGCCGCCAACACAGGCAGGGCATAGAGAGCCGCCAGCACGACGGGTATCAGCAGGGTGAGCACCCAGAACGAGGGACGGTGCAACCGCTGGCGGTATTCGCGTCCGAGTATAAGCCACAGTCTCTTCATAGCTTGATTGTTTTGTCGCACAGCTCGCCGGCAGCCGGCAGGTTATGGGTGGAAAGGAGTATGGCCACGCCTTGCGCCTTCAGCCTCGTCACCTCGCGGCCCATCATCGCCGCCCCATCGGCATCGAGGCCCGAGAAGGGCTCGTCGAGGATGACCAGGCGTGGATTGTGTGCCACGGTGACGACAAACTGCAACCGCTGTTGCATACCTTTGCTGAGCTTCCCGGCAGGGCGGCGCCACCAGTCGTCCATCTCCAGCCGATGGAACCATGCGTGCACCGCCTCCTCGGCGGCCTCGCGGCCCATGCCCTTCATCCGCGCGAAATAGAGGGCCTGCTCGCCGGCACGCATGCGCCGGTAGAGGCCGCGCTCCTCGGGCATGTAGCCGATGCTCTGCAGGTCGGCCTGCGACAGCGGATGGCCGTCGAAGAGCACCTGCCCTCCATCAGGCTCCAGCAGACGGGTGACGATGCGCATGAGCGTCGTCTTGCCGGCACCGTTGGCCCCGAGCAGCCCCACCACCTCGCCCGACGACACGGTGAAGCTCAGGTCGCGGAGCACCTGCCGCTCGCCGAAAGCCTTGCTTATATGGTCTATCTGTAACATCATCTCCTTAGTTTTAACAGGACAGTCTCCAGCGCCAACGCCACCAGCGCCATCACGAGGCACAGCCTCCACAGCTGGCGGCCTCCGTCGCGGGCCTTCAGTTCGTCGGTAATGGGCTTGTCGGCCGAGCGCACCAGCGAGAACCCGCTGCGTCCTTCGATGGCCTTGGCTATCTCGCCCCGCTCGAGGAACTGCATCTGCGACTCGCGCCGCGGGTAGTTGAAGGCGAGGTGCTCTTCGCCGAGGGTATAGATGCCGTCGTGGAGCAGCTCACCGTGCATCACCAGCTGCCGGCGGCCACCCACCTGACGCACGTCGGGCAGGATGCTGAATCCGTCACCGTCGGTGAGCTCCGTCGGCCGGCCCGCGGACTCGTAGGAGCCCTGCAACAGGATGGGGTCGGCGCCGCCAAGTACGTGCGACGCTGGCGGCAGCGGCCGGCTGTAGAGGGCCATGTTGAAGAGTGTCGGCACGAAGAGGGCCTGGTTGACGAAGTCGGTCTGCTCCTCGTCGAGCGGAAGGGTGAAGAGGTAGAGGCGCCCCTCGCCGACCGGGGTCACCTCGAGCATGTCGCCACCGTCGTCCAGGGTGATGATGCTCTGCCGGATGGCCTGCGAGCGTGCGAAGGTATAGTGCCCCTGCACGGTGGGCATCTCCATTTCGTCGCTGCGGCCGCTGAACACGCCGAGGAAGAGGAGGTGGTCATAGTCGACGCTGCCGGCCTTCATCCGCCGCTGCACCCACCGGTCGAGCTGCGGGGCCTGCAAGGCCGCCAGCAAACTGTTGAGGCCGCCCTCGCCCACCCCGCCGGCCGGCGGCACCACCAGCAGGCTGCCGCCCCCGGTCACCCACTGCGCCAACTGCTGCACCTCGCCGCTGGTGAGGCGCGGGGGCTCGTTGAGGATGACGAAGTCGAACTGCGCGAGGTCGTGCTGCAAGCGGTCGGCCCGCTGGTAAAGGATAGCCGAATCGCCGTCGAAGAGGCGGCGCAGGCTGGTGTTGGGACGGCCGCCGTCGAGTTGCAGCACCCGGATGCGGTCGCCCACATGGAACGAGAAATGGTAGTTGTCGTCGAAGGTGACGGGGTAGTCCTCGATGGTCACACAGCCATCGACCCACCCGGTCCGGTCGAGCTTGAAGACGAGGTCGGTGCGTATCGTGGAGCCGGCCGCCACGTCGACCGTCGCCAAGGCCCGTTCGCGGCCGTCGACGGTCAGTTTCACCGGCACCTTCTCGGCATCGCGGCTGCCACTGTTGCCAATGGTGATGCCGGCCGTCACCGTCCCGCCGGCGAAATAGGCCGGCGCATCGAGCGCCACACTGTCGACGAAGAGGTTGTCGGCCTCGACGGCGGCGAGGGGCACGAGGGTGAAGAGCACACTGCTGTCGGCCTCTATGGCCGCGATGTCGGCCGTGGTGCGTTGGAAGTCGCCCACCAGGTAGGCGTGGCGGTTGCGGGCGCCGGACTGGCGCAGGAAGTCGGTCTGCCGCTGCGCCACGTCGCTCATCATGGCCGAAGTCGGTGTCGTCACCAACTCGTCGAGGGCCAGGAGCACCTCGTCGCGGTTGAGCCACCGCATCTCGCTGCCCTTCACGTCGTTTGTAATCAGCTGGAAGCGGTCGCTGACAGCATAGGCGTCGACCACCTCGCGCACCCTCCGGCGCGCGGCGTCCAGCAGGGTGCCGTCGGCGGTGGCATTGGCCATGCTGAACGAGTTGTCGACATAGATGCTTACCGCCGTGCTTCCGCTGCGGAGGCTCTCTTTGGACGCAGGAATCACCGGCTGGGCGAATGCCAGCACCAGGAAGACCACCGCCAGGATACGCATGGCCAGCACCAGCCACTGCCGCAGGCGGCTGCGACGCCGCTGCTCGGTCTGCAGTTCGCTGAGGCGCTCCACATTGCTGAAGTACACCTTGCGATAGCGGCGGAAGTTGAAGAGGTGCACGATGACGGGGATGGCCACCGCCAGCAGCCCCCAGAGGAAAACCGGATTTGCAAATGTCATGCCTACCATCATATCTTCTTTTTAAGCACCTATGTCAGCAAAAGAGTCTTTCTTATAAAGCAGCTTATCCATTCGAGTAATTCGCTCTTAATCAACCTGCATAGTTTGGTTTAATTCGTTCAATTCGCCGTTTTATGGTATCGGCAGACCTCGGTCAGGCCGCACTCCCCGCACTTGGGGCGCCGGGCCTGGCACACATAGCGTCCGTGCAGGATAAGCCAGTGGTGGGCCTTCGACAGGAGCTCCCGCGGGATGTGCTTCACCAGCTCGTGCTCGGTCTGGAGCGGGGTCTTGCTGTCGACCGTCAGCCCGATGCGGTTTGCCACACGGAACACATGGGTGTCGACCGGCATGGCGGGCCGGTCGAAATAGACCGCCTCCATCACGTTGGCCGTCTTGCGGCCCACCCCCGGCAGGCGTTGCAGCCGCTCCATGTCGTCCGGTACCTCGCCGGCGTACTCGTCCACCAGCATGCGCGAGAGGCCCGCCAGGTGGCGGCTCTTGCTGTTGGGGTACGAGACCGAGCGGATATAGCTGAATATCTGCTCCTCGGAGGCCTGCGCCATCGCCTCGGCGGTGGGATAGGCGGCAAAGAGGGCCGGGGTGACCATGTTCACTCGCCGGTCGGTGCATTGCGCCGACAGCACCACCGCCACCAGGAGCTGGAACGGGGAGCCGTAGTGCAGCTCCGTCTCGGCCGAGGGCATCGTCTGTTGGAAGTAGTCGATGACACGTCTGTACAGTTCACTCTTTTTCATATCGCCAGTTCGAGATAGGTAAGCACAGGATAGTGGTCCGACATATCGGTCTTGATGCGCTTGTAGCCCAGCGTGTTGATTCCCTCGCCATGGAACACCATGTCGATGCGGAACTCGGGGAACCCGCCGTTGTAGGTGATGCTCATGCCGCGCCCCTTCTCGCAGAAGGAGTCCTCCATCACGTCGGCTATCTGCCTGTAGAGCCACGAGCCCGGGATGTCGTTCAGGTCGCCGGCCAGCACCATGGGGAGCGAGCTCCCCGTGACCACGGGCTTGATGCGCTGCGTCCATTCCTCCTCATGGCTCAGGATGGTCTCCTTCACCTTGCCCAGCATGCGGCGGCTCGACTGCTGCACCTCGCCGTGACGCATGCGCTCAATCTCCTCGCGGTCGGAGGCGTCGAAGCGGTAGCTGTCCATGTGCACACAGCAAACGCGGAAGCGCTGCCCCTCCTTGTGCAACTCGACGAGCAGCTTCTCGCTGTCGAGGCAGGTTACATAGGTGATAGGCAGGCGGCTGAAGACCACCGTCCCGTAGGGGGTGCCGTTGCGCGACGTGTGGACGCCGTAGTAGTGGTTGTAGCCCATCAGGGTGAGGCTGTCGGTCAAGGCCAGCGTCTTGGGAGCGGCGAACTCCTGGAGGCAGAGCACGTCGGGTTGATGACGGCGCACGAGGGCCAGGAACTCCACCGCATTGCTGTCCGACTGCCCGGGGCGGTTCTCCACCCCCTGGAACTGGTGCACATTGTAGGTCATCAGCGACACCGCGTATGGGTGCTCCTCGGCGGCGGGGGCCTTGGCCGTGCCGCCCACCTGGAAGAAGAAGCCCAGCGTGCTCCACCGCAGCGCGATGACGGCGGCGCTGAACAGCCACGTCCACCGGCGCAGCAGCAGCCAGAGGACAATCATCAGCACATTGGCGGCCAGCAGGGGCAGATAGGCGTAGGCCGCCAGGCTCGGCAGCACGCTCCGCGACGGCGGAAGCAGGTCACCCAGCGTGGCCGCCACCAGCCCCAATGCGAGCAGCACATTGAGAATGAACAATATGGTTCGTACAACCTTCATCTGTTTACGGCCGCAAATTTACGAAAAAATATTGAATACCAACCAAAATATTCACCCACCCGCGCCAAATATCGGAAAACCGTATCCGCCGGTTGCCGCCGCCCTCGGGACAGGGGCCGGTTAGGTCGCGCACGACCTAACCACCGGGCACCCCCGCCTCCCCTCCGTAACAACTCCGACTCAACTCCGACACAACTCCGAGGATGGTCCGACTGCAGTCGGACCTAACACGTTGATAACACGTTTTTAAACCGCACTTATGACAGCCCAAAGCCAGTCATCGCTGGAAATCAACCACATCCGTTTTTCACCCCCTTCGGGCGGCGCGGAGCGCCGCCACCCCGGCGCGGGGCGCCGCAAATGCTAAAAAACCTTAATTACATCGCGCACGACCTATCTCCAACCGCGCTATTCACACCGAACATACAACATATTGTTTTTTTACACGAATAGCCGTGAATATCCATGAATTGGCATAAATCCATTTTTGAACATTCGCGGCCATTGGCGGCAATTCGTGTTTTATGATTCTCCTGCGGTCACGATGAATGGCGCCCGGGCACCGTCCAAGAATGGAAAAAGTAGTGAAAACAAGCCCGTATTTTTGGAAAAAGCTGTGAAAACTACCCCCTGTTTCTCGGAAAAAGTTGTAAAAAAAAGCCCGTATTTTTGGAAAAAATTGTATTTTTGCATCAAAAATATCGTGGCATCATGCTGAAGAGAAAGATACAACAGACACTCAAAGAGTATTTTAACTCCAACCGAGACAAGATACTCATTGTCGACGGGGCACGTCAAGTCGGCAAATCGTACATCATACGACACGAAGGGCGGGCCGCATTTCCGAATTTTGTCGAGATAAACATGATAGACGACAAAGACGGAGCCCGTGTATTCGCCGACGTAAAAGGTGTGGAGGATTTCTATGTGAGGCTAAGCGCCATCGCTGGTCGAAGGCTGGGGACAAAAGACAACACACTGGTCTTTATCGACGAGATACAAGCCTACCCACCATTACTCACATTGCTGAAATTCCTTTGCGACGACGGCAGATACACCTTCGTCGTGAGCGGTTCGCTGTTAGGCGTCACCATGCACCGGACGCTCTCCATCCCCGGCGGGCGGATACAGACAGAACACATGTACCCCCTCGATTTCGAGGAGTTTCTGTGGGCGAACGGCGTAGGCGACGAGGTCATTGAAAGCATGAGGAAGAAATTCCAGAACCGGGAGAGTTCCAGCGACGGCCTCCATCGCCGCATGCTGGAGCTGTTCAAGACCTACCTGCTGATTGGAGGGCTGCCCCAGGCAGTGAACACCTATATCGACACGAACAACATCTACCGTGTCCGCAAAGTCCATGAAGAGATATACAACCTCTATCGAGAAGACGCCTCGCAATACAGCATGG
This sequence comes from Bacteroidales bacterium, assembly GCA_017480785.1. Taxonomy (GTDB): domain Bacteria; phylum Bacteroidota; class Bacteroidia; order Bacteroidales; family P3; genus Colimorpha. The sequence goes on from JAFURZ010000005.1 coordinate 107,326, forward strand.
AAGAGAAACTGCATATACGGCGCATCTACGATTTGATTCCTTCAAACATGGAAAACCGCAAGAAACGGATTCGTTTCAGCGACATAGAAGAAAAGCGGAACAAGGCCGCGCGAGACTATGAGGACGATATCGAGTATCTCATCAGTGCCGGTGTCGCGCTTGAGGTGCGCGCAATCGCCAACCCCACATTCCCGTTGATAAGCTCGGCCAAGAAGAACCTGCTGAAGCTGTACCTCAACGATGTGGGCCTGCTGTCGTACATCCTGTTCAGGAACAACGTCACCGCCATCAAAGACGACCAACTGGGCATCAATCTCGGGGCCGTCTACGAAACCGTCGTCGCCACCGAGCTACAGGCTCACGGACATTCCTTGTTCTACTATGACAACAAACAGAAGGGCGAGGTGGACTTCCTGGTAGACGACTACGACAGACTCTCCGTTTTGCCCATCGAGGTAAAATCAGGCAAGGACTATTCCACACACCGCGCCCTGGACCGCTTCGTCGCCAATCCCGACTACAACATAAAGGCTGCAATGGTATTGTCAAACGAAGGAGCCGCACACACAGAGCACACCACCACCTATCTGCCGATATACTACATAATGTTTTTCTGACACCCTGGAATATTTGAACATTCGCGGCCATTGGCGGCAATTCGTGTTGTATGATTCTCCTGCGGACAGTGCACCCGCTCGCCGGGCGAGCGAAATCCTGTAAAACCTGTAGATTGTCACGCTGCGCGGCAGTACACACATATCCATAGGAGCATGTATTTACAGGATTTACGGATTTCGCCCGCAGGGCAGGAGACCAGCTAGCGGCGCTGGACGATGAGTTTCTTGGTGACGGTGCCGGCGGGGGTGGCGATGCTGCCGCCGCCCCAGCACAGGGCGCCGCAAATGCTAAAAAACCTTAATTACATCGCACACGACCTATCTCCATCCGCGCTATTCACACCGACCATACAACATATTGTTTTTTTACACGAATGGCCGTGAATGTCCATGAATTTGGCATAAATTCATTTCTGAACATTCACGGCCATTGAGGGCATGTTGATAACGATTTTTTACAAACCAGTATTTAAATTAGTATCGCCATAAAAGTCTTCTGGCAAAAATGTATATAGATATAGAACCACAACATCACCTGCCACGTCACTATGGAGGGTCTTTTCTATACACGAGTCATTAAACAATTCGCGCCCGTCGTTGTTCCTA
>JAFURZ010000006.1 GCA_017480785.1 Bacteroidales bacterium
GTCGGTGTGAATAGCGCGGTTGTAGATAGGTCGTGCGCGATGTAATTAAGGTTTTTTAGCATTTGAGGCGTCCTGCGACGGGGTGGCGGCGCGGGGCGATGCCGGAAGGAGGCGAAAAACGGATGTGGTTGATTTCCAGCGAAGACTGGCTTTGGGCTGTCTCAAATGCGGTTTAAAAACGTGTTATCAACGTGTTAGGTCCGACTGCAGTCGGACCATCCTCGGAGTTGTGTCGGAGTTGAGTCGGAGTTGTTACGGAGGGGAGGCGGGGGTGCCCGGCGGTTAGGTCGTGCGCGACCTAACCGCCTTGCAAGGGAGGCTGGCGGAAAAAGTGTGCCTGAGGCCGCGGACGGCACAATAAAAAGCGGACGCGGCCGTTAATGGAGGGCAAGAAAGGGTACCGCCTGTGCAGAAGAAACTACTCTCCGGCCTGTTCTGGGTGTTGCTGGCCAACCTGCTGGTCAAGCCGCTCTGGCTCCTGGGCATCGAGGTCGACGTGCAGAACACCGTCGGCAACGAGGCCTACGGCTTCTACTTCGCCGTCTTCAACCTGAGCTATATCCTCAACATACTCCTCGACCTGGGCATCACCAACTTCAACACGCGCAATATCGCCCAGCATCCGCAGCTCATCAGCAAGCATCTGAGCGGCATACTGGGCATCAAGCTGTGCCTGCTGGGGCTGTATGTGGTGGTGACGTTCACCGTCGGGGCCCTGCTGGGCTATGGCAGCCAGGAGTTCCGCCTGCTGGCGTGGCTCTGTCTGGCGCAGGCGCTCAACTCGCTGATTCTCTACCTGCGGAGCAATTTCGAGGGGCTGCTCCTCTTCCGGTGGGACAGTCTTTTCTCGGTCCTCGACCGGGTGTTGATGATTGTCATCTGCGGCTGCCTGCTGTGGGGTCCGCGGCTGTCGGTCTTCAGTTTCCGCTTCACGGTGTTCCATTTCGTCTATGCCCAGGTGGCAGCCTACAGCCTGACGGCCCTGCTGGCCCTCGCCGTCATCGGGCGCAAGGCCCGCCTGCAGCGCCTGCGCTTCGACCGGCGTTTCCTGCTGGTCATCTTGAAGCAGAGCGCCCCCTTTGCACTGCTGGTGCTGCTGATGGCGAGCTACAACCGGCTGGACCCCATCCTGCTGCGGCGTCTGGCATCGGCCGGTGCCGCCGGCGTCTATGCCGGTGCCTTCCGCCTGCTCGACGCCCTGACCATGGTGTGCTACCTGGTCAGCGTGCCGCTGCTGCCGGTCTTCTCGAAAATCCTTGCCGACCGCGACGCCCTGTCGTCGCGCGCGTCGCTGGTCGACGCCTTGCGCCTCGTCTTCTGGCCCATGGTGCTCTATGTCGCCGGCAGCGCGGTGGCCTGCTCGCTGCTGGCCGCCCCCCTGATGCGGCTGCTCTACCACGACGGGGCCGCGTCCTACGTGCCTGTGTTCCGGGTGCTTGTCTTCTGCCTCGTCCCCATCGGGCTGACCTATGTCTTCGGCACCCTGCTGACCGCCGGCGGGCGCCTGCGGCAGCTGAACCTGCTGGCGACCGTCACCCTGGGGCTCAACGTAGCGGCCAACCTGCTGCTCATCCCGCGGATGGGTGCCGTGGGCTCGGCCTGGGCGGCCCTCACGGCCCAGAGTTTCATGGCTGCGGCCCAGCTGGCCCTCGCCGTGCGCCTCTTCCGCCTGCCGTTTTCTTCCTTCCTGCCGCTCCCGCCACGCAATATTTTTCACACAATAGCGTTAATGTTCAAATCAAACCCTAAAGAATAGACACATGAAAGCATACGTATTCCCCGGCCAGGGGGCCCAGTTTGTGGGCATGGGCAAGAACCTCTACGACGGCAACGCCGAGTGCCGCGCCATGTTCGAGAAAGCCAACGACATTATCGGTTTCCGCATCACCGACCTCATGTTTGCCGGCACGCCGGAGGACCTGAAGCAGACCCGCGTGACGCAGCCTGCCATCTTCCTCCACTCGGTCATCCTGGCCAAGTACCTGGGCGGGCAGTTCCAGCCCGACATGGTGGGAGGCCACTCGCTGGGCGAGTTCTCGGCCTTGGTGGCCGCCGGTGCCATGGACTTCGAGGACGGCCTGCGGCTGGTCATCGCCCGCGCCAACGCCATGCAGAAGTGCTGCGAGAAGACCCCGTCGACCATGGCCGCCGTGCTGAAGCTCGACGACAAGACGGTCGAGGACATCTGCGCCTCGGTGAGCGGAGAAGTCGTGGTGCCGGCCAACTACAACTGCCCGGGCCAGCTGGTCATCAGCGGCACGAACGAGGGCGTGGCCCGTGCCTGCGAGAAGGTGAAAGAGGCCAAGGGAAAGGCCCTGCCGCTGGCGGTGGGAGGCGCGTTCCACAGCCCCCTGATGGAGCCCGCCCGCGTGGAGCTGGCCGAGGCCATCGAGAAGACCGCCTTCCACGCCCCTGTATGCCCCTGCTACCAGAACGTGGACGCCCTGCCCCACAGCGACCCCGTCGAGATAAAGAAGAACCTGCTGATGCAGCTCACCTCGCCCGTGCGCTGGACGGCTACGGTGCAGCACATGATGGCCGACGGCGCCACCGAGTTTATCGAGGTGGGTCCCGGCACGGCCCTGCAAGGCATGGTGAAGCGCGTCGACGCCAACGCCAACGCCCATTCGGCCGAATGATTTAATTAGTATCAAAGAAACCGAAGGGATGCGGAGTGCCGCATCCCTTCGGTTTTTATGCTTCCGCTCCCACGAAGCGGGCCAGCCAGTCGCCTTCGTCGCGGGGGGCGTCGGTCCAGCCAGAGGTGTCGATGGTGACCTCCAGCAGCTTGGCCGGTCCCTCGCAGAAGAGCTCGACGCTGTCGGCCACGGCCGGCACCAGCACGCATTCGCCCGTGTGCATCGGCACGATGGTCTCCAGGCCCTTCACGGCGGCGAGCCCGTCGACGCAGAGGTAGAGCACGAAGGTGTCAACCTCCTCAAGGTTCTTGCGCATGGGGGTGTCGAAGTCGATGAGGCGGGTGGTGAAGTAGGGGCAGTCGGCCAGGGTGACGGTCTGGTTGCGCCGGGGCTGGTAGCGGGTGGCGGCATGAGGGCCGACGGCGCTGAAGTCGATGGCATCCATGGCCTCGGCGGTATGCAGCTGACGCTTGCGACCGTCCTTGTCGAGGCGGTCATAGTCGTAGATGCGGTAGGTGCAGTCGGAGGTCTGCTGTATCTCGGCCACCATGAGCCCTTTGCCGAGGGCGTGCACACGGCCGGCGGGGATGAAGTAGACGTCGCCCGGGGCGGGTCGCTCGGCATGGAGCAGGTCGGTGAGGTGGCCGCTCTGCAGGGCGGCGGTGTATTCCTCGGGGGTGGTGTCGCGTCGGAAGCCACTGATGAGCTGCGCCTCCGGGTCGGCCTGCATGACATACCACATCTCGGTCTTGCCCCGCGGCATGCCGCGCCGCTGCGCCAGCGTGTCGTCGGGGTGCACCTGTATGCTCAGGTCGCGGGCGGCGTCAATGAGCTTCACCAGCAGGGGGAACTCGGCGCCATAGCGGTTGTAGACCTTGTCGCCCACCAGGTCACCCATATAGATTTCGACCACCTCGTTGAGGGTGTTCTCGGCCAGGAAGCCGTTGGCCACCACGCTCTCGTGCCCTTCGACCGACGAGAGCGCCCACAGCTCGCCGCAGTTGGGCAGCGGGTCGTAGTTGAAGCCGTAGTCCTTCAGCCGGTTGCCTCCCCAGATGACATTCTTGTAGAGGGGGAGGAACTTGAGCGGATAGAGAGCCGACTGCATCAGTAGGTGCGGGTTGTGTGACCGTTGTTGCGGTTGTTGCCGCGTACCTTGATATTCGACTTCACCTTTGTGCCGCGGTTCGACTGCTGGCGCTCATACATGGTGCCGTCGCCCCGCTTGGTGCCGAGCTGCCGGTCGCCACTGCACGACGTGACGGCGGCGCCCATGGCCAGCACGGCCAACAGGAGCAGGACGGGGGTGCTTTTCTTCAATAGATTCTTCATATTCGGTATGTTTTATCATTTATCAATCAATGTCATCTCGTCGACCAGATGGCGTGCTCCGGCATACTTGTCGATGATGAAGAGGCAGTAGCGGATGTCGAGCGAGATGTTGCGGCAGTAGGCGGGGTCGAAGAGCAGGTCGCTCATGGTGCCCTCCCAGCAGCGGTCGAAGTTGATGCCCACCAGCTGCCCGTCGGCGTTGAGCACGGGCGAACCGCTGTTGCCGCCGGTGGTGTGGTTGGTGGCGATAAAGGCCACCGGGAGTTCACCCTTGGAATTGGCATACTGGCCGTAGTCCTTCTTCTGCCACAGCTCCTTCAGGCGGGGCTCCACGCGGTAGTCGTACACGTCGGGGTTCTCCTTCTCCATGATGCCGTCGATGGTGCTGTAGGCGGTGTAGTAGGTGGCGTCCTTGGGGCGGAAGCCCTCCACGTGCCCGTAGGCCACACGCAGCGTCAGGTTGGCGTCGGGGAAGAAGTTCGAGTCGGGGTACTGCTCCATCATGCCCTTGATGTAGGTGCGCATCAGGCGCTGGATGTTGTCGTTGGCACGGTTGTACTGCTGGCGCTTGTCGCCCCCATAGCAGTAGTTGTAGGCCTGGTTGAAGAGGTCGACGGCGGGGTCGGTGCCGATGGCGTGGAGCATCTTCTCGCGCTTCATGTTGAGGAGCTTCTCCAGCTTCTGCGGATTGTTGAGGACCGACTTGGCATAGATGCGCCGCAGCGTGGCCTCCACCTCGGAGGCGGTGCTGTGCTTGAGGTTCATGTAGGGGGCATAGCCGCGTTCCCACATGTAGAGGAAGGTCTCGGTGAAGATGGCCTCGTCGACGGGCGAGTGCAGGTCGAAGTCCTCGAAGTATTTCTCGCTGTCGGCCTTCATGCCCTCCACCAGCGATGCGTCGCCGTTGCGCTGGATGCGGAAGAGGCGGTAGGCGCGCTGCATGAAGTCGCTGGCCATGACGGCCTCGTTGAAGTAGGTCCACTCCAGCTCCACCTCGCGCAGACGGTCGTAGTTCTGCTCCAGGCTGTCAAGCACCCCGCGGTACTGTGGCTTGTCCCATGCCCAGCGGCGGAACTGCTCCTCCTGCTCCATCTTCTGCTCCACACCGTGCAGGCGCTCAATGCCGAGGCTCTCGCCCTGCCATTTCTTCCACCCGTTGGCGATGTTGGCCACCCGCGAGGCGTACTTCAGGCGCTGGGCAGCACTCTTGGCCATGGCGGCGTTGTAGTGGTCGAGGCGAATGGTGCGCAACGCAATGCGCACGGGGTTCTCCTGGTTGGCGGCGAGGTCCACGTAGTCGTGGGTCACATAGCGGCGCGTGGTGCCGGGGTAGCCGAAAACGAAAGTGAAGTCGCCCTCGTCGACACCCTTGAGGCTAATCTCCAGGTGCTTCATCGGGGTGTAGGGCACGTTGTCCTTGCTGTATGGGGCCGGTTTGTTGTCCTTGCCCACATAGACGCGGAACATGCTGAAGTCGCCCGTGTGGCGGGGCCACATCCAGTTGTCGGTGTCGCCGCCGAACTTGCCGATGTTGCTCGGCGGAGCCCCCACCAGACGCACATCGGTGAACACCTCGTTGACATACATGAAATACTGGTTGCCGTAGTAGAACGGCTTCACGATGGCCTGGTAGTGGGTACCCTCCACGGCCTTGGCGCAGATGTCCTTGATATTGTTGGCCACGATGGTCTCGCGGTCCTGCTCGGAGGTCTCGTCGCCGACGCCCTCAAGCACCTGGGCGGTGACGTCCTCCATGCGGACGAGGCGGGTGACGGAGAGGCCCGGGCAGGCTATCTCCTCGTCGCGGTTCATGGCCCAGAAGCCGTTGGTCAGGTAGTCGTGCTCCACGGTCGAGTGGCGCACGATGTAACTGTAGCCGCAGTGGTGGTTGGTCAGCACGAGGCCCTCGTGGCTGACGAACTCGCCCGTGCAGCCGCTGCCGAAGAGCAGCACGGCGTCCTTGAGCGAGGCGTTGTTGACGTCGTAGATGTCCTGTGCCGTGATGTGCATGCCGGCCTTCTGCATGGCAGCCTGGTTGCGGCCCAGCAGCATCGGTATCCACATGCCCTCGTCGGCCTTGGCGGCCATGGGCAGAAGCAGCAGGCCCGCGGCGATGATTGTAAGCAGTTTCTTTCTCATTTTCTCCTTGTCTATTTGCGGTGCAAAGTTACGAATAATATCCGACATGGCAAAATCAAACTTTCTCCTCGGGCAGTTTAATCTCCTTGAAGCGGCGCTGGCGCTGCTGCCACCGCTCGCGGGCATACTGCTGCATGTCAGTCACCTCGTCGCTCTCGTCGATAATCTCCAGACCGAAGATGGTCTCGATGATATCCTCCAGGGTGATGATGCCCTGGAACGAGCCGTACTCGTCGATGATGCCGCCGATTTGCTCCTTGTGCTTCAGCAGGCTGTCCCAGATGTCGGCCACCGACATCTCCTCGTTGAAGAGGGGGATGGTGCGCTTGATGTCGCCCAGGGTCTTGCTGAAGTGGTCCTCGGCCAACTCCTCGAGGGCCTCGCTGCGCAGCACGTAGCCCGTGATGAAGTCCTCCTCCTCGGCATAGACGGGTATGCGCGAGAAGTGGCTGTACTCGTCCGAGCGGTAGAACTGCTTCAGCGTCATGCCCTCCGGCGCCGTCGCCGCCACCACGCGCGGCGTCATCACGTCGTAGGCCTTGATGTCGTTCAGCTTGATGACGTTCTGGATAATCTTGTTCTCGTCCTCGTCGATGACCCCCTCGTCCTCACCCATGTCGGCCATGGCGGCCACCTCCTCGCGGCTGACGGTGGCCTCCTCCTCGTCCTTCTTGGCGATGAGCTTGGTGAACCACTGGATGACCACCACGATGGGGTACAGGACGACGATGAGGGCGCGGATGGTGTAGGCCGTGAAGCCCATCAGACGGCGCCACTGGTTGGTGCCGATGGTCTTGGGGATGATTTCGGAGAAGAAAAGGATGAGGATGGTGGTGACCGCCGAGACGAGGCCGAACCACTGGTTGCCGAAAGCGGCCTCCACCTGATGGCCCACGCCGGCGGCGCCTACCGTGTTGGCGATGGTGTTGAGCGAGAGGATGGCGGCGATGGCGCGCGCATTGTCCTGCTTGTAGCGGCGGAACAACTTGGCGGCGCGGTACCCCTCGTCCTCGCGCATGGTGATATAGCTCAGCGGCGTGCTCATCAGCACCGACTCGAGCACCGAGCACAGGAACGATACCGACATCGCCCCGAGGAGGAATACGATTAACAGGGTCATTAAACCTTAAACTTTAAACCATAAACCTTACTCCACCCATCCGAGGATGTCGCCTTTCTTCACCATCTGGCCCTGCTTGGCGCAGGTGTCGACCACCTTGCCGCCCTTCAACACCGTGAGGGGCACGACGGCGTAGCTGGCCTCTATCTGGCCCAGCACGGCGCCCTCCTTCACCTCGGTACCCGGAGCGGGGGCGGTGCTGCGGTCGTCGAAGCGCACCTCCCACAGCATGCGGCCCGTGGCCGTGGCCACAATGGGCGTGGCGTTGGGGTGCTTCTGCGAAATATAGTTCAGGGCCCCTGTAGACGAGGCGTCAGCCTCGGCCTTGCCGCCGCTCTTCTCGGCACGCAGCTGCGCCACCTCCTTGTTGAAGCGCTCCTTGGCCACACCGCTCTTGTAGTCGCGGTACTGCCGGTCGTGCATGGCCAGCTCGAACAGCTCCTCGTCGTCCTCGCCGCGGTCCCAGCCGTTCTCCTCCATCTCCTTGATGTATTCAGGCAGCGCGTCGGGATAGGCGTCCTGCGGCACCCCCTCGTAGAACTCCAGCCCCTGTTCCTTGGCCAGCGCCACGATTTCGGGCGCCAGCGCGCCGGGCAACTTGCCCGCACGGCCCAGTATCATGCTCCACGAATCCTTGTCAATCTGGCTGAAGCGCGGCTTGCCCTGCGCCATGGCCAGCAGGTTCATCACCGCGATGTTCTTCGTGTACTGGCTGAAGGGCGTCACCAGCGGCGGATAGCCCAGCATGGGCCAGATGTGCTCCACCTCCTGGAACAGCTGCACCGTCAGCTCCTCGAAGCTCACCTCGGGCTTGTTGTTCTTCTTCAGCGCCATGTTGATGGCCCCGTGCACACCCCGCAGGTCGCTCATCATCGAGCCCATCATGCCGCCCGGCAGACCGCAGCCCACCAGCAGCGACGTGCTCACGCGGTTGCCGGGGTTGATGTACAGGCCCAGGAAGTCGTCGATGAACTCCTGCGTCAACTTGCGCGCCTCCATATAGGCGTCCATATTGATGTCCTTCACCGCGAAGCCCGCGTCCTTCAGCATGGCCTGCACGCTGATGACGTCGGGGTGCACCATGCCCCACGACAGGGGCTCCATGGCGCAGTCGATGACGTCGGCGCCCGCCTCGGCCACCATCAGGGTGCTGGCCATCGACAGGCCGGGACCCGTGTGGCCGTGATACTGCACGGCGATGTGCGGATACTTGGTCTTGATTTCCTTCACCAGGCGCCCCAGCGTCGCCGGACGCCCCACGCCGGCCATGTCCTTCAGGCATATCTCGTCGGCGCCGAACTCCACCAGCTTGTCCACGATGCCCATGTAGTACTCCACCGTGTGCACCGGCGAGTGGGTGATGCTCAGGGCAGCTTGGCTGATCATGCCGGCCTCCTTGGCATACTTCACGCTCAGCTCCAGATTGCGCGGGTCGTTCAATCCGCAGAACGAGCGCATGATGTCCACACCCTGCGCCTTCTTCACCTTGCACATCAGCTGGCGCACGTCGGCAGGCACGCCGTACATGCGCAGTCCGTTCAGCGCGCGCTCCAGCATGTGGGTCTGGATGCCGGCCTTGTTGAACTCCTTGGTCCAGGCGCGGACGGCCTTGTTGGGGTTCTCGCCGTACATCAGGTTCACCTGCTCGAAGGCGCCGCCGTTGGTCTCCACACGGTCGAAGCAACCCATCTCGACAATCACCGGCGCAATGCGCGTCAACTGGTCCACCCGGGGCTGGTATTTGCCGCTCGATTGCCACATGTCGCGGTAAACCAGACTGAATTTTATCTCTTTCTTCATATTACAACTTACTGATATAAAAAACACTACCCCAATTTAACACATAATCGGGGTAATGCAAAGATACAACTTTTTATCAATATACGCGAACAAATCTTTTCCCACCCCCGTCGGCCCCGACCGCCGGCCGGCAGGAGCCCCCATTTAGGTCGCGCACGACCTAACCGCCGGGCACCCCCGCCTCCCCTCCGTAACAACTCCGACTCAACTCCGACACAACTCCGAGGATGGTCCGACTGTAGTCGGACCTAACACGTTGATAACACGTTTTTAAACCGCATTTGAGACAGCCCAAAGCCAGTCTTCGCTGGAAATCAACCACATCCGTTTTTCGCCCCCATCCGGCGGCGCTCCGCGCCGCCACCCCGGCACAGGACGCCGCAAATGCTAAAAAACCTTAATTACATCGCGCACGACCTATCTACAACCGCGCTATTCACACCGACCAGACAACATATTGTTTTTTACACGAATGGCCGCGAATGTCCAGGAATTGGCATAAATCCATTTTTGAACATTCTCGGCCATTGGCGGCAATTCGTGTTTTATGATTCTCCTGCGGTCACGACAATACCCCCGATGTAGGGACAGGGCGTACCCTATCGGTAGCAACCTATCCTATAGGGTACTACTATCAACGGTTTAATAATTCATAATGCGGGACAGTATCCAGACTGAATGCTTTAACAGCAGGCCACCTATAGCCACAGCAGCCTCCATCGTATATTTCTTCTTCTCCCAATGTTCCAATAATATATAGTTTTTGCGCACCTTGACGAATAACACTAAACATTGCTCCAGGTATTTCGTCAATACGTAACCAACCGGCACAAGGCCTATCTCCAACAATAAGTCCAAACGAATGGTCCAATCCCTCTCCAACAGAATAATACATGTTTGTATCAATTCTATATCCCACAACTGCTAACGTGTCGCCCTGGTGTTCCTCCCGACTCGCACGATAGCAACGGAAGTTGTCGTTTACCTGTTTGACTGTATTGTAGTCGTTCCAAACAATTTCTTTTTCGGTCGGAGCATAGTCTGCACATTCATGTTTCTTTGCGCATGAAGCTGCAAGCAAAGCTAATAAAATGAGTAGAATTAAATCTTTTTTCATATTCTACTGTGTTATATTTGTATCGATTTCTATAGCCCTAAGACCAACCGCTCTATAGCAACATTCTGTAATAGGAGGAATATCCTGATAAACGATTATTCCTGTTATGAAAAGTTGATTCTGAGAAAAAACGGCCAAATGATTACGAAAGTAAGCGAGTAACGCAGTATCAGCCTCCTGCTCTCCTCCCAATCCTATCAGAATCGTATTTGTGCGCCCTTGGTCATAATAGCTATTGTGGTCACTGTTGGCCGTTAGTGTGAATCCATAAGAATAATCCAATTCTGACTCGTGCCATATCATGGGATCGACACCAGGCTCTCCATAATACAGCCATCCCTTCACTTTAATGGTGTCTCCAGCATGTTCTTTTATTGTGGAAGGATGACAGTGGAAATAGTCAAGAAAGGTTCTTACACTATTATAGTCCGTCCATGATATAGAAGCCGTCTCCGGAGCATAGGGAGTCTCACACGGAGTATCGCACTGCTTCTCCTTGCAGGAAACCATCATAAGTGGCAACAATACAAGCGGAATAATTTGTTTGATTTTCATCTCTTTTTTTATTTAACTGCCACAATTGATGCTTCGTATTCTGAAATCTGTCTTTTCTGGGCTGCTAGAGTGTTTCCAACAGTCAGACTGATGGCGATACAAAACAATAGCAGTTTTTTATTATTCATTGTCATGTCTATTTAATAATTCATAATGCGGGACTGTGTCAATAGAGAAGACTTCGATAGCGGGCCCCTTGTAACCACAGCATCCCCCATCATATATCCCTCCTTCAAATAATGTACCAATAACATAATAGTATCTGACAATCCCAGGCTGGACAAGTGCGGAAAAATCTTCAGGCACGGAAATGAACAATCGACCATTGTGGGATAAGTCTTCGATGTGCATTCCGCAATCGGACTCGTGCACTCCATATTGGCCGAATTGGAAATTGGTTTCGACATTGTATCCCGCAACAGCCAGCGTGTCACCCAGATGTTCTTCCCGACTCGCACGGTAGCAACGGAAGTTGTCGTTTACCTGTTTGACAGTATTGTAGTCGTCCCAAACGATTTCTTTTTCGGCCGGAGCGTAGTCTGCACATTCATGTTTCTTTGCGCAAGAAGCTGCAAGCAAAGCCATCAGTGTAATGATAATTAATCGCTTCATATCACCGTTCCTCCTCTACTGCTGTTGTGTCTAGGTATATGCGATATGCATAGTCCCATATCTCGCCGGTTTCAATCAATCGATTGATACAGACGGTGTCAACGGTATTGGTGCTTGTACACTCTTTGCAATAATAAGGCACTCCATAATTTTCCTCGCACTCATATAAAGGGAGCGTCCATACCGCACGGAATGGTTTTTCGACCAAAACATGTTCTTCCCAGTGGTCAAGCCAGTCTTCCGGGATGTTACCGGCATAATAGTCTTCCAACGTAAAATCCATTATAACCATATCCCCGTAACCATCATAGGAACTTGTATTGAAATAATACCCGGCAGTTAACGGATAGGTCTTTGTCAGCATTGGCTTGCCGTATCTTAGTCTCAAATCGTGTTTTGTTGTAAGATAATACTCCGGCAGTACTGCTCCAGGTTTATATTCAAATATCGAACCAGATGGACGAACATCCTGGAGTCCAAAATAACGACACCCACACCCTGTCAAGAAACACGAGGCTAATGAAATGACACTGAGTAATACAATCTTTTTCATAATACTGCATTTTTTTGTTCGACTTCAGTTCCTCAATTTGCTTTTGCAGGTCAATGACGTAGAGGGTGAGTTCCTCGACTTTCTGCAAAAGCAGGCGGTTCTAGGCCGGGTTCGTAGAAATGTTTTTCGTTGCTGTGCACATGCAATGTACCTTTGGGGGTGCTGATGCCGACGCCGAGGGTGGTGTAGCCCTGCGCCACGACGACGACGCATGCTGCCAGCAGCATGACGGCTAAGGTGATGGTCTTTTTCATTGTGTTGAGTTTTAAATTGATAACGATTATTCTTTGTTTTTATTGCTCCGGCACATAGTATTCCTTTTTCTTCGCCTATATAATACTCACTTTTTTTCCGTTTTTAGCCTGGTATGGGTAAATTTAACATTATTTAATATTTCAGAGTCTCTGGGGCGCTCAAATGATATATATCATTAGAGCCAATTCCGGGGCTGAATGTAACACAGGCGGGTCGGATTTGATATCATTTAACTTTTCTATGTATCGGAAGCATCACGTCTGTGCAGATAGCAATCCCCCCCCCCTACTATATTATACACGTTTTTTGGTCGATTTCTGACATAGATAGTATAGATTTAACATTATTTAACGTTCACCACATTGCGCCTTCGGCTTATGTGGTGTTACTGAGAGTTCCACCTCTCCGAGGTGGTTCATTCCTACCATTCGAGTAATTCGCCATTCTATCGACCTGCGTAGCCATTCGCGTAATTCGAGTAATTCGCCGTTTAAAAAAAAGATGTTTTTCGCCGTCGTGGAGGGAAGTGGGCGGAGTGGGAAAGTTGGGTACTTCTTTGGGCAAGTTGGGTACTTTCGTGGGTCGATTTTGGAGTTTTCGGCAAAAGGGCCTTATATTGGGGGCCGTCCGGTGGCGACATCGGACGAGAGTTCTTACATATTGAGTTGAGAGGAATACAGAGCGGCGCCGTTGGATATGCGCCGCCGAAGTAAAAGAAAAAAGGGCCTAGAGGGCAAAGAGTGCGCGGGCGGAGGCTGTGGTCACGTCGGCGACTTCGTCGAGGGTTATGCCACGGAGGTCGGCGATGCGCTGGGCGACGAGCGGCAGGTAGGCAGGCTCGTTGCGCTGGCCGCGGTGGGGCACCGGGCTGAGGTAGGGGGCGTCGGTCTCGAGGAGGAGGCTCTCCAGGGGCACCGCCTTGACGACGTCGGCCATGGTGGCGTTCTTGAAGGTCACCACGCCGCCGATGCCAAGGAGGAAACCCATCTCGACGGCGCGCCGGGCTTCCTGCACACTGCCGCTGAAGCAGTGCATCACGCCGCGGTAGCGCGGCCGGTTCAGGTCGCGCAGCAGGCCGAAGACCTCGTTGTAGGCCTTGCGGATGTGGAGGCACACGGGGAGGTCGAGCTCGCCGGCCCAGCGCATCTGGATGCGCAGGACCTCGCGCTGCTGGGCCTCATAGGTACGGTCCCAGTAGAGGTCCATACCGATTTCGCCGACGGCGACAAAGGAAAACGGCGAATTAAGCGAATGGCTACGCAGGTCGATTATGGGCGAATTACTCGAATGGCTACGCAGGTCGGGGTCGGAAGGATTACCAGGACCAAAGAGGCGGTCGTGGACGTGCTGTAGTTCCAGCTCGAAGTCTTCTTTCACCGAGGTGGGGTGCAGCCCGGCCATGGGGTGAGTGGAGAGTGGAGAGTGGCGAGCGGAGAGTGTGAGGGCGTCGAGGCGGGGGGTGCTGCTGCTGTCGATGTCGGGCAGGAGCAGGGTGGTGACGCCGGCATCGAGGGCGCGTTGCAGGGCTTGGTCGCGGTCGGCGTCGAAGGCCTCGTCGTAGAGGTGGCAGTGGGTGTCGATGAAGGTCATGGGGGGCTAGTGCTGCTGGATGAGTTCGGTCAGCTGGTCGTAGAGGCGCAGGAGCTCGGGGTGGTCGGCAAGCTGGCGCCGCTGGGCGTTGAGGGTCTTCTCGTCGCGGCGTATGGCGGGTCCCGTCTGTTGCAGCCATAGGTTGCCGTAGTCCCACTTGTGGAGGGTCTGCTCGGCGAGGGGGCGCAGCATATCGAAGTCGAGCCCGGCCTGCTGCATGAGGTCCTGGGCGGTGGCGTTGAGGGCGTTGACGAAGTTGCTCACCCACACGGCGGCAAGGTGGGCGCGGAGGCGCTGGCTGTAGTCGAGCCTGTAGAGGCAGGGTGAGATGAGCGAGGCGAAGCGCTCGAGGTCGTCGGTCACGGCGGGGCTGCTCCCTTCGATGCAGAGCGGCAGGCGCCGGTAGTCCATCGCTATGTCGCGCACGAAGGTCTGGGGCGACCAGAGCACGCCGTGACGGCGGCTGACGGGCTTGAGGACCGAGAGGGGTGTGGTGCCGGAGGTGTGGATGACGAGTGCGTCGGGTAGCCGCAGGTCGAGGGCCAGGTCGTAGAGGGCGTCGTCGGATACGGCGAGGAGGTAGACGCCGGCGTCTTCGTCGAGGCGCTGCCACTGGTTGACGGGCTGCGCGCCGACGCGGCGGGCAAGCATCTGCGCATGCTCGAAGGAGCGCGAGAGCACCTGCCGGATGGTGCATCCGGCGGCATGGAGCGCGAGGGCCAGATGGGTGGCCACGTTGCCTGAACCTATGATAGAAACAGTGATTGAGTCCGACGGACTCTGCTGGCTAGTATTCGTCTTCCTCAAAGAAAAAGTCCTCCTTGGTGGGATAGTCGGGCCATATATCCTCTATGCTTTCATACTGGTCGCCTTCGTCCTCTATCTCCTGCAAGTTCTCCACAACTTCCATAGGGGCACCCGTACGTTGTGCGTAATCAATCAGTTCCTCTTTGGTGGCAGGCCAGGGTGCGTCTTCCAGTTTCGATGCTAATTCTAATGTCCAATACATACTCTATTCGTCAAATTTTTTTGCAAAAGTACAACTATTTCCGATACCTGCAAATAATTTTTATCAACTTTCACAATCAGCTGATATACAAATCCTCTTTCCCCCCTTCGGCCACGACGGCATGGCGTGCGAGGACAAAAAGGTAGTCGGAGAGGCGGTTGAGGTAGCGCAGGAGCACGGCGTCAACCTGCGACTGGCGTGAAAGCGTTACTACACAGCGCTCTGCACGTCGGCAGACGGTGCGGGCCACATGGCATTGGGCACCCGTCATCGTGCCGCCGGCAATGACGAAGCTGTGCAGCTGGGGCAGCCGGTCGGTGAGCGTGTCTATCTGCCGCTCGAGTATCTCCACCTCGTCCTCGGACAGCTGGGGCAGCCGGGCATAGAGGGCCGCGTCCTCGGTGGCCAGGAGGGTCTGGATGGTGAAGAGGTTGCGTTGCACGGACTTCAGTTCGTCGCTGTAGCCGTCATGCCGTGAGCGGAACATCTCGGCCAGGAGCCCTATATGTGAGTTGAGCTCGTCGACGGTGCCATAGGCCTCGACGCGCACGTCGTCTTTGCTGACGCGGCTGCCGCCCACGAGCGAGGTGGTGCCGCCGTCGCCTGTCTTGGTGTATATCATATCTTCTCTACTGATTTCACATCGGGTATCACTCTCTTGAGCGCCTGCTCGATGCCCTGCTTGAGGGTCTGCATGGCGTGGGGGCAGCTGCCGCAGTGGCCTTTGAGGCGCACGATGACAACCCCTTCGGCGGTCATGTCGACATACTCCACATCGCCGCCATCCTGCTGCAGGTAGGGGCGTATCTGGGCGAGGGCGTTCTTCACTTTCTGCTCGACGATGGGTTTCTCTTGGTCGGTCATATTCTATTTGAGGTTAAGTTTGCAAATCTCGGTGATGGTGTTCTGTGCGAGCTGGTCGAAGGCTTCGCGCACGGGGTCGTGGGTGAGGGCGGGGTTGAAGAGGGCGGCGGGCTTGCCGCTGTCGCCACTCTCGGCGATGCCCTGCACGAGCGGTATCTCGCCCAGCAGGGGGATGCCCATCTCGCCGGCCAGCTTACGGCAGCCGCCCTTGCCGAAGATGTAGTACTTGTTCTGCGGCAACTCGGCGGGGGTGAACCAGGCCATGTTCTCGACAAATCCCAGCACGGGGATGTTCACGCCCTCGCTGCGGAAGAGCTCCACGCCGCGCACCACGTCGGCCAGGGCCACCTGCTGCGGGGTGCTGACGATGATGGCGCCGCTGACGGGGATGCTCTGCGCCAGGGTGAGCTGTATGTCGCCCGTTCCGGGAGGCATGTCGACCACCAGGTAGTCTATCTCGTCCCACCAGGTCTCGCCCAGCAGCTGCTTCAGGGCGCCGCTGGCCATCGGGCCACGCCATGCCAGTGCCTTGTTGGGGTCGACGAAGAAGCCGATGCTCATCAGCTTGATGCCGTACTTCTCGATGGGCAGCATGTAGGTCTTGTCGCCCACCTTGTGACCATATATCTCCTCGCCTTCGACCCCCAGCATGATAGGGATGGAAGGGCCATAGATGTCGGCATCGACCAAGCCCACCTTGGCACCCGTCTTGGCCAACGAGATGGCCAGGTTGACTGCCACGGTGCTCTTGCCCACACCGCCTTTGCCGGAGGCCACGACGATGGTGTGATGGATGTGGCTGAAGACCTCCTTGAACTCCTCCTTCGGGTCGGGCTGCGGACGGCTGGTGAGGTTGATTTCCACCTCGGCTTCGCGGTCCACCAGCTCATGGATGGCGTTGATGCAGTCGTCGCTCATCCGCTTCTTCATCGGACAGGCCGGAGTGGTGAGCACCAGGTCGAACGAGACCTTCTTGCCCTCCACCTTGATGTTCTCTATCATGCCCAGTTCTGTCAGGCTGCGCCCCAAGTCGGGGTCGTTGACATGCCCCAGGGCCATTTCTATCTGTGTCGTTGTTATCATTGCTCGAATATCTCTTTGAGTGTTTGTTCCAATTGAGGTCCCCGCAAATTACGTGCCAACACCTTGCCGTCACGTCCGACCAGGACCGTGGCCGGTATAGAGCTGATGCCGTAGAGGCGCCCGGCGGCCGAGTTCCAGCCGCGCAAGTCGCTGACATGGTTGGGCCAAAGCAGGTTGTCCTTCTTTATGGCCTGGAGCCATTTCTCGCGGTTGTCGTCGAGCGAGACGCTGAACACCTCGAAGCCCTGGTCATGGTAGCGCTGATACATGCGCACCACGTTGGGGTTCTCCCTCCTGCAGGGGCCGCACCACGAAGCCCAGAAGTCGATGAGGACCACCTTGCCGTGCAGCTCGCTCAGCCGCCGCACCATGCCGGCCGTGTCGGTCATCACTATCTCGGGGGCTTCCATGCCCACCATCACCACGGTCCGCAATTTTTGGTCCAGATGGCGCACAAACTCGTTGTCGGCATAGCGGTCTTTCAGGGCGTCGCGCACCTCCTTGTACAGGGGGGCATACTGCTCGAAGGCGCTCTCGAAATAGGTCACCAGAAAGGCGCTCATCAGATGCTCCTTGTTCTCACGGAGCAGGGCCTCTATACGGTCGGGCAGCGCCATGGGGTCGGTGGCATCGACCATCATGTTGTTGAAGCGTCCGTAGAGGTCCATGTTCGCCGAGCCCTTGACGTCGGTCACGTGGAACTGTCCCTTTTCCGCCAGGTAGTCGATGGCCATCACGACTTTCTCGCGCGGCAGGAGCATGCAGTGCAGCACGCCGCCACGCCCCTGCAACGGGGTGAGTGCCAAGAAGACCGGGTCGCTGCTCTGGCGCGTCAGCTTGATCGTCCCCTTGGCGTCGAGCACAAGGGTGTCCACCGGTAGCAGCCGGCCCTCCTGCGGTTCGTTGACCACCAAGGAGCTGCCTTTCTCCATGCCCGTCACCGTCAGGGTGAGGCTGGTTTTTTGCCCCATCGCCGTCAGCGGAAGCAGGGCCACAAGCATCAATGCATATCGTTTCATAGTCGTTTTATTTTCTTGATATCGTCATCTTCCCGCAGGATTATGCGGTAGTACAAGGCGTCGTCGTAGAGGGCCTGGCCGATGAAGGCGGCCATCGTGTTGGCCATCAGCCCACGCTGCGCGCGCAGGCTCTTCGGGTCGCGGGCCACCCCCATCCGCTCGCCGCGGCGCACGAGCTCCTCAATCAGCGCGTCGCTCACGCGGAAGCCCTGATAGAAACTCTCAGCGTCGGGGTAGCGTTCCAGCAGCTCGCGCCCGTGGGTTCTCACGTAGGCGAACGCCGTCGTCGACAGCAGGCGGCGCGACACGAGCTGGTTGTAGTAGACAAACGACGTGTCGTGGGGGTAGAGGAACAGGTGGTCGGGGTTGATGCCGCCGCCGCCGTACACCGTGCGGCCACCCACCGTATAGTAGGGCGTGGTGTCCCTGATTGTGGCCACCGCCGAGTCGGCGTAGGCCTCGTCGATGAGCTGCTGCACATAGTCGCGGTAGTATTCGTCGGTGCCGTCGTCGTAGGAGCGCTGTATGCAGCGGCCCGAGGGGGTATAGTAGCGGGCCGTGGTGAGGAGTACCGAGCTGCCGTCGTCCAGGTTGAACTCGGTCTGCACCAGTCCCTTGCCGAACGAGCGACGCCCCACCACCGTGGCGCGGTCGTTGTCCTGCAGGGCGCCGGCCACCACCTCGCTGGCCGAAGCCGAGTTCTCGTCGATAATCACCGTAACGCGGCCACGGGTGAACAGGCCACCGCCATGCGACCGCACGTTGTGGCGCCGCGAGTGGACCCCTTGGGTGTACACTATCAAGCTGCCCATCGGCAGCAACTCGCCGGCGATGCCCACAGCCGTCTGCAGAGAGCCGCCGCTGTTGCCACGCAGGTCGAACACCAGGTGGCGCATGCCCCGGGCCACCAGCGACCGCAGCGCCTCGCGAAACTCGTCGTGGCTCGTCGCCGTGAAGGAAGTGAGCAGGATATAACCCGTCGTGTCGTCAATCATGGTGTAGCAAGGCAACGACCGCTGGGCCACCACGCCGCGGCGCAGTTTGTAGGTGAGGGACTTCAATTTCGCCATGGAGGCATCATAGCGTTGCACACCCACCACCACACTCGTGTGCCGTGGACCACGCAGGCGCGCCACCACCGAGTCGGCTGGCAAGCCCACAATGCTGTCGCCATCAATCGTGGCCAGCATATCGCCGGCCTGCAATCCGCTGCCAGCACTCGGCCCGTCGGGCATCACTTGACCCACATAGCTCGTGTCGCCTTCGCGGTGGATAATCAAACCCACACCGTCGAAATTGCCGCGCATCAGCTCGGCACTCCGCTGTGCCTCGCGGGCCGAGAGGTAGGTGCTATGGGGGTCCAGTTCGGTGAGCATCACCCGTACCAGGTCCTCGCTCAGCGAATCAACGTCTATCCTGTCGACATAATTCTCCTGCACGAGGTCCATCACCTCGCCCATCTTCGAGGGTACGGCCTCCGGCTGACGGCCAAACGTGTTGGCACACATCAGCCCTATCAGCACCCCCAGCAACATGGCCACGAGCACCAATATGAAACTACCCTTCTGCGTCGACTTGTCTTTTTCTACCATATCCTCCTAATAACGCCAACCTATATTTAATATTATGTGGGAAGAATAAAATTACCGGAAGCTGGGGCTGAGGCGTCGGCGATGATTTGCGCATGGTCGAAGGCCAGGGGCGGCAAGTCGGCGAGGGACCACCAGCGCACCTCGGCGGCATCGTCGCCGGCGGCAGCATGGGTGCCGGCGGGCACATGCAGGGCATAGGCGGCGGTGACGGTGCGACCCCGCGGGTCGCGGCCAGGGGTACTGTAGACACCCACCAGACGCAGCTCCGATTCGGCCACGTCCAAGCCGGTCTCTTCCTGTAACTCGCGGACAGCACAGTGCTCGATGGTCTCGTCCATCTCCATGAAGCCTCCCGGCAGGGCCCAGCAGCCACGGAAAGGCTCGTTGCCACGGCGCACGAGGAGCACCTCACGGCAGGGGTTGAAGACCACACAGTCGGCGGTCAGCATGGGGCGGGGATAAGGATAGGTATAAGACATGGTGAAGCGTTAAGGGTTTCTGGATTTCGCCGAAGGCGGGAGACTGGCGGCACGGCTGCGGTTGACGACCCAGACGCCGGCAAAGACGAGCAAGGCGGCCAGCACCTTGGTGGGCGTGAGTCGGTCCTGCCCTACCCAGATGGCCACGGCAATGGCGATGATGGGCTGCAAGTATCCGTACATGCTCACCAGCGTGGGTCGGATGCGCTGCTGGCCGATGGGGATGAGCCAGTAGGCGACGAAGGTGGAGAAGAAGACCATGAAGGCTATCTCCCACCAGACGGAAGAGGGCACGGCGGCAAACTGGGTGGACGGCAGGTGGGGCAGGCTGAAGGGCAACGACACAAGGAAGGAGGCGAGGAACATCCACTTCATGGAGGTGACGGGCGAGTAGCGCGCTATCAGGGGTCGGCAGGTGCCGAGGTAAAGGGCGAAGACGATATAGTTGGCAAAGCAGAAAGCCACGCCTATGGGCTCGGTCTGCGAGGCGCCGCTGCCGCCGAAGGTGCTCTGGAGAATAAGCCACAGGATGCCCCCGAAGCTGAGAGCCACGCCGAGGGCCTTCTTCCAGGTGATGGGCTCGCGGAGGAAGATGGCGGCGACGAACATGGTGAAGATGGGGGTGGTGGTGCTCATCACCGAGAGGTCGACGGGGGTGGTGTGGCCGCTGGCGTGGAGGAAAGTGAGCTGCGGGAGCAGGAGGCCCAGCATGCCGGCACCGGCGAGGCGCAACAGGTCGCGCGGCGGCACCTTCTCCTTCGGACCGAAAAGCGAGACGAGCCAGAACAAGGCTCCAGCCACCAGTGCCCGCATGGAGAAGAGGACGATGGGAGAGATGCTGCCGTCGACGGCTATGTCGCGGCAGACGACCACATTGATGCCGAAGATGATGTAGGCCGCCGCACTGGCCAAGTGGCCGATTGTTACTTGTTTATTCGTTGCCATGTGTCTCGTTTGCGAATGCAAAAGTACGAAAGATAAGCGGATTGGCAAAATAATTTTGCCAAATGGAATTAATGTCGTACTTTTGCATTTTGAAACAGCTTGTAACAAAAAGACAGATGAACATTCTCTTACTGGGTTCGGGCGGTCGCGAGCACGCCATCGCCTTCAAGATTGCGCAGAGCGAGCTCTGCGGCCGACTATTTGTGGCCCCCGGCAACGCGGGCACGGCCACCGTGGGCGAGAACGTGGCCCTTGACAGCAACGACTTCGAGGCTGTGGGACGCTTTGTGACAGAGCGTCATGTGGAGATGGTCGTGGTAGGCCCCGAGGCTCCCTTGGTGGCAGGCATCGCCGACTACTTTGCCGAGACCCCGGCGCTGAGCCACGTGATGGTGATTGGGCCGCGCAAACAGGGTGCCCTGCTCGAGGGCAGCAAGGACTATGCCAAAGCCTTCATGGTGCGCCACAACATACCAACGGCCCGCTACCAGACTTTCACGCGCGACACCTTGGCCGAGGCCGAGGCCTTCCTTGACACCCTCCCGGCGCCCTACGTGCTCAAGGCCGACGGGCTGGCGGCCGGCAAAGGGGTGCTCATCGAACCCGACCTGGCCACCGCCAAGGCCCACCTGCGCGAGATGCTGGACGGCAAGTTCGGCCCGGCCAGCGCCAGCGTGGTCATCGAGGAGTACCTCAGCGGCATCGAGCTCAGCGTCTTCGTGCTCACCGACGGACAACACTATATCCTCCTGCCGAGCGCCAAAGACTACAAGCGCATCGGCGAGGGCGACACCGGCCTCAATACCGGCGGCATGGGCTCCATCAGCCCCGTGCCTTTCGCCAACAAGGAATTCATGAAGAAAGTGGAGGACCGCATCGTGAAGCCCACCGTGCGCGGCTTGCGTGAGGAGAAGATAGACTACCGCGGCTTCATATTCGTAGGCCTGATGAACTGTGGCGGCGACCCCTATGTGATAGAGTACAACGTGCGCATGGGAGACCCCGAGACCGAAAGCGTCTTCCCTCGCATCAAGAGCGATGTGGTGGAGCTCTTCGAGCATACCGCCCACGGCACCTTGGACCGCGCCAGCCTCACCGTCGACCAGCGCACCGCCGCCTGCGTCATGATGGTGGCCGGCGGCTACCCCGAGCACTACGAGAAGGGCAAGGTCATCACCCTGGGCGACGAGGCACCGGACGTGATGGTGTTCCACTGCGGCACCAAGGCAGGCCCCAAAGGCCAGCTGCTGACCAACGGCGGCCGCGTGCTCTGCACCACAGCCCTGGCCCCCACGCTGCCCGAAGCCATTCTCAAAAGCTACAACCGCTCCCAGACCATCGCGTGGGAGGGGAAATACAATCGCCGAGACATCGGCCAAGACCTGCTCAAACTGATGCAGATGGAATCTTAGGATTATAGGTCTGAAAGACGACCAGCCAGCCCTCGGTACGGAGAGAGAACTCTGTGCCGAGGGCTTCGTTTAATGTGGCCTGCCACCAGCGGCGGGCACGGAAGCCGTCGAGGGGCCACTTCAGCCCTTCGGCACTGAACGGCAGGTCGGGGGTCATCGACACTATCGACACCTGCTGGTACGGGAAACTGGCATAGGTGCGGCTACCGGTCATGGCACGGAGGCGGCCGTAGTCGGTGAGCATCTCGATGTCGGCGCCGGGGTGCTCCTCGGCGAAGGTGACGAGGTAGGAGATGTTGCCCAGCGTATGGTCCTCGCGCCGGCCGGTGGCGCCGAGAATTGTGAATTGTGAATTGTGAACTGTGAACTGTGAGGTGGCGTAGGCCATGGCCTTGTGCAGGTCGTTGTAGTCCTGCTCGTCGACCTGGAGCCACCGTGCGCCAAGGGAGACCTTGTCGCTTTCCGACAGCGAATCGCCGTCGCCGATGACGACGAACGGCTTCTCCTCTTTCCTCTTTCCACTTTCCACTTTCCACTCGCCGTAGGCACTGTCGCAGCAGACCACGAAGTCGGCCTCGCGCAAGGCACGCAGGGGCTCCTCGTGGGTCGGGAAGTCGCCCGCCGCCAGAATGACTATATGCTGAGTTTTTTCCATCGGATGATTCCCATTACGACAAAGACTTCATAGACGGCATACATGGCCGCCGAGGCGTAGAGCCCCGAAGCGAGGCAGAGCCCTATCATCAGGGGCTCCACGATGAGCCACGTGAACCACTGCTGCCAGTATTTCTGCGAGAGCATCCACATACCCACGATGTTCAGCGCCGACGAGAGGCCGTCGACCAACGGCAGCGTGCTCTCGCCCAGCAGACCGAGCAGCCACCGGAACACCAGCGTCAGCACCACCGTGACGGCCACAATCCACGGCCAATAGCGGGCCGGGCACGAACCGATAGGCCGCTCTCCGTCCTCCACTCTCCGTTCCCCGGTCTTGATAATCCCGTGCCACACCATCAGGCCGTAGACCGACATAACGAAGTTGTAGCAGCAGATGCCGAAGTTGGCGTAGCAGGCGGCGCGGAAGTAGATGACGGCATAGAACCCCGACATCAGGAGGCTCAACGGCCAGAACCACCGGCCCGCCCTGTATTCGCTCACGATATAGGCCAGGCCGATGGTGGCGCCGATGATGTCCAAAGTATTCATTTAGAAGCGATAGACGAGACGACCCATGAAGTTGATGCCGGGCTGCTGCAGCCAGGCGCGGTCGTGGTAGTTGTAGTAGACCGACGGATTGTCGTCATCGTCGGCATAATTCCAGTCGCCCACCCAGGCACTGAGGCGGTACTGGTGGTTGAGCACATTGTTCACCACCAGCTGGGCCTCAATCTCGTTGGTGCCCTTCAGGTGCCAGGTGTAGGAGGCCTTCAGGTTGAGCAGGAAGTAGGGGTCGATGGCATACACCTCGCGGCCCGTGTTGTCGGCATACTGCTTGCCCACATACTTGCCGATAACCTGCACCTTGGCGTTCTTGCACGGGGTGAAGGTGGCGATGGCGGCACCTATGACGGAGGGAGAGAGCGCCAACGGGGTGTTGCGGGTCACGTTGAGGCTGGTCCACGTGGTGTCGACCGTACCGTCGGGGTTGGCGGTGATGATGCGGTTGATGGAATCGCCGTCGGCGAAATCGGAGAAGGTGTAGTCCACCGTCCTGTTCCGGCTCAGGGTCAGGTTGGCATCCATGCGGAACCAGTCGGTGACCTTGACGCCGGCCTGCAGCTCAATGCCGAGGCGGTAGCTCTTCTCCACGTTCTCCATCAGGGCGTAGCCGCTGCTGCTCACGTCGCCGTTGGGCGTCATCTGGTCCTTGTACAGCATGGCGTAGAGGTTGGCGCTGGCATTCCAACGGCTTTGTGCCACCTGGTAGCCCAGCTCGACGTCGAGCATCGTCTCGGGACGTATGGTGTCGCCGCGGCCGATGGCGTCCTTGATGTCGCTACGGCGGGGCTCGCGATTGCTGATGCCGGCCACCAGATAGGTGCGCTGGTGGTCGTCCAGACGCCAGTTGACGCCGGCCTTGGGGTTGAAGAAGAGGTAGTTCTCCTCGAAGTCCATGTCAAACATGTCGTCGGCCCAGCCGTAGACCTTGTAGTTCACAAGGCGCAGCTGCAGGTCGGCGTAGGCGTTCAGGTTGTCGCTGAAGTCGTAGTTAGCCTTGGCATACACCGTGTTGTCTATCTTGTCGCCATAGTTGCGGTACCACTCGTAGGGGGTATCCACATGCACCGCCGTGTCGCGGAACCAGATGATGTTGCCGTAGTGCTCGCCGTCGTAGTAGAGGAAGTTCTCGCCGAACGAGAGGCCGAGCCGCTCGCCGCTGTATCGGGCCGAGAGGTTGGCGGTGTAGGCGTTGTTGTACATCAGCTTGCGGGTGACGAAGTTGTGCTTGTTGCCGTCCTCATAGGCGGTCAGGCCGTAGTCCTTGTATTTCTTGCGTTTCATCTGCTCGTAGTAGCCGTCGCCGTGGGTGAAGTCGAGGGCGGCGTTGAGGCTCCAGCGGTCGCTCAGCAGGTGGCTGACGTAGAGCTGGTAGTGGCGCTGCCAGTAGTTGTCGGTCTCGTTGGGGTAGTACATGGTCTGGCCGCCCATGTCGTACTCGCCCGAGGGGTTGTAGGTGGGGTCGTCGTCCAGCTGGTAGTCGTAGGCGCCGTCCCAGGTGATGCCGGTGGTCTGGCTGCCGATGATGGTGAGGAGCTTGATGAGGGTGCGCTCGCCGTACCAGCTGGCGCTGGCGAAGAGGCTCTGCTGGTCGGTGCCCCAGGAGCGGATGTAGCCGTCGCTGGTCAGGCCGCTGTAGGCAAGGTCGAACGACAGGCCGCTCTTCAGGATGCCCGTACCGGCGCTGATGCTGTACTGCTTGGTGTTCCAGCTGCCGTAGCCCAGGTCGGCCACGCCGTAGGGGCTACTCTGCGCATTGAGGGTCTGCATGTTGATGGCGGCGCCGAAGGCAGGCGAGCCACCGTTCGAGGCACCCACGCCGCGCTGTATCTGCATGCTCTGCGCCATGCCGCCCAGGTTGGGGATGTTGTACCAGAACACCTCCTGGCTCTCCGGGTCGTTCAGGGTGATGCCGTTGATGTTCACATTGATGCGGCTGCCGTCGACGCCACGGATGCGCAGCGCCGTGGCACCCACGCCGCCGTTCTCGCCGCTGGCCACCACCGAGGGCTGCGTCTCCAGCATGAAAGGCAGGCTCACGCTTCCGCGCGCCTCGTCCAGCTCCTCGCGACCCACCGTGGTGGTGGTCAGCGGAGCCTTGTTGCTGACGCGTACATCCTGTATCAGCACCTCGTCCAGCGTGCGCACCGTGTCCTTGCTCTGGGCGTTGGACGACAACTGAAAACCGAAACTGAAAACTAAAACTGCCCAGCAGGCTATCATCTGCCGGCGGCTCATCCTGGTGGCCTTGAAAAAGCGATAGCGGCCACAGCTATTGTTGTGTTTTACCATATTCATTCCTTACGCGGGCATTATCCCGATCAAGTTCTTTGGGTGTAATCTCAGCTGATTATGCACGGCACAATCGCACCCCTTTCGTGGCTTTCCACGATAATATTGTAATTGCTCTCCGCGAGCACGCGGTGACCCTGCTGCGACTCGAACGCAGGACCTAGAGTTTAGAAGACTCTCGCTCTATCCAGCTGAGCTACAGGGCCGTCACTCTCATTCCTCACTCTCTCCATCCGTTCCGTCGGGACACCCAGATTCGAACTGGGGATCTCCTGCTCCCAAAGCAGGCGCGATAACCGGACTTCGCTATATCCCGTGACTCTCCCTCAACACATTCCCGCATTAAAAAAGACGCCTTGCGGGGCGTCTCTTTGGCGGAGAAGGGGGGATTCGAACCCCCGGTACCCTAATCGAGTACGACAGTTTAGCAAACTGTTGGTTTCAGCCACTCACCCACCTCTCCGTGTGTTTCGATTGGACTAAAAAAGCACAGCTTTTTCTCTCTCGAAAAGCGGTGCAAAATTACAAACATTTTCCAAACTGACAAAATTTATTTTCTTTTTTTGTTCCACCAGACCGGCATGCCGGGCACCTATACACTGATTTACACCCCCTTGCGCACCTCTCCCCAACCCCACCAATCGCGTCGCCACCCCCTGCCGCAGCCCGCCAAAAAGGCTCCCGGCACCCCTCCTTCGCTCCGTTTTCACCCTCCGACGGCCGGCCGTCCACACCGCATCAACTCCGACTCAACTCCGACACAACTCCGACAGTTTTACGCTTTTTGTCGGACCATTGTCGGAGTTGTGTCGGAGTTGAGTCGGAGTTGTCCCGGACCAATCGTGCACAATCCTACCCGACGCAAAAGCCCCGCAGGGGCGACATCTCCGTCGCCCCTACGGGGCTTGCTTGTGTTGGGGGGTCTGGTGACTAGCCCCAGAAGCTGCCGCTGCTGCCCCAGTCGTCGTGTTCGCTGTAGGCTTCCACCTGCTGGGCGTCGGCGAGTTGCCAGAAGAGCAGGGCGTTGAGAGAGCTGGCGGCATAGCCGCGCTCAGTGCGGAAGGTGACCACCGTCAGCTGCGGGGCCTCGTATTGTTTCTTTTCTTCTTTCATATTGCTTATTATTTTATTCAGTTACTGATACTCCATTTTTCATCACCGTAAAGTTGGTGGTGGCGTCGATTTCGCTGAGAGGGTAATTGTAGCTCGTGCCGTCGTTGCGGTAGCCTATGACTGTGTAGGCACGTAAATATGTACTCTGACTGTGCCCGGTATAGACAGTGTTGACGGTGCCGCGCACCGTGCAGCCGCTGAAGTTGAGCGTATGGCCGCTCACGGCATGGTAGCCCATGGCTCCGCCGAAGTACAGGTAGTTATAGTCGGAGGTTTGGGTGAAGGTGGCGTTGCCGAAGTCAATGCTGACGCGCGTGGCATTGAGGGTGCTGCTGCTGTTGTAGCCGCTGGCGATGCCGCCGACAAACATCGAGCTGCTCCCCGACAGGTTCATGCCCGTGGCAAAGGCGAGGCTGCAGTCGGTGAGGTCGACGGTGCCTTGCTTGAGCGAGCAGAAGCCGCCCAGATAGAGGGTGCTGATTGCAGCGTCGCCGGGGTTTACGGTGAGGCCGGCGATGGTGAGGTTCTTCACCTGCAGGCCGTTGGGTTGCGTGAACAGGCCGAGTTCGTTAGGGTAATTATAGCAGGCACGCACGGTCAGGTTGCTGAGGGTCTTGTTGTTGCCATCGAAGATGCCGCGCATACCTCTTAAAGTGTGCATCTCCACGCCGGACATATCGATGCTGCCGCTCAGGCGGTAGTTGGCATAGGAGTAATACTGGCCGTTGTAAGAGCTTGTCGTTTTAACCATTGTGTCAAGCACCTGCAAGTCGCGGGCCGACTGGATGAGGTAGTAGTCCACGCCGTCGTCGGTCACCACGTCGAAGCGGGGACCGGAGGTGGTGTGGGAGCCATCCGACAGCATGTTGGCAGCCGCGTAGGCCAGCTTGGCACGGCCCAGCACGCCACGAGAGCTTTGCTGCCGCGTGAAGACATAGCGGGTGCCGGCGGAGTGGCCTTCGACGGTGATGCTGTAGTAGGTGTTATTCTGCGAGGTGGGGACGGGAATCTGAATCGTCTTGCTCACATTATAATCTAACCTAAAAGTTTCCTCGTCGAAGCGCATGGTCACCGAATGGTTCGGGGCCGTCATGGCATTGGGCACCCCGGTGTAGCCGTCGATGTCGGAGAGGTCGATGCTGAACGTGCCGCTCATCTGGTATCGTTCGGCATCGGTACTGCTGACGCTCTCGACGGTGATGCGGTCCAGATAGAATGCACCCGTCGGTGAAGTCACCGTGACGTTCATGGCGCCGGTGAGGTGCTTCAGCGTGGCCTTGCCGCCCGCGGCGCTGCCGTAGTAGGCCATCGGGGCGTCGACCACCTGATGGCCCGCGCCGTCGGTGCGGTACTGGTAGGTGTCGGGGAGGTTGACGGTGACGGTGCTGCCGGCGCTGCTCTGGTAGATGCTGGCGGGAAAGACCATCATGTAGGTGTCGTCGCTGAAGGTGCCGGCCACGGTGGCCGACGAGCCGCCGGCGGTGACGCTGTAGGCCGTGCCGTTGATGTTCACCTCGTCGCCCGTCATCCAGTAGGAGTTCAGGCCGTCGACATACATTTTGCTGTTGTTGCCACCCATGCCTTCGGCCGAGAGTTGCAGGCCTGCGGTGGCTTCTTTCTGGCAACCGGTTGCCAGCAGCGCGCTAACGATCAGCGCACACCCCGCCAAGCGTCGCACTGATGGCGCGACGGGGGGGTAGAATTTTGGTTTTGTACATATAAATTGTTTTTAAATGGATGTTGTCATTTCTTCTTGGCCTGGTTGGCCACGCTCTGCATCTTGGCGGCGATGACGTCGGGGTCGCCGAGGAAGCGGTCGCTGACGAGGTTCATGCGGTCGTCGAAGGAGAAGACGTAGGGCACCGCCGTGGGCAGGTTGAACTTGATGATCTCCTCGTTGGTCATGCCTTTGAGCTCCTTGACGATGCCGCGGAGGGAGTTGCCGTGGGCCACGACGAGGAGGGTGTTGCGGTTGTCGAAGGCGGGCATGATGGTGCCGCGGTAGTAGGGCATGAGGCGCTCGATGGTGTCCTTGAGGCTCTCGGTGAGGGGGATGAGGTTGTCCGGGATTTCGTTGTAGCGGGGGTCGCGGCGGGGGCTGCGCTCGTCGTGCAGGTCGAGGGCCGGGGGCTGCACGTCGAAGGAGCGGCGCCAGAGGAGCACCTGCTCGTCGCCGTACTTGGCGGCGGTGTCGGCCTTGTTGAGGCCCTGGATGGCGCCGTAGCTTTTCTCGTTGAGGCGCCAGCTTTTCTGCACGGGCAGCCAGTCCATGTCCATGGCGTCGAGCATCTGGTTGAGGGTCTTGACGGCGCGCTTCAGATAGGAGGTGAAGCAGAGCTCGGGGCGGTAGCCTTCGGCCACTAGCAGCTTGCCGGCCTCCCAGGCCTCGGCCATGCCGGCCTCGGTGAGGTCCACGTCGGTCCAGCCGGTGAAAAGATTGAGTTTATTCCACGCGCTCTCGCCGTGGCGTACTAAAATAAGTGTCTTCATTGTTTCTTCTTTTTCTGTTCGTTCTTGAGTCTTTCCTTCTCGGCCTTCTCGTCCCACTTGCGGGTGATTTCCTTCACCTCGCCCTGCGGGAAGGGGCCCTGCGGGAACTTCTCCCTGTGTCCGAGCCATGCGATGACGAGGCCGCCCACGATGAGCGGCAGGCTGAGAAGCTGCCCCATCAGCAGGGGGCTGCCGGCCACCACTCCGTTGGTCTTGACGAACTCGATGAGGAACCGCGCTCCGAAGAGGGCCACGAGCCACCAGCCGAAGAGGGTGCCGGTGCGGAACTGCCCCTTCCTGCGACGGTAGAAGCAGTAGCTGACGATAAAGATAAGCAGGTAGGCCAGGGCCTCGTAGAGGCCGGTGGGGTGCTTGGGCACCGTCTCGCCCTCGCGCAGGAACACAAAGCCCCAGGGCAGGGAGGTCTCGGTGCCGTATATCTCGCTGTTGAAGAGGTTGCCGATGCGGATGAACATGCCGCCCAGGGCCACCACGATGGCCAGCCGGTCGAGCAGCCACCAGGCGTTGAGGCGGTACTTCTTCCAGTAGAGCCACAGGGCCAGGAAGATGCCGATGGCGGCGCCATGGCTGGCCAGGCCGCTGAAGCCGGTGAAATGGCCGTTGCGGAAGGGCCAGAAGACCTCCACCACATGACTCCGACCTGCGGGATTGTTGGACGTGAAGAAGTAGTCGTAGTCGTAGAAGATGCAGTGTCCCAGGCGGGCTCCCACGAGGATGGCCAGGAACATGTACAGCAGAAGGGTCTCAAGGTACTCCGAGCGCACCTTCTCGCGCTTGAAGATGGAGGAGAGGATGTAGTAACCCAGCAGGAAGGCGAGGAGGAAACCCATGGAGTACCACCGCACCCCGAAGGAGCCGATGTGGAATATCACGGGGTCCACATTCCATTGTATGGCCAAATCCAGCATACCTTATTATACTTTTTAAACTTTAAACCTTAAACCTTACTTCGCATAATTGACGGCGCGGGTCTCGCGGATGACGGTCACCTTGATTTGGCCCGGGTAGGTCATCTCGTTCTGTATCTGGCGCGAGAGGTCGTAGCTGAGCTTGTTGGCCTCCACGTCGCTCACCTTGTCGGCGCCGACGATGACACGCAGCTCGCGGCCGGCCTGGATGGCGTAGGTCTTCACCACTCCGGGATAGGTCATGGCCATCTGCTCCAGCTTGTTCAGGCGGTTGATGTAGGCCTCGACCACCTCACGACGGGCACCGGGACGGGCGCCGCTGATGGCGTCGGCCACCTGGATGATGGGGCTGATGAGGTTGGTCATCTCCACCTCGTCGTGGTGGGCGCCGATGGCGTTGCAGATGTCGGGGTGCTCCTTGTACTTCTCGGCCAGCTTCATGCCGAAGATGGCGTGCGGTATCTCGGGGTCGGTCTCGGGCACCTTGCCGATGTCGTGCAGCAGGCCGGCGCGCTTGGCCAGCTTGGGGTTGAGGCCCAGCTCGGCAGCCATGGTGGCAGCCAGGTTGGCCACCTCGCGGCTGTGCTGCAGCAGGTTCTGCCCGTAGCTGGAGCGGTACTTCATGCGGCCCACCATGCGCATCAGCTCGTGGTTCATGTTGAGGATGCCCAGGTCGATACAGGTGCGCTTGCCCACCTCGTTGATGTCCTGCTCAATCTGGCGGCGCGTCTTGGCCACCACCTCCTCGATGCGGGCGGGATGGATGCGGCCGTCGGTGACCAGCTTGTGGAGCGACAGGCGCGCTATCTCGCGGCGCACGGGGTCGAAGCCGCTGATGATGATGGCGTCGGGCGAGTCGTCGATGATGATTTCCACGCCGGTGAGGCTCTCCAGGGTGCGTATGTTGCGGCCCTCGCGGCCGATGATGCGGCCCTTCACCTCCTCGTTCTCCAGGTTGAACACCGAGACGGTGTTCTCCACGGCGGTCTCGGTGGCGGTGCGCTGAATGCTCTGTATGACCACCTTCTTGGCCTGCTCGGCGGCGGTAATCTTGGCCTCCTCGACGATATCCATGATGGTGGTCGAAGCCTCGGCGCGGGCCTCCTCGGTGAGGCTCTCCACCAGCTGCTGCTTGGCCTCCTCGGCGCTCATGCCGGCGATGTGCTCCAGCTTCTCAATGCTCTCGCGATACACCTTCTCCACCTCGGCCTGACGGGCATGCAGGGCGTCAATCTGCTTGTTCAGGTTCTCGCTGGCACCCTTCAGCTCGGCGCTCTTCTTCTGCAGCTCCTCCACCTTCTGGTTGAGGGTCTGCTCACGCTGCTTGAGCTTGTTCTCGGCGTCGCGCACCTTGTTGTTCTGCTCGTTGACGCGCTTGTCGTGCTCGCTCTTGAGCTGCAGGAACTTCTCGCGGGCCTGCAGTTCCTTCTCTTTCTTGATCACTTCTCCTTTTTCCTCGGCATCCTTGAGCACCTGCTGGCTCTTGGCGAGAAGGCGGTTGCGCAGCACGGTGCTCGTGAGCCACACGCCCACGCCGCCGCCGGCAACCAGTCCGATGATAATCCAAAGTATCTCCATTGTTTGTGTTTGTTGCGGGGGAACGCGCTGGTCCAAAACGGGGGTGCGAGCAAGAAAAAAAACTGCATCCGAAAGCCCTCCTGGAGTATTGGTAAACTCTGAAACTGTAGGATTTGAGCGCCGGGCGTATCAGCCATACAACCTACCCGCCCCTGAGCCGACTCGGTTTGTAAATGGTGTTGAGTTTACAAACTGTTTTGGGTCGGAACAGTCGCCGAGCAACTACCTGGGTGGTTGCGAGGCAACTGTACCGTTGGTCGGATGCAGTATCTCCTCTAGTATGCCGTCTATCGATTGCAGGCGCTCCGCCAGGTCGGTGTCCTTATAGCGCAGCGAGTCCTGCATCTTCGTCAGTTGAGTGATTTGAGTCAGCGCCACCATCGCCAGCAAGTCCTGATGGTCGTTGTAGGCATACATGGAGCCATACTGCTTCGCCTGCGTCTCAATGTTCTGCGCTGCCCGGCGCAGAGCCGCCTCGTCGCTCGCCGCCACGCGCAGCCGGTATGTACGTCCCAGTATGTTCACCGATGCCGATACAGTTTCCATCACTTCTTCACTTTTCTGCCTTCAACAAATCCAGACTCTTGTCGATGGCGCGTATCATCTGATTTATCTTTAGCTTCAGTTCAGCACTATCGTTTTCTTCCGTCAGCCTGTTCCCTAATTTGATTAATTTGTTCTCTTCTTTTAAATTGTTTATTGTTATTTCCTTGTTTTTTAATGCTTCCTCCAGCTCCCGGACGCGCTCGTCGCGCTCCGAAACCACCCCGCGAAGCCGTTGCACCTCGTCAGCCAACTGCCTCACCTTGAACTCTATACCGCTCACGGTTGTCTCGAAGTCGAACATCGTTTCCTTGCGTCTGTTACACTATAAAAAGCGGTGCAAAAATACGAATATTTTCCGAACTGGGCAAAAATTTTTTTTCTCTTTCGCCACAGGCGGCGGGCGGGAGGGAAAGAAACGGCAATTAGGTCGCGCACGATGTAATCCGATACAACCCCACGGCAACGCCGACTATTCTCCGACTGCGGTCGGACTATACTCGGAGTTGAGTCGGAGTTGTATCGGAGTTGTGTCGGAGAAGAGCCTATGGCACAGGCGGTTAGTGTGGGCGGAATGCCGACATGCCCCTATAACATGGCTGTTTTTCAGTGAGTTATGCCGCAAACAGGGGGTTCGGTTGCCGGGCGGGGGAACTGGCGCGGAGGGGGTGCCGGGCGGGCGGCGAGGGGGCAAAGAGGGGGCTAAAAATGGAAGTTAGGTCGCGCACGATGTATTTTTTTGGCTCCGACGGAAAGTTAATTTTGTCCTTTTATAAAAAGGTCGTATCTTTGCAGCCAAATTGCAAAACGATGAAATGGCCAAAATGGCTCGTAAACCTCTGCAAAAAAAGGAGCTACGAAAACAACGATATTGACGCGGTGAGCAAATATCTGATAGTGGGACTGGGCAATGTGGGTGCCGAATACGAGGGCACGCGCCACAACGCGGGTTTCATGGTGGTCGACGCGCTGGCCAAGGCCGGCGAGGCGCGGTGGAGCCTGGAGCGGCACGCCTACCGCACGGAGGTGCGCCACAAGGGGCGCACGCTGGTGCTCATCAAGCCGACGACCTACATGAACCTCAGCGGCAAGGCGGTGAAGTACTGGCTGCAGGCCGAGCGGGTGGAGCTGGCGAACCTGCTGGTGGTGGTGGACGACCTGGCGCTGGACCCGGGCGTGATACGCATCAAGAAGCAGGGCGCCTCGGGCGGCCACAACGGGCTGAAGGACATCGAGGCGGCGCTGGACACGCAGGCCTACAACCGGCTGCGGCTGGGTGTGGGTGCGAGTTTCAGCCGCGGCCATCAAATCGACTATGTGCTGAGCGGCTTCGACGACGACGACGCGGCGGCCATGGAACAGGCCGTGGCCACGGCCGTCGAGGCGGTGCGCTGCTTCGCGACGCAGGGCATCGACCGGACGATGAACCTCTACAACAGCAAGGGGAACGCGCATGGGAAGGTGTAGGGGTAATGGTTTACTGTTTACCGTTTACGGTTTACTGTTTACGGTTTTAAGGTTATAGGTTATAGACTGTTATGAATTTAACGATTGACATAGGGAATACGGCTGTGAAGTGGGCCACGTTCGAGGACGAGCGGCTGGTGGCGCACGGCGTGGGCCTGCCCGAAGGCGTTGCGGTTGCCGGGCAGGTGCTGGTGTGCGCCAGCGGCGAGGTGCCCGCGGGCCTGGCGGCGCTGCCGCGGCTGACGGCCGACACGGCGCTGCCCCTGCGGCTGGACTACAAGACACCGCAGACGCTGGGTGCCGACCGCGTGGCGGCGGCCTGCGGCGCCTGGGCGCTGCACCCGGGCGAGGACTGCCTGGTCATCGACGCGGGGACCTGCATCACGGTCGACTTTGTGGACCGCAAGGGGGTGTACCACGGCGGGGCCATCCTGCCGGGGCTGGAGATGAATTTACGGTCGCTGCATACTTTTACGGCGAAATTGCCGTTAATAAGCCTCGAGGGGGTGAGCCGTGCGCCGGTGCTGGGCCGGTCGACGGAGGAGAGCATCCTGGCCGGGACGCTGGGCGCCACGATGTTGGCGCTGGCGGGCTTCGTGGCCCTCTACCGCCAGAAGAGCGAGGCGCTGCGGGTGCTGCTGACCGGCGGCGACGCCGGCCGCCTGACGGCGGCGGGCACGTCGGGCTGGGAGGTGCAGCCGCTGCTGACCTTGATTGGACTTAACAAGATACTGATGACATGCAAATGAGAAAAAAACTATTGATACTGGGCCTGGCCGTGCCGCTGGGCCTGACGGCCGAGGCACAGAACGGCTTCAACGTGCCGTTCTCGCAATTCGGCATCGGCAGCAGCGAGCTGCCCTTCAACCTGCCGATGGTGACCCGCATGGGCGGGACGCTGTACACGATGGCAGGCAGCAATTATGTGAACCCCTTCAACCCCGCCTCCTACGGCGCCATCGAGCCGGAGAGTTTCGTGTTCGACATGGGCGTGGGGGTGCAGCTGAGCACCCTGCGCGACAACACGGAGCGCCTGTTCGACGCCGACGGCAACCTGGGCTACCTGCTGATGGGCATGCCGCTGACCCGATGGTGGAAGCTGTCGGCCGGCCTGATGCCCTACAGCACGGTGGACTACGAGTCGGTGGTGCTGCAGAACGACCCGACCTACAGCGGACAGGTGAAGACCGTCTACAGCGGCACGGGCGGCGTGAACGAGGTGTTCCTCGGCATGGGCTTCAACGTGCTGCGCGGAAAGGGGATGCGCCCGAACGTGCAGGTGGGTTTCAACATGAACTACCTGACCGGCAGGATAGAGCGCTCGATAGCCTACACCTTCCTGGGCAACGACACCACCTACTACCTGAACAGCAGCCGCTACAAGAAGACGACGGTGAGCAACCTGACTTTCGACGTGGGCCTGCAGGTGAGGCAGCCGCTGGGCGAGGCGTCGGCGCTGACGCTGGGCGTGGTCTACAAGCCCTACCTCGACATGCATGTGCGCGACCTGGCGATGATATACACCTACCTGGGCAGCACGCTGCTCGACACGGTGTTTCCCGCCGCTGGGGCCGACCCCGAGTTCAGCAGCCGCCTGGAGCGGCCGCAGACGCTGGGCGTGGGCCTCGACCTGGAGCTCGGCAAGCAGTGGCACGTGGCCCTGGACGCCACTTTTGCGGCGTGGGAGGGCATGAAATACACCGAAGGGCAGCAGCCCTCCATCATGGGCGACAACGCGCGCCGCTACACGTCGTGCAGCCGCTACGCCGTGGGGCTGGAGCGCTCGGGGAGCATGGATGCCTCGAGCTACTGGGGCCGCATCAGCTGGAGCCTCGGCGCCCACCTGACGCAGGGGGCCCTGGTGCTGGACCTCGGCGGGAGCCTGCATGAGCTGGGCGAGTACGGCTTCGGCGCCGGCGCCACCCTGCCGATGCGCAAGGGCAAATCGCTGCTGACCCTCAGCGTGGGCTACAACAGTCTGGGGTCGAGCGACGTGCTGCAGCGCAACACGCTGACTTTCGGCATCGGCGTGAGCAGCTGCGAGCGGTGGTTCTTCAAAAGGAAATACAATTAAGCAAGAAAACAGCCCTTCGGGGTACTAAAACGATAGAGACAAACTAAAAAAACAAGTATAACAATGAAGACAATCAAGAAACTGACGATTGGGATGCTGCTGAGCGCAGCCTTGGTGCCCGCCTCGGCACAACACATCAAGGGATGCCCCGAGGAGCTGCAGGAAGCCATGCGCGAACCCGTGGCCCTCTACCAGGACAACTGGAAACAATATGTGGCCTCGAACGACGAGCGCTACCTGCTCGAAGCCTACCCCTACTGGAAGACCTTCGTGGAGAAGTGCCCCTCGAACGGGAAGAACATCTACACCCGCGGCGTGAACATCATGGAAGTGAAGATAAAGAACGCCAAGACCGAGGAGGAGAAGGCCGGGTATATCGAGGAGCTCATGGCCCTCTACGACACGCGCATCGCCACCTTCGGCGAGGCCGGCAAGGTGACGGCCATGAAGGCCATGGAGCTGGAGAACCTGCTGGGTGCCGCCGGGCTGGAGCGCTACTACAAGCTCTACAGTGACGCCGTCAACATGGAAGGCGGCCTGGAGGCCGGCTACCTGGTGAAGTACATGGAAGCCACCATCAACTATGTGCGTGCCGGCTATGCCGAGCCCACCCTGGTGGTCGACAACTACGACATAGCCAGCGACATGCTGGAGGACGAGCTGCAGAAGAACATAGCCGACAGCGCCAAGGCCGCCGAGATACGCGGCTACATCGCCGGCGTCGAGGCCGCCTTCTCGCCCTACGCCAGCTGCGAGCAACTGGTCGATATCTACGGCAAGAAGTTCGAGGCCGACCCCGAGAACGTGGACCTGCTGAAGAAGATTACCGGCATTATGACCCGCAAACGCTGCACCAAGGAAGAGCTCTTCTTCCGCGCCACCGAGAACCTCTACCGCCTCGAGCCCACACCCTCCACCGCCATGCGCATGGGCATGATGTGCCTGGAGAAGGAGCAGTACTCCGACGCCATCAAGTACCTGGGCGATGCCACCAAGGGCGTTGAAGGCAAGGACAAATACACGGCCTACCTCTACCTGGGCCACGCCTATGCCGGCCAGAAGAGCTACAGCGCCGCCCGCACGGCCTACAACAACGCCGCTGCCGCCGACGCCACCAAGGGCGAGCCCTACATGCGCATAGCCATCCTCTATGGCCAAAGCACCGGCTCGGCATCGGAGGACAACGTGAACGGCCGCAGCGCCTACTGGGCCGCCGTCGACGCCCTGAACAAGGCCAAGAGCGTGGAGCCTACCGACGAGAACATCGAACAGTGCAACAAGCTCATCAGCACCTACGCCGCCCACTTCCCCAAACAGACCGACGCCTTCATGGCCGGCCTGCAACCCGGCGCCCGCTTCACGGTGCCCGGATGGATTGGGGTGAGCACCACCGTCAGAACGCGTTAATGAGACCAAGAGACAAAAGGGTAATAGGTTCTAGAGGTTCAAGAAGGTCCCACACCGTCTTGACCTCTATAACCTTTTTATTCTTCTTGACCCTCGCCGCATGCAGCGGCGACATGAAGGACATCGAGCGCTTCAGCCGTCAGAACCCGCCCGACCAGGAGATTAAGGTGGCCCGCATCCACCGCAGCGAGCAAGGTCGGTTACAGGTGGAAATCGACGCCCCTCGCATCACGCGCCACAGCCAGCCCTCGGCACGCACCGTCTATCCGCAGGGGGTCGACCTGCGCTTCTACGACGAAGGCCGGCGCCTGAAGACCTCCATCTACGCCCGCCAGGCCGTCTCCTACGACGACCGCAACATTATGAAGGCCAACGACAGCGTGGTGGTGATTGACTACAACACGGGCGACACCATCTATCTGGAAGACATCATCTGGCGCGACGACGAGGACATCATCTTCTCCAACCACCCCGTCCGGTCGGTCAACGGCAGGCGCATCACCTATGGCGACGGCTTTGCCAGTGACGAGCAGCTCACCAACCTGCACATCACACGCCAACGCGGCATAATTGAGTTTAACGACGAATAACAGACAATGCAATACACAGCCAAAGAACTGGCCCGACTGGTGCGCGGCACCGTTGAGGGCGACGAGAACACACGTGTGTGGAAACCCTGCAAGATAGAAGAAGGTTGCGAGGGCGGTATCACCTTCCTGGGCAACCCCAAGTACACCCACTACATCTACGAGCAGCAGGCCTCCATCGTCATCGTGCGGCGCGACTTCAAGCCCGAGCATCCCGTCGGTTCCACCCTCATCCGGGTAGACAACCCCTACCTGGCCGTCGCTGCCCTGCTGCATGCCTTCAACGAGCGCAGCAAGCCTCCCAAAGGGCGTTCCTGCCGCAGCCATGTGGGGCGTGGCAGCAAGGTGGGCAAGCGCGTCTACATGGGTCCCTACGCTGTCGTGGGCCGTCACTGCCGCATCGGCGACGACGTGAAGATATACCCCAACGTCACCATCGGCGACAACGTCACCATCGGCGACGGTACCATCCTCTACGCCGGCGTGAAAATATACGAGGGCGTCGAGATTGGGCGCCACTGCACCCTTCATGCCGGCGCAGTCATCGGCAGCGACGGCTTCGGCTTCGCCCCCGCCGACGACGGCACCTGGAACAAGATTGACCAGATTGGCAACGTCATTCTGGAGGATAACGTCGAGGTGGGCGCCAATACCACCATCGACCGCGCCTCCATCGGAAGCACCATCCTGCATCAGGGCGTCAAGGTCGACAACCTCTGCCAGGTGGCCCACAACGTCGTCATCGGCCGCAACACCGCCATGGCTTCGCAGGTGGGCATCGCCGGCAGCTGCCATGTCGGCGAGCAGTGCATCATTGCAGGCCAGGCAGGCCTTGTGGGCCACATCACCGTGGGCGACCACGTCACCATCGGGGCCCAGAGCGGCGTGACCCACTCCGTACCCTCCAACCAGAGCATCTTCGGCAGCCCCGCCATGGAAGCCTCCAAACGCCGCAAGGTGGAGGTGCTGGTGCGCAACATCGAACGGCTGGCGGCACGCATAGAGAAACTGGAGAAAGGCCAATGAAACCGGGCCGTATCTTGCTCTTCATCGCCTGCGTCATTGCAGCGCTGGCTTCCGTGGGAGCCATATTCCCCGACGACGGTGTCGAG
The DNA here is from genome assembly GCA_017480785.1 of Bacteroidales bacterium. GTDB lineage: Bacteria > Bacteroidota > Bacteroidia > Bacteroidales > P3 > Colimorpha. Next base: position 38,926 of record JAFURZ010000006.1, read on the forward strand.
GTGGCAGGCCATCACCTCGGCTTCGCCTCCCTGCATTCCCTTGTGGCACGGGACGAGAAGGTGGAGATTGAGACCACCCCCGCCGAGCCACCCGAGATGCTGCAGCTGCGCGACTCGCTGGACTACTACCGCTCGCTTGTCGGCAGCGGCGACCTGCGCTTCTGGCTTCCCAACAGCCACTACCTCGACGCCTTCTGGCGCAACGCCGAACGCGCCCGCCACACCGGCCGCACCGTCCGCGTGCTCCACTACGGCGACTCGCAGATAGAGATGGACCACATCACCTCGCGTCTGCGCAGCCACCTGCAGCAGTGCTTCGGTGGCGGTGGTCCCGGCATGGTACCTTTCCACACCATCACCCCCTCGCTGACCATCCGCCAAGGCACCACCGGCGAACTGCAGCACCTCTCCTCCTTCGGCGACAGCACCGTGGTGCGGAGCCGTGGCGACTATGGCCCCATGATGCAGAGCTTCCGTCTTGCCGGCGGCAGCGCCGTCACCACCCTGCGGGCCTCCCAGAGCAGCACCGTCGACGACCGTGCCAAGCGTTTCTCCAGCGTCACCCTGCTCTTCAACGACCGCAACGGCAACCTCAGCGCCGAACTCACCGACCGCCAGCATCGTGCCTCCCTCCGCCAACACCATGCCGACCGCGGCATCGGCAGCCTCGTGTGGCTCCTCGACTCGGCCTCCAACAGCCTGCGCCTCTCCGTCAGCGGCAGCGCCGACCTCTACGGCGTGCTCCTCGACGACGGAGCCGGCATCGCTGTCGACAACATACCCATGCGCGGCTGCTCAGGCCAGCAGTTCACCCTCGTCCCCGAGGAGAAGCTCACCGCCGCCTACGACCAGATGGACGTGGGGCTCATCATCCTCCAGTTCGGCGGCAACTCCGTCCCCTACCTCAAGACCTCGGACCAAATCAGCACCTACTGCCAGAGCCTGGGGCGCCAGCTTGACCATCTGCGCCTCTGCTGCCCGTCGGCCAAGCTGCTCTTCATCGGCCCCTCCGACATGAGTACCCGCATCCGTGGCCAGCTGCAGACCTACCCCATCCTGCCCGAACTCATCGACAGCCTCGCCGCCACCGCCGTCAGCCACGGCGCCGCCTACTGGAGCATCTACCACGCCATGGGCGGCCGCAACTCCATGCCCGAATGGAGCCGCCAGGGCTATGCCGGACAGGACTACATCCACTTCTCGCAACACGGGGCCGACCTCATGGGCGACCGCCTCGCCCAGGCCCTCGACAACAGCTACCGCCTCTTCCGCCTCGAACAACGACTCAAAAAGGAGAAAGCAAAACGAAAGAATGAAAAGTAGAACCCTCATAGTCCTCCTGCTGCTGGCAGTCACGGCACCCGCCCGGGGGCAGGAGTACGACTTTATCCGCTACGACTCCAACCTGCTGCGCTACGACAGCAACGCCGCCCCGATGCAGGCCTTCTTCAGCCGGTGGGAGCGCATGACGACCTCCGGCACCGGCAACATCAACATCGTCCACATCGGCGGCTCGCACGTGCAGGCGGGCACCCTGCCCAACACCATCCGCCGCCGCCTCACCGGCGCCTACCCCGACCGCATAGGCCCCCGCGGCATGCTCTTCCCCTACTCCGCCGCCGCCCGCTGCAACAACCCGCCCGACTACCGCATCCACTGCTTCGAGAAGATGCTCCTCAACCGCTGCGTGGCCAAGGAGCACCCCATCCCCCTGGGCCTCTGTGGCATCGCCGTCACCGCCACCGACAGCCTCGCCGAGGTACAGGTGGTGCTGGCCGACACCGGTATCGACTATGCCACCAACCGCATCGTCGTCCTCGGCCACTCCGACCAGCAGGTGGTGCCACAGCTCCGCGTCGGCGACCGCGACCTGCCACCCTCCTACATCGACCCCCGCACCGACCGCTACGTCTTTAATCTCACCACGCCCGTCGACTCCTTCGCCGTCCTGCTGCCATGCCTCGAAGGGCAGCAGTTCACCCTCACCGGCATCTACCTCGGCAACCGGCGCGCCGGCGTCTCCTACACCTCCATCGGCGTCAACGGCGCCGCCGTGCCCGACTACCTCCGCTGCCGACACTTCGTGCGCGACCTGCGCCTCCTGCGACCCGACCTCGTCGTCTTCGGCATCGGCATCAACGACGCCTCGGGACCCAACTTCGACACCGCCGTCTTCCGGCACAACTACCTGCAACTCATCGACTCCATCCGCTCCGTCAACCCCGACTGCGCCTTTGTCTTCGTCACCAACAACGACTCCTATCGCAAGACGGGCCGCCGGCGCTACAGCGTCAACACCAACGGGCCGCTGGCCCGCGAGGTCTTCTACCGGCTGGCTGCCGAAACCGGCGGCGCCGTATGGGACCAGTTTGAAATCATGGGCGGCCTCAAGTCGATGGACCGCTGGCGGCTGGCCCGGCTGGCGCAAACCGACCGCGTACACTTCACCGCCACCGGCTACCGCCTCGTGGGCAACCTCTTTGCCGACGCCCTCCTGCAGGAACTGGACAAAACCCGGAAACCACACACCCCCTGAAACCCTTTAGAACCCCCTGACCATTCCCCACGTGTCCGACCTCCTGACATACCTCCGTCAGCTCCTCAGCTTCGACAGCTCACACCCGCTGCTCTTCACCCAAATCCACTTCTGGGTCTTCTTCCTCTTGGTCTACGCCGGCTTCACCCTCATCGTCACCCGCCGCTGGCGCCTCACCGCGCGCAATGCCTACCTCTTCCTCGTCAGCCTCTTCTTCTACTACAAGACCTCCGGCCCCTTCGTCCTGCTGCTCGTCTTCTCCACCCTCCTCGGATGGCTCCTCGGCATCGGCATGGATAAACAGCCGGCGGCGAACGGAAGACGGAAAGCACTGATGACCATCGGCGTGACCGTCAACCTGCTCACCCTCGGCTTCTTCAAGTACGCCTACTTCTTCACCGACCTCTTCAACTCCACCTTCGGCACCGAATACAGCATCGGCATCAAGATACTCCTGCCCGTCGGCATCTCCTTCTTCACCTTCCAGAACATCAGCTACATCGTCGACGTCTACAAGCGCCGCATCGCCCACGTGGCCAACATCCTCGACTTCGGCTTCTACACCGCCTTCTTCCCCCAGCTCGTGGCCGGTCCCATCCTGCGGGCCGACCAGTTCGTGCCCCAGCTCTACCGCCCCTTCCACCTCTCACGCCGCCAGTTCGGCATAGCCCTCTTCTGGATTCTCAACGGGCTCGTGAAGAAGCTCGTGCTGAGCGACTACCTGGCCGTCAACTTCGTCGACCGTGTCTTCGACAACCCCGCCCTCTACACCCCCTTCGAGAACTTCTCCGCCCTGATGCTCTACTCGCTGCAGGTCTATGCCGACTTCTCGGGCTACACCGACATCGCCATCGGCGTGGCCATGCTCATGGGCTTCTACCTGCCGCTCAACTTCAACTCGCCCTACAAGGCGAAGAACCCCACCGACTTCTGGCGCCGCTGGCACATCTCCCTCTCCCACTGGCTGCGCGACTACCTCTACATCCCCCTCGGCGGCAACCGGCGCGCCGGCTTCCTCTCCTACTTCCTGCTGGCGCTGATGATGGCCATCGCCGCCTTCCGCCTGCGCAGCACCCTCTTCACCGTCGCCCTCCTCGTCGTCGCCGCCGCCATCGCCCTGCGCTGGCTCCTCGACCGGCGCCACCGCCACGACCTGGGCACCAACGTCAACAACATGGACACCATGCTCCTCGGCGGCCTCTGGCACGGGGCCTCGTTCAACTTCATCACCTGGGGCGGACTGAACGGCCTCGGCATCCTGGTCTACAAGTGGTGGCGCCGCCAGGGGTGGATTACCCACATCCTCGTCCTCGCCCTCGCCACGGGCCTCCTCGCCCTCCTCAAGCCGCTCCTCCACTCGCCGCTGGTCAACATGCTCCACTTCGCCGTCCTCGTGTGCCTCGTGGGCTACACCGTGCTGCACCTCCTGCCCCAGACCGCCCGCGCCACCCGCGGCGCCTGGACCGTGTGGTGCACCGGCCTCACCTTCGTCTTCATCTCCTTCACGCGCCTCTTCTTCCGCTCCGGCTCCAACCTCGACCCCGCCGAGGCCAACGAGGTGGCCTGGCGCACCGCCAGCCAGATGGTCGCCCAGATAGGGTCCCACTGGAACCTCGCCCAGGTGCCCGAAATCATTGGCCACTACTGGATGCCCTTCCTCCTCTTCCTCATAGGCATGGTCATCCACTGGCTCCCCGCCCGCCTGAAGCGCCGCTACCGCCTGGCCTTCGCCAGCCAGCCCCTCTGGCTCCTGGCCCTGGTCTGCGTTGCCACGGTCTTCGTCGTCTACCAGTTCATCACGGCCGACCTCCAGCCCTTCATCTACTTCCAGTTCTAGCTGCCCCAGCCACACGCTCGGCGACGCCTCCTCCTCGCGGTCCCACGCGAAGCCGTAGAGATGCACCCCCTCCCCGCCCCACTGCGGCGGCAACAGCAACGCCACACGCCCCTCGAAGCGCTGCGCCGGCGTCGAGAGCACCCCCTCGCCACGGCGCGGCGCATAGGCGAAGAGGTACACATAGTCGGTACCGCCGGCTCCTGGTGCGAAATCCACCTCCAGCCTCCACCCCGTCCGCCTCACCTCGCCGAAGCCGACCCCCTCCAACTCGCCCGCGGCCACCTGCAGACGGCTGTAGTCCACCCCCTCGGGACCGCAGCAGGCGCGGTTGAGGCTGATGAAGAGGTTGCGGGCGCTCATCCCCGCCCGGCCGGCCGCTCCGGCCAGCCCCACAGCCAGGGCCGCCCGCATGCCGCGGGCCAGCCGCGACGCGGCGCCGAACACCGCACGTCCCGCCTGCTGCGCCGCCGTGCGCGGATTGCGTATGATGGCGGGCGCGCTCCGCAGGATGAACCGCCCCTGACTCACATAGCCCACCACCGGACCCACACGCCCGCTGACGGCTCCCAGAATTCCTTGTGCTATCTTTCCCATCGTCGTAGAGTTTTTTTGGCTCCCAATATAAGGCCAAAACCGGAAAAAGGCCAAAATCGACCCGCAATAGTACCCAAATTTCCCACAAAAGTACCCAACTTTCCCACTCCCGCCCCGGTGGGACATCCGCCCCAAAAACGCAAAAACTCCGAGGACGGCCCGGCCGCCGTCGGACCATCCTCGGAGTTGCATCGGAGTTGTGTCGGAGGAACTACGGAGTTTCCCGCCACGAGACGTCAAGTAGCGTCACTGCTGCCTGGCGAGCGTGAAGGTCGCGCCCTTCCCCAGGGTGATTTGCATTTGAAAAGGTTAATTATTAACGCGGTCAAGGTTGACCGATTCGCCGGCGGGCATAAATCAGCGGGTTATGTACATTGCGATGAAGCATATCAAATCAATTGAACTTCACAGGCGGAATGCCAAGCTGCTTGCAGATGGCTCGAGCGGTGGGTTCGGCTATGTCATTGTGCAGCGGCACCACGGTCTTTTTACCGTTCGTCTGGTTCTGGTACTGCGCATGGCTGCCTTTTTGCTGACCTGTGGGGAAGCACTGGTTGTCGCGCAGGAAACGGAGGAACTTCTCTTTCTTCATGCGTTTACGGCTATGCTGCGACGGGTGAAAGAACGTCCCGAATAAAGGCGCTTGATGTTCTCGGCGCGGTCCTCGAGGACAAGTTCAATGGCCTCGCGGATGTTGGTCATCAGTTCGTCCTCGGTGCTGCCCTGCGAGATAGCCTCAGGCAGCTGCTGGCACTGGCCGCAGTAAAGCCCCGTTGCAGGGTCAAACTCAACTATAACGGTATATTCCGACATGGCGATCCGTTTTGATATTTCCGGTATTATAACGCCCACGCCCAGCAAATATTGCCCTCGCGTAAAACATTTTTCTGTTTTTCGATTGAACCAAAAAGCAAGTCGCAACGGCATCCCCGTTGCGACTTGCCGCGTTTCTTATTGTTTCGTCAGCGTGTAGGTCTGGCCGAGGAAGTCCATCGTAATGGTGTTGCCATTGACGGTGAAGGTGGCGGTGCCTACTTGGTGCGTCATGCTCTCATTCATGAAGTCGATGCTGCCGCTGTGGTTGGCATAGGTGTAGGTGCCGAAGTAGTTGGTGGTCTCGTCGTCCTCGGAAGTGCGGACGGCAATGCTGAAATAGCAAGCAGCCGTGGAATTGAAGGAAAGCAGGTATGTGGTGTGGTCGCCGTCAGGGTTGCCGACTATCTGCATCCAGGCACCCAGGAGCGACATGGGGTCGTCACCGGGTTCTTCTCCACCGCCACCGGGGTTGTCGCCACCACCGGGGTTGTCGCCGGGGTCGCTGTAGGCAATCTTGTCCATCACGTACTGCTCGCTGTCCTGCGAGACGGTCATCTTGTCGCCCTTCACGGTGAAGGTGACACTCATCATCGAGCCGGCCACGTCGAAGGTCATCGTGCCGCTGCCGTTCTGGCTGTCGTAGGTGTAGGTGCCGTTCCAGTTGAAATGCTCGCCGAGCGATTCCTGGTGGAACTTCACGTGGCTGCCGTCGGTGAGCCAAATGGTAACGTTAGGCTCGTCGCAGTGCCACGCCGTCTGGGCCAGCGACTGGGGAATGTCCTTGTCGCCGTCCTTCTCGCCGCAGGCGACCATAGCCATCATCGCCGCAGCCATCATCAGGAGTGAAAATACTTTCTTCATGGTGATTTGTGTTTTAACGTTGTTTCTTATTGGCCTTTTGTCATGGTGTAAGTGTGTCCGTCGAAGGTGAATTGCATTTCATTGCCGTTCACGGTGAAGGTGGCGGTGCCCATGGACTGGTCGTTGTCTTGGTTCTTCAAGGTGGCGGTACCACTACCCGTAGCCTCATCGTAAGTGTACGTGCCGTAGCCGGAAGTATAAACGGCAGGCTCGCTCAGGTGGTTGTTGTCCCAATAGAAGCAATAGTGGTCCTTGCGGCAGTCAAAAGAGACGGACCTGTAGGGGTCAATCATCAGTTCATCTCCTTCCAGATACTTCCAGTAGGTGTCAGACAGCGCGTCGGTCTGCTCGGTGCCGGGGTTGTTGCCGCCACCGTTGCCGCCGCCGTTGTTGGAGCCACCGTTGTTGGAGCCACTGTTGTTGTTCTCGTCGCCGCAGGCGACCATCGCTGTCATCGCAAATGCGACCAACAGAATTGAAAATACTTTTTTCATCTTGATAAATAATTTAAATGATAAACAAAAAGCCCCGGACGGATGCCGTGCTGTTCCGAACGCGACCGTAGTGGAGCGAACGGAACAACTCGGAATCGTCCGAGGCCGTGAATTCTTCGGTAAGTAAGTGTCTCTCCCGCCCGCTACATCTTGCAGTTGGTGGGGGGGGTATAAATCAGCGGGTTATGAGCAGGTTTGGTCATTTAGCAATCACCATTGAGGGACGGATGCGGTCGACGATGACGGTGTCCTCCTCGACGTGGAATATGAACACCCAGCGACGGTTGTGGCTCACCATGCGGCGGGCCTTGGGATGGTACTGCCGTATGTCCGCCATCAAGCTAGGCCGGTACAGGTCGGCATAGACCGAGAGCGACATGACCTCATTGCGCATGTTCGTGACATAGCGGTGGGCCCCCTCGCGCGACATGACGGTACGCAGCCAGTCTCTCAACTCCGCAAGGTCGCGGAGCGCAGAGGCTCGCATCTCAACCTTGTACACTGTCATAATACTCATCGACCATCTTGTGTAAAATGTCGAAATATTCATCCACCGACATCAGTTCGCTTTCGGGTGTTTTCTCGACAGTCAACGTGGTTGACACAGGTTTTCTGCCACGTGCCACACGCGTTGAATGCGCTGTCTTGGGGCTTTCCTTTGTTGCTACTGATTCCATAACATTCATATATGTTCCGCTCGTTTTATGTGCCGGGGGGTTATTTCTCGCGGATGACGTCGCCGTGGTCGCGGACAATCATGCGGTACCACTCCTGACGGTACTCGGGCTGCTTGGGCATGACAGCCATGCCAGTGGCGGTGCGCTCGAAGCGGCCGTCTTTCTCTTTCTTGATGTTGCCGTCCATGTACTTGACGAGCAGGTAGCGGTCCAGGTCGTTCCACTCTTTCATCATGCGGGCGGCGGCGCGGCCGCTGAAGTCGTTCAGCTGGCGCTCAAGGGCCTCGCCGGTGCTCTCCTTGGCACGCTGGTCGAGCTTGGCCACGTCGTGGATATAGCTCTCCTCGAGGCGGTTCTGCACTTTCTGGAGGTCGACAATCATGTCGCTGTAGCGGCTGTAGACGAAGTTGGTGACGCGGTTGAAGAGCCAGAAGGCGGAGGTCTCGCTGTAGGTCAGCATGTCGCCGTTGCCCTGGCGGAAGCAGAGGGGTATCTCGGTGATGCCGCAGTACATGGGGGTGTAGACGGTGGAGTAGGTGTCGTCGACGCCGAACCAGAGGATGCCGCCGACCTTGGCGGGGAGCCAGCCGCGGCACTGGGCCACGAACGAGAAGCCGGTCTGCTGGGTGCTGGTGGCGCGCTCGTGGACATAGGTGTGGCCGTCGAGCTCGAAGCCCATGGGACGCCAGCGGTAGGGGCAGTTGAAGGGGCCGCCGCCGAGGTCCTTGCTCATGTCCATGGAGGTGCCTTCGTAGTGGTCGCGCATGAGGTTCATCACCTCGTGGAGGTCGACCTTATGGTCGGGCTTGATCCAGAGGGGCATGCGCTCGGCGGTGGCGTCGCCCATGGCGTATTTCTCGTAGCGTTGCATGCCGGCGGCCACGCGGTTGAACATGGCGTAGACGCGGGCCTCGCAGCCACGCATGCCGCTGAAGGTGAGGGGGGCGTAGGTGTCGCAGAAGGAGAAGTCGGCGTCCTTGCCGTCGAACCAGCCGCAGGCGCGGGCATAGGTGACGACGTCGGCACTGTAGACGCATTCCACCTCGGGCTCATAGACATAGTCCATGTGGGCGCTGCTGATGACCTTGTGGAGGCCTTTGCCCTTGGCCTTGCTGAACTTGCCTTCCTGGGGGAACTGGGTGATGCGGGCCTGGTTGGCGTGGCCGCTAACCATGCCGTCGGGGATGCGGCGGGCTACCCAGACGGCACCGTCCTGGTATTTGTATTTCAGCTTCTTGGCGAGGTCGGCCTTGACGGGGGCGGCGCGCTTGCCAATCATCTCGAGTATCCACACCTCGTCGGGGTCGGCGATGGAGAAGCTCTCGCCCTCGGAGCAGTAGCCGTAGTCGGAAACGAGCTTGGCCATCCAGTAGATGGCTTCGCGGGCGTTCTTGGCGCGCTGGAGGGTGACGTAGATGAGCGAGCCGTAGTCGATGCCCTTGACGGGGTCTTTCCAGCAGTCCTCACGGCCGCCGTAGGTGGTCTCGCCGATGGCGAGCTGGTGCTCGTTCATGTTGCCCACGACGCTGTAGGTGTGGGCCACCTGGGGAATCTCGAAGAGAGGCTTGCCGGTGTCCCACTCGACGAGCATGAACATGGTGCCGGCGGGATAGTCGGCAGCCTTGCGGTAATAGAGCTCACCGTAGAGCGTGTGGCTGTCGGCGGCATAGGTAATCATGGTGCTGCCGTCCTTGGTGGCACCCTTGGTGAAAAGGAAATTGGTGCAGGCATCGGCGGCCGAGCTGAAGAGCATGGCGGCACCGAGGAGGCCTGCGGCAATGATACGGTTGAATTTGCGCATAATAAAGTATGTTTGTTTGTTTCTTACGAATACTTATTCGGGTGCAAAATTACGAAAAATAAATGAAATGGCGACTATTTTTTTGCCGTATGTGGAAAAATTCGTATTTTTGCAAATTGAAATCAGATGCGCTGAATTACAATGGCGAAAAGAAATGGTGCTGAAATAAAGATTGATGCCAAAGACAGGAAAGAGGCTGTTTCAAGGTGCGATAACCCACCTGTCGTTGCCGACATAGAGCGAATGATATTCACCATTCGTGGTGTGCAGGTGATGTTCGACCGTGATTTGGCTCACCTCTATGGTGTGGAGACGCGCGTTCTTAATCAGGCTGTTAAGCGCAATATAGACCGCTTCCCCGACGACTTCATGTTTCAACTTACACAAGATGAGGTCAATGGTTCAAGATCACAAATTGTGACCTTGAACAAACTAACAACCGAATCAAAATCACAAAATGTGATTTTGAACACTAGTCGTGGCCATAATATCAAATATTTACCATATGCCTTTACCGAGAATGGCGTTGCAATGCTTAGCAGTGTCTTACGCTCACCCTCGGCTGTCGAGGTGAATATACAGATAATGCGTGCTTTTGTTGCCATGCGACACTTCCTTGTATCCAACGCAGGCATCTTCCAACGCCTTGACTCAATAGAACAGCATCAAATAGCCGCCGACCAACGCATTGACCGTGTGTTCCAACTGCTCGAAACAGGCCAGCAGCCAACCCAGGGCATCTTCTTCGACGGTCAGGTCTTCGACGCATATCGCTTCGCCAGCGAACTCATCCGTTCCGCCAAGAAACACATTGTCCTATTTGATAACTACGTAGACGATACAGTGCTGAGCCTCCTCGACAAACGCAAGAAAACCGTAGAGGCTGAGATATACACCAAAAGTATATCCCAGCAATTGTCGCTTGACATTGCCCGTCACAACGCACAGTACCGCCCCATCACCGTGATGCTCTTCGACCGTACTCACGACCGCTTCCTCTGCATCGACAACAGCGTCTATCATATCGGTGCCTCTCTGAAAGACCTGGGCAAACGCTGGTTTGCCTTTTCCAAGATGGAAATGTCTGCCAGCGAACTCATAAACAGATTATAAAATCGAAAATAAAAGTAATGTCATAAATATAACAAAATATTAACACATATTGAGCTGACGCTCTTGTTCTCCTGTAGAAATAGTCTGGTAAACTAAAAGTGGTGAGAATAAGCATGCGGATAGTTCACGTCAGGGGCGTGAATTTTCGTAGTACTTATTGACCACAGGGATATACCAGACATCCTCTACAGAAATAAGGCAGTTTTGACGAAAGAATCACGCCTTTCTTCATGCTCCTTTGTTAGCAACGGTCTCCAGCTCATTAGATATAGCGGGGATGCCGAAAACTGCGTAATAGAGTAGGCTATTAAAAAATACAAATATGAAGAAAAGTATCTACATCATTATCGCTGTCGTCTTGAGTGCAATGTTGTCCTCATGTGCAAGTACGTATCAATACTGCCAGGTGTACGAGACTAAACCGGTGCATCAAAATGGACAACTCAAGAAAGGGAATGGAGTAATAAGCTATGAGAACCCGCAATGCATCATCGACTATTGCTTTTGGTCGAATGGAGGTACAGCAGATTTCAGCTTTTACAACAAGACTGACGAAATTGTCTACATTAACCTCTCAAAGTCATTCTATGTGATGAACGGGAAAGCTTACGACTTGTATCGGGGACGTGAATGGAGCCACAGTTCATCGGTAGGAGTTACATCATCGATGGACTACGGATATGGAGAATCTCAATCAGAGGAACTGTCCGTGGGCCGTGTAATGCCGAGCCTTACAACGGATGGTGTTGTCGCGGCACGAGCCTCAAAGTCTGCAAGCAGGTTTGCAAGCATTGCCGCAAGGGATGCCGGTGTAATGTCTACGTCAAATACAGTGACTATTAAAGAAATGGAGATTGTTGCCGTACCACCTCACAGCAAGAAGTATATCACGACATATAATATCAAAACCTCTCCTATGTTATCCTGTGATTTACAACGTTATCCATCGCATAGCGCACGACTTGATTTCACAGCGGAGAATTCTCCATTCTGTTTTTCGGACATCATTTCTTACTCCGTCGGAGAGGGCGCACAAACCACAATCGTTAGAAATGATTTTTATGTATCGTCGGTTACAAACTATGCGGAACCAGAGTTAGTGACCATGGAGAAAAGGGAAGAACCTTGTGAAAATATGAGAGATCCAGACTATGTTGAACCATCGCACGAACTATATGATAAAGTAGTGAAAGCTAATTTATGTGAACCAGCCAGTTCTTTCTATAATACATACGAAGTGACTACACGAAAGAAACTGTATGAAAGAGATAAAACATATTTTTACAATCCGCAATATCAAGCCTATGTAATGTCAAATGCACAAGGAAAAGGAATAGTTGGTCTCGTTGGAATACTTGGATTTGTGGCATTGGGTTCCCTCTTAATTGCAAATGGATTATAATCAAAGTGAGCGTGTCTTCCCAAATGGAGGATACGCTCGCTTTTAAAATGCCTGTTTATGTCGTTGGAGGTCTAGTGGGCGGAAGTGGAAAGTTGGGTACTTTCGTGGGACATTCGGGTACTATTGTGGGTCGATTTTGAGCATTTTCCGAAAAAGGCCTTATATTGTCGGCTCAGGAGAACACCCCGCCGCACTGGTGGTGGCGGGGTTAGAATAGCTCCTGAGTGTTCATTGACATATTAGAAAGGAGACAAGCCGATGCATCGGCCTCAGAAGGAGTAGACCATGCTGAGGGAGAGGCGCAGGTTGCCGACGATGCCGTCGGGGTCGTGAAGGTAGAGGCGGTCGGGGCCCACCACAGTCTCGCGTCCATAGGCGGCGCAGGTGTATTCGACTTCGGCGGTGAAGTCGAGGCCGGTGAGGGTCTTGTAGGTGAGGCGGGGCTGGAGGCGCCAGAGATACTCGATATCGAATCCGCGCCCCAGCGCATAGTCGGTGGTGGTGCCGGCGCCGATGGAGAGCGGGGTGCCGAAGTCGCGGTTGCGGCCGTAGCCGAGGAAGAGGCCCGGGCGCCAGTGGCCGCGGTTGCGCTCGAGGTCGAGCCAATAGGTGTCGAAGTGCCAGTCGCGGGCGGCATACTGGTAGGGGACGCCGTCGACGGTGCGCAGCAGGTAGCCTCCCATGGAGCAGCCCTCATAGAGGCTGTTGTTCAGCAGGGCTTGGGCCTTGACGGTGACGCCGCCGAAGCGGTAGCGGCCGAAGAGGCTCCACGTGAAGGAGGTGTGCGGGTTGGGCTCGAGGGCGAGGCCGGTGGTATTCACCATGGGCTGTATGGTCTTGAGGTTGACGGCGGCACCGACGAAGAGGTGCTCCGTGAGGTAGCGCAGCTGGGCATTGAGTTCGGGCACCAGGCTGTGGCGGGCGAACTGGGTGCTGGAGGTGGGGAGACCGTTGAGGAGACCCTGGCTCATGTTGTCGAGTTGCCAGCAGGCGGCAGCGACCACCTCGAATCCGTGGGAGATGAACTCGTAGCGCACCTGCGGCTGGCGGGCGTAACAGTGGAAGGGGGCTCCCATGTTCAGCGGGTTGGTCATGGGCATTATTTCGTGGATGACCATGGGGTACCAGTACTGGCCAACCTTCAAGGTATGCTTGAGCGACCGGAACTCACCTTGGTTATCATACCAGTCCATCGTGATGTAGGCGTGGCGGAGGCGCAGGTCGTTGATGGTGGCGTTGGTGGAGCCGGTGAAGTCGCCCTCAATGAAGGCGCTGGTCTTGGCGCCCAGCATGTCGGGGCCGCTGACGCGGAGATTCAGGCGGGCGGTGATGGCCAGCATGTCGGCCTGCCAGCCGTCGTTGATGTCACGGCCCAAACTGTCTCGGAGGATGGGCTTGGGGTAGAAGAGCATCATGTCCTCGCGCCCGCCGACCACGCTGCGGCTGTCGGCATAGTAGTGGGGGTTGACAAAGCCGTGCCAGTCGAAGTTGAAGGGCGTCTGGGCCTCCAGCTGAGCCAGCTGGACCAACAATACCAGTAATACCAGCGTCCGCTTCATTTCTTGATGGCAAGGATGAGTCCGAGGGCGACGCCGAGCAGGGCGGCGAAGAGCACCTGCAGGTTGGCGGGCAGGATGAAGGTGATGGTGTGGGCCGGGAACCAGAAGAGGGGGATGGTCTTCTTGATGACGAAGTTCCACTGCATGTCCCAATTCACCTTATGGGCGAATATCTCGCGCATCTTCATCGGCTTGAGCAAGCCTGCCACGGTGCCACCGTTATCGGTGATGTGTATGTCGGTGCACTTGTGGAAGGTCATCATCACCGGGGCGAAGATGGAGTTCATCAGGACCGAGACGGCGAAGGACACACCCAGCTTGCCCCACGTGAGCTCAGGGGCGGCGAACACCGCAGCGGCACCCTTCCATCCGAGCGAGCCGAGGAAGGCCGGCACGCCGGTCTTGAAGATGACCATGGCCATGGCGATGCACATGCCGAGGAAGCCCCACACCATCATGCGGGGAAGGACACCGAAGCCCTTCTTGTTGTAGACGCCTTCGCGGATGCGGAGGGCCAGCATCTCGCCCAGGGTGGCAAGGATGGCGAACTTGAAGAAGGCCATGATGTAGGGGTGGTGGGCCGTGGCCCAGTTGAAGCCCGCGGCACAGTGGGTCTGCGGGATGGCGAAGAGCGCCGCCACCACGGCGACACACGCGATGAGTATCCAGTCTGCTTTTTTCATCTTATGGGTATATTTACATACCCATAACGCAGAATGCTATAGGATATTGTGCGCGACCCGCGAGTTTTTCAATTATAGACGCCAATCTTTTCTCTGTACCGCTATAAAACAACTAGAAGAATGAAGAAGGTGTCCCATAAGTTTTGGGCATCTTCTTTTTTTGCAAAAAAAACACCGAAATACTTTGCCATATCAGATATTTCTCGTATCTTTGCATTGAGGACTCATCCTGTGGTAATGACAAAGTATTAATATATAATATTATACGATGAAAACAAATTGGGAAGAATGGAGAAAAAGAAACATTGAAAATCAACTCAGTGTGATGCGGGAAAGATTGAGACCGGGGCAGGTGGTTAAGGTAACAGAGGAGGTAGAAGGACTGACCGGTGTAATGACTCGAGATGGAGCCGGTTACCAGAATAATAAAGGCGAATTGGTAATTCCTTGTATCTATGAGGATGTGAAGTGCTTTTCGGAAGGCTTGGCATCCGTCATGAACCGGGAGTTCAAGGAAGGCTTTATCAATACAAAAGGTGAAGTGGTGATTCCGTTTGAATGGGCGGAATGTACTAATTTTAAGGAAGGTCGTGCCGTGGTATCCAGTTTTGAGGGATTATCTGGTTACATAGACCGGGAAGGGAAAATGGTGAGTCCGTGCAAATGGAAAGACGCGCAAGCCTTCAGTGAGGGTTATGCCATGGTGAAAGGTGATAACGGGCTGTTCGGTTTTATTGACCTTAAGGGGAAACAGGTTGTCCCCTGTCGTTTTAAAGATGTAATGCCGTTTGATGACGGTTTGGCTTGTGTGCTTGACAGCGGTTGTTGTGGTCGTTGGGGAATGATTGACAAGACCGGGAAATTTGTGATAAAGCCGCAGTGGCATTTTATACATCCATTCTGTGAAGGATTGGCCTGTGTAAGCTGGGGGAAGAAAAAAGGTTTTATCGATATGACGGAGAAGGAGGTGATTCCTCTAATCTATGACGATGCAAATTCTTTCTCCGGAGGAGTGGCACCTGTAAAATATAAAAAGAAGTGGGGTTTTATCAACAAGGAAGGTGAACTTGTGATTCCGTTTGTATGGGACGATGTATGCGCTTGGGAAGGAGTTGACCATAAACCTAAATATTTTCTGGATGGGACAATATGGGTGACAGATTATTACAAAAACAGATTCCGCATTGATAAAGAGGGGAATATACTCGAAAAAAAGAACGGACCATTTTCGAGGAAAGACATTAATAGCTACACAATTAATGTCTCTGATAAAAAGATGCCGATGAAAATGCCGAGGAATATGCCAAAGGAGTTGCCTGAGAATAAAGAAGTAAGTTCGTTGATTGCAGAGATATCCCCTAAATATTACGACAGGGATTATTTGGAGAGGTTATTCAAACTGATGTTTTTTGATGGTTTTTACATCAAGAAAAGTAGTCCTCAGCGTCATCTATTCGAAGATAGTGGACTTTATGGATTTGTGAATGAATACGGTCAACCCGTATTGCCAGCCCAATGGAAATGGGCATACGGATTCGACGAAGGTTTGGCTGTTGTTATGGATGACAGCGAGAAGAAGGGCTACATAAACACTAAAGGAGAGATAGTATTACCTCTCCAGTGGAAACTTGCTTCGTGGTTCAAATATGGTGTGGCTTTAGTGCAGAATGACGAAGAACTATGGGCACTGATTGACCGTTGGGGGAACTTCATAGTGCCGTTCCAGAAAGACAAGTATCCGGCTATTAATTATGTGCAATGGTCCGTATGGCTCATAGAGGAGACAGACGGGCATGTGGTGAAGAGAACAGACATTACTGACTACGTGAGTCAATGTGTTGATCCAGAGAAGGCATTGGAGCAAGATTGGTTTGTTCCGCAGCCTATAGAAGATACCGATATTGTAATACCAAAGTCGGTACATCCTTACTATGCAAGAATGTGCTGGTATGGCTATCGTATGGAAGAATTGGTAGAGCTAACAAGACAAGTAGCCAAGGCAGGTTATTGTATAACGAGAGTGAGGTGGGATTAGTATATCATGTATCCTTGTACCTATACTCAATATGAGTAGGTTGCACCGTCCTTGCCGTCTTTGACGGTGACACCGGCCTCCTTGAGGGCGTCGCGGATACGGTCGCTGGTGGCCCAGTCCTTGTTGGCCTTGGCGGTGGCGCGGATGTCAAGGATGATGTGCATCAGACTGTCGATAAGGGCGGTGTTGTCGCCGGTGGACTCGTCCTTCATGCCGAGGATGTCGAAGAGGAAGGTGTCGAAGATGCCGCGCAGTTCGTCGATGTCGGCCTGCGCGAGCTGCAGGTGGCCGTCGGCGGCACTATTGACGATACGGGCGGCCTCGAAGAGGTGGCTGATGACCGTCGGGGTGGCGAAGTCGTCGTTCATGGCGTCGTAGCAGTTGCTTCGCAGAGTGGAAAGTTGAGAGTGCAAAGTGGAAAGTTGTTCGGGTGCGGCAGCGCTTTCCACTTTAATCTTTCCACTTTCCACTTTCTTGTAGGCCTCCAGCAGCTTGGCGTAGCCCTTCTCGGCGGCCTGGAGGGCCTCGTTGCTGAAGTCGACGGTGCTGCGGTAGTGGGCCTGGAGGATGAAGAAGCGGATGGTCATGGGCGAGTAGGCCTGGGCGAGCAGCTTATGGCTGCCGGTGAAGAACTCGTCGAGGGTGATGAAGTTGCCCAGCGACTTGCCCATCTTCTGGCCATTGATGGTAATCATATTGTTGTGCATCCAGTAGCGGCAGGGGGCGTGGCCGGTGGAGGCTACGCACTGTGCTATCTCGCTCTCGTGGTGGGGGAAGACGAGGTCCATGCCGCCGCCATGGATGTCGAACGGAGACCCTAAATACTTGGCACCCATAGCAGTGCACTCGGCATGCCAGCCAGGGAAGCCGTCGCTCCAGGGCGAGGGCCAGCGCATGATATGCTCCGGCGAGGCCTTCTTCCACAGGGCGAAGTCGCCGCTGAAGCGCTTCTCCTCCTGCCCATCCAGCTCACGGGTAGTGGCCAGCATCTCGTCGATAACTCGACCGGATAGCTGGCCATATTTGTGTGTATCCTCCTGATACTTGCGCACGTCAAAATAGACCGAGCCGTTGCTCACATAGGCCAGGCCAGCGTCGAGGATGCTCTGCACGAGGGCTATCTGCTCCATGATGTGACCCGAGGCGTGGGGTTCGATGCTGGGGGGCAACACGTTGAGGCGCTCCATGGCGGCATGGTAGCGGTTGGTGTAGTACTGCGCCACCTCCATGGGTTCCAACTGCTCCAGCCGCGCCTTCTTGGCTATCTTGTCCTCACCCTCGTCGGCGTCGTGCTCCAGGTGGCCCACGTCGGTGATGTTGCGCACATAGCGCACCTTGTAACCGATGTGCCGCAGGTAGCGGAAGACCACATCGAAGGTGATGGCGGGGCGGGCGTGGCCCAGATGGCCGTCGCCGTAAACCGTCGGGCCGCAGACATACATGCCCACGTGGCCCTCGTTGATGGGCCGGAAGAGCTCCTTCTGCCGGCTCAAAGTATTATAAATCAAGAGTTGTTGTTCCATTATATATAGTATATTGATTTGCAAAGATACAAAAATTATCCGATATCGGGGCGGAAAAAATGCCGGGAAGGGGGTGGTTTCCGGAGGGGACAACTCCGACTCATCTCCGACTCAACTCCGACACAACTCCGAGGATGGTCCGATAAAAAGCGTAAAACGGTCGGAGTTGACTCGGAGTTGTTACGGACAATCAGCGGTCGAAAGGGAGGAAAGGGTCAGCGGCGGGGGACGGGGTGACCGGTGTTCTGCTGCCAGATGTCGAGGAAACGCCGGCTGACGGGGTCGACATACTCGCCGCGGGTGATGTGCCACTCGACGGGGAGGGCGGGCGGCGGGGTGAGGTCGGCACCGCCGACGGGCATCAGTTGCCAGCAGAAGCCACAGCAGCGTAGCCGGCCGGGGTAGAGGTAGGCGAAGCGCTGGTAGAAGTAGTGGGTGAAGTAGACGGGCCGGTCGGCGGCGGTATTGACGAGGCGGAACACCTCTGGCCAGCCGGTGAGGCCGACGTTGTAGACGTCGACGTCGGTGCGGCGGCCCTCGACCTGCTGGAGGTACCAGAGGGGGAAGGTGTCGTTGTCGCCGAGGGTGATGAGTATGGCGTCGGGGTCGCACACGTCGAGGTGGGCGGCGGCGATGTCGTGCACCGAGTGGCAGCGGCTGCGGTCGTGGTCGCTCCAGTTGCCCACGGCCAGGGTGAGGGGGGCCAAGAGGGCCAAGAGACGGAGCCAGCGGCGCGGCAGGGCGTCGGCTCCGATGCCTATCCAGAGGGCGAAGGCATAGAAGGAGAGCACGTAGACATAGTCGCGCGAGCGGGGCTCATAGCAGGGATGGTTGAGGTAGAGGTTGAGGATGATGCCGCCAAAGAGGAAAAGGAGCATGACAATCCAGAAGTCCAGCCGGCTGCGCTTGCGGTGCCGCCAGAGGCCCCACAGCCCGAGGAGGAAGGGGAGCACAAAGGGGACGATGCAGTGCCAGCGGAAGTTCTCGCGTCCGATGAAGTTGTACATCAGGTAGCGGCAGTACATGTAGCCCATCTGGTAGCCGACACAGTAGACCACGTTGCCCACCACCCCGCGGGTGCCGAGGGTCCACTCGGCCCAGTTGGCGCTGTCGCGCTCGCGCCACATGCGGGGGTAGAGGGGCGCCTTGTCGTACTGCTCGCGGCGGAGGTAGGAGCCGAAGCTGTCGCCCAGCTCGTTGACGGGCGGGTCGGCGGCGGCGCGGAGGGGGATGATGGCATAGGGCGTGAGCCCCAGGAGGAAGAAGAGGAGCGAGAAAAGGACGACTCTAGACAGTCTGGATAATCTAGAGGTTCTAGAAATACTAGGAAAGACTGTCAGGGCCAGCGCCGGCAGGACGAGGAGGGTCATCAGGTGCACCCCCACCCCCAGGCCCAGAATCAGGGCCAGGAGCAGAAGCAGGCGGGGGTTGCCCGAGCGGCGGAAGCGGAGGGCCAGCCACACGTCGAGCGAGCAGCAGAGCATGGCCGGGGCATAGACCTCGCTCTCGACGGCCGAGAACCAGGCTGTGTCGCAGAAGAGGTAGCAGAGGGCGCCGATGGCAGCCCCGAAGGGGCGGCACCCGAACTCGCGCAGCGTCAGGTAGAGCACCCCCACCGTCACGCCGCCGCAGAGGGCGGAGAAGGCGTTGCTCAGAGGGGCTACCCACAGGGGATTGCCGAACGAGAGGAGCATGAAGAGGTGCGAGAGGAGCTGGTAGACGGGGGCGCCGGGGGGATGGCCCACCCCGAGGGTCCAGCCAGTGGCGATGAACTCGCCGCAGTCCCACCACGAGGCCGAGCGGTCAATGGTGAGGAGGTAGACCAGCGTGGCGAAGGTCCCGAGGACGAGGCCGCCACGGGCTACCAGTTGACGACCGACTTGTTGAAGACGTCCTCGCATAGTTCGGAGACTATCTCGTTGACCAGTCCGCTTTCGACGGCGGAAAAATCCTGCGAGGCAGCATAGTCGCGGTAGCGCGAGAACGACTGCTCGAAGTCGGCGTCAGGATCGACGGTGTTGACAAAGCGCACCTTGATGGTGATGGTGAGGCGGTTCATGCTGACCTCGTCGGACGAGGAGAGGGCCGAGGCGCGGGTGTCGTAGCCCACTATCTCGCCGCTCACCTGCAAGTCGCCCTCGTCGGTGGTCACGGTGAGGGGGGTCTGGCTGGCGAACATCTGGCGCAGGTCGTCGCTGAGCTTTTGGCTGAGCTGGGGGTTGACGGTGGAGGCATAGTTCGGGAAGTCGGCCACCGAGATAGTCTTGGCGCCGGGCGGGATGGAGGCACCGGTGAACGAGTAGCCCCCCGAGCAGCCCGCCACCAGCAGGCAGGCCAGCAGGCTAATAATCGCGCGAGTCTTCATCAATACGCTGTTCGTCTTCGAGCTGCCAGAGGAGGAAGCCCGACTCCTGTTGAATGTAGTTCAGCACGGCCACCTTGGTCATCAGGTCGGGCACGGCGGCCACTTCGCTGATGAGGCTGTCTATCTTTTCCTTGAAGGCTAAATCCATAGTGTTGTCTGTATTGTGTGTGTGTTATCCGTTCAATCGGTTATAATAATGCCACCACAGTGGCGGTATCTCGTTCTCCTCCATGGCGTGGAGGTAGTCGGCATAGCTGCACGGCACGAGGGTGTGGGTGAGGTAGCGCTCGCGACGCTCGGCGTCCTCGCAGGGCACCTCCATCCACCAGCGGTCGCTCTTGAGGCTCTTGTGGAAGACTATCTCCATGCCGCTGTCGCCCAGCTGGACCGAGAAGTGCTTGAAGGCCTGCGGGTCGCGCGAGGGGAAGTCGCCCAAACGGTAGCAGAAGCCCTCGAGGAAGAACCACAGCGCCTGGGCCAGCATGTGGGCCGTCTGCTCGTCGCGGTCGCGGGCAGGCACCATCTCGAAGAGGCCGAAGCAGGTGGTCTTGTCGCTCATGCCGGCGAAACGGGCCAGCTGGCACAGCTGCTCGCCATAGAAGCCGTGGGGCGACGGGCAGGCCGCGGCGGGGGCGTCGCTCTGCCGCACGGCACTCACGTCGACCGCCACCACATCGCTGTAGCGCACCATGGGCTCGGCCAGCTCCAGGTTGGGCTGCAACTCGCCCAGACGGCGGGTGCTGAACTTCAGCTCCTCCATCAGCTGTATCATCTCACTCCCGACAAAGTAGGTCTGGTAGCCCAGATTGACATAGTCGAAAAGGTAGTTCGGCTGCTGCAGGATGATGTGCTGCAGGTAGTTGGCGCTGTTGATAGTGTCGCCCCCCTCGAGGTTGAAGCGGGGGTCGACCGAAGCGATGTTGATGACACGTCCCAGCACCTCGTAGGCCTTGTATATAGGGAAGACCAGGTCGTCGCTTCCGCCGAGGACGATGACCGTGCGGCCGTCCTCCAGCAGCTGCTGGAGCACCTCGATGACGGCGAAATAAGTATCTCTCACCTCCACGCCGGCGGCGATGTTGCCGAGGTCGACCAGTTTGAGGTCGGCATGGGGTTGGGCCAGTCGGTACAGCCTGCGGCGGATGAAGTCGGGGGCCGGGGCCGACCCGTGGCCGTCGACCGAAGCGCGGTCCTCCTTCACGCCCAGCAGCACCAGCGGTGCCTGCCGCCAGTCGGGGAACGCCCCTCCGGCGGTATAGGCGTGGATGCTGTCGCCCAGCATGGGGCGGAACTCCTCGCTGCGGTAGTCCACCACGGCCGAATCTATCGGCTCAAAGTAGTTGCTCAGTTCCATAATATCCCTATAACGACAAAGCGCCCCTTTTATTGTGCCAAGGTTGTCAAAAAGCGTCTTTAAACGTTCCAGATGAAGCCGTCGAAGGGGCGGAGGCTGTCGAAGTCGTCCTCGCGGGAGCGTTCCTGCAGGCGCTTGATGCGTTTCAGGCCCCAACGCCACATCTTCACGTCGAACACCACGAAGACGATGAAAAGCACCGCCGTGACGCCGGTCGAGAGGAGACTGTCGCTCCCGCTCAGGTTGCTGCTGACCATCAGCAGCGCGTCGTAGGTGCCGTGCAGGAGGACGGGATAGAGCAACGCCTTCCAGAGGTGGCCCCGTCGTCCGGCGGGGTCGAACTTGGCCAGCGAGACGTAGTAGCCCATAGTGACGGCAAAGAGGAAGTGGGCCGGCACTGCCAGCAGACCCCGCATCAGGGCCGTGGTCATCACGTCGCCGCCACCCATCACATAGCCTATATTCTCCACACAGGCGAAGCCCAGCGAGAGGAAGGCGGCATAGACGATGCCGTCGAAGTACTCGTCGAAGTGGGGGCTGCGCCAGATGACCCACAGCAGCAGCAAGAGCTTGCAGAGCTCCTCGCTCAGGCCCGCCACCACATAGCCGGTGAACACCCCATTGAGCACCGGCGCCGTCTCGGCCGACGGCCCCAGCGGCATAATCAACCCCTCCATCAGGCTCGCCGGTATCACGCTCAGGCAGCCGACGAAGAACGTCAGCAGCAGCTTGCCCAGCGGCTCGGGGTTCAGCCGGTCCTTCCGGTAGATGAAGTACAGCAGCAACACGACCGGCAATACAGCCGAAATAAATGCAATATTCATGTCTTTGTCAATTAACCTATTCGGACTGCAAAGATACGACTTTTTTCCAATACACGGAAAAAAGTCGTATCTTTGCACCTACGAAAACCAAAGACAATTATGGCTAAAGATATCGTTTGCAGCGGCATACGGCCCACCGGCAACCTGCACCTCGGCAACTATTTCGGCGCCCTGCGCAACTTCGTGCGCATGCAGGACGAGATGGACTGCTTCTTCTTCATCGCCGACTACCACTCGCTGACCACCCACCCCACCCCGGGCAGCATCTACAACGACGCCCGCACCATCCTCGCCCAGTACCTCGCCGCCGGCCTCGACCCCGAGCGCTGCACCCTCTACCTGCAGAGCGACCTGCCCGAGACCGTCGAGCTCTACCTCTTCTTCAACATGAACGCCTACCTCGGCGAGCTGGAGCGCGTCACCTCCTTCAAGGACAAGGTGCGCCAGAACCCCAACAACGTCAACGCCGGCCTCCTCACCTACCCCACCCTCATGGCCGCCGACATCCTCATCCACAAGGCCACCCTCGTGCCCGTGGGCAAGGACCAGGAGCAGCACCTCGAGATGACCCGCACCTTCGCCCAGCGCTTCAACAACATGTACCACAGCGAGGTGTTCCCCCTGCCGCAAGCCGTCGGCATGGGCAAGGACCTCATCAAGATACCCGCCCTCAACGGCAGCGGCAAGATGGGCAAGAGCGAGGGCGAAGCCAGCACCATCTTCCTCACCGACGAGCCCGCCGTCATCCGCAAGAAGATTATGAAGGCCAAGAGCGACAGCGGCCCCACCGAGCCCAACCAGCAGAAACCCGAGGAGATAGAGAACCTCTTCACCCTGCTGCGCGCCGTCTCCACGTCCGACACGGTGGAATACTTCGACGACCTCTACAACCGGTGCCAGATACGCTACGGCGACCTGAAGAAGCAACTGGCCGAGGACATGGTGGCCTTCGTCGAGCCCCTGCGCCAGCGCATCCTCGAGTACCAGTCCGACGATGCCCGCCTGCGCCGCATCATGGACCTCGGCAAGGAGAAGGCCCACGCCAGCGCCGCCGCCACCCTGGCCGAGGTGCGCCGCGTCATCGGCTACCGCAACTAAGCGGCACACAAGCGCCTACAAACAGAGAGCGCCAGCCCTTGCGGGCCGGCGCTCCTTTTCTTGTCTGTCGGTCTTGACCTTATTCGGCGATAACGGCCTCGACGGCACCTTCGACGATCTCCTCGACGGCGTTCTCGATGGTGGTGCTGTCAGCAACCTCCTCGACGGCGCACTCCACGGGAGCGGTGGTGTCGGCAACCTCTTCAGCGGCTTTGTTGTTGTTGCAAGCCACGAAACCGAACATACCGGCGATAGCCAGAGCGAATAAAACTTTCTTCATTTCTTTGTTGTTTTAGGTTGTTAATACTTTCTTAATTGTCTCTTTTTCAATGCGGTTTGTCGTGTCTGTCCGACCGAAAACCGAGTGCAAAAATACAACACTCCTTCAATACTGAAGGAAAAATAATTATGAAATAATGTTAAAATCGGTATAAACTACTGATTGGCAGCAGCCTTACGGCAGCGGAACCAGACCATTGAAGCCCATGAAAGCCATGGCCAGGATGCCGGCCGTCACCAGCGCGATGGGCACCCCTTTCATGCCGCGCGGCGTGCCGGTGAGGTCCAGCTGCTCGCGGATGCCGGCAAAGAGTATCAGCGCCAGCGCGAAACCCACGGCGATGGAGGCCGAGTAGACCACGCTCTCGAGGAAATTCATGTGCTTCTGTATCACCAGAATGGCCACACCCAGCACGGCGCAGTTGGTCGTAATCAGCGGAAGGAACACACCCAGTGCCTGATAGAGCGACGGGGCAATCTTCTTCAGCACTATCTCGACCATCTGCACCAGTCCGGCGATGACGAGGATGTAGGCTATCGTCTGGAGGTATTCAAGGTGCAAGGGTTCAAGCACATAGGTCATAATGAGCCAGGTCACCATCGTGGCCAGCAGCATGACAAACAGCACGGCGCCGCTCATGCCCACGCTCGACTTCACATCCTTGCTCACTCCCAGGAACGGGCAGATGCCAAGGAACTGAGCCAGAACGACATTGTTGACCAGAATGGCCCCTATGATGAGGGCGGGTATTGTGATTCCCATAGTGATTTTTGTTTACAATTCGGACTGCAAAAGTACGAACATTTTCCGAACCGGCAAAATTTTTTTTCGTCAGCACCCCGAAAAAAGGTGCCGTCACCCCCGCATCAACTCCGACACAACTCCGACACAACTCCGACAATAGTCCGACAAAAAGCGTAAAACTGTCGGAGTTGTGTCGGAGTTGTATCGGAGTTGTGTCGGACTTTTGGGGGAGGCTACCAGCGGTTGTAGTGCACCCGCGAGGGGTCCCACTTGTCCTTGGGCTGGTTCTCGGTGGCGGGGTATCCGATGGGCACCACGGCATAGGGCACCACCGTCGGGGGCAGCTGGAGGGCTTTCTTGATGGGGTCCATGCGGTCCGGGTAGGGGTAGCAGGCCGTCCAGCAAGCGCCGAGGCCGTAGGCCTCGACGGCCAGCAGCAGGTTCTCGGTGGCGGCACCCATGTCGTCGCGCCACAGGTGGTTCACCTGCGTCACGGCCGGCCCGTCGGGGTCCTCGCGAGTGGGGGCGGTGAAGGTGGTGTCGGCGCAGAGGATGACCACGGCGCCACTCTCCATGAACTTCTGCATGTTGAAGTTGCCCTCGAAGACGGTCTCATACAGGCTCTTGTCGGTCATCACGACCATCTGCCACGGGCGCAGGTCGCGGCCGCTGGGGGCGGCCATGGCGGCCTTCAGCAGGTTCTCCATCACCGCGGCGGGGATGGTGTCGCCGGTGTAGGAGCGCACGCTCTTGCGGCTCAGGATGTTCTGCATCACCACGTCGGCCGGGTCGACGGTGGCGGTCTCTTGTTTGTTGCAGCAGGCGGCCAGCATCATCGCGGCGGCTGCCGTCATCAATACGGTTTTCTTCATGTTATTAATAGATTAGGTATTTCTTGCGTGTCTCTTTGAATGCCTCGAGGCCGGGCTGCCATGTGGCGCGGATGGCCTCCTCGCCGAGCCCCCGTTCGAGTTGCATGCGCAACTCGCATGTGCCGGCCAGGCGGTCGAAGAAGTTGTTCTTCAGGAAGAACCTCCCCTTCGGCACGCGGCGGTACATCTCCAGCAGGTATTGCAGCGAGAACCGTGCCGGGGCCTCCTCCCGCCGCAGGTCCAGCGTGTCGCAGCCATAGGTTACCCACTCGAAGGGCCAGTCGGTGCCGCGGCCGACACCGCAATTGGTGCCCTCGAAAAGGCAGAGCGAGGGGTAGAGGGCGATGGCGTGGGCCGTGCGCAGGTTGGGCGAAGGGGGCACGGGCAGCTCGTAGCCCACGCTGTCGCGCTTGTAGCCCTGCATGGGGACGACGGTGAGGCGGCATTCGATGCCGCCTGCCAGCCAATGCTCGCCGTTTATCATCTGGGCGTATTCGCCGATGGTCATGCCATAGACCACCGGCACGGGGTGCATGCCCACGAAGGAGCGGCAGGTGGCGGTGTCTAATACTGGGCCGTCGATGTAGTGGCCATTAGGGTTGGGCCGGTCCAGCACGATGAGCGGGATGCCAGCTTCGGCGCAGGCCTCCATCACGTAGTGCAGCGTCGAAAGGTAGGTGTAGAACCGGCAGCCGACGTCCTGCAGGTCGAAGAGGACCACGTCGACGTCCTTCAGCTGCTCCGGCGTGGGCTTCTTGTTCTTGCCATAGAGGGAAATGATGGGCAGACCCGTCTTGGGGTCGGTGCTGTTGTCAATATGAGCCCCCGCCGCGGCGGTGCCGCGGAAGCCGTGCTCGGGGCAGAATATCTTGGTGACATTCACACCTGCACGTATCAGGGTATCAATAAGATGTGTGGTGTCCACTACTGATGTCTGATTTGCCACCACCGCCGTGCGTCCTTGATAGCCGCCCTCGCGAAACATGAACATGGTAGGAAACACCTCATGTCCCCACAGGCCCTCGGCTCCTGTGGCAAAAGCGGAGTCGGGCGAAATGGGTGTATATCCTGGACCCTCATCCACCCAGCCAATATTATTGTTTTGAGCATGACAAGACACCAACATTTGCGCTAACATCGCAACACACAAAAACAAATTATGCGCCAGTTGTCTCAACTTTCAACTTTCAACTTTTTCCTGTGTGTCCAAACCCTCCGGCACCTCTTTCAGTATCGGTGAGTTCTTGCACCTCTATGGTTTCGGCCTGCTCGCACCGGGCGATGACCATCTGGGCGATGCGTTCGCCGTCGGCGATGACGAAGTCCTCCTGCGAGAGGTTGATGAGGATGACGCAAATCTCGCCGCGGTAGTCGGCGTCGATGGTTCCCGGCGAGTTGAGCACAGTGATGCCCTTCTTCAGCGCCAGCCCGCTGCGGGGCCGCACCTGCGCCTCATAGCCCGCCGGCAGCTCCATGAAGAGCCCCGTCTTCACCAGCCCCCGCTCCATAGGCTTCAGCGTCACCGGCCCTTCCGGCAGGTAGGCCCTCAAATCCATCCCCGCCGACAGCGCAGTCTCATATTTCGGCAGCGGGTGGTTGGAGGTATTGACAATCTTTATCTGCATGGTGATATCTTTTTCCATTAATATACGAATGAATATCCATTATTGTGCATCTATCCAAATAGGGTTCGCAGGTCGGTGTTCAGGAAGTCTGTGGCGGGGTAGCCATCGTAGCCAACCACAAAAGCGGCATGGGGCTTGAACTGTTCACGAAACAGTGACAAGCCGCGAGTGTATTTCTCATGACTCGACTTCACCTCCATTCCGACAATCTTGCTGCCCGATTTCAGGACAAAGTCCACTTCATTGTTGCTATCGCGCCAATAGTAGGGTTGAAGGCGATAAGAATAGGCAGCATTGACAATATGGCACCCTATGGCCGACTCAAACAAACGCCCCCAAAGTTTTCTATCGTTCATGGCATCCTTGAACGACGCCTCGCAGAAGATGCTTTTCAGGGCATTGTTGTACACTTGGTATTTCGGCACAGATGCACGGCGACGGCTGTTGTCGACAGCATATTTCTGCAGGCCACACACCAGGCCGCTGTCGTCAAGCAGCCGCAGATAGGAGGACAGCGTGGTGGTGTTGCCAGCATCCTGAAGTTGACCAATCATCTTTGTCAGCGACAGTATCTCTCCCGAATAGGCAGCCGCCAGTTCAAAGGTCTGTCTCAGCAAAGCAGGTTTGTTGACCACGGCATCCACAAGCACATCCTTGTTGATGGTGGCGTCGATGATGGACGACCGTATATATTCGGCCCAGCGGTCTTCGTCAGTTATTAGCCCGGCCACCGCCGGGTATCCACCGAAATAGACATATTGCTCTATCGAGAATCCGAAAGCATCGTGCATTTCGCCGTAGGTCCAGTGCGGCACACGGATAGTCTCGAACCGGCCAGCCAGCGAGTCGGCCAATCCTCGCTCGAGCAACACCCTTGATGAGCCAAGCAGAAGCACCTTGACGGGCGTGTCACGGAAGGTGTCTTCGTCCCACATTTTTTTCACCACTTCGCTCCATCCGGCAATTTTCTGCACCTCGTCTATTACCAGCACGATGCTCTCGATTGATTCTGAACGGAGCTTCATGCGGGCATTCTCCCAACAGTCGGAAATCCATTCGCGCTGTGAAGTCGGCACATCGTCGGCAGAGAACATCAACCAAGGGGTTTTCAATGATGACAGCACCTGCTTCACCATTGTAGTCTTGCCCACCTGGCGCGGTCCAGTGACGATTTGGATAAACTTTCTCGGCTCTTCCAAACGTTCCTTAATCACCTTACAATAAACGCGTTCGAACATATGTTGCTTCTTTGTCAAATCAATTGAGTAATTTTACTCAACGCAACGAGTAGTTTTACTCAATCGAATTGCAAAAGTACATCTTTTTCTGAACATAGCAAAATATTTTTTGCCGGATGGATTATTATTCGTATTTTTGCAATCGCTTTCGAGAGCGAAAGCGTAAACAAGATTAGCATTGCGATATGGTCCTTTGATAGAAATTCGCCAAGTTTCACGAGGAGGGATTGAGCATTTTTGCTTTCGCTTGATTGTGTATGCTAGTACCTTAGCATATCTTCAGGCGTGAGATATGTTCCTAAAACCCCGTTTCCTCAAAGGTGTTTGGCGATACCTCTATCAAGACGGACATGAGCACATAAATCTCATGCCTTTCTTTATTAGTTGATTTTGCCGAGTTGGAGATTTGTAGGCGTTAAAAAGATAGTAAAATGTTAAAAGGAGAATCTATCTATTTGAGGATGCTGGAGCCATCCGACTACGAATTGACGCACAAGTGGCACACGGATTATGAAATTCAAAAGATGACCTGTGGACAGTTCCGATTTGTTTCAAAAGAGATTGAAAAGAATTGGGCCATGGCCAAATCAACAAATAATCTGCGGGAAATCTATCTGGCTATCTGCGCCATCGATAACGACCGAATGATTGGCTATATTTCCATAAACGAAATAGATTATATCCACCGCTCGTGTCATTGTGGCGGGGTAGTGGTTGGCGACAAAGAGTATCGAAATACTAGAGAGTATGTCGAGGCCGTTTCTCTTGTCCATGATTATGTATTCAACCATCTCAACATGAACCGCATCTCTGGAGGATGTTTGGTGGAACACATTATGTCAAGAGCAGAAATGGAAGGCTTCTTCTATGACCTTGAGGGCGTTGAGAAAGAAGCTATCTTTAAAGACGGGAAATACCATGACAAACGTAATTACGCATTGATGAGCAAAACCTACTTCGAGCATAAGTCAAGGGGAGATTACGAGGTGGGGAAAACAATACTTAGAATAGCCCAAAATATAAAGAAATTAAAGTACAACAAAAAATAATAATCGCAATATGGAAATCAAAGAATTTATCGTAAAAATGGCCGAGGCCATTGAGATTGAAAATGCAAATAGCCTCACGGCTGAAACCAAGTTCAGGGAGTTGGGAGAATGGAGTTCCCTGTCGGTAATGCTGTTGATTGTGTTCTTCGACGAGGAGCTCGACAGGCAGATTGGCGACACTGACATCAAAAAGTGCCAGACCGTTGGCGATCTGTACAACCTGGCAACAAAGTAAGAAGTATGGCGATACTTTCTTTCGAGGGTGTGGGCATTGCAGCCATGGCGGCTGCAGTGCCTCACACCGTTATCAACAACTACAGTTACACCGATTATTTCCCTGCCAACCAGGTGAAGGAGGTGGTGGACAAGGTGGGCGTCTACGAGCGACGGTTTGCCGATGCCGATACCTGCTCGTCGGACCTGTGCTTTGACGCAGCCGAGCGGTTGATTGCCGACAACGATATTGACCGCAATGAGATAGACCTGCTTGTTTTCATCTCGCAGACCCCCGACTACCGCATGCCCGCCACCTCCATTCTCTTGCAGCATCGGCTGGGGTTGAAGCAATCGTGCATTGCCTTCGACATCAACCTTGGCTGCGCGGCATTTTGCTATGGGCTTTCCGTGGTCTACGGCATGATGCAAAGCGGCGGCATACGCAAAGTCTTGCTGCTCGACGGCGAGACTCGCTCCAAGGTTTATTCGCCTAAAGACCGGCGCAGTGCCTTCATCTTTGGCGATGCAGGTGTGGCGGCACTGATTGAGCGGGATGAGAAGTTCGAACGGAGCGTGTTCTCTCTGAACAGCGACGGCTCGCTGGGCGACCTGATTATGATAAAAGGCGGTGGATACCGACACCCTAGTTCCGTGGAGACGCTGAAAGAGCGGGTGGTGGACGAATATGGCAATATCCGTAATGACGAGCAGGGGTATATGCGCGGCGGCGACGTGTTCAACTTTGTTATCCGCGAAGTGCCACGCGACATCAAACGGACATTGGAGTACGCCGGCTTGACAACTGCCGACTTCGACTATTATGTGTTCCATCAGGCAAACAATTTCATCAACAGCTATATAGCCAAGAAAATGAAACTGGACACTTCCAAGATTCCGTCTACCATTGCCAAATACGGCAACACCTCGTCAGTATCTGTGCCGTTGACAATAATCAGTGAACTGAAGGACAACATGGTAGGCGAGAAGCGTTTGCTGTTGAGCGCTTTCGGTGTCGGGATGTCGTGGGCTACGGGCATTGTGCCCTTTGTGGATTGCCGAATAAGTGATATTGTCGAGGTATGAACAACCCATTCTCTCTTGAAGGAAAGGTGGTGGTGGTGACCGGCGCATCGTCAGGCATCGGCAAGCAAACCGCCATCGATTGCGCCGGCATGGGTGCCAGGGTGGTACTGATGGCAAGGAACGAGACCCGGTTGCAGGAGACGCTGTCGCAAATGGAAGGCACGAGACACATGGTGGTTTCTTTCGATTTGACAGACTACCAGAATGTCAAGGATTGCGTAAAAAGGATAGTTGCGCAGGTGGGGCCCGTCGATGGTTTGGTCAACTGTGCGGGAATATCGGCCACCATGCCGCTGAAACTCATCGACGTTACGAAAATGGAGGAACTATTCCAGGCCAATGTGTTCTCCGGCATCCAGTTGACACGGCATTTCTGCCAAATAGGTAACACGAGCCGTGAGGGAGCCAGCGTTATCTTCCTCTCTTCCATTATGGGACTTGTTGGCGAAACCGGCAAGGCATTGTACTCCATGTGTAAAGGATCCTTGGTCTCCGCCGTTCGTTCATTGGCATGCGAATATGCGCCGCGCCATATACGCTTCAATGCCATATCTCCGGGTGCAATCCTTACCCCCATCAATCAGGATTTGCCCCACATGAAGAACCCCGATGCCCGGGCGGCTTTGGAAGCCAACCACATTCTAGGCCTAGGGAAGACGACGGACGTATCGAATGCCTGCATCTTCCTGCTGAGTGATGCCTCCCGATGGATAACTGGGCAGAATATAGTTGTCGATGGAGGTTACACAGCGAGGTGACCCATTTGCATCAAAGCATCACCGAGAGACCGAAGAATGGTCGAGCTTGGATCATAGTCGGCACATAGGAGGGAGACTGTATTTGATAAAAGGGGATTAAAAAGGGAACAAAACCTATGGACTATACCCCTATTGTTCCGATTTGAGCCAAAAAGCATCATTTTTTTGCCGACATCGGCAAATAGTTGTATCTTTGCACCGTGTTTTTAACGAAAACATGCCGATAGTAAAAAAGCCCTGCTCGACTATTTCAAAATAAAATAGCGGCAGGGCTAAACTGGCTTATCCAAACGTGCTTACTTCTTCGTCAGCACCTCGTCGATCATGCCGTAGGCGAGGGCCTCTTCGGCGGTGAACCAGTGGTCGCGGTCGGAGTCTTTCTCCACCTGCTCGAAGGGCTGGTCGCTGTGCTTGGCGATGATTTCGTAGAGTTCCTTCTTGAGCTTGAGGATTTCGCGGACGGTAATCTCCATGTCGGTGGCCTGGCCGTCGGCGCCGCCCATGGGCTGGTGGATCATCACGCGGGCATGCGGCAGGGCGCAGCGGCGACCTTTCTCACCAGCGCAGAGCAGCACGCTGGCCATGGAGGCGGCCAATCCGGTGCAGATGGTGCTGACCTTCGGCTGGATGTACTGCATAGTGTCGTAGATGCCGAGGCCGGCGTAGACGGAGCCTCCGGGCGAGTTGAGGTAAATCTGGATGTCCTTGG
The DNA here is from genome assembly GCA_017480785.1 of Bacteroidales bacterium. Lineage (GTDB taxonomy): Bacteria > Bacteroidota > Bacteroidia > Bacteroidales > P3 > Colimorpha. The sequence continues at coordinate 71,072 of JAFURZ010000006.1, forward strand.
TCGGGTCCACGCTCTCGAGGAAGAGCAGCTGGGCCTGGATGACGTTGGCGGTGTAGTCGTCGATGGCGGTGCCGAGAAAGATGATGCGGTCCATCATCAGGCGGCTGAATACGTCCATCTGGGCTACGTTGAGCTGGCGCTCTTCGACGATGTAGGGTGTGAGCGAATTGTTGATGGCCGCGGTGTACTTGGCCATGGTGGTGCTGCTGATGCCACGGTGACGGGTGGCGTATTTCTCAAATTCGGTCATTGTCTGTTGATTTATTTTTATTGTCTTTTTCTTTTGCAAAAAAATCGGGTTCAGGAAGGATGTCTTTTTCTTCCGGGATACCATACCTGTCCTTTCTTCTCTTCAGGCGGCCGTCCTCGTCGTACCACTCCGGCGGGCCGTATATGCATTCCGCCGGGCTCTCGTCGTAGGAGAGTATCTTCCGGAGCAGGATGTTCTTTATCTTATTCATTTCTTCAACAGGTTAGGTCTTCTCTCTTTGGTACGGGCAATGGCCTGCTCCATGCGCCACTGCTCTATCTTCTGGTGGTTGCCGCTGAGGAGCACGTCAGGCACCTTCCACCCGCGGAATTCTGGCGGCCGCGTGTACTCCGGCGGAGCCACCAATCCGTCCTGAAACGAGTCGGCCAGCGCCGACTGCTCGTCGCCTATCACCCCCGGCACCAGGCGTATCACCGCGTCACAGATGACCGCAGCCGCCAGTTCGCCCCCCGTAAGGACGTAGTCGCCCACACTTATCTCACGTGTGATGAAGTGCTCCCTCACCCGCTCGTCGACACCCTTGTAGTGCCCACAGAGCACCATCAAATTCTGTGCCAACGACAGTTGGTTGGCCATCGGCTGGCAGAACATCTCACCGTCAGGGGCGGTATAGATAATGTCATCATACTGACGTTCAGCCTGCAAGCCCTCTATACAGTTGGCCAACGGCTCGACTGCCATCACCATGCCGGCAGCGCCCCCGTAGGGGTAGTCGTCAACCGACCCATACTTGGTCAGCGAATAGTCGTGCAGGTCGTGGAAGACGACCTCCACCAGCCCCTTCTTCTGGGCCCGCTTGAGGATGCTCTCTTCAAAGAACATCTGCATCATGTTGGGGAAAAGGGTGAGGATGTCGAGTCTCATTTGACCTTCAGTTTCTGTCCCACGCGGAGGACGCTGGTTTCCTTGATGCCATTGAGCTCACAGAGCCGGCGCACTGAGGTGCCGTGCCGGCGGGCTATCTTGCTGAGGGTGTCGCCACTGCGCACGGTATAGGTGGTAGCTCCGCCTGACGTACTGGCTTGACTGGCCTGGCTGGAAGCGCCAGCCTTGTTGGCGCTGCCACTGACCTTCAGGCGGTCGCCTGGGTGGATTATCTTGGTCTCCTTGATGCCGTTGAGCTGACAAAGACGCCGTACGGTAGTGCCGTTTCGGCGGGCTATCTTTTCCAGTGTGTCACCTTGGCGCACACGGTACCAGCCTGTCGACGAGCCACCTACACTGCCGCCGCCCGAACCACCTTTGGCCACCTTGCGGAACGACTTGGAGGTGAGTTCCAGTCGGTCACTGACGAGGTCGTGCGAGGAGCAGTCGATGACGTTCTCCGGATTGATGGCGTTGCCCATGTAGCGCACCTCGAAGTGCAGGTGGCTGCCGAAGGAACGGCCTGTGTTTCCGCAGAGGCCAATGATGTCGCCGCTCTTCACCTGGTCGCCAGCCGAGACGAGGCGCTTCGACATGTGTGCATAGTAGGTCTCCAGCCCGTTGGCATGGTGCAGGATGACCAGGTTGCCGTAACTCTTGTTGCGCTTCGATATGCGCACCACGCCGTCGAAGGCGGCATAGATGGGTTCACCCGTAGGTTGCGCCAGGTCGAGGCCGTAGTGGAAGCGACGTCTGCGCGGGCCGAAGTGGCTCGTAGGCCGCGCCGTCCACGGCGTGGGCCAGGTGAACTTGTGTCCCGCCGCATCGTTACGCAACTCGATATAGATAGGCTCGGTGATGGTACTGACGTCGAACTTAGGCAGGTGTATGATTGCCGTATCGAAGCCTTCCCACAGGATGTCATCCTCACTCTCTGCACCCTCATCGTTCAGCGGGAAGGTCTCGGGCATGTCTTCCTCCTCCTCGTCCCCGTCGGTCGACTCGCGGAAGAAAGGCACCTGATACATCAGGTTGTCGTCCTCCACCTCCTCTGCAGGCTCCACTGCCACTCCCTTGTACTCCTCGTCGTCATAGATGACCTCCAGCGACCCCACATTGACCTCCTGTTTCTTGGGCGGGGTCTCTACCTGCGCCGACGCCCACAGGGGGACAGCCAACAATCCATAAAACAATAATATACGACCTATATATTTCATAGAAGCATTCGATTGATTACGATAAAAAGTGTTGCAAAATTACGAATAATCCTGCAAATAGCAAAATTAAATACTGTTAAAAGTCGAAAATCACCTGCCCCTCAGCACGATGAGTAGCAACACCATAGACAGTGGATATCCTCTCCGGGGTGAGTCCGTCGGCAATGGGGCCGTGATAGAGCAGGCGCCCTTCATGGAGAAGCATCACGTCGTCGCAGAAGTGCAGGGCAAGGTTGAGGTCATGCAGCACGATGACGGTGGTCTTGCCCGCGGTGCGGAGGAATCGCATGATGTCGAGTTGATGGGCTATATCCAGGTTGCTCACCGGCTCGTCCATCAGAAGCACGGGCGTCTCCTGTGCCAAGGCACGGGCTATCATCACGCGCTGCAACTCGCCGCCGCTCATCTGTGCCGGCTTGGCAAAGCGCAGCTCCCAGGTGCCGGTCTGACGCATACAGCGTTCCACTATCTTCCAGTCCTCTTGGCTTTCGTTCTGCAGGCGCCGCTGATAGGGGTTGCGGCCCATGAGGACCGTCTCGAAGGCCGAGAACTCAAAGTCGGTCTGCGCCTGCTGGCGGACGAAGGCTACGCGCTGCGCCAACTCCCGAGCCGTGTATTGGCTCACCGGCTGTCCAGCGACCAACACCTCCCCTTCCGTCGGGACAAGCAGCCCGCCGATACACCGCAGCAGGGTCGTCTTGCCACAGCCGTTGGGACCCATGACGGCGGTGATGCGACCCTCCGCCAGGGTGGCGTCGATACCGCCGAGGATGGTGCGGTCGCCGAAGCTGACATGTATGTCCTTGAGGGTTATCATCTCTTCTTTCCTTTGGTTCCGGCAGGGCTAGTAGCTCTTTTTGTTTTTGTACAATAGATAGATGAATAGCGGGGCACCCACCATGGAGGTGAGCGAACCCACAGGCAACTCGCTGGGACGCAACACATAGCGCGCCAGCGTATCACACACCAGCACGAACAGGGCACCGCAGAGCATCGAGTAGGGCACCACCTTCCTGTTGTCCGGCCCTGCCACCAGCCTCACCGCGTGGGGCACGATGAGGCCCACAAAGCCGATGACGCCGCACGAGCTGACCGCGAAGGCCACCATCAACGTGGTGAACAGCAGCAGCACCCGCTTCACCTTCTCCACCTCCACACCCATGCTCTGTGCTGCCTCGCTGCCGGCCAGCAGCAGGTTGAGGTCACGCCCATACCACAGCACTACGGCGATACCCACCACCGCTACCGGTGCCAGCACCGCCACGTCGGTCCACGACGAGCTGCCGAACGAGCCCATGGTCCAGAAGATGATGGCATCCATCTTCTCCTGGTTCAGCACCATCAGGAACGAGATGACCGCCGAGATGAGCAGCGTCAGGCATACGCCCGTCAGCAGCAACGTGGTGGTGTGCATGCGGTTGCCTATGGAGGCGATGCGGTAGATGAACAGCACCGTCAGCAAGGCCGCCGCCAGCGCCATGCCGCCCACGCCCCACAGCACCGCCTCCAGACCCAGCAGGATGGCCACGGCGGCACCCAGCGAGGCACCGCTGCTGACACCCAGCACGTAGGGGTCCGTCAGCGGATTGCGGAAGATGCTCTGGTAGGCGGCACCGCACACGCTCAGCACGGCTCCCACCAGCACACTCATCACCACCCGCGGCAGACGCAGACGCCAGAAGATGGGCGACTGCAGTATCTCGCCGCGCTCAAAGTCGACGGCACCCAGCAGGCAACTCCCAGCCATGACGAGTACAAGCAGCACCGTCAAGCCTGCCACCACCCAGGGGTTGGCTTTTGTCGACCTATAAGACCTTCGGGGCATCTCAGGGCTTATAGTATATCCTTCATAGTGTACACCCCCGGCCCCGCCTTGGCCAGCCACTCGGCGGCTACCACGGCTCCTTGCGCCAGCCCCAGCCGGCTGTGGGCCTCATGGGTCAGGGTGATAGTGTCTATCGCGCTGTCATACACCACCGTGTGCGTACCCGGCACCTCACCCTCGCGGTACGAGGTGATGGGCACACGCTCCACGCTCCGCCCGCCGCCCTCCACAATCTGCTGCTGCAGCGTGATGGCCGTGCCGCTCGGAGCGTCGAGCTTGTGAATGTGGTGCGTCTCGCTGATACCCACCCGGTAGTCGTCCCGTCCGCGCATCAGCTCCGCCAGCCGCCGGTTCAGCTCGAACATGATGTTCATGCCAAGGCTGAAGTTGGTGGCCGCAAGCAGCCGCCCGTTCCGCCGGCGGCATTCGTCGGCCACCTCGTCGTAGCGGGCATACCACCCCGTGGTGCCGCACACCACTGGCACACCCCTCTCGAGGCAGCGCCTCACATTGTCGGCCGCCGTCTGTGGCGTGGTGAACTCCACCGCCACGTCGGCATCCAGCCCCTCCGGCCACGGGTCATCCCGGTCAATGGTGCATGCCACCGTGTGTCCCCGCTCCACGGCGAGCGCCTCGACGGCATGCCCCATTTTGCCATAGCCTATCAGGGCTATCCTCATTTCTTCAGGAACTTGAAGTCCTTGCCCAGGTAGTAGGCCTGGTCGCCGAGGCCTTCCTCGATGCGCATCAGCTGGTTGTACTTGCAGATGCGGTCGGTGCGGCTGGCCGAGCCGGTCTTGATGAGGCCCGCGTTCATGGCCACCACGAGGTCGGCGATGGTGGTGTCCTCGGTCTCGCCGCTGCGGTGGCTGATGATGGCGGTCATCTGGTTGCGCATGGCCAGGTTCACCGCCTCGATGGTCTCGGTCAGCGTACCTATCTGGTTGAGCTTGATAAGGATTGAGTTGGCCACCTTCTTCTCCAAGCCCATCTTCAGACGCTGCACGTTGGTGACGAAGAGGTCGTCGCCCACCAGCTGGCAACGGTCGCCGATGGCGTCGGTATGCATCTTCCAGCCGTCCCAGTCGTCCTCGGCCATGCCGTCTTCGATGCTGATGATGGGGTACTTGGCCACCCAGTCCTTCCAGAAGTCGCTCATCTGCGCGGGCGTCAGCTTCTCGCCGCTGCTCCACTTCAGGTGGTAGACGTTCTCCTCGGGCAGGTAGAACTCCGAGGCGGCGGCGTCGAGGGCGATAAACACATCCTCGCCCGGACGGTAGCCGGCCTTCTCGATGGCCTGCAGGATGCACATGATGGCCTCCTCGTTCGAACCCAGGTTGGGGGCGAAGCCGCCCTCGTCACCCACATTGGTGCTCATGCCCTTGCTCTTGAGCACCGAGCGCAGGTTGTGGAACACCTCGGCACCCATGCGCAGCGCCTCGCTGAACGTGGGGGCGCCCACCGGCATAATCATGAACTCCTGGAAGTCGATACTGTTGTCGGCATGCGAGCCGCCGTTGAGGATATTCATCATGGGGATGGGCAGCGTGTGACCGCCCACACCGCCCAGGTAGCGGTAGAGCTCCTGGCCGGTCTCCTGCGCCGCAGCCTTGGCCACGGCCAGGCTCACGCCCAGGATGGCGTTGGCACCCAGACGGCTCTTGTTCTCCGTGCCGTCCAGCGCTATCATCTTGTCGTCGATGGCCTTCTGCTCGCTGACGAACATGCCCTGCAACTCGTCGTTGAGCACCGTGTTCACATTGTTCACCGCGTTGAGCACACTCTTGCCGAGATACATGCTCTTGTCGCCGTCGCGCAGCTCGCAGGCTTCATGCACGCCCGTCGAGGCACCGCTCGGCACCGCCGCACGCCCCATGGCGCCCTGGTCGGTGTACACGTCGACTTCTACTGTGGGATTGCCGCGACTGTCGAGAATCTGACGGCCCCTGATACCTATAATCTGACTCATAACTCTATAATTTTTAATTGGTTTATTATTATTTCAAACAGTTTTAAGGGTACAAAAATACGAAAATATTCTTTACCGCGAAAAATTATTTTCTGGAGGACAATATAAGGCCGTTTTGCCGAAAAGGCCAAAATCGACCCGCAATAGTACCCAAATGTCCCGCGAAAGTACCCAACATGCCCACTCCGCCCACTCCCCGTCCCGACCCGAATTCGCACAAAATTACATAAGCAAAACCGGCCCCACCTTGCGGTGCGGCCGGCTCATCTTGTCTCTGCTGTTGGACGAGGGAGCGTCCTCTTACATGGCATTGACCTGGCGCATGAGCTTCGACTTCAGGTTCGAGGCCTTGTTCTTGTGGATGACGCTGCGCTTGGCGAGCTTGTCGATGATGCTGACCATCTTCGGCAGGCGCTCGGTGGCGACAGCCTTGTCCTCGAGAGCACGGAAGTCACGCAGCGCATTGCGCATGGTCTTGGCGTAGTAACGGTTCTCTACTCTTCTCTTCTCGCTGGAGCGGATTCTTTTTTTTGCAGACTTGTGGTGTGCCATAATAAGTTCTTCTTATTCTACTATTGTATTTTTGTTTCTTCTCGTACCGCGTGCGGGATTCGAACCCGCGATTTTGAGAATGAAAATCTCACGTCCTGGGCCTACTAGACGAACGCGGCGGCACTCTTTTTCCGGCGGTTTTCAACACTCCCCGCCGCTAAAAAAGCGGGTGCAAAATTACTAACATTTTCCGACATGGCAAAATTTTTTTCAACGCCTCCGGTTGAAAACCCATTCCGCTCACTCGTTATCTGCCTGAAAACGAAAACCTAAACGCTTACCCGTCACAAGCGATTTTTTATCGAAATTCGTCCTCATCTCCCCCACCGACACCAGCTTCACTTCGTCGTACGGAGGGGTCAAAAGGTCAAAATTGGTGGTGTATTCGATGGCACTCTCCACTATACCTTGCACACTCTCACTGGTAATCAGCGAAGTACCGAAATTCGTGTACAGCATACCCAGCTCCCGTTTGCCCTCGATGAAGTAGTGGCGCTCGTTGTTAACGAACACTCGCCCAATCATATACCCCAGGTCGTTGTCGCGCTGGTAGGCGAACGAGTCGGCCAGGAAGTTGTAGATGTGTATCACCCCGCAGTAGGACCGCTGCGCATCCTCCCTCACATAGGGCGTCTTCATCACCTGGTGGTCGCGCGAGAACTCGAACACGTTGGTGTGCATCATAAACAGCAGTATATCGCCCGCGAACTTCACCTCGAACTCGAAATCGCCGCGGTCGGTGAACTCGAAGGCCACATCCTTGCCCTCCTCACGGCTCCTCCGGCGGAACTCGTCTATCAGCTCACGCGTCTCCGAGCGGAACATCTCGAACGTCTCTTTCGTGGCGTCAAACACACCCTGTTTCAACGCACTTTTATTGAAAACCAAGTCTTTCAGCGATTCTTTCAACTCCATGGCATTAGTGTTTTTGTCCTTCCATAACGCCCTTCCGAAAAAAATATTATGCCCCCGGCTGATTTTTCAATTTAACATATCGATGCAGCGACAAGAGCCTCGAAGAGGCTCTATTTCAATAACCCCACACCACAGTGTGGGGTATGTACATCAACACGCCTCTTCTTGCGTCTCGGAGAGACGCCACCTCATCCCAGAGTAGCGTCTCTTCGAGACGCATGGACAGCTTTAATGTCAATTTTGATGCGCTTGTCCTGACCCTTTAACACTTTTTTGCTTTTATATTATTATTTTTTCGTATCTTTGCACCCGTATTATGACCGAGTTCAACCCCAATATGACCCTCCATAAACTCTTCTTAAACATCAAGAAGAGAGACGTTTGCTGTCTCCGGTAGTCAAGGAGTCAGGAGATAAGGAGTTAGGACAATACCCACCGTTTTTCCCTCATTCTGGCTCTGCCGCAAAGCCCGACCGCGAGGCCGGTTTCGACATGTCATTTATCCAACAAAAATAATCATCATTAAAACATTTACAATTATGGAATTACCCTTTGCAGAAGCTTGGAAAATCAAGATGGTTGAACCCATCAAGAAAAGCACCCGCGCCGAGCGCGAGAAATGGCTCGAAGAGGCCCACCAGAACATCTTCATGCTGAAGAGCGACTACGTCTACATCGACCTGCTCACCGACAGCGGCACCGGCGCCATGAGCGACCGCCAGTGGAGCGCCATGATGATGGGCGACGAGAGCTACGGCGGCGCCCGCTCCTTCTACCACATGAAGGACACCATCACCGACATCACCGGCTTCGAGTATGTCATCCCCACCCACCAGGGCCGTGCCGCCGAGAACGTGCTCTTCTCCTACCTCGTCAAGCCCGGCATGATTGTGCCCGGCAACGCCCATTTCGACACCACCAAGGGCCACATCGAGAGCCGCAAGGCCTTCGCCATCGACGTCACCGTCCCCGAGGCCTACGACACCCAGCTCGAAGTGCCCTTCAAAGGCAACGTCAGCCTCGAGAAACTCGAGAAAGTGCTGCAGGAGAACAAAGGTAACGTGCCCTTCATGGTCCTCACCGTCACCAACAACACCGTCGGCGGCCAGCCCGTCTCCATGCAGAACATCCGCGAGACCTGCGAGCTCTGCCACCGCTACGGCGTGCCCGTCAACATCGACAGCGCCCGCTTCATCGAGAACGCCTACTTCATCAAGACCCGCGAGAAAGGCTACGAGAACAAGACCCTCCGCGAAATCTGCAAGGAGATGTTCTCCTATGCCGACTCCATGACCATGAGCGCCAAGAAGGACGGCCTCGTCAACATGGGCGGCTTCATCGCCACCAACAAGCAGGAGTGGTACGAAGGCGCCAAGCTCTTCTGCATCCCCTTCGAAGGCTTCCTCACCTACGGCGGTATGAACGGCCGCGACATGGACGCCCTCGCCGTCGGACTCAAGGAGAACATCGAGTTCGACATGGTCGAGACCCGCGTCAAGCAGGTCCAGTACCTGGCCGACAAACTCGACGAGTACGGCATCCCCTACCAGCGTCCCGCCGGCGGCCACGCCATCTTCGTCGACGCCGACAAGGTGCTCACCAACATCCCCAAGGAGGAGTTCCCCGCCCAGACCCTCACCTGCGAGCTCTACCTCGAGGCCGGCATCCGCGCCTGCGAAATCGGCTACGTCCTCGCCGACCGCGACCCCGTGACCCGCGAGAACCGCTTCGGTGGCAACGACTTCGTGCGCCTCTGCATCCCGCGCCGCGTCTACACCAACAACCACATGGACGTCATCGCCGCCGCCCTCAAGAACGTCTTCGACCGCCGCGACACCATCAAGCGCGGACTCGAGATCACCTGGGAGGCCGAGCTCATGCGCCACTTCACCTGCCAGTTCCGCCGCCTCGGCTGATATTGGTTTCTTCGGTGGCGCCGCCTGCCGGCGGCGCCACCGTCACAGGGCCCCGACGCTGCGCGTCGGGGCCCTTATTATATTCCCCCTTTTAATACTTTTTCACATTATATATAAAAAAAATGCGTATCTTTGCACTTCAGACCACCCGCCGCCCGCCACTGCCAACCCCGTGGCAGTCAGCGCAGTGGGGATATAATAACAGCACCACATAGGACAATGAAAAGACCGGAAATAACGAAAGCCATCGCCGAAGGGTTGAAGAAACTACCCCTCGATATCGAGGTGTGGCTCTACGGCAGCGAGGCCCGCGGCGACGCACGTCCCGACTCGGACATCGACCTGCTGGTACTCTTCAACCAACCCGAGGTGCGCTATGCCGACAAAGATAAAATACACGAAGTCACATACGACATAGAACTCGAGACAGGTGTAATTATTCACTCTTTTATACTACCCAAGTCGCAATGGGAGACGCGGATGACCCCATTTCGATTGAATGTAATCAACGATGGTATAAGACTATGAAGAAACTAACTGACCAAGAAAGAATTGACATTGTCCGCTACAGGATAGAAAATGCCAAACGGACCCTGGACGAAGTGGAATCACACATCGGGAACGGGTACTACAACACAGCGGTCAACCGTATGTATTATGCATGTTTTTATGCTGCATGTGCCATACTAATAGCCAACGAGATTGTCACCAAGTCTCACGACGGTGTCAAGCAAATGTTCAGCCTACATATTGTCAAATCCGGGAAAATCGACAAATCAATGGGTCGTTTCTACAGCGACCTTTTCGAGCAGCGGCTTACCGGCGATTATGAAGACCACTTTGATCAAGACAAGGCAAGTTGCGACGAAATACTTCCACGGGCTAAGGCTTTTGTCTCAACGATAGAACAACTCGTCGACAACTGGCTCAAAGAGCAAAACAAAAAAAACGCTAAAGAATAACACCTGCAACTATTCGGAATTTCCGAACAATTCAATGAATAATACGCCACACACTGAGGACAAGCTGACAAGACTGAAAGGACTGAAAAGGACGCTGCTGGTGGCGGAACAATGAACAACATGGCAACAGACCTCATACATAGCACCAATACCGGCACACCCGCCCCGCAGGGCGAGATAGTGCTTTACCAGCCAGACGAGACAGTGACCTTGGAAGTCCATCTGGATGAGGAGACGGTGTGGCTGTCACAACAGCAGATGGCCGAGCTTTTCGATAAGGACAGGACTGTCATCGGACGTCATATCCGCAATATCTACAAGGAGGGTGAATTGGAGGAGAATATCACATGTGCAAAATTTGCACATATAGGTAAAGAACAGGCCCAGCACTACGAAATAAACACCACACACTATGAACACAAAGAAACAAGTGGTTACTTTTGAAAAAGTGCGGGGCATGAGTCTGCTGTTTTAAAATCAAGGCTTTTGATGTAAAAGACAAAACAACAACACCCACCAATGAATAAAACACAACGCAATATGACAGATACAATGAAAAAGCACCACACCCGCCGCACCCTGCGACCCCTCCTCGCCGCCACCATCCTCCTCGCCGCCCTGCCGGTCACGGCTCAGGACTTCTACGTCATCAAGGCTGGCAACAATTTCCTGGCACATACCAATGCCACCACCATCGGCAACGCCACAAGCTTTAATGCCACCACCTGCCTCTGGACCATCAGCGGCAGCAACATCATCGCCATCAGCCCCGACGGCACCAAGGGGTATTACCTTAGTTATGTTAGTGGAAACTACTACGGATTATCATTACGCAACGACGGAAACTATATAAACTGGACCTCTGGCATAAGTGACGGGGGGGAACCTGTTTATAATACCAATTATTATTTGCGTTATAGAAACAGTGCATGGGGTGTATCTAACAACAACACCCACGGCGTGCTCACCAAACTGAGTGTCACCACTGCCGCCAACACTTCGTCCTCCTCTTCCACCTCCTACGGCGCCACTGTCGACGGCGACGGAGTTATCTACAGCACTTCGGGGAACCACACCTACACCGCCTCTGTCAACCAGATTGTGACCTATTCCCAGACCACACTCACCTTTGGAAGCTACCCCACCACGGCCAACATCGATAGGCCCTTCCCCGTCAGCAGCGCCTACACGGGCTCCCTGACTGGCGTCACGTGGAGCGTCAGCGAGAACAGCTATGGCGCCACCATCACCTCTGGAGGCGTGCTCACGCTCACCAGCCTGCCTGCCGTTGTCGACTACATCACCGTCACCTACACCGCCACCGCCGGCGGCCAGACCGTCACCGCCTCCCAGCGGGTAATGCTAGCCCACGACCAAGCTACCGCCGAGGGTGCGGTAGGCCAACCCACATCAGTCACCACCACCACCGTCACCCTCAACGACTACGAACCCCACGAGTGGGCCTACTACAACAAGGAGCTCAATTCACCCATCCACTCCTGGAACCCCGCCAACGTGAAGATTTCCTACTACGGCTACGGAGCCAAATACACCACTCAGAGCAACGGCAACCCCTCGGGCAATTTGACGGCTATCACCAGTAGCAACGCGCTGGTGCGGGTAGGTTCGCTGAACGGCGAGACGCAGCACACCTTCGTCTACTACAAGACCCTCGAGCGCACCGATGGGCAAACCGCCGCCGACCCCAGTGGCCGCTGCGAATACCGCACCATCCCCAACCCTTTCAGCGTCAGGCCACGCATCACCCATGCCGATGCTGGCGGCACAGGCAATAGCGCCACCAACTATACTGGCTTCTATATGTGGCGTCTGAAGACCTGTACGGGCGGCAGCGTTTATACCGTCGCCACTGGCGGCACGGCGCTCACCCCCGGCACCAGTACTGTCGACGCCGAGCAGGTGCTCTACTTCGCCCCCACCAGCGAATACGGCATGACGGTGGAATTTGAGGCCATCTGGGCTCCCGCATATGTGACAGGCACTAGAAGTGCTTCAAACCACAACGCCTACGAGCGCAATTTCTACATTGGTGCACCCGGTAGCACCGCTCTCAACTATGCCGCCACCATCAGCGCCATCTATCCCGACGGCACCAATGGCTCTAACACCACCCTCCTCACCACCGTCCCCGACGTCACCCAGACCAGCAACTATTCCTGCTCCTATGACACCAAGTTCGAGTATATCAAAATAAATGCTACCAGATTTACTGCAGGCAACAACTATTTGATCTTGGGAAGAGGAATAACAGGAACGATAACCCATATGCTGGGCTTTTACCTTAATTCTGCCAATAATAATACCTATTCAAACGATATTGACAAATGCTCTTATCGACTCGAAAGCGGTACAATCAACAACTTGAACCTGCTACATGCTTATACAGGAAATTACGGTTCTGGATCGACAACCTACAGTAATCCTGTAAGCAACATACGCTGCACAATAGGCTGCGACTACGATCGTGCAGGGAATGACGGTAACGGAGACAACACCCTGTTAAGCATTGCCCCCAATGGGATAATCTACGGAGCTAACCGAGGTGCTGTATTCAATAGCAGCAATATGAGAAACACCCTAACCTTCGATTGGTGTGTCAAAAGTGGAAAGATCCATTCCGAACAAGCGATAAATGATGATGAAACATTCTACTTAGGTACTCGTGGATCGGACGATGCCGGTGTAAAATACTGCGGGAAAAGAAGACTGACCATTGAAGGCGGCGAAATGAACGTGATTTCTGCCGGTCTGAATTCATACGGCCCAACGTCAAATGCACAAGCAGCAAACAGATACACGACATACGTTGTAAACGACGGCTCCTGGAGTACCATGATAAGGATTATGAAAGGCAATGCCAAAATAAGAAGTTCTATTTACGGTGCTGCCGTGTATGCCGGTGCATGCGGAGATCGGCGTTTTGTACTGACTGGAGGTGAGGTTGGTGGTTGGATTGCCGGAGGATGTAATGGGACTCAAACAACCGGTGGCGAATTATATGGCTCTACCGAAATATACCATGGAGGAAACGCCAAATGTGATAGCAAGAACACCTCCACAAAAATAGGTTCGTCGACTGGCGGCAATATTTTTGGAGCCGGGAGTGGAATAGAAGGAGGCTCTACCGTAGGACAGGTGTTCAATTCCACCATTGTTATCGCCGACGAAGGCGAAGTAGAGCGCGACGTATATGGCGGCGGCAACTACGGATACGTCAATGCCGGCACTGGCCACGGCTCCGACATCTACATCCTTGGTGGCACCGTGCAGGGCAAAGTCTTCGGCGGCAGCAACCAGCAGCAGGGCCAGAAAGTCAATATCACCATGACCGGCGGGCAGGTCGTCGGGGGCGTCTATGGCGGCTCCAACGCCAGCGGCACCGTGGCGGGACCCGTCAGCGTCAGCATCGAGGGCGGCACGGTGGGTGAGGCCGGCATCGACCCCACCAGCTCCGAGACAGGCCACGTCTTCGGCTCCGGCTACGGCTCCGGCACCTCGGTCACGGGTAACGTCACCGTCAACATCGGCAAGAGCACCTCCAGCCACAGCGACTGGCCCCTCATCCACGGCAACGTCTACGGCGGCGGCCACGCCGCCCCCTACACCTCCACCGGCAAGACCTTCCAGGTCCTCGGCCAAAACGGGCTGGTGAAGGGCAGCGTCTTCGGCGGCGGCAAAGGCGCCACGGCCACCGTCACCGGCCCCACCGACGTGCAGCTCCAAGGCTACATCAACGTCGAAGGCAACGTCTTCGGCGGTGGCGACGCCGCCACCGTCACCGGCAACACCAGCGTGACCATCAAAGACTGACCCGCTTCGCGTAAATCTCCCGCTCCGCGTAATCCCGGAAATCCACGCCCCATAGGGGCTACGGATAATAGCCGGGGGTGGAGCAAAGCGCCCCCGGTAGGACGAACAAAAGAAAACACAAAACCCCATAGGGGTGACGGAACATTAAACAAGATATTCTGTCGCCCCTACAGGGACTTGCAAATATTAGGTCGCGCACGACCTAATTAACTCTTTTTAACCCCTTCTGCCGGCACCGCGACAGCCGTCCGGACGGCACCGCGTCGTCGGCCTGCCTGCACCCTCCGGCACACGCCAAAGGAACTCAACTGGCTGAAAATCAGATGCACTAGGTGCCGAAAGAACACCCAGCTCGTTGGTTGTCAGGGTTGTGAGGGCGTCACCTCCGACACAACTCCGTAACAACTCCGACACAACTCCGACCGTTTTACGCTTTTTGCCCGTAGAACGGTCGGAGGAGCTACGGAGGGGTCACGGCGAAGAGAGAGGGGGCGGAGAGGGGCAGACGGGAATTAGGTCGTGCACGATGTAATTTAAAGGAACAGGGGGTGGAAAACGGGAACGGCGAATTACGCGAGGTTTATTAACGTGAATTGCCGTAAAAGTCTGTGAATTGCCGTAAAATACTCGAATGGCCACGCAAGAAAACAATTCACGATAATTCACGGTCATTTACGGCAATTTATGTTCAAAGAAAAAACCTGCGTAGCCATTCGTGTAATTCGAGCAATTCGCCGTTCAAAGGGGTGCTTTTTAAGAAACGTTAACGCATGGGCTTGCGGAGGTTCGTTTTTTTTCGTATATTTGCACTTTTGAAGAAAACCTGACACAGGTCCATTGCGTCCTGACTGTCAGCAAACTAATTAATGGAACACAGCACTGATGAAAGAGAAAAAAACAATTAACATGCGGTATAATAATGTCATTTTGACCGCCACGCGGTGGTGTGCCGGCCTGCTGGTGATGGGTCTGACGACCCTGGGCAGTGCCGTGGCGCAGAGCCATGTGGTGGTGAGCGGCAACGTCTTCGGCGGCGGCAATGCCGCGGCCGTGAGCGGCAGCACTTCGGTGTTGATGCAGGACCACGCGCTGGTGGAGAACTCGGTCTACGGCGGCGGCGCCCTGGCCAACACGGGCACCTATGCCAGCAGCAACACCACCACTGTCACCATTGCGGGTGGCACGGTGGGCGACGGCACCGAGGGCAAGGGCAACGTCTTCGGCGGTGCCCTGGGCGACGCAAGCCATGCGCCCGACGTGAACGGCACTGTGACCGTCCATATCGGCACCGAGGCCCAGGTGACGGCCGACGAGGCCAACAACGTGGTCATCAAGGGCTCTGTCTTCGGATGCAACAACGCCTATGGCACGCCCCGCAAGGCGGTGACGGTGCACATCTGGCGCACCAAGCATACCGCCGGCACCGACGAGGTGGCCGACGCGGGCTTCGCGCTGCAGAATGTCTTCGGCGGCGGCAACCAGGCCCATTACACCCCCACGGCTACCCAGACGGCCAGCGTGATTGTGCACACCTGCGACAACACCATCGCCAACCTCTATGGCGGCGGCAACGCGGCCAACGTGGGCGTGAACGGCGGCACGACGGCCCATGTCAGCACCGAAATTCACGGCGGACGCCTCGGATGGGTGTTCGGCGGCGGCAACGGTGCCGGCGAGGGCAACCCGGGCGCCAACATCTACGGCAATGCCACCCTCACCGTGCATGCCGGCATCATAGAACACCTCTTCGGCGGAAGCAACGAGAAGGGCACCATCACCGGCACCAAGGACATGCAGCTGCTGGGCGACGGCGAGTGCGCGCAGCGCGACATCACGGAGGTCTATGGCGGCAACAACATGGCTCCCGGCACCGATGCCTCGCTGACCATCAGCTGCCCCACGGGTCCGGCCACCCCGTGGACCATCGCGTCGGTCTATGGCGGCTCGCGTGCTGCCGACCTCACGGGCGACGTCGTCCTCAACATCGAGGGCGGCACCTTCGGCGATGTCTATGGCGGCAACAACCAAAGCGGCGTCATCGGCGGCACCGTGGAGCTCAACCTCTACGGCGGCACCATCACCAACGCCTTCGGCGGAAACAATGCCGGCGGCGCCATCAACGGTGTCATCACCGTCAATGTCGACTCCAGCAGGGCCTGCCCGCTGGTGGTCAACAACGTGTACGGCGGTGGCAACCTGGCCAGCTACGACCCGACGGGCGACGGCATCGATGCCCCGCTGGTGAATATCATCAACGGCACCGTGAGCGAGTCGGTCTACGGCGGCGGTTACGGTAACGGAGCCGTCGTGACGGCCAATCCCCAGGTGACCGTGGGCGACAACACAGCGTCGCACCACGCCCGAGTCCTGACCAACGTCTTCGGCGGCGGTGCCTTGGCCGATGTGGAGGGCAACCCGACCGTGACCATAAAGAACGACAACAGCAAAGTCTACGGCAGCGTCTTCGGCGCCGGCGAGGGAGTGGAGACCACCAATGCCGACGACCAGAAGGTGGCCCTGGTGAAGGGCAACACCACCGTCAGCATGACGGCCGGCACGGTGAAGGGCAACATCTACGGCGGCGGCAAGATGGCGTCGGTGGGCGATTACACCTACAGTGCCAACGGCAAGGCCGTCACCGGCCTCGCCACCGCCAATATCGGCCGCACCCAGGTCACCGTCAGCGGCGGCACCGTGGGAGTGGAGGAGGCCGACTACACCAAGGTGGGCGATGCTGCCGCCGTGACCGGCGGCAGCGCCACGCGCGAATATGGCCACACGGTGAACCATAAGGGCCACGTCTTCGGCGGCGGCCTGGGCAAGGCCGGCACCAACTATGCAGCCTACGCCTTCGTCGACTCGGCCCGCGTGGATATCAGTGGCACGGCCTTCGTCGTCGGCTCGGTCTTCGGCGGCGGCGAGAACGGCCATGTGCTGGAGAACAGCGGCGTGCACATGAACGGTGGCACCGTGGGACAGAAGCTCATATACACCGAGCGCGCCATCAACGATGCCACAGGTGCCCCGAACCACCATATCTACCTGGGCAACGTGTACGGCGGCGGCCGCGGTATTGATGCCGAGGACCACCACTTCACGGCCACCGAGGGACGCGTCTACGGCAACACCTACGTCGACATCAGCGCCGGCCAGGTGCGCCACGCCGTCTATGGCGGCGGCTCGCTGGCCTCGGTGGGCACCTATGTCCTCGACACCATCTCCGCGACCGACATCAAGCACTACTATATACAGAATACCGGCGAGGCGCATGTGAAGGTTTATGGCAGTGCCTTTATCGGACACAACGGCAAGGACCTTGAGGACGACGCCACCGATGCCAGGGCCGTGCACTTCCTCGGCGCGGGCAAGAAGGCCGCCGACCTCATCAACGCCAACTATCGCTATCTGGGTTCCAACTGCGGCATGGTCTACGGCTCGGGCCGCGGTCTCTCGTCGGCAGACCCCGAGAGCGATGTTCCCGCCATCGAGAAGGCCGAGGCGGCCTTCACCAGCTTCACCTATGTCACCGTCGACGGCTCGGCCCAGGTGTGCGGTTCGGTGTTCGGCGGCGGCGAGAACGGCCACGTGAAATACAACACCCTGGTCCAAATCAAGGGCGGCACCATCGGCGGCATACCGATGCACAATGCCGACTTCAACACCTCTACGGAAGGGTTCTACGACGGCACCGGCAGCGGCACCACGCTGACCAACTACTACGAGGACACCGAGGACGAGAGCGGCGTGGGCCCGACGGTCTACCGTGGCAACGTCTACGGCGGCGGGCGCGGTGTGGACCACTTCGGAGCCAACCTGGCCTCGGGCTTCAGCTCCTCGGCCGGCCGAGTCTACGGCAACACCCATGTGGTGGTCAGCGGCGGCACCGTCTACCACCATGTCTTCGGCGGCGGCTCCATCGCCTCGGTGGGCACCTATGCCGACAACGAGAGCCCCGACGAAGCAAAAGACATCTTCCTCTACAAGACATACAAGGGCCCCCTCAAGAGCAGCTACACCGACTCTGACACGATAAACCATAGCTCCGGCTTGACGCAGGTTGACATCGAAGGCGGTGTCATCGGCACGACGGGCCACAACGAGGGCTCGGTGTTCGGCGGCGGCCGTGGTATCGCCGGCGAGTTCACCTGGCAGATTGTCCATCTGGCCTTCGTCGACCGCACCATCGTCAATATCAAGCCCGGTGCGTCGGTGATGGGCTCGGTGTTCGGCGGCGGTGCCAACGGACACGTGCTCGACTCGACCTACGTGCATCTCACCGGCGGCATTGTGGGTCATCCCCTTGAGGAGGCCGACACCCTGACCACCATCTACGGCTACGCGCCGCGTACGGTGTTCCGTGGCAACGTCTACGGCGGCGGCCGCGGTGTGGACCCGCTGGGAGCACACAAGCTGAGCAAGACCGCCGGCCGCGTCTACGGCAACACCCACGTCCTCATGGAGGGCGGTTGGGTGCGCCACTCGGTGTTCGGCGGCGGCTCGATGGCCTCGGTGGGCGACTACGACACCATGACGGCAGCCGGCACCCACGACGGCTTTGCGCTCAAGGTAGGTGACGTCAGTGGTCTCAAGGCCGGCAAGGATCCCTCCGAGTGCGGCCGCGCCTGGGTGGAAATCACCGGTGGCACCGTGGGTTCCATGGCCCGTGGCACCATCTATTCGGACGGAGGCTCCTACACCGACGAGATGAAAACCGGCCAGGGCGGCGAAGGCCGCAACAACGGGCGTGTCTTCGGCTCGTGCCGCGGTACGGCGGGCGAGGGCTACGACCATCTGGCCTACGTCAACATCACACGCGTTATCATCGGTACCGAAGGCAGTGCCACCGGTCCCAAGATTATGGGCTGCGTCTTCGGCTCGGGCGAGAACGGGCACGTGCTCGACTCCACCTTGGTGCAGATGCACAGCGGCGAAATCGGACGCGGCAAGATATACGACTGGAAGCGCACCTACATAGGCAACCTCTACGGCGGCGGCCGCGGCATCGACCTGGACCACAACAATACGCTGAGTTCGACGGCGGGTTGGGTACGCAACTCGACCCATGTCGAGATGACGGGTGGCCACGTGTGGCACAACGTCTACGGCGGCGGCTCGCTGGCCTCGGTGGGTCCGCTGGTGGCTGAGCCGACCTACACCTCCTCTTACGACACCACGGCCAGTAAAGGGCGCACCTGGGTCGAGATTAAGGGCGGCCGCGTGGGACGCGACGGCCTCTTCGGCGGCAACGTCTTCGGCAGCGGCCGCGGCCGTGCCGGCGTCAACACCGACACCGTCTTCCACCTCTGCAACTCGGCCTGCACCTACGTGCCCGACGTGGCCAACCCCACCTCGGAGAGCGTCACTATCGGCAGCACCTCCTATGGTGTCCGCACCCTCAAGAAGATAAGCAACCCGGCAGAAGACAGCCTCTACCTGGCCGTCATCCCCAGCAAGCTAACGCCCTACCCCGACAGCATCTACTACGTGCTCACGGCCAAGGCTGACAACAGTGTGAAGACCGTCAGCCACGACTTCAGTGAACGCACCAATATCCACAACGCGAAGGTCATCGTCAACTTCGCCAGCAACGACACCATCGTAGGCGGCAAGCGGCAGGGCATCTGCGGCTCGGTCTACGGCTCGGGCGACAACGGGCACGTGCTGAACCTCACCTCTGTCAATATCAAGCGCGGCCCCATCGGCAACCGCATCATCTTTGCCAATGCTGCCGCCCGCACCGCCTACCTGAGCAAATACCCGGAGGCCGACCGCGACGACATCAACAACAACATCGCCAGTAACGGCATGGTGCTCACCGCCGGCTCGGTCTACGGCTCGGGCCGCGGTCTGGACCTCGCCAATGTCGGCAATAACATGTCGCCCACGGCAGGCCGCGTCTTCGGCCACACGATGGTCAATGTCACCGGCGGCCACGTGATGCGCAACGTCTACGGCGGCGGCAACATGGCCGGCGTGGGCGAGGGCTACCGCACCGGCGATGTGGTGACCAGCTGCCATCCGACGGCCGGCATCACCACGGTCAAGGTCAGCGGCGGCACCATCGGCATGCCTTATGCCGACGTCAGCAGCCTCGAGGGCACGCAGTGCGGCCAGTGGGGCGGCAACGTCTTCGGCAGCAGCCGAGGCCTCTCCTCCAACGAGGGCTTGGTGAAAAATATGGCATACGTGCGCGAGACGCACGTGAACATTAATAATGGCACCGTCTATGGCTCCGTCTTCGGCGGCGGCGAGAACGGCCACGTGTGGCAGAATACCTACGTCACCATCAACGGCGGCACCATCGGCTACGACAACGTGGTCAGCATGGATGAGCCCATCTACCCGGGCAACGTCTACGGCGGTGGCCGTGGTATCGACTTCACCGAGGCGTCGCATGTGAGCCGCACCTCCGGCGCCGTCTACGGCAACACCAACGTGCTCGTCACCGGCGGCACCATCTACCACAACGTCTTCGGCGGCGGCTCGCTGGCCTCGGTGGGACGCTACGTCTTCTACGACACCGGCGACAAGCCCGACTCCGTGCTGCATGCGGCCTCGGCCTCCGAGGTCAGCGCGGCAGGCATCACCCCCGGCATCGACAGCTGGGGCAAGAGCACCGTCACCGTCCGCGGCGGCATCATCGGCACCGACGCCTCCAACAACGGCCGCGTCTTCGGCGCCGGCCGCGGTATCGCCGGTCAGGACGGCTCGGGCAACGCCTTCAACTACTACACCTTCGTCGACCAGACCGAGGTCAACATCGAAACCGGCGCCACCATCAACGGCTGCGTCTTCGGCAGCGGCGACAACGGCCACGTCAGCGGCAACGCGGTGGTCAACGTCAGCGGCGGCACCATCGGCTACGACAACGGCGGCCCCATCAACGGCAACGTCTTCGGCTCCGGCCGCGGCGCCGACCGTGGTCGCAAGAGCGCCGGCGACGACCCCTACTGGTACAGCGCCACGGCAGGCCGCGTGCGCGGCAACACGCAGGTCAACATCACCGGCGGCACCATCAAGAACAACATCTATGGCGGCGGCTTCATGGCCAGCGTGCTCGGCAACACCGAGGTCAACATCGGCACCGAGAGCGGCGGCCCGGCCGACCTCGCCATCTGGGGCGACGTCTTCGGCGGCTCCGCCCTCGGCTCCATCGGCACCGCCGGCAAGACCACCACCGTCAACGTGCTCAGCGGCACCATCGGCAGCACCTCCAGCTACTACTATGCCGCCAACACGGCCCTCAAGGGCAACATCTTCGGCGGCGGCAACGGCGACGCCGGTGTCAGCGCCAGCTCCGAGACCGTGACCCTCTACACCGACGGCACCGACACCCGCATCTACCAGAAGGCCGCCGACGTGCTGAACACCGTCCAGGTGAACATCGGCAACAGCAGCCAGTACGGCGATGCCAGCAAGGGAGCCACCGTTCTGGGCAACGTGTTCGGATGCAACAACATCGCCGGCAGCCCGCAAGGCGATGTACACGTTGATGTCTACAGTACCGCCCATGAGGCCGGTGACGGCATCAGCACAGGCAACGTCTACCCCGCCACGCTGAAGGGACGTGTTGCAGATGTCAACGTGCTCGACTCGCTCGACCTCAACGCACTTTCCTCTGCGGAGGCTACTGCACTGAAGGCGACGGCGCGCTTCGCGTTGAGCGAGGTGTACGGCGGCGGCAACAAGGCCGACTATGTCCCCGCCTCGGCAAGCAACACCACGGGAGTCACCGTCCACGAGTGCGAGGAAAATACCATACAATATGTATATGGCGGCGGCCGCGCGGCCGACATCGGCAACAGCAGCATAGCCGCCAGCACCGCTGTTTACATCGAAGGCGGCCACATCAAGCAGGTCTTCGCCGGTGGTGACGGACACACCACCGACGGCAGTGGCAACTACTTGGCGGCCAATATCAAGGGTGACGCTATCGTCACCATCGAGGGCGGCCTGGTTGAGCAGGTCTTCGGCGGCTCGAACACCACCGGTATGGTGGAGGGGACGGCTCGAGTCAACTTCGAGCCAGTGAACAGCTGCGACCTGCTGCTCGACGAAGCCTTCGGCGGCGGCAACCGCGCCCCGGGTGGCGGCACGGTGGTCACCATCCCCTGCGGCTTCAAGGGCAGCAAGGTGGTCTACGGTGGCGCCAACGAGGCACTCATCACCGGCAATGTAATTCTCAACATCGAGGGCGGCACCCTGACGCGTGCCTTCGGCGGCTCCAAGTCGGCCCCCATCAACGGCAACGTGACCGTGAACGTGTACGGCGGTTCGATTGACGAGCTCTTCGGCGGCAACGACGAGAGCGGCAACATCACGGGCACCATCGAGGTGAATGTGGACTGGGGTCTGAACAGCTGCCCCGACGATACGTCGCTTCACTATGTGTACGGCGGCGGCTACAAGGCCCCCTACGAGCCCACCGGCTCCTACGGCCCCGTGACAAGCGGCAAGGTAACCAACTTCACCCCCGTGGTGAACATCATCCAAGCCACGGTGGATACCGCCGTCTTCGGCGGTGGCTACGGCACCGGCACGGCAACTAATGTCGACGCCCATGTCGACGCCAACCCGAAGGTGGTGATTGGTGCCTACCGCGTGAAGGACCATGCGGGCAACACTATCGACGAGCAGCCCAACAACCATGTGCGCATCGGCACCAGCAAGAATGAGCTGGGCCGCACACTGGCGGGCAATGTGTTCGGCGGCGGCAATGCCGGCCCCGTGAACGGCTCGCCGACGGTCGTCATCCAGGGCAGCGACACCAAGGTGTGGCACAATGTGTATGGCGGCGGCAACGCAGCCATGGTGAAAGGCAACCCCGACGTGGAAATCGGCGGCAATGTGAAGCTGAGCGTACCCAAGGCGACCCAGACCGGCAGCACGGTGACCCTCACCAGCCGCGAGGGCGCCACCATCTACTACACCACCGACGGCACGACGCCCACCTCCGGGTCGAGCGAATACAGCGCTTCCCTGACCGGCCTGGCTGCCGGAACCGTGGTGAAAGCCATCGCCTACAAAGCCGACTTTAAAGGCCCGGAGAAGACTTCGGGTGTGGTCACCTATACCGTAACTGAATAAAGACATGAAGAAGACCGTCATTGAAAACAATACTAAGGCAATGAAGACATACGCACAGAAACTCGCTCACGCAGGTCTCACCCTACTGACGCTGGCCGCCTTCTGCGGCATCACTACCCCTGCGACTGCCCAGACGCGTGAGGACAAATTCACCCTGACCAACGGCCGCCTGTGGTGGTTCGACGGAACGGAGAGCGGCTCGGACGATTTGTGGCCTGCGGGCAAGAAGATACCCGTGGCTGTAGACTCGGCCATCTTCGACGAATGGGGCAGCCCTGTGAACTGCTACATCTCGGGCGACCCGACGAGTGAGATTACCCACATCACGGAGCAGGGCGAGGTGTACCTGGCCCTCGACACGTCGGACCACGACCCGGCGCTGGCCAAGGTGCTGGCCAAACCGGTCGCTTCGGGCTTCAGCCCCAACTGCGCCTGGAGCCGCACCGGTTACACTGGCTACTATTATCAGGAGTGGGTGAATCCCGCCGACGACAAGAGCTACCGTTCGTACCTGATAGGTACCAAGGGAGGCCTCGAAATCTACACCATCGAGGTGGGCGCTCCGAACGAGAAGAACAGCCTGTGGTTCAACTGGGACTTCGGTGCTGCCATCACCAATGTGAGCTACACCAACGGTGTGCGCAAGGAGACCAACCACTGGTTGTACTTCGACACGGTGGGAGTGACAAACGGCGTGCCGGGTGCCGGCCAATGGAAGATGTCGGCCGACAGCTACGAGCGCCCCGAGACGGAGGTGTACAAAAACTATGCTTCCAATCCCGAGACAGCGAAGTTGAACAAGAGTTACTACTATGCATATAAGGAAAGCGGTGCCTGGCATGCCTACGGCAACGGAGCCCTCTTCCTGCCGCTTACGCAGCTGAACCACGGAACAGTGATAGACCAGGCTGCGGCCAACCCGTCGCTGGGCCTGCAAGGCATCACGATGACCGAAACGGGCAACAGCACCCCCAAGAGCACGCTGAAATACGGCGAGAGCCTGGCTGCCATAGTGAACATCGAGCGTGCCGGTGGCCACCTGACGGTACCTGTGACACCTTCCTATACAGAATATATCGAGGAGACGTACCGCCGCGGTATCAACCTGAACTATCGCAACCGCAGCACCGAGACCTTCGGGTCGAACGGCGTGGCCACCACCGCGGCTCCCGTCTTCTACAAGAACGGGCAACCCATCGCGGACAACGTGCGTCCTGCGTCGACTGACAAGGAGCTCACTTTCGAGGAGGTGACCTACACCATCAATGCCCAGGCGCGCCGCTTCCTGCAGATGCAGTTGGGCTCGGCCGAACCCACCACGCGACCCGTGACCACCACCACCGAAAGCGACATCATCACGGTGGAGTGCTACTCGGTTCCCACGAGCCCCACGGCCACGATGACCGCGGTGGTGAAATACAGCTTCATGGACGGTTCCGACGAATACTATGTGTATGACACCGTGGATGCAATCATCACCTTGGACAACACCTTGGCGAAACGTGACGACATCGAGCCGGAGAATGCGCCGGTGGTGCTGGGCTACGTATGCGGCGGCGGCCGAATGGCCAATGTGGGCTATGACGCCGGGGGTGACATGACGAACGACATCACCGGCGGCAACCCGACGGTGACCATCCACAACACCGACAGCATCTATGCCATCTATGGCGGCAACGACATCGCGGGCTGGGTGCAGGGCCACGCCACCATCCATGTGGGCAGCCTGCAGACCGTCTTCGACATGCCCATCGCCTACATCTACGGCGGCGGCTGCGGCTACTACAGCTACAGCTCGATATATAACGTCAACGACGACAGCTGGGCCTCTGCCTCCAGCATCACCGACGTCGTAGCCGAAGGCAAGTACTGCTTCGGCAACGGCGACCAATCGGGCAAGGTCTACCCCTGGAGGTACACCCTGACCGGCAATGCCGCCACTGACGAGGCCAACGTCATCGCCAGCGGCTTCGGCTACTCGCCCTACGACGGCAGCGGCGACTTCAGATATGGCGAGAAGGGCCAGGGCGGCAGCGGCACCATACCCTACATCAAGAGTGCGCACGTCTACATCGGAGTGGACGAGGCCACGGCCGGCGATGCCGCTACGGCAGCCTTGCACAACGACCTGCTGCACCTCGACACCGTCTTCGGCGGGGCAGAGAATGCCTTCATCGGCATCGACGGCACGGGTACGGCCTCCACGGCCATCACCCTCGACGTGTACGGCGGCAGCATAATGGCCATGTTCGGCGGCAACAACTACGGCGGCAGCATCGCCCAGAAGGCGCATGTGTACACCACCGTCCACAACACCAAGCTCACCGACAAGCTGAATACGGAGAACACCTACTTCACCGGCTACGGCCGCGACTTCGGCATCCGTCACCTCTATGGCGGCGGCAACATGGTGCAGAGCGCACATGCCCAGGTGACTATCAAGGGCGGCATGGTTGACACCTGCTTCGTGGGTGGCAACCAGGCCTCGGTGGTGCAACCTGTGGGCACCATCGACTGCCGCGGCGACAAGTTCATCTATGACAACCCCTCGCTGGCCTTCACTCAGGTCGGCGACCCCAACTATGTGGACCTCAACACCTGGTCTACCCTTGACCCGAGCAATCCCAGCCAGAAAGACGAATGGGAGGCTGGGCGCAACAAGATGTTGAAGACCAACCCCGGCGCCGTGGTCACCGAGATAGGACGCTACAATGTGCGTGTCTTCTTCGGCGGCAACAACAAGGCCGACATGAACAACCTGAGCTATATCCACCTGGGCTCGGGCGGCGTGCAGTATGTCTACGGCGGCGGCAACCAGGGCGACATGCTCAACGCCACGCCCTATGACAGTCCTTTCTACAAGCGCTACTACAAAGAGGGCTACCCCCTGAAAACGGCCGCTGACGATGATTTCGCAACGGTGGTGGACGGAACCTGGACCAAGGTGCTTGACTTCGGCGACTCGGTGAGCGGCTCGCTGGACGGCAACGGATGGATATACAACATGCCCACCGCCTTCGGTTCGATGGTGAACGCCCCTGACCACTCGAGCATCTTTGTGGAGAACATCTACGGCGGCTGCCGTATGGCCAACGTGCTCCACTCGTCGGGCCTCAGCCTCTCGGGCGGTGTGTTCGGCTATGTGCAGGGCGGCTGCGACATCAGCGGCGACGTGGGCTCGAAGGTGGCAGGTGAAGGCACCTGGGTCATCATCGACAGCAACGCCCTGGTGCTGCAGGATGTCTACGGCGGCAGCGACGGCTACTATCACTGCCACGACAACAACACGGGCCTCTATCTCGAGGAGGACGTGTACAGCTATGCCGATGTGGCGGCCGACTACTACCACGAGTATGTAGGTCTGCCCACGCCGACACAGAATAACTCGAACCTCTACATCAACGGTGGCAACATTCTCTTCTCCGCCTATGGTGGCGGCGTGATGTGCGACATCGGATATAAAGAAGGTACTAACTATAAATACTACCGCAACGGGACTCCGGAGACTCTGATTCCGGCCGACGGAAGCCAGAACGGCAGCGTCCACTTCCTGATGAACAGCGGCGTGGTGGGCAGCCCCTACTGGCACCGCAACGCCAACCTGCTGGACGGCGAGGCAACCATTTCGGCCGCCGACCTGGCCACCAACCGCGCCACTGCCGCCAGCGCCGACGAACTGGCCAACCACGACGGCAACATCTACGGTGGCGGCTACCTCTCATCGCTCTATGGCCTGAGCTACTTCAAAATTCAGGGCGACAGCAAGGTCTACGGCTCTGTCTTCTCGGGCAACGACTGTATGGGCAGCGTGAACCACTTCGGCAAATACTCCAACCCTGCTGCGGGCATTGACGAAACAAACTTCAAGGCCAGTGACGGCATCACCGAGCTGAACGGTGACGACAACGCCAACTTCTCGTCCTACCTGCTCATCGAGGGCACACCGCGCCTGGCATGCGTCTACGGCGGCGGCAACGGTGCCTATAACTACCACAAGCCCGACCGTCCGGAGTACAGCGACTTCGAGCCCGTCTGCATGGAAGGCGCCGTCGACAACCGTCCCGTCCAGAAATCGGCCTTCATCGACATCCACACCAGCGGCGGCTACATCGACACCGTCTTCGGCGGCGGCAACGGCGTGGGTGTGGACGACAACGTGCAAATCCTCTTCAACGTGAAGACCCTCGACGCTGTGGCCGACGTGGGAACCATCTTCGGCGGCAACAACCGCGACGACATGACCAAGTGCGTGCCTTCCATCAACCTCAAGCGCGGCGTGGTGACCGACGTCTATGGCGGCGGCAACGCCGGCTCGATGAAGGGCGGCGACGACTACGAAGTGAAGGACATCTGTGACAACACGGTGCAGAAGATTTCCACCTATGTGCTGGTACAGTCGCCGGATATCACCATTCTGGGCAGCGTCTTCGGCGGCTGCCGCATGGCCGACGTGACAAACATGGCCTATGTGGACATCCGCGGCACCAACGCTGCCGGCATCCAATATGTCTACGGCGGCAACGACATCGCCGGCACGGTGAGCGGCAACACGCGCGTCGACGTGAGCGGCGGCACGGTGCACCACATCTGGGGCGGCTCGAACGGCTACTACCAGTACCAGACCATCGACCCACGCACCGACGAGAACGTCTTCGCCTACGACGACCCGACCTTTGCCGGCACACCTGTCGCCATGCACACCACCGGCGAGCCTTATGTGGATAGCGCCACAGTGAACCTCTTCGGCGGCGAGATTATGCAGAGCGTCTACGGCGGCGGCCGCATGGGTGACGTGCGCGCCACCACGGTGGTGGTTGACAACCAGGCCTGCACTGAGCGCACGCTGAACATCACGGGTGCCATCTATGGCGGCGGCGAGGGCAACTGGGAGCACCTGGACCAGCCGCGCCGCGGCAACACGGGTGAGAATACCACCGGTCTTACCAGCGGTAGCACAGCCGAAGGTGCCACCCACGTGCATCTGAAGAGCGCCACCAACCTCTCCTCGGCCACAGCCTATGGCGGCGGCCGCGGCGGCGACGCCTACAACACCTATATCACCACCTACCCCACCTGGACACAGCCTTTCAACGCCATCTATGGCGGCTGCTGGGGTTCCGACGTGAAGGGTACCACCCATGTGGTGCTCAACGGCGTGACTCAGGCCAGAGAGACCGAAGTGACCTCCGAACTCTACACCGCCCGCAACGTCTATGGCGGCAACGACTTCACCGGCAACGTCTATGCCAGCAACATCACCGTGAATAGCGGCACCTATGGCAACATCTACGGTGCCGGCGACGGCTTTGGCGGTCTCACAGGCGAGGACACTGACGACGAAGACGGCGCCATCGCCGGTATCGGCAGCGAGGCCGGATCCTATTCCACCATCTACAGCAGCAACACCTACGGCACCGGTCTCACCGTGCCCAATACAGAATATATAGACATCGAGGTCAACGACTGCCGTCTGACGGGCAACCTCTACGGCGGCGGCAAGTTGGGCACCACCTTCAGCTACCAGAAAGATGCCGAAGGTGCCTACGTGCTCGACGGCAGCGGCAAGAAGATAGCCGACACCTCGATGACCACAGCCACGGCCTATGCCGACCCCGAGAAGTACAGCTACATCATCGTCAATGTGCACGGAGGCGTGTTCGACAACAACATCTTCACCGGCGCCTCGGGCCGTATCGGCGGAACCTCGCTGGTCTACGGACTGAAGGTGCTCAACATGGACGGCGGTGTCGTGGGTACCTCGCTCTACGGCGGCTCGGCCAATGTGAGCGACGGCTACGGTCAGGAGTGCATCAACGAAACCACCACCACCGAGCGTCCCTCGTCGATTATCAACCTCACGGCCGGCACCATCGGCCACTCGGTCTACGGTGGCGGCTACAAGGGCATCATCCGTGGCTCGGCCTACATCAACGTAGGACTCGACGCTATCGACCAGTGCGAACTGTGGGACAAGACCGTGCAGGGGCAGGCCAATGCCTACGCCCTCTTCAAGCCGGGCGCCGAGGGAGGCCACGTGCCCGCCATGGCTGCCCTGGTCAGCACCACCCCCCTCACCATCAACCAGTCGATTTATGCCGGCCCCAACTGGGGTAACAGCTCGGGTCTGGCCGACTTCAGCCAGCCCGGTGTCTTCGGCGGCGAGACGCGCATCTTCGTCGACGGCAACAACTACAACACGGGCAGCGACGACCTGAAACCCGTCATGTACATCATCGGTTCCGTCATTGGCGCCGGCACCTCGGCCGCCGGTGGCGATGTGTACAGCCGTATCGACATGCGCAACTACGGCGAGATGGGCGACGATTGCCGTCCCTCCCGCGACCTGAAAGCCATACAGCGTGCCGACGGCCTGTGGCTGAACAACACGGCCATCCGCTACACCGGCTCCACCGACGCCATCAGCGCCTACCTGAGCACCCAGATTACCATCAACCGTATCGACACATTCCACACCGTGGGCTACAACGTCATCGACGTGGACTATGCCATCACCAACATCGGCGAGGTCAACTACTGGCAGCAGGCGGCTTACCCCTACTTCCCGCGCTACATGGCAGAGAACGCCGACTTGGCCCGCGACGACAGGGATATACTCTGCGACGTGGAGCAACCCACCTACATCTGCAACCAACTCGGCATTCTCGACAGGTCAAGCAACGCCTACACGGCACTGGTGGTCAACGACGGTATCAACATCGACTTTATCGCCCCCAACGGCGTCTATTCGGAGATTCATGGCTTCGCCTACCTGCTGGCGCCGAAGAACAGCAGCGCCGTCGTCACGGCGGCGCCCAAGTTCGGCAGCACCAACTCGGACAACGGCGGTTTCCTCACCGTCTGCCAAGACTCGCTGAAGGTCATCAGCGGCGGTACCGGCTACGTACTCGAGTGGGGTACGCCTACTGCAGCAGAGGTACTCGACGGAGCGGAATATCCCTACTACAACTACAGCTCGCAGTATCGTGTGTGGTCGCTCGGCAACGGCACGCGTCGCCGCTTCGCTGTCGTGCAAGCCCACTCCAACCCCGATAAGGATTTGGCCGACAACAAGAAAATCACCCTGGAGGGTAGCGACAACGGCACCGCCACGGACTACAACCTGGCCATTGCCCACAGCACGCTGACCCTGCCGCCCACCAAACCCGGCCACTACTATGTGATTAACGGCAGCAAGGGCGTCGACCTGACCGACGAGAACGAGGAGATGCGCCTGGTGGACGAGAGCTACCTGCCCGTCACCTGGGCCGATGGCGAGACCAACAGCCTGAGCAACAGCTGGGGCATCGCATCCCCCAACACCAGCGCAGCCCACAATGCCTCGCAGGTCGAGGATGCCGCCCACGGCTCCATCAAGACCTTGACCCAGGCCACAGGATCCGAGGGCATAGCCTTGCAAGGTATCGACTACATCTATAAGAACTCGAACACCTACTTCGGCCTGATGATGGCGTCGGGAGCCAACTTTGCGCGGGACAACGAGGGCAACCTGATACCTCCTACCGGTTATGTAGACAACTCTGCCTGGTATGGCGGCACCACCCTCTCGGGCAACAGCCACGTGAATGTGGTCCAGAACTTCTCCACCGCTATCGTGGGCGAGAACGAGAACGTGTCGCCCGAACTCGACCTCTACATGCTCTACGACAACCGCTTCAGCCATACCATCCTCGGCACCGTCACGCTGCAGCTCGACGAATACGACGAAAACGGGAACAACCTGAACAAACCCATCGAGGTGGAGATCACCCTCAGCACCGTGCTGGAGGAATTCACCGACATGGAGTACGAGGTGCTGGCCATGTACAACGAAGGTCGCACCGACATCTTCGAGCGCAAGGTGGTGCTTCCCGCCACGCTGCAGACGCGCGAGGTGTACCTCAAGGGCATCACCTGGGCTCCGACCGACAACAATGGCAACTGGCTCAGCACAGCCTCCAACCCCACCAACTTCTACATGACCGACAAGGAAGCGGTCATCACCGGCGACGATGTCAACGACGCCAACCGCTTCGGCATGGAGATTTATGTGACTGACAACGTGTCGAACACCCTCACCACCTCGGTGGGTTGGTACACCCAGGAGATGACCTTCGACAAAAAGAAGAACCTCTACACCCTGGCCGGCTACACCGCCACCGAGAAGAAGCGCGTCACCGGAGATGACGAGAACGCCTACTACGACGATGGTGGCACGCACACGATTGCCACCAAACCGATTACAAATGTCGGTTCCCTCTACGGCGAGCCGCTGGGCACCCTCGACGGCCGTGGTGAGGCCGCCGTGGTGGTGAGACTCAACTTCGACGGTAGCCGTATCTACCCAAAGACGGAAGGCAAAGGCTATGTGGGCAAGGTGGTGATGCACCTGGTGAGCTACAACTCTGAGAGCGCCCACCTGCCAGAAGATGCCAACGAGTTTGACCTGACCGTCTACGTGAAGACCCGCGCCCACGGCGACACCATCTACCTGGCCACCGCCCTGAATGAGATTACACGCAACGGTATCACCCTCCACTCGCACTCCAGCGGCACCGATGGTGTCAATACCCGCACCACCGACCTCACCAAAACCTGCGGCAAGGAGCCCAACGACTACCTGCACACCTTCCAGGAGGCCTTCACCGGCCCCTATCAGGAGGGCGACGTCATTGCCATCCTCGACGAGGTGGTCATCGGCGACCACACCCAGGTGTTCATCAAGGGCGAGGAATACATGCCGGTGCAGGTAATCCGCTACAGTGGCCATCACCACACCTTCCCCGGCGAGGACTGCGCCTACCGAGGCACCATGATTACCGTCGACGGCACCGACGCCAGCTTCACCGCCCGCTGCATCACCTTCAACGGCAGCATGCTCACCAAGACCAAGCCGAATATTGTGGGTGACCAGTGGGACGGCATGACTGAAACCCTATGGAAAGCCAACCACCCCAACCTGCTGAGCGACTACAAGATTGATGGAGGAGGAAATGTCGTCGGCGTCTACGACAAATATGCCGACACACTGAGAGCCAAAGGCCCCATCATCGCTGCCAAGAACGGCACCGTCACCCTGCAGAACAGCACCACCGTGGAGCACAACTACAACGAATACGCGGGCAATGAGGCCTATCTGCGTG
Source organism: Bacteroidales bacterium (assembly GCA_017480785.1). Classification (GTDB taxonomy): domain Bacteria; phylum Bacteroidota; class Bacteroidia; order Bacteroidales; family P3; genus Colimorpha. The sequence goes on from JAFURZ010000006.1 coordinate 103,621, forward strand.
GTGCCATCAGCGTCACCGGCGGCAGCACTTTGAACCTGATCAACAACGTGAACATCAAGGAGAACTTGAGTAAGAAACTGGATAGCGACACGCGTGAGCACCCGCTCAACGGCGCCGTCTATGTGGACGGAGGCTCGGTGTGGCTGCAGTCGCCCACCAGCCAGGGCACCGCCATCCTGGCCAACAAGAACCTGCAGGTGGAGACCGAGAACAGCGACTACTACGCGCTCGATGTCATCAACATCAAGGGCCTTGCCGACGACCAGAATGTGCACTACTCCTTCCAGGAGGGCAACCTCTACAACAACGAAGGCGTGCTGACCAACGCCAACTTCAGCCTGGCCAACATCTACCTGACCCGTACCGAAGCGTCGGCCGGCAACAACATGATGGATGACAAGACCGACCTGATTTACCTCTCGTCGCAGCCCACTGCCGGCACGAAGGTAGGCATCAGCAAGTGGTTACCCGGCCCCACGGAGCGCGACACCATCCAGGTAGTCTTCCAGTCGTCGGCCTTGCAGCTAAACGAAGCCGTCTACACCAACAAGAACTTCTCGGCGGACGACGGCTACAACATCTTCTACAACTACGGTGTCAACGGCACGCGCGCCTACCTGCACCGCTGCGCCACCTTCAACTACCAGCAGGGCGACGGCAGCAGCCTCTTCGTCAAGAACATCGAAAGCACCCCCTACACGGCCGACTTCAATAGCGACCGCGCAGTGGACTACCACGTGCTGCCCGATGCCAGCTGCCCCACCGGCGGCGACACGCTGCTCTACCGCCTGCAGGGTGGTTTCTTCCCCTACACCTATACCTGGTATGATGTGACCGCCGGCAATGCCGAGGTGCGCACCCACACCACCAGCCAGACCAACCTCGCCATCGACAACCAAATCAAGAGCTCGAACTTCGACGGGCTGCGTGAGTCCGTGGTCGACAGTCTGGTCACCTCGCCGGTCACTATCCCCTACAATGAGAATACTGGCCTTTACCACTACAAGGTCAGTGCCACGGATGTCACCGGATTCTGCACCCTGACCAAGGATGTGGAGGTGCAGCTAATCAAGGACATCAGCGGCGGCTCCATCACCCCGATTGACTACGACTACGACGGCACCTACACCGCTGCCAACTGGAGCGACAACGCAGCTGTCAATGTCGACGTCACCCCCAACGCCAAGAACCCCTACAACGGCACCGATGCCAAAGGCAAGCGCACCTACGCCGCCATCAAGATTACACCCTACGTGTCGCCCAACAGCACCTACGGCCGCATCATCGCCGCAGTGGATGAGGAAATCTACGACACCGATAATCCCACTCGCGGCCTGCAGGAACTCTCGTTCTGCGAGGGCGATGTGATTCGCCTGGCAGCGGCAGACAAGCCAGGCAAGGAGTTCGTCATGTGGGACTTCTCGCCCTACTACAGCACGCCGACCACCTTCGTGGTGCCCGCGGCCAGCACCGATGTGATTGCCTACTTCAGCCCCAAGGACTACTGGATTGACGTGGTCAACACTCCCGAGGTAGCCAACGCCGTCTATGACAACAGCTTCATTTACGGCAGCCGTCCAGCAGGCAAGGGCTACGTGACCACCTACCACGGCGACGTGCACATCTACGACGAGAACGGTCTGGCCTGGTTCATCAGCGTGGTCAACGGCTTGAACGGCACGCAGGCACGCTCGTTCTTCTTCAACAACGTCTACCTGCACCAGAAAGACGGTGGCTACGACATGGCAGCCCACAAGTGGACCCCCGTAGGCACCATCCAGCACCGCTTCCGCGGCGGCTTCATCGGAGTGGCTGGCGACAATGACACCGCCACCGTACCCTTGGCTGACGGCCAGTACGTGAGCATCAAGCACCTCATCGTCGACGAACCCGACCTCAACGACGTGGGTATGTTTGCCTTCCTCGACTCGGCCTTGGTGCAGAGCGTGAAACTGGAAGCCGCTCTGATGCGCGGAGCACAGTATGTAGGTACCTTGGCAGCCAACAGCGTGCAGACCGAAATCACCAACTGCTCGGTCATCGACTCGCTCGAAGGCGCCGAGACCAGCACCACCATCCTCACCACGCACCACACGAGCGGCGGCATGGTGGGCAAGGCCGACCGCACCACCATCAACCTCTCGGGCACCTCGGCCAAGTATGTGGGCGACGCAGTCTACAGCGGCGGCATGGTGGGCTATGCCACGGGCAGCAAAATCTACAACAACTACATGCGCAACCTGAGCCGCATGAGCGCCGTCTACCAGGGCGGTGTGGCCGGCTATGCCGATGCCACCACCACCTACACGCCCAGCAGCCGCTTCGGCGCCAAGAGCGGTGACAACGACGGCCGCACCTACATCAAGAACAACTACGTGCACTCCATCGACCAGGGCCACACCCAGCGCGTAGGCGGTCTGGTGGGCTATGCCAAGAACAGCGTCATCGAGAACAACTACGTCTATGGCGACATGAGCGGTGAATCGACCAACGGCGGCATCGGCGCAGTGCTCGACGACGGCACCCAGGCCATGCACAACTACTATGAGAACAAGGCCGCGGGCCATGCCGTGGGACAGACGCGCGGCAGCGCCGCCACCGCCCATAACGAGGCCTTCGGCGGCACCGGCAACCAGGTGACCCTCAACCAGCCTGACTACGGCGTCAACAACCTCACGCGCGTGCTCAATATATGGGTACGCACGAACGGCGGCAACTTCCGCAGCTGGCGCAGCGACCTGGCCGGCACCAACCACGGCTACCCCGTGTTCGGCACGCCCGACATGATACCGGTTGCCGACTCGCTGACCGTCACGGGCTGCGACAGCGTGGAGTGGGACGGTGTAACCTACCTCTTCGACGACGAAATCATCAGCCATGTCGTCGACTCGGTGATGATGGTCGACAGCACCTTCACCCTGCGGGTGATGGTGAACCACGCCACCCGCGAGCAGGTGGAGGACAGCGTGCATGTGGGCTACGGCTACTCGGGCTACGGCTTTGAGCTGTCGGAGACCGACGTGCTGATGCTCTACCGCACCGTGGGACGCAGCCACTCGACCACCATCGTGCTCACCGACACGCTGCAGAACGCCTCCGGATGCGACAGCATCATCACCCTGCAGCTGACCATCAACGGGCGTCTCGACATTGTGGAACCCACCGTGCAGAGCCAGATACGCGTCTATCCCAACCCGACGACCTCGCGCGTCACCGTCGAGGCCACCGACGCCATGAGCCACGTGGAACTCTATGACAACCACGGCCGCCGTCTGGAGAGCTACAACGCCCGCAACTACAACGACATCACCATCGACGTCAGCCACTACCCCGCCGGGGCCTACTACCTGCGGGTGCACACTGCCGACAATATCACGATACAAAAACTCATCAAGAAATGAAACGACACTACATAAAACCCACGCTTGAGGTGTACCTCTACAGCGCAGAGAAGGGCTTCGCCCACAGCATAGCCCTGGAGAATGCCACCCACAACCGGGACTACGTGCTCATCGAAGGCTCCGACCGCAGCACCATGCGTGCCTCGGAGGAGGTGACGGAATACACCGACGAAGGCGGTCAGTTTATGACCGGCGAATGGGATTAACCAAAACGAACAAAAAAACACTACGCAAGATGAATAAAAAAACATCCATATTCCGCCCCATCATGTCCGACACAACTCCGACACAACTCCGACACAACTCCGACAGTTTTACGCTTTTTGTCGGACAAAAGTCGGTCATGAGACGGCTTTGTTTCGGTCTTATGGCGGTGCTGACCCTGACCCTGTCCGGATGCAAAGACGACGAGGTCAGACGGCAATACACCATCAACGCCACCATGGAGCAGTTGCAGAACGCCGACAAGTACGGCTCGAAGGTGCAGCTAATCAACGAAGAGTGGACCTACTGGGAGTACAACGACTCGATCGACATCATCAGCAACGAGTCGAAGGGCAACACTACCGGCACGCTCTACACTGGCTGGCTGGTGAACGGCGGCGGCGGCGACTATAGCGACTACAACGGTGTCTTCATCACCACCCTCGAAGAGGAGGATGGACACAGTTCACAGTGGTTTGTGGGCGTGCACCCCGCCAACTACCAGAAACATAAAATCACCTACAACGGCACGACTAACCACGGTTTCACCGCCAAGGTGTATCTGGAGCCCGTGCAGCACTACCGTCACGACTCGTCGTATGCGCGTCAGGTGCTGCCGATGATAGCCACCTATGACGGTCCCCAATGGAACGAGTCAAACCCCACCCCCTACCGCCTTGACTTCCATGCGCTGGCGGGCCTGGTGCGCCTGCAGCTGCTCAACGGTACGGGCAGCAGCATGAACATCTCGAAGATAGAGCTGGTATCGCTCGACTTCGCGAGCGCCCCTGACGGCGACGGAACAGGCAAACGGCCCCTCTGTGGCCGCTTCCCGGTGAAGAACCTCTACAACTTCAACGCCCACCTCGACCACACCAACCTCGAAGCACCCAGCACGCTGGGTGGAACCGGCGACGGCTACACCCTCACCCTCTCGACCAGCGAGAACGCCGACGAAGGGAGCCTGGAGTTCGGGGAGAACGAGCTGAAGAGCTTCTACGTGGTGCTGCCCGCCTTCCACGGCATGGACACCACCACCGTCTACCACCTGCAGATGAAGGTCTACACGACCGACAACAAGGTGTGCTCCAAGAACTTCACCGTACAGACACGCCGCAACGGCATCACCTACATGCGCGCCATCAACATCACCGAGTTTGCCGACGACCCCGGAACAGGTAGCGGCAACCCCGTGCTGGTGGGCTACGGCACGTCGACGCGTCCGTTCAAAATCTATACCATCGCCGACCTGCAGTATGTGCGCGACCGCTTCAACGCGGGCGGTGAGGTGCGCATCAACGGGCAGTTGGTGACGCGCGACACGTGGTTCCGCATCATGCGCTCCGACCTCGTGCTGACCGACGCCAACTGGCGCGACGGCATTATCGACTTCAAGGGCCACATGACCTACTACAGCAATGCCCCCCACGTGACCCATGGCATCGTCAACCAGAGCTATAAGCCCGTGTTCCAAAGCATCAATGCCGACGGCGTGGTGAAGGGGCTAGCCGTCGTGACCAACAGCGACCTTGACTTCAACAGTCTGGGCACAGGTACCGACTACTCGCCCCTGTGCGGCACCAACAACGGCCGCATCGAGGACTGCCGCAACATCTCGCCCGAGGGGCTTACAGGCGACGCCCGCTACTTCAGAGGCAAGGTGGGTGGTGGAAGCTGCTATGCCGGCATCTGCATCACCAACAACGGCACCATCACCGGTAGCGACTATGCTGCCATCCGCACCCTGACCAACAACTGCAACTTTGCCGGCATCTGCAAGGAGAACACTGGTACTGTGCAGGGATGCGCATTGTCGTCCCCCGCCGAGGTCGAAGGACCCGGCAACCGCGGCGGCGTCGTCTACACGAACAACGGCATCGTGAGCGACTGCTACTGCGAAATCAGCTACTCCAACTTCCTCAACAGCGCCAACTGGGGCGGTATCGTCTATCAGAACAACACCGGCTCGTTGCATCAGGTGAACAACTGCTACGTGAGCCATAACGCCATCCTGCGCTCCAATGGCAACGTGGGCGGCATCGTGTGCATCAACAACGGCATCGTCAACTACTGCCACAACGAGAGCTATGCCCTGTGTGGCAAGGAGGTAGGCGGCATCGTGGCCACCATGAACGGTGGCGTGGTGAGCAACAGCTACTGCAACGACCCTGCACTCTTCATGACCCTCTATCAAGTGGCTGCGACCCATAGCGCGGGCGGCATTGTGGCCGTGCAGACTGCCGGCACGATACGCAACTGCTTTGCGGTCCTCAAGCACTTCACCCTGAGCACAGGCGACGCCACCGGCACCTATGGTGCCCTGGTGGGACGCATCATGTCCAACGCCGCCACTGTCGAGAACTGCTATGCCTACGAAGTCGATGAGGGCACCCCGCACTTCTACGGCAGCAACAACAGCGGCAACCTGACCCACTGCCACCTGCTGGGCGCCACACAGACCGATGTGGACGGCATCACCACCGTGAACCATGCCTCGCTCGAGACGTTGCTCTCCTCACTGAACGAAAACAAACCCGGCGACGGCCTGAGCTGGACCCGCGGTCTGGGGGCTGGTGTAGAGAGCGACACCCAAGTGCCTACCCTCGTGCCCCCTGCCACGACCAAAAGACACCACTAAATAAAAACACCCGATGAAACACAGCCTTCTGACCCTCACCCTGCTGCTGATTGCCTGTCCCGTCCTTCGGGCGCAGGTGGGCGACACCACCGGCTGGCACATGCGCCTGTCGACCGGTGCCAGCGTCAGCAGCGGCTTCGGGCAGACGCAGTCGCTCAGCTGGGTGGCGCCCTCGTTTGAGTTCCACCCCACCTCGCGGCTCACCGTCAACACCGGGTTTGCCGCCGTCGGCAGCCTGATGCCCTCCGACTACAAGCTCCAGGGCAACAACGCCCGTAGCCTGGCCCCCTTGCGAGCCGGCACGCAGGCCACCGCCCTCTGGGCCGAGGCTAGCTACCGAATCAACCAACGCCTCTGGGTGTGGGGCGCCGTGGCCCATGTCGGAGGCTTCGCCCAGCCCCTGTGGCTCGACCGCAGCCTGCCCCTGCAGGCCACCGCTTTCAGCGGCGGTTTCGGCTACCGCTTCGGAGAGAACAGCATACTGGAGATGCACATCCATATCGTCCGCGACAAATACGGCACCCTGGCGCCGATGCTCTACGACGACCCTTTTCACTATAACCGATTACTCTTTTAGATGGAATACAACACACAACGCGAACAACTGAAGATAGCCGACTATGGACGCAACGTGGTGAAAATGATTGACTACGCCAAGCAGCTTGCTTCCCGTGAGGATCGCACCCGCATGGCCAACACCATCATCGACGTCATGGCGCAGCTCAATCCCAAAATCAAAGAGCGTACCGACTACCGCCACATCCTCTGGGACCACCTGATGATTATGGCCAACCATGAATTCGACGTCGACTGCCCCTACCCTATCAACCGTGAAGAGACCGAGAACTTCCGCCCCCACCGCCTGAGGTTGCACGAAGGCGGCATACGCTATCGCCACTATGGCCGTGCCCTGGAGGACATGGTACGTGCCGTGGCCGACATGCCCGCCGGCGACGAGCGCGACACTCTCACCGCCCAGATTGCACAGAACATGAAGCGACAATATCTGCAGTGGAACCGCGACACCGTCGACGACAGCCTCATCACCGAACAGCTGACCACTCTCAGCGAGGGTCGGCTGCAACTGCCTGCCGGATTCCAGTACACCGACACCAAGGAAATACTCGCATCCATCAACAATTCGCAGAACAACAAGTCCGAGGGCGGCACCAAGAAAAAGAAGAAGAAGAAAAAGAAGAACAACACCGCTGCCCAGCAATAACCAACACCTCCCATTATGGCAAGCTTTGAAATCAACGGAGGACGACGGCTGAAAGGCGAGATAGTGCCGCAGGGGGCCAAGAACGAAGCCCTGCAGGTGCTGTGTGCCGTACTCCTCACCTCGGAAAAGGTACGCATCAGCGACATACCTGACATTCGCGATGTCAACCGTCTCATTGACCTGCTGAAACTGCTGGGCGTCAGCGTGCGGCAGGACGTCACCGCCACTACCGAGAGCGGACGCACCTTTGAATTCCAAGCCGACCAGGTGAACCTCGAGGTGCTGGGCAGTGCCGAATACCGTGAACAAGCCGGCACCCTGCGTGGCAGCATCATGCTTGTCGGCCCCCTCCTGTCGCGCTTCGGACGGGCCGTGGTGCCCCAACCCGGGGGTGACAAGATAGGGCGGCGACGGCTCGACACCCACTTTATCGGCATGGAACGCCTCGGCGCCACCGTTGAATACAAACGCGGCGCCTATATGGTCAACGCCAAGCGTCTCAAAGGGTGCTACATGCTTCTGGACGAAGCGTCGGTCACCGGCACCGCCAACCTCGTGATGACCGCCGTGCTGTCCCACGGCACCACCACCATTATGAACGCCGCCTGCGAGCCTTACGTCTACCAGCTCTGCAAGATGCTCAACAGCATGGGAGCACGCATCAGCGGTGTGGGCAGCAATCTGCTGACCATCCGCGGCGTGCGTGAGTTGCACGGCTGCGAGCACCGCCTGCTGCCCGACATGATTGAGGTGGGTTCTTTCATCGGCATGGCCGCAATGACCCAGAGCGACCTCACCATCCGCAACGCGCAGGTGCAGCATCTAGGACTCATACCGCAGGTGTTCCGCCGCCTCGGCATCGAGGTGTGGCAGAAGGGCGACGACCTCTACATCCCCGCCCAGGAGCACTACGAGATAGAGCGCTTCATGGACGGCAGCATTATGACCGTGGCCGATGCGCCGTGGCCAGGGTTCACGCCCGACCTCATCAGCATCGCCCTCGTCGTGGCCACCCAGGCCAAAGGCAGCGTGCTCATCCACCAGAAGATGTTCGAGAGCCGCCTCTTCTTCGTCGACAAGCTCATCGACATGGGTGCCCAGATAATCCTTTGCGACCCCCACCGCGCCACCGTCATCGGCCTTGACCGCGTGCACAAGCTGCGCGGCGTGCGCATGACCTCGCCCGACATCCGCGCCGGTGTGGCGCTCCTCATCGCTGCCCTCAGCGCCGACGGCACCAGCCGCATCGACAACATAGAGCAGATAGACCGCGGATACCAGCACATTGACGACCGTCTTCGCCGCCTCGGCGCCGACATCAGACGAATATAGACCCCACATACCATGGCATTTCACCTGTTTAAGAGAAACAACGAACCACGGCCCATCTTCGCCACCTTGGGCACCGACATGCACTGCCACCTCATTCCCGCCGTCGACGACGGGTCGAAATGCACCGAAGAGAGCCTCGAATGCCTGCGCACGCTGAAATCCGTGGGATACAGCAAGGTGTATATCACCCCCCACTTCCAGCATCCACGCTTCCCCAACAACGAAGACGACATCGTGCGTCGCTATGGCGAGCTGTGTAACGCCGCCGCCGAGGCCGGCATAGACATCGAGCTGGCTGGCATCGCCGGAGAATACCGCATCGACAGCGGCTTCAAGGCCCGCCTCGACAACCCCCGTTTCCTGCAGGTCGCCGGCAAGTATGTCCTCGTCGAGTTGTCGCTCCACCAACAGATGCCGGGAGCCGACGAGATGATATTTGACATGCAGATGAAAGGCTACGACCTCATCCTTGCCCACCCCGAGCGCTACCCCTACCTGAACATCGACGGTCCCCGCATCGAGCAGCTGCTCAATCAGGGTGTCTACCTGCAGGTCAACGCGCTCTCCCTCGGCGGATTCTATGGCGAAGAGGCCCGTCGGCGCGCCTACGCCATCATCGAGCGGGGATGGGTAAGCTTCATCGGCACCGACACCCACAACACCCTCTACTGCCAGGCCCTGCGCGAGCTCTCGCACAGCCGCAAGATAGAGAAACTCCTTGAGAAACACGAATTCATGAACAACACATTATAAAAATATTAACCCAATTAAAACCCACACAACTATGAAAAAGTTATTATTTGCCCTTGTGGCCGTCAGCGCATTGCTGACCGTATCGTGCACCAAAAATGATGAGACCTCGCTCAAAGGCCGGTGGGAAGCCCCCCGTTTCGCCGAAAATCCGGACGACATAGCCTTTGTCGCCATCTTCGGCGAGGAAGACCTCGACCTGTATGTCATTGCCTGGGGACAGCACATGAAGGGAACATACACTTGGTCCAACGATGTTGTGAAATACAATATCACTGAAGCCAATCAGGCTTATACCGACGTAGCCTACGACAATGAAGGCAACATGACAAGTTGGTCGTGGATGGCCGGAAACCTTGACGCTGCAACCCTTACTCTCTCGAGTGGCTATGACTGGTATCCGATGACCGGAGAAGAGCTGGCCCGCGCCAAAGAGGAATTCGGCGAATTCGAGTTCAAGGTCAATGGGAACACCGCGACCAGCACTTTAGTAGGCATCGAAAACCTAACATTCAATAAAGTTAATTGAGCAGAGATGAATAGTCTGAATGCCGTCTCGCCCATCGACGGGCGCTACCGTAGCAAATGCGAAGCCCTGGCAGCCTACTACTCCGAAGGGGCCCTGATAAAATACCGCGTGCGCGTCGAAGTGGAGTACTTCATCGCCCTTAGCGAGCGCCTCAAGGAGGTGCGACCCCAGCTGGCCGTCGTGACCGACAAGGCCGAGGCCCTGCGCGACATCTACCGCCACTTCACCGACGACGACGCCCTGGCCATCAAAGAGATAGAGAAGACCACCAACCACGACGTGAAAGCTGTGGAGTACTTCCTCAAAGGCAAGTTTGACGACATGGGCCTCGCCGCCCTGAAAGAGTTCATCCATTTCGGCCTCACCTCGCAGGACATCAACAACACGTCGGTGCCGCTGAGCATGAAAGACTGCGCCAGGGAGGTGCTGCTGCCGGCCTACCGCAACATACTGGGCCTGCTGAAAACCAAAGCCGAAGAATGGCGCGACATACCCATGCTGGCCCACACCCACGGCCAGCCTGCCTCACCCACCACGCTGGGCAAGGAGTGGGGGGTCTTCGCCTACCGTCTGGAACGCCAGCTGCAGGAGCTGGAGCGCCTGCCCTTCACCGCCAAGTTCGGCGGCGCCACGGGCAACTTCAACGCACACCTGGCCGCCTTCCCCGACATAGACTGGCGTGCCTTCGGCAACGACTTCGTGGCCAACCATCTGGGGCTAGAACGGCAGCAACTCACCACCCAAATCGAGAACTACGACATGATGGCGGCCTGGTTCGACGCCTGCAAGCGCATCAACGTCATCCTCATCGACCTCTGCCGCGACGTGTGGACCTACGTCTCGATGGAATACTTCAAGCAGCGCATCAAAGCCGGCGAAGTGGGCAGCAGCGCCATGCCCCACAAAGTGAACCCCATAGACTTCGAGAACGCCGAGGGCAACCTCGGTCTGGCCAACGCCATCTACGAGCACCTGAGCCACAAGTTGCCCGTCAGCCGCATGCAACGCGACCTGACCGACTCGACCGTCAGCCGCAACATCGGCGTGCCCATCGCCCACACCCTCATCTCCCTGGCCTCGCTCGAGAAAGGGCTCGGCAAACTGCTCCTCAACGAAGAGGCCCTCCGGCGCGACCTCGACAACAACTGGGCCGTGGTGGCCGAAGCCATACAGACCATCCTCCGCTCCGTCGGGTATCCCAACCCCTACGAGGCCCTGAAACAGCTGACCCGCACCAACGAGAAGGTCACCGCACAAACCATCAGCGACTTTGTCGACACGCTTGAGGTGGCTCCCGAGGTCAAGCAACGCCTCAAGACCATCACCCCGCACAACTACATCGGGTACACCCTCTGACCGCCCCCACCCGACCCCGGCTCCGGGGCGGGACCGCACCGTCGTTTGTCCGTGTCGACTCGGAGCAAACACGAAGGAGACACGAAGCAGAGTAGTATTAAATACTGAATAAGAGCCTGTTAAACCGAATGAAAAACATAACACTCAGCTACTCAAAGCCATATAGCGCCCGCGTGGCATTATATGTGCTGTTGGTCGTGCTCAGTGTGGTCTTCACCATGGCCACCGCCTTGTCGGTGGCCGACTTTCTGAAGATACTCTTCGGCACCGAAAGCGGTGACGGGGCGCTGGGAGCCGCCGTGACAGGGGGCAACCTTGTAACCCGTTGGCTCGACGGGCTCTACACCTGGCTGATAGGATTCGGTCGGCTCAACGCACTACTGCTTTTCTCGGCCATCATCTTCGTGCTCTACAGCCTGAAGAACATCTTCGGCTACTTCTCGGCTGTGGAGATAGGCATCATCCGTACGCGCGTGGTGCGCGACCTGCGCAACGACCTTTTCCACAAGGCCCTGCACCTGCCCATCGGCTACTACAACCACCACCGCAAGGGCGACGTGCTGGCTCGCTTCGGGAGCGACATGGTGGAATACGACGAGAACATACTGGGGTCGGTGCAGATGCTGCTGACAGCCTTCATCAGCATGGTACTCTATCTGGCCATGCTGTTCTACCTCAACGTGAAGCTGACGCTCTTTGTGCTCTGCATGCTTCCCTTGGTGGCCTTCGTCATCTCCAGCCTCTCGCGTCGCCTGAAGCGCAAGTCGCAGACCGTGCAGGAGATGAATTCGCACCTTGTGTCGCTGACCGACGAGACCATCGGGGGGATGAAAGTCATCAAGGCCTATACTGCCATCGAATTCAGCAACAACCGTTTCCGCGAGTATAACCGCGATTACACGCGGCGGCGCACGGCGATGTTCCGACGCATCTATGCCGCCTCGCCCATCAGCGACTTTCTGGGCAACCTCATCGTGGTGGGCATCCTGCTCTTCGGCTCGCTGCTCATCATGCGTGGTGACCATGGCCTGACGGCCGACCTCTTCATCAGCTACGTGATGCTCTTCGTGCTGATGATACCGCCCGCCAAGGAGCTGACCACCGCCATCGCACAGATAAAGAAAGGCAAGGCCTGTGCCGACCGCGTGGCAGCCTTCCTCGAAGAAGCCGAGGAACCCGGAGGGGCCCGCATAGCCAGAGGGGCCCACATGGAAGGTCCGGCAGTAGAACTGCGGCATGTGTCCTTCAGCTATACCCAGGGGGTGGAGGTGCTGCACGACGTGAGCTTCCGTGTGCCGCAGGGCAGCACGGTGGCGCTGGTCGGAGCCTCGGGCAGCGGCAAGTCGACCATCGCCGACCTCATCGGCCGCTACTACGAGGTGACCGAAGGGGAAATCCTCTTCGGCGGAGTACCGGTCAAAGAACTGAGCCTCGGAGACCTGCGCAGCCGCATCGGCGTGGTGGCCCAGGACACGCTGCTTTTCAACGACAGCGTGGCCGAGAACATACGCTTCGGGCGCCCCGAGGCGACACAGGAGGCCATCGAGGCCGCCGCCCGCGCCGCCCAGGCGCACGACTTTATCATGGCGCTGCCCCATGGCTACCAGACCAACCTGGGTGAGGGAGGCAGCATGCTCAGCGGAGGGCAACGCCAACGCATCAGCATCGCCCGCGCCCTGCTGTGCGAACCCGAGTTGCTGATACTCGACGAGGCCACCTCGGCCCTCGACACCGAGAACGAACGCCAGCTGCAGCTGACTCTCGACCACGTGCTCCAGGACCACACCGCCATCGTCATCGCCCACCGCCTGTCGACGGTGGCGCGTGCCGACTGCATCCTGGTGCTCGACAACGGCCGCATCGTGGAGGAAGGCTCCCACGACGAGCTGATGGCCCTCGGAGGTCGCTACAAGCAACTGGTTGACCTACAAAGACTGTAACACCCATAGGAAAGATGAAAGCGGACAATGGAAAGATTATTACGACGGTGGTGTTTGTTTGCGCAAGCATTGCCTTCCATTGTCCGTTCTACTCGGTCCACACCCTCCACGCCCAGGCACCGGTGGCTCCGGTGACCGACTGGCGGGCCACCGTCGACAGCGCAACCCAGCAGATAGTGCTAAGCTGGCGCCCCTCGGCCGACAGTGCCACGCTGGGCTACCACCTCTGCACCGGCAATCCCTGTCTGGACTACGACACCGTCTTCGGGCGGCTTGACACGAGCTACGTCTGTGTGGACCACAGTCCGCTGGAGCGCCACACCTACCGCCTGCATGTCTTCGACAGCGTCTACAACGTCAGCGAACTGACGCCGGCCTTCGGGAACATCGTGCTCGAAGCCGACGTGCCCGAGTGCGAGACCACCGTCAGCGCCCGCTGGACCCCCTATCCGGGCATCCCCGACGGCCGCCCGTTCTACACCCTGCAAACACGGCTGGAGCCGTTCGACAGCACCTTCTACAACCAATTCACCACCGGCGACAGCACGGCGCTCGAAACCACCTTCAGCATGCCGGAGTCCGTCACGCGGGCATGGCTGAGGGTGGTTGCCTTCGGCAACAACGGGTTCCGGTCGCTGTCGAACACCGTGATGGTGGAGCGCCGCACCGTGGATAGCGCGTCGGTAGTGGCCATCAGCGACATCGAATACGACAGCCTGCACACCGCCATCGACCTCACCTTCCTGGTCGACACCGCCTTTGAATACACCCTCTACCGCAGCGTGGACGGCACCCCGTGGCGCAGCGTGGAGACCTTCCATCCGACGGCCTCGCCCTACACCTACCGCGACATGGGCATCAACCCCTACGACTCGCTGCACTGCTACCAGCTGGAGGTCCTCGACGCCTGCGGCCTCAACCCGCACTACTCGTCCACCGCCTGTGTGGTGGTGCCCAACCCACCCGTGCCGGCCATCGCCATACCCAACGTCATCGTGGCCGGAAGCGACGACAACGGGACATTCCAGCCCAAGATACAGGGCCTGAAAGGCGACCTTTATGAGCTGACCATCTACAACCGCAAGGGGCTGCTGGTCTACTCCACCACCGACCCCGCCGCCGGCTGGACGCCGCCCGACTCGGCACCGCAGGGAGCCTACTCCTACTTCCTGCGCTGCCGCTACAACACCAACGACATCAAGACCTACGCCGGAACCGTAACCCTCATCAGATAGTACCCACCATGAAGACCGAAGACTACATCCTGTTGATTGAACGCAACTCGCACCACCAGCGCGACGACTGGGGCGTGGAGAGCGAGAGCCGCAGCTACTACGACATTGCATTGGACGGCCTCAAGGCCGGCGACACGCTGTATCCCACCGAATACCGCGGCGAGCAGCTGTCGCGTCGCCGCGACCCGCAGACCTACCTGGAATGCCTGCAGGTGGAGGACCGTCGGCTCACCTTCCGCTTCCACTACCTCGAGAACTACCGCGGCACCGAGCTCACCGTCGGGCCCGACCTCCCCGCCACCGCCAGCGGAAGCACCGACCGTTCCTCGGCCCGCTACACCGTCAGCCTCGTCCCCAAAGAACAATTCACCCCCCAAGAGGGATTTACCAATTACAAATAACCGAAGAGATATGCACAAACGTAACGAAGACGGAAAGATTTACCACGGCGGATGGCAGCAAGGCAGCGTCATCCAGCAGAAACTGGACGGCCCCATTGGCGACGGCAGCATCGACTACCCCAACGGCGACCGATTCGAGGGCTCCTTCCACCTCAGCTATGCCCACATCAACGGACCCGCCTATATGGCCGACGGCACCTACACCTTCGCCAATGGCGACCGGATTGAGCACTGCTGGATTGACGGGAACGACGCCCTGTACGGCGTCTACGAGACCCTGCATGCCGACGGCACCCGCAGCATCGCCATGTGGTACAAAGGCAAGCGCGTGGGCCTCGAAATCGAGGTAGACCGGAAGACCTGCAACTACCGCGAGCGGGGCTTTCTGGTACATTCCTTCAGCCAACTCAACTTCAACTACACCTACACCCCCGGCAACAACGGTTTCAACCGGCTGGAGGTGACGCTGTACAACGGCATGCGCCTGGTGCACTGGTTCAAGAACAACGACAACGAGCCAGACCTCTTCTGCGAGCTCTACTACCCCGACGGCGACTGGATGGAATACTGGGGCTGGAACGACCTGAAAGAGTTCCGCCCCTGGGACGGCGTCTTCACCTACCACCGCTGTGCCGACGGCATGAAGAAATACGACACCTGGAAAAACGGCACGCCGCAGGAGCAGTACGACCACAACACCTGGGAGCATGACGAACACGGAGCACGCCGCATCCACGTGGAGCTGGACCCCTACGGCAATCCCTTCGGCCACGACATCCTCCTTTGGCCCGACGGCCACACCCAGTGGGGCTACGGCTACCACTACGAGGGCACGCAACAGGACGGCATCCCCGAAGGGAGGGGCGTCTTCTACGACGACTCCGGGCGCCGCTACGAGGGCTTGTTCCACAAGGGCCTCTGCCATGGCGAAGGCACCTACACCTTTGGAGACATCGTGCAGAGCGGCCGCTGGGAGCAGGGGCGTTTCCTCGACGGCAAGGAGCCCGCGGCTCCCGTCATGCTGAAAGTGCACTGGACCCACACCCACTGCAGCCCCTCGGGCGAGTTCCCCGACGGGGAAGAGGAATGGACCATCGAGGCCAAACCCGGCGAACTCAACCTGCCGAAATACACCAGCGGCATCACCATCGAACTGCTCGAGCCCGACCGCATCATCCTCTCCTCCTACGGCCAGCGACTCAAGACCCTCACCCCCGGCAAGACGGTGGGCTTCCTCGACGAGGTGGAAGGGCGCGAATACAGCGACGGCATCGTCTACGAAAGCGACGAATACAATACTAAAATCACTTGGTTGACATGAAAATAGCACTCTACTACCGACATATCGACGACAACGACCGGCCGGCCCTCGACCAGCTGACCGCCACCCTGTGCGGGAAAGGCATCGACACCGTCACCATCCACGACGGCGACACGCTCGCCCCCTGCGACTTCCTCTTCAGCATCGGTGGCGACGGCACCCTGCTCAGCACGGTGCAGTTTGTCCGGCCCGACCGGCCCGGGGACTTCCCGCCCGTCCTGGGCATCAATTTCGGCCACCTGGGCTTCCTGACGACCGTGGGCAAGGAAAACCTCTACACCATGGTCGAAGAGCTCCTGGAGGGGCGGTTTACGCTCGAGGAGCGCACCCTCCTCCAACTACACACCACCCACTCCCCACTCCCCACTACCCACTACCCACTACCCACTCCCCACTCCCCACTCCCCGCTACGCCCTCAACGAGGTGTTCGTCCACCGCACCGAGGAGGCTTCGCTGCTGCGCACCGAGCTCCATGTCGACGGCCGCTATGTGGCCACCTATGCCGGCGACGGCGCCATCGTGGCCACCCCCACCGGCTCCACGGCCTACTCGCTCTCCTGCGGCGGCCCCATCCTGACGCCCGACTCGCGCGGTCTCCTCATCACCCCCATCTCGGCCCACACGCTCACCCTCCGCCCCGTCATTGTGCCCGACACCGTCGAGCTGCACCTGCGCGTGGGCGACGACTGCTTCCTGGGCTGCGACTCCAGCCGCACCACCCTCGCGGGCGGCAGCGAGCTGACACTCCGCCGCGCACCCTTCACCATCCGCCTCGTGCGACTCGGCAGCCAGAACTTCTTCACCGCCATCCGCGAGAAACTCATGTGGGGGACGGAGATTAGGTTATAGTTTACAGTTTACGGTTTAACGTTTAAGTTTATGCAACACAAGACTCTTTTCCACCTCCTGCTGGTCATCACCTATATCTTCGCCGGACTCAGTGCCTTCAGCTACCTGGTCACGGCGGCCATGCTGCCCACCATGCAACAACTCTATGCCGACAATCCCGGCCTGCTGCCCGAACAGTTCGGCGTGATGATGCAGCAGATGCTCGACACGCCGCGCGGCTACTTCCTCGGCGCCGGCCTGCTCTACCTGCTCGAGGTGCTGGGTGCCGCCCTGATGTGGCGCCTGCGCTGGACGGGCTTCCACTGCTACACGCTGTCTCGACTGCTGCTCCTGCTGTTGCCGCTGCTCTTCCTGGGACGCGGCTTCGTGGGCATCGGCGACATCATGTTTGCACTGCTTTTCGTAGCCGTCTACTACATGCTCATGCGACGCCTGACGGCCGACGAGAAGGAGCCCCCCGCCGGCGAGGGTGATACGCCACAGGAGTAATCCCCTCATTTCTACACATGTTATATACCAGTTCAACTTGAGTTCGACTTGAAAACAAGTTAAACTCAAGTCGAACTACTGTCTTTTTATTGTTTCTTCCCCTGGTTCGGCAGCATCAACGGCTCATCAGCATCGACCTGCCCCCACATGTAGTCATGGAAGACAACCTTCCTCGCTTCTGTTGTGCGTGCTTGGAAGACAGCCACCCAGTGGAAATAGGGCGACGCAATACACATGTCGTTGCTGACGGCTCCCGGGTCGTCCAGCCGGTCGCCCCACACCTCGGGATGGTCGGGTGCCGAATACCAGAAGTCGAGGATATGCATAGCCTCCCGTCCTGCATTCTCGAACGTCTTGCCCTGGCGTCGCAGCTCCTCCTCAAACTTCTCGGTCAGACGGCGGAAGTCGAACTCGTCCAGCATCCACTCCCAGCCCTCGTCGGTGAGGGCCTCCACGATGGTGACGCGGACCGTCAGGCTGTCGTTCAAGGGATAGTCCTTGATGAAACCTGCACGCACACCGGGCACATCCTTGCAGCGCTCGTACAGCACGCTGCCCTCCGGCTCGGCCGGACGCAGACGCCACACCGTCGCCGTCAGCAGCAGCACGGCCAGCACCCCGATGTATATGTACGCAGGTTTCTTCATCTTATGCTTCTCGTCATGCCATTAGAGGATTGAAAAGTACCCCCCCCGTCGGACCAGAGGCGCGCCACCGCAGGAGCCGAGCAGGTGCCCAGGGCCGAGCAGGCCCGGTTCACCACCAGCGCCTCGTCGCCCTCGAGGTTGCAGAGCACCTGCCGGTCGTCCACCCGCTGGGGCAACAGCATGTACCACCCCGCCGGCAACGCCAGCAGCACCACCATGGCCGCCACGCGCAGGGCCGCACGCCGCGTGGAGCACCAGGCACCCACGTCGCCGCCCACCTGGCGCGACAGCCGCCACACATGTCCGGCATCGGCCGCACGCCGCCGCGCCTGCTCGCGCTCCATCAACTGTAATACATCTATATTTTCCATATTCCTTATCTTTTTAATGGCGAATTATGCGAATGGCTCTAAGCTTGCGCAGGTCAATTGGGGGCTAATTACTCGAAGCTTTCGCAGGAGCAATTCGAGTAATTCGCCTGCCATTGGGCGCGTCAGCCCATTCGTTAAATTCGTTAAATTCGCCGTTTCCATAATCATTATCCGTTATTGGCTTTCTGTCTCATTTTTTCTATTATCGCCGTGTGCAGCCGTGAGGCCTCGGCGGGGGCGATGTGCAGCACCTCCCCTATCTCGCCGTCGGTATAGCCGTCGAGCACCAGGTCCAGCACGCGGTGTTCCACCACCGTCAGGTCGGCCGCCAGGCGGTCGATGGTGTCGCGGGCCGAGGTGTCGTCGGCCGCCACCTGCTGTGCCGCCTCGAGCGGCACGGTCTCCACCTGCGGCCGGCGGCGCAGGTGCTCGAACACGCTGCGGCATCGCACGCGCACCCACGCCCGCTCCTGTGCCGGGGTGGCGCCGGACCGCAGCGTGTGGCGGTAGTGCCACAGGTGGGCCAGCACCTCCTGCATCAGGTCGGCCACGCGTTCCGCGTCGCCACCGGCATGCCACCAGCAGAGGCTCCGGATGAGCCCCCGGTGGCGCGTCGCCAGCGCGTCGAAGTCGTCGTAGCGTGAAGTGCCGTTGCCTGCCATGGAGTCGTATTGCTACCAATATAGTAACCCGAATTATTGAAACAGGGGCATACCAAAGGCGGGATTTAACTTTTTTTATGATTTCCTCCAGACCCGCCACCGGTGCACACTGTTGTTATTTCTCTTGCACAACGACGATAAAATATTTTTTTGCATATTAAAAATAAATTGTATCTTTGCATCAGGAAAACCAAACCAAAAGGTCATCATTATGATACGCAAAACATTATTTTTTACAGCCTTATCACTGCTCTCTATCACCATGTACGGGCAGGTGACAAAGTTTTACATCGACGCCGAAACCAATGCTATCATCCGCTCGCTTGATAACGGCACCAACATCCCCTATTCTCCCCAAATTGAACACATCGATGCCTCTATTATTTGCACAGAATAACAACAATTAACAATTATGATGAAAAGAGCCGTTCCCCTTGCTGTATTGACGATGCTGCTACTGTTTGCACCGCCCGTGGGCGCGCAATATGGCAGTTACTATTACCACCGTGTGGGCGACACCATCGAATGGAAACCCAACAACGGGTATTTTTCATGGTGGGAATTCGAATACTATCACGAAAACAACCTTAAAATTAGCATTGATAAAAACTACTTAGGAACCCCCACAGGTCATGACTCCTGCCGGATACTGCAATATTTCTACACGCCGACCCCGTTGAAAATCATTGGCGTGGCTGGGTCCAGCATCAAATATCGCGCCGATACCTATGTGCCAATCCCTAATTTTCTTTCCGCCAGCGTGACCGGTGGCGAGCCTGAATACTATCTCATCTACGACGCCGACAGCACCGACTTCGTCCTGAAAGCGCGTGTCGAATGGAACTCATGTGACCCACACCGGATGGTACACCTGTGGACTCACAAAGGTGTTCAATTCTGGGGCAGTGGCAGCAGTATGGATGACAGTTGCTGCAATACCAACACTGAAGAAATATATCTCCCGATTTTTGAATACTACTTCGACGAGCCCATCTACGTCACCGACTCGTTCTATGTTGGAACCACGACCCGCAATCTTGCACGTGCCTCATCAGATATTTACGCTATGCCCATGGTCCCGGTGACCCGTGGCTACTCAGATTGCAACAACGATAACATAGCTTTCTACATCAATGCTTGCTACCCCGTCAATCTCACCCAGAAAGGTATCGGAAGTACTTGGCGGCCCAATACTATGACTGCATATCCTACCGACCAATGGTGGTGGGCGCACTCCTCTGTCGACCATGATTTGTGCCCGCTGCTGATTTACCCCATCATCCAGGTCGACACAACCCTGCCGCCACCCGACCTGTGCGATTCGCTACGCAATGTACAGGTCACCAACACAGACTCCACCGCCATCGTCACTTGGGATAATTTCCCGAACTACAGCAGCGTGTATCTCAAATACGGCTATGGGAGCCCCAACCTATGGCAAACCGTCGACGTCACAGGCAACACCTCGTACACCATCACCAATCTCGTGCCCGGACAACGCTACGGTGTCACGATGAAGGCCGTGTGCGAAATCAGCAAAAAGGAGACGCCCTGGACAGAACCCGTCCACTTCTACACCGTCCCTGGCACTACCGCCATCGAGGAGGGACCACAAAACCCGGCATCGCCCCTCGCCGCCCAAACCTTCCTCCAGCCCAACCCCGCACACGGCAATACCACCGTCTCCTCTTTCTTCAACCTGAGACGCATCGAGATTGTTGATATCCATGGCGTGATGGTCTACAGCGAACCCGTCCACGGCCACCGCGTCACCATCCCCCTCGACGGGTTGCGCAGCGGGACCTACATCGTCGCCATCCACACCCACGACGGCACCACCCACAAGAAACTTATCGTTCAGTAGCCCCACCCCGACCGCACTCGGAGATTCCTAATTACATCGCGCACGACCTATTCCGGGACACCTACGGTGCAACTCCGATACAACTCCGATACAACTCCGAGGATGGTCCGACTGCAGTCGGACTATCCTCGGAGTTGTATCGGAGTTGTGTCGGAGTTGTTACGGAGATATGACGGCTTATTATCATATTAGCATATTGGTTTTCAGTGTATTGTTTACAACATGACCGCAAGGGGGCCTGTCAATGGGGCAAAAAAGGCCCGGGGCGCCTCTGGCGAGGCGCCCCGGGCGGAGGGCTGAAAAGTGCTAATTATATCGCACGCGATATAACTTTACAGCAGCTTTTTCTTCAGGTTGAGAATCATGTCGTCGGTCATGCGCTCGAGGTCGTACTGCGGGTTCCAGCCCCACTCCTGGCGGGCGCAGCTGTCGTCCATCTTGTCGGGCCAGCTGTCGGCGATGGCCTGCTTGATGGGCTCGGGCTCGTAGACCATCTCGAACTGCGGGTAGCGCTTCTTGATGGCGGCGTAGATAATCTCGGGGTCGAAGCTCATGCTGGTGACGTTGAACGAGTTGCGGTGCACCAGCTTGGTGGGGTCGGCCTCCATGATGTCAATCATGGCCTTCTGTGCGTCGGGCATGTACATCATATCCATGTAGGTGCCTTTCTTCAGGGGGCAGACGAAGCGCTCGCCCTTGACGGCGGCGTAGTAGATTTCGACGGCGTAGTCGGTGGTGCCGCCGCCGGGGAGGGTCTGGTAGCTGATGAGGCCGGGGAAGCGCACCGAGCGGGTGTCGACGCCGAAGCGGGTGAAGTAGTAGTCGGAGAGCAGCTCGCCGGTGACCTTGGTGACGCCGTAGATGGTGTTGGGGCGCTGGATGGTGTCCTGCGGCGTGTTGTCGTGCGGCGTGCTGGGGCCGAAGGCGCCGATGCTGCTGGGGGTGAAGACGGCGCAGCCGAAGAGGCGGGCCACCTCGAGGCAGTTCACCAGCGAGCCGATGCCCACGTTCCAGCCCAGCATGGGGTTGAGCTCGGCCGTGGCGCTCAGGATGGCCGCCAGGTTGTAGATGGTGTCGATGTTGTACTGCTTCACGGCAGTGGCAATCTGCATAATCTGGGTCGAGTCGATGCGCTCCACCGGGCCGCGCTCGTAGGGGTCGCCCTTCAGCGGACGCAGGTCGCTGCACACCACATTGCTGTCGCCATAGATGTCTCTCAAATTACGTGTCAGCTCCGAGCCAATCTGCCCGCCGGCACCGACGATAAGGATTTTTTTCATTGTTATTGATTTTATTTCTATTTCTATTATTGTCTATTAACAAACAGAATTATAGAGCATTGCGTAGAATATGGGCTTTTTCTTACGCCCACAAAGATACATAATAATTTCTATACGGCGCTAATTAATTGTTATTTCTTATGAGTTCGTTTGCTATCAGTTCGGCCTGTTTCAGCACGGTGTCGGTGGCCAGCTGCTCCATGTCGGGCGGATAGCCGAAGCGGCGCAGCAGCCGCTTGACGGCCACCTTCATCTTGGCCCGCACGGTGGTCTTGAGGGTCCAGTCGATAGAGGAGTTCCGGCGGATGGTCTCGGTGAGCACCACGGCCAGCTCGCGCAGCTTCTCCTTGCCCATCAGTTCGAGGGCACTCTCGTTGTCGGCCACGGCGGTATAGAAGGCGTATTCGTAGGGTTCCAGCCCCATTTCCTGCGCCGCATTGTCGCTCTCCACAATGTGTTTGCTCAGCTTGATAAGCTCGTCTATCACTTCGGCGGCGGAGATTATTTTGTTGTGGTAGCGCGTGATAGAGCCGTCGAGCATCTCCATCAACGTGCGCCCTTCGACGAGGTTGGTGCGCATTCGGCTTTTGATTTCGTCGGTGAGCAGCTTGCGCAGCACTTCGAGAGCTATATTCTTGTGTTCCATATCCTTCAGTCCCAGCAAAAACTCTTCGGAAAGTATGGATATGTCGGGTTTTTTGATGCCGGCGGCATCAAAGAGGTCTATCACCTGCTCCGATACAAGAGCTTGATCTATCACCTGCCGGATGGTGGTCTCAATCTCCTCGTTGGTGTGGCTGTTCGGCTTCGTATCGAACTTACAGAGGCGAGCCTTCACTGCCTGGAAAAAAGCCACTTCGTCTTTCACTTCCATCGCCGCCTCATTTGGCACCGAGAGGGCAAAGGCCTTGCCGAGAGCAGTCACCTCGTTTACAAAACGTTTTTTGCCGTCATCAAGTCCGAGAATGAAATCTTCCGCTATCAAAATCCACGACAGCTTGCCGGCGGTGGCGGCAACGAAATACTGCTTGTAGTCAAGTCCGTGGAGCATCTGCTGCACCACCTCCAGTTTCTCCTGCATCAGGGCCACGGCCTGCTCTTGCTGCTGGGTGGGGTCGCCCTTGCCGCCGGAGTCGGAATAGAACGACAGCGCCTCGCGCAGGTCGGAAGCGATGCCGAGGTAGTCCACCACCAAGCCGCCGGGCTTGTCTTTGTAGACGCGGTTCACACGGGCAATGGCCTGCATCAGGTTGTGCCCACGCATGGGCTTGTCTATATAGAGGGTGTGCAGACAGGGCACGTCGAAGCCGGTGAGCCACATATCGCGCACGATGACCAGCCGCAGATCGTCGTCGGGGTCTTTCATGCGGTCGGCCAACATGCGGCGCTCCGCCTTGGTGGTGTGGTGCTTGGCGATAGCGGGACCGTCGCTGGCAGCGGTGGTCATCACCACTTTCAGGGCGCCTTTCCGCAGGTCGTCGTTGTGCCACTCGGGACGAAGCTTCACTATCTCGTCGTAGAGCTCCACGGCAATACGGCGGCTCATGGCCACAATCATGGCCTTGCCCTCGAACACCTGCTGGCGGGCCTCGAAATGTTCCACGATGTCGCGGGCTATGTTCCGCACACGGTTGGGACTGCCTATCAAGGCCTCCAGCTGTGTCCACTTGGCTTTGGCCTGTTGCACATCGTCCAACTCGCCCACCTGCAATTCTTTATCGAGGTCTTCCACCAGCTTGCGACCCTCAGCGCTCAGCTCAACCTTGGCCAGACGACTCTCATAATATATGCGCACCGTGGCGCCATCCTCCACCGCCTGCGCGATGTCGTAGACGTCAATATAGTTGCCGAAGACGGCAGGGGTGTTCTTGTCGGTCAGCTCGATGGGGGTGCCAGTGAAGCCGATGTAGGTGGCGTTGGGCAGCGCGTCGCGCAGGTATTTGGCGAAACCGTATTTGATTTCCGAGCCCACCACCTCGTCGGCCTCATTGCGTACCTCCTTGGTCTTGGCAGCGAAGCCGTACTGCGTGCGGTGCGCCTCGTCGGCTATCACCACCACATTGTTACGGTCGGTCAACCTGTCGTAGGTGTTGCCCTCATCGGGCTGGAATTTCTGTATGGTGGTGAAGACCACCCCACCCGACTGCACCTGTAACAATTGTTTCAGGTGTTCGCGACTGTCAGCCTGCACGGGCGTCTGGCGCAATAGTTGCTTGGAGGCCACGAAGGTCTCATATAGTTGGTCGTCGAGGTCGTTGCGGTCGGTGATGACCACCACGGTGGGGTTCTGCAGCCGCTGCACAATCTTGCCTGTATAGAACACCATCGAGAGCGACTTGCCGCTGCCCTGCGTGTGCCACACCACGCCGGCACGGTGGTCGCCGGTCTGCTGCTCTTTGACGGTCCTGAATCCGAAGTTTTTAGGCGATTCGCCCATTCTAGGCAGTATGTTGTTGATTCCCGTGGCCCTCATCGTGGACTCCACGGCCTTGTTGACGGCATAGTATTGATGATAGGCCGCCACCTTCTTCACCGTGGTGATGGCCAGCTGTCCGGTGGCTTTGTCCTCGTGCTTGTCTTTCTCGAAGACGGTGAACGAGCGCACCAAGTCAAGCAGCGTCTCTTTGTTCAGCATGCCGCGTAGCAGCACCTCCAGCTCGCCCACCAGATGCGAGGCAACGGTCTCGCCGTCCTCGCTCTTCCAGGCCGAGTAGCGGCTCAATCCTGCCGACAGCGAGCCCGCGCGGGCTTCCAAGCCGTCGGAGATAACTATCAACTCGTTGTAGATGAACAGCGACGGTATCTGAGCCTTGTAGGTCTCTATCTGGTTGTAGGCGGCGGTGATGGTGGCCTCCTCGTCGGCGGCATTCTTCAGCTCCATCACCACCAGTGGCAGGCCGTTGACGAACAACACCACGTCGGGACGCAGTGTGTGGCCGTTCTCCGCCACGGTGAACTGGTTGACCACCATGAAGTCGTTGTTGTGCGGATCGTCGAAGTCCACCAGCCAAACCTTCTTGCCGCGCTCCTCACCCTGCTCATAGACCGACACCGTCACACCCTGCGTCAGCAGCTCGTGGAAAGCCTCGTTGTCGGCCAGCAGGTCGGTGGAGCCAAGGCGCAGCACCGTCTTGACGGCCTCATCCTGCACGCTGTATGGCAGCGACGGATTAAGCCTCCGCACCGCAGCCTCCAGCTTCTCCCGCAGCACCACCTCACCCAACGACTTCCGTATCGGACTCTTGCCGTCAGGCGCAATATCCGGCCCGTAGAGGTAATCGTACCCCCTGCCCTGCAGGATGTCGATGGCCATTTGCTCAATATCCGCTTCCTTCAGCTTGGTCATAGTCGTTATATGTTTATTTTCCAGTATCCATTCTTATCCTCGCCAACACGCATCAGTATTCCCCAGCCTTTAAGTATAGCTATATTTCGTGCAACAGTGGCTCTTCCAACCCCCAATTGCAATGCCATTTCATCGTATGTCAATGAAGGATTCTTTCTCACCAAATCAATAATATCCTCTTGGGTAGGAGCTGTTTTTACAGTATCATTTGCAGTATCATTTACAGTATCATTTGCAGTATCATTAACATTTGCAGTGCCATTTACAGGTGCATTCAAAACAACACGTTTCCCACAGCCTTTATGTACGGGAATAAACACATTGATGAAGCTTCGCTCACTGTTGGTCTCAACCGTAGCTCTCGGCGAACCATTCTTCTTCAACTCCTCCTGAATGGTAGGAATGCCTGTTGAGCGGCCTTCGGTCAGGTCCAGTTCTTTCAGGAAATCGCCCAGCCTGCGGTTGCGGTAACGTCGCGAAATCATTCGATCACCCTTCTCTATCACGGCCTGCACTATCGACCTGTCGGGGCCGGGAATACTCAGTATATGTATTCCTTCGGGCTCCACCGAGATTTCCACAGGCTCGTACTGCTGGTAATCACGATGATACAGTGCGTTGACTATCGCCTCTTCCAATGCTTGAATGGGATAGTTGAAGAACCGTATGCTTTCAGGCACGTTTTTCTGTTTCTTCACATTTTCCCTGATGATGTTGTTTTTCAAGTAGGTCAATGCGCCCTGTATCATCTGGGGCACACTGCCGTAAATTGTAGTCTCGCTGAAGTTATTGGGGTCGTTGATACGTCCTTCGGGAAAGATGACGATGTCCACCTGCGTATAGCGGAATATCTTTTCGGGATGCTCGCAGAACATCATCGCAGCCACATTCTTGACCATTCTGTTTTCCGACGGACCGTCCATCAAGTCCATTTGTTCCAATGTTTGCTCCAGCGGCTGCGTGAAAAGCACTTTCTCCAATCTGCTGTCCACCTTGGCCAGATAATCACGCAGCAATGCCATAGAGATGTCTGTCAGTTTAATGTTTGGATTGGCCCTCTCGTCGAAAGGCACACGGTTGGCCATATCCCGCAACTCGTCCAACACCTCGCCTTTGGCGACGATGCTACTCGAACCGTCTCTGACGCAATATACAGGCTTCTTCACCTTGGCCAACACGTCACTGGGAACTGCATATGGACGGTTCACGCCAGCAGGGACCCATATCACAAGGATTGTCTTGCCGTCAATCTCCTCAACAGAGGTGCGCGGCATATAGTAAGGTTCTATCAAATTGTTGAAACCGACCATCTGCTTCATTATGCCATCCACGGCCTCGGGATTAATACCCATCACAGGTCGTTTGGCAATACCATTCGCCTCCTCAACCCCGACAAGTATATATCCTCCGCCAAGATTGTCAAAGTCATTGGCGAAAGCCCCGATACTACGGTAAATATCCGTCGGGTTCCAACCCTTCTTGAACTCGATACGGTTGGATTCAATTTTTCTCCTGTTCAGCAGGTCTTCTATGTTTATCGGCAGTGCCATAATTCTTCTTATTTTTATTGTTTCCCTTCTTCGATCAATCTACGTGGGTTATATGATCCTTCGGCGATGGTTCGGTGATTCCGTGTTTGATAATTAAAACGGGAAATCTTCAATTTCATCTGTTTTTGATGTAGGAAAATGCTTTTTACTCAAATATGAACAAAACGATGCAGACAAGTGTACAATCAATTCGGCTTCCTCAAAGTTAGGATTGCGTCCCTCGCGTAAATGTCTACCCCATTCTGATGCATAGCCGAAAATCTTAGACACTATTTCATCCGTTGGTCGCGGTACTATTTCCGGATGATCCTTTATTAACTGGCCCAATGTGCTTTTTGTTCCTGTCACTTCTCTTGCAACACACTCCAATGCTGCCACAGAATGCTGAATTGCACCTGTTATTTCCGGTTCTGGTTTTTTGGAAAGGTCTTTTAATGCCTCTTTAAGTTCATTTGCACTTGTATCAAGCCCAGCCTCAGACAATATGATTGCAGATTCTGCCATCTTTTCTTCAAAAGCATCATCTCCTCTATATTCAATCACTCCGTTCGTCATTTTCCAACCAATGCCTTTCTGCACAAAATAGTCATTCACGTCTTTCTCAAATCCTGCTTTGGAAATACTATCTCGAAGACTTGTATACACAAGCTCTATCACATCATATACATAGTACCATTGGCAGTTCTCTAATACTCCAATAATCTCATCTCGCATAAAATCATTCTCGCCCCAATTGCTTCTATCTGGTGCTGTTTTTGTTGCAGAACAAACTATGGCTCTAATGGTCTTTAGGGATGAAATATACGGTTCAACCATTAATAATAGATAATCTCGTAATTCCACCGGCACATCATATCGCGTCACAATAGGAACTGACTCTGTGGCGACACCTATTCTACTTGAAAAAACATCCATATTCATATCTTTTTTTCAACAACGCTTATTCTTTCATTTTATTATTCAGTTACTTTCACTTCACCATTCATCAGCCGTGGCAGTAATGTGTCGCGCTGGGCGGTGAGGGCTTGTATTTGACATTGATTGTTGCTGATTTTTTCGTCAATCGACCTTGTATGTTCCTGGAATAATTTAATTGTTCTATTATCTGGAATAACAACATCAATATTCTCAAAATCCGATTTGCTTATTGAGCCGAAAACTGTTCCATTGTCATTGAATGACTTGATCTCCTCCAACAACGATTTAATTTTATAATAAGTATATGAATAGTAATCTTTTTCGTGTTTGTATCTAAATGCAGCTACGCCTCGGCCGATACAGCATCTCTCTGTAGCCATATTTTGTGCTCCCACGGGTGCCCGAACGCTAATCAGCGTATCATTGACCTCTGCAAATCGTGTCGGTGCTGTGGTATAAACACGTCTTGTGGGGAAACGGAATCCGAAATCAGCATTTCCTTGATACATTGGAATTCCTATTCCGTTTTCATTAAAGCTGTCGCCACTTGGAGATTGTCCCATTGTAAAATCAAATTCATCTCCCAATTTGCCTTCTTTCCATTCGGGATTAGGGTTGTCGATGAAGTAGTGGCGGAAGAGGGTTTCGGCGAGGGCTTCGAGGGTCGTGTTCTCCCGATTCAACAAATCTATCTTGTCATCCAACAAACTCAATATCCCCGCTATCCTCTTCTGCTCCTCCAACGGAGGAAGCAATAGAAAAAGATTATCGAATGCTTCTTTTGCTACTCTTTGACGGCCAGAACTACCTTCTAAATTATGCTCAGCATGTGACCTTACTTCATCGCTCCTTGATAAATAATACACAAAGTTCGAATCCGACACCCCTTCTTTTCCTCTAAATACATGGAACTCTGTTGATCCAAATCCATACCCATCTTTCAGCCCTCTTACCTGACATATTTTCCCATTTTCCAAACAAGGGGTTATCCTTGCAAACAATGTGTCTCCATTTATAAAACGGCTCCCCCCGCCCAGCTCTTTATGTTGAGAGTATGTACAGAACTTTGTTGAAGAATCCAAATCTTTCATTTCAATAAAAGACACGGGGATCCTCTTCGGAATCTTTACTGTAGGATTTATGTCAACAAAATCCGAAAATCTATATTCTTTCCATTCGCTCATATTACATTTTCTATTTAATGTCCTCTATTTCTTGCACCAATTTGTCTCGCTCGTCAAAATGCTTGTCTTTCACTAGCCCAGCCTTCGGAGAGAAAGGACTTGTTTTGCATAGATTATCCAAGGCATAATACCGCCTTTCTTTCTCACATGATTTTCACGCAAGTAGCCCTTGCTATTCTTGACCATAAAGCGTAACGTCACACAAGCAATGACAAGTGTCACCACCATCACCACAAACGATGCACAAGCCACTATCAGATTTGCTGTTTCTATACTCATATTGTTTCTATTCCTTATTTTCAGTTATAAAATAATGCTTAATAACTGGTTTTTTTAATTGTAAAATTTTCTTTTACAACCGATTGTTTCTTATTCCAAAAACATCATCACTCAACGTGTATTTATTCCATTCCCTCATAGGACAATCACTTTT
Organism: Bacteroidales bacterium; assembly: GCA_017480785.1. Lineage (GTDB taxonomy): Bacteria > Bacteroidota > Bacteroidia > Bacteroidales > P3 > Colimorpha. The sequence goes on from JAFURZ010000006.1 coordinate 133,544, forward strand.
TTCTTTATATCTATCTTCTTTTTCCTTATCATATAAGAAAGCAACATTATGATATATAATACATTACGTTTTTTCTTTTCAATAATTACACCTCAAACACCTCATTTTCTACCACTTTTTTCAAGAAAAGAATCTTCATTCAGTTTATACCTTCTATATTTTCGACCACCAAGAGGTGTTATTTCACCATCTTTAGCCATAGTTCTAACCATTTTTTCTAATTCCAAATAATCTACATCTGGTAACCTTGAAGCCATTTCAGATAGCAGACTATTAGAATGATATTTTAGATCTTCAAGTATCAATGCTTTAAGGCGGTATGGTTCTATGGTCTTTAATGTTGTTGGGAATTGCATTTTAGTGGTGGAAACAAACTCAGGATTTATCTCATATTTAGTTCCTCGGCCAGATCCTTTTTGTAAAATAATGTTATTTGAAATCAATGATTCAACATATGGGCGGAGCCGACTACCATCTGTGAGTTGAAGTTCTTTTGATAGTTCATTAGCTGTTACTGATTTCTTTTGCAAAATGATTCCCAATGAAATATATGCTTTTTGACTAATTCTGTAATTTGACGATACAAAATCACATATTCTGGATGATTCTTTGGAAACAATTTTCTTATAAACCGTGACTTCAACATAGTCTTCTCCCTCATAAACTATTGGCTTACACTTGCCTGAAGTCAACAAGGTTTCATAAATCAAGTCATAACCAGAACCTTCAGCCTCCATCAAGTGCAAATCATAAAAAACATTTGCGAGATGAATATTTCTTTTTTCCGTTTTCTGAAGAATATTATTCACGGTCACCCCGATTGGCAGCACCCCAGGGTTAGTAACAGTCATTCTGTCAGGATAGAGTTTTATGAAAATATCTCCTCGTGTAGTGTATGGCCTATGAACGATGGCATTACACAACAACTCCCTCACAACCTTTTCGTCGTAAACTGGCATTTCCTTGCGCCAAAGGCCTTCTGAAACCTCATTATATTCCCTCCAGTCCGGAATGCTTTCCCACAAGGTTATCAATAATTCCCGAGGATTTAAACTATAATCGCTCCAAACTTTCTTGTCTACCTTGTGCTCTTCTGTATCATATTTAATGTATTGTACAATGGGTGAATACAACAAACGTGCTCTTTGTTCTTGTTTCCCTATCCACAACACTCCCAAATTTGTCAGATATCCATTTTCGTCAATCATTTGGTAATAAGAAAGGAGCTCCTCATCTGTTTTTTCTTTTACAAATTGTGATACTCTATCGGAAGACCTGATATCCAACACAAACTTGTTTAATTTTGAAATATCTGCCTTCTGCCACTGTATTTTTAGAGATACCTTAGTTTCCCAACTATATGCAGGCTTATCGGAAATCAATCGACTTAGTTCATCTGGTAAAAGAGGTCTACTTGAATCGTGATCTCTAATATAATAAACTCCTTTTGTTGTACTTGCAATAGACACTTGCGATGGAAGAACATGCAACTTCATATACTGCCCACCATTATCTGAAACTATTACTTCTGGTCTTAATGCAACATTTATTGTAAGCTCATTAATACGTTTTATAATCTTTTCAGGCAATCCATCTGGAATTACTTGGCCAGGAGCAGGTTTGTCCTCTCCATCTTCAATACCAATTGCCAAGTATCCGCCATGACTATTTGCAAAAGCGACACAGTCTTTCGACAGTTCTTCAAAATCGGCAGTTCTGCCTGTAACTTTTTTCAGGGACTTTTTGTCGAATTTATTGTTTTCTTCCATAATCCATATTGCTCAATCAATATTTATTCTATTCAAATTCTCCAATATCACTTTGTTCAGTCGGTCTTCCTCTTTCAGTTGCTCTTCGAATTCGGCACGGAGGGCGGTGAAGCGCTCGGCGAAGTTGAAGTCGTCTTCCTCTTCGGGTAGGCCGACGTAGCGGCCGGGAGTGAGCACATAGTCCAACTCTGCCACACGGCTGACGGGCACCGAGGCGCAGAAGCCAGGCACATCGGCATAGTCGGCCGACTCATCGCGCCAACGATGGTAGGTGTCGGCAATCTGGCGGATGTCCTCCTCGGTCAGCTCGCGGGTGCGGCGGTTGATGAGGTGGCCCATATTACGGGCGTCGATGAAAAGAATCTCGCCAGCCCGCTTTGTCCTGTTGCGGCTGACAAACCACAGACAGGCGGGAATCTGCGTGTTAAGGAACAGCTTGGCAGGCAGATTGACGATGCAGGCGATGAGTCCTTTGTCGATAAGGGCCTTGCGAATCTCACCTTCGCCGCCAGTTTTCGATGTCAGAGACCCTTTGGCCAGCACGAAGCCCGCCTGTCCCGAGGGGGCGAGGTGGTAAACGAAGTGTTGTATCCAGGCAAAGTTGGCATTACCTACGGGCGGCACACCGTACTGCCAACGGGCATCACCGCGCAACTGGTCACCGCTCCAGTCGCTGTCGTTGAAGGGCGGATTGGCGATGACGAAGTCGGCCTTCACGTCCTTATGGGCATCGTTGAGGAACGAGCCTTCGGTGTTCCACTTTACCTGCGAAGCGTCGATACCTCGGATGGCGAGGTTCATCTTGCAGAGTCGCCAAGTGGTCTGGTTGCTCTCCTGTCCATAGATGGAGATGTCCTCGACGCGGCCTTGATGCTCGCGCACGAACTTATCGCTCTGCACGAACATACCGCCCGAGCCACAGCAGGGGTCAAGCACACGTCCGTGGTAGGGCTCCAACATCGTCACCAGCAGTTCCACGACGCTGCGCGGCGTGTAGAACTGGCCACCCTTCTTGCCTTCGGCCAAGGCAAACTCGCCGAGGAAATACTCGAATACGTGACCCAGCAGGTCGGCACTACGCGTGCTGGTATTCTCAAGTGTGGAGTTGCCTATCAGGTCTATCAGTTCGCCCAGCGACGTGGGGTCAAGGTTGGGACGCGAAAACACCTTTGGCAGCACACCTTTCAGCGAACGGTTCTCACGCTCGATGGCATCCATAGCCTCGTCTATCAGTTTGCCAATCTGCGGATTCTTGGCATTGGCCACAAGGTAGGCCCAGCGGGCACTCTCCGGCACATAGAACACGTTCTCGGCCAGGTATTCCTCGCGGTCCTCGGGGTCGGCACCCTCGGCCTGCTGCTTCACCAACTCGGCATAGAGCCGCTCAAACGACACCGATATATAGCGTAGGAATATCAGACCCAGCACCACGTGCTTGTATTCGGCCGCGTCGATGTTCTTGCGCAGCTTGTCAGCAGCCTTCCACAGCCGTTTTTCCAGCGGCTCTTCTATCTGTTCTTTCTTTGCCATTATCTTATTCTTAATGAATTGCAAGACCTAAAATATTATTCATTCCATATCTATTTCACACCTTTGCCCTGAGATTCACGACTAGCTCGAGGGTGGCGGATGCGGCCGATGGACTCGGAGATTTCGCCGATGTCGTCGACGGTCACCTGAAGGCGGGGGCGGGAGGGCGGCTATTTCTCGAAGAGGGCCTTGGCGGCGTCCATGCGGGCGGGGATATCGACGCCGAAGGGGCAGCGGCTGAGGCAGGCGCCACAGTGGGTGCACTCCGAGGCTTTGTGGTCCAGCTGGTTGTACTGCGCCTGCAGTTCGTCGGTGAGACCGCCGAGCTCCGCCTTGTCAAGCAGTTCGTTGACGCGTGCGATGGGGATGCCCTGGGTGCAGGGCGAGCAGTGGTTGCAGTAGGTGCAGCCGGCATCGGCTTTCATGTCCACGTCCGCTGTTTTACGCTCCCCGTCCATCCAGTCTTTCTCCTGGTCTGTGGCATGCATCCAATGCAGGTCGCGCTTGAGCTCGTCGAGGTTGTCGATGCCGAGGATGCAGGTGGAGATGCAGGGCTTGGCGAGGCAGTAGGCGATGCACTGCTCGGGGGTGTAGGCGCGGCCGAGGGGCGAGGTCTGCTCGTCGAGCAGGCGGCCGCCACCGCCGAAGGTCTTCATCACGGTGACGCCGATGTGGTGGGTGGCGCAGTAGTCGTAGAACTCGACGCGCACGGGGTCGATGCCGCCCTGGAGGTTCTCCATGGCGCCTTTCTCCCAGGGGATGGCGCCGCCGCGCAGCTGGTCGAAAGCGGGGTTGAGGCTGAACATGATGACCTCCACCCAGCCGCTCTTGGCGGCCCGCAGGGCTACCTCGGCGTTGTGGCTGCTGAGGCCTATGTGCTTGATTTTACCTTCTTTCTTCAGTTGGAAGACATATTCAAGGAAGGGCGAGTCCTGTATTTCCTCCCACTCGCGGTGGCTGTCGGTGATGTGAATCATGCCCACCTCGATGTGGTCGGTGTGCAGACGGGCGAGGAGGTCCTCGAAGCCGGCGCGGCACTCCTCCACGTCGCGCGTGCGGGTGTGCTGCCCATCCTTGTAGACGGTGCCGATATGGCCTTGGATAATCATCTCGTCGCGGCGGCCCTGGAGGGCGTAGCCGATGTTGGAGCGGGTCTTGGGGTTGGCGTCGTAGATGTCGATGTAGTTCATGCCGCTGTCGAGCGCCATGGTCATCAGTTCGAGCGATGCAGCGCTGTCGAGCTTCTCGAAGCCACCGCAGCCGATACTGATTTCGCTGACTTCGAGCCCCGTGGCTCCCAGCGGACGATAGCTCATGTCGGTCGGTTTCCCGTTGTTCTGCTGTTTGCAGCCTACTGCCACCAGGCACGCGGCCGCCATCAAAAAGGTGTGGATTTTCTTCATATTGAATGCTGTTTTCATTTTGCAAAGATACGCAAAAAAGCCGAGACGGGTGAAATATTTTTTGCCGCGTCGGGAAATAGTTGCATCTTTATAGAATGTTTCTGTTCCGATTTTTGATTAAAACGGCAATTCCCGATTGGGACAGAGAGTGGGAAAGTTAGGTACTTTTGTGGGAAAAATGAGGGCTTTTGTGGGTCGATTTTGACGATTTCGGCAAAAAGGCCTTATTTTTGTCCGTGGTCGATGGCCAAGGGCCGACGACCGAAGAAAGTGTTCTTTGACATATTGAGTAGATAGGTATGCAGAGCGTTACCATGAGTGTAGCGCCGAAGCTTGGGGAAAAAAGAAACCGGGGGCTGACGCCCCCGGCTGGTATCTGCCGCCACTACGCGGCATCAGTGGGTGTTCTTAGCCTTCGATTTCCTTGCGGACTTTCTTGAAGGCCTCAATGCACTTGTCGAGGTGTTCGTGCTCGTGGGCGGCGCTGATTTGCACGCGGATGCGGGCCTGGCCTTTCGGCACAACAGGATAGTAGAAGCCAGTGACGAAGATGCCTTCTTCCTGCATCTTGGCAGCGTACTGCTGGCTCTTGGCGGCATCATAAATCATAACGGCACAGATGGCACTCTCGCTGGGCTTGCAGTCGAAGCCTTCCTCCTTCATGCGGCGCAGGAAGTAGTCGGTGTTCTCGTGCAGTTTGTCCTGCAGGGCGTTGGTCTCGCTCATCAGTTCGAACATGCGGATGCCGGCGGCCACGAGGCCGGGGGCCATGCTGTTGCTGAAGAGGTAGGGGCGGCTACGCTGACGGAGCATGTCGATGATTTCCTTCTTGCCGGTGGTGAAACCGCCCATGGCGCCGCCGAAGGCTTTTCCTAATGTGCCGGTGAGGATTTCAATCTTGCCGCGCAGGTTGTAGCGCTCGGTGACACCGCGGCCAGTCTTGCCGACGACGCCGGCGGAGTGGCTTTCGTCGACCATCACCATGGCATCGTACTTGTTGGCGAGCTCGTAGATTTTGTCGAGCGGGCAGACATTGCCGTCCATCGAGAAGACGCCGTCGGTGACGATGATGCGGAAGCGGTTCTTCTGGGCGGCTTTGAGCTGCTCCTCGAGGTCGGCCATGTCGGCGTTGGCGTAGCGGTAGCGCTGGGCTTTGCAGAGGCGGACGCCGTCGATGATGGAGGCGTGGTTGAGGGCGTCGCTGATGATGGCGTCCTCTTCGGTGAGCAGAGGCTCGAAGACACCGCCGTTGGCGTCGAAGCAGGCGGCGTAGAGGATGGTGTCCTCGGTGCCGAAGAACTCGGCAATTTTGCGCTCAAGCTGCTTGTGGAGGTCCTGGCAGCCGCAGATGAAGCGGACGGAGGCCATGCCGAAGCCACGGGCGTCCATGCCGGCCTTGGCGGCCTTGATGAGCTCGGGGTTGTCGGCCAAGCCCAGGTAGTTGTTGGCGCAGAAGTTGAGGCACTTCTTGCCTTTCACCATAATCTCGGCACCCTGGGGGCTCTCGATGATGCGTTCGTTTTTGTAGAGACCGGCGGCTTCGATGTCGGCCAGCTCTTTCTGCAAGTGTTGTTGAAACTTAGTGTACATGATTGATATTGTTTTTATTGTTTATTGTTTGATTGCATGGATTAGAGGCAAACGGCCATCTGTTGCTGCAGCTTCTGTGCCTCGCGGGCGGCGGCTTCGGCGAAGTCGGTGCCGGAGGAGGCATAGATGATGCCGCGGGACGAGTTGACCAGCAGGCCACAGTCGCTGTTCAGCCCATAGCGGCACACCTCCTCGAGGCTGCCACCCTGGGCGCCCACGCCGGGCACCAGCAGAAAGCTGCCGGGGACGATACGGCGCACGTCGGAGAGCATGTCGGCCTTGGTGGCACCGACGACATACATCATGTTGTCCTCGCTGCCCCACTGTCTGGAGGTCTCGAGAACGCGCTGATAGAGCGGCGTACCTTCGCGGTCTTCGGTCAGTTGGAAGTCGAAGGCTCCCTTGTTGGAGGTGAGGGCCAGCAGGATGACCCACTTACCTTCATAGACGGTGAAGGGCTGCACCGAGTCGGCACCCATATAGGGGGCCACGGTGATGGCGTCGAAGTTGAAGTCGCCCTGCGGGTCAAGGAAGGCGCGGGCATAGCGTTCGCTGGTGTTGCCTATGTCGCCACGTTTGGCGTCGGCGATGGTGAATACTGGCTTCTTCAGCTGGTGGATATAGTCCATGGTGAGCTTCAGCTGGCGCAGACCCTCGAGGCCGAGGGCTTCGTAGAAAGCCAGATTGGGCTTGTAGGCCACACAGTGGTCGATGGTGGCGTCGATGATGGCGCGGTTGAAACGGAAGACACCGTCGCGCTCGGCACGCAGGTGTTCGGGCATCTTGGCGGGGTCGGTGTCGAGGCCGACGCAGAGGAACGAACGACGCTCGCGGATAAGGGATATCAGCTCTTTTCTGGTCATGAGAGGGTTAATTTATGGAACTGTTCGGTAAGTTTCTTGGCGTTGAGTCCCGTCATGCTCTCATCGGCCACAATGCGGCCGCTACTGATGATGACGGCTCGACTGCACATGGCCTCCACCTCCTGCATGATGTGGGTGGAGAGCAACACGGTTTTGTCTTTGCCCACGTTGCGGATGAGGGAACGGATGAACTCCAGCTGGTTGGGGTCGAGGCCAGTGGTGGGTTCGTCGAGGATGAGCACCTGCGGGTCGTGGATGAGGGCCTGGGCCAGGCCCACACGCTGGCGGTAGCCCTTGGAGAGCTGTCCGATGCGCTTGTTGGCCTCGGGTGCGAGACCGGTGAGTTCAATCATCTCGTCGGCCCGGCTATTGGCCTGCTTCACGCCGCCCATGCCGGCGGCAAAGCGGAGGTATTCGCGCACATACATGTCGAGGTAAAGTGGATTGTGCTCGGGCAGGTAGCCTATGCAGCGGCGCACGGCAAGCGTGTCGTCGTAGATGCTGTGTCCGCACACGCAGGCTTCGCCTTCGGTGGGCGGGATGAAGCAGGTGAGTATCTTCATCAGGGTCGACTTGCCGGCTCCGTTGGGACCCAACAGGCCTACTATCTCACCTGGATGCACTGTGAGGCTCACGTGGTCCAGCGCCCGCTGTTCACCATAGAGTTTGGATATATCTTTGACTTCTATCATTTCTTCTGTCACCGCACTTCCGTACGGTGTTATTACGGATTATGCCTCGGGCATTATTTGACTTTCTTGTTATTCTTTTCAATCTGTGCAGCACGCTCAAGGGTAATGCGCTCTCCTTTGTATATGGCCACCACGAAGGCGTCTTTGAAGCGGGTGCTCTCCTTGATGGTATTGCAACGCTGACGGGCTTCGGCAAGACTGGTATAGTCGCCGGCGGTGTACATATAGAACTTGCCAGACCGCGAGACATGGAAGTCCTTGATGCCCTGCAGGTCGGGGTCGCCAGCCTTCATGTCGCGCGTGGCGGTGCAGAACTGCACGCGGTAGCGCACCCCCGACGGGACGGTCGCCTGTTGCTTGGGCTGCTCTTTCTTGGGCTCGGACTTGGGTTGTTCGGCTCTGGGCTGTTCAGCTTTAGGTTGCTCTGTTGGGGCGGCGGGTTCCTTGACGGCAGGCAGTTCGACCGCGGGGGTGGGCTTCGCCACAGGAGCCTCCTTCGGGGCCTCTACAACAGGTTTCACCTCGACGGGTTGGGGCTCGGCAGGCTTCTCTGTCATGGCAGGCTTCGGAGCAGCAGGTTTCTCCTCCACGACGGGCTCTGTCGGCGGCACTTCCTTGGGCTCCTCCTTCGCCACAGGCTGTGGCTCGGCCACCTTCTCCTGCACCACCACTGGGGGCTCCGGCTTCTTTTCCTCGACCGTTCCGGCCTGTTTCCAACCCTTGATATTGATGACGGGGTTGGCAATACGGTCGGTTCCCTCCTCGGTCGACTTGTAGGTCATAAAGGCGTTGAAGAGACACACCGCTATCGTGGCCTGACCTTCATCGCTAATCATATAGGCTTCTTCGGCAGGATTGCTGATGAAGCCTATTTCTGTAAGTACCGATGGGCAAGTGGTCTTGTACAGCACATACAACTCAGCCTGCTTCACGCCGCGGTTCACGGTCTTGATGCTCTGCCTGTACTGTGTCTGTATGGCCTGTGCCAGGTTGAGGCTCTTGTCGATAAAAGCGTTCTGGAACATCGTCAACATGACATAGGTCTCAGGTGCGTTGGGGTCAAAGCCGCTGTAGTCGGCGTTGTTCTTGTAATCAGCCTCAAGCAGTATGTCGGCATTCTCCTTTTTTGCCACCTCCAAGTTGGCGCGACTTTCGGAAAGACCCATCACGAAGGTCTCCACGCCGGTCGGCGTGCTGGTGGGGTGCGAATTGGCATGGATGCTGATGAAGAGGTCGGCCTTGTTGCGGTTGGCGATGTGGGCACGCTCAGCCAGCGAGATATCTACGTCGGTGGTACGAGTGTAGATAACCTTCACGTCGGGGTAGTTGTCTTCGATGAGCTTGCCGAACTTCTTGGCCACCGCCAAGGTGATGGTTTTCTCCTGAGTGCGTTTGCCTTGGGCACCCGGTTTGGCACCGCCGTGACCAGGGTCAATCACCACCGTCCGGACGCGGTAGCTTTCCTTTTTTTGAGAAAAAACAGGCCCTACCGTCACCAATAACACAATAAATATTGCAATTATGCGTTTCATACCAATACTAATTGAGACTGCAAAAGTACGAAATATTTTTTAATTAGCGAAACTAAAATAACTTGACCCGTCGACTGAGACATATACCGACACTCCTTTCCCTGCTGATAGTGATGCTATTGGCTCCCGTAGCCACTATGGCACAAAGCGACATCGACACCCTCATGCCCCTTTCGTCCAATGCTGTCAACGAGGTAATCAAGTACAAGGCCCGCGACTCGGTCGCCATGGACCTCGACAGCCGCAAGGCCTACCTCTACACCAATGGCAGCATCGACTACCAGAACATGCTCCTCCAGGCCAACCGCGTCGTGGTTGACTTCAACCGCCAGACCCTCCAGGCACACGGCACACCGGACACCGCCGGCAACACCGAGGGGCGCCCCTTCTTCAAGCAGGACGACGCCGAATACCACGCCGACAGCATCACCTTCAACTACACCACCCAGAAAGGCATCATCCAGGGCGTCATCACCCAGGAGGGCGACGGCTTCCTGCACGGAAAGAAGGTGAAGAAGATTAACGACAGCGTAATGTATCTCAGCGGCGGCAGCTACACCACCTGCAACTATGCCCACCCCCACTTCGCCATCAACTTCACCAAGTCGAAACTCATCACCAACAACAAGATAGTCACCGGCCCCGCCTGGCTCACCGTCGAGGACGTGCCCACCCCCGTGGCCCTCCCCTTCGCCTTCTTCCCCATCACCAAACAGCGCCAGAGCGGTATCCTTATCCCCTCCTACGGCTGGATGAACTACCGCGGCTACTACCTCAAGGACGGCGGCTACTACTTCGCCCTGAGCGACAACCTCGACCTCTCGCTCCTCGGCGAGCTCTACACCAACCTCTCCTGGGCCGCCGAGGCCAAAAGCAACTACTACGTGCGCTACAAATACAAGGGTGCCGTCGACCTGCGCTACGGCCAGACCTTTGAAGGTATTCGTGGCGACTCGGCCAATTTCAATTCCTTCAACGACTTCAAGTTCACCTGGACCCACGACCAGGACCCCAAAGCCAATCCCTACTCCCGCTTCTCGGCCAACGTCAACCTGCAAAGCCGCAACTACAACAAGAACACCACCAACAGCAGCGACTACTTCAACTCCACCACCACCTCGTCCATCAGCTACACCACCAAGCTCGGTCCCTACCTGAACCTCGCCGCCTCGGCCCGCGAGTCGTTCAACGCCCAGACCGGCATAATGAACATCAAGCTGCCCTCCATCTCCCTCTCCTCCATCACCCTCTACCCCCTGCGCCGGCGCCAGCCCTCCGGCTCCTACCGCTGGTACGAGAACATCTCCCTCTCCTACGTCCTCAATGCCGAGAACAACCTCACCACCCCCGACTCCGAACTCTTCTCCCCCGTCACCCTCGACCGCATGCAGTACGGCGTCAAGCACAGCGTACCCCTGTCACTGAGCGTCAAGGTGCTGCGCTTCTTCAACTGGACCAATTCCTTCTCCTACAACGAACGCTGGCACTGGACCACCACCGACCGCACCTACGACCCCGCCGACGGCAGCCTCACCATCGACACCCTCCACGGCTTCCGTGCCAACCGCGATTTCGCCCTCTCCTCGTCCCTCTCCACCCGCATCTACGGCATGTTCCAATTCAAATACGGCCCCCTCAAGGCCCTCCGGCACGTCATCAACCCCTCCCTCTCCTTCTCCTACCACCCCGACTTCGGCAACCCGCGCTTCGGCTGGTGGAAGCAGTACACCGATACCACAGGCTACGTGCACCGCTACTCCATCTTCCAGCAGTCGCTCTATGGCGGCCCGCCCGACGGGCGCAGCGGAAACCTGCGCCTCTCTATAGGAAACAACCTGGAGGTCAAGGTACAGAACCCCTTCGACACCGCCGCCGAGGTCAAGAAAATCGCCCTCATCGAGAACCTCAACCTCGCCATGGGCTACGACCTGGCCAAAGACAGCCTCAACCTCAGTAGCCTCTCCGTCAGCGGCCGCACCACCCTCTTCCGCTCCCTCGTGCTCAACTACACGGGCTCCTTCTCGCCCTACGTCATCGACTCCCTCGGACGGATGCACAACCAGCTCCTCTGGGAGTCCGAACGCCGCCTCTTCCGCATGGAGAACAGCACCTGGAGCGCCCAGCTATCCTACAGCCTCAACAACAACACATTCTCCAAAGGCGGCTCCAAAAGCCAGGGACGCCCCACCACCACCCTCATCCAGACTCCCAACGCCACACCCATACCTATCCTCCTCGGCGGCTATGCCGACTTCGACGTGCCGTGGAACGTGAGCTTCAGCTACACCTACTCCCACGTCGACCGCTACGTGGCCAGCCTCATGGACATCCAGAGCGAGACCATCCAGAGCATCACCCTCTCGGCCAATGTCAGCCTCACCAAGAACTGGCGCGTCGCCATGAGCACCGGCTACGACATCTCGAACAAGGGCATGTCCTACACCACCGTCGACATCTACCGCGACCTCCACTGCTGGGAGATGCGCTTCTCGTGGGTCCCCTTCGGCTACTACAAGAGCTGGTTCTTCCAAATCAACATCAAGGCCGACGCCCTCCGCGACGTCAAGTACGAGAAGAAGAAGAACTACCAGGAAAACAACGGATATTACAGTTATTGATTATGGATAAACTCTACTACTCCATCGGCGAAGTGGCCGAGATGCTTGGCGAGCCCCAGTCGGTGTTGCGGTTCTGGGAGACCGCCTTCGACGAGGTGCACCCCGTGAAGAACAAACGCGGCGTACGCTCCTACACCGAGCACGACATCGGCATCCTGCAACGCATACGCCACCTGACACGCGACTGTGGCTACACCCTCGAGGGCGCACGCGAACAGCTGCGCATGCGACCCCTCGACGACCCCAAACAGGAAATCATCAACCGCCTCACCGACGTGCGCCGCTTCCTGACCGAACTCAAGGAGCAACTCTGAGATAATACATCGCGCACGACTAAACTGCATTCCGCAAGGGTGTGCCACACCACCAACCGCGCCTGCCATGGGCAACCACCCATGGCAGGCGCGGTTTTTTTTGTGCCTGAACATCAGCAGGTTAGCCTTTTCAACGGGTTAAAACCATGAAAACCACGTGGTTTGTCCGACTGCAGTCGGACCATCCTCGGAGTTGTGTCGGAGTTGTTACGGAGTTATTACGGAGATGACCTGGCGGCAACCCGGAATTGGTCGTGCGCGATGTATTTAGGAATTGTTAACTACATTTCCATCAGCTTCAGGAAGGGTGCGGGGACGGGGGTTTCGAACTTCAGGCGGCGACCGGTGACGGGATGGGTGAAGCCGAGTCGGTAGGCGTGGAGGCAGAGCCGCGAGACGGGCGAGATGTCGTCCTTGTAGCCATACATCGGGTCGTGCACCACGGGGTGCTTCAGCTCGCGCAGGTGGACGCGTATCTGGTTGCGGCGGCCGGTGTCGAGCTTGAGGTCGACGAGCGAGTAACGGCGCGAGGTGCGGGTCACCTCGTAGTGGGTCACGGCCAGTTTGCCGCCGTTGTCGGTGGGTGACGAGAGGACGCAGTACTCGCCGTCGGTGAGCCAGCTGCGTATCTCGCCCTGGGGCGGCTCCAGGTGGCCCCAGGCCACGGCCACGTAGCGGCGGTCGTAGACGGTGCCCTTCCAGTCCTCCTCGAACATCCGGCTCACCTCCTTGCTCTTGCCGACCACCATGAGGCCGCTCGTATCGCGGTCCAGGCGATGCACGACGTGGGCGTGGCAGTGCTGGCGGGTGGCCTCGAGGTACTGGTTGATGACGGTGATGACGGTCTTGTCGGCGGGGTTCCTGCTGTAGCTGAGGAGCCCTTCGTGCTTGTTGACCACGAGGAGGTGCTGGTCTTCGTAGACGATATCGAGGTCGCGCGGCCGCAGGCGGTCCTGGAAGGAGGTTTTCTCGATGCTTACCTTCATGCCCCGTTGCAGGGGATAGTTGAACTGGCTGGTGCGCCGGCCGTCGACGTAGACGTTGTGGGCCAGCAACTCTTTCACCCGGCTTTTCGAGGTCTCGGGCATCCGGGCGATAAGGAAGGCGAGGAGCTCACAGGGCTCGTCGACGATGTATTCAGTCTTCTTCATATTCCGGATAACGCCGTACTGCCGCTTTTATTGTCTCAGCCGCAGGGGGAAGGTGGTGGTATCGTCCTTGCCGCAGGACGTAAGGGAAAGCATTGTCGCAGCCACAAAGAGCAGCATGGTCAGTCATTTGATTTGGTTTGCCATTGTTGTGATTATTTAAATTAATTATGTTTCCATGAACATAATAACCACAAAAAGGGACGAAAGGGAACAAAGAGGAAAAAAAAAATCAGTGTTTCATGTGAAACACTGATTTTGCGGGGTTATTAACAATTCGAGCTGTACAAATCAACAATTTCGTAGGGGTTGCCAATTTGCTGGATGAATTTCAACATATCGTCTCGACTTATCACCAGCGAGGCATGGTTGTCGTTGGGGTGGAAGCTCACCTTTTCGGCATTCAGCAACTGGCGGTCGACGAAGAGGGTCACCTCGTGGTTGGCATCGTTCACTAGAGTGAAGAGAGAGACGCTGCCTGGCTTTACTCCGAGGTAGCGCATCATCCGCTCGGGGCTGGCGAAGGAGAGTTTGCCTTGGTGCAGGCGGTGCTCCATGTCGTGGATATCCATGGCATGACGCGAGTCCATAATGACTAGGTAGTGGCGATTGCCCTTGTGGTTGCGGAAGAAGATGTTTTTGCAGAGCGTGGTGCCCTCGCCGCGGTAGAACTGCGCGGCAATCTCGATGGTCGGTGCCTCGGGGTGCTCGTAGTAGTCGAAGGGGATGCCCATGCGCTCAAGCGCGGCATATACTTGCGGTTGTCCCAGCATCGTCGGCTATTTGATGATTCCCAACTGGCGGCTCATGTCAAGCATGCGGACAATGGGGCGCTTGGCGGCCTCTATCATCTCTGCCGACATCAGTATCTCGGGCTGCTCGTCGCGCAGGCAACGGTATAGCTTCTCCAGCGTATTGAGCTTCATGTAGGCACAGTCGTCGCAGGCGCAGCTCTTGTCGTCGCGCAGGGTGATGAACTCCTTGCCGGGGTTTTCTTTCTTCATTTCGTAGAGGATACCCGTCTCGGTAGCGACGATGAACTTCTTGGCTTCACTGGCCTTTATGTAATTGAGCATAGCCTTGGTGGAACCAACGAAGTCGGCCACCTGCAGCAGGGCGGCGTTGCACTCGGGATGGGCAATCACCGGGGCGTCGGGATGCTCGGCCTTGATTTTGAGGATGGCCTCGGCCTGCATGGCGTCGTGCACAGTGCAGACACCGTTCCAGAGCAGCATCTGGCGGCTGGTCACCTGGTTGATGTAGCCTCCGAGATTCTTGTCCGGCGCGAAGATAATCTTCTGCTCTTCGGGCAATGAACGTACCAGCTTCTCGGCGTTGCCGGAGGTGCAGATAAGGTCGCTGAGGGCCTTGATTTCGGCCGAGCAGTTGATGTAGCTGATGACCATGTGGTCGGGGTGCTGGACTTTGAAGGCGGCGAAATCTTCACCCTTGCAGCTCTCCGCCAACGAGCAGCTTGCCTCCATGTCGGGCAGCAGTACCTTGCGGCCGGGGTTGAGTATCTTGGCCGTCTCGGCCATGAAATGGACGCCGCAGAAGACGATGATATCTGCCTCGGTGCGTTGTGCCTCCTGCGCCAGGGACAAGCTGTCGCCCACATAGTCCGACAGCTCCTGTATCTCGTGCCGTTGGTAGTAGTGTCCCAGTATGACGGCGTTATTTTCCTTTTTCAGTCGCAGGATCTCCTGCTTTAATTGCTCGTTGGTCATATTTGTCCCTTTACATTTGAAAGTGCAAAGATACGAAAAAATAATTAAGTGAATACTTCCAATGTCCTTTTTGTTATATCCTTTTTCACCATTCATTTATAATTATCTTTATATTTTTTTATTCTTTTGTTTATTATTTTGGGTGTTAATTTGGTTGAAAAGTGGGCTAACTTTTATATGGTCTACTAGAGTCTTCAACCGATATTAACTCCGATTTGAACAACGGAAAGTGTTCATTCTGTGCGGTAAGTTTGTATTTTGAACAGAATGTGGATTTCGGAGCAAACAGGGTGAAGTTGATTTCGGGAAAGAGCAGTTAGGAAGGGTTAATTATGTTGATAGAGGTGCTGAAAAAAGCCTTTTTGTCAACAGGGGAAAATTATCAACAGGGCTATTGACAACGGTTAACAATGGAATCAACTATGGGGTGTTGATAACAAAAGGGTGGCGGTATGGGCTTTTTGTCGTACCTTTGCAACCAGAAAAGAAAATATAATGCTATGGAAGAGAAAGAAATCATACCCATCGCCTGTGACCATGCGGGCTACGACTTGAAGTTGAAAGTGATTGACCATCTGCGCAAGCGGGGACTGGAGGTGAAGGACTTCGGCACCCATTCGACCGAGAGTTGCGACTACCCCGACTTCGCCCATCAGGTGGGAGCGGCCCTGGAGCGTGGCGACTACCGTCGCGGCATCGTCATCTGCGGCTCGGGCAACGGAGTGCAGATGACGGTGAACAAGTACCGTCATGTGCGGTGTGCCCTCTGTTGGACGCCGGAGATTGCCCACCTCGGACGGCAGCACAACGACTGCAACTGCATCTCTATTCCGGCCCGCTTCATTGACGAGGCTACGGCTTTGGCGGTGGTCGACGAGTATCTCGACACCCCCTTTGAGGGGGGCCGCCACGAGCGCCGTGTGGAGAAGATAAGCCAGCTGCTATGAGCGACATGATGTTGGCGAGGCGCCTCTTTGCCTGTATCGACAACACCACGCTCAACGCCACCGACAACGATGCCACAGTGGAGGCTTTTTGCCGCCGTACCCGTGAGCTGACGCTCGACGACGGAACCCATGTGGCTGCGGTGTGTGTCTATCCGCGTTTTGTGGACGTGGCTAGGCGAACCCTCGAAGGGAGCGGCATCAGGGTGGCCTCGGTGGCTGGAGCCTTTCCTCACGGACAGCTTCCGACAGGGTTGAAAGTAAAGGAGGTGCGATATGCCGTAGCGCAGGGAGCCGACGAGGTGGACGTGGTGCTCAGCCGCGGCCTGCTGCTGGCTGGAGAAGACAATGCCGTGCGTGACGAGGTGGCCGCACTGAAAGAGGCTTGCGGCACGAGCAGGCTCAAGGTTATCCTCGAGACCGGCGAGCTGCCCTCCCCAACCCTCGTGGAGCGGGCATCGCAACTGGCCATCGACGGAGGGGCCGA
This sequence comes from Bacteroidales bacterium, assembly GCA_017480785.1. Taxonomy (GTDB): domain Bacteria; phylum Bacteroidota; class Bacteroidia; order Bacteroidales; family P3; genus Colimorpha. The sequence goes on from JAFURZ010000006.1 coordinate 150,161, forward strand.
CTTCATCAAGACCTCGACGGGCAAGATAGCCGTCGGAGCCACCCTCGATGCCGCCGAGTCGATGTTAAATGTAGTTAAAAGGAACGTTAAAAAATACAAAAAAACGATTGGTTTCAAGGCCGCCGGAGGCATCTCAACCCCCGAAGAGGCAGTGGCTTATGCCGAAAAGGCAAAAAAAATAATGGGAGAAGACTACATTAATAATCAGACGTTTAGAATAGGTGCCAGCCGTCTGACAGAGTGCCTCCATGCATTTTTAACATTTCAATCTGCCGCTAATTGAAAACTTTTTTGTTACTTTGCACTTTGGTTTAATTGTTAAAAGTATGAAACCACTGCGACAAAAGTTAGCCCAATACACCTACCCCCAAGAGATGAGAGCCTTGGGTATTTATCCTTATTTCACTCCTATCTGCAGCGAGCAGAACACCGAGGTTTATGTGAAGGGATACGACCATCCTATTCTAATGTTCGGAAGCAACAGCTACCTGGGCCTCACCAACGACCCGCGTCTGAAGGAGGCCGCCAAGCGCGCCATCGACAAGTATGGCACCGGCTGTGCAGGCTCGCCGTTCCTCAACGGCACGCTCGACATCCATATCCAGTTGCAGGACGAGCTGGCCGAGTTCCTCGGCAAGGATGGTGTGATGCTCTTCTCGGCAGGTTTCCTGGCCAACAGCGGTGTGATACCCAACATCTGTGGCCGTGGCGACTACCTGTTCTACGACGAGCGCGTCCACGCTTCAATCATGGAAGGCCGCCTCATCACCAATGCCAACACGCAGAAGTACCGTCACAACGACATGGCCGACCTGGAGCGTGTCCTGGCCAAGGTGCCGGTCGAGGCCTCAAAGCTGGTGGTCACCGACGGAGTCTTCTCGATGGAGGGCGATGTGGCGCATGTGGATAAGATGGTGGAGATTTGCAACCGCTACGGTGCCACGCTGATGGTCGACGAGGCCCACGGTCTGGGCGTGTTCGGACGCGAAGGCCGCGGCACCTGCGACCACTACAACATGCTGCCTCAGGTCGACTTGGTCATGGGCACCTTCAGCAAAAGCCTTGCCTCGGTGGGTGGTTTTATAGCCACCGACAAGGAGACCATCAACTGGATGAAGCATTCGGTGCGTCCCTACATCTTCACCGCCAGCATCACGCCGGCCAGCACCGCCTCGGTGCTCGAGGCACTGCACATCATGCGCTCCGAGCCCGAACGCAACGCAGCCCTGTGGGACAACCAGCGCTATGCTTTCAAGGCCTTCAAGGACTTGGGCTTCGAGATTGGCAACACCTCCACGCCTATCATCCCGCTCTTCATCCGCGACAACGTGAAAACCTTCACCATCACCCATGAGCTGCTGGTGAACGGTGTGTTTGTGACTCCCGTCATCAGCCCTGCAGTGCCGAGCGACGAGACCCTCATCCGCTTCGCCCTGATGGCCACCCACACCCATGAGCAGATTGATATCGCTGTGGAGAAGATATACAACTCCTTCAAGAAGTTGGAGGTGATTTGAGAATAGATAATAGAGTAAGAAGATAAGACATACTACACTATGGCCGAAATAACCATCAAGCCTGTCGAGAGTCGGCGCGATTTGCGACGCTTCATCGCCTTTCCGAACAAGCTGTTCAAGGATGTGCCTACCTACATCCCAGCGCTCAACTTCGACGAAGTGAATCTCCTCTCCGACAAGAATCCCTCGCTGGAGCACTGCTCGCGCGAGCTTTTTTTAGCCTGGCGCGATGGCAAGGTGGTGGGCCGTGTGGCCGCCATCATCAACCGCACGGTCAACGAGCACTGGAACAAGAAGGCCGTTCGCTTCGGATGGTTCGACTTCATCGAGGACTACGAGGTCTTCACCGCCCTGTTGGCCAAGGTGGAGGAGTACGGCCGGAAGCACGGGATGGACGAGATAGAAGGTCCCTTCGGGTTCACCGACATGGATAAGGAGTGCTGGGTAATCGACAACTTCGACGCCCGCCAGAACATCTCCACCCTCTACAACCCCGAGTACTACGTGCGCTTCGTCGAGCGTGCAGGCTACGAGGTCAAGTGCAAGTGGCAGCAGTACTCCATGCAGGCCAACCAGCCTGTGCCCGACAAGGTGGCGCGCCTGAACAAAATCATCATGGAGAAGTATAAACTCCACCTGGTGAAAGTTAAGCACCGCAAGGAGCTCTATCCGCACGCCGAGAAGTTCTTCCGTGCCATCAACGAGAGTTTCAAGGACCTCTACGACTTTGTCCCTATGACCGACAAAGAAATCGACGTCTACATTAAGGAATACATTCCGTTTGTGAACCTCGACTTCGTGCAGTTTGTCGAGGACGAGGACGAGAACCTGGTGGCCTTCGGCCTCTCCATCCCCGACCTCAACGGAGCCTACAAGAAAGCCAACGGGAACCTCTTCCCCTTCGGATGGTACCACATATTGAGAGCATTCCGCAAGTTCGACACCATCGACCTGCTGCTCAACGGAGTGTTGCCCGAGTGGCAGAAACGCGGTGTGCACAGCATCTACTACTCCGACATGAACGAAGCGGCTATCCGCCACGGTGTGCACACGGCCTATACCAACCCCCAGATTATCGGCAACGAGGCCGTGAAGATATGGGAGACGCAGTACCACACCACGCCCCTGATGCAGCGCGCCGTCTTCGGGAAAACATTGTAAGAAACCTTTTAAATCACCTTATTATTAATCAAAAACACAAAAAAATGAAAAAGTTCAAAGTTGCAGCACTCCTGATGTGCTTTGTGGCCATGAGCATGGCCTTCACTTCGTGCCAGAAGAATGAAGACCTCATCGTCGGCAAGTGGAAATGCACCCAAGTAGAAGGCTCCAGCTCCAGCATGGATGCTTCGGTCGGTGCCATCTGGGAGTTCACGGCCGACAACAAGGTCACCATCGAGGGCGTTTCCGCCGCCACCTATGCCATTGACGGCGACGACCTCACCATCTCGGTCAATGCCTATGTGACCACCGTCACTCTCAAGCTCGACATCGTGAAGCTCAACAAGAGCACCATGATTCTTGCCGAGGACGGCAACGAGGCCAACAAAGCCACCTTTGAGCGCCAGTAAGCGTTGCTCAGCAACATTAACCAGTAGGGCCGGAAAGCATCATGCCTTCCGGCCCTTTTTTCAAAAAAATTTTACTCTCTTGTCAGATTTCGGCGAAAAAGTGGGTATTATATGGGCATGAAACGGACGATAGTCATTATGCTGCTCCTGCTCTCGGCGCTGGCAGCCCAGGCACAGGAAGAATTTGAAGAGGACAGCGTGCTGATTTCGGGCACGGTGGTCAACCGCATGACGGGCCAGCCGGAGCCCTACACCATAGTGCGCCTGATGCAGGCGGGAGCGCTGCGGGCGGCGGCATGGTGCGACAGCACGGGCAGCTTCGGCGACCTGTTGCTGCCCGTGGGGGGCTACTTGCTTGAGGTGCAGGTACAGGGCGTCACGCTCTACCAGGCCGACCTCTTGCTGCAGCAGGATGCCAACCTCAGCATCGGCGTCATCACCGACACACTGCGCATGGTCGACCTGCGCGAGGTGCGTGTGACGGCTCTGCGCCACCTGTTGGGGTCGCGCTACATCGCCTCGCCCGACGACGTGCGCCTCTGGAACATGCTCTACCGCAACGGAGGAGGCAGCCACGAGGCCGCGGTCGCCATCTCGCCCGATATGCAGCCCGAGATGGACATACTGGACCTTGAGAACGGGGTGGTGCGGACCCTCCTGCCCATCAGAACCCCCGCCAAGGCCCACAAGTATTTCACCCGCAACGCCGGCCTCAAGGTCGACGCCACCAACAGCGACATGAAGAACGACCTGCTCCAGAACGGCCGCATCCGCGACACGAAGGTACCCGCCAAGAAGGAATAGATGGACCTCCAAGCCACATACACCGCCCTCCTCTGCCGCCACCGCCAGTTGGTGTGGACGCTCTGCTGGGCGCGTGCCCGTGGCGACCGTGAGCGCTGCCGCGACCTGGTGCAGGACGTCAGCCTCTCGCTGTGGGAGCATTTCGGCAAGCTGCGTCCGGAGGCCAGCCCCTTCGAGGAACGCGCCTGGGTGGCGTGGCACACCCGCACCGTGCTCGACCATCTGCACCGCCGCCCCTCCCCCACCCTTGTGCCGCTGCCCGACAATCTGTCCGCCAGCGAAGACCACGACCGCGAGACCCTCGACGAGCTGCTCGAGAGCCTCACCGATACCGACCGCCAGCTGGTACAGCTGCGCCTCGAAGGCTACAACGCCGACGAGATAGCCGAGCAGACAGGCCTCCGCCGCGATGCCGTCTACCAGCGCCTGCACCGCATCATTGAACGTTTACGTAAGGAGAAAAGATGAAACACGAAGAGATAGACAATTTGATTGACCGCCTGCAAGGATTTGACACCGACGAGCTGCAAAGCGCCATGAGCGACGGCTTCGACGAGTGGTGCCAGCGACGCCAGCAACGCGGCCGCACCCTGCGGCGCCTTGCTGTCGTGGCCTTGCTGCTGCTCACCTCCACGGCCCTCGCCATGTCCGTGGTGCCGCAATGGCGCCCCGCATTCTTCTCAGGAGGAGCCAAGACGCCTGTGCAGTCGGCCTGTGCACCGGCCCCCAAGCCGCAACCGCACGTCGCGCCGGTCGATACCGTCAGTGTCACCAGTAAGACCGACGCCACTGTCGACTACACCTACTTCGGACGCTCCGAAGAGGGCTACTCCGTCACCTATGGCGTCGACTCCCGTACGCTTATCTACACCCGCCGGGTCGGCAACCGTATCATCAGCTCCTTTGTACACAATGCCTCCGACAGCCTCTTTGCCGACTCGGTGACCGACACCCTTTCGGAGCCCGTTGTCGATGGCGTGCAGGCGGCATCCGACATGCAGGAAGAGATAGTGTACGACTTCCTGTCGACCAGCCCGCAGGGCGACACGCTGCTGTTTGCCATCGTCGACTCCATGGAGCATCGGGTCAGCGTCTACAGCAACGAGAATCGTTTCGGCCGGTGCCATGACAGCCTTGTCCTTCCCACGTGGGTCTTCCACGACGGCGAGCGCTACACGGTCACCGTCGTCGACGGCAAGGCATTCGCCGGCTCCGCCATCCGCGCCCTCGTTCTGCCGGCCAGCGTGCAGGTGGTATCCGACAGTGCCTTCGCCGATTGCTGGCGCCTGAGGAAAGTATTGGTGCTGGGCGAGGTGCCGCCGCGGCTGGGCGCGAATGCCTTCGCCTCCATCGACCGAAAGGCGCTGCTCACCGTGCCCTGCCACACGGCCGATGTCTACGACACAGCCTCCCGTTGGGGTGTCAGTTTCGGCTACAATATTGAGGAAGACTGCGCCGGAGTGCAGGAGGTCGAGCCACAGGTGGCCATAGTCCGTGTGGGGCGTGGCGAAATCAGCGTCAGCGGTGTCGACGAACAATGGTGGGTCTACGACCTGCGCGGCCAGCGTGTGGCCAGCCATCTCGGCGAAGGCACCGTCAAAATCAATGTCCCCGGCACCTATGTCGTCATCGTGGGCGACCAGCTGTCGCAGAAGGTGATGGTGACCCTGTAGCGTCGGCGCGGCAAAGGGGCGTCGGCACGGCTAGCACTTGTAGTAGTCTCTCAGGATGGCCACCATCTGGTTGCCGCTGAGTATGTGTTTGATGACCGTCGAGAGCCATTGCTCGAGGTTGGCCACCACGTTGCGCAGCGGGGGCCTCTTCATCTCCACCAGACGGGCAATGCGGCGGGCCAGCACCTCGGGCTTCAGACCCCCGTTCTCCTCCTTCTCGATGATGGCCAGCGAACGCTTGAACACGGGGCCGTAGTCGGGGTCGTCCAGCGTGGGCTGGCTGTTGCGGCGGCTGGCCGTGAAGCCCGTGGCAAAGTCGCCCGGCTCCACCATGCACACTCGAATGCCGAACCGCGTCACCTCGGCCGCCAAGGCTTCGGTGAAGCCCTCGATGGCGAACTTCGAGGCCGAGTAGAAGCCCTGGTAGGGCAAGCCCATCAGGCCCCCCACCGAGCTCAGGTTGATAATCTTGCCCCCGTGCTGCTTCCTCATGTAGGGCAGCACGGCCTGGCTCATGTTCACGCACCCCATGAAGTTGGTGCCCATCTGCAGGTCTATCTCCTCCTCGGTGGCCAGCTCCAGGGCGCCGCCGATGCCCACGCCGGCATTGTTGACGAGCACGTCCACCCTACCCGCTTCGGACGTTATCTGAGCCACCACGGCAGCCACCTGCTCGCGGTTGCGCACGTCGCACTGGCGATACTTGATGCCCGGGTGCTCCTGCGGTCGCCGGCAGAGGCCGTAGACCGTGTGGCCTTTGGTCGAAAGCAGTTCGGCCGTCGCCTTGCCGAAGCCCGACGAGGCGCCCGTGATGATGATTACTTGTGGAGTCATAGCTGTGTCAATTTTTTTGCAAAGATACGAAAAAAAACACCACACCGGCACTTATTCGTGTGTAATATAGCCTGTAATGCCCGAAACGGCGTGTGCCGGAGGAGTCCCGGGATACGTTAAATAATGTTAACCCCACCCCCGCCTGGCTAAAAACGGGGAAAAAGTGAGCCTCTGCTTTCCTTACTTCGGCGGCGCATATCCAACGGCGCCGCTCTGTATTCCTCTCAACTCAATATGTCAATGAACGCTCGTCCGATGTCGCCACCGGACAGCCCCAATATAAGGCCCTTTTGCCGAAAACCCCCAAATCGACCCACGAAAGTACCCAACTTTCCCACAATAGTACCCAACTTTCCCACTCCGCCCACTTCCCTCCACGACGGCGAAAAACATCTTTTTTGAACGGCGAATTACTCGAATTACGCGAATGGCTACGCAGGTCGATAGAACGGAGAATGTTAAATAATGTTAAATCTACACCTGTCTATGTCAGAAATCGCCCAAAAAACGTGTATAATATAGTAAAGGGTGTTTTATGAACCGCCGAGAGGAAGAAATATTAACCCTCTATGCCGAGCTGTTGCGCGACTTCCAGTCGCATCTGCTCTCCTATTGCTATCGGCATAGTCGTGACGAGGCCGATGCCGACCAGCTTCTTGTGGGCATCACTAACGCCATGCTGCGCGGCGTTCGCACTCTGCGTCCCGACAGCAGCCCGAGCGAGCGCAACCGCTGGCTCCGGCGTTTGATGCGCCAAACCCTTGCCGACCACCGTCGCCGCCAACCCTCCTTCGTCTCGATTGACCATGCAATTGACATCGCCGTCGAAAGCGACGCCGATGCCGAGCTTGTCGAGTCGCTCCTGCAACACCTCAACCCCGACGAGCGTGCACTTCTTCAGGACCGCCTTGCCGGCTTTACCCCTTCCGAGTTGTCTGGGAGGTACAATGTCTCCGTCGATGCCATCTACCAGCGCTACCACCGGATTATTAAAAAGCTAAAAACAATATACAAACAATATTATGAATAGAGAATTGCAAGACTTTCAAGACCTTGAGCTGCTGCTTCGACGCCACGCCTTCCGCGCCGACGTGAACCGTCTGCGTGCCGGACTCTCCTCAGGCTATGCGGCTTGGAACCGCCGTCAGCACCGCGGCGACGTGCTGCGCTTTTCCGTCGCGGCCTGCTTTTTCCTGACCGCCATCGTTGTTTCCACATCCGAGGCACAGGCTGCACCATACCGCCTTCAGGGTGACCAGACCTATTCTGATTCCACTCTTTTTGTGCAGGAGGCACTGTTGCAATGAAGCTGCGGTCGTTCATTGTCAGGATTGCAATCCCCAGCCTGATGGTCCTCCTTGGAGTTGGTTGCTGTGTGTGGTTCCATTTCCATCCACGCCAGCTGCCGTTGAGCCAGTGCAGCGAACTCTTTCGCCAGTATTATCGCGTAGACGGCATCAACGCTTCTTATCTCAAAGAATTTTCTCTCGACGACACCCTCACCGTCCCGGTCACCGTTCTTACTGCTGCCGATAGTTCCATTTGGTTCACGCTGGTCCAGGAGCTCCATATTCCGGAAGTCATTATCGCGAGAATGCAGAGCGACACCTCGGCTGTGATTTCAAAAATGACGCGCAAGGGACAGTACGACCAGCCGCCCGACAGCTCGATGGCCAACAATGAGTTGGTATTCCTCTACCCTGTCGCGAAAACCCTCTTTGTCTTCCATCTTGAATCGGAAACCCAATATGATGCTATCTTCAGCTATAAATACAGAATGCAAAAACACCCCTTAAACATTAATTAATTATGAAAAAAAGAACTATTTTAGTCGCCAGTCTTGCGGTGCTCGGACTACTGGCCGCCGGTTGTCAAAAAGAAACATTGTTGAACTCCCAGAGTTCCATAGCCCAGTCCGATGCTACCTTGTGTCAGATGAATTATTCCGTTGACGGTAATACCTATTCCGTGATACTTCACGGAGACGGCGAGTTGGAACTATTGTTGCGACAGCTGAATGCCATTTCTCGTGAAGGGCACAGGGTCATAATAGCGGGAAATGCCACCTCAGCCAATCCCGTCGGGACAAAGGAAATCCTGACGTTTACCACCACAAATGAAGATGAAATGATTGCGTGGGAGAAAGCCCGAGTCAGAGAAGGCTACACTGTGGAAGTGGTTTATGATTCAAAAACAGGGAGATACACGGGTACGGCCGTCCGGTGAGTTAAATAATGTTAAATCTGCCTATGCTAGGCTAAAAACCGCAAGAAAGTGAGTATTATATAGGCGAAAACAGGGAATCGTCCCACAAAACCATCGAACACCATGAGGAAATTCACATAACTGAGCCTCTTGCATCGGAGGCGAAAAAAGAAGGGTGCCTATGGCAGGGGTGAGTAGAAGCTAACGACCAAAACTCCCCCTTGCCTTCCCGGCACCCAGGTGCAGAACCTGCGTCCTGCTACTAAACGTAACGCAGCAGAGCAGGCCTTATTATATGGGATGGGAATATTTTTCCCTGCATCCCGAAACAAAAACTACATTTACCCTGGGAAGGGTTCGAAAAAAAGTTTAATTAAAAACTCAATCCAATGAAGACAAGAACATTATTGCTGGCAGCTGCGATAGCGGCTTTCACGCTGGTGCAATCGGGTTGTACGCCTGAACAGATGGCTCCCAATCAAGGAGCAACATCAGAAAACGTAATACATAAACTAGACGAAAAGGGGGAGCTGTCTTGGCTAGTTCTTACCTCAGTCGAGCAATTAGATGATGTTATTAACTTTTTAGATAATGCTGATGCTACCGATGCGTTAGTTTTTTTTGAAAAAAGCCAAGGATACGTCTCGATGAGATCTTTCTATGGGGAGGATTATTTGGATTCTATAGGTATTATTGATGACGTATTAACAACGTTGTTGAATCCGAAAGGGACCATTCAAATAGGAAGCAAGATAATAACACTCAATCTGATAAATGAGTATGCGATGGTGGTGGATACGAGTTTGCTTACAGATACATCATACATCAGCATGGACGAAGATTTCAATGATTTTATGGATGGTATTGTGAAGCCAGAAAAAATACATAAATCAGCCAGTTCCGTGACAAAAGGAAGAAAACGCCTGGATTCCTTCTCCTGTAATATGCCTTTTCATAGTGTAGTGGATTATAAAATCAAGTGCATCGCTGCTGTCAATAATGGTTGGTTCAGAAGTTCTATAAAAGCCAAAATTAGTCGACGGAGTGCATGTGGAGGAGTCCCTTATCTTTCAGTTACTTCTGACAATGGCCATTACCAACTAAAAAAATCATCTGTTTCCTACACCATAAATCATGAGGAAAAAGGTGGAGTTAAAAAATCTTATGTGGCAACCGGGTATAAAGGGAGTAAACAAGTAAAGAAAGGAGACCAGTCCTACCTGTTCGTCGCTCATTTCAGAGCTTATGACGTATATGACGAACAGAGTTTGAGTATTGTTATTCCTGTATTTGTAAATCAATAAAAAAAATACAATACGATGAAGATGCTAGAATTGGTGACAGCATTGGCTGTAGGTGTAGTCCTGAATATACCAGCTCAGGGACAGCCCGGATCACACGTTCCATGGGGCATAGAGAATAGTGTGGGATGTGTCGCAATGAAACATGCTGTAGGCCCCTCTATGTCTGAATCATGGATTGTGGGTGGAAATGAATATTATGAGTGGGTCATGGCCGTATCGGCCAGTTACGCGATAGGATTAACGGGCGCCTCTTATAGCACAGGACAGGGTGGCTTTATCCCAAACTATGAACTGATGACACTTGGTGCCGGTATTCGGGGTAAATTGCCTATGACTGGCAAATTGCGACTTGATGCTGTAGCTTTGGCCAATGTCGGTTTCTGGAATGTCCACGAGCTACGCAGTAACGATGTTTTTTCGGTAGGCGTAATTACCTTCCCGGTTTCGGGGGAAATATGCCTTCGTTATCTGATGACGGAAAAGATGTCCCTGGGACTCTACCTCCGAGGCAACTGCATAATAGAGAAAAATGTAATACCGATGTTTGGTGTCGGCCTGACAACCTCGGTCCAAGTATTCTGATGTACCAACTCCATGATTAGTTTTGGAGCTAGCGTCCATTTCTATCTGTTCAAACCTGCAATCAATATTATAACGCAGCAGGGCAAAATATTAAAATATTATAAAAAAGAGAAAAATGAAAAACAATCGATTAACTGTAATTATTATTTCTGTGGCCCTTGCCAGTGTGTTTTTGTCCTCATGTGGGAAAGACACCAGTAATAATAGCGAAATAATGAGGGAGGGGAACATCCCGACAACGAAGGACGTGAACCTTCCGTATTATCCAAACCTTGACAGCGTATATTCCGAAATCAATCGGGCGGGTTTGTATTCAAATCCTTGCGATTTCTATAATTACCAGAAGAACAAGGGGTTTGTTTCGATAGGTGCCATAGCGGATGTTTTCTTCGATTCGTTAGACTTGGATGAGTTTAAGAGCCTCGATATCCTTCTGTCTTTTTATGATGGCAATCGGGATATGCTTGATACTTGTATGATGGAGAACAATGAGATAGCAATTGTGCCCAAATGGTTCTTCTCTGAATTTAGGTATGTCGCCAATGCCAATGGAATGTTTGCCGTTGGGGATAATGTATTTAAAATCTTCAAACAGGGTCTTGTGTATGCAGAAAGAACTTATGTGCAGGAGCTAACAAGTTTTACTGATGACATCTTGTCCTCAGCAGACACTTCTATTATTCATTATTGCATTCCAATTTCTATTCATTCACATGAAGGCCATCCAAATTGTATGTTTGACTGGAGGAAAAGGAACTCCCCGTCGGATCCTAAAGATCGCATATATATTGAGATTGTAACACACAAGTTTTTAAATAAAATTACGACCTTTGTGAAAGCTTATAATCTTCACCGCGCTCTGTTTTTTTGGGCTCCCAGCCGACATAATCTCTCAATAGATTCTAGAATCGTGTTCCATACCGCGGACAATAATGATGTTTGGTCTACTTATCCGATATCCAAAAATGAATCTGGCTATGCTTGCATCCTGACATCCAATGTATATGAGCGCAGTGTCGATAATATTAGCCGTAAAGCTCATGTTTTTTCCTGGTTCTTCAATGATTATCCAGATTATCATCACTACTATTCTTATGAAATTACTGCCAGATACCCAGGTCATAGTCCTGAAGTGTTTAGATACAACTAATACGGCTTCAAAAAAATCAAAATACTGTTTTCTGTGAAAAAAAACCTGTTGATAGTAGTCGCATTATGCCTTATTATTAGTTTTTGTTCGGCCCAGGGGCAGGATTATGTTCGAGAATGGCGTATTGGTTATGGCCCCCAAACACTATGCGGCATTCCCTCGGGACACACCAACCCGGCGGGAACTGTAGCCTATGACTTTGGAGAGCTGGTGCTTGATGCCTCTCTTTGGAATCCATTGGACCGCGTCAGCATAGGTCCGCAGATGTCCCTTTTCGGAACTTACCTTATCCCACATCCCGACGACCCTAATGGCAGTCTGTTCAAATTCGGACTGGGTGCCCGCCTCGGATTGGAAGCGCAAATCCACCTTCTGCCGAATCATGTGAGCGCCACACAGCGATGGAACCTAACACTGAATACTGCCCTCTGCCTACAGTACACTAGATTTCTCCCGATAGATTATACTGTGGGCATAACTTTGAAGGCGATATGGTATCCGTTTGAACAATGGGGTATATACTTTGAAGCTGGCCTGAACACCATACTGTGGGGACAGTGGAGATACTTCAATCCTCTCCCGCTTAATTCAAATTCCATCCTCCGGTTTGGTGTTAGTCATCGTTTTTAAAGAAGAAATGCCTAAGGCAGGGGGGAGCGAAAGCCGACGACCGGAACTCCCTCCTGCCTTTGCGGCAGCAGATATCATTTGACCAGTTTCAACCCCTTCTCAGAGAGGTAATAGCGTTGGTTTGGGTGATTCGGCTTGTCTGGGTAGGCACGGAGGACATAGCCTCCTTCGATAGCAGGACTAAGCAGAGTTACTCTAACATATCTTCGACTAGACATGTTTAGTCGTTGTTGCAGCTCATTCATTGTATATACATTGTCGCGTATGCAATTGATAATCTTTTGAACGTGGTCGCTAATAGTACTCTCAACTTGTACTACAGCTTGGGCACTAGCTTGGGCACTGGCTTGGTCACCAGCTTGGTCACCAAGCCAGTAGGTGATAGTGGAGCTTATCAGGTCGCTGGTGAACTCCACTTTGCCTTTGGTGAGCCTCTCCCACGCCAGCATCTTGTCGATGCCGTAGCCGGCATTCTCGCCCAGTTTGGCGTAGCGGAAGAACTTGATGATGTTTGGATTGCGAGGGATGGAGTGTATCTGTGTGCGAAGTTCAGACAGAGGGAACATGAATCGCCCCGGGTTTTGTAGCTCGATACGGTCGGAGAACACCCTTATCGTCGGGTGCATAGGGCTGAAATAGTCGGCATGGGCGCAGCAATTGGTGAGGCCTTCCCTTAACGCATACAGCTGCGACTCGTCCTCCGCGCCAACGCCATCAGGCCGTGCCTCGTAAGGTGCATCCACAAAGTTGCGCAGTCGTTGGAGGATGATTTGATACGACTCCCAGATGTTATCCTGTTCCTGCATGCGGAAGGTGTAGCGCACCTGGGCCTCTGCGAGACTCTTGCCTGGTATTTCGAGGTAGTCAATCCAGAAATTGCTCACATGCCGTTGCACCACGTCACGCCCGCCGAGCATTAGGAGGCCTCCGATGGTCAACTTCCCATCCTTCGAGATGCCCACTTTCTCGCAGAATTGGTTGTCGGACAGGTCCTTATAGGGAAATGAAGGGTTGTCGCTGCGTATGTGGTTGCGGTAGGTCTCCAGCGAACTCTTGTTCAGGTCGTCTATGCTTGTCCCTTCCACCACCTGCTCGCTCTTGCTGCCGAAGGCCTGGTCGCGCATCATGGCCATCACCTCCACCTCCGTGGCACGACGGTCGCCACTGCCCGTGCGGATGAATGTATTGATGGGGTTATTGTAGTAGATAGGCTTCACCATTGACGACGGCACGAAAAAAGCCAGAACCAGCTTGCCGTCGAAATTGTACTTCTTGCCAGTTGCCGACAACCGCATATTGAACTTCTGACCGCTGCGGAGCGTGTTGTGGAAATCCGATTCAGTCTTCTCTCCGTTGTTCACCCCTTGTATCTCGAAGCGCTTCCCTTGCTGCTTGATGCCGAACACAACCCATCCGCCCGAGGTATTGGAGAATGCTGACACCGTTGCCCACACATCCTCCGGCAACTTGTCCTGTGCGGCCTTGCATTCGAAGTCGTCCCATTCTATCTCGCTCAGTTTCCGTAGCAGTTCATCTTTTGTCATACCCTGATTTTTTTGCAAAAATACGACTTTTTTCTGAATTGGAGAAGCCATACGACATTTATTCGTTTTTTTCTGTCTGTTCGTGACCTCGCAAGGCCATAGAGTCAATGGCGGCGTAGAAAACGAAAGAGGGATTACATCCTTCGTCGGAGTACACCTGATAAGCAGCCATCACCTTCTCTTCCGTCGACGCCAATGTCCCATTCTCGGAATTTTAGCATTTGCGGCGCCCTGTGCTGGGGCGGCGGCAGCATCGCCACCCCCGCCGGCACCGTCACCAAGAAACTCATCGTCCAGCGCCGCTAGCTGGCCTCCCGCCCTGCGGGCGTAATCCGTAAATCCTGTAAAATCATGCTCCTATGGATGTGTGTGTACTGCCGCGCAGCGGGACAATCTACAGGATTTACAGGATTTCGCTCGCCCGGCGAGCGGGCGCACTGTCCGCAGGAGGATTCGTACAACACGAATTGCCGCCAATGGCCGCGAATGTTCAAAAATGAATTTATGCCAATTCATGGACATTCACGGCCATTCGTGTAAAAAAAACAATATGTTGTATGGTCGGTGTGAATAGCGCGGTTGTAGATAGGTCGTGCGCGATGTAATTAAGGTTTTTTAGCATTTGAGGCGTCCTGCGACGGGGTGGCGGCGCGGGGCGATGCCGGAAGGAGGCGAAAAAC
>JAFURZ010000007.1 GCA_017480785.1 Bacteroidales bacterium
ACGCGTGCATTCCTGTTCCCGGATTCCGAGGGCATGATACATGAAGCTGGTTTCCATTCCGTATCTTTTTTTTTTGCATTTACAATACGAAATGCCAGCTTCTTTTATTGCATCTCACCTACGCATTTGTCGGAAGAACCTAAGTTTGCACATCGCTTTGTTTTCATCATCACTCATACGTATAACCTTCAAAACACCATCCAAATCCAATCCTTTTACCGCAGATAATGTTTCGGTCATAGAATCAATGTATTCAGGAGACAGCGACTGCACCTCAATCATTTCACTACCATCCGCTTTGCAGACAGTAGATGGTTTCAAATATAGGTTCATAATCTCTTCTTATTTGTGGAATAATAAATACAGAACAATAAAACCAACAATCCACCAAACCCATCGGTATGGCTTTGTTCCTCCACCTGAGGCTCTTGCCTGGCGGTCTTCTTCACGGCATTTTTCGGAGCAGTAGCCGCCATAGCCAAATAACATGCCCTCGCCAACACCAGTACCTTCTTTAAAGTGCCGTCCGCACCATTTGCATTGTTTCATAACATTATAGTTTTTAGTCTGCCTACTCTTTGGTGCAGTTTTCGGCATCCCTGCAGGACCTCAACGGAAAAAGAGGCCCTACTATATAAATACGATGAGGTTTCCTCAAAAACTGCCATTCTGCAAAAAAACATTTCAACATTTGTTAATAACCTCCGTACCTCATGACATAAAAAAGCCGTGAACTTGTTTTGTCCATGTGGAGGCTCTGGTAAACCCTTTCAGCAAACAAGAAAGCTCACGGTACTCGTGAGCGTTTCTCCTTTCTCGTGCTGAAAGATTTAGAAATTTTACCAGAATTTCCACATGCATAAGAAAAGCGAATACGCTTCAATATGTCTTTTCTTTTTGTTTATGCCATATATTGTTATTTTCGTTTCAAAAATGCAAAAATACACATTTTTCTATGCCTTGTTTTCGACCAGCCATTCGTCGACCTTTTCCTTGACGGCGGCGACTATCTCCTGCGCTTTGGGATATAGGTCTGCAGCCGACTCCCTGTCGTGGTTGAAAAGGTCTTCATAGTCGCCAGTCTGACGCTCCCGAAAGAGTTGGCTGTAGTTCTTTCCATAATGTGCAGGGAATATTCCTGGACGAATGAAATGCAAACCGAACATCTGTATCACGCCATCGTGAGACTTGGTAATGATGCCGTTGGCAATCAACAAAGCGCTTATAGCATAATAACATGCATAATACATCCTGTTGACTGCATTGTTATAGTATTTCAGGGCAAGAAGATTGTCAATCTCGCCAAGTGTATTTTCTGCGCACTCGATACGATAGGTAACAATGTCATACCGTTCTTGTGGTGTCAGTTCCATCCTTTTTGTCATAATCGCCTCCCGTCGTTAATCACATTCAATCGAAATGGGGTCATACGCGACTCCCACTGTGCCTTTGGAAGAATAAATGGATGTATGAGTACCCCTGTCTCGAGTTCAATTGGGTATGTTACATCATATATTTTATCCTTGTCATCGATGTTGACCTTCGGCTTGTTGAAAAGCACCAGCAGGTCGATGTCTGAGTCAGGCCGTGCGTCGCCACGGGCTTCGCTGCCATAGAGCCACACCTCGATATCGAGGGGCAAGGCGTCGAGGCCTTTTTTGATGGCATCTGTGATGTTCGGGCGTCTCATAATATCATTATTTCGATTTGCAAAAATACAACAATTATTTCAATTGACAAAATAATTGTTTGCTGGCGTGGCTACAGCCCCTTGCTGCGGCGGTAGTCGGTGGGCGACAGGCCTGTGATTTTCTTCACGTAGCGCGAGAAGAACTGGATGGTGGAGAAGCCCATCTCGTCGGCGATATCGACCCGGGTGCAGCTGCTGTTCAGCGCTATGCACTCCTCGCTATTCATAAAGTTAACGCTCCTACAAACGCCACCCCCTCCACTTTTATTGTATCGCCACCCCGAAAATCACCTCCCCTGTCCCCAGGTTCCCTCCGCCATTTTTACGGTAGTATTACGGTAGTATTACGGTAGTATTACGCTTTAAAAGCGTAATACTACCGTAATACTACCGTAATACTACCGTAAAAATGGCGGAGGATGTAGGGGGGCGATACGGCGGAGGGAGGGGGTGGCTCGAGGGTAAATATTCGGGCGCAGGAGATACAATAAAAAGCGAAGCTCTGCGTTAGGTGGTATTATGGCTTCGCTGAAAAAACTCCTCTCCGACTCGGTCGTCTACGGCTTGAGCAGCATTGTGGGCAGGTTCCTGAACTACCTGCTTGTCCCTGTGTACACCTACCACATCAGTGCCGCCTCGGGCGGCTACGGCGTGGTGACCAACGTCTACGCCTATACGGCCCTCCTGCTGGTCATCCTCACCTTCGGCATGGAGACGACGTTCTTCTACTATGCCAACCGTGAGGGGATGGACCGCCGGCGGGTGTTCAGCACGGTGCTGACGGCCGTGGGGACGGTGGCGGCGGTGTTTGTGGCGGCGGTGATGGTGTTCATCGGCCCCGTCAGCCGCTCCATGGGCTATGCCGACCACCCGGAGTACCTGCAGGTGATGGCCGTGGTGGTGGCGCTGGACGCCTTCCAGTCCATCCTCTTCGCGCGCCTCAGGCTGGAGGGCAAGGCGTGGAAGTTCTTCGCCCTGAAGACCTCGTTCATCGTGATGAGCGTCCTGCTGACGCTCCTTGTCTTCCTCGTGGCGCCGCGCTGGACCCACCTGCCGTGGATGGGCTGGTACCGCGAGGCCGACCAGGTGGGCTACATCTTCTACATCAACCTCGCCTGCACCGCACTGGTCACCTTCGGCTTCCTGAAGGAGCTACGAGACTTTCAACTTTCAACTTTCAACTTTCAACTATTGAAGCAAATGCTTCAATATGCCTGGCCGCTGCTGCTGTTCGGCATCGTGGGCATCTTCAACCAGGTGGCCGACAAGATACTGCTGCCGTGGCTGCTGCCCGGCGAGGAGGGCCTGCGCCAGCTGGGCATCTATGGCGCCTGTGTGAAGATAGCCATGCTCATGGCCCTCATCACCCAGGCCTTCCGCTATGCCTACGAGCCGTTTGTTTTCGGTGGACAAAGGGACAAGCAGAGCAAGGAGACCCAGGCCCAGGCGACGAAATACTTCATCATCTTCACCCTGATGGCTTTCCTGACGGTCATGTGCTACATCGACGTGTTCCAATACTTTGTCGGCGCCGACTACCGCGAGGCGCTGCCGGCGGTGCCGATTGTGATGATGGCCGAGATACTGATGGGCATCTACTTCAACCTCTCGTTCTGGTACAAGCTGAACGGTCAGACGTGGTGGGGCGCGGTGATGAGCGCCGTGGGATGCACCGTGCTGGTGGCGGTGAACATCGTCTTCGTGCCGCGCATAGGCTACATGGCGTGCGCCTGGGGCGGCCTGGCGGGCTACGGCGTGTGCGTGCTGATGAGCTACCTTATCGGCCAGAAGAAGAACCCCGTCCCCTACCCCGTCGGCACCATCGGCGGCTACTTCGCCCTCGCCCTCGCCCTCTTCGCCGTCACCCGCCTGGTGCGTCCCGAGGCCCTGTGGCTGCGGCTGGCGCTGAACACCCTGCTGCTGCTCGTCTACCTGGCCGCTGTGCTCTACAACGAACGGGCCCTCCTCCGCCCCCTGGCCCGCAAACTGCTGCATAAATCCTGAGGAGTCTGGAGATAAGGAGATAAGACAAAATGTGGTTATTTATTAAAAAGATGTTTATGAATAAGAGAGGACTGATATTAGGAGTCATGTGCTGCGTGGCGCTGATGTTCGCCTCGTGCCACAAGGTGTGCACCTGCACCGACTATGGCGGACGGGAACGCGAGTTCACCGCCGACGAAGTCGACGACCATGCCGGCGGCAACTGCTCGGAGATGGTCAACTTCCCCATCCTGAACCACTATTCCTACTGCCACTGGTAATGGAAGGCTGCCGACTGTGTCCGCGTGCATGCGGGGTGGAGCGCACGGGCGCCCGCGGTTTCTGCGGCGCCGGCGAGGGACTGGAGGTGGGCACCGTGTGTGTGCACCGTGGCGAGGAGCCTCCGCTGAACCCCATCGTGAACGTCTTCTTCGCCCACTGCAACCTGCAGTGCATCTACTGCCAGAACTGGCAGATAAGCAAGCGAGCGGTGAGCGGTGAGCGGAGAGTGGAGAGTGTGGACGCCCTCGCCGACCGCATCTGCTCCCTGTTCTCCACTCTCCACTCACCGCTCGCCTCTCCCATGCTGGGGCTGGTCACGGCGGCACACTACGCCGACCGGCTGCCGGCACTCCTCGACGCCGTGCGCCGCCGCGGCTGTTCGCCGACGGTGGTGTACAACAGCAGTGGCTACGAGAGCGTCGACACCCTGCGGAGCCTGGAGGGCCTGGTGGACGTGTATCTGCCCGATTTCAAGTACATGGACGCCACCCTGGCGGCAGCCTACAGCCACGCCGCCGACTACCCCGCGGTGGCACAGGCCGCCCTGCGCGAGATGCGCCGGCAGGTGGGCGCGGGCCTGAAGACCGACGAGGCAGGCCGTGCCTACCGCGGCCTGATAGTGCGCCACCTGGTGCTCCCCGGGGCCGTGGAGAACTCGCTCCGCTGCCTGAAGTGGCTGGCCGACGAGTTCCCCTTCGGGCTGCACCTCTCGCTGATGGCACAGTATTTCCCTCCCCAGCCGGGGCTTCCGGCACCGCTGGACCGCACCGTCAGCACCGAGGAATACGCCACGGTGGTGGCACGCGCCGAGGCACTGGGCCTCACCGACGGATGGACTCAAGAGCTGGAGGCCCGCGACAACTACAGACCCGATTTCGACAACACAGACAATCCGTTCGACACCGGACTATGAAATATAAACTCGAAATAGAAGATGAGGAATACGGATATGAGGGATGGGCTTTCCTCCATTTCCACACCCTCCTGCCGGGCTACGCCTTGGCCAACAACCTGAACCGCCTCTACGACTACCGGCTGGAACGCACCGACGACATGCCGCTTGACGGCAGCGACTGGCCGATGTATCGCTACGAAGACACGCTGGGCAAGATGTTCTTCTTCCTCGTAGAGCGGCCCGCCAGCGCCACGGCAGCCCCCTGGGATGCCGGCGACAAGGTGTTCCTGCTGAAAGGCGAAAACGCCGACCTGGCGGCACACCACATCCTCGCCGACTTCACCGAGAACCCCACTGTCGACGAGGGCGACCTGCTGGCTCGCGAACATGCCGACCTGCTCGACGAACTGCTGGCCGATTTCACCGTCGTCAACCAGCTCGACTTCGAGGCGCCCCCCTCCACGCGCAAAGCCGCCAAGGAGCGGGTACTGGTGCAGGAACACTGCGACAGGATACTGGCCTATATCGAACAGAAACACCTCGACCTCAGCGAGGAGGAGAAGTGGCGGCTGGAGCTGATGCGGGGCGAGTGACACTTTTTTCTTGCAGGTTAAATATTTTTTTGTATATTTGCACCCATATATCCAAGCGAGAACAATAATTACAAATACCTATTACCATGACAATTAAAGACCTTGAACCCAAAGAGTTGTGGAGCAACTTCTACTCCCTCACCCGTCAACCGCGCCCCTCGAAACATGAGGAAAAAGTGCGTGCTTTCCTGGTGGACTGGGCCAAAAAGAACAAGATTGCCTGCCGCGTGGACGGCGTTGGCAACGTCATTCTCAGCAAGCCTGCCACCAAAGGCATGGAGAACCGCGTGCCCGTGGTGCTGCAAGCCCACATGGACATGGTGCCCCAGGCCCGTGCCGGCAAGAAACACGACTTCGAGAAAGACCCCATCGAGACCAAGATAGTGGGTGATTGGGTGTATGCCTGCGACACCACGCTGGGTGCCGACGACGGCATGGGTGTGGCTGCCATCATGGCCGTCTTCGCCTCCAAGACCGTCAAGCACGGTCCCCTCGAAGCCCTCATCACCACCGACGAGGAGACCGGCATGACCGGCGCCTTCGGCCTGAAGAAAGGCGAACTGAAGGGCAAATACCTGCTGAACCTCGACAGCGAGACCGAGGGCGAGCTCTACGTGGGTTGCGCCGGCGGCATCGACGCTGCCATCAGCATCCCCTACACCACCGAGAAGGCCCCCAAGGGCATGGTGGCCTACCGTCTCACCGTCGGCGGCCTGAAGGGAGGCCACAGCGGCATGGAAATCAACACCGGCCGCGCCAATGCCAACAAGCTGCTTTTCCGCCATCTGCGCTGGGTAGCCGAGTGCGGCGTGCGCCTCGTCAACGTGGAGGGCGGCAATATGCGCAACGCCATCCCGCGCGATGCCGAAGCCGTCATCGCCTTCCCCAAAGAGCATGAAGAGTGCATCCTGAAGGAATTCGACAAGGTGGCTGGCTGGGTGAAGAAAGAACTCGGCGACGTGGAGCCCGACTTCTGCGTGAAATACGAGAAGGTGCGCATGAGCCCCACCGTCATTACCGATGCCGACACCCAGAAGATTATCAACCTGATGATGATTGCCCCCAACGGCGTCATCCGCATGAGCAAAGACATGGAAGGCCTCGTCGAGACCTCGCTCAACCTAGCCATTGCCAAGACCACGGCCAGCAAGAAGTTCGTCGTCTATGCCTTGCTGCGCTCCAGCGTCGACACCGCCAAGGAAGCCCTGGCCGAACGCCTCGTCTGCCTGGCCGAACTGGCCGGCGGCAAGTGCCAGCTCAGCGGCGCCTATCCCGGCTGGAAGCCCAACATGCAAAGCGGCCTGCTGAAGACCATGAAGCAGACCTACAAGAAACTGTACAAGAAGGAGCCCGCCGTGATGGCCATCCACGCCGGTCTGGAATGCGGCCTGCTGGGCGGCAAGTATCCCGACATGGAGATGATTTCCTTCGGCCCCACGCTGCAGAGCCCCCACAGCCCCGACGAGCGTTGCTACATCCCCAGCGCCAAGAAGTTCTACGACTACCTGCTTGCCACGCTGGAAGCTATCCCAGAGATGAAATAAGAAATGAGAAATGAGAAAGGGCTGGCGCTACCGCGCCAGCCCTATTTTTCATTGCATTAATCAACTGACTTTTTTATTATTTCACCAAAGAGTATGCATCCTTATCTTCGTCCCCGAAGAATACACTATACTCCTCATAAGAGACAATGGAATAGTCTTGCCTAAAAATATACTCCACGCATATAATATCCTCCATTTCTTCGTCGCATACGAAATATTCTATTCCTCCATCGGAAGGCTGCTTTGATGCGCGTTTTATTTCTATGCCATATTTTGAAAAATATGAAGATGCATTTTTCTTAAATTCCTGCAATGGTATTTTTGATGCATCGAATTTAACAACAATAATGGCGCCTTCTTTAAACTTCACAGCCACATACGATGTGCCTCGTTTATTAGATTTGTAATAATATATTACGCCATTAGACGGTGAGGTTGCCGCTGATAAGGTGCTGCTGGAGACCACGGCTGTGGAAGGGGTGCTTGCGGTAGCTGTGGCTTTGCGGACACCATTTCCGTTGGCATCAAGCGTCCAGCCTAATTCATGCCAGTTTCCATCGGAACCTTTGTATTTAAAAACATAGCTACTACTACTAAAGATTATTGATTCGTACTGCGGAGCGATTATTTCCTTGCCTGTTATGTCGCACGCGCCCTCTTTGCCATTCTTTTCTACACCAAAATAGCCAACATGGTCTGTTGCTCCGTGGAACACGACCGATGTATATTCCCTGCTCAAAGGTATTAAGTTCGTACCTGTCTTAGAGAAGACTCCCTCGTGATCCCTCGCCGGACATCTTACATATAACCACCCCCCAGAATAAAACATTGAGCTATAATCTCCGAGCGGAATAATTGTACTGCCACTTGTTGTTTGTGCACCTTTTTTGGAACCTTGTTTCGTGGAATACCATGTAAATCCATCTGATTCTGTTTCGAGTGTTTTCTCTATCTTTGCCGTTGATGCAGAACTTGAGGTGCTACTGCTTGACGAAGAGTAGGATGGCGTATATGTCGGCGTATACGTTGGGGTATAGGTTGGCGTGTATAGTGGCGCTGTGGCAGCACCAAGCATCATCCCATACAATAATGCTTCACACGATGTGAGCATTAAGCTCATCACAATTACCATAATTACGGTTAAGGTACGTTTCATCATAACATCCTTTTTTGCGGCCGATACCTGAACCGATTCATTTTGTTTTTTTATGAGAGTGTATAAAAAAAAGCGCGGGTATCTAGTTCATCGCTTATCCCGCGTATCGAGGCTCTCGCATGCCCATCTTCCGAAGATAAGCAATGCCGAAGCCCACGCTGTGCATATACTATAAGACATAGTATTACACAGGAATGGACGATGGCGCTTGCTTTACCGTGCGGAAAATTTGAATTTGCGAGATTCGATACGCCGCAGATAAAACGTTTCGCTCAACGTCTTTCTTATATGTCCCATCGTTTGCTGCCAAACGACGGTGCAAAAGTACGAAATGTTTTCAAACTGGCAAAATAAAAATTACCGCGGCGGGCTAAAAGTCCGCCGCGGTATGGTTTGTCTGCTGTTGATGGGGGTGTCTTCAGCACAGGAACGATCTCACTGTGCAGATACAATTACCAATTGTTAAGGTATCTGTCTATTTGTTCTTTCAGCTCGGGAAGGTCCTGGGTTATCACCTCGCGGACTACATCCGCCTTCACTTGGAAATATTCATGGGTGATGTAGTTGCGCATCCCGATAATCATCTTCCAAGGTGTTTCCGGATGGTCATTCCTAAACTGAAGAGTGAGCATATTGGCAGCCTCGCCGATAATCTCTATGTTCTTTACTACAGCATAGTAACGCATATCGTCGGCCATTAACTCAACCATCGACACGCCCTTCATGTAACGTCCAATCCTTTCAATTGCTTCGTTGATATGTATCAGGCGCTCTCTATCTCTTGCTGCTTCTCTCATAAATCAGTATTTTGTCATGGTCTGCACTGGCTTGTGCGAAAGGAAGCAGGCAGCCCTCGGCCACCAAGTCGACCTCTTTGTTAAGTAATTCTTTCAAATCGGCATACATGCCAAAGAACCGCAACCCAATTCTTTGGCTGTGATCCAATTCTACCAGCAGGTCGACATCGCTGTCCTCGTTCTGTTCACCGCGTGCATAGGAGCCGAAGAGCCACGCTCTATTTACGGGCTGTGTAGCCAGGTATTCTGCGATGGTCTTTGAAATGTCGGCTGTGCTCATTTGTTTTCTTAATAAATCGACGGTGCAAAAGTACGAAATGTTTTCAAACTGGC
Source organism: Bacteroidales bacterium (assembly GCA_017480785.1). Classification (GTDB taxonomy): domain Bacteria; phylum Bacteroidota; class Bacteroidia; order Bacteroidales; family P3; genus Colimorpha. The sequence continues at coordinate 9,274 of JAFURZ010000007.1, forward strand.
AAAATAAAAATTACCGCGGCGGGCAAAAAGTCCGCCGCGGTATGGGTTTTAGAACGTATTTAGCGGAGAAACTTAGCCACCTGCCGCTCCGAGATGTTGCGGTAGTGGTAGGTGGTGACGGGCACGCCATTGTCAAGAAGCAGGACGAAGGGGCGCTGGCCGTAGGTGATGCGCAGGAAGAGGCCGTCGGGCAGGTCGGATGGCTCATAGTAGTGGATACGGGTCGTGTCGAGGTGGTTGCGGCGGGCGATGGAGCCCAGCTTCTCTCGCGTCATGCGGCAGTAGGGACAACCACGCGTGACAAAGGCCACCAGCTGGTGCCCATCGGCAAGTCCCTCGTCGGCGAGCACGCCGTCGGGACGGATGCTCTCCTCCAGCAGCTCGCGGTCGTAGCGGCTCTCCTCTGGCCCGAACATCCAGTTGTCGGGCACCGAAATGCAGAAAATAGCGACAGTGACAGCCACCACGAAGACTGCGGAGAGGATAATCCTTATTCCAGGTCTTCCAGAGTCTCCAGCAGTTCCAGACAATCTGGAATAGGCCAGCACCATGGCAATAAGCACCGCGTTCTTCAGCAGCGACTGGGCCGGGTTGAGGTCGGCCAGCCGACCCATGCATTGGCACGAGTCGGTGCGGCCTATAAGAGCGGCATAGACGAGGAAGAGTGAGAAGAGAATCAGGATGACGAAAGCGGCCAGATTCACCCATCGGCGCCACCATCCAAGGGCGACGAACACCCCCAGCAGCAACTCGGCGGCAATGCACAGGCGTGCTGCCAGATAGCTGACATTCAGCGAGAGGATGCCATAGGAATAAATATACAACTCAAAGTCGTCGATGGCCACCAACTTGGCCACCGCCGAGAGGAGGAAGAGCGCTGCGAGGAGCACCCGCAGGAGCAGGGCGCCGACTTTAGTGCCTCTGCTCATGGCAGCTCACACTGTGCACCTCGGTACGACGGAGCGAGTGGGTGCCGTCGTCGGTGACATACTTCTCCTCGATTGCCATCTCGGTGATGTCGCTGCACTTGATACCGTCGTCGACCACCAGCACAGGGTTGTGGCTGACCGACACACCGTCAACAAGGCACTCGCAGTTGCGCTGCTTGCCGCATCCGGCAGCCAGCAGGGCCATCAGGGCCAACGCGGGCAGTAGTATTCTTTTCTTCATGGCTTACTTATTATAGAGGCTGTCAATCTCAAATTCATAGTCCGTGCACAGCAACGAATCGACCAGCAGGGTATCGTACGTATTGGGATGGTTGAACGTGCGCAGCTGTTCACATTCGCCGTGCTCTATCTTGATGATGCGCACTGTCGACTGGCCTATCACCGAGCAACGGCAGGTTTTCTGCTTGGAACAGCCCACGGCCAGCAAGGCCAGCGCTGCCATACAAAGGAATGCTTTCTTTTTCATATCGTGTACACTATAATGATTTCAACAATTCTTCCAGCGACATCTCATCGTGAATCAGCACATCGCGCGGCTTCGAGCCGTTGCTGGGCCCCACGATGCCGGCGGCCTCGAGCTGGTCGATGATGCGTCCGGCACGGTTGTAGCCCAGCTGCAGCTTGCGTTGCAGCAGTGAGGTGCTGCCGAACTGCGAGGCCACCACGAGGCGGGCCGCATCGTTGAAGAACTCGTCCTTGCTCTTGGCGTCGAAGTCCTTGTTCGGCTCCTCGTTCTCATCCAGATACTCGGGCAGGGTGAAGATGTCCTCGTCCGAGAAGCCGCGCTGGTCGCCGATGTATTTCACCAGCCGTTCGATTTCGGGAGTGTCGATGAGGGCGCATTGCATGCGTATCATGTCCTTGCCGGCCAGCGAGATGAGCATGTCGCCACGGCCAATCAGCTGCTGGGCGCCACCGGTGTCGAGGATGGTCTTGCTGTCGATGCCGCTGGTGACGCGGAAGGCCACGCGGGCCGGGAAGTTGGCCTTGATGGTGCCGGTGATGATATTGGTCGTCGGACGCTGGGTGGCGATGATGAGATGTATGCCCACGGCACGCGCCAACTGTGCCAGACGCGCTATCGGCAGCTCCACCTCCTTGCCGGCAGTCATAATCAGGTCGCCGAACTCGTCGATGACCACCACGATGTAGGGCAGGTAGCGGTGTCCGTTGGCGGGGTTGAGCATCCGCTTGCAGAACTTCTCGTTGTATTCCGTTATCTTTCTCACCTTGGCCTTCTTCAGCAGGTCGTAGCGGGTATCCATCTCGAGGCAGAGCGAGTTGAGCGTCCTCACCACCTTCTTGACGTCGGTGATGACAGCCTCCTCCTCGTCGGGCATCTTGGCCAGATAGTGTCGCTCGATGGCCGAGTAGAGCGAGAACTCCACCTTCTTCGGGTCCACCAGCACGAGCTTCAGCTCGCAGGGGTGTTTGGTATAGAGCAGGCTCGCCAACACGGCGTTGAGGCCCACGCTCTTACCTGTACCCGTGGCACCAGCCATCAGCAGGTGGGGCATCTTGGCCAGGTCGGTCACGAAACAGTCGTTGCTGATGGTCTTGCCGAAGGCCACCGGCAGCTCCATCTTGGAGCTGGCCGCCTTGAAGGCGTCGCTTTCCAGCATGGTCTTCATGGCCACTATCTGAGGCTTGGCGTTGGGCACCTCGATACCCACGTTGCTCTCGCCGGGGATGGGGGCGATGATGCGGATGCCGAGGGCCGCCAGCGAGAGGGCTATGTCGTCCTCCAGGTTCTTTATCTTGCTGATGCGCACCCCAGGGGCGGGCTTTATCTTGTAGAGCGTCACCGTCGGGCCGGGGTTGGCCGATATCTCGGTAATCTCGATGCCGTAGTCGCGCAGGGTCTGCACGATGCGGTCCTTGTTGGCCACCAGCTCTTCCTTGGTCACCCTCACATTGGCCACCTCCCAATCCTCCAGCATGTCGGTTGTCGGCATGACGAAGTCCTTGAGGGTGAGCAGTGGGTCGTAAGGCTCGTCGACGCCGTAATGGCGACGGTAGTCGTCCTCATCCATCTCCTCGTCATCCAGAGGCTCGGCAGGCTCTTCCGCTTCTCCGGCATCCACGGCCTCGCCGGGTCCCACGGTGTCCGCGTCGTCCTCGTTGATGGTGAAGGTAGGTTCCTGTTGACTTCCCTGGGCCCGGGCGTTGACGCGGGCAAACTCGTCGTCGATGCTGAAGGCGGGCTCGTTGTCGACCGGCAGGTCCTCCGTCTGAGCCGGCTGGTGGAAGAGCTTCATGGCCTCCTCGTCGAAGTCAGCCGACTCACCACTCTCCGCAGAAGGCCCGTTCGTTCCCCGTTCTACGTTCTCCGGTCCCCGAAGAGAAACCCTCTCTCCGTTCTCCACTCTCTGCTCGTCGGTGTGGTCGGTGGCCACTTCGGCCAGCTCGTGCTCTATGTCCTTGGCCACCCGCTTCAAGTCCATCTTGGGCAGCTTCACCTCGGGCAGCTCCATCTTGTGCACCAGCACCAGGAAGAGCACCGCCACGAAGAGCAGTATCACCAGTGTCCACCAGCTCAACATCTGGTGCAGCGGTTCGGCCAGCCGCACGCCGATGCCGGCATAGCTCTCGAAGCCGCCGCTGCGCACCCATGCGCCGCCGATGTAACCCAGCGTCAGCGACAGCCAGGCCATCCAGAACATCGTGCTGCCGAAGGTCTTCCACCACGGCATCACCACCACGTCCCACAGGCGCATGCCGTAGACGAAGAACAGCAGTGCGAAGCCGAGGCTCCCGATGCCGAAGAGGTTCACGGCGAAGAACTCGGCCGTGCCGCGACCCGCCGACCCCAGCCAGCCGGTGCCGCCGGTCGCGTAGTAACCCAGCATCGCAATCACCAGGAACACAGAGAAGAGCACATACAGTGCCCCGCGGATATGGGCAAAGCGCTTGCTGCGCAGGAAAGCCACAAAGCCGCCGTCCTTCTTGCGGACAGCGGTCTTGTTCTTCTTGCCCTTGGTCGTAGTTGTCTTTTTCTTACCAGCCACTACTCACACAGAACCTTAAATCTTAAACATTAAACCTTACTCGGCCTGCAACAGTTCGATGGCATCGTTCAGCTCGGTGCCAAGGGTCTCCATGTCGCTCTCGCTGAGGGTCTCATAACCGTCGGGCAGCAGGAAGTCGGCCTCTTTCACCTTGCCCTTCACAATCTCGGTGGCAGTGTAGGTGATGGCGCGGTCCTCGCCCGCCTCCATGGTGCACTCCAGGGGCATGCCCTTGATGCCACCGAACAGGATGTTGATTTTCGGGCCAATCTCGTCCGAGTACCACATCGTCATCGGGTGGTCCACACCCTCATCGTCGTAGGCGTGACGAATCATCTTCTTGGCCGTCATGCCGGCGATGGTCTTGGTCTCGCTGGGCACATACTCGTAGTAGAAGTGGCCGGGCTCGGTGTCGACGATGTCGACGCTGTCGAAGTCACTGGCCTTGGAGGTGTTCTTCACCAGTATCTTGCCGGTGCCCTGGTAGGTGAACTCGAAGTCCTGGCTGCGCAGGTAGGAGAGCAGCTGGCTCAGGTTCTGGCAGGAGGTCGACGTCAGGTTCTGCACCAGCACTGCCTCGGTCATGCCGCTGCAGAAGATGGGGCTCTTGGTGAACATGTCGTCGCCGCTCACCTTGATTTCAGCCGTACGCACCTCCTCGGGCAGGTCCACCGCCACCGAGCCGGTCGACTCCACCTTGTATTTCACCACTCCCTTGAAGGCATTCTGTGCCATCACGCCGCCCACAGTCATCATCAGCACGGCGGCCATTGCGAAAATTTTCTTCATCGTTTATCTGTGTTTTTGTTCATTCAATTATTTAGTATAACAAGAAAGGCATTTATTTATTGTGCCGCCACAAAAAAAAACTTTCTCCGGCGCCGGCACCCCCCAACCCCCTCCACCCCACCCCAGCTCCGCCATTTTTACGGTAGTATTACGGTAGTATTACGGTAGTATTACGCTTTAAAAGCGTAATACTACCGTAATACTACCGTAATACTACCGTTAAAATGGCGGAGGATGTAGGGGGTCGACCCGGGGGATACCCTGTCCGCCTCTCTCTCATCCATTTTTCCACACAAACTACTGATTTCAATTTTATTACACCCTCACCCGCAGCCCTGTAAGGGCGCCAGGCCTTAGCCGTGGGCGCAAGCCCACGGTATCATGGCCCCACCCTTCCCGAAAAGCCCCTTCGGGGCTCCTAGCTGCCGAGGCGATGCTATGGCCCTGCGGCTGGACTGATGGATGATTTATGGATTACGCGAAGCGGGAGAAAAAGGGGGGTCTGCGGGAAGTGGGCGGAGTGGGACAGTTGGGTACTTTGGTGGGACAGTTGGGTACTATCGTGGGTCGATTTTGGCCTTTTCGGCAAAAAGGCCTTATTTTGGACGGCGAGCTAAAGGCTCTCGCGGACGATGATTGCGGGGCTGAGGGTGACGGACTCGACACGGTTGACGCAGGAGGGGTCGTAGGGGCGCGAGACGCGGATGTAGTTGTCGGTCCAGCCATACATTTCAGTGGGTAGTGGGTAGTGGGTAGTGGGTAGTACTTTCCAACCCTCCCAGAGGACGGGGCGGGTTTTGCCTATCTGGCTGTCGACGAAGGCGCGGTGCTTGCGCTCGGAGAGCTCGAGGAGGCGGGCGGTGTGCTCGCGGCGCACGGGGACGGGCACCTTCTCGCCCAGGCGCAGGGCGGCGGTGCCGGGCCGGTCGCTGTAGGTGAAGACATGCAGGTAGCTGATGGGCAGGCTGTCGACATAGTCCATCACCTTGCGGAACTCCTCTTCGCTCTCGCCGTTGAAGCCGGCCATGATGTCGGCGGCGATGCAGGCGTCGGGCATGGCGGCCTTGATGCGGAGCAGCTTGTCGCGGTAGAGGGCGGTGTCGTAGCGCCGGTGCATGAGCCGGAGCACATGGTCGGAGCCGGCCTGCAGGGGGATGTGGAAATGGGGCAGGAAGGCACGGCTGCGGGCGACGAAGTCGATGATGTCGTCCGTGAGCAGGTTGGGTTCGATGGAGGAGATGCGGTAGCGGAGGATGCCGTCGATGCTGTCGAGCCCGCGCAGGAGGTCGAGGAGGCTCTCGCCGTGCTGCTGGCCAAAGGTGCCTGTGTTGACGCCGGTGAGGACCACCTCACGGGCGCCGCCGGCGGCGATGCGGCGGGCGACGCAGAGGGTCTCCTCGACGGTGGCGGAGCGGGAGCGTCCGCGGGCGTAAGGGATGGCGCAGTAGGTGCAGAAGTAGTCGCAGCCGTCCTGTATCTTGAAGAAGGTGCGGGTGCGGGCCGAGCTTCCGGCCGAGGGGTTCTCGGCCGAATAAGAGAGGAGTCGCTTGCTGTCGTTGCCGAGCACCTGGGTGACACCGGGCATGCGGGCTATCTCGTCGGCGGCAACCTGGGCGAAGCAGCCCATGACGACAATCTGCGCGTCGGGGTTGAGGCGGTGGGCCTGGCGGATGGCGGCGCGGCACTTCTTCTCGGCCACGGCGGTGACGGTGCAGGTGTTGATGAGGTAGAGGTCGGCGGGCCGTCCCCAGTCGACAATGGTGTTCCCCTCTGCCTCAAGCCGCCGGAGGGTGTCGGAGGTTTCGGCAAAGTTGAGCTTGCAGCCGAGGGTGTGGGCGGCGATGGTCAAATTGAGGGTTAAGGTTTAGGGTTTAAGGTTTAAGGAGGGGACTTAGCGGTTGAGGGCGGGCTCGTCGTCGAAGTGGCGGCTGCGGACCATCTTGATGCCGTCCTCGTCGGGGAAGATGGCGAAGTCGGGTTGGGGTTCGAGGAGGAGTATGTCGCGGCCTTCCTTGTCCTTGCCGAGGCCCTGGATGGCGCGGCGGGCCACCATGACGCGGCTCTTGCGGTTGGCGCAGTCGAAGAGTTCGTCGCCGATGCGGTCGAACACCAGCTCGGGGTCTTCGATGGTGGTCTTGTGGGTGCCGTCGTTGAGGACCACCACGACCTTGCCGCGTCCCTGCGGGGCGAGGCAGGCCATGTCGTGGATGGACACAAACTCCTCGCCGGGGGTGAGGAGGCGGATGCGCCGGTCGGCCATCATGCCGTGCTCCCAGCGCTCGTCGACGGTGAGCTTGCCTCCCTCGTAGTAGCGGTAGGAGCCGTGCTTCAGGCCGTCCTTGTAGTACCCCTCGCGGCAGAGGAGGCCCTGCTCGTCGTACTCGACGAGGCGCCCCTCGAGACCGCCGTTGAGGTAGGTGCCGGTGATGTATCCGTTGGTGCCGATGCGCTTCCACCAGCGTCCGTTGCGGTGATTGTCGCGCCAGTGGGTCACCTCGGCGGTGTCGCCTTTGGAGTTGAAAACGACGTGCAGGCCGTCCTTGACGCCCATGCGGTAGTCGGCCTCCTTGACGAGGCGGCCGTCCTCGGCGAAGAACTGCCAGCGACCATCGCGGTTGCGACGGTCGTAGTCGCCGCGGGCCAGCAGGCGCCCCTGCTCGTCGAAGGCCTCGTGGTGGCAGCGCACGCCGGGTTCGACGTAGACATTGCGCATGCGCACGGTGCCGTCGGCATAGTAGTAGGTGAACGTGCCGGTCTCCTTGCCGTCGAGGAAGTCGCCTTCGTAAATCTTGGTGCCATCTTTGTCGAGACGCACCCAGTGGCCTTGGCGGCGCCCCTGGCGGTCAATCTGGTTCTGGGCCGAGGCGCTGAGGGTGACGAGGGTCAGCGCGGCGGTAAGGAAGAGTGCTGTTCTTTTCATTGTCATGTGTTATTTTCGTGCTATAAATACGTCATAACCGTCATTTTATTATGTCGGACGAGAAATATTTTTTCGCCGTCATACAATAAAAGCGGCGTCCGGTAGTTACCATATAAAAATTATATAGAATAAACGATATGGAATTGACCAAGACCCAAAGACTGCCGATTGCGGCAATCATAGCCCTCGACGCCGTGCTGGCGACGATGGCCTGCCTGGTGCCCGCCGCGTCGCATCTGCTGGCCGCACCGCTATACCTGCTCAACCCGATGCTGGCGCTGCTGCTGGCCGGCATGCTGCTGGGGCGCGACTGGCGCAATGCGCTGGTGCTCGCCGTGCTGCTTCCGTCGGTCAGCTGCCTGCTCACAGGCATGCCTGCCGCCGGCAAGATGGTGTGCATGATGGCCGAACTGGCCACCGTGGCGGCGCTGTATGCCGTCCTCTCGCGCCGCTGGGCCGTGCTGCCGGCCGTCCTTGTCGCCATCGTGGCGGGCAAGGCGGTGTACTACGGCCTGAAGGCCGCCGTGCTGGCCCCCGCCGTGCTGGTGGGTACCGCCTGGTGGATTCAACTGGCCACAGTACTTGTATGGGGCGGCCTGTTTGCGCTGCTGTATAGGAAAACGAGATGAAAAATGTGGCGGTAATACTGGCTGGGGGCACGGGCAAACGCATGGGCTCGCCGATACCGAAGCAGTTTTTGCCTCTGTCTGGACGCGCTGTCATAGAATATTCCATCGACACTTTCGACCAGCACCCGGCCATCGACGAAGTGGCCGTGGTGGTGCATCCCGACTGGCGAGGGAAGATGGAGGACATGGTCGCCAGCCATCAATGGCCGAAGCTGACGCGAGTGATTGACGGCGGCAGCGAACGGTATATGTCGACCCTGAATGCAGTGATGGCATACATTGACTATCCTGACGATACCAACCTTCTGCTGCACGACGCCGCCCGCCCGCTGGTGAGCATCGAGATAGTGGACCGTGTGACGGAGGCGCTGCGGCACCACGAGGCCGTAGGTGTGGCAGTACCCAGTACCGACACGGTGTGGGAGGTGCATCCCGACATCGGGGAAGACTATTTCGGGCATTTCGTGGCCCGCATCCCGGAACGCCGCCTGATGTGGCGCGCACAGACTCCGCAGGCTTTCCGCCTGCCGCTGATAAGGGATGCCTACCAGCGCGCCCTTCAAGACCCCCATTTCACCGCCACCGACGACTGCGGCGTGGTCCGCAAATACATGCCCGGTACTAAAATATACGTGGTGGAGGGCGATGAGAGAAACAAAAAAATAACCCGCACGGATGATATCGCCGTGCTGACTAACCATATAATGCAATGAAACAAAAGACAGTATATGTCGGCATGAGCGCCGACATGATTCATCCCGGTCACCTCAACATCATACATGAGGCCGTGAAGCTTGGAAGTGTAACGGTTGGAGTGTTGACGGATAAGGCGATTGCCAGCTATAAACGGTTACCCTATCTCACATACGAACAAAGGGCCGAGATTGTGAGCAATATCAAGGGCGTGGATCGCGTGGTTCCACAAACCACACTGGACTATGTACCCAACCTGAGAGAGCTGAAACCCGACTATGTGGTTCACGGTGACGACTGGAAAGAAGGTGTGCAGCAGAAGACACGCCAGCGCATCATTGAGGCAATGGCAGAATGGGGTGGCAAGGTGATTGATATTCCCTACACTAAAGGAATCAGCAGTACTGCCATGAACCAGCGAATTAAAGAGATTGGCACCACACCTGAAATAAGGATGAAACGCCTGCGTCGTCTCATCGGTGCCAAGAAGATTGTCCGCATCCTGGAAAGTCACAGCGGACTCACAGGACTCATCATAGAAAACACCAGCATTGAGGTTAACGGCAGGAAAGAGGAATTCGACGGCATGTGGGCCAGCAGTCTTACCGACAGTACCAGCAAAGGGAAACCGGATATTGAAGCTGTCGACATCACCACCCGTCTGCACGACCTTAACGACGCTCTCGAAGTTACCACCAAACCCGTCATCTTCGACGGTGATACCGGTGGCAAACTGGAACACTTCGTTTTTACTGTACGTACCCTTGAACGCCTTGGCATATCAGCCGTCATTATAGAAGACAAAGTTGGACTAAAGCAGAACTCACTCTTCGGCACTGATGCCATACAAACCCAAGACACCATTGAAGGTTTTTGCGCTAAAATCAAAGCTGGCAAGAACGCCCAGATTACCGACGACTTCATGGTTATAGCTCGAATTGAGAGCCTCATCGCCGGAAAGTCAGTGAAGGATGCCCTTGAAAGAGCTTCCGCTTACGTCGCTGCCGGAGCCGACGGAATTATGATTCACAGCAAAAACAAAGATGGACTTGACATTAAGGAGTTTTGCCAGCGTTTTCGTGAAAAAGATGTTGAGACACCCATCGTTGCTGTACCTACCACCTACAACCAATATACAGAAGACGAACTCGCCGAGTGGGGCATTAACGTCGTTATTTATGCCAACCACCTGTTGCGCGCAGCATACCCTGCCATGGTTGATTGTGCTAAAAGTATTCTCACCCATCGCCGCAGCCTTGAAGCCAGCGAACAATACTGCATGCCCATCAAAGAAATACTTACCCTTATCCCTGGTACAAAAAAATGATTACTCCCAAGTTCTTTATAGAAAAACTGCATAATGAGGGTATCGATTTCTTTGCAGGTGTTCCCGACTCACTGCTGAAGAACGTCTGTGCTTACATCACCGACCATTTCGATCAACACCACAATATAATTGCCGCCAACGAAGGAGGCGCCATTGCCTTGGCTGCGGGCTACCACCTCGCCACAGGTAAAGTGGGATGCGTCTACATGCAGAATAGCGGTGAGGGTAACGCCATCAACCCTTTGGCATCTCTCACCGATCGTGAAGTGTACAACATTCCAGTACTGTTGCTCATTGGATGGAGAGGGCGCCCTGGTGTGCATGATGAGCCTCAGCATGTGAAACAAGGGAAAATCACCACAAGCCTACTGAATACACTGAGCATCAACTACGATGTGCTCGGAAAAGACGAGTCTGTAGCCACTCAGCAAATCGATAAAGCAATAGCCGAAATAAAAACTACAGGACAAGCTTACGCACTAGTTGTAGAAAAGGACACCTTCGACACATATGCTCTGAAACAATCGTCGACAAATAGCTTGACTTTAACTAGGGAGGAAGCCATCAGAATAGTTGCGGAAAGTATTCCCGCCAATGCTGTTATCGTAAGTACCACAGGCATGATTAGCCGCGAATTGTTTGAATATCGTACTGCAATGGGACAAAGCCATGAGCGAGACTTCTTGACCGTAGGCTCCATGGGACACGCATCAATGATTGCTCTTGGTATCGCCCTACAGCAGCCGCATCGTCCTGTATATTGCTTTGACGGAGACGGTGCTGCCATCATGCACCTTGGCAATATGGCTATTGTTGGCAACAAACGGCCAGGCAATTACGTACACATTGTATTCAATAATGGTGCCCACGACAGCGTCGGAGGGCAACCTACCGTAGGCTTTGACATCGACTTGGTTGAGATAGCCCACGCCGTTCATTACGCCCACGCCGAGCGAGTAGAGACTCTTGAGGCGCTTCAGGAAGCCATCTCCAACCTCAATCATGAACAACTATCACTCATTGAAGTTCGTGTCAAAAAAGGCAACCGGAAAGACCTTGGCCGCCCCACCACAACACCCATACAGAACAAAGATGCCCTAATGCATTTCCTTGCAAAGTAGAAACATGCAAAAGATACTTCACGGTTTCCTCTCTATAGCAGAAGCCCTCACGGCAATAGCAGGCAAAAAGTATATGCTTGTTTGCGACTCCTCGTTTCAACACCTCCCCATTAAGGACTTCTTCGACAATCAAGCTATTCCACACGTTGTGTTTAACCAATTCTCTTCCAACCCTCTATATGAAGACGTATGCAAAGGTATAGCACTCTTTAATGCAGAAAACTGTGATACTCTCATTGCCGTCGGAGGTGGATCGGCTATCGACGTTGCCAAGTGCATCAAACTCTACTGCCGCATGGACCATAGTCGCAACTACCTCGAACAGGAATGCGCCAATAGTGGCGTACCTCTGATAGCGGTGCCGACTACCGCAGGCACTGGCAGCGAGAGTACTAAATATGCGGTCATCTATTACAAAAATAAAAAACAAAGCATTACTCACGAAAGCATAGTCCCTGAATGTGCAATTCTTGAGCCAGACCTGCTGAAAAGTTTGCCATTGTATCAAAAAAAATGCACAATGCTCGATGCATTGTGTCAAGGAATAGAGTCCCTATGGAGTATTAACTCAACCGATGAGAGCATGATATTCAGCAAGATTGCCATTGACATGATAATAAACCATTGGCACGGTTATATTGAGGGCAATAATGAAGACGATGCAAAATATATAATGATGGCGGCCAACTATGCAGGAAGAGCCATTAACATTACCCAGACTACTGCACCACATGCTATGAGTTATAAACTCACCTCAATGTATGGTTTGCCTCACGGGCACGCCGTAGCTTTATGCTTGCCTGAAGTGTGGTTATATATGATGGAACATCCTGAGAAGTGCATTGATTCACGCGGACAGGATCACTTGGAATTCATTTTTGAATGGTTAGGTCAAATTATGCAATGTGATAGTGCATACAAAGCTCTAATGATGTTTCGCTCACTCATGTTTTCACTTGATATGCCACAACCACAGAGCAAGAATCGTAAGGATGAACTGAATGTGCTTACGGAATCCGTCAATCCTGTGCGACTCAAAAACAATCCGGTGAAACTGGACGATAAAGCAATACACTATATTTACGATAAGATATTACTATGAGAGAGTTGATAGTCAAAATAGCCACCTTCCTCGGAATATATAACTGGCTGATGAAGATAGACAACCGTCGAGAAACCAACAAACAGAACAAAGCTTTTATCAAATATGGGGTCGAGGCATTACGCGAAGCAGTAGCAGCTACAGACGAGTGCGGAGGCAAACTCTTCCTCGCCTTTGGAACACTGCTCGGTGCCTACCGTGAGAATGGTTTTATCCCCTTCGATTACGACCTCGACACTGGCTTGCTAGCCGTCGAACGTACCGACGAACTCATTACAGCCATGCGACGCCACGGATTCAAACATCTCCGCCAATACTACATCAAATCCTCCAATCGTATCTGCGAAGACAAGTATGATTACCGCGGTGTTCATCTTGATGTGCACTACTTCTACCCCACCTCCGACGGAAACATTTATTGCGACCTGTGCCTCCCCCATGAGAGCAAACCTTGGCGTAAAGCTAACGCCACCGATGGGTTCCCTTCAATTATTCGTACTGTACCCGAAAGTACATTTTCGAAACAGGACTTTTTAAACGTGCAGGTATTTCAGCCAGACCGTACTGTCGATTGGCTTAAAACACTCTATGGAGAACACTTTATGACACCTGATCCCAAATGGACAATGAGAGACCACAAAAAACGTTCCCAGTCCAACGGAGAACGTATGTATCGAAGAGTTCTTGATTAGTCCTCCACCACCGCGCGGAACTTGTCGACCATGCGGGCGGCGGAGTATTGGTTCACGAAGACCTCGCGGCTGTAGGCGTTGAAGCGAGGACTCGGATGCTGGCAGAAGTCGTTGATGGCGGCAGCAAACTCGTCGGCGGTGAGGCAGCAGGCCCCTGCCCTATCATAATCCAACTCGTAGCCGCTCCATGCCTCGGGGGTGCCGATGATGTTCTTTCCGTACATCAGACTTTCGCAGGTCTTAACCTTCATCCCGCTACCCTTGAAGATGGGTAAAACCATCAGGTCGGCCGCCTCAAACAACGGCTCCAGGTCGGGCACATTGCTCAGCACCTCGATGTCCTCCCGCATCCAATCGGCCTCCTTCAGTCTCTCCATCCCCTTCCCTACAATCTGCATGCGAATATTCACCCGCGGCAATACATTTTTCACGAACCACTCGATGCCCTCCACGTTGGCTGGGAAGTATGCACCGAGAAACATGCACAGCGGCTTCTCGTCCGTGAAACCGGCAGGGTACAAATCCCTTTGATAACGGTCGACAAAAGCGATGGGTATCAGTTGGTCGGCATGGCGACCATAGCGGCGATGGAGTTCATCGTCGTCACGCCGACTGAGGGCGATTGTCTTGTCGGCATAGCGACAGCTCCATCGGTCATTGCGGTCGGCACACGGCACCACCAGCCACCGCATTGGATTCCACCAGCGGGAATATTTGGCTGAGAAGTAGACCCTCTCCACATTATGGAAGAAGCACACCACCCGGCCACAGTATCCCTCTTCTTTCAGTCGCTTGGCCACAATGCCAAATACAGAACGGTCAACAAACACTACTTCGTAAGCCTGTGCCATCTTCACAATCTCGCGAACTCGCTGGGGTGTCAGTCCAAAGTAGTAGCCGAACGGCATGTAGACGATGCCCTGCAGGTATTCCCACGCGGTGCGCCGATGAGCCTCGTCGTGGATATAGTAAGTATCCACATTCCCATCACCGGCAATCTGTTTCAGCACGGTGTGGTTCAACTCGCTGGCCCGTTCCCCTCCCTCAGGGACTCCGCGCGTCTTCTTGTATCTGATGACGAGGATTCTCATTGCTTTCCTTTACGACGATACACAAGAACGATGGCGCCGGCCGCCAGCAGCACCAGCACCACCGACCCGATGATTGTCACCGTATCCATGCGGTGGAACAGCGGAGCCTCGTTGCGGAACTCGATGACGTGGTCACCGGCGGGGATGACCATGGCGCGGAGGATATAGTTGGCGCGGATGTATTCCGCCGGTTTGCCGTCGATGTAGGCCCTCCAGTCGGGAGCATAATACACCTCGCTGAAGACCGCCAGCCGCTCGTCGCCTGTGTGGCTACGGTAGCGCAGGTAGTCGGGATTGTAGGGCGTCTGATGCTCCATAACGATGGCATCGGCACTGTCAATGGCCGACTCGTTATCGCCGAGACTGAATTCATTGCGGTTGACGATTGCCGTCGTGGCAGGATTGAAGTCATTAAGCGCCAATATTTCTCCATTCGCATCATCCACCCACTGGATATCCCGCACAAACCAGCAGTTGCCCAGCGCCTCGGGGTTGCGCTGCACCTGTCCGCCCTGGAGGACAAAGTAGCGTGCATTGAGCATGTTCAGCACCTGCATGTTGATATGCCGAGAGAGGTAGAAATCGATGATATCCTGATAGCGGCGCATCTTGACGGCACTGTATCCGCCCACTTGATGGTGGAAAGCGGCGGGCTTGCTGTCGTTGAAGGTATTGGTGGCCAGGTTGAGCACGCGGTAGTCCTGGTCGCCAAACTGCATGGCATATTGGTCAATCGTCGCATCCCACGGGTCGGGGCGCAGCTTGAGTTGCTGCTGGCTGACGTAGTTCTTCTCGTTCAAATAGCGGCGGTCTACACCCCAGAGGTCCACCACCACAAGCACTGCCAGCACCACTGTCATCACCGCCGGCAAAGCACCCTTGCCGTTCTTGCCTTCCATCCGCAGGTAAAGCCACAGCACTGCAAAGGCCAACACCACAAACAGCAGGCTCCGCCAAGTGTCGCTTCTGAATAGTGCCTTGCGGTCCTCAATAAAGATGCTCTGTATCAGCGGCCATTGGTTGCCGTATTGCGATGCCATCTGCGTGTCGGAAGCACCCGTGAACGGCAGCGATCCGCTGACCACCAGTCCCACCAGCAACACCAAAGCCGTCACGCCTCCCGAAACATAGAGAGCCACCTCCTTGCGTCTGCGTGGCACCTCTTTGTCAAACAGCTCACGCAGGCCGAGCATACCCAACAGGACCATCGTCACATTGGCCAGCACAAGACTCATACTGGGAGTGCGGAACTTGTTGTACAGCGGCAGGTGATTGAACAGCCACTCGTTGACAGGCATCAGGTTGTGTCCCCACGACATCACGACGGCCACCAGCGTAGCCACCAGCAGCCACCACCGCTGCGGACCCTTCACCAGTAGCAGGCCCAACAGGAAGAGGAACACCACTATGGCACCGAAATAGACCGGGCCACTCGTGAACGGCTGGTTGCCCCAGTAGAGGGGTGCCTGCTCCTGTCGGAAATTCTTATACGAAGCGCTCTCCTTGCCCACAGGCTCTCCGCTGCCGCCACCCATCGCGCCGGGCACCAGCAGCGTGTAGGTCTCGCCGACGCCATAGCTCCACGAGAAAGCATAGTCGATATCCAGACCGCTCTTCTTTCCCGCAATCGAGGCTGGCTCCCCGTCGTGGTAGAGGTCTTCGGGTGTCACCGTGATAGAGTTGCCCCCACGCATCGTCTGCTTCGCATACTCCTGACTCACCAGCAGCGTACGCGCATTGCACGCGAAGGCCAAGGCGGCTCCCGCCACCAGCAGTCCCACTCCAGCCAGGAACTGGGGGAAACGGCGCTGCACTATCGAGTAGACGGCATACACCACCCCCAGCACCACCGCCCCGATGACGGTGTAGTAGGTAATCTGGATGTGGTTGCAGATAAGCTGCAGGCCCAAGGCCACCGTGAACAGCAAGCCACCCCACAGCCAGTCCTTCCACTTCTTCGCGCCTTCCTTGCCTTTCCGCAGACACAGCACCATGCCTGCCAGTATCGGAGCCGTCATCGCCAGGCTCCACGCCTTCGTGATATGCCCGGCTTCCACTATTATAATATTGTAACTCCCCAGACCGAATGCCAGCGCACCCAGCAGGCTTAGCCACGGAGAGCAGCCGAGCGCCAGCAACGTCACATAGAACCCGATGAGGTAGAAAAAGAGCACGCCGGCGTTGCGTTCCAATCCCAGGAACTTCAGCGTGCCAATGCTCTGCAGCGGCGTGAATACACTCTTCACCGGGGGGTTGCCACCCACCTGGTAGGCCGGCATACCGCTGAACATGGCACTGTTCCAATGGACATAGACGCCCGTCTTCTTCTGGTAGTCTTTCGTCTCCTTCACCATGGCCTCGTACTTCTGCGTATCGCCTTGATAGATAGCCTTGCCGCTCAACGCGGGAGCGAAATAGGCCAGCGACACCACCAGGGCCGCCACCACCATCGCCACATGTATCCAAACAGACTTCTTCATATATCTATTTTACTTTTAACCTTAATCATTAAACCTTAAACCATAAACCTTACACCTTCGGGTACTCGACGCGCACATGGTATATGCTCATCATCTTATCCTTCAAGAACTTCCTGATGCGGGCAATATCGCCCAGCGACAGCGGGCAATTGTTCAGCTGGCCAGCCTCTATCTTGCCGTCAATCAGACGGTCAATCAGCTCGTCCGTACCTTCTTTCGTGTGTTGCTTCAGGCTTCTGCAGGCCGCCTCGACCGTATCCACAATCATCACCACCGCCGTCTCGCGGCTGTAGGGCCGCGGCCCGGGATAGCGGAAAAGCGACGCGTCGAAGCCTCCGTCCGGATGCCGTTCCTTCTCCTTCGCATAGAAGTAGCCCGTATAGGTCGTCCCGTGGTGTGTGCGGATGAAATCCTGCACCTCCGACGGCAGGCGGTACTTCCGTGCCAGCTCCAACCCGTCGGTCACATGCTGCGTGATAATCTGGGCGCTCTCGGCATAGTCCAACTCGTCATGCGGATTGAAGCCCGCATTCTGGTTCTCCGTGAAATAAAGCGGATTGCGCACCTTGCCGATGTCGTGATACAACGCACCCACCTTTGCCAGCAGTGCATTGCCGCCCAGCTCGCCCAGCAGGTCCTCGGCAATATTGGCCACCTGCACCGAATGCTGGAACGTGCCGGGAGCGCGTCGGCTAAGCTCACGCAAAGCCTCGTGACCCGTACTGCTCAGCTCCAGCAGTGTCAGGTTGGTCGTCATGCCGAACATCTTCTCAAACAGGTAAATCAGCGGGTAGGCCATGAGCGTCAGCAAGCCGTTCAGGAAGAACATCAGATACTTCTCGGCACTCAGTGCCAGCAGGTTAGTGTCCTGACTCAGCACACCCGCCGTGTAGATGAACGAATAGCTGCCGAAAATCACCAGCGCCAGCGTGAAAAACTGCGCCCGTCGCTCCAGGTTGCGCACCGCGATAATGCTCATCATACCCGTCACCAACTGGTAGAAGATGAACTCGAACGAGTTCGGCACCAGGTTGGCCAGGATGATGACCGTCGTCAGGTGGATATACAGTGCCACACGCATGTCGAAAAACACACGCATCAAGATGGGGATGATGCACAACGGCACCAGCAGCACCCAGTCGACATTCACCCTCACCACCAGCGCCTCGGCAGCCGACATCAGCAGTATCAGCAGCATCACGAACAGGACTTTCCGGTCGTCCTCCAGTATCGAATGGCGCGTGTTCTTCAGGAACATATACAGCGCCACAAAAGCAATCAACGCCAGCAGCAGCTGACCCGTCATCTGGCCCGCCAGACTGTAATTGTCCGAGAACCTCCGGTCATTCTCCGCCTCCAGGCTTCTGATTACCTGTGCCTTCTCCTCGGTCACCTCCTCTCCTTTGCTCACAATGTGGTCGCCGGCCATCACCATCTGGCTCGTGTGGCTCAGCTGCGACAGGCGGCTGTCGAGCTCCAGCGCCGTCCGCGCCTCGTCCAGCACCAGGCTCGGCACGAGCACACTGTCGCGCAGCAGCCCGGGCTCCAGGTCGGCAGCACTGATGAACTCGCGGCTGCGGTGCATACTGCCCACGGCGCCACCCAGCACCACCACCTCGCGACCCTCCAGCGTCAGCCCGTCGGCGGGCGTCTCGATATAACCGATACGGTAGATGCTGTCCACCTGCCGCCTCAGCCTCTTCCGCTCTCCACTTTCCACTTTCCACTTTCCACTCTCCACTTGCCTCATCGCCTGTTCCCTCGCCGTCGAGTCCACACGGTAGTAGAGGATGGCCTTCTGCCGCTCCGCCTCCTGCTCGGTGGCATACTCGTCGTTCGAGAGCATCACCGCGAAATCGTACGGCGCCGTCAAATCGGCCCCGCGCCACACGGCCCCGACCTTGTAGTCATAGTGCTCCCCATGGCGCGTATGCGGGAAAAGCACCACAATGAGCACCGTCGTGACCAACACAATCACTATCCTGTAAATCAGCGATAAACGCTTCACCGTCGCTGTTAAAACACTCTTCATAACAATTTGCAAAGATACATCTTTTTTTTCACATCCACTCCCCCTTTTTTTCACCACTTGCACACCAGTTCTTCAGGAGTTCTTTACAAAACCGTAAAGAACTCCTGAAGAACTGGAGTTAAATTATTGAATATCAACGGGCGGAAAAAGCACTCAAACTAATCTCGCGGCAAGGCTTCTCAGTATCGAAAAAAAGGTGTATCTTTGCACCGCGAAAACAGACGCCAGGCATGGCGAAAAGGACAAGAGAAAGAGCGACTTGGGAGGGCAACGCCGACCGGGGGCCGACCCGTTTCCACGGCTTCGGGCGCTCCTCCCGTCGCGGCTCGCCACACAATTGAAACAAGAGAACACATGGACTGGAAGGAAGAAATAAAACAGATGGCTCACGCCCAGCGCGACGAGGTCATCGAATGGCGCCGCTGGATGCACCGCCACCCCGAGCTGAGCCAGGAAGAGTACGGCACGATGGCCTTCGTGGCCGAGCGGCTGCGCGACATGGGCCTCGAACCCCGCACCGGCATCGGCAAGACGGGCGTGATGGCCATGCTCCGCGGCACCCACGAGCCCGACAGCTACTGCGTGGCCCTGCGCGCCGACTACGACGCCCTGCCCATCACCGAAGCCACCGGCCTCGACTACGCCTCGGAGAACCCCGGCGTCATGCACGCCTGCGGCCACGACATGCACACCTGCTCCCTCCTCGGTGCCGCCAAGATACTGGTGCAGCTGCGCGACCGCATCCACGGCAGCATCATGTTCATCTTTGAACCCTCGGAGGAGAAATACCCCGGAGGGGCCCGCATGATGATGGACGACGGCCTCTTCGACGAGGTGCTGCCCAACGAAATCTACGCCTTCCACTGCCTGCCCGAGATGGACTGTGGCAAGGTGGGAATGCGCAAAGGGCGCTACATGGCCTCCACCGACGAGCTCTACTGGACCATCCAGGGCCGCGGCGGCCACGGTGCCACGCCCCACCTCAGCGTCGACCCCATCCTGGTGGCCAGCCACATCGTCGTCGCCCTCCAGCAGGTCGTCTCGCGCAATGCCGCCCCCATGATGCCCACCGTGCTCACCATCGGCAAAATCGAGGACGTCGGCGGGCGCACCAACATCATTCCCGAGACCGTCAAGATGCAGGGCATCATACGCACCTTCGACCCGCAGTGGCGCCTCGACGCGCACGAGAAGATAAGGAAAATCAGCTGCGGCATGGCCGACGCCATGGGTGCCGACTGCGACCTCTTCATCGACTACGGCTACCCTCCCGTCATCAACGACGACGAATGCACCCAGCAGGTGCACGACAACGCCGTGGCCTTCCTCGGCGAGGAGAACGTCGAATGGCTCGACCTGCGCATGACGGCCGAAGACTTCTCCTTCTACCAGCAGCGCATCCCCTCCTGCTACTTCCGCATAGGCATCCACATCCCCGGCACCCCCTTCAGCAACCTGCACCGCCCCAACCTCATCGTCGACGAGCGCAGCCTCGAACTGGCCAACGGGCTCATCGCCTACAACACACTCACAGCCCTGGAGAAGAGAATAAAGTCTAAGGTTTAAGGTTTAATGTTTAAGGTTTAAAGGGTTGAGACTATAATTATGGACAAGACTAAAGAACTGGAAACACGTCCCATCGGCAGCCTGCTCTGGCAATATGCCCTGCCCGCCGTCGTCACCCAGATAGTGGCGTCGGTCTACAACATTGTCGACCGTGTCTTCCTCGGCCAGTATGTCGGTGCCCTCGCCATCGCGGGCCTCGCCATCACCATGCCCATTATGAACATCATCCACGCCCTGGGCTCGCTCGTCGGCGCCGGCTCCAGCGCCCGCATAAGCATCGTCCTCGGCCGCAAGGACATACGCTGGGCCGAGAAGATACTGGGCAACAGCATGCTGCTCACCTTCTTTTTCGGCGCCCTCTTCCTCACGGGCGGCTATGCCTTCATGGACCCCATACTGCACCTCTTCGGCGCCTCGGACGAGACCATCGCCTACGCCCGCGAGTACATGTATATCGTCCTGCCGGGCATGTTCTTCACCACCCTCAGCTTCAACCTCACCGGACTCATACGCGCCAGCGGCTACCCCACCAAGAGCATGTGGATTATGGCTAGCGGCGCCATCCTCAACATCTTCCTCGACGCCCTCTTCATCATGGTGCTCGACCAGGGCATCGCCGGAGCCGCCTGGGCCACCACCATCTCGATGGCCTCCACCTCGGTGGCCGCCGTGCTCCACTTCGTCCAGCCCCGCAGCTTCATCCGCTTCCGCCGCCACGCCTGGGCCCCGAAGCTCTACATCTTCCGCAACATACTGCTCATCGGCATGAGCCCCTTCCTGATGAACCTCGCCGCCTCCCTCGTCGTGGCGCTCCTCAACAGCCAGCTCATCCGCTACGGCGGCGACCTCGCCGTCGGCGCCTACGGCATCGTCAACACCTTCGGCGCCTTCATGGTGATGTTCATCTTCGGCATCTGCCAGGGCATGCAACCCATCGCCGGCTACAACTACGGCGCCGGCCACAACCACCGCCTGCGCGACGTCTTCGTGCTCACCCAGAAGTGGGCCGTCGCCGTGGGCATCGTGGGGGCCGTGCTGGCCATGGCCCTGCCGCGCCTGCTGCTGCACGCCTTCACCACCAGCGACGAGCTGCTCGACATCGGCGTCCCCGCCATGCGCTACCTCAACGTGATGATGCCCCTCATTGCGTTCACCATCACCAACTCGCAGTTCTTCCAGAGCATCGACAAGCCCTGGATATCCATCGTCACCAGCCTCTCGCGGCAGCTGCTCTTCCTCGTGCCCCTGATGTACATCATTCCCACCCTCGTCGAGCGGGCCGGAGGCAACGGTCTGACAGGCATGTGGATTACCTGCACCGTGTGCGACGTGCTGGGTGCCGTGCTCGCCGCCGTCCTGCTGGCGACGCAGCTCAAGGTGTTCCGTCCGGGCTACGTGGCACCCCTGCGCAAGCCCCGCAAAGAGGCCGGCCCCACGCAGCACCTCCCGCAGGACCAATGACAGCGCTTTCCAGCCGCCTGTTTTCCAACACGATACCTGCAGTTCAACTTGAGTTCGACTTGAAAACAAGTCGAACTCAAGTTGAACTGCACATAAACAGTTGAAGAACAAGGGGGAAAGAAAACCTTTGCATCGCGGAACAATAATCGGGGTGCCACCTGCGTTATACAGGGCAATGGAGATTTATGACAACTATTCCCTCAAGGGGCTCAACACCTTCGGCATCGACGTGAAGGCACGGCGCATCCTCTTCCTGCGCGGCAGCACGCTCGACGAGCCGTTCCGCTTCCTCTACGACGTGGAGGAGCTGCTGAAGAGCGACTTCCGCGAGCACCCCTACATGGTCATCGGCGAGGGCAGCAACCTCGTATTCACCAAAGACTACGAGGGCAGCCTCATCAAAATCGGCGAGGCCGTGTTCCACGGCGGCGACGAGGGAGGCTACAAGTACCTCACCGTCGGGGCACGCATGCTGACCGACGAGGTGGTGCGCCTCAGCGTGGGCTACAAGTACTACGGCATGGAAAACCTCTCGGCCATCCCGGGCAACATCGGGGCCGCCGTGGTGCAGAACGTGGGAGCCTACGGCGTGGAGCTGAAAGACCTGGTGGAGACGGTCGACGCCGTGGACCTGCTGAGCGGCGACCAACGCTCGTTCAGCGCCGCGGAGTGCGCCTTCGGCTACCGCACCTCGCTGTTCAAGCAGCAGGCGGGCCGCTGGCTCATCTGGCGCGTCAAGCTGCGCTTCAGCAAGGAATTCAAGCCCATACTGACCTACAAGGCCCTGGCCGACGAGCTGCAGCGGCGCGGCATCGGCGACCCCTCGCAGCAACAGGTGCGCGACGTGGTGACCGAACTGCGCTGGAGCAAGCTGCCGCGGCCCGAGGAATACGGCTCGGCGGGCTCCTTCTTCAAAAACCCCGTGGTCGACGAGGCCACCGCTACGGCATTGAAGAAGGAATATCCCGACATGCCCGTCTATCCAGGCAACAAGCTGTCGGCCGGATGGCTCATCGACCAATGCGGATGGAAAGGCAAGACGATGGGACGGGCGGGCGTGTGGCCCAAGCAGGCACTGGTGCTCTACAACACCGGCGGCTGCTCCGGAGAGGAAGTGGTGGTCCTGGCCAGGGTCGTACAGGAGGATGTGAAACGGAAGTTCGGCGTCGCCCTCGACCCCGAAGCAATAATAGTTTGAAAATAATATGGAGAAAGTAGAGACCTTTTGGAAGTGGTTCGTGGACCACAACGAGCAACTGATTGCCTTGGGCGACCTCGACGACAAGGGGCGCGACGAGCTGCTGAACGCCCTGCAGTACCAACTGACCAAATACTGCGACGGCCTCGGCTACGAGCTGGGCGACCCCACCGCCGACGGGCGCACCCTCACCTTCACCGCCGAGGGCGACACCGACCTCTTCCGCTACGTGGTGGAGCTGGTCGACAACGCCCCCGACCTCGACTGGTGGCAGTTCACGGCCTTCAAGCAACCCCTCGGCACCGACCTGCGCGTCCGCTTCGACCGGATGCTCTTCGAGACCAAGAAGATGTACTTCCAGCAGCTGGAGTGCGAGGAAGAGCCCGAAATGCTGGGCCTGCGCATCGCCGTCGAAGGCGGCGAGCGGCAGGACGAGGACTTCCAGGTGGGCGTCTACGTCACCCTCGAAGCCCTGCTGGGCGAGTTCGACTGTGCCACTCTCATCGGCTACATGGAGACCGTGCCGCTGCCCGCCGAGCCTTTCAAGGCAGGCTTCCAGCCGCTGGACGACCTGCCCCAGTTTGCCGACTGGTTCAAACGCAAGCGCGATGAATAGCCGCCTTCCCCATGCACTGCTGCTGGCACTGCTGCTGCTCTGTCCCGGCGCACAGGCCCAGGAGCCACTTTGCGACAGCCTCTGCCTCTACCGGCCGGGCGACTATGGCTCGGCCAACTGGCGCATCCCCGCGCTGCTGTGCCTCGACGACGGGTCGCTGCTGGCGGTCTGCGACAAGCGCAAATACAACGAGAGTGACCTTCCGGAGGACATCGACATCGTGCTGCGGCGCAGCACCGACCTGGGACGCTCCTGGAGCGCCCCGCAGACCCTCATCGAGGGGAGAGGCCGCGGCCACGGCTACGGCGACCCCGCGCTGGTGCAGTGCGCCGGCGGCGACGTGCTCTGCCTCTTCGCCGGCCACAACGGCTATTTCCAATCCTCCGACAAGGCCCCCATCTGCGTCTTCCTCATGCGCAGCCGCGACCGTGGCCTGACATGGGGCGACACGGTGAACCTCACCCCCGTGCTGTGGGACAGCACCTCGCCCTACCGCGGCGCCTTCGTGGCGTCGGGCAACGGCGTGCGCCTGAAGCAGGGGCTCCACGCCGGCCGCATCCTCTTCGCCGCCTCGTTGCTGCGTCGGACGGAATGGGTCAGCGACAACTACATCCTCTACAGCGACGACGAAGGCCACACTTGGCATCGCTCGCAGATGGCCTTCAAAGGGGGTGACGAGGCCAAACTCATCGAGCTCGCCGACGGCCGCGTCCTCCTCAGCGTGCGCCGCAACGGGGAACGCGGCTGGAACACCAGCGCCGACGGCGGCATCACCTGGGGCCGGCAGGGCCTCTGGCCCGAGATGACGGTGAATGCCTGCAACGGAGACATGCTGCGCCTCGACGACACCACGCTGCTGCACAGCATCCCCAACTCGATGCAGCGCGAAAACGTCAGCCTCTACCGCTCGACCGACGAGGGGCGCTCCTGGCACTCGCCACGGCTGCTTGCCGCCGGCCCTTCGGTCTACTCGTCGCTCACCCTGCTGCCCGACGGCACCATCGGATGCCTGGCCGAGAAGAACCCCTCCGGCTTCTGCGAACTCTGGTTCTATCGCTTCGACCGTGAATGGCTGGAGAGATGAGCAAGTCCGTCCTGCGCCCGTATTTTTATTTTTGCATATCAAAAAAAAGTTGTATCTTTGCACCGCAAAAGTAGTGGTCGCCGCAAGGCGACGGCCACCGTTTGATAACTGACAACTAACACACAATGACAAAGATAGATGTTCTGCTAGGCCTCCAATGGGGCGACGAAGGCAAGGGCAAGATTGTTGATGTACTCACTCCGGGCTACGATGTAGTGGCCCGTTTCCAAGGGGGTCCCAACGCGGGTCACACCCTCGAGTTTAACGGCATGAAACACGTGCTGCATATCATCCCCAGCGGCATATTCCACCAAGACAAGATGAACCTCATCGGCAACGGCGTGCTCATCGAGCCCCGCATCTTCCGCCAGGAGATTGAAGGCATCGCCGAGAAGGGTGTCGACGCCACGCGCAACCTGTATATCAGCAAGAAAGCCCATCTTATCCTGCCGAGCCACCGCATGATGGATGCCGCCAACGAACAAGCCAAGGGGCACGCCAAGATTGGCTCCACGCTGAAAGGCATCGGACCCGCCTACACCGACAAGATTGCCCGCAACGGCATCCGTGTGGGCGACACGCTGGCGCCCGACTTCATCGAGCGCTACGGACAACTGAAGCGGCAGCACCTGATGATGGCCAAGGCGATGGGGTTTGACGTCGACAGCTTCCGCATCGACGGCATGACGCTTGGCGAGTACGAGCAGGTGTGGATGGAGAGCCTGGCCACCCTCAAGCGCTTCACCTTCGTCAACAGCGAGTACTTCATCAACCAGTGCCTGCACGACAACAAGAAAGTGCTGGCCGAAGGGGCCCAGGCCATGATGCTCGACATCGACTTCGGCACCTACCCCTTCGTCACCTCGAGCAACACCATCACCGCCGGCGTATGCACCGGTCTCGGGGTGGCACCCAGCACCATCGGCAAGGTGATGGGCATCACCAAGGCCTACTGCACCCGCGTGGGAGCAGGACCCTTCCCGACCGAACTCTTCGACGAGACGGGCAAGCGCCTCTGCGAACTGGGCCACGAGTACGGCGCCACCACCGGCCGCCCGCGCCGCTGCGGATGGATTGACCTCCCCGCCCTGCGCTACGCCTGCATGGTGAACGGCGTCACAGAACTCTATGTCACCAAGCCCGACGTGATGAACGACTTCGCGACGGTCAACATGTGCACGGCCTACGACATCGACGGGCAGCGCACCGACGAGATACCCTACGAGTACAACACCGCCGCCATCACCCCCCTCCTCACCCCCTTCGAGGGCTGGCAGCAGAGCCTCCAGGGCATCACCCGCTACGACGACCTGCCCCAGCGGCTGAAAGACTACCTCGCCGCCATCGAGCGCGAGACCGGCGTGCCTGTCGCCGCCGTCAGCATCAGCCCCGACCGCAAGGATGTCCTGTTCAAGGTGCAATAAAACCGAACTAACGAGTACAAAAATAGAAAAACACACCGATATGAAAAAGCTAGTTTTGCTTGCACTCATGGTGCTGCCCCTGCTGGCCGGCGCACAGACCAAAATCAAGGAGACCGCCGTGCCGCGGAGCGTCCTGCTGGCATTGGAGAAGACCTACGACAGCTACAAAGTGCGCACATGGTATCAGGCCCCCGGCCAGTACATCGCCGAAGTGGTCATCGACGGCCAGAACGGCCGCGCCTACTTCACCGCCGGCGGCGACTGGCAGTACAGCACCTTCCCTGTCAAAGCCGAAGAGTGCCCCACGCTGATGAACACCTACTTCGTCAACAACTACCCGGGCTACCGCATCAAGAGCATCGACTTCATCGAAGAGATGAACGGCGACAACTACTACCGCATGATTATCGTCAAGAAAGGCATCGCCGAGGCCGACTGCGAAATGATATTCGACACCCGCGGCAAGCTGATGAAGAGCAACGCCCCCGACCCCGACGCCGTCAAGCGCGACTACTACACGCGCCACAGCCCCGACATGACCGAGGAGAAAGTCAGCGAGCAGAGCGGCACCCAGACCAGCCGCCAGCGACAGCGCCCCGCCCCCGTGGTCGACGAGCCGCAGGTGGAAATCTTCACCCCCAGCGACGCCGTCGTCGAAGCCTTCAAGAAGCAGATGGGCAAGCGCATCACCGCCGGCCCCGAATGGGTGAACCGCAACGACGAATACGCCGTGGCCTACTTCAGCAATGCACAGAAGGTCAAGATGGAGGCCGTCTACAGCCTGGCCGACGACCGTCCCATTATGAACGGCAAGGTGCTTGCCAAGGACCGCTACAACAGCACCATCCTCAAGTACCTGGCCGAGAAGTTCGCCGGCGAAAAGTACAAGATTGAGAAGATGGTCGTCTACGAATTCAACTCCAAGTATCGCGACCCCGTCACGGGCAAGAAACCCAAACCCTACACCTACGTCGTCGTTAGCCAAAAGGTGAAAGGCACCCGCGAGCAGAAGTTCATCCGCATGGAGTTCAACAGCAGCGGCCAGTTCACCAACCTCCTGGCTCAGCCCCTCGACTCGAAGGACGTGCAATAGCCGCCGCAAAATCCAAAAGGCACCCCGTTGGGGTGCCTTTTTTTATTGCTGTAATTCACCAGATTGCTTTCAGTTCTTTACGAATTCCAAAAGAACAGTAAAAGAACAGTAAAAGAACAGCAGCAGAAAACGCTGAGGACCAGAGGTCAGTCTTTCTTGCAGCTCTTGCAGCCGCCGAGGCACTTGTATGCCAGGCCGGCGAGGGCGGCACCCACGAGCGGGGCCACAATGAAGAGCCACAGCTGGCCGCAGGCACTCCACGTGGCGCAGTCGCTGAAGAGGGCCTGGCTCAGCGAGCGGGCGGGGTTCACACTGGTGTTGGTCAGCGGGATGCTGACGAGGTGGATGAGCACCAGGGTGAGGCCGATGGCCAGGCCGCCGAACTTGCCGTTGGCATGGCGGTCGTCGGTCACACCGAGAATGACCATCAGGAAGACGAAGGTCAACACAGCCTCGACGAGGAAGGCGCCGCCCATGCTGAGGGCATGGTAGTTCTCGCCTGCGGCAGCCTTGAAGGCGTCGCCATAGCCGTTGGCGGCAAAGACACCCGTGGCACCGAGGTCGGCCGACTTCCAGATGCAGAGCAGGATGGCTCCGGCGATGATGGCACCGACGCACTGGCTAACCCAGTAGAGGAGCATGTCCTTCAAACTCATGCGGCCATTGACCCACACGCCGAACGAGACAGCGGGGTTCAGATGGGCGCCACTGATGTGGCCCAAGCCATAAGCCATAGCGACAACGGTGAGGCCGAAGGCAATGGCAACACCAAGGAAACCAACGGCATGGCCGGCAAAGAGAGCCGTACCGCAGCCACCCAGGACAAGCACGAATGTACCCAGACATTCGGCAAACATTTTGTTAGTGATTTTCATAATGTTACTGTTTTAGTTAGACATTAATTCATGCTCTTTTAACGAAAATTAGGAACATTTATTGCCCCGGCAGTAAAAATATTGTATGTTTTTGCAGCCGAAGAGCAGATGTTCGGCATGTCAGGCGCTTGCCAGCCTGCCGCCTCACGCGGGAGGAAGGGCGTGGTGGCGGCGGGTGAGGAACACCTGGACGAGAAAGAGCACGGCGATGCACATGGCGACAAGGTAAGGGGCGTTCTCCACCGCCAGGGCTCGCGACAGAGGCTCCACGATGAGCGGCGATAGGAACTGGCCGAGGTAGAGAGCCGCCGAGATGAGGGGCATCACGGTGATTGCAGCATCCTTGCCGCCCTTGATGCTGGCAATGGTGTTGACATAGGGCACTCCTGCCCCGTTGGCCATGCCTACGAGGGCCGACCCCACAATCATGCCCGCCAGCCCCGGCACAAAGGCCAGCACAGCATAGCCGGCGAGGAAAAAGAGCGGTGCGACGTATTTCATCTGCCGCCTCAGGTGGTGCATCAGCCATCCGAAAAGCAGTCCGACGACAAAGGCCACCACGTCGAGCCCCACCATGATGAGTGTGGTGGTGAGCATCGGAACTCCCTGCCCATGGGCCGTCAGTGCGAAGTTGGTGGGATAGACAAAAAAGAGCAGCATGATGAGCAGCATGGCCGTTACCGAAGGGTGGAAGCGGACGAGCGTCTTCAGCTCGAGGCGGCTCCCCGTCGATGCAAGCCACTCGTTGGGCAGCTTGGCGGCAACGAGCACTATGGCCAACAAGCCGGCCAGGTAAACGAGGAAAGCATAATGCCACTCCACCGCGGCCAGGACACCTGCCAGCAGGGTAGCCACCACGCCGCCCATCTGGTTCATCGCCGCCGAGAGCCCCATCAGCCGGCTCTGCTCCGCGGGTGGGAAATAAAACGACAGCAGGCCGGTCGACAGCGGCATAATCATGCCCACGCTCACGCCCAGCAGGGCACGAAGCACCAGCAGCAACGCAATGTCATCCACAAAGAAAGCGCCCGCGCCTGCCACCACATAGAGCGTCAACCCCGCGAGGGCCAGGGTGCGCGTCCGCATCAGCCGGCATAGCGGCCTGAAGGCAAAGGTGGTGAGGATGATGAACAGTGCCGGAAGGCTGACGATGAGCTGCACCGTCATCGGGGTGCACTGGGAGAAGTGTTCTTTGATGGCGCCGAGGGCCGGAGCCATTGCCGCTCCCGCCATCACGGTGAGCAGGCTGATGGAGAGGATGGCAGATGTCAATCCCCGCATGTCTTGTTTCATGTCTCGAGTCTTTTTAGTTAATAAAAGCACACGGAGTTATACGCTCTACCAAGCGGTCACACAGGAGCTTACACATATCTATATATCCCGTGTTTGCAGGTGCAAAAGTACGAAAAATATTTTTTTCAGTCGAAAAAAATAAAACCCTCGCCCCCTCACTCCCCACATCCTCAGGGTTTTCAACTGCAGTTCAACTTGAGTTCTACGGTAGTATTACGCTTTTTCAAGTCGAACTGCAGTTGATTTACCGTAATACTACCGTAGAAATGTCTAGCTGAATATCAGTAGCTGCGGGCGAAGACGACGCGGCGGTGGGAGGGCTTGCCGCTGTAGATGCAGCGGCCCTCTTCGTCGGGGGCGTCGAAGGGGATGCAACGGATGGTGGCCTTGGTCTCCTCCTTGATGCGCTCCTCGGTCTCGACAGTACCGTCCCAGTGGCAGAGGAGGAAGCCGTTCTTCTCAATCTCGACCTTGAAGTCGTCCCAGGTGTCGACCTTGCGGGTCATGCTGGCGCGGAAGTCGGCGGCTTTCTTGAAGAGGTTCTGCTGTATCTGCTCCATGAGGTCGGCCACGTGGTCGGCGATGCCTTCGATGGGCATGGTGGTCTTCTCCAGCGTGTCGCGGCGGCAGACCTCGCAGGTGCCATTCTCCAGGTCGCGGGGGCCTATAGCGAGGCGCACGGGGACTCCCTTGAACTCGTATTCGTTGAACTTCCAGCCGGGCTTGTACTCGGGGCGGTTGTCGTACTTCACCACGAGGCCTTTGGCCTCGAGGGCCTTCACTATCGGGGCGATGTGCTCGTCGAGCTGAGCCATCTGCTCGTCGCTCTTGGCGATGGGGACGATGGCGACGTGGATGGGTGCCAGGTGCGGCGGCAGGACGAGGCCGTTGTCGTCGCTGTGGGTCATAATGAGGGCGCCCATCAGGCGGGTGCTGACACCCCACGAGGTGGCCCAGACGTACTCCAGCTGGTTCTGCTTGTTGAGGAACTGCACCTCGAAGGCCTTGGCGAAATTCTGACCGAGGAAGTGGCTGGTACCGGCCTGCAGGGCCTTGCCGTCCTGCATCATGGCCTCGATGCAGAGGGTGTCGAGGGCGCCGGCGAAGCGCTCGTTGGGGCTCTTGTGGCCTTTAATGACGGGCATGGCCATATAGCGCTCGGCGAAGTCGGCATAGACCTCGAGCATCTTGCGGGTCTCGGCCTCGGC
Organism: Bacteroidales bacterium; assembly: GCA_017480785.1. Taxonomy (GTDB): domain Bacteria; phylum Bacteroidota; class Bacteroidia; order Bacteroidales; family P3; genus Colimorpha. Next base: position 39,926 of record JAFURZ010000007.1, read on the forward strand.
CTCCTCGCGGGTGGCGTGGGCGGTGTGGCCTTCCTGCCACAGGAACTCGGCGGTGCGGAGGAACATGCGGGTGCGCATCTCCCAACGCACGACGTTGGCCCACTGGTTGCAGAGGATGGGCAGGTCGCGGTAGGACTTAATCCAGTTCTTGTAGGTGCTCCAAATGATGGTCTCGGAGGTGGGGCGCACGATGAGCTCTTCCTCGAGCTTGGCGGCGGGGTCGACCACGACGCCGTTGCCGCTGGGGTCGTTCATCAGGCGGTGGTGGGTCACCACGGCGCACTCCTTGGCGAAGCCTTCGACATGCTCGGCCTCGCGACTGAGGAAGCTCTTGGGAATGAAGAGGGGGAAGTAGGCGTTCTGGTGGCCGGTCTCCTTGAACATGCGGTCCAGCTCGTGCTGCATCTTCTCCCAGATGGCGTAGCCATAGGGTTTGATGACCATGCATCCGCGGACGGCGCTCTGCTCGGCGAGGTCGGCGCGCACTACCAGTTCGTTATACCATTCGGAGTAGTTCTCACTACGTTTTGGAAAGTCTTTTGCCATATTTTTATTTTGTCTTATACAATAAATAAAACGCTTTGTCGTTCTAAAAAACGGTTGCAAAAATACGGAAAAAAAAGCACACAGTGAAATCTTTTGTACACAAAATAAGCAAGCCACTGATTGTCATACTGCTGACTATTGGCCCATGGTCAGTGGCCCACGGTCAGGTGAAGCTCAATGCCGACACGCTCCAGTGCCACATAGTCAGTTTCTCGGCCGGATTCATCATTCCCGGCGCAAGCCATAACAGCCAGGGGCTGACGGGTGGCAGCATGCGCGACCTCTACGGCTACCCCTACCTGGACTTTGCCCTTGAATGGAGCTACAAGCAGCAGAGCGGCTGGCTGATGGGGCTGGATGCCGATATATGGATTGGCATGAACGGCGACAACCTGTCCAACCGCGTGGAGCGGATGGGCAACGTGTTCAACCCCGGGGAGACAAGCATGGCCGTCAACGGGGAAGACGGTGTGGTGACCGCCTACAACCGAGCCCTGGCCCTGCGCCCGGGTGTCGGCCGCATCATACGTCTGCTCCCCAAGAACCCCAACTCGGGCCTGCTGCTGAAAGTAAGCGCCGGCTGGTTCACGCAAAAGACCATCTTCCATCAAGACTTCAACCACCCGCAGGTGTACCAACTCAGCGGTGACTATGCAAAGCTCTACGACCACCTGCGCAACGGTGTGATGCTGACCGAGAGCGTAGGATTCCTCTTTATGAGCAACTACTCGACCTATGCCAACTTCAAAGTCACCTTCGACATCAGCCAATGTTGGAGCTGGTCAGCTCGGCCATGGCAGATTGACAACCTCATGGGTCTGAACGGGAAGGACCAGAGCCGCTACTTCGACCTTACCTACAGCATCCGCCTCACCTGGATGTTCCCCTTCACCGGCAAGACCACCTACGACTATTACTATTATTGAGGATATAAGGAGTCAGGAGATAAGACATGAGGTTGCTATACACAATAGGGATTTGGTTCTACACGCTGGGCATCAGGGTGGTGGCTCTGTTCGGTCACAAGAAGGCCCAACTGATGGTCAAGGGTTGGAGAACGGACCGCGTCCCCGCGGCGGGGAATAATGGAGAACGGAGAACGGATTGCGCCTGGTTCCATGCAGCCAGCCTCGGCGAATTTGAACAGGCCCGTCCAGTGCTGGAAGCCTACCGCCAGGAGCATCCCGACTGCCGCGTGGTGGTCACCTTCTTCTCGCCCTCGGGCTACGAAGTGAGGAAGAACTACCCAGAAGCCGACGCTGTCCTCTACCTTCCACCCGACCTGCCACATAGCGTTCGCCGCTTCCTCGACTTGTGGCATCCCACGGTAGCCTTCTTCGTCAAATACGAGTTCTGGTTCAACTATATGGGCGAGCTGCGTCGCCGACACATCCCCTCCTACCTCTTCTCGGCCATCTTCCGTCCGGGGCAGTACTTCTTCAAACCCTGGGGCCAATGGTTCACCCGCCAACTCCGCGACTGCTACACGCACATCTTCGTACAGAACGAGGAGAGCCTGCAGTTGCTGAAGAGCCACGGCATTGAGCAGTGTTCAATCGCCGGCGACACACGATATGACCGTGTGCACCAGATAGCGCAGGCCGCCGAGCCCGACGCCGTGGTCGAGCGGTTCCTCGGTGGGTACGACGGCAAGGTGATGGTGGCTGGCAGCACATGGCCACCCGACGAGCAGCTGCTGGCTCGACTGCGCGGCAGCAAAGAGTGGTTCCCCGGACGCATCATCATCGCTCCGCACCAGATACACGAAGAACACCTGTGCAGCATCGAAGCCCTCTTCCCCGACAGCGTGAGGTACTCAATTCTGAAAAATCAGAATAATCCGAGTAATCAGAAAGTCCTAATCATCGACAATATCGGTATCCTCTCCAAACTCTACCGCTACGCCACTGTGGCCTATATCGGCGGGGGCTTTGGTGTAGGCATACACAACATCCTCGAGGCCGTGGCCTACGGCAAGCCTGTTGTATTCGGCCCCAACCATCGTAAGTTCCAGGAGGCTCACGACATCATCGAACTCGGAGGCGGCATGATGGTCAGCGAACACCCCGACGTGTCGTTCTTGCGGAAATTGTTCACCGACGAGGAGGTCTACCGTGCCGCCTCCGACGCCTGCCTGCAGCTGATGCGCCGCAACCTCGGCAGCACCGATATCATCCTCAACACCATTGAAAGCTAGACTCCGACATATCATCCTCCTGCTGCTCGGCACGCTGGTCTTCACCTCGTGCTACACCTACCGCTACGTACCCGAGGGCGAGCATGTGCTCTACAAGAACAAGATGGAGGTTACGATGGCCGACAGCAGCAAGGTGAGTCCCGAGGTGAAGGAGGCACTCAAAAATGCACGCAACTACTACATTCAGAAGCCCAACTCGAAATTCCTCGGCATCGACCAGCTGCGCATCGGCATGAACATCTACGGCATTGCCAATCCCAAAGACAAGAGCTTCATAGGGAACTACTTCCGCCGTCTGGGGCAGGCCCCCCGCGTCTACGATGCCGACAAGGCCGCCGCCAGCGCCAGCCAGCTGCAACGGCTGCTGCAAGCCAAGGGCTGTTTTGGCAGCACCGTAACCTTCGACACCCTGAAGCTCACCCGACACAACATCACCGTTGGCTACCACGTCACGGCCACCCCGCGCTACATCATCGACGAGGTGAACTACCGCACCGACAACGAAGGAGTGCGCAAGCTGCTTACCGACTGGCGCGACGCGTCGCCGCTCCATGCCGGCGACCCCTACGACCAGGACAACCTGGCCGCCGAGCGGACCCGGCTGGTGAGCAACCTGCGCGAGGCCGGCTACTACCGCGCCACCAATGACCTCGTCACCTTTGAAGTCGACACCACCTACTCCTCCTCGCGCCTGAGCATCGACGTGCTGGTCGACGGACGCGGCCTGAGCGTGTACCACATCAACAACATCTATGTCTACCCCAACAGCATCGCCGGCCTGCGCGACGCCACCTCGGTCTACGACACCCTCATCTACAACTACCCCACCCCGCGCCGGAACGTCGACTTCCAGTTCGTCTACTCCACCCCCATGACGCTCAGTCCCAAGACCATCAGCCGCACCCTGATGCTCTTCCCCGGCATGACCTACCGGCCGCGCTACATCACCAACACCTACAACTCGCTCCTCACACTGCGCAACTTCAAATACATCAACATCGACTTCAGCGAGTCGCCCTCGTCCAGCGACACCCTGCCGCTCGTCGACGCCCACGTGCGCCTCATCAGCACCACGCAGCAGAAGCTCAGCCTCTCGCTCGAGCTCACCAATGCCTCGCCCATCGGCAGCGGCGACAGCATAGGCTTTCTGGCCGGCGGCAACCTGGGCATCGAGACAGCCCTCGAATACCAGCACAAGAACCTCTTCGGCGGCGCCGAGCTGCTGAAGGTCAAAGGGTCGCTGCTCTTCGAGCTGCCCAAGCTGGTATTCAGTGGAGGCGGAGACGGCTTCTACGACCACTTCTCGGCCTTCGAGGCGGGACTCGACGCCTCGCTCGACATGCCCGTGCTGCTCCTCCCCTTCACCTCGCAGCTGGCCTGGCAGCGCATCAAGCCCCACACCCTCGTCAGCGCCGGCGGCAGCTACCAGTACCGCTACTACTTCGAGCGCATCCTGGCCAACACCTCGTTCGGCTACACCTGGAGCCACTCGCTGCGGGCCTCCCACCAGTTTCTTCCCATCGAGCTCACCTTCGTCCGCATGCTCAACCTCGACGAGACCTTCGCGCAGCGGCTGAGCGGCATCAGCGACCTGCGGCTGAAATACAAATACAGCAGCCACTTCATCATGGACGCCCGCTACGACTACACCTACACCAACCAGCAGTACGGCACGCGGCGCAACTTCAACGCGCTGCACTTCTCGGTCGAGAGCGCCGGCAACCTCCTGTCGCTGGTCGGCAACATGGCCTCGGCGCCCACCGACAGCAACGGCATCGTCGAGATTTTCGGCGTCCCCTTCTCGCAGTATGCGCGGCTGGGCGCCGAGTGGACCCGCTACCGCTACATCGGCCGTCGCAGCACCTTGGTGACCCGACTCCTCATCGGTGCCGGCCTGCCCTACGGCAACTCCATGTCGATGCCCTACGAGAAGAGCTTCTTCGGCGGCGGCCCCACCACCATGCGGGCCTGGCAGCTGCGACGCCTCGGCCCCGGCAGCTATGCCGCCGACGGCGACATGATGGAGCGCGTGGGCGACCTGCAGCTGGTCCTCAACCTCGAAGGGCGCTTCCCGATAGTGAGCATCCTCGAGGGAGCCGTCTTTGCCGACATGGGCAACGTGTGGCTCCTCAACGCCTCGAGCCAATACGACGGCGGCGAAATCAAGTGGAGCAGCCTCCCCCGCGAGGTGGCCGTGGGCATCGGTGCCGGCCTGCGCCTCAACGTGAGTATAGCCACCCTGCGCGTCGACTTCGCCATACCGCTCTACGACCCGGGCTACGACGAAGGCCTCCGCTGGCGCCCGACGCACTGGACCTTCAGCCAGATAGTGACCAATTTCGGCATCAACTACCCGTTCTGATAATTGAAAAATGAAAATTGAAAATTGAAAAAATCCAAAATACTCACCTATATCATCATCACGGCCTCGGTAGTCTTCTGGGGCATCAGCTTCATCCTGACCAAGGAGCTGTTCCTCACCGAGGAGCACATGTCGGTCACCATGCTCATCACGCTGCGTCTGGCCATAGCCACCGCCGTGATGTTCCCCACCTTGCTGCTCACGCGGCGGCTGCAGCGCATCCGCCGCGAGGACATCAAGTGGTTCCTCCTGCTGGCCTTCTGCGAGCCGTTCATCTACCACCTGTGCGAGACCAGCGGCGTACAGCTCGTCAGCGGCAGCCTTGCCTCGGTGGTCATCGCCACCATCCCCCTCTTCGTCCCCTTCGGCATGTGGGTCGCCTACCGCCAACGCATCAAGCTGCCCGTGATTGTCGGCGTGGTGCTGTCGCTTGCCGGCGTGGGCATCATGCTACTGGGCGGCGAAGGGCTCAGCGGCAACCTCAAGGGGATGCTTTTCCTCGGCGGCGCGGTGGCCATAGCGGTGGTCTACACCCTGTTGCTCGTCAAGGTGGTGGCCCGCTACCACCCCATCGTCGTCACCACCTGGCAGAACCTCATCGGCCTGGTCTACTTCCTGCCGCTGATGCTTGCCTTCGACAGTTCGCAGCTGTCCCTGCTCTCCTGGAGCCCCAAGATGCTGCTGCTCATCCTGGTGCTGGGCATCTGCTGCAGCACCCTGGCCTATGCCGGCTACAACTACGGCGTGCGAACCCTTGGAGCCGCCGAAGCCTGCATCTTCAACAACGCCATCCCCGTCTTCTCGCTCGTCGCCGCCGTGCTGCTGGGGCAGGAAAGCTTCAACTGGCTCAAGGTGGTGGGTGTCGTGGTGGTCGTCTCGGGCGTGGTCATCTCACAACTGCCCGACAAGAAGGGGAAAACGCCGTGAACGCCCCACGCTAACACGCTCTTTTCCATCACTGTTTCCCTACAGTTCTTTTACTGTTCTTTTACTTTTATAAAAGAACAGCTATTAAAACATTGAAAAACAGAGGTAATCAAGCAGGGTTCTTCGGGAAGTCCATCACCTCGAGGTCGCAAGGGTTGGGGTTGAGCGAGAAGCGCACCAGCGTAGCCACCTTGTGGAAGCCCTGGCGGCCGGCGGCGCCGGGGTTGATGTGCAGGAAGCCGTATTCCTTGTCGTACATCACCCTGAGGATATGGCTGTGTCCGCAGACGAAGAGGTCGGGCTTGGCCAGTTCCAGCGTCCGGCGCAGCTCGTACGGGTAGTGGCCCGGCCAGCCTCCGATGTGGGTCATCAGCACCCGCTGTCCCTCGACCTCGAAGAAGGCCTGTTCCTCCAGCTCGTAGTGCAGGCTGAAGCTGTCGCAGTTGCCCCACACCGCACGCACGGGCTTGAAGGCCCTCAGCTCGTCGAGCACGCCGGGACCCAGGTCGCCGGCATGCCACAGCTCGTCGCAGTCCTTGAAAAAAGAGAACACCTGCGGCGCCACTATGCCGTGGGTATCGCTCAGTACACCAATCCGCTTCATTCGTTGGCGTGGATTTCCTTGAGGTTCTCGCTTATCATCTCCTTGAGGTAGTTGATGATGTTGATATCGTTCATCGACATGCCGCCAAGGGCCTCCTTGAGCTCGTCGGTGTCGAGGACAAACTCGTCCTCGTCGGTGCGGTAGGTGATAACGAAATGGATGTCCTCGTGCGCCGAGAGGAGCATGACGAGGGTGCCGGGCAGGTCGCCCATCGGGGGGCGGTCCCAGTTGTTGTGCTCAAACCAGAACTCGAGGCGTGTACCGACGCCGACCTGGGAGGTGAGCTTCATGCCGCCGCCGCACTTCTCGGTGTTCATCTTGATGAGCGGCAGTCCGAGGCCCACCTTGCGGGTGGTGCGGCTGGTGGTGTAGGGGTCGGTGACGCGGGCCAGAAACTCGGGGCTCATGCCGCGGCCGTTATCCTCGATAGTGAAGTGGAAGTCGTTATTCTTCAGGCTGTCCACAATGGTCAGCTTGACATCCTTGGAGTCGGCGGCCGTGGAGTTCTCCATCAGGTCGTAGACGTGCATTGCCAGTTCTTTCATGTTTCAAAGCATATTTGCGAGTGCAAAATTACACATATTTTTTCATACAGAGAATAATATTTTTCAACGGCAAGCGTTAATGGACGTATATATATAGATTGAACAAGACCATGAAGAGCCGATACTACATAGCCCTGCTCGTGCTTCTGCTGCCGCTGGCGGTGGCGTGCGAGCGTCCCAGCGACTTCACCCCGCCGTCGTTCCTGCACGTGGAGGCCATCAAGGTGGTGCCGCCCGAGCAGAACGCCATCACGGCCGAGGACGGCTTCTACACCTCGGACATAGTGGCGGCGGTGGTCTACGTGCGCCGCAAGAGCAGTCAGCAACTCGACACGATAGGGCACTTCCGCCTGCCGCTGACGGTGCCCATCCTCTACAGCGGCGACGTGGACTACATCGACATCTACCCCGCCGTGAAGCAGAGCGGCTCGGCCACCATCCTGCCGGCCTACCCGTTCTACAACCGCATCAGGCTGAGCGACACCTCGGTCACCAGCGGCGACACACTGTGGTTCGACACGCTGTCGACCACCTACAACATCACGCGCAACGACGTGCTGATGTACGAGCTCTTCGAGCCCACCGAGGGGAGCCTGCTGTTCGACTCGGTGATGCAGTGGCGCCCCCACGCCCCCGCCGAGGCCCGCTCGGGGCTTGGCTACGGCTTCGTGCCCGTCAACGACAGCACCTACACCGTCACCTTCGGCATCGACCGCGACCTCAGCGTCGTCAACCCCCAGACCCACCGGGTGGACCCCACGCGCAATGTGTATCTGGAGCTTGACGCCCGCAGCGACGTGGACTTCGAGGTGTTCATGGAAGGCTCCTACATCAACGGCGGAGCGTCCAGCCGCGTGGAGGTGATGACCGTCTACAAGAGCGACGACTGGGTGCACCTCTACATCAACCTGTGGCGCACGTGGAAGGAGCTGAACTTCTGCTCCACGTTCCGGCTGTCGTTCACCGCCCTCAACGAAGAGCTGGTGAACGGCGAGGTGCGCCTCGACAACGTCAGGCTGCTGACCAACAACTAACCGACACTCGCCCATTCATGAAGAAGCAACAAACCGCCAAATACATTGTCTGCGACACCCTGTCGGCCATGCTGGCCTGGACAGCGCTGTTCCTGTTTCGCAAGCTGGCCCTTGAAGAAAGCGGCTTCGAGAGCCTCGGACAGGTGTTCAACGACCTCAACTACTGGCTCGGCATCGTGATTGTGCCGGCCGGATGGCTGGCCCTCTACACCATCCAAGGCACCTACCGCAATGTGCTGCGCCGTGCGCGACTGAAAGAGTTGCTGGAGACCCTTCTGGCCACTCTCATCGGCTCTGTGGTCATCTTTTTCGTGCTGCTCATCGACGATGAGATGCCCACCTACCGCGACTACTACGCCGCCTTCCTCTTCCTGCTGGCGGTGCACTTCACGCTGACCTACCTGCCGCGGCTCATCATCACCTCGAGCACCGTGCGCCGCGTGCACGACCGGCGGCTGGGGTTCCCCACCCTGATGATTGGCTCCGGCCACAAGGCAATGCAGACCTACCTCGACCTGGAGAACCAAGAGACCTACTCGGGCAATCTCTTCGTAGGCTATGTCACGCTGAAAGCCGGCGACCACTCGCCGTTGGAGAACATCATGCCCTGCCTGGGCACCATCGACGACCTGGGGCGGCTGGTGGAGGGGGGCGACATTGAGGAGGTCATCGTCGCCCTCGAGGACGACGAGCGCGGCCGCATCAACGAGATACTCCTCGCCCTGGATGCCGCCGACGACACCATCATCAAGTTCACCCCCGACGCACGCGACCTCATCGTGGGCTCCATCAAGCAGGAGAGCATCTTCCACTCGCCACTGATTATCATCAATAACCGATTGATGAGTGAATGGCAGTACTCGCTGAAGCGCATCTTCGACGTGCTGATATCGCTGGTGGCCATGGTGGTGCTCTCGCCGGTCTATCTGGTGACGGCCATCATCGTCAAGTGCACCTCGCCGGGACCGGTCTTCTACGCCCAGGAGCGCATCGGCTACCGTGGAAAACCTTTTAAGATGCACAAGTTCCGCTCGATGTATGTCGATGCCGAGAAGAGCGGCCCCGCCCTGAGCAAGGACGACGACCCCCGCATTACCCCCTTCGGCCGCTTCATGCGCAAGGTGAGGCTGGACGAGATACCCCAGTTCTACAACGTGCTCAAGGGCACGATGAGCATCGTCGGCCCCCGGCCGGAGCGGCAGTACTACATAGACCAGATAGTGAAACGGGCCCCGGAATACCTGCTGCTGCAACGCATCAAGCCCGGCATCACCTCGTGGGGCCAGGTGAAGTACGGCTACGCCTCGACTGTCGACGAGATGGTGGAGCGCCTGCGCTACGACCTACTCTACCTCGACAACATGTCGCTCTCCACCGACCTCAAGATACTCCTCTACACCGTCATCATCATTCTGCAAGGACGCGGAAAATAAACGAACAAAAAAGACAGAACCATGAAGATACATTCACTTGTCATTGCACTGGCTTCGACCGCCCTACTGGCAGCCTGCAGCCAATCCTCCAAAACACCGCAGCTCGACTCGCACAACGACACCCTCTCCTGGGCCATGGGCGAGAACATCGGCCTCTCGCTGATGAATATGGGCAGTTCGCTGCCCCTCGACAACCAGCTGGTGCAGCAGGCCATCAGCCACACCCTCAAGGGCGGGGCGCAACCCATCGACGAAAACACGTTGAACGAAGCCCTGCGCGAAATCACCTATATCCAGCAGACCGAGTACCTGCGCCAGCAGAACCAGACCGAGGCGCAGGTCAACGCGCAGCAGGAGCAGTACTTTGCCCAGTTGGTCAAGGAGCATCCCGACGTGAAGAAGCACGAGAGCGGATTCTACTATGAAGTGCTGAAGGCCGGCAAGGGGCGCAAAGCCAAGTTCGGCGACCGCGTCAGTTTCGACTACCGCAGCTTCATCATGTTCAGCGGCGAGCCCTACGACCAGACCTACGGCAAGCGCGACCCCATCATCCACGTGGTGGGACGCCCCATGTTCCAAGGCCTGCTCGACGGTATGCAGATGATGAACGCCGGCAGCATCTACCGCTTCTACTTCCCCTACCAACTCGCCTTCGGCGCGCAGGGGTCCGACCCCATCCCCGGCTACACCCCCTTCATCTACGAGGTCGAGATGAACCAGATATTCGACGATTAACCATTCAAACACCTTTCATCCATGATAACGTTCATCATTGCAATCGTACTGCTCGTTCTGGGCTACCTGCTGTATTCCAAGGTAGTGGAGCGCATCATCGGCGTCGACCCGAAGCGCACCACCCCCGCCAAGGCCCATCCCGACGGGGTGGACTACGTACCCATGAAGCCCTGGCGCGTGTTCCTCATCCAGTTCCTCAACATCGCGGGCGTAGGTCCCATCTGCGGTGCCATCATGGGTGCCCAGTTCGGCACAGCCTCGTTCCTGTGGATTGTCTTCGGCAGCATCTTTGCAGGCGCGGTGCACGACTTCATCTCGGGCTTCATCAGCATCCGTCAGGACGGTGCCTCGCTGCCCGAGATACACGGCCGCTACCTGGGCAACGGCATGAAGCAGTTCATGCGCGGATTCACCGTGCTGCTGATGATACTTGTCGGAGCCGTCTTTGTGAACACCCCCGCTGTGCTGCTCAACCAGAATTTCACCCCCGGATGGAACATCTACATCTGGGTGGGCATCATCTTCGCCTACTACCTGCTAGCCACCCTGCTGCCCATCGACAAAGTCATCGGCAAGATATACCCCGTCTTCGGCATCCTGTTGCTGGCCATGGCCGTGGCCATCGTGGTGGCCTTCGTGGTCTACAAGGTACCGGTGCCCGAGGTGTGGCAAGGCATGGAGAACCGCCATCCCAACGCCAAATCGAACCCCATCTTCCCCATGATGTTCATCTCGATAGCCTGCGGTGCCATCAGCGGATTCCACGCCACACAGAGCCCCCTCATGGCGCGCTGCATGGTCAATGAGCGCCAGGCCCGACCCATCTTCTACGGCGCCATGATTACCGAGGGCGTCGTAGCCCTCATCTGGGCCGCCGCCGCTGCCTATTTCTTCCACGACAAGCCCGAACTCTGCCTCGGCAAGAGCGGCAACGACATGGTGGGCGTGATAGCCAACGAATGGTTCCCGAAAGCCATCGCCGTCATCTGCATCCTGGGTGTCATCAGTGCCGCCGTCACCAGCGGTGACACCGCCCTGCGGTCGGCCCGACTCATCGTGGCCGACTTCATGCACGTGGACCAGAAGCCCGTCCCCAAGCGTCTGCTGGTGGCCCTGCCGGTATTCGTGCTGGCTGCCGCACTGCTCATCTTCTCGCTGGCCGACAGCGAAGGGTTCCAAGTCATCTGGCGCTACTTCTCGTGGGCCAACCAGTTCCTGGCCATGGTCACGCTGTGGGCCATCACGGTGTTCCTCAGCCGGCAACAGCCCGGCAAGGGCTGGTACTGGATTACCCTCATCCCCGCCCTCTTCATGTCGATGGTCACCATCTCGTTCCTCCTCGTGGCCGAGAAGGAAGGCCTCGGCAGCATCCTGCCCCGCACCGCAGGCTACTGCATCGCCGCCGCCATCACCCTCGCCCTCGGCGTGCTCTTCTTCCTGCGACGCAAACCCAGGGAGCAGCACGACTAAGACCCTACCGCATCGACTGACGAAAAAACGGAGCCGATGCACAATAAAATTGCAAATAAATAGTTGTATATGCAGAAAAAGTTGTATCTTTGCATTTTGAAAAAGTAGCTAAAAATGAAGAAGAATATCGCACTTGCACTGGCTCTGCTGATGGTCGGCACCGCCTTCGCGGGTCCCAAGCCCCGTAAGAATTCCCGCACCGAAATGGGCATCCACGGTAACGCAATCTACGTGATTGAGTACACCTACAACCTGCGCGGAGGCCGCGATGGAGGCCGCCAGCTGGTATGCATCGACAGCATCACCTTCGACAAGCGAGGCAACTTCGCCGACAAGTTCCGCACCAAAGCCAACGAGTACACCTGGTACTCGTACTACTTCGACGTCAACGGCTACTCGCTGGGCTGGAACGAGTACAACCGCGAGAAGATGCTCACCGGCCGCACGGCCTACCTCAACGACCGCGACGGCAACCGCATAGAGCGCACCGTCTTCCTCGGCAACCAGATGACCAAGAAGGAGAGCTCCAAGTTCGTCGGCGGGCAGAAGGTCGAGGAGCAAAGCTTCGACCAGGACGGCCAGATGACCGAGAAGCGCACCTACAAATACGACCAGAAAGGCAACTGCATCGAGATGGAGTTCTACAACCGCGACGGCGAGCTGATGCAGCACTACCTCTACAAGTACGACGCCCGCGGCAACCGCATTGAGTGGCGCTTCTACGACGCCGATGAGTTCCTCTCGGCCCTTACCACCTACTATTACGACGACCACGACAACCTCATCGAAGTCAGCTCCTTCAACTACGACGAGCACCTCAACTGGAAGCACAGCTACGTCTACGAGTACGACGAAGACGACAACTGGGTCCGCCAGACCATCTACCGCAACAACGTACCCTACCAGGTCATCGAGCGCGAGATTGCCTTCCCGGCGAACTAAACAGCCACGAGTATGGATTCCGTACAGATAACACTCAACGCCGACAACAAGAATGTCATCGACATTCTGAAAAGTCTCTTATTGCAAATGAGAGGGGTAAGCAATGTCCGGGTCAGCAGCGATGAGGACTTTGACATCACCACCACTCCTGCCTACCAAGAGGCCATGGACGATATTGCCAACGGACGTGTATATCACGCCGCCAACGCCAAGGAGATGTTTGCGCAAATACTCGGCTGATGTACGAGGTTGTCTATACCAAACGCTTCTCAAAGGATTTGAAGCTCTGCGTCAAGCGGGGCTTCGACCTTTCTCTGCTTGCGGAGGCAATCGACCTGTTGCAAACCACGGGCACCCTGCCCATGAAATACCGTGCCCACAAGCTGGTGGGCGACCGCAAGAACGAGTGGGAATGCCACATCAAACCCGATTGGCTGCTCTGCTGGCGCCAAGACGACGAACAGCTGACACTGCTCTTCGTGAACACCGGCACCCATTCAGATTTGTTTAAATGATGTTTAACGAAAACTATGAGGGGCGGGTTAGAATGAAATGGAAGGGAGAGGGATAAATTTTGCCGATTTTTGGGTTGATTTTTAATGATTTGAGGTCGCTGGGGGGCGGCTTTTTTTGTTTTAATAGAATGGTCTTTATTTATGGAATGAGGTCGGAATGGGGTGTGGAATGGGATCGGATGAGGTCGGGAGGCGGTCGATGGGCGGTTAATGGGGGTTTAATGGGGGTTTAATGGGAGATTGAGGCGGTGGTGCAGAGAGGCGTCGGGAGGGCGCAGGGGCTTGGTTTTACGGGCTTCTGCGCCCTTTCTTTATGGCTTGCGGTCGGTGGGTGGGCTTAATGGGTTTGATGGGCTTAATGGGCGGCCGTGGAGGGGGTGCGGCGGCGAGAACGCCACCGGGGTGCACGGTGGGTTTTTTTGGAGTTGGTATTACGGTCGCTATTACAGTTGGTATTACGGTTGCTATTACAGTTGGTATTACAAATTTCGTGTTTTTAGGTGCTGTTTTTTTTTTTTTTCGACACAAAGGGATGCGAGTTTGTGTGTTTTTTGACACAAAGGGAGAGCAGTTTTTAAAGTTGAAAGTTGAAAGTTGAAAGTTGAAAGTGAGGCTGTTATGCAATAGAAAAGCCCCTTGGGAGGGGCGAAAAGTTGTATAGTGGCGGTGGTTGGTGGGTGCGTTTCTATTGTACGATCCGCAAGAACGGGTGGATATTCAACCTGCAGCTGCCACACAGGCAGCGGCCTTCTCCTCTGCCCTGGCAAGTTTTTTTCTAAGATCGGCATTTTCGGCCTGGAGCTGCCCGTTTTCGCGGGCGAGGACTTCGATGCGTTCCAGCAGCCGGTCGAGAGTGCTATCAGGGGCTGCCGGAGCGGATCCGAGTAGCATTTCACCTCTTCCAGACACTAACCAATCGAGTGATAACTTAGGAAAACTTTCCTTGATTTTTGCTATTGTGTTGCTCTGAATGGTCGTATTTTGACGCAGTAATTTAGCTATTTGACCATCCGATGCAGAAATTTTTTGCTCAAATTGTCTTGTTGTAAGCCCAAGATATTCAATAAATTGTCTTAATCTTTCATTCATCATTGGAAAATTTTCTTCAAAAAATTTGTTTATATGTGGAATATTTTCCTTATCTTTGCATTCGATTTCCAAGTGGAAAATGCCGTGCAAAAGTACGAAGAAAAATTGACATAGTACACATTAATAATAAAATCGATTAAAATGGAACAGAAAAAAAACAAAAAAAGAGGACTCAAGCAATTATTCTTGAGGAACAGCAAGACAGGGCAGACGGTGCTGCTGGGTAACGGCCCAATAAAGGACACCTATGGAATGACCGATGTCACGACACTTCAGGTTTTTGAGGATAATCTTGAATCCGAGATGAGCGTGTATCAGTCCAGAGAGGACTTTGACAAGTTCGTGACCATTCTGAAGGCTTTGTTTGGGTGGGAGGCTATTCGAGAATCTCAACTTTCGGACAGTCAAGTGTTATATGCGCGAGAGCATCTACAAACAAAAGCCAGTAGAAAAGCCCTTTGGGACCGCGAACGTGACGAGTTAGTAGAAACTCTGAGCCGTTCTCTTGGGACTCGGGGTGGCCGGGGATGTAAATGCCCCTGCGGTAATGCTGCCAGGTGCAATCAAAACCGTGATTATTTAGATCGGCTTTGAAGCCGTCGAGGTACTTCTCCTCCGTGGTAGGAGTGGTGATTTTGACAGTCAATTTCATAAGTATAATTTTTTGCAAAGATACTAAAAAAAATGAAAGGAGATAAAGAATGAACGGGACGAAGAAGGTGCAGCCGGGCAAGGATCCGGAGCTGCTGCGTGTGAAGCTGGCTATGTTCATCGACTACCCGGACCGAGACAGTGATATCGGCCCTGTGGTCGAGCTGGAGAATGACGGCGTGACGACGAAGTTCGCGTATGGTCCGGAGCCGGAGGACTTCCGCCTGATACTTCAGACGCGGAGTGCGTTCCGCGGGATGTGCGGGGCGCTGACGGACCTGGGGTTGGCGGAGCTGATGAGTGGCGAGGGGGTGTGCCGCGAAGAGGAGGAAGGAGGTGCGGAATGAGGACCGACGAATTGATGCAAGGCGACATCGTACTGTACGAAGGCACGCCCGTCTATGTTATGGCCATTTTGAACTTCGACGAGATACAGGTTTCTGTGGATCTCGATGCCGATAAGTGGGCTACTGTCAATGCCGACGACTGTGAGCCGATGGAGCTGACCGGGGAGCTGCTACAGAAGAACGGGCTGGTGCAACAGGGAGACCGATATCTGTTTCCCTCGGAGCCGTGGATAGGCTGCATCAGGGATATGCCCGGCCTCTGGTACACCGTCGATGGCGCCCAGGTTTCCCTGCTGGCGTATGTGCACCAGTTCCAGCACTTGCTAAAAGATGTCAAATCAGAGTCTATAAAGGAGGTGATATGGTAGATGGTACGTTGCCGGTGTTCAGTGCCGGGAGGCGGGAGTTCTGCCTGGCGGAGATGGTGCGCGAGGCGTGCCGGCAGTATGCCGACCACGGGTGCACGCTCGACGAGTTTATGGACGAATACGAGGCCATAGTGGTTGCCGCGGCGGTGAGCGAGGTGAAGAAGGGCGGCGGTGGCGGTGCCACAGCCTACGCATAGACAGACACAGTAAAACAAATTATAACAACCCATTAAAAAACAAAAAGATGAACAGACAAGAGTACACGGATCAGATGAAGGGCCTGTGCCGCAAGCAGGCCGAGTTGAAAGCGAACCATTTGGACGCCTTGGAAGACCTGGAGGCTGAGAGCGCCAAGCGCATTGCCGAGATCACCGAGGAGACGAGGGTGCGGAAGAGAGCGCTGAAGGCCGACTACCGGAAGGCGCAGATGGAGCTGGAGTGCACGAAGCAGCAGCTGCGCACGGACTGGATCCTGGAGCACGGCGAGAAGGAAGAGGCTGTGTGACGGTTGCCAGCCGAGCACGGCTGGCAAGGGGTGAGAGGGAGACATAATCTGGACTGACCTCCACCGGGAGCGAGACCCGGCACCCCACAAGGAAAAGTTAAAAGTTCAAAGTTCAAAGTTTAAAGTTGAAATGACAGAGATACAACAGATGCTATATGGCAAGACGGAGATCCTGGTGCGTCACGGGGTTGTGACGGAGATGCAGGAGCGGGGGCTTGGGAGCCGTCCGACGATACGGAAGGCGCTGCGCGGGGACTACAACGAGCGGAATGCCGATGAGAAGCGCAGAGCGCAACGTATCAGGAAGTATGCCTATCAGGAGATGGGCGGGGTGTTTGTTGGGGCCTAACAACGGAGGTATAGGATGGAAAGCAAGGTAATAGAACGGTATAACGGTCACGTGGGCGTGAGCGGAGCTTATATGATGGAAATGCTCGGCTCTAATATGTATTGTCAAGCTCTTCACCGTGGACACATCCGCAGTCTGCGTCGTGGCGGCAATGGCCGGACGGCGCTGATAGACTGGCAGAGTATGGGGACGAAGCTGAAGGCGCGGGTGATCGAGGCGTTGGGCTGCGACCCGGCGCAGGTGAGCCGTGAGACGCTGCTGCGGAGCATCCTGCAGAGGCGCGAGGAGCAGCTGCTGGACACCCAGGCCTACGACTACTACAGCCGTGTGACCGGCAAGGACGGGCGGCTGCTGAAGCCGGAGAAGGTGACGGAGCTGTGGAACGGAGCGAAGATCCTGGACGCCATCGGCGAGCTGCTGGAGGAGAAGCGGAGGGCTGCCGAGATGGGTCGGCTGAGGTTGAGTGTGAAGAGGGAGTTCGAGGCGTTGGCCAACGAGATAGACCGGCAGCTGGTGGAATGGCCGAACAGTCTGCCCACGAGCGGCGACCGGCTGCGGAAGAAGTTCAACGACTACCAGCTGCACGGCTACGAGGTGCTGGTGCACGGCTTGACCGGCAAGGAGAGTAACCACAAGGCGCGGAGCGTCGATGTGAACGCCGTGGTGGAGGCCTTGATAGCCTCGGGCGCGAAGCTGAACGACGCGCAGGTGGCGAAGGCTGCCGAGACGCTGGGGGTGAAGATAGACCGCCGGAGGGTCCAGGAGATAAGGACAAAGAACGCGACGATGCTGGCAGCCTCGAGAGAGGGCAAGCGTGCATACGCGAACACGATAACGATGCAGGTGGACAGGGAGCGTCCGGATATGCCGCTGAAGATGTGGAGCCTGGACGGCTGGACGGCGGAGCTCTACTACCAAGACCGCGACGCGCGGGGAGTGAACTACTGGCACCGGCTGGTGGTGGAGATCGTGGTGGACGTGATGAACGACTACCCGATAGGTTACGCCATCGGAGAGAGTGAGGACGCTGCGCTGATTACGGCGGCGTTGCAGAACGCGGTGCACCACACGCGGGAGGTGCTGGGTGGCTACTATGCGCCGTGGCAGATCCAGAGCGACCACTACGCGCTGAAGGCAATGACGCCGAAGTACGGTGCGCTGGCGAAATACGTGACCCCGGCGAGCGTGGGCAATGCCAAGGCGAAGCCGATAGAACGCTACTTTGCCTATCTGGAGAGCGAGTACCTGTGGGCGCTGACGAACAACGGCGGCCACAATATCACGGCGCGGACGCAGGCCAACGACGAGTGGCTGAATGCGCACAAGTACCAGTTCCCGGACCGAGAGGGGCTGGAGCAGCAGATCGGCAAGATCATCGAGATAGAGCGCAGCCGTAAGATAGCGGAGGTGCGCGAAGCGTGGGCCCGAGGCGCCGAGGAGATGCGGCGCGAGCTGAATATGGAAGGCTACCTGCTGGCCTACGGCGAGACAGGACGGGGCAATATGCTGACGCCTAACGGCCTGAAGCTGATAAGGGACGGGGTGGAATACAAGTTTGACAGCTTCGACATAGAGATGCGCGAACACAGAGGCGAGCGTTGGACGCTGCGCTACGACCTGGGCGATATGAACCAGGCGCTGGCGGTGAGCGAAGACGGTCGCCTTCGCTATATGGTGGAAGCCAAGAAGAAGGTGCCGATGGCGCTGGTGGACTATAAAGAGGAAGACTGGAAGGCGCTGACGGAGTACCGGCAGTTCAACCGGCAGTTGACGGAGCGGGTGACCGGGCACGTGTGCGAGGTGCAAGAGAGAGCGCGTGAGTTCGTGACCCGGGCGCAGCTGGAGAGTCCGATGAGTGCGCTGCTGCTGACCGACAGCAAGGGGCAGCACAAAGACAACAAGCGGAAGGCGCAGCGGGCGCTTGCCGCGTGCTCGCGGGGAGCGATAGAAGATGTGGCCTATGAGGAGGTGGGAGCCGTCGAGAAGCCCGCCAAGGCGAGAGCGATGGAGGATATCTGGGACAGGCTGTAGGCGCATCCGATATCGGCTGCTTGTGGGTTTAATGGGCGGAATGGGTTTAATGGGCGATTAAACAGATTATAATTCAAACCAAAACATATTCAAAATGACACAGAAAATCGACAAAAACGGCATTGTGGAGGCGCTGAAGGCCTACACGGAACAGAAGGGCGGGCAGAACAAAGCCGCCAACAGCATCAAGGGCGTGAGCTCGGCGACGCTGAGCCAGATGGCCGCCGGGAACTGGGAGCATATCAGCGATGAGATGTGGAGGAAGGTAGCCAAGGCTATCGGGTACGGTACCAAGGTGTGGAACACTGCCAAGACAGCCACCTACCAGCAGGTACACGCGCTGCTGCAGGCAGCACAGGAAGAGGCCAGGGTGATGAGCCTGACGGCCCCGGCCGGCAGCGGCAAGACCTATGCCGCCAAGGAGTACGAGGCGAGCCACCGGAACGTGTACAGGCTGATGTGCGACGAGTTCTGGAGCAAGAACGACTTTGTGGAGGAGCTGCTGAGGGTGATGGGCGAGAAGGCCGACGGGCTGACGAAGAGAGAGAGGCTGCGCCTGGCGTGCGACGTGCTGAGCAGGAAAGAGCAGCCGCTGCTGATATTCGACGAGTTCGACAAGCTGGGGGACAATGTGTGGAGTTTCTTTATCACCCTCTACAACCGTCTGGAGGAGCAGTGCGGGATGGTGCTGCTGAGCACCGACTACATAGAGAAGCGTATGCGTATGGGGTTGAAGTACCAGCGCAAGGGCTACCCGGAGATATTCAGCCGTCTGGGGAGTCGCTTTGTGGGGCTGGACCGGGCCGACTACGAGGACGTGAAGGCCGTGTGCGAGGCCAACGGAGTGACCGACGAGGTGGTGATAGAGGATATCGCCAGGAGTGCGGAGGGCGACCTGCGGAGGGTGTGCCAGCTGGTGTTTGCGCAGGGAAGGAAGAGAGGATGATGGGCTTAATGGGTTCAATGGGCTTAATGGGTAATTGACTATGCCGAGGAAAAAGCACAAGATATCACCGCGGGAGCTGGCCGCTATGGAGCGGCGGGTGCTGCCCTTCGAGGGGGAGTGGCGCCGGTTTATGGGTCAGCCCGAAGACCGGGGGGTGTGGCTGATATGGGGGCAGAGCTATAACGGCAAGACGCGCCTGGTGCTGATGTTGACGAAATACATAGCCGAGCTGGGCGAGAAGGTGGCCGTGGTGAGCCTGGAGGAGGGCGACGGAGTGAGTATGAGGCGAGCCTTTGCCGAGGCCTGTATGGAGGCCGTGAACAACCGGGTGAGCCTGTGGGTGGAGATGGATGTGGAAGATATCAAGCGGGAGCTGCGGAAACAGCGGAGCCCGAAGGTGGTGGTGATAGACTCGCTGCAGTACCTTGGCATCAACTACAAGGGCTACAAGCAGCTGAAGGAGGAGTTTCCGACGAAGCTGTTTATCCTGGTGAGCCACGCCAACGAGAAGAACCAACCCAAGGGGAGTACCGCTGAGCAGGTGAAGTACGACGCTATGGTGAAGATCCAGGTGAGCCAGTTCCGTGCGAAAGCCAACAGCCGCTACGGCGGCGGCGAGGTGCTGACGATATGGGAAGAGGGGGCGAAGCGGTGCCCGGCCGGAGCGGAGCTGGAGAGCGACGTGGCCGATGGGCAGAATGGGTTTGATGGGTTTAATGGGTTTAATGGGTTTAATGGGTTTAATGGGCAGAACTATAACATAGAAGACAATGGAGACCAAGACAACGAATAAAAAGGGGCAGCTGATACGGAAGCTGCACGTGCTGCGCGGTGCCGCCGGTATGACACAAGAGGAATACGAGGCGCTGCTGGGCAGCTATGGTGTGGAGAGCTCGAAAGAGCTCGAGGAATGGCAGCTGGAGAAGCTGGTGGAGTTCCTAAGCAAACAGACAGACAGCGAGAGGCGCGACCTCGACGTGCAGCGCAAGCGGCTGCTGGCGGCGGTGTGTGCCTTCTGCGAGGACACCGTAGGCAAGTGGGAAGTGATGGGCGACAAGGCGCGGATATGGTACGCCAAAGGCGTGGCCTGTAGAGCTGCAGGGATGGAGGCTTGCGACAGCAAGTGGCGTGACAACTTCAACCGCCTGAGCCTGGAGCGGCTGAGGAGCCTGACCTATGCCTTCCAGAAGCGGAAACGGGATATGGACGGCGTGATAGCGTCGCTGAAGGAGAACCTATAGAAAACAAACGATAAAACCCCAAGACAATGAAAACAAAAGACAAAATCTATCTGGCGGGGACGGTGACCGGCGACCCCTGCTACAAGATGAAATTCAACGCCGGCGTGGAGCGCCTTGTGGAGCTCGGATGGAAGCAGGAGCAGATAGTGAACCCTGCGCAGCTGATAGACCGGGACACGCCGTGGCTGAAGGCTAGGTGGAAGTGCCTGCGGCAGATGAGGAAGTGCGGATGGGTGGCGCTGCTGCCGGACTGGAAAGAGAGCACCGGGGCCCGGATAGAGCACCTGGTGGCGAGAGTGACAATGAAATGGATGATATACATACACCCGATGGATACCAAAAGAGAACAACCCAAAAAATAGCAAAGATATGGCAAACAAAGAGATGGTCGCAATGACCGCAGAAGAGAAAGCCCAGTTTGAGGCCTTCCAGAAAGAACAGGCCCGCAAGGCCAAAATCGAAAGCAAGCGCGATATGCGCAAGCAGCTGCAGCAGATGGTGGACGAAGAGATGGCCACCTCGGTGGAAGAGCTGCAGGAGTGCAGCGCGATGATGCAGAGCACGAAGTGCAAGATCTTCGACCGCTTCGACACCATAATGAAGATGCGTCGGGAGATCAACGAAGAGGACAACCCGGAGGGCGACGAGCAGTTTTCGTTCACCTTCACGAGCAGCGACGGCAGCAAGCGCCTGCGTATCGGGCACAATATGAACGACGGATACCTGGACCAGGTAGAAGACGGTATCAAGAAGGTGCGCGAGTACCTGAGGACCCTGGCGAAAGACGAAGAGAGCAGCCGTCTGGTGGACGCTGTGATGCGCCTGCTGGCGCGCGACCAGAAGGGCAACCTGAAGGCGAGCCGGGTGCTGCAGCTGAGCAAGATGGCCGAGGAGAGCGGCAACGAGACCTTCAAAGAGGGTATGTCGATTATCCGCGACGCCTACCGACCGACCCGCGGGAAGACCTATATCCGCTGCCAGGTGAAGACCACGAAGCTGGACAGCGAGGGCAACCCCGTGTTGGAAGGCGGGAAGCCTGTGAAGGAATGGAGTGATGTAGGGCTGAGTATGGCCGAAGTGTAACCCTCAAACCCCGACAGTTATGGCAGACGACAAACAAGGCAAGAAACAAGCCGAGAGAGTCACGGCGAAATTCACCGTGGAGCCGAGCAACCACCGAGAGAGCGCTGCGCTGCTGGAGTACGACTGGGTTGAGGGAGTGACCTACGAGCTCAGGAGCATCCGATGGAGCGAGGGGTGTGTGGCCGGAGTGAAGATGGCCACGGTGCGCGAGGTTCCGGTGCGCATCCACTACCAGCCGGGGCTGGCTGTGGAGGGTTTCGCCCACTGGGAGAAGGTAGGCTGCAAGATAGTGGACGTGACCAATGCGGACTATGGCTTTGAGCGGTTCTGGGCGCTATACGACTACAAGGTAGGCAACAAGGCGCGAGTGATGAAGAAGTGGAACCTGCTGCCGGAGGGCGACAGGATCCTGGCGCTCGGAGCCATACCGAGATACAAACGCTTTGCCGAGGGCAAGCGCATCGACCGCGTCTATCCGGAGACCTATATAGACCAGCGGCGCTGGGAAAACGAATACACCAACTAAACACCGGAGGATATGAACACAAGCAAAGAAGGCATAGAGATGCTGAAACGGTTTGAAGGCATTGGCGGTAAGCCGGTGCTGAAGGCCTACTGGGACTACAAAGGCTACAGTATAGGCTACGGGCACCTCGGAGCGCAGAAGGGGCAGACGATCACCGCCGAGGAGGCGGAGCGGCTGCTGGTGGCCGACGTGAAGGCCGCGGAGCGTGAGGTGAACGGTATGCAGGTGGAGCTGGAGCAGTGCCAGTTTGACGCTTTGGTGAGCCTGGTGTACAACATAGGCAGCGGGCAGTTCAGGAGCAGCACCGTGCGGAGGCTGGTGAGGGAGAGCCGGGAGGCGAGAGAGGCGCTGGAGAAAGCCTGGTTTATGTGGGTGAAGGTGAGAGACCCGAAGAGCCACACATTAAAGACCAGCGTGGCGCTGAGCGCGCGGAGAGCCCAAGAGTGGGATATGTACAAAGGCCAGAAATAAACGACGATTAAAAACCCTTTAAACCCCAGACGAAATGGCAAAAGAAATGAACTTACAGATGGAGCGCAAGACCTGCGTGCCCCAGGGCAACAGAGGCGGGCTCGAGAGCCGCCAGCAGATGGACATTGTCAGCAGCCGATGCGGGACCACCGCACGCTATAGCTGCAAGTTATGGCACGACGACGCCGGCAGCACAACCCCGAAGGAGACGCCGCGCGAGATGTATCCTGGATATATCGGATAGAGCCGCAGACGATGAAAGTGAAGCTGAAACTGAACCGGGACCAGTACAAGGGCGTTGCGACGATAGCTATGAATTGTTGCAATGCCCTCGCTGGTACCACATTCCCAGAGGTGCAGTACCGGGATGCCCTGTGGAAGCTGCAGACGCGCATAGCCGTGAAGGTACCGACGCTGAAGAAGAAGGGGAACACCTTGACGCTTGGGGAGGTGGAGAGCCTGGCCCTGTTCGAGGTTATGGGCGACCTGGTGCACGGCTTCCAGTCTTACGAGCTCGGGCTGGGCTACTGGATCCTGGCGGAGATTGACCGGCAGAGACAGGAGTATGTGGCCCTGATGAGAGCGAACCTGACAGCGAACCTGACGATAAACCAACAACTGCTGAAGTGAGGATATGGCATACAACCGCGTGAACATACTACGACACTACAAGGCCATTGTAGAAAAGACCGGGGAGCACTACGACCCGGACGTCACCACCTACAAAGGGGTGTGGCGGAAGTATATCTACCCGGTGTACCATATCAGCTACCAGCAGTATATGAAAATCATCAACACGCCCAACCTGGAGGGGAAGCTGGAGGCCGAGGAGAAGGAACACGGCAAATGGAAAGACCCGAGGCAGGGCAAACTGTTTTAGAATGGAGAAGAAGATGGACCCAGAAAACGAAGAGAGCCGCTGGTATGACGGCCTGATAGAGATAATCTGCGGTATAGCGATATTTGCGGCGCTGATCTATGCGCACTGCGGATAGAGAAGGAGGCCTGGATGCCGAAGAAGAGGAGGGGCGACCGAAATCGGTCGCCCCTTTGTCATTGTTCCAGGAGAGAGTCGAGGTAGCGGTCCACATTCTCGGTGATGATCTCCACGACCGCGCGGTCCACTGCCGGGTGGTCGCCGATGAACTGGCGCTGTGGTATCTCGATGTAAGAGCCGACGCGCATTTTGCCGATAGCCTCATAGACGGACTTGTGTGTCTCCTTGTACTTGTGCCAGGCCCAGGCTTTCATACGGGCGGTGACCTGTATGCGTCCGCCCTCGTTATGGATAGCCGCATAGGGTGCGTCGGAGGATATCTCGACGTGGTCGGAGTGGGCGGTGCCGGTGATGCTCTCGCGGAGGTCGCCGGAGTCGATGAGGCCGTGTGGCGAGGGTTTCCACTTTTTATCAAAGAAAGCCTTGCGCTCGAAATTGCGCTTGAACTCGTCCTCGAGCTCGACGGCGATATCGGAGAGGATGTCGCGGATGAGGTTGTTGTGGGTTTGTTTGGGCATAATGGGGCTAATGGGTTTGATAGGTTTGATGGGTTAGCCGTGGCGGTGCCACGGCCTACGCTTGATAGGAGTTGATAGTTTTTGAAAAATTTACAAGTTTTTTTTGTCAGTTTAAAAAATAGTTGTATTTTTGCAGTCCGAAACAGCTGAGAACAACCCACGCAAGCTTTAGCCCGTGGCCGCCTGTTCTCAGCTGTTTATTTATATGGGATTGCGGTGCTTCTCAGCGTTTTAGTTATTGAGTAAAGGCGGAAGAAATGACGTCCTGTTTTCTTGACGAGGTTCTCTTCAACAGCCAAATAAAACACCTCGTTTCCTTCTTTACATTCAAAATAATAGTAGTGTCTGGCCGATGGCTTCTCGAGAGTTTTTGTGTTTGGCTCGTGGGCCACAAGAGGAGCCTGCTTGAGGATATGCTGAAGCTTTGCCGAGAGATCCTTCCAGAGGAAGTTCTTGTTGATGGCGATATCGTTGGCGATGTGACTTGTTGTCTTGGAGTCGAACAGCACGGCCACCTCTTCCCCGTTGATGATTTTGGAGACAGGCGGCTTGGACCGGAACACCTTAAGGTTCTCGACAGCCGTTTTGCGCAGAGTTTTGTTGGCTGCAACCTTTTCGACGGCGGTGGTGATGGTCTGCCGGTCGGCCTGCGGAACCTTGTAGTAGGGGTGGCGAGGAGGGAAGAGTGTTTCCTGGGCGCCGGGGTTGAAGCGGAAGATGGCGGCGCGGTTGTTGCCGTGCTTGTCGATGGAGGTGGTGGCACGTTCGCCTGCAGCCATAGCCTTGTCGTGGTCGGAGGGAGTGTATTTGGAGCGGCGGACGCGGACGGCCGTGCAGCGGCAGTTCCAGCCGTTGGGCGGGAAATATTCAGCCCAGAAGGGATCGTCGAACGGCAGGGTGATATCGTGGAGCGGGCGGTGGTCCTCGCGGACGCGCTCGTCGCCTGCAGTGCGGTACTGGAGATAGTAGCGGTCAGCGTCCTTCGAGAAGCGCTCCCAGAGGGCTGCAGAACGTGAGGAGTGGACCGCGAAGTTGTACTCAGCGCGGAGATAGTTGACATTGTAGTCCCGGTTGATAGCCTTGACCTCGCGCATAAAGGTGTCGAAGGGTGTCTTGACGCCATCCTTGGAGAGGAGGCGCGATACTGCCGACAGTTCGGCGTGGGTCTTGAAGCCGGAGAAGATGAAGGTGCTGCGCTCGAGCTTAGCGCGCATAGCCGCCGGCATATCAGACTGGCGGACGGTGTTGCCGATAGCGCCCGAGAGGGCGGCCATAGTCTCGGAGACGAGAGGAGAGATGTCGGGGTCGGAGAGCATAGAGGGGTCGTAGGAGCCGCGGGCGTGGACAGCTGCCGAGGCGCGGTCGAAAGCCTTGGATATGCGTTCCAGTGCCGAGTCGTCGAGCGAGAGCTGGGCCGCCGTGCCGTCGGGTGCCGACAGTTGACGCTGTTCCCATTCAGCGTAAAGGAAATGCAGGGCGTAGTCAATGGGTGCCGAGGCGGTGCCTCGGCTTACGCGAAAAAATCGGAAACGTCGGTACTGCGGTAGCCGAGGAGGTTTTCACGGCGTGGGTTGTCCTTATCGAGCGGCGTGCCATAGAAATTTTCGATATAGGCAGGGTCGAGGTTGTAGCCGGCGTTGAGGAGTGCCTGGTCGATGGTGATTTTCTCGCGGGGCGATATCACCTCGCGGTCCTGAGCTGCGAAAACATAACCCTCGGGGATATCGAAGCCGTGGATGCGGAGCACCGGGAAGAGGGTATCGTTCACCCAGTCGGTGAGTTCGGTGAGGTCGGAGGCGTGGACCTCCTTGAGCACCTTTTCGTGGACTTGAGCCTGGGAGAGCGAGGAGCCGTCCTCCATAGTCATAGTCTGGCCGAGGATGCGTTTGGAAATCTCGCGGTTGGCGGCGTTGACTTTCTCGAGGTAGATGTGGTAGGCGTCGGAGCGGTTGGACTCCTTAATCTCGATATCGGTCTGCTTGTCGAGGATGGCATAGGCGGCTGTGCCCATCGTCTCGAGCCACTGCTGGATATCATCCTTGTGTTCCTTGGTGTTGATAGCCGTGCGGGCGATGCGGATGGGGAGGCCGAAGATCTGCTCGAACTCGTCCCAGGAGGCCCAGGAGTGGCGCTTGTAGATGGTCAGCGGGGCCACAGACTCGATGAGACCCACGGTGTCGGCGCCGAGGGAGGCATAGAGGAAATAGGCGGGGAACTGCCGGTAGTCGATAGACTTGCCGGTGAGGTCGAGCGGGTTGTTCAGGATAAGGCCGAGTTCCGGCACCACGTTCTCACGGTGCACGTTGAGGATGGTGCGGGAGGGAGAGGCCAGGTTGTCCACAAAGATGAGCGAGTAACCATAGAAAACAGAGAGGAGCGCCTGGCGGAGGATGTCGCGGAACCACTTGCCCTGGATGAGGAGGGAGCGCTGCTCGTCGGTTTTGCCGTTGGGGTCGCGGATGATAAACTCCTTGTTGACGATGGGGAGGATGCGCTGCGTGTCGATGGCGCCCGCCAGGTGGTTGTCGAGGAGAGCATCCTTGTAGAGCTGCTGCTGGTAGTAGGTGATGGGGCGGAAGGGGTCGCGGCGAGCTGTGCGCGCGTTGATCCAGTCGTCGATCTCCTTGCGGAGGAGATTTTCATAGAGGTGGAAATAGTCGATTGTGATGTGGTGCTCCTGCTGCTGGTTCTGCTGCGGGAGAAACTCGGGTTTTTTGTTTTTCTTGCTCATTGTGATATGGGGTTAATGGGGTTAATGGGTTTTATGGGTGTCAGTAGCGTGACTGGTACTGGGTGTTGGAGCCGAAGCGGACGTCGCCGGAGGAGGCCTCCTGGCCTTCAGGGGTTATGGCCGGTGGCAGCGTGTCGTCGGCCAGGGAGCCGTCGTTAAGGCTCTCGAGCCATTTGATTGCCGCCTCGTAGCGACGGCCTGCCACCTCGTTTTCCTCACGGGTGAGGCGGTCGTAGATCTCGAAAATCACTATATCCTTCAGATATTTGAGGACAGTGAGATGGCGTGCGTTGCCGGTGGCGGAGAAGATGGCGTCGGTGTTGTAGCGGCGAGAGAGGTAGGAGCGCATAACAGCTATCGACTCGTCGATGATCTGCTCCACCACAAAATCGTTGCCGTTGGTGATTTTCTCGATGGTCGGCATAGCCGCCACCGTTTTGAGCTCTTCCTTGGAGAGAAAACTATTCATAAGACTTGCGGGTTTTAACTGGTTAATACTTGCTACGTTTACGTTTGGCGATCACCGGCTTGAACTGCGGAGAGATGTCGACGATGTGCTGTTTGGCGAGTCCGATAGCCTCGGCGAGCGCGTCGGGCCAGTCGTCGTTGATACGCGAGCCCTTCTCGAAGCCGAAGAACTGGAAAGCCGCCTCGTCCCAGTCGGGGTTATTCTTTATAGCCTCGTCGAAATACAGGGTGCCGTTGAAGAGAGAGGCGCCGATGATAGTGGCTATCTTGACATATTTGTCGGTAGTGTTGTGGGTAGGCACCGGGATATAGGCCGAGTGGTAGCGTGCCGCCGCCTCTGCCAGCACAGGCTCGTAGATGGCCTGCTGTGCGACGTTGGCGTCGTAGTAGGCGACATAGGAGGCATTGCGACGTACCACGTCGATAGAGCCGGTGAAGTGTTCCTGCAGGGCGGCCTCGATGTCGCAGCGGCGGCAGAAGAGTCCGATGAGGGTGAGCTTGTTGCCGCGAGCGCCGATGCGAGCCATAGCCTTGGTGTCGCCGGTGCGTGTATAGGAGAAGTCCCAGAAATCGAGGATGAGGTCGTAAGAGGAGAGCGGGGCGTGTTTAACCCAGCGGATGTGCTCGGGCTTGAAGAGGCGGCCCACCTTGACAGGGGTGTTGTAGTACTCGTTAGAGAGCGTGGCGAGGTCGTGTGCGTAGTCCTCGACCTTGCGGAGGCAGTATTCCCGGCTGAAGCGGTCCCAGGAGGGGTGCCAGTCGGGGTTGTCGGGAGCGACCTCGTTATAGTAGCGGTCGGTGAGGTTGATCTGGTAGAGCTTCGAGCGTCCCTTAGTGATGATGTTATTGTGGCGCGTGTCCACGTTTTTCATATCGAAGCCCTTGCGTTTGAGCAGCTCGCCGATAAAGCCCTTTTCGACAAAATAGTTGTTGTTGATGATGGTGCGCTCGGAGTTGATGGAGAAAGCCGCCTGGATGTCGCCGGTGACCTTGTTGGCATATTCGATGCAGAGGTCGGTGTTAAGTGCGCGCTTAGGGTCTTCGATGTCGTCCACAGACACATACTCGAGTCGGATGCCGTTGGCGCGGAGGCCTCGGGCGGGCTGGTCGATGCCGAGCGACATAAAGGTGCAGCGGTCGGTGGTCTGAAACAGTCCGTCGGCCCAGTCGCCGACAGACTTTTGAGGTCCGAAGTCGGCGATGATGCGCGGGTTGGCCTCGAGCTGCAGCTGCAGATCCTGGAGCAGCATAGCGGCGCGTTCCTCGTTGGCGCCCACCACGAGGAAGAACTTGCATTTGCCGGTCTGTTTGAGCGCGAGGGGGTATCCGAGGTTTGCGTGGGTTGATTTGGCGCCGCCACGGAATAGGGCGTTGAAGATGGTGATGTAGTTGTTCTGGTAGAGGTCGCGGTAGATATCGACGTGGAAAGGCGCCGAGATGTGGTCGGCGAGCGGCAGTGCCGAGGAGGGCCCGAAGTAGTAGTCGAAAAAGAGGGCGTAGTTTTCCGGCTGCAGGAGCCGGTTGATGCGTGCCTCCTGTTCGGCCGGCGACTCACGTATCAGGTCGTCGACAGAGGCCGAGCGTATCTGTGCGGAGCGTTCCTCGTAACGCTGCCGGAGGTTGTCGAGTTCTTTTTTGGAGAGCATAGGGTTAATGGGTTTAGTGGGTTGGTTTATCGGGTTTGACGGTGAAGACAGAGATGTCCTTCAGCTGGACCGCCGTGAAGTTCTTAGGGAAGACGCCCTTGGAGCGGAGCTCCTTGAAATAATCCTTGGTGAGGAGTGCGGGGCGGCCGTTGATTTTGACGCAGAACACCTGGCAGCCGAGGCGGTTGGCGAGGGACTGTGCGTTGCGCCGAGCGCGGCGATAATTGAGCACCGTGATATGGTGCCGGATGTCGTTGAGAAAATTTTTAAACATTGGTTAAACTGGGTTTAATGGGTTTAATGGGTTTGATTGACCTGGTCGGAGGTAGCGCGGGCTATGACCTCGTCGGTGGCGGTGCGGACCATTTTGAGGAAGTTTAGTGCCGCTTCCTTCTCCTTGCGGGAGCGAGCCTCCTCGACCTGGCGTGCGAGGTGGTCGGTGAGCATCTCGTAGGCCTCGAAGAGGTAGGGCAGCAGTTTGCGGCGGTCGGACAGCTTCTCGAAAGCCGCGGCGAGCTTGGAGGCTGCGTCGGGGTTGACCTTCGGGGCGCGGCCGTTCTGGAGGTCGACGAAGGCGTCGAGGATGGTGCGTCGCATCTGGGAGACCGAGAGGGTGGCGACGGCCCGGGCAGAGTCATAGTCGTCGTCCTTGGCCCAGCGGCGAAGGGTGACGATAGAGATGCCGATGATCTCGGCGATGGTGTCGAGGGAGATGCCCTTGACGAAAAGCTCCTTGGCTTGTGCGCGCTTCTTTGCGGCGTCGTTTTTTGACAGTTTTGGCATATCTAATAAAATTTGTGCAAAAGTACAAAGAAAGCCGTCTGCGGCGGCGAAAGGAGACAAGGGAAACTACAACAGTGCGAAGGGTAAGACTTTTTCGGTCCGTGGAAAAAAAAGCCGTTAATTTTGCAAAAAATTTCGAGAACGAGATGACAAAGAACAAACGAGAACTGCCAGAGAAGCTGGCGATAGATTTTGTGATCTGCGACAACACGCTGAACCGTTACCGGTGGAGGCTGCTTGTCGAAGGCATAGACCTCGAGGGGTTCCTAAAAAACCCCGTGGCCTGTGTGCAGCACGACACGTGGAGAATGCCCGTCGGCCGCTGGGAGAATGTAAGAGTAGAGAACGGTGAGCTGCGAGGCACCTGTGTGTTCGACCCGAACGACGAGGAGGCCGTGAAGCTATACTGGAAGTACAGAGACGGCTATATGAACGCTGTGAGCCTCCATATCCGTCCGCTGGAAGAGAGCGACGACGCCTCGGTGCTGGTGGAGGGTCAGAAATACCCGACCGTGACGAAGAGCGAGCTGATAGAGGTGAGCCTGGTGACCGTGCCCGGCCAGAAGAACGCCGTGAAGCTGATGAACGACGACGGCAGCGATTACAAATTAGGAGTATTGAACCCGGAAACCGCCGCGGGGATGCTGGCGGGTAAACAAAACGATAAAAAAATGAACAAAGAGACAGACAAGCCGGAGAAGACCGGCGGAGAGCTGGAGGAGCAGAACCGCCAGCTGCAGGCGCAGCTCGAGGAGAGCCGCAAACTGAATGCCAAGAACCTCGTGGCGTTGCACGTGCAGCGTGGCGTGGTTTGCGCGGGCGAAGTGGAGAGCCTCGAGAAGCTCGCCCTGAAGGACTACGAGGAAGTGTCGAAGATGCTGGACGCCCGTGAGGTCCCCAGCAAAGGCGAAGGCGAAGACAAACCAAAGCCCGAAGACCCGAAGACCGAGCAAGGCAAGACGCTCGCCGCCCAGCTGCAGGAGATGCAGGGCGGAGCCTCCAAGGCAGAGGACGAGCGCAAGAGCTGGGACTACCTGGAGTGGACCAAGAAAGACCCGCGCGGCCTCGCCGCTATGGAAGCCAACGAGCCGGACCGCTTCAAGAAGCTGTGTGCGGACTTTGAGGCCGCCAGCCGAGACAAAGGCCTTGCCCTCTAAAGAGAAGTTTAACAACCAACAGAAAGGATAAAAAAGATGAAGAAATTTGCAATGCTGATTGCCCTGGCCGTGGTTGCCGTGGGCTGTGTGCTGGGTGCCGACGCCCAGCTGGACGTTCCTGAAGGTGTCATCCTGGCCATTGCGCCGCTGGCCACCCAGAAGGCCGTGTTCCTCAATTCGCTGAAGGAGGAATACGAGAAAATCGACACGTGGCTGGCGAACGCCGAAGACCTGAGTGCCTTTGTTGTCGATGGCCAGACCATCAAGTTCCCCGAAGGAGGCGCGGACCCCGCTGTGTACAAGAACCGCACGACCGACGTGGACGCTGTGGAGCCGACCGAGACCGTCTATAGCGAAGACCTGGATGTGTATGACTCGCAGAACTACAAGATCCGCAATATCTACCTCCACGCCCTACCCTTCGACAAAGTGCAGTTCTACACCCGCAAGAGTGCGGACAGCATCGTGAAGAAAGAGATTGCCGACGCTGCCTATGCCTTTGCCCGCTGCAAGCCGGTACCAAGAGTATCGTGATGGCCACCACCGGAGACGCTGCCGACGGCTTCAAGATGCTCACCCTTGCCGACGTGCTCACCCTTGCCCGCACGGCCGACCGTATGCAGATGCCTGAAGGCAACCGAAACCTGGTGCTTCCGAGTGACTGGTGGTGGGACCTTGTGAACAACAACGAAATCCTGAAGGGACAGCTGAAGTATCAGCAGAACACCGGCGTGATTGATCCGAAGAT
Source organism: Bacteroidales bacterium (assembly GCA_017480785.1). GTDB lineage: Bacteria > Bacteroidota > Bacteroidia > Bacteroidales > P3 > Colimorpha. The sequence goes on from JAFURZ010000007.1 coordinate 71,891, forward strand.
TGTGAACTACTACGGTATCAACATCCACAAGAGCCTTGGTGACAAGCTGGGTCTGGGTTATGACACGAACACCAGCAAGAAGGCCGCCCAGGGTGCTGCCATTACCGGCACCGTGTGCCCCGCCGCCCTGTTCTTCTGCGGCCAGGAGGTGTACCGCGCCGGCGGCCAGTTCGAGATGTTCTACAAGGACAAATCGGTGAACACCGACGGCCGAGCCTATGAGTTCGGCTTCCAGCACCGCTTCAAAGCCGGTCACCAGATGAGCGGCGACCGCTACTGTGGCCTGCTTTACAAGGCAAAGGTAAGCTAAACCCCCTCAAAAGAAAGAGACAGCTATGGGAGTCAGAAGGGGCATATATGAGAGCCTGAAGGGGCGGCTGGCCAAGGAGCTGCCCTGGCTTAGGCTGATAGACCTGGACAAAGGACAGGTAGGCCGCGGGGAGCGGAACTACCCGGTGCCCCTTCCGGCTGCCTACATTCGAGTTGGTCGCATAGACTGGGAGAGCCGTACAGGTATCCAGGAAGGCGACGCAACGGTGTCCGTCGCGCTGGTGTTGGAGCACGTGCAAGACACCTATGACGGAGCCGAAGCCGAGGAGGAGGAGCTGCTGGAGCTGGACCGCGAGGAAGCGGTTTATGAGGCCCTGGAGGGCTACAGCAGCCCTGTCCTCAGCGGTATGGACAGACGCGCGACCCTGCCTGTCGAGTATGGCGGGAAGTGGGTGCGCCTGGAGAGTGAGTGGCGCTGCCACGTGGTGCAGAGCAAGCCGAGAGGCCGGGAGGCCGAGCTGGTGACACTCACAGTAAGAACCGATAACGAATAACAAAATTATGAGCAAGAAAGAACAGAACAAAAAGACCCAGGAGCAACCCGGCAAGGAGACCCAGGAGCAGCTGCAGGAGCAGCCGACCGAGCAGCCCAAGGAGCAGCCGACCGAGCAGCCCAAGGAGCAGCCGACCGAGCAGCCCAAGGAGCAGCCGACCGAGCAGCCGACCGAGCAGCCCAAAGAGCAACCCAAAGAGCAATCCAAGGAGCAGCCCAAGAATAGCAACAAGCCTGCAGGCAAGAGCGGCGACGCCGTGGTTGCCAAGCAGCTGATGGCCAAGCTGGGTGTGGATAAGATCTACAAAGCCGGCAGCTATTGGTTCAAGAGCCGTGACGACGCCGAGTCGTGGGCCAAGCAGCAGCGCTGCGAGGTTGAAGAGTACGGCGGAGCCAAAAAGTAACAACGTAAAACCGGAGAAGGATGCCAGAATGGTTGAGGATAGTGATTGAGGCGCTGCTGACCGGCGGCCTGATAGTGACGCTGGTGACGCTGCGTGCCACACGGCGCAGGGCTATGGCCGAGGCGGCGGGGGTGGAGCGCGACAACCAAAGCAAGGATATGAACCTTGGGAAGCAGTATGTGGCCGCATTCACAGAAAACATTGTCGAGCCGCTGAAAGAGGAGCTGGCCGCCCTCAAGCAGGAGGTGTCCGACCTGAAGGAAGAGGTAAAAGAACTAAAAGATGCAGTACAGAAAGCTAATACTTGTCCTCACGTTGACGAGTGCCCTGTTTTGCACCGGCTGCAGAAGCACCAAGGAAACAACGCGCGAGCAGTCCGCGGCAACGGAGGGTCGCGTATCCGGGGAGACCCTGACGGAGGCGAGCGGCGAAACCGAAGAGGAGACAGAATGGAACGACACGACGCGGACGGTGAGTCCGACGGGGGACACGACCACGACCATAAAGAGTGGGCGGAAGACGACCCAGCGGAGGGCGAAAGCGAGCGTCAGTGAGCAGCGAACCGAGAGTTCCCAGACGGAGACGCACGAGAAAGAACAGGCGACAGAGAGCAAAGAGCCCGTCGCCAGGACAACGGGGCAGGCAGGGGAGCCAAGGTGGAAGTGTTGGGTTAGAGATTTTGCTTCCGGGTTCGTCGCCTGCCTCTTACTTACGACAGGAATCAAGATATACAGTAGAATAAAAAAGCAACAACAAAAAAGATGAACAGATTAGAGATAATCAGAGAGAACGGCGGAATACCGTCAATAGGGGCCAGCAAGGATCCTGTGAGCGGGTTGCTGTTCTATGTGCCGACGGCTGCCTACACGGCCTTGATAGGTATGACCGACAGTCCGTTCAGCGCCACGCAGCACATCGTGAAGTTCGGCTATGCCGAGGATGCCGAGTCGGCGGGGTTGACCCAGTCGGCCCAGAACTGGCACGTGAAGGTGATAGCCTACCACGTGGCGGAGTTCTTCAGGATGAACCCGAAGGGCACGCTGTATGTGGGCGTGTATGAGCGTCCGACGGGCAGTGTGGCGAAGACTTACGATGAGCTGGAGCTGCTGCAGGCCTTTGCCAGGGGCGAGCTGCGCCAGGCAGGCGTGTGGGACGGCTCAGCCACAATAGCTGCCACCGACGTGACGGCGCTGCAGAGCAAGGCCAGCCAGCTGGAGAGCGAGCAGACGCCGATGAGCCTGGTGCTGGTGGGCAAGACCACGAAGGCCTCGGCGTTGACGCTTGCGCTGCGCCAGGCAGGCAGAAAGAATGTGAGTGTGTGCATAGCACAGGACGGCGACAGCACGCTTTTCACCACCGGCAACAGCGGCAGCGAAGCCGTGGGCTGTGTGGGTCTGGTGACGGGTATGATGAGCCTGGCCGCCGTGAACGAGAGTGTGGCGTGGGTGGAGAGATTCCCGAGCGGCATTGACAACCCCGCGCTGGTTGACGGCACGCTGATGAGTGCCCTGACGAAGACCGAGAAAGACACTCTGGACGAGAAGGGTCTGCTGTTCCTGCTGACCTACCCGGCCTATGCGGGGAGCTACCTGAACGACAGCCACACGCTGGACGTGGAGACGAGCGACTACCGCTATATAGAGCGCGTGCGCACGATGGACAAAGCTGTGCGCGGCGTATATGCCGCCCTGTTGCCGAAACTGGGCGGGAAGGTGTACGTAAACCCTGACGACGGCACCCTGCGAGCCGACACCCTGGCCGACCTCGAGAACACGGCCAACCAGCCGCTGCGCGAGATGGAGAAGGCTGGAGAGCTGAGCGGGTTTGTGGCAATGATAGACCCCCAGCAGCCGGTGTTGAGCACCGGCCTGGTGGAAGTGGTGCTGAAGCAGGTGCCGACAGGCGTGATGCGCACTATCCGAGTGAAGATAGGCTTTGCCACGAGTGTTTAAAGAGTGTTTAACCAACGAAGAAAGGAAGTTGAAAGATGAGTGATATCATAACCAACGGAGTGCCGCTGATCAACGGGCGGACGTATGACTGGGGAATGGTGAGGGCGAAGATTGGCGGTGTGACCACCGAAAACTGCGCCGCCATCAACTACCAAGACGACCAGGAGGTGGAAGCCGTGTATGCCGGCGGGCGTTATCCTGTGGGCTACGGCAAAGGCCGCATAGAGGCCAGCGGCAGCATCACGCTGCTGATGGAGGATGTGGTGGCGCTGCAGGGAGGTGCTCCCGGCGGCCGCCTGCAGGACATAGCGCCCTTCGATATCGTGGTGAGCTACCTGCACCCGACGACGCAGAAAATCACGACCGACGTGCTGCAGAGCTGCGTGATCAAGACCAACCAGCGCAACTGGACCGAGGGAGACACAAGCCAGAAGGTCGAGTTGCCGCTGATGATCGGCAAGATACAGTGGGGCACAACCCGATAGATGAACCGGTAGGTCGGGCGCGGGCAAACCGCGCCCTGCCCTGCCTAATTGACAATATAAAAAAAGAGTTGCTATGGTAACGCAAGAGCAAATAGAGCGCTGGAAAGCGATACACGGCAAGGTGTTCAAATACACAGCCACGGAGGGAGAGAAGAAGTGGGAGGGGTATTTCAAGCCCATAACGCCGGAGGTGCTGGACGCCTACGAGAATGCGTCGAGGCGCAGCAAGCTGGCGGGGGATACTGTGATAATAGAGAACTGCTGGCTGGGAGGCGACGAAGAGGTGAAGAAGAGAGACGACCTGAGCCTGGGTCTGAGAGACTGGCTTGGGCTGCTGCTGGTGAAGGTGGAGGGAGAGATGGCGGAACTATGACGCCTGACGACCTCGTGGCGCTGAAGGGTGCCGGGAGCGTGAAGCGGCGTGTGGAGCTGCTACTTGGGATGTGGCACAGGGTGAGAGCCGTGGTGAGGGTGATGTGCGGGTACACGCCGGAGGTGTTGAGAGGGATGAGCTGGGAAGAGTATCGTCAGGCATATTCAGACAGTATCTATTTCAGAACAAAAATTGACAATTAAAAACCGATTAACCGGTCATTATTAAAGCTTAAAGTTCAAAGAGGAATGTCGAAGACTGTTGATGTGTTTTACAGACTATCGGTGACTGACCGTGCGAGCGCCGGATTCCGGAAGGTTGCCGACGGGAGCCGGGCGGCGCGCAAGGATGTGGAGAAGCTGGAGGGTGCTGCCGAGGAAGCCGGCGACGCGATCGAGGAAGCCTTTGACGGTGACGCCGTGGAGGGGTTGAGCGAGGAGCTCGACAAAGCGAGACGCAAGACGCGCCAGCTCGGCGATGAGGCGAAGGGGAGCGGGCGAGGCTTCGAGGGAATGGCGAAGAGTGCGAAGGGAGCGCTGAAGGCCATAGCTGCGGCTGAGGTGACGAAATTCTTTGTGAAGCAAGGGAAGGCGGCGGTGGCTGCTGCTGCGGACATAGAGAGCTACCAGGCGACACTGGAGACGATGCTGGGGAGCACCCAGGCGGCGCGAGACCGGATGGAGGAGTACAAAGACATTGCGAAGATCACCCCCTTCGGGTTGAGCGATGTGGTGGAGGGTGGCAACCAGCTGCAGGCCATCGGGCGGTACTCGAGGCAGAACCTGGAGATGCTGGGAGACCTGGCGGCTGCCACGAACAAACCGATGGAGCAGGTGATGAACGCCTATGCCAAGCTGGCGACGGGCCAGAAGGGCGAGGCGGCGCGGATGTTCCAGGACCTGCTGATCAGCCGGAACGATTGGATAGAAGCCACCGGGAAGGGGGTGAGCAAAAGCGGGGAGCTGCTGGCGAGCACAGAGGAGATGATGGCGGCGCTGCCGAAGATAATGCAGAGCAAAGGATTCTTCGGTATGATGGCCAAACAGGCGGAGAAAGCGAACGGTATGTTCAGCAACTTGGAGGACTCAGTGTTCAGTCTGCGTGCGGCCCTTGGTGAGCGGATGATGCCGACGGTTAAGAATGTAACAACCGGCTTGACGAAGATGGCCGAGAGTATGGAACGTGCGGTGAGGATACCGCTGGAGCAGAAAATAAGAGATGAGAAAATAGGATTGAACCTATTGGTGGGTGCTTTACAGCGCTCTTGGAGCGAAGAAGACGAGAGAAACAGACTGATATCAGAAATAACATCCAAGTACCCAGAATTTCTAAAAGGGATTGACTTAGAGAAAGAGGGGTTGCAGGGTGTGAAGGACAAACTAATAGAGGTTAATGCGGAGTATGACAAAAAGATAAAAAAAGCAATCGCAGAGGAAAAATTGGAGAGATGGAAAGAGAAGTATGATGACGTGAAAACAGAGTTAGACAAGGCAGAGATGGCCGACGAGGCAATTGCCAGAAGAAGGGCCATCGTAGAGACTGCAATGGGAGAAGAGGGTGCCGCAATAGTTAATCCCAAAGCTGTGGATATAACTGGGGCCAGGAAAGATAGAAAGGGGCAATATTTTGTCAAAGTCTTAATGAATGATAAGTTAGGCCGTACCAAGAGTGTGAAGGTACCTCTGCCTGGGCTGACAGATGAGATGTTGAAAGACTATAGATCTTTGTACAAATATACTACCGCGTATCGGACGGATGCAGGTAAGAAAAAAATGACTGCCAAAGCCGAGGAAGCCAAGCGCGAGCAAGATTTGATAATGGAGTTGGCCGGACTAAAAGAAGAGGATAAAGCCAACCCCGGCGGCACGAATCCGGACGAAAAGAAAGCCGATACCAGCGGTACCACCGGTGAGACGACAGTCGGCGGGACTACGTACAGTGGTGGCGGCAGTGGTTCCAGTGGCGGCAGCGGGAAGACGGTGACGACGAATATAGGGACCCTGGTGGGGACGATAGAGATACATACGACGACCCTGCAGGAGGGTGCCGCGGAGGTGAAGCGGCTGGTGACTCAGGCGCTGCTGGAGGCAGTGCCGAGTGACCTCTGAGAATTGAAAATTGAGAATTGAAAATTGAAAAACAAAGATGCCGGGAGGTAAGTCGATATACGAAGCAATCAGAATGATAGCCAAGGGTGACGGACAGGCGCTGTGCGACACAGGCGTGGCGCGCAATGTGGACGCCGACCACGGTGTGTGTGACGTGGAGATAGAAGGCAAAGCTCCTGCTGAAGGCGCATTGATAGGCAACGCAGAAAGCGGAGTGATGGTGGTGCCGAAGGACGGCAGCGTGGTGGCTGTGGTGTGGGTGAGCAAGACGACAGCCGTGGTGGTGATGGTGGCCGAGGTGGAGGAGATCAGGCTGATGGGCGGCCAGCTTGGCGGCCTGGTGAAGGTGGAGGAGCTGGTGAAGAAGCTGAACGCCGTGGAGAAAGACCTGAACAGCCTGAAGCAGGTGTTTCAAGGCTGGGTGACGGTGCCGCAGGACGGCGGCGCGGCGCTGAAGGCGGCGGCGACGACGTGGGCCACCCAGCAGCTGACAGAGACGCAGAAGAGCGACATTGAAAACGAAAAAGTGAAACAATGAACGGACAGATAGATACCTATGGGCTGGCGGCAACCAGCCAGCTGGCGGAGGAGACTGTAATGACCGGCCGGAAGCTGCGCTACAGCATACTCGGCGGCCGAAAGGAGCAGCCGGGGGCGAAGAGTGTGCTGGACGGCAATGCCAGCCTGGCGAGAGGCGTGAATCCGGAGGAGGACGAGGTAATGGATGATATGATACTCGGCAACCATTATCTGGAGCACGTGACAATAGACTGTACAATGAGCAAGCGGGTGGTGACCACCGCGATCAACGGGCGCCCGGGCACGGTGAAGGAATGGGTGAGCGACGGAGATGTGGTGATAACAGTTGTCGCCAAAGTGATGGGCAAAGGCGGATATCCGAAGGACGAAGTGACAAGGATATTGGATGAGCTGAAGCGTCCGGAGGTGCTGGAGGTGACGAACGAGCTGCTGAACGATGTGTGGAAAGTGGAGCGCGTGGTGGTGACGAGCGTGAGTGTGACCAACCACACGGAGCGGAACTGGGAAGAGGTGACGATAGGGATGCTGAGCGACGAGGAGTATCTGGTGGAGGAGGAGAATTGAAAGTTGAAAATTGAAAGTTGAAAATTGAGAGATGCGAAGACTTAGCTGCAGGATAGAGATAGAGCGCAAATGGACCACGGAGGAGGGTGCGAACCTGAGCCGGAGGTGGACGGTGGAGCGTGTGGCCGGGGTGAAGATCACCGGCGACACGTCGAGCCTGCAGGACACCTGTGTGGTGAGCCTGGCGCGCAACACCAAGTGGGAAGGAGAACCGAGGATACCGGTGAGGCGTGGCGACGAGGTGAAGGTGTGGCTGGGATACGACGGGAAGCTGAAGCTGAGGTTTATCGGCCAGGTGCAGGAGGTAAGTGCGAAGACGCCGACGACGCTGACCTGCATTGACGGAATGATGAAGCTGCAGCACACGCCGAGCACGAAAAGCAGCTATAGAAGCTGTGATGTGCGGAAGCTGCTGGGAGAGCAGATACACGGTGTTGTGGAGTGGGAGCTGAGCGGGGAGGTGAATATAGGCCAGTACAGAGTGACGGCCACCACTGTGGCCGGTGTGCTGAGAGACCTGAAAGAGAACTATGGCGTGACGAGCGCCTTTGTGGTAGAAAACGAAAAGGCCCTGCTGAAGGTGTGGACTGTGCGCCCGGGTATGAGAAAAATGGCCGGGAAGTTTGAGGATGGGCTGAATATGATAGAGAACCAGCTGACCTATAGAAGGGCGGCAGACATACAGGTGAAGGTGAAGGGCGTGTCGATCCAGGCTGACGGCAGCCGTATCAGCTACGAGGAGGGAGAAGGAGAGCAGCGGGAGATATACCGCTACGGGCTGAGTATGGCGGAGCTGAAGGCGGCCGTGAAAGACGAGATAGAGCGCCTGAAGTGGGACGGCCTGAGCGGCAGCTTCACCACCTTCGGGGAGCCGCAGGTGGAGAAGACCGACGTGGTGGAAGTGAAGACCGAGAGTGTGGAACGCGGGCGGTACCAGGTGAAGGGAGTGAATGTGAATTTTGGCACGGGAGGCTACCGGCAGACGGTAGAGCTCGGCAGACGAATAACAGAAAACTAATGAAAGACATAATACTGAATGACGATTTTGACCTGGAGGCCACGGCCGGAGAGCTGAGCTGCGGGGAGAGCGACGAGCAGACGCTGGCGCTGCTGATGGAGACCGTGCCCGGGGAGTGGAAGTGGAGCGCCGAGGACGGCGTGGGGCTGATGCGATATGCCGGAGCGCCCGGCAGCGAGATGCGGCGACTGAAACGGCACATCCAGGAGTGTATGAAGAGGAACGGGATCGAGTGGGAGCGCATCGAGGTGGAGGGTGGCGTGCTGACAGTGGAGATGAAGACACGATAAACCAAAAAAAAGCACAGATATGGCAACAAGTAGAAGAGAAATAGAAGAAGACCTGCAGCGCCGGTGGATGGAGAATGCCGGAGTGGCGCAGCTGTTTGGCTTCACCGCCGGCGCGAGCTTTGACGACGTCTATGCCCGTGTGAGCGTGGTGAGGATGCTGCTGTGGGTGGTGAGCTATGTGATAGCCGCCAAGGAAACCGCCTACGAAGACTGGGAGGAGGAGGTGCGAGCCGTGGCCGACGCGACGCACTACGGGACAGAGGCGTGGTGGGTGGAGGCTGCGAAAGCCTGGCAGGAAGGCGATGCGCTGAGTGTGACCGACGGGCGAGTGGGATACAGTACGGTGGACCCCTCGCACAGGGTGGTGACCGCTGCGGCCATAACGACCGAAGGGCGCACACTGAGGCTGAAGGTAGCCAAAGGGTCGGTAGGGTCGCTCCAGGCGCTGACAGCCGCCCAGCTGGAGGCCTTCCAGGGATACGTGGAGGCGGTGAAGCCTGTGGGGCTTCACGTGACAGCCACGAGCGGGAATGCCAATGTGGTGGGTATGACGGGAACGGTGCGCTATGCTGCCGAGCTGAACCGGAGCGACGTGCGCTCGGCGGTGCGGGAGGCCCTGACGGCCGCTATGGGCGAGCTGCAGTTTGGCGGGCGCCTGTATGCCGGCCGCCTGACAGCCGCTATGATGGCCGTGCCCGGCGTGGAAGATGTACACCTGACGCTGCTGACAATCGACGGAGCGGAATGGAGCGACTGGACAGAACCAAGCGCCGGGTATTGCGTGCCAGGCGCGGACACGTTTGGCTATGAAGGGGTGACGAGATGAGGAACTGGAACAACACAATAGGGCTGCTGATGCCGGTGAAACTCCAGCGATCGGTGAAGCTGCGGAGGCTGCTGCAGATGCTGCTGAGCAGGACTGTAGACGACGCCCTGAAGGCGGAGTCGAGAAAGGAAGAGATAAAAGCCGAGCACCGGCATATAGGGCAAGGTGCCGTGCTGCTGCAGCTGCTGCGCGAGCGCTTTGGCAACACGGTGACGATGAGCGGACAGGAAGACGGGCTGGTTGTCCTGGTCGGGGCGAGAGACGGAGACCCGCAATATTGGAAATTCGCCTCGGCCTCGAGGGTGGCCACCGATGCGCTGATAGTTCCGAGCGTGGCCAACAGCGACGTGGGAGTGGACTTTGTGGTGACGGTGGATGCCGGGACAGATGTGGCAGCCGTGAAGGCGCTGATAAAGCGATATGTGTTTGCCGGCGTCGGCTTCAGGGTTGACGAGCGCGAGGGGTGATTAAACAACAATTAAACAACAATAAAAGAGATGAACGTAATAGGAACAGAAGGCAACAATGTGCGGCAGATAGTGCCCGCGGAGTTCAATTTTTTGAGTGCGGCCGACCGGCAGGTGGTGGCTGCGCTGCAGGGGGTGGTGAAGGCGATGTACGGGCTGGAGTCCGGGCAGGCGGTGGTAGTGGAAGGAATGGGTGCTACCTGGGAGAACACCACAACCGGTATCGACGCGAGTTTGCGGCTGACGCAGAGGGTGACACTGGCCCCCGGCGTGGTGATGTGGAACGGCGGCCTGTGGGAATTTGGAGGCGCGACAATAGAAGGCCTCGGGCGGCTGCAGGCGCTAAACGGCGACGAGTGGGTGCTGGTGATGAGCGAGCAGGTGGCGCCGCCGAGTCCGGTGTATGGGGCAACCATAGCGCTGGATGTGTCGCCGCACAAGCGGCTGGTGTGCACGCTGGCGAGCGCCGAAGACGCCGCCGGAGAGACGCAGAAGGTGACGCTGGGCAATGTGATGAGGATCCGCAGTGGCGGAGTGAGTGTCCCTGTGTCTGCGATGGGCTTTGAAGTGTTGATATGAGACGAAACAACCAGAAGGCTATGAGAACCGTGACAGCAAGAAAAGGGCAGAGCCTGATAGACCTGGCGCTGCAGCACTGCGGGAGTGCAGACTGGGGGGAGGATGTCGCAAAGCAGAACAATCTGAGCCCCGACTATGTGTGTTCCGGCGGTGAGGTTCTGGAGGTGCCCGACGGGGTGGAGGCCGAGCGGAAGCGCATAGCCTCGGCCGGTGTGGTGCCGGTAACCGGGCTTGACGTGTCCGGCTGGACCCTCCAAGGCGTGGGGTTGAGTATGGTGGGAGAGATGAGTGTGAGATAAACAACAATTAAAAAAAATACAAATATGACTGCAAGAGCAAGAAATTGGTTAAAAAACGCATTCCGGCAGGGGGCGTGGCCGCAGGCTACGGACTACTCGGACCTGATCGACAGTTTTGCGCTGGTTGGCGAGATACCGGGAGGTGGAGGAAGTGTGGGCCGCCAGCAGGTGGTAAATGTGCCTGCCGGCACCGTCGGTACCGGGGAGGCATACAAGATAGCCCACACACTGGGGAAGCTGCCGTGTGTGGATGTCTATGTGAAAAGCGGGGACAAAGAACTGTATAGGGTCAACGACGTGTCGGTCACCCTTATCGGAACGACAGAGGTGGTTGTTAATGTGAACGACCGGACGATACCCGACGTGAGAGATACCGGAATGACCATAGTGTTGAACTAAAACAGACGGAGGGAACGATGAAAGCAGTAAGATACACAGAAGGCGACGATGTGAAGCTGCGGGTGAAAGTGGGCTGCGGCTGCGAGGGCGACGAAGGAGTCGCCGTGCCTTTCGAGATAGAGGTGCGGACAGAGTGGCCGGAACCCGTGCTGAAGTGCGGATGGGACGGCGAGAAGTGCTGGGGCGGGCTGACGCTGGAGGACGGCGTGGCTGTGGCGAGCTGGGACCATCCGGGCCTGAGGAGCGGCACGCTGAGCGGCCGTCTGACCTACATAGTGCCCGATGAGACGATGCCCGACGGGGAGCGGAGGCGGACGGTGAAGATAGATATGGCGCGGAGTGTGGTGCGCGGACACTGCCATCCGGAAGGAGAGGACGACGGTGGCTGTGGCTGCGGGGTGCCGGTAGCCGGGAAGAGTGCGTACCAGATAGCCGTGGCCCACGGGTACGAGGGTACGGAGGAAGAGTGGCTGGAGAGCCTGAAGGGCGCCGACGGCCGCGACGGTACCGATGGAAGAGACGGCGTGGACGGAAGAGACGGCACGTGTGTGACGGCCACCTACGAGGTGGACGCCGCCGGAGTGCTGTGGTGCGACACGCACACGGACAGCGCGGACGACGTGCCGCTGGAGCTTGACGAAGAGGGAAACCTTGTGTTAATCATCAATACAGGAGAATAAAAAAATGGGACAGAAAGTTAAATTAGGAAAGGTGGTGCTGACACTGGGCGGCGACTGGACGGAGAGCGAGAGCTATTCGGAGCTGACCTATGTGACCCACAACGGCGACGGCTGGATATCGCTGGTGCCGAATATAGACACGGAGCCCGGCAGCGACGACACGAAGTGGCGCAAGGCCACGGACGTGCAGCGCTATGTGGAGGCTATGCAGGCAGCCACACGGGCCGCAGAAAGACTCAATGAGCAGATGGGCCAGGCTGAGCAGGAGAGAGCGCAAGCCGAAGGCCAAAGAGCCCAGGCCGAGCAGGCGAGAGCCCAGGCCGAGGGGTTGCGTGCCGACGCCGAGTCGGGCCGTGGTAACGCCGAGCTGGCGAGAGCTCAGGCCGAGAGACTGAGAGACCAGGCCGAGCAGCTAAGAGCCCAAGCAGAACAACAGAGGGGGCAAGCAGAAGCGCAGCGAAGGGAGGCGGTGGATACTGCCGTGCGGCTGACCAGCAACGCCGTGAGAGCGAACCAAGAGGCCACGCAGCGGGCAAACAGCGCCGCCAGCAATGCGGACGCGAAAGCCGGCGAGGCTGCGACGGCCGCACAAAATGCCCGAGACGCCGCCGCATCGGTGGACCAGAAGGTGATAGAGGCCTACACATTGCCCGAGTTCAGCATCGACGAAGAGACGATGGAGCTGCAGGCCGACGTGGTGCCGATTACAGACCAATTCAGCCTGGAGAACGGCAACCTGACAGTAGAGTTTTAACCAAAAAAAACAGAATGATATGAGCAAGAAAAATTTAGGCAGAGTTGGATTTGTGGACCGTGGCCCGTGGGCAGCCGGCACCGAGTATTCAAAGTTCGACGTGGTGTCGGTAGCCAACTACGGCTCCTACTATTCCAGAATCAACGAAAACACAGGCCACAACCCCGTGGGTGACGCCGTGAACTGGGCCCCTGTTGCCGCTGGCGATTATGCCAAGCAGCAGGGCGACTACGCCAAGCAGCAGGGTGACTACGCCCACGGCCAGGCTGAGCAGATAGCCGCCAAAGCCAACACTGCAGACCTGCAGTCGGGCGCCCTGGTGCCCAAAAAGGCAGAGACGGCAGAAAACCTCGAGTCGTGGGAGGGTGCCGACCTAATGACCGACGACACCCAGGGCGAGGTTGTTTTCACCACCGGCGGCGACGAGTCGATTGACTCGAGAGTGCCGGCCGAGTTCGAGATGCTGAGCGCAAAGACCGATTTTGCAGCCACGAGCCTGGTGTGTTCGGGAAAGAACCTGCTGCGCCTGTTGAGCAACAACGGCGTGGCTGTGGCTGTGGGCGCGGGTTATTATTTCCCGGTACCGGCGCTTGCGTTCGGTACCATCAACACGGCCGAGCAGCCCAACGGGGTGCTGTTTACGGACCAGAACGGCAACAATCTGCGTCCGACGGTGCGCTTCAAACCGTACAGCGACGGAGTGCCCACGAGCGTGAACGACGGAACCGCCTGCGCCTATACAGACGCAACCACCGGTGGGAAGAGCTACCGCTTCTACACCACCAGCAGAGGCGGGTATATGATTGTCAGCGGCATTACGTGGGCGAATACCTGCGCCAGGATTGCCTGGAGCGGCGTCGGTTTCCCTTATGACACCTTTGTCAGCCCCACGGACGAGAACGATGCCGGCACCATTATCCCGCTGGCGGCCACCATCAATGCCGCCCATAGCTTCGGCAAGCTGCTGACGGTTGGCGGAGTGAGCGACCGCATTGAGCGCGAAGACGACACCCACCTGCGCTGGACGACACCCGTGGACAGAGTGCAGCCCGAGTGGACGAGCACCCTGCAGGAGGACGAGACGACCTATCTCCACACGGCCACCATTGGAGCTATGAAGAGAGGCGGTGCGGCGGAGTTCGAGACGCAGAACCAGGTGCTGCAGGTCGACGGCAACACAATCAGCTATAGCGACTCCAATGCCACGGCGCTGACTGACTACGTGAAGTACGAGAAGGCGACAGCCGGCACCGGGCTGCAGACTGTGAACACCACCAAACCCTCGGTGGAGGACTATGGCATTATTGCCATTGTCGGAGCCACCGGGCAGGCTTACACCACCTTCTCCTACGCCCAGGGCATTCCGGACAACCTGCGAGCCATTGCATCGGCCAAGATGCAGGCATATCTGATGGTTGTTGCCGAGGCGCTGGGCGTCCTGTTCTATGACGGCGAGACGATGCGCCGAAACCTGCAAGGCGAGAACGGCCAGCGGATAAACCTGGTGCTCGGCGAGGTGGATGCCACGAGCCTGCGCCGTATGGGCTTCCCGATGGAGATACAGGGCGCCGGGACGCCGAGTGCCGATGTGGTACCGAGCGACTGGGAGAAGCTGTGCCCGGGCGTGGCGTGGACAGGCGTGCCGTTCGCCCCGGGAATGATGTACTATGACAGCGCGAACAACCATTGGTACAAGGCCAAGCTGGTGCTGACCGGCTCGGTGAACGACTGGGTGCCGCTGTTTTGATGTCTAACCTTAAAAGCGAGTTAAAGAATGATTAAAACTTATCCAGACCAGAGCGCGTATGCCGCAGCGGGGCTGCCGATGCGCGAAACGAGAGTTGCCAACATTACGGAGGGCAACCTGACCAAGGTGGACGGCGTGAATGTCGAGAAGAATGTGGCCAGATGGGGCGACGCTATCTTTACAGACTCCACCGGCAAAAACCGCATTATCGACCGCGACACACTGAAGATGTCGCTGATACCGAGCAACTGGACCTATGTGGGCCCGTATCTGTTCCAATGGGACAATGACACGATGACTGTGTGGAAAGGCAACTACGCCAGCCTGCCGAGCTTGAAGTTTTTGGATGTGTGCCAGTATGCTATCACGGCGATCACCGGCACCTCGCTCAGCATTAACCTCAGGATGAGCCCCGACTACAGTGTGAACACCGCGGTGACCGTTACGCTGACCTCGGCCGCAATCAGCGCCGCCACCGCCCAGGAGATCAGCCAGGCTGTAGCAGCCAAAGCCACCGAGGTGGGAGACACGAAGGCGTGGTGGGCCTACCTGGCAGACGCCAACGGCAACAAGGTGGATGATGATGGAACGCAGATTATTATCCAGTGCGACACCTGTGTGGACTACCGCTTCTACAACTGCTCTATGACGGGCGGCACCATTGCCCTTTATTCGTGGCGCGATATGCCTGCTACCGACAACTATTGGAAGGCCAACGGGCGGCTGACGAACCACCGCGGCCTGATGCACATTGGAGGCGGCGCGAGCTATTGGGCAACCAACGGCCGCACGTTGACCGCCGCCGTAGCGGTGCACAGCGAGGCCGGCAATACCGACCCGATGAAGAAGTCGGAGTATCTGACCTCTGAATATGCCGCCGCCATCCGAGCCTATTATCCTACGTATGAGGACTATCTGCGTGGGGAGTTCGGCGTTATGTGGCCACAGAAAAAAGGCGTTTTCGCGCTGCCTAACGGCAAGGAACTGACCGAGAAATACGGCCCGATGATGGCCCCAACGAAAGCCGGAGGAACGAAAGCAATGTATCCGGCATTGAACTGGGCCTATCTGCAGGGCGGCCACCTGTGGGACGTGGACGAAGGCACGTTAATGATGGAAGATGAGCGACTTGCAATCCTAAACGCCACGCAGCAAAAAGCCGGGAAGGTGACGTTGGGAAGCGGCACGCACCGGTGGTTTGCTGAGAGGTGCAGCGTGTACATCGCTTGGCTCTTCTACGGCACGCACCGCTCCCTCGGCAACTACTACGTGTGCCTCGCGGGTCAGGTCGGGGCGGTCACGCTTTTGAAAAAATGATTAAAAATTAAACAGTCCACTTGCATCCCGTGAGGGTGCAAGTGGCGTTAAAAAAATGCTTGATTACAGTAAGTTCAAAGACTACGGCGAGTACCTGGACTATTGCTAGGAGGAGCAATACAACAAGGTGATGGCCGCACGAAAAAAGGAAGAAAAGGAAAAAAGGATGAAAACCAGAGGAAACAAGGCGAAACGAGACAAAGACAGTATCTTGGCCGACACCAAGAATTTGCTCAAAATTCTGCATCCGATAATTCAGCCGATGCCCAAGGTTGAACGCATCGAGGGTGCACCGGTGGAGATGAAGAATGCCTGCTACAATATTATCCGGTATTTCAACCAGGCCAAAGAGTGCCAGGAGGTGCGCCAGGAGAATATCCGCAGGATGTTTGGCGAGTTCGGTGTGCTGCTGGCAGCCTTTGAACTCTGTATCAGCTATGGCTTGATAAAGGAGCACGACAGACTGGCAATAGCCGTGCAATTGGAACGGATTGAGGAAGGAGTTAGGAAATGGCGCAACGCAACGCGGTCGCCTAAGAGTCAGGACCAGCAGACGGTCACGGGCGAGGAAATGATGCCTGCAGAAGCTGCTGGCAGTTACGAAGGGTAAAAGGGAGTGCTACTATCATTTATAGTATTCAGACTAATGCGCTCGGACCGGCACGAACCGGTGGTTTGCTGAGAGGTACAACGTGAACAACGCTTGGATCTTCAACGGCACGAACCGCTACCTCAACAACAACAACGTGAACAACGCGAATCAGGTCGGGGCGGTCACGAATTTACCAATAAGTATATTATACGCTAAATGACTGAAGAAGAGTTTTTCTCATTTTTAATCGACATAATGTTTGAAGCACGCAAAAACAAGCGCTTCGGACGGGACTGGGCCGAGTTTGAGCGCCGATGGGCGCCGCTCCTCGTCGTAATGATGTGGGAGATGTATGAGAAAACCTATCGTGTTGACCATAACTACTCCTTTCTCACCTCCGTGCCAAAGTGGCGCGAGATATTTGCCACCATTGCGCAAGGCCGTATGACGGACCTGGTTGTCTGCAGTCCACTGTCCCCATATATCGAGGCGAAGCTACACCCGCGGACCTTCAACAACAGGAAAAAGAAGGGTGCCACGGCGGCCATAGACCAGACGATAGAGGACATTTGCGAGGTGACACAGGGGTACACCAAACCCGCAAGGGTTATTAAGTGGGACTTAAAAGGTTGTTTTCCCAACGCATTGTGTGACTATATCGAGCGGTGCTACTACGAAGTGATTGACGAGAATGCCGACGACCTGATGCGGCGTTTCGGGCCCGAGATGCCCGGTTTCTTAAAATGGCTTGCAATGGTGTCGGTCCATTGCTACCCGGCACAACACTGCGAGCTGAGGACTCCAAAAATATTGTGGGAAGAGCATATTGAACCATCAAAATCTCTGTTTAACGCCGAGCCGGGAGTGGGTGTACCTATCGGCCGCCAGATATCACAGACGGGTATGGGTTTGTATATGAACCCGGAGGTGATATGGTTAAACGAAGAGTGCGGTATCCGCTCGACGCTATTTATGGACGACTGTCTTATGGTCGTGCCGGAGGAAATGCACGAGTATGCGCTTGGTTTATTCCCGGTGTTGAGAGAACGCCTCGCAGCCAAAGGGATGCGGCTAAACGAAAAGAAGTTTTACGACCAGCCATATCAGCACGGCTACGAGTTCCTTGGCAGTCATATAAAACCCTACCGCCTCCATATAAACAACCCAACCTATGGCAGGGCTATGGAGAGGGTGACGGAGTATAACCAAGAGCGGGAGAAGTATGCGTATATCGACCGATTTATGTCGTCGATCAACAGTTACCTGGGCCTAATGAAGACGCGCACGGACTACCGGCGTCTCGAGCACCTTGTGGAGAGTATTGCCACCGAGTGGTGGGAATACTTTGATTATGACCAGCAGCGGCGCTGTATTAACTGCAAGCCGGAATACTCAATAAAGAGTAGATTAAACAACAAGTATCATTTACGTTTAAAAAAGTAAGAATTATGACAAAGATTGAGATCCAGGAGCTCGTGAACGAGCAACAGAGCATCATTGCCGATCGAGAGGCAAAACTGAAGGCTACCGACTATGTCGCCCTTAAAATTGCCGAGGGGAAAGCCACAAAAACACAGTATGCGGACACGCTCGCACAACGCCAGCAGTGGCGTGACGAGATAAACGCCGCACAGGCGGAGATTGAGCGCCTTCAGGCAATGGAGCCAGAAGAGCCGGAGGACAGAGAGGAGGTGGAAGCGTGAAAAAGTACACAGGTGCACCCTTGCCTTTCCAGGGACAGAAGAGAAGGTTTGTCCACCAGCTCGAGGAGCTGGCCGTCCGCCTCGGGGGGGGGGGGGCTACATTTGTAGACCTCTTCGGCGGCAGTGGCTTGGTGAGCCACGTCCTTAAATACACGTGTCCGCACTGCCGGGTGGTGTATAACGACTACGACCACTACAGCGAGCGCCTGGCAAACGTCGGACGCACCAACGAGATGCTGCGCGCCTTGCGGCCTATCGTGTCCGGCGTGACGCGTACACGGCGCATAGACGAGCCCGTGAGGTCGCAGGTGGTGGCTGAGGTGGAGCGATGGGCCAAGAGCGGATACGTGGACTGGTTTTCACTTTCGAGCAATCTGCTGTTCACAATGAACTACGCACACAGCCTCGAGGAGTTCGCCGGACAGACGCTATACAACCGGATACGCCAGGACGACTATAATGTGGAGGGGTATCTGGAGGGTGTAGAGGTGGTGTCGATGGACTACCGCCAGCTCTTTGATCAGTTCCGGCTGGTGTCCGATGTGGTTTTTGTGCTCGATCCGCCGTATTTATCGACGGATTGCGGTATGTACAAGAGCGACAGCTATTGGCGGCTGACGGATTATTTGGACGTTTTGAAGTGCCTGCAGGGGACGCGCTTTGTTTATTTCACAAGCTCGAAGAGTGCCATCATTGAGCTGGCTGATTGGATGGGCCGGAACCAGGCCATCGGCAACCCGTTCGATGGTGCCAAAGTCGTCGGTGGCATTGCTCTAAACTATGACGATATAATGCTTGTCAAAGCCATTTGAACAGTAGTTAAACGGCAATTAAAAAGGCGTTGCGGTTGATTTGCAACGCCTTTTTTTTGTGCGATTTTGGGGACGTTTTTATTTCAGAATTGGAGACGATTTAATAAAAATTTGGGGACATTCCAAAGCGGCGATTATAAAACAACTGCCGATGAAGCATAGCGCATAGATTAGTATGCACATCATAGAATAGAAAAAAGCGAAGTAGCTTATCTGGTATTCCTGAACTTCGACAACTCAAGAATACAAGTCCAGATGAAAGCGACCGAGCCGCGCGTTCAGCGTGGAATTGCTCGTAATAGTTGGACTTGTATAGGTAGTCGAAGACCTGGGAATACCAATGAAAGCGAATGGTACCACGCTCTTTTTATGTGCATATTGTTTCGGTACTATTTACAATTACAAATCAAAAAAAACATACATATGGCAAAGCATATCATCAAAGACAAGGACGGTCATTACATTGAACTCAGCGATGAGGAATACAAAAGTCGCAAAAGAAGAAATGGCTGCTTAGGTATTATAGGCCTTGGCGTCATGGCTCTTATTGCCACAATTGGTGGTGGCGACAATGATAGTAAGAAAGATGAGGGCAATCATTCTGCATCATCTGTAAAGAAAGAAGTAAAAGCAATCGACAAATCCGCCTCAATTCAACAAGAGAATAAGACAGCCACAGCGACAATTGATTTTACTGGATACAATAGCGTCATTAAGGACGATGATGAATCTGCAGAAAACACCACTTGGCAGAACGATAATTATGAGACAGACTATCATATCATTGAATCCGATAATGAAGAAGAACCTCCCAGTACCCTTTCAAATGAACTGTAATCATCCGAAGAGCGACATCTGGCGGACGCCCTGCTGGCAGTAGTACTGGTAGGGGCAGGCGTAGGGTTCGAGGCAATGCCGACCCGTTGGGGTGTCCGCTTCCTTTGTATCCTGGATAAAAATTGTCCCTCCACAATTGCCATATCCTTAGGGTTTTCGACTACAGTTCAACTTGAGTTTTACGGTAGTATTACGCTTTTTCTAAAAGAACAGTAAAAGAACAACCGTAATACTACCGTAAAAATGGCAGAGGGCACGGGGCGCGGAGAGGGGTGAAATACGGCCTCCCAGAGGGTTGTGCCACAGCGATTCATGATGCGGATATACTGACAGGTACATGTGTTTTGTCCGTCAATAAAAAAAAAGTCGTATCTTTGCACCATGAAACGCAACAGAAACACTTTACTCTCTTTCCTTCAAAGGCTCACTTCAAGTCCCGGAATTCTCGCCTGTATCCTGATTGTTGTCGGGGCCGCCCTACGGGTAGGGAGCATGTTCGGGCCACTGACGCACGACGAACTCAGCGCCATCTGCCGGCTGCAATACAGCAATCTGTCCGATGTGCTGACCTACGGTGTCAAGCTGGGCGACACCCACCCCGGCGGCGTCCAGGTGCTGATGTGGTTGTGGTCGCAACTGTTTGGAACGTCGGCCATCGCCATAAGGCTGCCGTTCGTGCTGATGGGCATCGCCACCCTGCCGCTCGTCTACGCCATCGGCCGCCGCTGGTATGGCGAATGGAGCGCCTTGCTGCCACTGGCTGTGATGGCAGTGAGCCAATACACGGTCTACTATTCCGTCTTGGCACGTCCCTATTGTGCCGGACTGTTCTTTGTCCTCTGCGCCCTTTATGTGCTGACGCTTATGGTGCGTGAAGACCGCTTCTCGCTTCCGCGGATTGCCCTTTTCGCTGTATTTGAAGCCTGTTGCGCCTACACCCACTATTTCTGTTCCCTGACCGCCTTGCTGATGGCCTGCGGGGCCCTCTTCTTTGTCGGGCGGCGCCACATGCTGCGCTACCTGGCCGCCTGCATCGGGGCGGTGCTGCTATTCGCGCCACATCTGGGTATCACGCTCTACCAACTGTTTGAGTACAAAGGCGTCGGAGGTTGGCTGGGAGCCCCCACTCCGGTCTTTGCCTTGGATTTCCTCCAGTACCTCACACACCATTCGCTGCCGGCCGCCCTAGTTGCCGTGGCGGCGTATGCCCTGCTGTTCCGCCGGGCCAGCGTGCGGCGGCACTGGAAGCTGATGGTGGCGGCACTGGCGGTGGGATTGCTGCCGATGGTGATTGGCTATGTCTATTCTGTGGCGGTAAATCCGCTGCTTCAGTTCTCCGGCCTTGTCTTCGCCTTCCCGTTTTTCCTGCTGGCCCTTGCCGGAGGCGTCAGCGAGAAGCCATGGGGGTGGCGTACGGCCGCCATCACCGCGGTGTACGTGCTCGTAAAGGTCACCACATTGTTTTTTACCCGCCGGCATTTCGTCATGCTCCAAAAGGAATGGGTGCAGGCTGCCGTGGAGTTGGCTCACGATGCCCGCAGCCGCTATGGCAACGACCGGGTGGCCTGCCTCTTCGGCCTCTCGCCCGACAAGGTGGAATACTATGATTCCTCTCTGCATATCATGCCGCCGGAGGTGATGAGCGACGCGGCACGTCTGGACAGCGCACTGGCCCACTGCGATGCTCCGTATATAGCCACCGCCGGCATTATGGACCCCACCATAATGCACCTCGTCCACCAGCATTACCCGTCGCTTCTACAGGTACGCCCTTGCGTGGTTGCCGAAGCCTGCCTGTTTGGGCGCCAGGTCTCGGACAAGACGATTGACATCGACGCCCTGGCCACGTTCAATGTCGAACGGCCGATGAGGACTCTTGACGGCGAGTTCCAGGATATTCTCGACACAACACTGGGTTGCCTGGTCGACAACCGCTTCGCCTATGTGGAGACCGAGGTCACCTTCATCCGGACCGACACGAGCGACAAAAGACTGTTTTTGGTAAACCAACTGGTGCGCAGAGGCAAGAGCGTCGACTGGCGCGAGACGCACACCCCGATTCGTGTCTCTGACAGCCTCTATGTCTACTCTTTGCCTATTCGTATCGAGAACGCAGTGAAGCACCATCGCCACCTGAGGCATACCAAACTGGCAATATATCTGTGGAATCCCGACGGAGCCATAGGCATCCAGCCCATCTCATGCCATATACGGGTGATTCCCACCACCCCATGGCCCTACTCTGTGCTTGAGGAGCTCTAGAAGAGCGACATCTGGCGGACGCCTTGCTGGCAGTAGTGCTGGTAGGGGCAGGCGTAGGGTTCGAGGCAGTGCTGACCCGTGGGGGTGGCGGGCTCGCCGTGGGCAAGGATGTCCTTCATGGCGGCGATGTTGGCGGCCACGGTGTCGGCCTGGGCGGCGAGGTCTTCCGTCAGGTCGACGGTTTGGAAACCGCTCTCGTTGTAAACAATGTTGAAAGTATGGATGCGGCGGCAATGTGAGATGACGTAGTGCTGGACGGCAGCATCTTTGCGATAGGTGTCGCTGAGCTGGCTGCCGGACTTGACCTCGTAGATGTCTAACGAGCCGTCCTCGCGCTGGCAGACCACGTCGGCAAGGACCAGCACGTCGTCGTATTGGAAGCCGGCCTCGAAGAGGACGGCGGCGGGGTTCTCGTCCAGCAGGGCGACCGTGCGCTCGGGATAGGCGTCGACTTTGCGGCCGAGCTCGGCGCTGAGGTCGAGGGCAGCGGGGAAGGTGGACTTGAAGGCGTACTCGAAGTCGCGGCCGGCATCGAAGCGGCGCATCTGCTCGCGGGTGTAGCGCGCCAGGCGCGGCTGATAGACGTCGAGCCACAGGGCCCGCTCGCACTGCAGGCCTCGGATGTATTTGCTCTTGCTCAGCAGATGGCTCATACTTTCTTTTTTCCTCAATCAGAACTAAAAGAACAAAAAGAAATTCTAATTGTTCTGATTGAGATTAAAACTTCTGATAGTTCTTTTAGTTCTGATTGAGAATATCAAAGAGTTCTTCTACAGAAGCCACCGTGTGCAGGGCGGTCTCGGCGTCGTGGCGGACGAAGCCGGCGTCGTGCATCACGCGGAGCTGGGCGAGGAAGGGGTCGTAGAAGTCGTCCAAGTTGAGCAGCACCATCGGTTTATTGAGGTGCTGGAGCTGGTTGGCCACCATGACTTCGGAGACCTCGTCGAGGGTGCCGATACCGCCGGGGAGGGCGACGAAAGCGTCGCTGTGGGCGATGAGGTATTCCTTGCGCTCGGCCATGGTGCTGACGCGGACGAGTTCGGTGACGGGCTGCGAGCGGATGACGGCCTCGCTGAAGATGGTGGGGATGACGGCGACGACGGTGCCGCCGCGCTCCATGGCGGCGCCGCTGACCTCACCCATGAGGCCGAGGTTGCTGCCGCCGTAGAGGAGGGTGTGGCCCTCGTCGGCGAGGCGGCGGCCGAGGGCACGCGCCACGGCGGCGTATTCTTCGTTCTTCGGGCTCGACGACCCGCAAAAGACTGAAATATTCATATCATTGATAACGCGGAAGCGGGGAAATTATTGCCCCGAGAGGCGACGTAGTGCACTTTTTCACCGCCAAATACAAATATATTTGCCCACCTCGAAGAAAAGTAGTAATTTTGCAATCGATTATGGATACAACCAATATACAGGTACGCGAACAGCCCGACGGACGATGCGAGGTACTCGACCCCGTGCGGAAACGGTGGGTGGCGCTGACGCCCGAAGAGGAGGTGCGCCAACAGACCATCCGCCTGCTCCACCACCGCTACGGCTATCCCCTGGAACTCATGCAGGTGGAGGGAGCCATTACCGTCAACGGGCAGACGCGCCGCTGCGACATCGTGGTCTACTCCACCAGTGGCCAGCCACGCCTCATCGTGGAGTGCAAACGACCCGACGTACCCATCAACCAGAAAGTATGCGACCAAGCCTGTCGCTACAATACAGTGCTCCAGGTGCCACTCCTGCTGCTCACCAACGGCAGACAACAGATAATCATAGAGATAGACTACCACAAGCGTTCCCTACGCCAACTTGCCGACCTGCCTTTTTTCTTAAATAATGTTAACGGCTGAGCCAAATGGGCCTCCTTCTACGTCTATAGGCCATGAAAGCAGCACGCAAGCGGCACATCCTGGAAGAGCACTACCTTGACTTCTACAGCCGGGCAGTTACCATCCTCAACGACGAGGATGACGCCAAGGATGCGGTGCAGGAGGCTGTGGTGAAGACGCTGGTGCATGTGGGGGTGCGCGATATGGTGGCCTATTGCTATCGTGCCACCGAACGCGAATGCATCAACATCCTGCGCTACAAGAGCCGGCTGCAGGAGTACGACGAGCAAACGACTCCCGCCAGCCACTCCCAGGACGCCGCACTGCACCGCCAGATGAGCGAATGCCGCAGGCTGCTGCTGCCCATGGAACAGCGGGTGCTGGAGCTGCGACACGACCACGGCTACACCATCCACGAGACCGCCGCGCAGGTAAGCCTCAGTCCCGCCACCGTCAAGCGGCTGCAGGCCAGCGCCGAAAAGAAATTGAAGTACAACATGACACACGAGATATGAAGAATCCTGAAATAGAACAACTGCTGACCCGCTATCGCGAGGGGTCGCTGAGCGACAGCGAGCTGGCCGAGCTCAACCGCCTGACCGGCCGCGACACCCTGATGGACAACGCCTGCCGACGGGCCGACGGCATCATACGCCGTCGCCGGGCCTCCCTCTTCACCGTCGCAGGCCTGCTGGTGGCAGGAGCCACCACATGGACCCTCCTCAACCCGCAGCACAGCGAGGCAACCATGGTGGCCGAAGCCGTAGTGCCCGAGGTGGTGCTGCCGGCCGCTCCCGAGCCGGCCGTGGAGCAGGCGGCACAAGTCAAAGCCACCGAGCACAAACCCGTCGCCACCACACAGCCACGGCGCACAGACACACAACCACTCCCCGCCATGGCCGACGAGCCGGTGGTGGTGTGCAACAACCAGTGCGAAGCCGACTCCGTCATCAGCGACATCTGGAAATTCCTCACGGTATGAGAAACTTTTGCATCCTCATGATAATGGTACTGGCGGCGACGCAAAGCGTCGCCGCACAGACCGAACTCTACCAGCGCTATGCCGCGCAGCCCGACGTCAAGGTGGCCTCGGTGAGCAACTTCGCCCTCGACAGCACGTCGAAGGTCGACGTCACCGTCATCGCTGCCGAGGACGACGAGGGCTGGGAGTGGATGAGGCGCGAGTTCCACATCGGCGAACTGGCCCCCGAGCAGCAGGCCAGCCTGCGCGAGGGCAGCGACGTGGTGCTCTTCGCCCGCCGCAGCCGCAACAATCCGCGTGACAACGCACCCATCCGGGGCGAGAACATCGACATCGCCGCCAGCTGCTACATGGGCATCTCCTACCTCAGCCGCGCAGTCTACGTCTTCTGCGCCGACAGCGAGGAGGAATACGACGCCGTGGTGGCACTCCTCATCAAGAAGATAATGCACCAAAACCGCTGACGCGGCGGCGCTTAAAGAAATACAATTTCTTTCATGCCGCACGAGAGGTAGCGCCCGTCGGAGGCCGTGAGCAGCAGGCGACCGTGCGGGTCGACGCCAGTGATGGTGGCCTCCAGCGTCTCTTCTTTGTAGATATACCGCGCGGGAACACCCAGGTTCATCAGGCGTTCCAGGTACTCCGCCTCGGGGTCGAGACCCGCCCGCAGATCGTCATACCTCTTTTCGATGCAATCCAACAGCCTGACCAGCAACGGTTCCAATTCATATAAACGCCCGGTCAGCAGGCTGAGCGAGGTAGGGTTGGGCACCCACGAAGGGAACTCCCTCTGGTTGACATTGAGTCCGATGCCGCAGACGGCAGAAGCGATGGTGTCACCCTGCAGACGGGTGCTGACCAGCGTGCCGCAAAGCTTCTTCCCGCCGACATAAATATCGTTGGGCCACTTAATGCGAATTGAAAATTGAAAATTGAAAGGAAGTCTACCAAGGCCAGCGAGAGGGCCTCCGTCAGGCGGAACTGGCGGTCGGCCGGCAGGAACGCGGGGTGCAGCACCAGGCTGAAGGTGAGGTTCTGCCCCGGGGCTGCCTCCCAGTGATTGCCACGCTGCCCTATGCCCGCCGTCTGCTCCAGCGCCCAATAGCAAGTGAAGTCCTCCACCTCTGCCAGGTCGAGGGCTTCACAATAGCGGTTGGTCGACTCCAGCGAGTCGAACTTCTCGATTTTCATATTCCTTCATCTCCCGCCTTCGGCGTAATCCATAAAACCAATCGGGTTTCCGGATTTCCGCGGAGCGGGGAGAAAAATCAGATGGACATGATTTCTTTCTCCTTGGCGGCGTAGATTTTGTCGCACTCGGCGATGTTCTTGTCGGTGATGTCCTGCAGTTCCTTCTCCACCTGCTTCACTTCGTCCTCGGGCACCGACTTGTCCTTCAGCTTCTTCACCTCGTCCATCACCTTGCGACGCACGTTGCGCACGTTCACCTTGGCGTTCTCCACCTCGGTCTTGGCCTGCTTGCATAGCTCTTTGCGGCGCTCTTCGGTGAGCGGCGGGATGACGATGCGCAGGATGTCGCCCTCATGGCGCGGGGTGAAACCCAGGTTGGCATCGAGGATGGCCTTGTTGATGGCGCCCACAAGGGTTTTCTCCCACGGCTGGATGACGATACTGCGGGCGTCGGGGGTGTTGATGTTGGCCACCTGGCTGATTTCGGTCATGGTGCCGTAGTAGTCCACCTTCACGCCGTCGAGCATGCCGGGGTTGGCCTTGCCGGCACGGATTTTGGCCAGCTCCTTGTCGAGGAAGCTGAGCGAGCTCTTCATGCTGTTCTTTGCCTCGTCGAGGCAGGCTTTCGATAAATCGTTCATATTCTTGATATTTTAATTTTCAACTTTCCACTTTCATCTCTCAACAATCAACACACCAGGGTGCCGATTTCCTCGCCCTCGGCCACGCGCAGCAGGTTGCCCGGCTGGTTCATGTCGAAGACATAGATGGGCAGGTGGTTGTCCTCGGCCAGGGCGAAGGCGGTGAGGTCCATGATTTTGAGTTTCTTCTCCAAGGCCTCGCCGTAGCTCAGACGCTGATACTTTGTGGCCGTGGGGTCTTTCTCGGGGTCGGCGGTGTAGACGCCGTCCACGCGGGTGCCCTTCAGAATGAC
The DNA here is from genome assembly GCA_017480785.1 of Bacteroidales bacterium. GTDB lineage: Bacteria > Bacteroidota > Bacteroidia > Bacteroidales > P3 > Colimorpha. The sequence continues at coordinate 98,652 of JAFURZ010000007.1, forward strand.
GTCGGCCTGCACCTCGACGGCGCGGAGGGTCGAGGCGGTGTCGGTGGTGAAGAAGGGGTTGCCCGTGCCGCCGCCGATGATGACGACGCGCCCGTCCTGCATGGCCTCCACCGCACGGCGGCGGCTCATGGCCTTGCAGATGGGCTCGATGGCGAGGCCGCCCAGCAGCTCGGTGCGCAGGCCCTGCTTCTCCAACTCGGCCTGCAGGGCCATACTGTTGATGAGAGTGGCCATCATGCCCATGTAGTCGCCCTGCACACGGTCCATGCCCTTCGAGGCACCGCTCAGGCCGCGGAAGATGTTGCCGCCGCCGATGACAATGGCCACCTGGCAGCCGCGTTCCACCACCGTCTTGATGTCGGTGGCATACTGTGTCAGCATCTGCGGGTCGATGCCGTAGCTTTGGGTACCCATGAGCGACTCGCCGCTCAATTTCAACAATACTCGGTTGTATTTCATTGCGTTTATTTATTTATCATTCAGTCGTTTCGCCGAAACCTTCAGTCGAATTCAACCATGCGAAAATAGGAAAAATATTTCATACCTGCAAGAAAAAAGTGCACCCCCTCCACACGAGCGCCGACCGAGGGGTGCCGGATAAACAATTACCTCGCACACGATATACTTTTTATCTTCCCCTACTCTTCTCCTACTCGAGTAAAAGTTGAGAAGGCGATGAGTAGGCGTTGGGTAGGAGATGAGTAGGAGATGGTCCGGATTATCTACTGAATATCAGTAGATTAAACTACACTTTATTCTATTGCACTGGATTACACGTACTTATGGTGTTTCGAGGTGGTTGTTCAGGTGAGCGGGATGCGGCGGGGAGGAGGGCGAAAGGGTGGGGTCCGGGGAGAGGACGGCGGGAGGGCGGTTTCCTAATTAAATCGCGCACGACCTATTTTATTTGCTTCCTCACACAATAAAAACGGCAGGGAAAACGTTAGGCGGAACACTATGAGAATTGACAGCAGAAAGAAGATTCGCCACGTGTCGGGCGAGAACATCATCCTGATGCAGGCCGACGGCATGGCCGACATGACACAGGTGGTGGCGTTCAACGAGAGCGCACTGGAGCTATACAACCAGCTGAACGGACGCGAGTTCGGCGACGAGGACGTGGTGCGGGCCATCACGGACACCTACGGCGTGGACGAGGCGACGGCACGGGCCGACGCCGCCGCATGGGTGAAAAGCATGCGTGAACAGAAACTTATTCTCGACTGATGGGCACTGCGACACTCGGCATCGGAGGCATCACCCTGACGCTCGACGGGGACACGTCCCTGGCGCGGGCGTTGGCGCTGCCGGGCATGCGCGAGTTTATGGCTGTCGGCACCGAGGCTGACTGCATAGAGGTGAGGCTCGACCGGCCGCTGGCGCTGCCGCCATACCGCTGGCTGCACCGCTTCGACATAGCCGACGGGACGGCGGAATGCCGCTTCGGCATCGACGCCGAGGGGGTGTACCACTTCACCTTCGGCGACAGCGGACTGTTGCAGTTCGACCCGCGGCAGCCCGACACCGTATGCCTCAACACCATTGACGACCCCAACTTGCTGCGCTTCGCGATGTGGACGGCCTACGCCATGGCGGGGCTGTGGCGCGGGGCGGTGCCGGTGCATGCGTCGGCGGTGGTGTGGCGCGGCCAGGCCGTGCTGTGCCTCGGCGAGAGCGGCACGGGCAAGAGCACGCACACGCACCTCTGGACCACCCACTTCGACGGGGCCTGGCTGCTCAACGACGACAGCCCCATCGTGAGGCTCAGGGAGGGCCGCGTGTGGGCCTACGGCTCGCCCTGGAGCGGCAAGAGTCCCTGCTTCCACCGCGAGGGGGTGCCCGTGGCGGCGCTGATACGCCTTGAACAGAGGCCGGCGAACAGCATCCGCCGGCTCGGCACCATCGAGGCCTTCACCGCCCTGCATCCAAGCTGTCCGCCGGCGCTGGCGCACGACGAGCGCTGCACCGACCTGATGGTCGACTTCGTCGGCGGCGTGATAGGCAACGTGCCGCTGTTCCGCCTCGGCTGCCGCCCCGACCGCGAGGCCGCCGAGCTGAGCCGCAACACTATATTCCCGGAAACATGACTGTCGACAACACCCTGTTTTTCGCCCTCGTCGAGGAGCAACTGGCCGGGCAGCCGCAGGTGCGGCTCACGCTGCGGGGCACGAGTATGTTGCCCACGCTGCACGACGGCGACACGCTGACCCTGAGCCGTCCCGCGGGACGGCCGGCAGTGGGCGACGTGGTGCTCTTCCGCTACCGCGGGGGGCATCTGCTGCACCGTGTGGTGCAGCGCGACGGCGACCGCTACCGCATGCAGGGCGACAACTGCTACACCCGCGAGGAGGCCACGGCAGAGGACATCGTGGCCGTGTTGACGGGCGCGACCCGTGAGGGCGCCGAGGTGGACTGGCGCGGGGGCGGACGGAGGGTGCTTCGCCGCGCGGCGGCGAAGCACCTCGCACACCGCTGGCTGGGCCGCGACGGGCGCCGCAGGCTGCGGCCCTGGTACTTCGCGCTGCTGGCTGTCCTCATGTGGGCCCCGCTCAACGGACTCGGCATCCCTCTCGACAACTACATCCTCGGCCTGCGGGCCGACCACCTGCTGCACGCCTCGGTCTACCTGCTCTGTCCGCTGTTCCTGTACGACCTCTACGGGCGGCTGGGAAAGCGCGGCCAATGGTGGGCGGTGTGGGCCACCGCCGTCGCCGTGGGACTGCTGACCGAAGGGGTGCAGTACCTCCTCCCCTACCGCGGCTTCGACGTGAACGACCTCGTGGCCAACACCCTCGGCGCCACCCTCGGCTGGGTGACCTTGCTATTCTTCTTGCATTATAAATCAGTACGATAGAAAAAAGATTTGGTAGTATGGGTTTTATTTCCTACCTTTGCACCCACAATCATTGTAATTAATTAATAACAAAAACATACAATTATGTCAAAACTCCTTTTACTGGGCGACGAGGCAATAGCACAGGCCTTTATTGACGCTGGCGGTAGCGCCATCAACAGCTACCCCGGCACGCCCTCGACCCAGATTACCGAATATGTGATGAAGAGCAAACAGGCCAAGGAACAGGGCGTGGTGGCCAACTGGTGCGCCAACGAGAAGACCGCCCTCGAGGCCTCGATCGGCGTGGCCTACAGCGGCAAACGCGCCATGACCTGCATGAAGCACGTGGGCCTGAACGTCTGCGGCGATCCCTTCATGAACGCCTCCATCATTGGCACCAAGGGTGTCATCATCGTGGTGGCCGACGACCCCTCGATGTTCTCCAGCCAGGACGAGCAGGACAGCCGCTACTACGGCCACTGGGCCATGATACCCATGCTCGAGCCGAGCAACCAGCAGGAGGCCTACGACATGGTCTTCGCCGGCTACGACCTCAGCGAGCAGCTGGGCACCCCCGTCCTGATGCGCATCCCCACCCGTCTGGCCCACAGCCGCGCCGGCGTGGAGCGCAAGCCCGTGCGCGCACAGAACCCCCTCAGCAGTCCCAGCGACCCCAAAAGCTACGTGCTGCTGCCGGTGAACGCCAAGCGTCTCTACCGCGACCTGATTGACAAGCAGCCCCAGTTCACCAAGATGAGCGAGGAGTGCGGCTTCAACCAGTACATCCCCGGCGAGGACAAGAGCCGCGGCATCATCACCACCGGCATCGCCATCAACTACCTGCAGGAGAACTTCCCCGGCGGCAAGTGCCCCTATCCCGTGGTGAAGATTGCGCAGTATCCCCTGCCCTTCAACATGCTGAACAAGCTCTATGACGAGGTGGACGAAATCCTCGTGCTCGAGGACGGCCAGCCTTTTGTCGAGGAGCACATCAAAGGCTTCCTGGGCAAAGGCAAGCCCGTGCACGGCCGTCTGGACGAGACCATCCGCCGCGACGGCGAGCTGAACGCCGAGAAGGTGGCCATCGCCCTCGGCAAGCCCATGCCCAAGGGTCCGGCCGTGCCCGAGGTGGTCACCAACCGCCCGCCGGCACTCTGCGTCGGATGCCCCCACATCGACAGCTACCAGGCTGTGGTCGACGTGATGAAGAAGTACCCCAACGGTCGCGTCTTCGGCGACATCGGATGCTACACCCTGGGCTTCAACATGGGTGCCATCGACACCACCGTCTGCATGGGCGCCTCGGTCACCATGGCCAAGGGAGCCTCCGAGATGGGCATTTTCCCCGCCATCGGTGTCATCGGCGACGGCACCTTCGGCCATAGCGGCATGACCGGTCTGCTGGACTGCGTCAACGAGAAGGCCAACGTCGTCATTATGATTCTCGACAACGACATCACGGCCATGACCGGCGGCCAGCCCTCGAGTGCCAACCAGAAACTCTTCAACATCTGCAAGGGCCTCGGCGTCGACCCCGACCACATCCGCACCATTGTGCCGCTGCCCAAGAACCACGACGAGTTCATGAAGATACTCGAAGAGGAGATAGCCTACAACGGCGTGAGCGTCATCATCCCGCAGCGCGTCTGCATCGTCGAGAACAAGAAACGTATTGCAGCGAATAAATAAATTAGTGAATAGTGAATAGAGGAAAGTGAATTGGGAGAGGCAACCCCTTTCTATTCACAATCCACCATTCACAAAAAACCAAGAGAACAATGAAGAAAGACATCATACTTTGCGGCGTAGGCGGCGACGGCATCGTCTCCGTGGCCAAGATAATCAGCGACGCCGCCCTCAACCTGGGGCTCAACGTCAAGCAGAGCGAGATTCACGGCATGAGCCAGCGCGGCGGCTCGGTGTTCAGCCACCTCCGCATCAGCTCGGAGCCCATCTTCGCCGACGTCATCCCCGAAGGCAAGGCCGACATCATCCTCAGCTCGGAGCCCATGGAAGCCCTGCGCTACCTCACCTTCCTGGCCCCCGACGGCGTGGTCATCACCAACAGCGACCCCTTCGTCAACATCAAGAACTATCCCGACATTGAGAAGGTCTATGCCGAACTGAAGAAGCTGCCCCGCCTGGTGTGCTTCAACGCCAATGCCATCGCCAAGGAACTCAACGCCCGCGGCAACATGGTGCTGCTCGGCGCAGCGGCTCCCTATCTGGAGATTGCCTTCGACGAGTTGGAGAAAGCCATCAAGGCCATCTTCGGCCGCAAGGGCGACGCCGTGGTGGAGACCAACATCAAGGCCATCCGCGCCGGTCGCGACGCCAAGTAAACGAAGGTTATACTGTTGACAAAACGAGGGCGCCCCTGCGGGGCGCCCTCGTTATATCAGAGTGCCTCCAAGGCAGCCTGGACGCTCTGTGCCACGGCACGCGAAGTAAAGGTGGCTCCACTGACGGTATCCACCGTCTTCTTCTTCGCCTTCTTGATGGTCAAGCCATTCCAGCTGTCATAGAAACCCGCCTCCTGCACGCGCTGGGCGAAGCGCGGTGTCTCGGCATTGGGCAAAGCATAGACGCCCATAATCACCTTCTTGGGAGCGAGGGTGATGAGCACCGGCGTCTCCCCGTTGTACCCCTTGATGCCATCGCTGGCAGGCCTGCTGTACACTCCATAGCCCAGCAGTTTGCCATCCTTGTCGTAGACCATGGTCCACTTTCCCTCCTTCTTCACGCTCTTGGCCGCTGGGAAAGCAGCGGCAAGGGTCGTCTCGATACCGTCGGCGTTATACCGCAGCGTATCTACCACATTGGCCTTGTGGGGACCGTGCGGACCACCATGATGGTGTCCGCCGTCATGCTGATGGTGGTGCTCGTGAGGATGGCTTGGTTGCTGCACAGGCTGCTGTGCACAGGCACTGCCCACTGCAAACAAGGCCGCTACGGCCATTGCAATCATATGTTTCATCATCGTTACATTACTATTGGTTTTACTTCGTATTTTGGACTGCAAAAATACAAAATAAAATCCAATTAGCGCCATCCCCAATTATGGCCATTCACTCAACATCGAAACAGAACCACCTACATAACAACCCATTACAACATATTTCAAAAAAATATTTTGCCAATTTACAAAATGTTCGTACTTTTGCACCCGATTTTGAGAGAGCCAAAATCTACATGGTGGGCGTAGTTCAGCTGGTTAGAGCGCCAGATTGTGGATCTGGAGGTCGTGGGTTCGAACCCCACCTCCCACCCCGAAGAGAGACCGACAAAACGGTCTCTCTTTGTTTTTGTCTTCCCCATCCCGATTCGAGGGCCGACGGACGGCCGGGGAAAGACCTCATTCCGAGTCATTTTCGCCCGCTGCCCTTTTGCTGTTCTTTTACTGTTCTTTTAGAAAAGTAAAAGAACAGAGGCTAAACAACTGAAACACACTACAGAAAAAGCGGTTCCGCCCCACCCGCCTCCGCCGAGCATAATCTGCCCAAAATCGCTGCGACCTAGGGGTGAAAGGACTGTTTTTTCCGAGTGTTCCTGCTCTGTCTACCTTATTTTTTACATGGACTAATTTTCTGCAAATCAACACACACAGAAAATTATTCCACATAATAGCAAAAAAAAATTTTGCCAGTTTCAAAAATGTTCGTACTTTTGCACCCGCTTTCGAGAGAGGAAGCAAGTCTGAAAAGAAGGATTGGTCCGGTAGTTCAGTTTGGTTAGAATACATGCCTGTCACGCATGGGGTCGCGAGTTCGAGTCTCGTCCGGACCGCCAAACAAATCCAAAAACAGCGCTCAATAGAGCGCTGTTTTTATCGGGGCTGCTTGGTTTTGACAGCAGGGATAATGGGTTTGTAAGCATGCAGGCCGACGCGCCAGAGGCCTTGAAAACAGACGCAAAACAATAATTGGCGAAAACAACTACGCTCTCGCTGCCTAACCGAAGCACAGTAAGTTCGGCTTAATTCCCGCGCCAGGCGCGGGAACGAGACATCTCCCAGCCGCCCCGACCGTCGGCTGCTGACCAGGAGGTGCAGGGAAAGACGGGATAGCCGGTGCGACACCTCTACACGCCGGCGAAACCACAGAGGCTAAGGGTGGCCTTGGGTGCCGACGTCCGGAGCCACCCCGACAACCAACCATCGGATAAGCATGTAGAAAGCACACTTGTTAACTGTTTGGACGAGGGTTCGACTCCCTCCAGCTCCACAAAAAAAAGAGACCCTCTCCGGGTCTCTTTTCGTTCATGTGACAAGGGTTTTACTTCAGCGCCATGCCGCTGTGCCAGGCTTTGCCCACGCTGTCGGCGAGGGTGATGTAGTTGAGGCTGGAGGCGTCCCAGGCCACGGGGTCGAGCTTCTTGATGTCGATCTTGCCGTCGGTGAGGATGGCGGGGTCGGCCACGGCGTTGACGATTTCGCCCACGACGAAGGCACCGCCGTTGCCGCGGTCAATCATTTCAACCACCTTGCACTCCATGGCCAGCGGGTATTCGTCGATGATGGGGGCGTTGACGTTCTGGCTCTTGGTGCAATGGAAGCCCACGTGGGCCACCTTGTCCTTCACGTCGCGGCCGCTGGCGATGCCGAAGTAGTCGCTCTCGGCCACTGTGCGGGCGTCAGCATAGCTGAGGGTGAAGGCCTTGTTGAGGCGCAGGTTGTCGGTGGTCTGGTGGCTGCTGAGCTGGAAGCAGACCTGGTTGCCTTCGTACTGGCCACCCCAGGCGGCCATCATCACGTCGGGGTTGCCCTCGGCATCGTAGGTGGCAATCATCAGCGCCGGCTGTGGCGTGACATACAGTTTCGCGCCCATATTGACGCGCTCGTTCACGTTCTTAAGTTCCATAGTTGCTGTGTTTTGAGTCTGCTCCTCGTTGTTGGTTTCCTGTTTGTTGCAGCAAGCGGAGAAGAGCACAACCGCCGCGGCCAGGGTGAATAGGGTTTGTTTCATTTTCGTTGATATTTTGTCCATATTAACGATGTGAAGACTGTTTTATTGTGTTCTAGCGACAAATAATAATGCCGTAGGTTCCGTACAGAAAAACGATTTTTTCTCGTTTATCTGTACACGATTTTGTACATTTGCATTATCCAACAGGCATAAGCCGACGTTCTGCCCTTCATCAAGAATCCCCACGAATTGGACATCTGGAGCAACGACTATTTCCTCCAGTTAGCCGGGATGATACGGCTTGAATAACCCCGCCGCAGAGCGTTTGTGTGTTCCTCCTGCCCAAGCCGCCAGCCTTCTTTGTGGTGACTTCGATCCTTCTTGGTGGGTTCTATGTGGGTCTTCCGAAGGCGTTGAAAACCAATGCAACCCGCAAATTGCCACACAAAGACGCCAAAAATACTGATTTCCAGTATTATCACATCGTAGTCTCTCGGCGACCCTTCGGCGGTGTGCCGACGGTTGTCTTATGTCTTTTCCCAAGCATATTTGACCACTCCAGATAAGATAGATATACTCATCTACGCAAAAAGAGTATATCTTCTTGCACGAAAGATATACTCTTCTCGAGGGAAAAATATACTTTTTTTGTCATTTAACTAGACATGCACGTGTGCGTAGTCAGCGGTACTTTACAATGCTTATTTCTTTGCCATTTTCTCCTTTATATGGAAACGAGCCATCTCTTCCGCAGAAAAGCGCCACTTACTGTCGCGATTGGCAAGTACCTTGTATGTCAAGAAACCGATGACGAGACCCGCAGCGAGGATGGCATACACGCCCCCCATATCCAGTCGCCAGTGGTTGCCAACCCGTTGTGAGCCACGAACCAGCAGTAGTAGATGCCTATAGGATAGTGCAGCAGCACCACTGCACCCAACCCGGGATTGTAGAAACTGCGAAGACGGATGTTTGTGGCTATTCCGTGCACAATGAACTGCATGAATCCCATGAACATCGGTGCCAGACCCAACCATATCACGTTGGGGAAGAACACGGGCAGCAGATATACTGTGTAGGCAATCACCACGTTGGTGAGCATCGCCGAGAAACGGTTTAGTGGGTAGTGGTCAGGAATGTCGCTTCCCTGGAGGACAATGTTCATAATGGCAGGTTCACCGCCGGGCCAGCCGTATTCCTCAAACTGATGTACTAGGATGGCAATAAAGCTCATCAGTTGCAAGCGTACCAAAACGCTTAATCCGTCCCATGCGGTGACTAAATAAACCAGGGTTGCGGAAGCGACAACGCCTCCTACCCAATACCAGTTTTTACAGAACCATTTCATAATTTGATTGTGTTTTTAAGTTAAACATTTTTTTGCCTTGAAATTTTTTGCAAAAATACACTCAAATTCCCGCAGCCTGTTAAACATTTTCGCTGATTTTTGGGCAAATCCTATCGTGATGCAATTATTTGCAAAAAAAAGCGTTATAATACCAAATATTTCATCAGATGGCAAACAGAGATAGAAACACAGTCTTCAGCACGCTGACGATGCCAGATAATCACGTTGAACTGAATGCGATAAGTGTATTCAACCATATCGCACCGGAGCTAGTGCTTATCACCGACTCGGAACAGGCTCCTGTCTCCTGGGTTCCTGTAGGGCAACCAATGATGACCAACGAGGGGCGCGTATTAGTTATCACTGGAGGTTCAATTGACTACGAAATAAACCTTCTGCCCTTCCACGCCACTTGCGGGCAAGTATTGGTGTTTCCCATCGGAGCCATTATCGAGCTGAAAGGGTATAGCGATGATTTCCAATTCAAGTGTTTCGTATTCCGCGACATGCCACTACCCGACAGCCTTCGCAACCCTGTGCTTGTCGATGCTGCGGAGCCACAGCGGGAACGGCTAGACGGATACCTGCAATCACTTCTTCTGCTCACCAAAGAACATCCGCTGAATATGGATGCGGTAAGGCATCTGCAACAGGCTTTCATCGCCGACCTCGCCGTCACCGCAGCGAAGCAGGCCGACGAATGGCAACACAGGAAAGGCGACTACCGCGAACGTCTTTTCATACGCTTCATAGAACTCCTAAACCAGCACGGCACCAACGAACACGCCATACCTTTTTACGCCAACCAGCTTTGCCTATCGCCCAACCGCTTGTCGGCAGTCATCAAGGAATACAGTGGTCAGACCGTGATGCAGTGGATCAACCGCCGCCTCGTCTTGCAGGCCAAAGTGCTTCTGCGAGGCGGCACAGCCCCTATTGGCGACATCGCCTTTGCTCTCGGCTTCGACGAGCAGGGTGCTTTCGCCCGCTTCTTCAAGCGAGAAACAGGCATGACCCCCACGGAGTACCGAAACAAAGAGGAAGAAACGTGATTACATTTTATTGTCCTCCCCCCAAACATTTTTCTTCCGTCCTTAGAAAAAATCCTCGCCGGAAGTTGTATTAATTTCACAATGCAAAGATACACATTACTTTCCACATGGCAAAAAGAAAATGCCTCCGGCAGAGAAAAAAAACTGCCGGAGGCGATGGGGTGAGATGCATGAAGTCCGACGGACTTGCCGTGTAGGATTACCGTATTTGCTGCGGTGTTAGAACGGAGATACCCAGTATTTGATTAGAGTTTGAGTAAAGGGGGAGTAAAACCTATAGATAGGCAATGCATAAGATAATTATTCTATCAGTCGTTTCATCTCTTCCTCTGGTGGGAGCAGTTCTTTCAGCCGGTTCTGCATTTGCTGATAGGTGGCAACACCCATCGGCTTCACATAGTCCTGTAGAACATATTCCACATACGCTTTGTCGGCTTTCTTGCAGAGGATAATGCCGACAGAGGGATTCTCGTCGGGCAATCTTTCTTCGTCATCAAGAATACGCAAATATGCCGCCAGTTGGCCGAGGTATGACGGTTTGAACTGTCCCTTCTTCAACTCGACCACCACCAGGGATTTCAGTTCCCGATTGTAGAACAAGAGGTCTATCCAATGGTCGTGTCCCAACTTGTCGTAATGGACTTGATGCCCTTTGTAGGTGAACGATTTGCCAAAGGTCATGATGAAGTTTTTGATGTTCATCACTATCTTGCTCTCCATTACACGTTCGTCGACGTCCATTGGGTCCGAAACATCAATATCTTCCACATTGATATAGTCGAGCAGATAGGAGTCCTTGAACATCTGTACTGTTCGCATCGCCAAGGCTTTGTCAGGTATTGTTTTGAAAAAGTTGTTCGGCAATGATTCGCGGTTGTCATAGGTGTGGGCCTTGATCATCTCTTCCAAATCGTCCACCTTCAGCCGCTGATTGTAAGCCAGCTGAATATAGTATTTCCGCTCGTCATAAGTCTTGGCATAACGGAATATGGCCACATGATGCGAGAATGAGATATTCAAGAATGCCGTAATGGGGAAACCATCATCGTTGGTCAGTTGCAGTTGACGTATAGAATCGGATTCAGAATCAGACTTTTGTAATTCGGTAGTTCCGACTACCGAATTTGACGACAACTGTGGAGTGGTGGCTTGGGGAATTTCGGTAGACGCGACTACCGAATTTGTCTCGATATCTTTCCATGCCTCATAGAACCGGCGCATCAGCTTGATATTCTCTTCCGAAAAGCCTTTCAGCCCAGGCAACTCCGCTTTCAATTGTTTGCTGATTCTTGCTATGGCTCCTGTTCCCCAATAACCATCACGTGTATGTTCCGAAATATAGCGACCGATGCCGTAGTATAAAGACAGTTGCTCATGGTTGACCATCTGTGTCGCCCTAGCCTGGCTTTTCAGAATGGCAGCCTTGATTGACTGCACAGCCTCCCGGATGTCTGTCTGGTCAGCACCATTGGTTATCTTCCCGATTTCTATAATGTCACTCATGGTTAAATGTCGTAAGATTCCTAAACAGTTCAAATCTTTTCACGGTGCAAAGATACGCATTATTTTCCACATGGCAAAAAGAAAATGCCTCCGGCCGGGAAAATACAGCCGGAGGCAATGGGTTGGTAACTATAAAGAGTGGTCTCAAATCATCTCCACCGAGCGCTTGAGGAAGCGGCTGAGGGCTTCGCCTTTCAGGAGGCCGTTGCCGAGGAGGGCGAGGTCGGTCAGCTGGTGGACGAGCTCCTTCTGCTTGTCGGCGTCGGTCTCGTTGAGGACACGGCCGATGAGGGGGTGGTTGATGTTGACCACGAGGTTGTAGCTCTCGGGCATCTCGCCGTAGAAGCCCATACCACCGCCGGAGGTCTGCGCCATCTCGCGGTAGCGGCGCATGAACTCGCTCTGCGTCACCTGCATGGGGGCGTCGTCGCTCTCGAGGCTCTCCAGCTGCACGGTGAACCGCTGCTTGTCGACGGCCTCCTCGATGATGGGTTGCAGATTCTCTTTCTCCTCCTTCGTGAGCTTCTCGGGGATGTTGTCGTCGTGCGGGATGAGTTTCTCCACGGTGTCGCTGTCGACGCGGACGAAGCGGCTCTTCTCTATCTTCTGCTCCAGCAGGTTGATGAAGTGGCTCTCCAGCGGGCTGTCCATGAGCAGCACGTCGTAGCCTTTGGCCTTGGCCTTCTCGATGTAGGAGTGTTCCTCCTCGGCATCGCTGGCGTAGAGGTAGCAGACGGTCTTGTCCTTGTCTGTTTGAAGGGTCTTGATTTTCTCGCGGTAGGAATCCAAAGTGTAGTAGGTGCCGTCCACACCCTTCAGCAGGTAGAACTTCATGGCACGCTCGCAGAATTTCTCATCCGTCAGCATGCCATACTGGACGAAGATTTTGATGTCATCCCATTTGTCCTCCAACGCACTCTTCTCTTCACCCTCTTTCTTCTTGCTCATCTCCTCGAGCTTGTCGGCGACCTTCTTGCTGATGTGCTGCGAGATTTTCTTCACGTTGCCGTCGCTCTGAAGGTAGGAGCGGCTGACGTTCAGCGGGATGTCCGGCGAGTCGAGCACGCCGTGTAGCAGCATCAGGTAGTCGGGCACCACGCCTTCGACCTGGTCGGTGACGAAGACCTGGTTGCAATAGAGCTGTATCTTGTTGCGGTTGGGGTCGATGGTCTTGCGCACCTTGGGGAAGTAGAGGATGCCAGAGAGGTTGAAGGGGTAGTCGACATTCAGGTGTATCTGGAACAGCGGCTCCTCGAAGTTCATGGGGAACAGCTCGTGGTAGAATTTCTTATAGTCCTCGTCGGTCAACGACGACGGGCTCTTCTTCCACGCCGGGTCGGGATCGTTGATGATGCGGGGCTGCTTCTTCTCTACTCTCTTAGGTTTTCCATCCTTGTCACAATCCGTCTCGCTGTCCACCCAGACGCTCTCCTCGCCGAAGCGGATGGCCACGGGCATGAAGCGGCAGTACTTCTTCAGCAGCTGCAGGATGGTGCCCTCCTCGAGGAACTCCTTGCAGTCGTCGGCGATGTGCAGCACGATGTCGGAGCCGCGGTCGGTGTGCTTGCTGTCCTCCTCCATGCTGAACTCCGGGTTGCCCTCGCAGCTCCAGTGCTGTGCCGGCACGTCCTTCCAGCTCTTGGTGAATATCTCCACTTTGTCGCTGACCATGAAGGCCGAGTAGAAGCCGAGGCCGAAGTGGCCGATGAGCGGCTCGTGGCTGTCCTTGTACTTCTCCATGAAGTCGGTCACGCCGCTGAAGGCTATCTGGTTGATGTACTTCTCCACCTCGTCGGCCGTCATGCCGATGCCTCGGTCGCTGACAGTGAGGGTCTTCTTCTTGGAGTCAATCTTGACGTCGATGGTGAGGTCGCCCAGCTCGCCCTTGAAGTCGCCGCGGGTTGAGAGTGTCTTCAGCTTCTGCGTGGCGTCGACGGCGTTGCTGATGAGCTCGCGCAGGAAAATCTCATGGTCCGAATAGAGGAACTTCTTGATGACCGGGAAGATATTCTCGGTCTGTACATTAAGTTTGCCTTGCATATTTGTGATGTTTTTTTCAATGTTACACCACAAATACAACAACTATCGTGCCACGCTGGCAGTGGCTGACAAAATGGCAGACATCATCCGGCATCTGCCATCAGGTCTTTGCGACCGATAAGACTGAAGATGGCAATGTCGTTGTCCTCGTTGAGGATACGCAGTGTGCGCAGAATCTCGTTGATGGTCGAGCCGCTGGTGGCTACATCGTCGATGACCAATACGTTCTGTTGGCGTATGCTGGCACAGAGTTCCTCGTCGGCCTTGCTGGCGAATTTGAGGAACTGCATCATATAGGGACGGAAGCGGCTCTTCTTTACATCCTTGGCGATGGTGAAGTAGTCCTTCTTGTGGATAAGGTCGAGCATCTGGTTGATCGACAGCCGTACCTCATCCTTCTGTGCCTCGGTGTAGCGTGCTCGACCGTTCTCCAGCACATCGTCGAGGTACTGCTGCTCGAAGGCATCCATATCAAAAGAAATGCTTGCAGGCAGAGCCTTCACCAACTCCATCCTACGCAGTGTGGGCTGGGCGAAGCGGTATATATAGCGCAGCAAATACTGGTTTACCTTGCTCGTCGACTCGGGCATCACCACCAGGTCGTAGTCGTAGAGGTTGATCTGGTGGCTGAGGTTGTCGACAGCCCTCTTGATGAATTGTGCGAGGTCGGGATTCTCCTGTATCGGTTCGGTGAACTTGACATGCTTAATGAAAGCGCTGCGTGTGGCGCCGTCCACTTGGTCAGTGAACTCGTAGCCATAGTAGAAGCATCTGCCGAAGGCTTCCACCTGATAACCGGAACCTGTCAGGCTGACAATATCCTCCGCTCCGTCGTGCTCAAAATCAAACACAAACCGCTGCAACACGCTGTCGTAAGTGATACCCATAACCTTGCTATATTTTTTGCAAAGATACACTTTTTCTTTGGATTGGGGAAAAATATTTTGCCATGTTGGGGAAAATGCGTACTTTTGCAGTCGCTTTCGGGGGAGAAAATCCCGAAGCTACAGATTGAAGCATTTGCTATTATTTCGCGTTAAGCCAAAAATGCGTCGGAAACATTTGATTGGAATAACAACGCCACTGAAATAATAGAGGATTGGGGGATCTGGAATGATGCCTCTGCAAGTTTGATTAGCAATGCTCACGCAATTCAGCGTGATGCACTTGTTAAACTTGCAGGGGTTCCAAAGCATTCCGACGCATTGCCCCTCAGCTTAACGCAACAAGAGGCATCGCGCTTTCTTTTTGCGGTCAGGCGATTGGTAGTCAAATGCCGGTAACGACAAAAACTATCAATTGGATATGGCTGAGAATACATTTTCAAAAAAGTATGAGAACGAACTGCAAGGTCAGGTGGACTTCCTCCAGACCTATCTGCCGCGAGTAGACTCATCGCTCGACATCTCGGATGTTCAAAGGGACTTCAGCGATGGCGTTGTACGCGGCAATCTCCTCGAGTTTAAGCTGTTGATAGAAAACCTAAACGTGGTGCTTTCGCAGGCAATCAAATACCTTTCCTCCATACGGGTAAAGGGCAAGCCAGTGCCGGCGAATATCGTGCTTGTCTCGTTGAATAACACGACTGCCTACGTCTATCATTCAGGTGACTATCTTGACGAAATAGAACGAGTGTACGCTGGCGCTGCCTCACGAAACAACGAAAAGTTCGTGGCTGGTGATTTCGTCCGAAAACTTGACTACAGCAGCCCTGCGGAAGAAGAGGAAATGATTGGCCTACTACGGACGAAGAAACACGCTAAAATCCACATTGACGAGAACTGCATTGTCGGCTGGGCAAATGAGTATTACAGGCAGAACCCTAATGCCACCAAGGCAGACTTCATTGGCGACGAAACCGGAGAAGTGAAGATAATCGGAGAGATTAGAAAGCCCACCCGCTTTCGCGACTATATCTATCCGTACAAAGGAAAAAGTAACGAGAAGTTCCGCTACCTGATGGATCGCCTGAACGATGTGCTACACAAGAAGAACCTCGGCGCGTTCTACACCCATCCTGTCTATGCCGAGAAGTCTATGGAACTGGTGCGTAAGGCCATTGCACGTGTACCGGAGGGTAACGACTACGTCATCATCGACCGCTGCGCCGGAACAGGCAACCTCGAAATGGGAATGACAGAAGAGGAGTTGTCGCACACCATAGTGTCAACATACGAATATTACGAATACAAGGTGCTGTCCGAGACCTTGGGCGACAAAGTAAAGCACATCATCCCGCCGACAGAGAAGACCGACACCTTCAATGGCGGAATGGTCCGTGGAGCAAACGCACTGAGTATGGAATTTGTGGAGAACGATATTATCAAGCAGTATATAGACGACCCCAAGTGTACCATTATCCTTTTCGAGAATCCTCCGTTCGCAGACACTACTTCCATTGAGCATCAGAAAAAGAACGTCGGCAAAAAGAGCACCGAGTGGAAGCAGTACGACGTATACAAGGCGATGGAGAAAGAGGTAAAGGGTTCGGCCAGAAACGATTTGGGCAATGTCTTTATCTGGTCGGCTTTCAAATACTATCTGCGGCAACCGACAGACAGTTATATTGTATTTTCTCCTGTCAAGTACTGGAAAGCACAGCATCTTATAAGCAAGAAGTTTCTCGGTGGCTTTGCATTCAACCGCAAGCACTTCCATACCAATATTGCAGCTACCATAATGGTGGCGCTATGGAGCAATGAGGATGATAAAGAATTAGAAAGTTTCAATATTGACGCCTACGATATCAAAGCCGATGGAGAGTTGGTGGATGGAGATAAGCTACCCGTCAGAAAAATACATACTCAATACAGCGAGTGTTATTTTGATAAACGCAAATTCAAGGATGACAAGGTCGGCGAAGGCATCCTATGTAGTAAGGATGGGACAGAGAGATTAGAATCAAATACAATTAGGTTGAAACCAATAACAAATGACAACATAATTGGTTATATGGCTGTTTATAGTAGTGGTTTTGATAATCCAGATAACATGGCAAGTCTTCTCGTGGCAGGAAGATACGATGGCAACGGCTTCTTCCTCCGCGACGATAACTTCCTTGAAAAGCTCCCTATGTTCGCTGCCAGCCGATACATTACATACAATCGTGCCTGGACGGAGCGCAGCCGTATTATGAAGTCGGGCGACGGGGCGGATAAGTACCACAAAGACGTAAAGAGAGGAAAGCTCAATGGCTGGCTCTTAAAGTGCTTGCTCTTCACCGTCCTTGAGCCACAGAACCATATACGAGAGTTCATCGGGTCGGATAACCGGCACTACAAGAACCAGCTTTGTCTCGACAACACTAACGGCGAGACGCTGGCCAGCAGGACCCTGGAACAGATGGAGAAGAACGAGGATGAAAAGATATTGCTATCGCTGTGGGACAGGATATTGGAGAAAGCAAAACAGACAACGAACTACAATCCCGCGTTCAGCTATGGACTGTACCAAATCAAAACAGAATTGAACACCACACATTATGACGAGGATACCGGAAGCAACGTGCCGGATTATCCGGAACTGAACAGCGACATAGAAACACTGGCAAGCCGCCTGAAAGATTATTACCTTAGGGAGATTGTGCCTACCTTGTTTGAATACGAATTCTTGAAATAGGGAGAAAAAGTTCACCGAATGAAAAAAAAGTTGTACCTTTGCAAAAAATTTCAGAGACGATGAAACGTACCATCACCCTATTGACCCTGGCCTTTGCGGCCATGCTTATGCTGACGGCCTCGCAGGGAGCGGGGCTGAAGAACTACCAGTGCAAGAAGTGCGCCATCGTGGTGCGTGCCGAGCAGGCGCCGTCGGCCTTGGGCTGCCGCGTCGACGGCTCACACCAGTGGCAGGAACTCGGTGCGGTGGGCATGATGAACTACCACTGCATGAAGTGCCGCGTGAACGTGGAGAACCGCTACGAGCCCAGCCCGAAGAGCTGCCCCAACGGCGGCGACCACCAGTGGAACAAGCTCGGCAAGGTGGGTCCCCTGCGCTTCCAGTGCCGCAAGTGCGGCCTCGACATACGCACAGAGGACACCCCCAACCCCATCGGCTGTCCCAATGGCGGCAACCACCAGTGGTACAAATCGCATTGACGGCGGCGCCGGCTGAGCCGACCGCCGGCTAGAGCTCCTTCGTCAGTCCACCGTAGCTTTCGGCGGCGGCCGTCAACGCCGCTTCGGTGGTGAATTGTTCATAGTAACTGCACTGGGAGACCAGCGACTGCGGCGAGCAGTGGTCGCCCGCCACGCGCACCAGGGCCCACCCCATCATCGGGTCGGCGAACTCCTCCCCTGTCAGCACGACGCATCCGTCGAGAGTCTGCAATGACCTCTGTTTCAGGTCTTCCACCTTGGCGTGCACCTGCGGCGACCGGCCCTCGACGTGTTGGCGCAGCGAGTAGAAGCGCAGCACCTCGCCCGCGAGCATGTCCTCCTTGCGGAGGTCGGTGCGCAGGGCCGGCGTGCCCCCGACCTCGCCGAGCCATTCCTTCACCTCCGGCAGCGAGCCGTCGCTCATCGGCATGCCGGGAATCAGCAGCGTGGCGCCCCTCATCCGTGCATCCAGATAGACCGCCGGCAGCCGGTTGGCCAGCGACGCGAAGCGGGCATAGACGCTCTTGCCGCCCTCGAACATCGGGTCGCACTTGCCCATCAAGCGCCACAGCGCCGTGGTGTGGCGCATCTTCATGCGGGCCTCGAACTGCTTCCGCGTGTTGCGGCGAGGCTGCCGTGTGCGGGCCGCACGCACAATGGTTTCTCCCTTGCGGATGTAGAATGTCACACCCGCCGCCTTCACACTACCGGTCACCAGCAGTCCGCTTTTCATTTTTTCATTTTTCTTCTCCATAGAAATTAAGTTTTCTTTAACATTTGGTTAACATTTTCCTTGGGTTTCCTCCGCCATTTTTACGGTAGTATTACGCTAGTATTACGGTAGTATTACGCTTTTAAACCGTAATACTACCGTAATACTAGCGTAATACTACCGTAAAAATGACGGAGTTGATGCACCGGTCACCTTCGGGTATCATGGTGCAAATATACGCAATAATTTTGAATTATGCAAATAAATCTTCGTCCGGCACCCCGGAGGGTCACTCCCCACCCTTGCCGAAGAACTTCTTGATGTAGGGTTCGATGCCCTTGAGGCCCCAGTTGATGAAGATGATGGCCGCGA
Organism: Bacteroidales bacterium; assembly: GCA_017480785.1. Lineage (GTDB taxonomy): Bacteria > Bacteroidota > Bacteroidia > Bacteroidales > P3 > Colimorpha. The sequence continues at coordinate 117,516 of JAFURZ010000007.1, forward strand.
CCGCGATGAGGGCCTCGCGCCAGAGGCCGTAGCCGCAGATGCACCCCACCGCGGCGGAGCACCAGATGGTGGCTGCCGAGGAGAGGCCGTGGATGGTGAGGCCGTCTTTCATGATGACGCCCGCGCCGAGGAAGCCGATGCCGGTGACCACCTGGCTCAGCACGCGCAGATTGTCGTTGTTGACGGGGCCGCCCGAGGCCATGGCACCCATGATGACGCTCTCGCTGAGGAGGATGAAGAGGCAGGCGCCCACGGCCACCAGCGAGTTGGTGGTGAGGCCGGCCTGCCGCTGGCGCAGCTCGCGCTGGGTGCCGATGATGATGCCTGCCATCAGCGCGCAGGCCAACCTGAAAACGAATATCTTTATGGGCATAGCTTTCTTTTTTTAACGGCGGTTTTTCTTATTCTTTCCAACGGCGAATTACTCTAATTATACAAAGCTTGCGCAGTCTGGATTTGAGGCGAATTACTCTAATTCCTGCGCGGACATTCGGGTAATTAGCTCCCAATTGACCTGCGTGGCTTAGTCTAATTCGTGTAATTCGCCGTTTCCTATTGTTTCCCTGCTACTACTACTACTATCTCGCCTTTGACTTCTTTCTGGCGGAAGTGGGCGAGCACCTCGGCGAGGGTGCCGCGGACGGTCTCGGCGTGCAGCTTGCTGATTTCGCGACTGACGCTCACCTGCCGTTCCTCGCCGAGCACGGCGACGAGTTCCTCCAGCAGTTTCACGAGGCGGTAGGGGCTCTCGTAGACGACCATCGTGCGCTGCTCGTCGGCGAGGGCCTGCAGGGCTGTCTGGCGGCCTTTCTTGTGGGGCAGGAAGCCCATGAAGGTGAACCGGTCGCAGGGCAGGCCGCTGTCGATGAGGGCCGGCACGAAGGCGGTGGCGCCGGGCAGGCACTCCACCTCGACACCCGCCCGCACGGCTTCGCGCACCAGCAGGAACCCCGGGTCGCTGATGCCGGGGGTGCCGGCATCGGTCACCACGGCGATGGTCGCGCCGCCCAGCAGCCGCTCCACCAGCGAGGCCACCGTCTGGTGCTCATTGAAGATGTGGTAGCTCTGCAGGGGCGTGTCGATGCCGTAGTGCTGCATCAGCACCCGGCTGGTGCGGGTGTCCTCGGCCAGGATGAGGTCGACCGAGCGGAGGACCTCGACGCCACGATAGGTCATGTCGCCGAGGTTCCCCACGGGGGTCGGTACAAGAAACAGTTTAGACATTTTTTGATTTCTAAATTCTAATTTCTAAGTGGCTACGCAGTTTGCTGCGCCAGCACACTTAGAAATCAGAAATCATAGTTTAGAAATCGGCTACTCTTCCTCGAAGTCGTCGGGGATATCCATGTCGTGGTAGACGTTGGTGACGTCCTCGTCCTCTTCGAGGATGCCGATGATTTTCATCACCTTGCGGATAGTCTCCTCGTCGACCTGACGGAGGGTGTTGGGGATGCGCTGCAGTTCGGCGCTCTCCACCTCGATACCCTTCTCCTCGAGCATCTTCACCATGTTGCCGAAGTCCTCGTAGGCGGTGTAGAGGGTGAGGTATTCGTCGTCGACCTCCATCTCCTCGAGGCCGCCGTCGATGAGTTCCATTTCCAGTTCTTCGACGTCCATGTCGGCCTTGCGGGGCACCACAAAGACGCCCTTGCGGGTGAAGAGGAAGGCGAGGCTGCCGTTGGTCTCCAGCGTGCCGCCGTTCTTGTTCATGATGCTCTTCACGTTGGCCACGGTGCGGTTGTTGTTGTCCGAGAGGGCTTCGATGAAGAGGGCGATGCCGTGGTTGACGTGGCACTCGAAGGTGAGCTCCATCATCTGGGCGGCGTCCTTGTCGTTGGCCTTGTTGATGGTGCGTTGCAGGGTGTCCTTGGGCATGTTGCATCCGCGGGCGTTCTGGACGAGCAGGCGCAGACGGGGGTTGCTGTCGGGGTCGGGACCGCCTTCGCGCACGGCGATGGCGACCTGCTTCAAGATGTTGCTCCACTGTTTCGAGCGCTTGGCATCGGCTGCTCCTTTGGCTCTCTTAATCTTAGACCATTTGTTGTGTCCTGACATAATGATGAATGTTTTATTTGTTTGTTATTGTTTTATGTTGATTGTTTCTCCATTGGATGTAGGTGATAGGTTTCCCTTCGGCGAGGAACATGCGCTCGTAGAAGGTCTGGGTGAGCTTGGCCTCGCTCAGAGTGGATAGTGGGTAGTAGGTAGTGGGTAGCACTTGACTCCCCTTGCTATCCACTACACACTCCCCACTATCCACTTTATACAGGTCGTTGGTGCTGACCAGCACCTCCACGTCGCGCTGCGGAAGCACCTCGCCCAGGGTGTAGTCGTAGAGTTCCTGGCTGTCGGTCTTCAGGTGGATGATGCCTCCTGGGGCGAGGAAGCGGTCGTAGGTGTCGAGGAAGCGGGGCGCGGTGAGGCGCTTGTTGGGCTTCTTCAGCTGCGGGTCGCAGAAGGTAATCCACACCTCGCCGACCTCGCCGGGGGCGAAGAAGCGGTCGATGAGCTCGATGCGGGTGCGGATGAAAGCCACATTGGGCAGGGGCTCCTCGACGGCCGTCTTGGCTCCACGCCAGAGGCGGGCACCCTTGATGTCGACACCGATGTAGTTGCGGTCGGGGTGGATGCGGGCCAAGGCGATGGTGTAGTCGCCCTTGCCGCATCCCAGCTCCAGCGTGATGGGGTTGCTGTTGCCGAAATGCTCAGCCCATTTGCCCTTCAGGGCAAAGCCTTCCCGCTCCAGTTGCTCGAAGCCCACCTGGAAGAGGTTGGGGAACGTCAGGTTCTCGGCGAAACGCTGCAGCTTGTGATGACCCATACTATATTACCACTGCTTGATGGCGATGTCGCCGTCGTACCAGCTCTTGATGTGCTTGAACAGGGCCTCGGCCGCGGTGCGGTTCTTGGCGCTGCCCATGCTGACGTAGTACATGTTGTTCTTCTCGATGATGTAGGCGTCGCTGCCCAGCTCGTGCAGACGGGCCGTGAGGCGGGCGGCGGTGGCGCGGTCGATGTAGAAGCCGGCGATGATGTCGAAGCCTTGCTTGCTGTCCTGCTCCACGTTGACGCGCACGGGCGTCTCGTCGGCCTGTGCCGTGGCAGGTTTGGGGGCGGGCTTGGCGACGGGCTGCAGCGCGTCAGCGGCACGCGGTGCGTTGGCATCGGCCTCCAGTCCCAACTCCTCGACCATCTTCTCCAGCATCGCATCGAGGGTCTTCATGTCGAGCAGCTCGGACTGCACCTTGACGCGCTGGTGCTGGACGAAGACCTGCTGCAGGTAGGGTTCGTTGTGGCTGTAGATGTAGTCGTCGAACGGGTAGAGACGCTGCACGGCGAAGCGGTCGGCCATCAGGGTACCCAAACGCTCCTGGACATACTGGTGGACGCGTTCCATCATGGGCTCCATGGCTCCGGCATAGTGGCGGTAGGCAAGGAAGCTGTAGATATAGTCCTTCATGTAGCGGCACACCATGTCACTGTTGCGGTCGATGTCGCGTTGGGAATAGCTGAGCAGGTCGGTGTTGTAGGTAAGGTCGGTAACAATCTGCACGTCGCCCGCCGGCTGGCTGGGGATGTACTCGGCCGTGGGCTGCGACGGACGGTAGACCTTGAAGTAGTAGTAGGCGGCACCGCCCAGGAGCAGCAGGAGGAGCAGCAACAGCAGTATCCACCACGAGAAGCGTTTCTTCTCGCCTTTCTCCTTCTTGGCCTTCTCCTTCTTCTCTTTCTTGGGTTTGGCAGCCGGGGGCTCGTCGAGAACCTCCTTGACGGCAGCAACCGGGTCGGTGAGTGCTGCCAGTTCGGCCAGCCGCTTCTCCTCGGCCTTGCGTTCTTCGGCGGCCTTGCGCTCGGCCTCGGCGCGTTCCTCTTCAGCCTGGCGTTCAGCCTCCAGGCGTTCCTCTTCAGCCTTGCGTTCGGCGGCGAGGCGTTCCTGCTCGGCACGGGCGGCGGCTTCGGCCGCTGCCTGCTGGGCTTTCAAGGCAGCGCTATTGTCAGTGGGAGCGTCAAACTGGGCAAAGGGGTCGTCGTTATCGTTGTGGGCATAGGTCTTCACGCCCTCCAGCGGCTTCTCGTCGCCGGTGCTCAGGGCCGCCCCCGGGGTGGCGCTGAAGCTGTAGCCCTGCCCGTTGTAGCTCAACGTGCCCAACTCGCCGATGGAGTGGGTGCCTGTGCGCTGCAACTTGTCGGTCAGCGCGTCGACATAGTTCTTCCACATCTGGCGTGCCACATTCTCGCTCACACACTCGCGCTGGGCCAGCACGCGGACCATGCTGTCGTCGCCGTTGAGGTGGGTGCTGAAGGTGAGGGTGCGGCGCGAGGGGTAGTAGGTGCCCGTCGCGGGGTCATGGTAGGGGGGCTGCATCTCACTGCCGAAGGTGCCTATCTCTGGCAGTTCCACAAGATTGCCTTGTTGCAGCAACTCAACGATAAGGTCTGTTATATTCATAATCGCTTACTTTTTTTCTGTTTCAAATATTGCTCGGCGGCAGCCAGGTCGTCGGGGGTGTCGATGCCGATATTGGCGTGGTCGGTCAGCTCCACCTGGATGGAGTAGCCCGCCTCGAGCCATCGCAGCTGCTCCAGCTTCTCGGCCTCTTCCAGCGGACCGGAAGCCAGGCGGCACAGCTCGGGCAGCACGTCGGCGCGGAAGGCGTAGATGCCCACATGCTTGAGGTACTCGAAGCGGTCGAGCCACTGCTTGGGCTCGGCGCCGCGGCAGAAGGGGATGGGCTGGCGGCTGAAGTAGAGCGCGCGGCCGTCGGCGGCACGCACCACCTTGACGTTGTTCTCCGACAGCAGCTCGTCGGCCTTGCGCACGCGGGTGGCCAAGGTGGCAATCTGCACCTCGGGATTGCTGAAGCAGGCCATGAGGGCCTGCAGCTGGTCGGGTTCGACAAAAGGCTCGTCGCCCTGCACGTTGAGGATGACGTCGTAGCTGTATCCCTGCCGGGCGAGACGGCTCACCACCTCGCCGCAGCGGTCGGTGCCCGAGCGGTGCTCGTCGGAGGTCATCATCACGGCCCCCTCCTCGGCAAAGGACTCCACATGGTCGCAGATGGATTCGTCGTCGGTGGCCACCACCACGTCCTCGATGCCATCGGTGCGGCGCACACGGTGATAGACACGGCTGATGATGCTCTCGCCCGCGAGCTCGGCCAGCGGCTTGCCGGGGAAGCGCGTCGACGCATAGCGCGCCGGAATGATTGCCAGCACCTTCATTGCGCCACCTCCTCTCCGTGTGAAGCGAACAGGCTGTTGAACTCGGCGTCAATCTTCTCTATGATGTGGCCCAGGTCCTCGCGACGCTCCACAAAGTCGAGCTCGTCGGTGTCGACCACCAGCATCTTGCCCTCGTACTGCTCGGCCCACTGCTCGTAGCGGTTGTTGAGGTTGGTGAGGTAGTCGAGGCGGATGCTGCTTTCCAGCTCGCGGCCGCGCTTCTGTATGTGGCGTATCAGCGTGGGCACGTCGGCGCGCACATAGATGAGCAGGTCGGGCTTGGGCAGCAGCGAATAGGTCATCTCGAAGAGCTTGGTGTAGGTGGTCAGGTCGCGGGTGGTCATCAGCCCCATGTTCTGCAGGTTGGGGGCGAAGATGGCCGCGTCGTCGTAGAGCGAGCGGTCGCGGATGAAGTCCACCCCGGCCGCCTGCAGCTCGGCCAGCTGCTTGATGTTGGCATAGAGCGTGTGCACCATCATGTTGAATGACCAGCGGCGCATGTCCTCATAGAAACTGTTGAGGTAGGGGTTCTCCTCCGTCGGCCCGTAGATGGCGCGGTAGCCATAGTGGCGCGACAGCAGCTTGGTCAGCTCCGTCTTCCCTGCTCCTATATTGCCTGCGATTGCTATCTGCATATACTTCTTTCTATGCCATCAGGCCCTTTCCTCTTTGAAAGAGAGCCACATGGCAGTTATACATTCCATGCTTCAAAACGGCAAAATTACAAAATTTTTTTTATATATGAGAAAGAAAATGCATTTTTTCGTCCGATACCGCCGCCCTGCACCCCTCCTCCCTCCCCTGTCGCCTCCGCCATTTTTACGGTAGTATTACGCTAGTATTACGGTAGTATTACGGTTTAAAAGCGTAATACTACCGTAATACTAGCGTAATACTACCGTAAAAATGGCGGAGGATGTAGGGGGTCGGCGGGAGGGGGACGGGGAGCACCGGCGGGCGATTTTTGGCGACAGGGGCCACAATTCAAAAAAAAAGCGTATATTTGCAGATTGAACCGGGCCCCGCAGGAGGCCCGAGGTATTGGTGTATATTCAAAATAGCCAGACAGTTATGATACAGATTGAGAACCTTGACGAGTTGATAAAATCGGCCTTGCGCGAGGATGTGGGCGACGGCGACCACTCCACGCTGGCGTGCATTCCGCCCACGGCCGAGGGCACGGCCAAGATGGTGGCCAAGCAGGAGGGCATCCTCTGCGGCGCCGAGGTGGGCGAACGGGTGTTCCACCTGGTCGACAGCACGCTGCGGGTCACCCTCCTGAAGCACGACGGCGACCGCGTGGCCAAGGGCGACGTGCTGATGACCGTCGAGGGGCACAGCGGCAGCATCCTCACCGCCGAGCGCACGGCGCTCAACTTCATGCAGCGCCTCTCGGGCATCGCCACCGAGACCCACCGCATGGTGCAGATGCTGGACGGGCTGGAGACCCGGCTGCTCGACACCCGCAAGACGACCCCCAACATGCGGCTGCTGGAGAAGTATGCCGTGGCCTGCGGCGGCGGCACCAACCACCGCATAGGCCTCTACGACATGGTGATGCTCAAGGACAACCACATCGACTTTGCCGGCGGCATCGAGGCTGCCATCGACCGCACGCACCAGTACCTGAAGGACAAGGGCAAGGCGCTGAAGATTGAAATCGAGGTGCGCGACCTCGACGAGCTGCAGCGCGTGCTGGACCACGGCGGCGTGGACCGCATCATGCTCGACAACTTCGACCTCGCCACCCTCGGCGAGGCCGTGCGCCGCATCAAGGCCTGGCCCGTGCGCTACGAGACCGAGGCCAGCGGCGGCATCACCGACCAGACCCTCCGCCCCTACGCCGAGACGGGGGTCGACTTCATCTCCGTGGGCGCCCTGACCCACCACATCAAGAGCCTCGACATATCGCTCGTGAAGAAGTGAAGAATCTGAAGGCATACGTCCGGCTGGCCCTCGTGAAGCTGAGAGGCTTCCGCCGCAAGGTGCTCTACTGGCGCCCGGTGCGGTCGACGCTCTACTTCCTGCAGCATTTCTCGCTGGCAGGCAGCCAGGGGGTGCCCCTCTACGACGTGCTGCGCTTCTTCCTGCGAAGCATCTTCAACGGCGACATCAACCAGCGGGCCAAGGGGCTGGCCTACAGCTTTATGACCGCGCTGCCCCCGTTGTTGATATTCTTCTTCACTCTGGTGGCTTATTTCCCCGTCGACGGCATACAGGACGAGTTGCTCGGCGAGCTGGGCACCATCGTCCCGGCCAAGGTGATGGGGCCGCTGTCGAACACCGTCAACGACGTGATGGGTCACCGCCACAGCACGCTGCTGTCGATTGGCTTTGTCTCGTCGGTCATCCTGGCGGCCAATGGCCTGATGGGTGTCATCTCGAGCCTCAACTTCGCCAACCGCAGCGTGGAGAAGCGCCCCTACGTGCAACGCTACCTGCTGAGCATCATGCTGGTGTTCCTCATCTATGTGCTCCTGGTGCTGACGATAGCCCTGATGATGGGGCACAAGCTGCTCCTGCAGCTCATCTACGCCCAGGGGTGGCTCACCTTCAGCAAGGCCAACACGCTGATGTTCAACCTGGGGCGGTGGCTGCTGATTATCGCGGCCATCCTGACGGTGGTGTCGCTCATCTACTACTGGGCGCCGGTGAAGAAGCAGCGCGTGGGCTTCTTCTCGGCGGGGAGCGTGCTGGCCACGGCCATGTTCCTTGTGCTCAGCTGGGCGCTGGGCATCTACCTGGGCAACTTCAGCCGCTACAACCTGCTCTACGGCTCCATCGGCACCCTGCTGATGGTGATGTTCTGGATTTACTTCAACTGCATCGTGCTGCTGGTGGGCTACGAGCTGAACATCAGCATCTACAACGGCACTATCATCAAGAAAAACCACGACTCGCGACGCGAGTTCAAACAAAGAATACAAAACCTGCACAATGATAATACAGAAAGAACACGGGAAAGTGGTGACGGGGACCCCGTCACCGCGTGAGAAGTTCAAGATGGTGGCCAAGACGATGGTCAACCTCGAGGAGGTGCTGGCCGACGAGCTGACGGCTCTGGGGGCCGAGAACGTGACGCCGCTCACCCGCGCCGTCGAGTTCGAGGGCGACATGCGCCTGCTCTACCGCGTCAACTACTGCTGCCGCACGGCGCTGGCCGTCCTCAAGCCCTTCGCCGAATTCGAGGCCAACAACGACCAGGAGCTCTACGACCAGGTGTACAAGATACGGTGGGAGAAGATACTGGACTGCGACGGCACCTTTATGATTGACTCCACCACCAGCGGCGAGGTGTTCACCCACTCCTACTATGCCGCCCTCAAGACCAAGGACGCCATCGTCGACCGCTTCCGCCGCAACTTCGGCAAGCGCCCCTCCATCGACACCGAGCAACCCGACTACAAGTTCAACCTGCACATCCGCGACAACCACGTCACCCTGCTGATGAACTCCAGCGGCGACTCGCTCCACAAGCGCGGCTACCGCCAGGGGGTCGGCGTGGCACCCATCAACGAGGTGCTCGCCGCCGGCCTGCTCAAACTGGCCGGCTGGGATTGCACCACCAACTTCTACGACCCCATGTGCGGCTCAGGCACCCTCCTCATCGAGGCCGCCATGATGGCCAACTGCATCCCCGCCCAGTACTACCGGGGCAACAACTTCGGTTTCATGCGTTGGAAAGAGTTCAACCTGGGCGAGTGGAAGAGCGTCAAGGCCGAAGAGGACCGCAAGATAGGCAGCATCGACTTCGAGGGCGAGATATGGGGCAACGACATCGACGAGCAAGTCATCCAGCAGTGCGAGAAGAATCTGGAGTACACCAAGCTGCACCACGACGTGATGCTCCACATCGGCGACTTCGCCGACCAGGAGCCGCCCGAGGGGCGCACCCTCATCGTCACCAACCCACCCTACGGCGAGCGCATCAAGGTGGAGGACCTCAACGCCATGTACGAGAAGCTGGGCGACACCTTCAAGCAGCGCTACGGTAAAGACTGCGAGGTGTGGCTCATCACCAGCGACTTCGAGGCCATGAAGCACATCGGCCTCCACCCCTCGAAGAAAATACCCGTGCAGAACGGCTCCCTCGACTGCCGCTTCCTCAAATTCGAGCTCTACGAAGGCTCGAAGAAAGCGAAGTACAACGGCGAATAACCTGTAATAACGGCGAATTACTCGAATTAAACGAATTGCTTGCGCAAAACAAATAAGAGCCAATAACTCGAATTGCTGCGCCAGCTTCGAGTAATTCGCCTTAAATTGACCTGCGTAGCTTCGTAAAATTAGAATAATTCGCCGTTACTAAAAACAATGCTTAGCCTCGACGACATAAAGCAGGCCGCCCTGGCCGTGGGATTCGACGACTGCAGCGTGGCCCGCGCCGACGCCCTCACCGACGACGAGTACCCCCTGCGCGAGTGGCTCCGCCAAGGCTGGCACGGCGACCTCGGCTACATGGAACGCAACGTGGAGATGCGGCTCGACCCCCGCCTCCTCGTCCCCGGCGCCAAGAGTGTCATCTGCTGCGTCAGCGCCTACGGGCCGCCCGACCCGCAGCGGACCGACGGCGTGGCCGCCTACGCCCAGCACCGCGAGTACCACTCCGTGGTCAAGGCCATGCTCTTCGCCCTCCGCGAACGGCTGGGCATCGACGGCAAGGTGTGTTGCGACACCGTCCCCATCAGCGACAAGCATTGGGCCGCCCGCGCGGGCCTCGGCTGGATAGGTCGCCACACGCTCCTCATCACCCCCCGCTGGGGCACGTGGGTCAACCTGGGCGAGATAGTCACCACCGAGGAAGTGGAGAGTGAAGAACGGAGAATGGAGAACGGAGAACGGAGGACGGAGGTCGGTGACCGCTGCACCCGCTGCCACCGCTGCGTCGACGCCTGTCCCAACCATGCCCTCGCCCCCGACGGGCCTCCCATGCTCGACGTGCGCCGCTGCACGGCCTACTACACCACCCACCAACAGCGCCCCCTGCCACCCGACGTCGACACCCGCGGCTACACCCAGGGCTGCGACCTCTGCCAGCTCGCCTGCCCGTTCAACGGAATTGTAAAAATCCACCATTGATTTACAATGATTTAACCCTTGTTCTTTTACTTTTCTAAAAGAACAGTAAAAGAACGGCAGGAAAACAGCAAACGAACACCCACCAGAAAAGAGGGGGGGCTGAGTGAAAAAATATTTTGCCAGTTTCAGAAATAGTTGTATCTTTGCAGCACGAAAATAATCAACGGAATATAAACAATCGTCTAACAATAAACGGGTTAGACGGCAAAAACACAGAAAATGAAAAAAGGAATCCATCCCGAAAACTACCGCCTCGTGGTGTTCAAAGACATGTCGAACGACAATATGATCCTCACCAAGAGCTGTGCCAACACCAAAGAGACCGTCATCTATACCGATGGCAAGGAGTACCCCGTGGTGAAACTCGAAATCTCGAACACCTCGCACCCCTTCTTCACCGGCAAGCTGAAACTGGTTGACACCGCCGGTCGCGTCGACAAGTTCATGTCGAAGTACAAGAAGTACGCCAAGAAGGCCGAGTAAATCGGGCTGCTTGAAGTACCCGGAGGGCCAAGAAGGCCGAGTAAGGTTTACCTCCCGCCTGCGGCGTAATCCATAAATCCAGTGCAATGGATTTCCGGATTACCGCGAAGCGGGGAGAAAGAAAAAGAGAAAAAAAGGTAATTTGTTTTAGATTTTTAGATCTAGAAACCCCGCCCAATCGGGCGGGGTTTTCTACTTTTTGTCACGGCATGAACGCTGTTTTTAACGGCGAATTAGTCGAATTTTCCGAAGTTACGCAAGCATAATAACAAGCGAATTACTCGAATTGTATCGGTGTGTACATTCGAGTAATTCGCCTAAAATGATTTGCGTAGCTTCGAGAATTTCGAGTAATTCGCCGTTCTTACAATAGTGCTGACACTGCTTCGGCCACGGCGGCCATCGGGTCGGTGGGCTCGAAGCGGCGGACGACGTTGCCCTGGCGGTCGACAAGGAACTTGGTGAAGTTCCACTTGATGTCGGGGTTCTGGTCGTAGAGGCTGTCTTGAGCGCGGAACATGCGGTCGAGGTAGGCACCGCGCGGGTCGGTGGTGTCGAAGCCGCCGAAGGGGGCCTGCGCCTTGAGCCAGGAGAAGATGGCGGCGGCGCTGTCGCCGTTCACGTCGATTTTGTTCATCTGTGGGAAGGCCACGTCGTAGGTGCCGGTGCAGAAGGCGTGGATTTCCTCATTGCTGCCGGGGGCCTGGGCGCCGAACTGGTTGCAGGGGAAGTCGAGGATTTCCAGGCCACGGACGTGGTAGCGGTCGTAGAGGGCCTGCAGTTCCTCATACTGCGGGGTGAAGCCGCACTCGGTGGCGGTGTTGACCACCAGCAGCACCTTGCCGTGGTAGTCGGCGAGGTTGACGGGATTGAGACTGCCGTCGAGGACGGTGAACTGGTAGATGTTGTCGGTGTCCTGCTCCACGGGAGCCTCGGTCTTCTGCTTGCAGGCGCCGAAGAGCATCAATGCCGCGGCGGCCAGCATAAGGATTTTAAAATGTTTCATCTGTATTTATGTATTGATAAATTTTTCTTTTGCATCAAAGCTGGTTGCGGATGGCGTTTTCCATGGCCGTCATGTTGGAATTGGGCTCGAAGCGGCTCACCACGTTGCCCTCGCGGTCGATGAGGAACTTGGTGAAGTTCCACTGTATGTCGCCGGGCTTCTTTTCCTTGAGCCACACGTAGAGGGGCGAGGCGTTGGCGCCGTTGACATTGAGTTTGGCAAACTGGGGGAAGGTGATATGGTAGTTGTCGGTGCAGTAGTCGTGAATCTGGTCGTAGGAGCCCGGAGCCTGTCCGTTGAACTGGTTGCAGGGAAAGTCGAGGATGGTGAAGCCTTGGTCGCGATAGGTCTCATAGATGCGCTCAAGGTCATCATACTGAGGTGTGTAGCCGCACTGGGTGGCGGTGTTGACCACCAGCAGCACCTGTCCCTCGTACAACGAAAGCGACACGCTGTCGCCCTGCCCGTCGAGCACTTTGAACTGGTAGATGTTGTCGGCTGGCTCTTCCACGGTGGGTGTGGTGTCGTTTAGAGGGGTGTCGTCCGGCTTGCCACAAGAGAAGAACAATAGCGCCATGGCAGCTGCCATAAGGGTTTTGCAATGTTTCATATCGTACAATATTAATGTTGTTTCGGCGGCAAAAATACACATATTTTCCAATATGTCAGAAAAAAATCGTATCTTTGCACCGCGAAAGACGCAAAAAATTACAACACGATATGAAGACAAGATACATAGCATTAGCCCTCGGCGCCCTGCTGGTATGCGGCGGCGCCATGGCTCAGAAGAGACAGCCTGCACAGCAGGATAACGGCGGCATCAGCACCGAGATGCTGCAACAGATGAAGGGCTCGTTTGGCGGCTCGGCCTCGGACAAGGCGTTGCGTAACATCCTCGTCACCCAAAGCCCCACCAAACTGGCCATGAACTACGAGAACGCCACCAAGTTCGACTCTCACTTCTCACACCGCGTGGTCAGCAAGGCCGTCACCGACCAGAAGAGCAGCGGCCGCTGCTGGATGTTCACCGGCATGAACGTGCTCCGCAACCAGGCTATCCGCAAGCACAACCTGCCCGCCGACTTCCAGTTCTCGCAGGCCTACCTCTTCTTCTACGACCAGCTGGAAAAAAGCAACCTCTTCCTGCAGGCTGTGATAGACACCTACAAGAAGCCCATGAACGACCAAGAGGTAGAATGGCTCTTCAAGAACCCCATCGGCGACGGTGGCCAGTTCACCGGCGTGGCCAACCTCATCGACAAATATGGTCTTGTGCCGGCCGACGTGATGCCTGAGACCTACAACACCAACAACACCTCGGCCATCAGCAACCTCATCGCCCTCAAGCTGCGCGAGGACGGTCTGCAACTGCGCGAGATGGCCGCCCAGAAGGGCATGACCCCGCAGAAACTCCAGGCCAAGAAGACCGAGATGCTCGGCACCATCTACCGCATGCTGGCCCTCACCATGGGTGAGCCTCCCGCGCAGTTCACCTGGCAGCAGAAGGACACCAAGGGCGAGATTGTGGAGACCGCCACCTACACCCCCAAGGAGTTCTACGAGAAATTCGCCAAGACCGACTTCTCGAAGTACTACATGGTGATGAACGACCCCACGCGCGAGTACTACAAAGTGTACGAAATCCAGTACGACCGCCACGTCTACGACGGCCAGAACTGGCGCTACCTGAACCTGCCCATGGAGGACATCGCCCCGATGTGTATCGCCTCCATCAAGGACAGCACGATGATGTACTTCAGCTGCGACGTGGGCAAGTTTCTCAACCGCGACAACGGTCTGATGGATATGAACAACTATGACTACGAGAGCCTGATGGGCACCACCTTCGGCATGAATAAGAAACAGCGTGTGAGCACCTTCGCCAGCGGTTCGAGCCATGCCATGACCCTCTGCGCCGTCGACCTCGACAAGGACGGCAAGCCACTGAAATGGATGGTCGAGAACAGCTGGGGTCCCAACTACGGCTGGCAGGGCAACCTGATTATGACCAACGACTGGTTCAACGAGTACATGTTCCGCGTGGTTCTGGAGGAGAAATACATCCCCGCCAACATCCGCGCCATGATGGACCAGAAACCCGTCATGCTCCCCGCCTGGGACCCCATGTTCGCCCCGGAGGAGTAATCCCACAAAGACAAAGTTCCAATCCGGGAGGGGATTCAAATTCCCCTCCCGGATTTTTACAACAGACGGGTGTTGATATTATTGATAAATAAGTTAGGCGCATATGCGAATAATTATGTATCTTTGCAGTCGGAAAAACTGATGGACTATGGATGCGAGAAGCGAAGCCATTGGCGAGAAATTCATTGATTTAGAGAAGATACTGGCCTCAAAGAAGGTAAAAGTCCCCCGATTGATTGTCAAGCTGGCAGAGCGCCTGCTGCACATTCCGGAGATTAACCAAGGCATATACTGCAACCGCGAGTACTTCGGGTTGGATTTCGTACACAAGTTCATGGAGGGCAACGACCCGCAGGACTTGAACGTCACCGTGCGCAGCGTCGGCGAAGAGAATATCCCCACCGAGGGCTACCCCATGGTGGTGGGCAACCACCCGTTGGGCGGTCCCGACGGGTTGGCGCTGATGGGTGCCGTGGGACGTGTACGCAAGGACATCCGCTTCCCCGTGAACGACTTCCTGCTCTACCTGCCGGGCCTGCGGGAGCTGTTCTACCCCATCGACAAAGTGAACAAGACCAAGGCGCTGGCAAGCCTGGAAGAGGCATTTGCCGGCGAGAACACGCTGCTCTACTTCCCGGCGGGGCTCTGTTCACGCCTGCAGCGCGTGGCGGCTCCGGGCAAAGGACGCGAAATAAAGGACCTCGAATGGAAGGCCACCTTTATCAAGAAAGCCGTGCGCTACAAGCGCGATGTGGTGCCCGTGTACACCGATGCACGCAACCGCATGCGTTTCTATCGGCTTGCAAACCTACGCAAATGGCTGGGCATCAAATTCAATTTCGAGATGGCGCTGCTTCCCTCCGAGATGTATGCCCAACGAGGCAAGACATTCACCATCACCTTCGGACACGCCATCCCCTGGCAAACCTTCGACCAGCGCCACACCGCCGCCGAATGGGCCCAGCTGGTGAAGGAACACGTATATCAACTGAAAGACAACCCAGAAGCCGTTTTTGAAGCATGACCGACTTAAGTTACATTGCCCCGCCCGTCGACAGGGAACTTATCAAGAAAGAGCTGAAGCAAAAACACTTCCTGCGCAAGACCAACCGCGGGAACAAAGAGATATACATCACCACGGCTCACCTCTCGCCCAACATCATGCGCGAGATAGGCCGCCTGCGCGAACTGAGCTTTGCCACCGACGGGGGCGGCACAGGCAAGGAAGTGGATATCGATGAATACGACACCCTCCCCGACCCCTACTGCTGCAAGCAGCTCTTCGTGTGGAACACGGAGGACGAGGAAATCATGGGAGGCTACCGTTTCAACCACGGGAGCACCATGATGGAACGACCCGACGGGAGCTTTATGACCCCCACGGCCGAGCACTACCAGTTCAGCCAGGAGTTCCTCGACAACTACCTGCCTTACACCGTCGAGCTCGGACGCGCCTTCGTGCAACCAGCCTACCAGCCGAGCAACGACGTTCACAAAGGGCTCTATTCGCTCGACAACCTGTGGGACGGCATCGGCGCCTTGGTGCTGGAGATACCGGAGACACGCTATTTCCTGGGCAAAATCACCATCTACGACTCGATGGACAGCGAGGCACGCGACCTGATGCTATTCTTCTACAAGAAGTACTTCCCCGACCCCGACGGGCTGATGTGGCCGTTCCACCCCACTCGTATCCAGATGGACTACAACCACCTGGAGAAAATCTTCGTCGGGCGCAACTACAAGGAGGACTACCAGATACTGCTGCATGCCGTGCGGGAGCGCGGATGCACGGTGCCGCCTCTGGTGAACGCCTATATGAACCTCAGCAACACCATGCGCTACTTCGGCACCTGTCCCGACCACGGGCTGCCGGGCACCAACGGCATAGGCATCCTCATCACCCTCAAGGACATCAACGCCGACAAGCGCGTGCGCCACATCGAGAGCTACAAGGAAAAGAACTTCAAACTGGACCGCAAACGCCTGTTCCACGTCAACATGCGCCGTCTTCCCTGGTGGCACAAAAGCAGCGAGGAAGAGAACGCCGAACTGCGCGAGCTGAGCGCCCTGAAGAACCTGCAGCGCCAGCGCGAAGAGCTGCGCGAGAAGGCCCGCAAACTCAAGAAGGAGATAAAGAGCATCAAGAAGAACTCGTCGCCACGTCAACCTCGGGAACAATGATTATCAAAAACGCCCAATTTGCCATCAGCAGCCCCAACTGGCGCAAATGCCCGCAGGACGGGCGTCCGGAGTACGCCTTCATCGGTCGCAGCAATGTGGGCAAATCGTCGCTTATCAACATGCTCACCGGCGTCAAAGGACTGGCCAAGACCAGTGGACGCCCCGGCAAGACGCAGCTGATTAATCACTTCCTCATCAACGAGGAATGGTATCTGGTCGACTTGCCGGGCTACGGCTATGCCCGCACCTCGAAGAGCGCCCGCGAGGGATTCAGCCAGATGATTCGCGACTACTTCCTGCACCGCGAGGCACTCATCAACACCTACGTACTCATCGACAGCCGCATCCCACCCCAGCGCATCGACCTGGAATTCATCAATTTCCTTGGCCAGAACGGAGTGCCGCTGACCCTCGTCTATACCAAAATCGACAAGGAGAAGCAGCGCGAGGTGATGGGCAACGTCAAACTGATGAAGCAGGAACTGGGCAAGCTGTGGGAGGAGCTGCCGCCGATACTGCTCACCTCGTCGCTCACCGGCTATGGCCGCGACGCCTTGCTCGACCAAATCGACACCATCAACCAAAGCCTCGACCGATGAGACACCTGCCAGCAGCCCTCCTTCTCCTCTGCCTCCTTCCGCTCGCCGTCGGAGCCCAACCGACCGCCGAAGTGGACCGCATAGTGCGTCAGGTGGCACAGGAGACGGGCATGAAACATGCCACGCTGAGCGTGAGCATCTATAGCGCCAGCACCGGCCAACGGCTGTATGGCTACGACGACCAACGGTCGGTGACGCCCGCCTCGGTGGAGAAACTGCTCACCACCGGAGCAGGCTTCGCCCTGCTGGGGACCGACTTCCGGTTCACCACCCGGCTGACCATGCGCGGCGAGGTGGACCGCGACGGGGTGCTGCACGGCGACCTCTACATCACCGGCGGCGGCGACCCGCTGCTGGGCTCCTACCGCTACCGCCAGACCACCCTCGACACCCTCTTCGCCCAGTGGACCTCGGCCCTGCGCAAACGCGGTGTGCGCCGCATCGACGGAGGCATCTGCTACCACACCCGCATCTTCGACGACCAACGGCTGCACGACAGCTGGCAGTGGGGCGACGTGGGCAACTACTACGGGGCCGGCGTGAGCGGACTGAACTTCCACGAGAACATGTACTTCGTGCACTTCACCCCCGGGGCGCAGGTAGGCCGGGCGGCGACCGTGGCCCGCACAACCCCGAAAGCTCTCGAGCTGATGGAGACCTGCACCGTGACCACGGGGGCCGCCGGCTCGGGCGACAACGTCATCGTCTATGGGGCTCCCGACAGTCCCCAGAGGCTCTACACCGGCACCGTGCCGATGGGCAAGAAGGAATTCAGCGTGCGCGCCGCCTTGCCAAACCCCGCCCGCACCTGTGCCGACCTCTTTGCTTCCTACCTTCGCACCCGCGGCATCAGCGTCAGCCTGGGCGCTCGCGAAATAAGCGCCATGCCCGACAGCCTGCGCGCCGTCATGGACTTCAACAGCATCCCCTACGCCACCCTTGCACAGTACACCAACCGCACCTCGAACAACATCTATGCCGAGAGCATCTTCAAGTACCTCGGCTACAAGCAATACCACCTGGGAACCTTCGACAACGGTGCCAAAGCGGTGATGGACTACCTGACCGGCAAAGGGCTGTCCACCGACGGCATCCGCATTGCCGACGGAAGCGGGCTCTCGCGCCTGAACCGCGTGACGACCGACTTCCTATGCCGCTACCTGACGGCCGTCAGCAAGGAGCCTTTCTTCGAGAGCTTCCTGGCCACCCTCGCTCAAGCAGGCGAGAACGGCACCGCCAGGAACCTGCTGCCGGCATTGCCCGCCGGGGTCGCCGTCTATGTCAAGTCGGGCACTATGGACGGCGTGAAGGCCTACGCCGGATACATCGTCACCGGCGGCGAGACGCTCACCTTCGCCATCGTCAGCAACGGGCACTCGTGCAGCGGCCAGGAGGCCTCCACCCTGCTGACCCGCATCCTGCAGGCCATCGTCTCCAACTATTAGCCCCTCGCCAACCATCCATATCCCACTCATATACAAACAATTCACCTCCTGTTCTTTTAGAAAAGTAAAAGAACAGTAAAAGAACAGCAGAAAAACAGGGGGATAAAACCCGACCGCTTCTGGCCTATGATTAAAGGTTATAGGGCTGTGCATCAACGCCAACCCTATAACCTTTTACCTTTCAACCCTCGACTTCCCCTAGCGAATGAGGAAGGAGAACTTGTTGAAGTTCTTCAGGGCGATGCCCGTGCCGCGGGCCACGGCGCGCAGGGGGTCGTCGGCAATGTGCACCTGCAGCTTGGTCTTGCTGCTAACACGCTGGTCCAGGCCGCGAAGCAATGCGCCGCCGCCGGCCAGATAGATGCCGGTCTTGTAGATATCGGCGGCCAGTTCGGGAGGCGTGGCGGCCAGGGTGTCGAGGATGGCCTGCTCGATGCTGGCGATACTCTTGTCGAGAGCATGGGCAATCTCCTTGTAGTTGACGCTTATCTCCTTGGGCAGACCGGTGAGCAGGTCGCGGCCCGTGGTGCGGTAGTCCTCGGGCGGGTCGGCCAGTTCGCTCACGGCGGCACCCACGTGAATCTTCACCTGCTCGGCAGTGCGCACACCGATAATCATGTTGTGCTGGCGCTTCATGTAGTCCACCACATTGTCGTTGAACACGTCGCCGGCGATGCGGATGGAGTTGTTGCACACGATACCGCCCAGCGAGATGACGGCTATCTCGGCCGTACCGCCTCCGATGTCGACCACCATGTGGCCCTCGGGCTGCAGCACGTCGATGCCGATACCGATGGCGGCGGCCATGGGCTCGTGAATCATGCGTATCTCCTTGGCCCCGGCCTGTTCGGCGCTTTCGCGCACGGCACGCTCCTCCACGTTGGTGATGCCGCTGGGGATGCAGATGACCATGCGCAGCGACGGCGGCAGGAACGAGCGGTTGACGCTGGTCATGCCGATGAGCTCGCGGATGAGGTGCTGCGCCATCTCGAAGTCGGCGATGACGCCACCGCGCAGCGGGCGGATGGTCTCCACGTTGCGGTCGGTCTTGCCGTCCATCAGCTGGGCCTTCTTGCCCACAGCAATAATCTTGTTGTTGTTGCGGTCGTAGGCAACAATGGAAGGCTCGTCGATGACGACCTGGTCGTTATATATGACAATGGAGTTAGCGGTGCCGAGGTCCATTGCCACCTCGCGGTTGAAGAATGATAAGAGTCCCATATTGCTTAGTGTTTAAAATGACGTTTCCCCGTGATGGCCATACCCATGTGGTGCTGTTCGCAGTAGTCGATGCTGTCCTGGTCGTGGATGGAGCCACCCGGATGGGCCACGGCCACGATGCCGGCCTCGTGGGCTATCTCCACGCAGTCGGGGAAGGGGAAGAAAGCGTCGCTGGCCATGACGGCACCGTTGAGGTCGAAGCCGAAGCTCTTGGCCTTGGCAATGGCTTGGCGCAGGGCGTCCACACGGCTGGTCTGGCCCGTGCCGCTGGCGTAGAGCTGACGGTCCTTGGCCAGCACGATGGCGTTGCTCTTGGTGTGTTTCACCAGTATGGTGGCGAAGGCCAGGTCCTCGGCCTGCGAGGGGGTGATGGGTGTCGAGGTGACGCTCTTCTGCATCTCCTCGGCCGTGGGCACCACTGTGTCGCGGTCCTGCACCAGCACGCCGTTGAGAACGGTACGCATCATCGGGTCAGCCATCTTGAAGGCCTTGCGCCGCAGGATGATACGGTTCTTCTTGCCACGCAGCACCTCGAGGGCGTCGGCGTCGTAATCGGGGGCTATGCAGACCTCGAAGAATATCTTGTGCATCTCGTCGGCCACCTCCTTGGTCACCTTCTGGTTGGTGATGAGCACCCCGCCGAAGGCACTGACCGGGTCGCCGGCCAGGGCGTCCTTCCAGGCCTCGAGCAGCGTGGGCCGTATGGCGGTGCCGCAGGCGTTGTTATGCTTGAGGATGGCGAAAGCCGTCTGGCCGTGGAAGTCGTCGATGAGGGCGCAGGCGGCGTCGATGTCGCCCAGGTTGTTGTAGCTGATTTCCTTGCCGTTCAGCTTGTCGAAGCAGCCCTCCAGGTCACCATAGAAGACACCCTTCTGGTGAGGGTTCTCGCCATAGCGCAGCGAGTAGGTGCCGTTGAAGTGGTTGTAGATAGCCGTGTCGTAGTGGCTACTCACCTTGAAGGCGTAGGAGGCGAAGCGACGGCGCTGCTCCAGGGTGGTGCTGCCGTCCTGGGCACGGTAGAGGTCGAGGAACTCACGGTAGTAGTCGACGGCGGGCACGATGACCACGTCGTTATAGTTCTTGGCGGCGCCACGGATGAGGCTGATGCCGCCGATGTCTATCTTCTCGATGATGTCTTCCTCCGACGCGCCGCTGGCCACGGTCTGCTCGAAGGGATAGAGGTCGACGATGACCAGGTCTATCTCCGGTATCTCGTACTGCGCCAGCTGGGCCTTGTCGCCCTCGTTTTCGCGGCGGGCCAGTATGCCGCCAAACACCTTGGGGTGCAGTGTCTTCACGCGGCCGCCAAGGATAGAGGGATAGCCCGTGAGGCTCTCCACCGCCACAGGCTTGATGCCGAGGCCTTCGATGAACTTCTGTGTGCCGCCCGTCGAGTAGATGGTGACCCCCTGGGCGTCGAGGGCGCGAACGATGTCCTCCAGGCCGTCCTTATAGAAGACCGACACGAGGGCTGATTTTATCTTTTTGGATTCCATTTGTTATATTATATATGCTTCAATCATTTGGCATCTTGTCGATTGTGCACCGTATGCCACCCGATGCACAGGATGCAAATATACACCTTTTTTGCTTTCGCGGCAAATAAAGTTTAATAAAACTTTACGGTCAGTCGCCGAACTCGATGCCGACGCCCTTGGCGGTGTGCACAAGACGGCTGTCGGGAGCCACTAGATTCTGCTCGCGCACAGCCTCCTCGAGGCTCACCCCGACGATGTCGGGATGATGGTAGGCCACCATCTGGCCGAAGCGGCCCTCCATGACAAACTCCATGGCACGCACGCCGAACTCGGTGGCCAGCACGCGGTCGAAGGCAATCGGGGTGCCGCCGCGCTGCAGGTGGCCGAGGATGGTGTAGCGTATGTCGTGCTCCACACCCGCGGCCTTCAAGTCGGCTGCCAGCTGCTCGCCCACGCCGCCCAACTTCACATGTTGGTAACCCACTTCACCTGTCTCGGTACCGGTCACGCTGCCGCCTTTCGGCATCGCCCCTTCGGCCACCACGATGATGCAGTAGCCGTGACGCTTGTTGTAGCGCTGCTCGACTTTGGCCTTGACCTTCTGTATGTCGTAAGGTATCTCGGGGATGAGGCACACGTCGGCCCCGCCGGCGATGGCGCTGTGGAGGGCTATCCAACCCGCGTCGCGCCCCATCACCTCGAGGATGAACACGCGGTTGTGCGAGGCCGCCGTGGTCACCAGCTTGTCGATGGCGTCGGTGCATATCTGCACGGCCGTCTGGAAGCCGAAGGTGTAGTCGGTCATCGACAGGTCGTTGTCGATGGTCTTGGGCACCCCGACGATATTGAGACCCTTCTTGGCAAGCCCCAGGGAGATGCGCTGGCTGCCGTCGCCACCGATGTTGATTACCGCATCGACACCCATATACTGCAGCTTGCGCAGCATCTCGTCCGAGCGGTCCACCGTGGTCCACGTGCCGTCCGACTGCTTCACCGGCCAGGCAAAGGGGCCACCCTTGTTGGTGGTACCCAGTATGGTGCCGCCTTGAATTTGAAGACCTTCGACCGTCTTCTCCGTAAGTTCCACAATCTCGGTGGGCTCATGCAACACACCGTTGAACGACTCGACGCATCCGATGACCTCCCAGTCCGGTGTCTGCGCGGCACGCTTCACGATGCCGCGAATCACCGCATTGAGGCCCGGACAGTCGCCTCCGCCGGTCAATACCATCACTCTTTTCAGTGCCATTATTCTTTCTTTTTCTGGTTTTCAACTATTTGCATTCACGCCACCCCTCGGCAGCGCACCACAAAGATACGAAATAATCCGCACATGCCGCCACAGATTCCGAAAAATATTTTCCCCTCTCCATCGGCCATCACCATCCCACTTCCTCCGCCATTTTAACGGTAGTATTACGCTAGTATTACGGTAGTATTACGCTTTAAAAGCGTAATACTACCGTAATACTAGCGTAATACTACCGTTAAAATGGTAGAGGATGTCGGGAGCCGGTCGGGAGAATTCCGGAGGCGGCCGAGGGGCGCTCCGGGACAAAACCGCATCAAAATCCAAAAAATTCAATATTTTTTGCCGATGTAATCAAATTAGTTGTATATTTGCAGCCGCAATCCGGATGAGTCGGATTGGCAAAATATTTGTAAATTAAACAATTTAGTTGATATGAAAAACAAATATTACGACCTGATTGACCAGACCTTCGACTTTCCGCAGGACGAATTCCGCACTGAGGACGGCGAGCTGTACTTCCACGACATTCCCTTGATGGAAATCATCAAGCAGTACGGCACCCCGTTGAAAATCACCTACCTGCCAAAAATCAGCTCGCAGATACAGCGCGCGAAACGTCTGTTCAATGTGGCCATTGCCAAAACGGACTACAAGGGGTCGTACAACTACTGCTACTGCACCAAGAGCAACCACTTCTCGTTTGTGCTGGAAGAGGCCCTGAAGAACGACATCAACCTCGAGACTTCGTCGGCATTCGACATCAACCTCATCCAGGAATTGCACTCGCAAGGCCTCATCGAGAAGGACAAAACCATCGTGTGCAACGGCTTCAAGAAGGAGCAGTACATACAGAATATTGTCGACATCTTCAACGACGGATTCCGTCATGTGATACCCATCCTGGACAACAAGAACGAGTTCTACACGCTGAACCAGACGCTCGCGGAGTGCCCGGAACCCATGCTGCTGGGCATCCGCATCGCCGCCGAAGAGGAGCCCAAGTTCGACTTCTACACCTCGCGCCTGGGCATCCGCTACCACGACATCGTGTCGTTCTACGAGAAGGAAATCAAGCCCAACCCGAAGTTCCGCTTCAAGATGCTCCACTTCTTCATCAATACCGGCATCCGCGACACGGCCTACTACTGGAACGAGCTGGCGAAGTGCGTGAACGTGTACTGCGACTTGAAGCGTGTGTGTCCCGACCTGGACTCGCTGAACATCGGCGGCGGCTTCCCGTCGAAGGTCAGCCTGGCGTCGAACTACGACTACGAGTACATGGCTGAGGAGATACTGGCCCAGATAAAGAACATCTGCGCGCAACGCGGAGTGGAGGAGCCGGACATATACACGGAGTTCGGCTCGTTCACCGTGGGCGAGAGCGGTGCCACCCTCTACAGCATCCTGGACCAGAAGCAGCAGAACGACCGCGAGCTGTGGTACATGATTGACTCGAGTTTCATCACCACCCTGCCCGACACCTGGGGCATCAACCAGCGTTTCATCATGCTGCCCATCAACCACTGGGACTGCGAGTACCAGCGAGTGTTCCTCGGCGGCCTGACGTGCGACTCGGAGGACTACTACAATGCCGACAGCCACGCCAACGCCATTTTCCTGCCCAAGCTACAGAAAGACGACCCGCTGTATATAGGCTTTTTCCACACGGGCGCCTATCAGGAGAGCATCGGCGGCTACGGCGGCATCCAGCACTGCCTCATCCCCGCCCCGAAGCATGTCATCATCGACAAAGACGAGAACGGGGAATATGTCACCAAGCTCTTCGCCAAGGAGCAGAGCTACAAGTCGATGCTGAAGATATTGGGCTACTAGAAAGCCTCACCCCGGCCCCTCTCCGATTGGAGAGGGGTGACTTGTCACTTGACGACAAGTTTCTTGACACTGGTGCCCTCGGCGGTCCGGATGCGGAGCAGGTAGAGGCCGGCAGGGATGCCCTGCAGGTCGAGGGTGCAACGGTCACCCTGAGCGGCGACGGTCTGCAACTGCTGACCCACCATATTCAGTACGGCCACACTCTTCAAGCCGGCGCCTCTCACCTCGGCCACCCGGCTGGCGGGATTGGGGCTGACGGAGATTGTCTTGGCCTCGGCGACCTGGGGGATGGCCACGAGGTCGCTCGTGCAAGGATGGAGGTAGGGCTTGTAGCCCTGGGCAGTGATGCTGAGGGTGTAGGTGGCGTCGAGGCCAGTTGCCGGGGCCGATAGGACAGCCACG
The DNA here is from genome assembly GCA_017480785.1 of Bacteroidales bacterium. Classification (GTDB taxonomy): domain Bacteria; phylum Bacteroidota; class Bacteroidia; order Bacteroidales; family P3; genus Colimorpha. Next base: position 141,866 of record JAFURZ010000007.1, read on the forward strand.
CCGCTGGCGTCGGCAAAGGCTGACGAGACGAGGTCGTGATTGTCGCCCTGCACCAAGGCCACATAGGCATAGGGGACGGCAGTGACGGTGAGCTCGCCGGCCACATTGACGGCCGAGGCGGTGAGGTCCTGAGCCGTGCCGTTCCAAGGCAGGAGGCTCGGGTCGCCCATGAGTTCGTATATCTCCCAATAGTATTCCGCCACGGCGGTAGACCAGGCAGAGCCGACTGCCCGCTGCACGGACATGTTGCCTCCGTTGAGTACCTGTCCGGCGGTGTAGGCATGCTCGCTGAAGGCTTCGCCGTGGGTGTGGAACAGGCGGTCGTACATGCCCTTGCGGTTGGAGTCATAGTTGGGTGTCATAAAATGGGATACATTGCTGCGCACGCCGACGCTCCAGTAGAAGTCTTCGTCCCAGAAAGTGGAGTTGGTGGCACCGACATAGCCGATTGCGCCGGCCCGGTTGCCCCTGCGGAGGAGGGCTTCGCCGAGGCAGACACCCTTGTCGAACTTGTTGCTCAGGCAGCAGCTGCCAATCATAAAGGAGGGCTTGTCGGTGTTGCTCATCTGGTTAGCATGCGAGATGGAGAGCGAAGGCTTGTACCAGCCGTCCCAGTCGCCGTGGGCGCTGTAGTTTATCCAACCGAGACCGCTATTGTAGCGGGTGCGGAGGGTGGAGGCGGCGGTCGACGACTGGCTGTTGCCCGTCACCGTGACGCCGTCAGGTGCCGTGCTGGGGTCATTCTTATAGTAATACACGGTGTTGTAGCCGTTGTCGGCATTGACATAGTAATAGGCGATATAGTCCATCGTGGGGTCGGCGCAACGCCAGGCGTTGTCGTAGTTGTCTGTGTTGTAACCGTTGTCGTAGCCTGAAACCAAGGCGGCACGGCCCAGGTAGCTGTCATCGGGGAACTGGTAGCGCTCGTAGAACAGGGTCTTCTCAATAATGCCGCGCAGGGTGCTGGTATCGGTGGCCGAGAAACGACCCTGATAGCAGTCGGGCAACTTGTCGCCCGAAGTCCATGAGGCAAAATACAGGTCGGTGACATGGTCGGCATCAAGGCCTGCATAATTGCGCAGCGCATTAACCGTCGACGAGGTGAGACTGGACTGGAACGGAGGCAACTGCGCTATGTCGCCCACGAGGAGCAGGTAGGTGGGGGCGGGAGCGGCGTTGCTGGCCTCGTCATACATCTGCTGCAGGGTGGCAGCGGTGGTGGCTGCGGCAGTGCCATTGGCTTGATAGATGAGGTCGACCAACATGCCCTGCTGGCGCTTCCAGTCGGCAAACTCGTCGAGGGCGGCGCACCGGAGGCTCTGTGAGGCCATGATGACCATGCGGATGGGGGCCGTGGTACGGATGGACTTGGCACCGACAAGGCTATTGAGCGTCGGCCCGGCGGAGAAGGCTGGCGTGTAGTAGCGCTCGAAGTGCTTGAGGGTGGCGCCGGCATCGCTTCCTAGATAATGCACAGTGACATCGGCACTGCGGCAGACAACCATTTTGCCACTGACGGGATTGATGCTGACGGGCGACCAGGTGAGGACGGCATAGTTGCGGTCGCGTCCGATGCCGAGGGGCGTCACACTGGCCAGCGGGCGCGAGTAGAACGCATCGGAGGTATAGACGGACTCGTCGATAATCATCTGCGGCTCGCGGGTGTCACTCTTGCTGCGCGAAGGTTGCAGGGGCATCACCCGTCCGGAGGGGAGCACGAGGGTGTCGTAGACAGCATTGGTCACCTCCACAGTCATCCCGTCGCAGAAAGGCACCGACAGCAGGCTGTTGCTCACAGGGAGCGCCGGGGCGCCCAACTCGCCGCCGGAGATGTACTCATCGGCCGAGAGACGCAGGTATTCTCCTTCGGTGACCTTGACGGCAGGTGTAATGTAATGCACCTTGAGTTCATCGAAGTTGTCGGTCATCACACGCTGAGCCACTGCCGGGGTGGCCAGTAGCAGAAGCGTTGACAGAACGGATATTGTCTTTTTCATATATTGAACATTTTACTTATTTCGTCGTTGGGGGCCGTAACGGTTATCATCTCATGTCTGACGGGATGCTCGAAGGTGACGCTGTAGGCATGCAGAGAGATGCTTCCGTCGGGGTTGCTGCGCTCGGCACCATACTTGAGGTCGCCCTTGATGGGACAGCCGATGTTGGCCAGTTGGCAGCGTATCTGGTGGTGGCGGCCGGTGTGGAGGTTGATGTCGAGCAGATGGTAGCCACCCTCGCTGACGGCCACTTCCCTATACTCCAGACGGGCCAGCTTGGCGTTGGGTCGTGCGGCAGAGAAGACATAGCTCTTGTTACGCTCCTCGTTCTTGACCAGCCAGTTCTCCAATGCTCCGACAGGCCGGGGTGGTGCATTCTTGACCACCGCCCAATAATGTTTCTCGAACTCGCGGGTACGCACCTTCTCGACCATGCGGCTGAGGGCCTTGGAAGTCTTGGCCAGCAGGACCACCCCGCTGACAGGACGGTCGAGACGGTGGATGACACCACAGTAGACCTGGCCCGGCTTATGGTCGCGCTCTTTGAGGAATGCCTTGGCAATGTCGGCCAGACAGGGGTCGCCGGTCTTGTCGCCCTGCGTTATCTGCCCAGCCATCTTATTGATGGCCAGCAGATGGTTGTCCTCGTAGAGTATCTGGTCGGCAAAGGTCATAGCTGGACGAAGAATGTTAGATAGACATAAACGAAGGGTGTGGCGATGAGGAGGCTGTCGAAACGGTCGAGGAAACCGCCGTGGCCCGGCATAATACTGCCGCTGTCTTTCATGCCGACAGAACGTTTGAGCATGCTTTCCACCAAGTCACCCAGAGTGTCGATAACGCTACAGATGAGCCCCATGACCAACCAGTGATACCACGCAATCTCCTTGTTGAACAGCGGTCCCACGAAGTAAGCCACCAAGAGAGTGACGACCACTCCGATAATGGTGCCCTCCCAAGTCTTGCCCGGCGAGTGGCGGGACCACATCTTATGCTTGCCGATAAGGGAACCTCCCATGTAGGCGCCGTTGTCGTTCATCCACACCATGATGAGCACCATCACGAGGGCATTGTAGTTGAAGTGGAGCCACGGCATCAGGCCCAGCGGGATGGCGGCATACAGCATCGGCACCAGCGTGTAGGCTGCATCACGGAAGGGCTGCTCGCTATGGTACCACAGCTGTGCCACGGCAGCCACGGCAAAGAACAACGGCACAAACGTATAGAACACCCATACGAAAGTGAAGCCATAGGCTGCACTCACCATCGGGACGAGGGCAAACATCAACAGCGCAGCCACAGCCAACACATATCCCAGCGGACGGCACGGCGTAGCACCCTGCTTGGCGACTATGCGGAAGAACTCGAACGTGCAGCCCACCGTCACAAAGAGCAGGAACGCCGTAAAGATGATGGCACCCGCCAACTTGTTACCCAGAAGAGCTCCACTATAGATGCTACCCAGGAAGAGCAGCACGTAAACTATCGCACTGACTGTACGTGTCCAAAAGTTCTTCATACCTCTTCAAAGTCTTGTTTGTCGTTGTCAGTCTGATTGGCATCATCGTCCGTATCGGGCTCGTCAGTCGGGTCCTCCTGTTCTTCGACGGTCGTGTTCTCCCACGGACGCGGGCCATAAATGCGCTCCAAGTCTTCGCGGAAGAGGACCTCCTTGTCGTAGAGTTGTGCGGCCAGTTCATCCAACTGGGCACGGTGACTGAGCAGCAACTCCTTGGCCTTGGCATAGGCCTCCTCCACCATGCGCTTCACCTCGCGGTCGATGGTCTCGGCAGTCTTCTCGCTGAAGGGCTTGGAGAAAGAGTATTCACTCTGGCCCGTGGAGTCGTAGAAGCTGATGTTACCCACCTCGGGACTCATGCCGTAGTAGGTCACCAAGGCATGCGCCATCTTAGTGGCGCGTTCGATGTCGTTCAAAGCGCCGGTGCTTATCTTTCCGTAGACTATCTCCTCCGAGGCACGCCCTGCCATGAGTGAGGTCATCTCGTCGAACATCTGCTCATAGGTAGTAATCTGTCGCTCCTCGGGCAGGTACCACGCCGCACCGAGGGCTTTGCCGCGCGGCACGATGGTGACCTTGACCAGCGGGTTGGCCCAACGCAGCAGCCAACTGACCGAAGCGTGGCCCGACTCATGATAGGCGATGGTGTGCTTCTCCTGGTCGGTAAGCACCTTGGTGCGTTTCTCCAAGCCTCCGACAATGCGGTCGACAGCATCCAGGAAGTCCTGCTTGTCTATCTGCTTCTTGTTCTTGCGGGCGGCACAGAGGGCAGCCTCGTTGCACACATTGGCAATGTCGGCCCCGCTGAAGCCCGGCGTCTGCTTGGCTAGGAAAGCACGGTCGACATACTCCTCGCTGTTCTTGTCTTTATTGAGCTTGAGTTTCTTCATGTGAACGGCAAAGATAGCCTTACGCTCCTCCAGGTCGGGCAGTTCCACATAAATCTGACGGTCGAAGCGTCCGGCACGCAGCAACGCCTTGTCGAGCACGTCGGCTCGGTTGGTGGCCGCCATGACGATGATATTGGTGTTACTCGAGAAGCCGTCCATCTCGGTCAGCAGCTGGTTCAGCGTGCTCTCACGCTCGTCGTTGCCACCGGTGATGGCCTTGCCGCGGGCACGTCCCACGGCATCAATCTCGTCGATGAACACGATGCAGGGAGCCTTCTTCTTGGCTTCATCGAAAAGGCCACGCACACGCGAGGCACCCACGCCGACGAACATCTCGACGAACTCGGAGCCGCTCATGGAGAAGAACGGCACACCTGCCTCGCCGGCCACTGCCCTGGCCAGCAGGGTCTTGCCGGTACCCGGAGGGCCTACCAGCAGCACGCCCTTGGGTATCTTGCCACCCAGCTCGGTATAATGCTGCGGGTTCTTCAGGAAGTCGACCACCTCCATCACCTCCTCCTTGGCACCGGCCAGGCCGGCCACATCCCTGAAGGTGACATTATTCTGCTTGGTGGCATCATATTGCTTGGCAGTGCTGCGGCCGAAGCCGAAAAGGCTGAAGCCTCCGCCACCGCCGTCGCCACCCATTTGCCGGCGGCTGATGGCGCCCATAATCCAGAAGAAGAACAGCAACATCAGCAGCGGGCCGAACCAGACCAACAGCTCACGCCAGGCATTGCTACGCTTCTCAATCCTGTAGCTGATATGCTTGCCGGTACGCTCCTCGACGATGGAAAGCTCACGGTCGAAGTGGTCGAGATTACCGATGCTGTAAATGTAGTAGCCCAGTGGTCCGTTGGCGCCGGTGATGTTCTTGGTGATAATGTCACGGAAGGTGACGGTGTCGCGCCGTGCCACCTCGGGCTTGATGCGTATCTGCGCCACCTCTTCGTTGATGACCGTAATGCTCTCGTAGTCGCCCCTCTCGAGGATTGGTTCCAGTCGCTCCCACGTTATCTCGTGTTTGGTCGACGAGCTGCCGCTGCCACCGAAGAGCGACCACACCAGCAGAAGCATGATGACGCCGTAGATGATGTACATGATGCGGCTGCCCTTGGGGCGGTTGCCACGGTTGCGGTTGGGCTGTTGCTGAGGTTGTCTGTTGGGTTGTTCAGCCATAGTTGTTATGCTTTAGTCGTTATCGGGACCTCTTCGCCGTCGCTCCACAGCTCGTCGAGACGGTAGAAGGCCCGCTTGTCCTTCAGGAAGATATGCACCACCACGTCGAAGTAGTCCATCAGTATCCACTCCGCATTGTTGTAGCCTTCCACCTTGTGGGGGTTGAGGCCGGTAGCTTTCTTGACGGTTTCAAACACCGCGTCGCTCAGCGCGCTGACGTGCGACGGCACATTGCCCGTGGCGATGACGAAATACTCCGCCGGGGCGCCATGCACCTTGCGCAGGTCGAGGATGCGCACCTCCTCGGCTTTCTTTTCATCCATTGTCTGTGCGGCCAGCCGTGCCAGCACCTCCGATTCTTTCTCTCTATTGTTCATTCTGTTATTACGTTCGCTTTCAGTATTCTTTTACCCTCGCATTCCTCCATTTCCACCCTTACGTAGCGCTCCGGCAGCAACTCCTCCACCTTCTCCGTCCACTCCGTGAAACAGTAGCACCCGCTGTAGAAGTACTCCTCATAGCCTATGTCGTAGGCCTCGGCCACCGACTTCAGGCGGTAGAAGTCGAAGTGGTAGACCGGCTCGTCGAACGCCGTGGAGTACTCGTTGACGATGGCGAAAGTCGGGCTGCACACCACATCCACCACCCCCAGCACGTCGCACAGCTTCTTAATCAGCGTGGTCTTCCCCACCCCCATCTTGCCGAAGAAGGCGAAGAAGCGCTCCTCCTTAAATGTGGCAAGCAAATTCCGTGCCACTTCGTGGAGCTCCGCAAGACCCTGTATCTCAACAACCATGGCTTATCTCAGTCTGTCGGCTGCCCTCACTTTGGCTTCGTCCCTCTTGATGCCGCGATGGGCCAGCACCAGGAACAGGAGCGACACGATGGGGGCATAGGCTCCCACAAACCAAGTCACCTGCAGGTCAGCCCCTTGCATAGCCCTAAGCACCGTCTTGCCGTAGGCGTCGACTGCCCAGAAGAAGAGCAGGAACACATAGGCGACGTTGAACAAGAAGCCCACCGCCACCACGCGCATCTGCCGCACACGGTTTTTGAAGAGGAAGATACTCACCAACGCGATAAGCGCCGTCGCGATGGCCACTGCTATGAGCGGCCAGGTCTGGAACCCGCTGGCCCGCTGGCTGTAGACCACCACCGGGTCGAGGTTGGCTATCTGGCTCAGCATGTCGGGACTGTCCTTGGCCAAGAGGTTGAACTCGGCCTCCACCTTCTGCCCCGTCGAGGGCACCGTAAGCTGGTACTCGGCCACCGGCACCAGGAATGTCAGCACTATGCAGCACATAGCCAGCACCAGCCAGAACGATTGAATTCTTTGTATCATAATTCTTAGCAGATAATTGTAACCTTAAACCCTAAACCTTACTTAATCCTCAACTCCCCTATCTTGCGGCCCTTGTCGACCACCACGGCATCCTTCACATACATGAATCCCGGGTTGCCGCGCATCATCGTCTCGATGGCCGTGGCGTCGGCAAAGAGGTAGTCCAGACCGTCTATCCTGTTTCCATACATCCACGACTGCACCTCCTCGGGCAGCGCCGACGTGAGCATCACGATGCGGATGCCGTTCTCCTCGGCCATGGCCAAGGCGCGTGCCACCTCGGCCACCCCTTTCTTGTCGACATCCTGCAGATGGTGCACCGTGACGATAATCATGCCGTCCTCGGCCGGCAGCAGGTCGGTGGCACGGTCCTCGCCCTCGAGGTCCATCATGGAGAAGCCCGGGGCCGCAATCTCGCGCGGGTCCACCACGCGGCTGCTCTCCCACTCCCACTGCTCAGCCCACTGCGGGTCGTTCATCTTCTCCATCAGCAGCGCCGACTCGAACTCCTCCGTCGCGCCGGTCTCCACGTTGCGATAGGTGACATAGCTCTTCAGGCCTTCCACGTTGTCGGTATCCATCATCTTGTTGCCTATCTTCCACGGACGGAAGTCGATGACGGGCTCGTGCTTGATGTTGTACATCTCGAAGATGAGCATCAGGGCCACCGCCATGATGAAGACGATGCCGTCGCGCTCAAAGCGGCGCTTGCGGCGCAGGTTGCGCGTGAGGAAAATCCACACCGTCGGCACGTCAAGCACCACGTTCTTCCAGAAAGTCTGCCAGTTGGTCAGCTTCACGGCGTCGCCGAAGCAGCCGCAGTCGGTCACCTTGTTGGTCAGCGCATCGACCAGCGTGGTGCAGGTGAAGAAGAGCATCATCAGCACCAGCAGCCAGGCCGACAGGCGGCGGTAGGCGTTGAATATCAGCAGCACACCCACCAGGAACTCGGCACAGATGAGGCCCACCGACAGCAGGCCCGCCAGCGGCAGGGCCCACTCGAAGGTCATACCGCCGATGCTCCAGGCGGTCATGTACTCCTGCACCTTGAACGTCGTCCCCATCGGGTCCACCCCCTTGGTGAACGACGAGAACAAAAACACCAGCCCCACAAACCAGCGGGCCACCACATTCAACGTGTAATTCAGTTTCGTATCCTTTATCTTCATAACTCGTTTTGTATATTTCAATTTTAACTATCCACACCCCTCTCCAATCGGAGAGGGGTCGGGGGTGAGGCTCTATTTTTCCTCCTCCGTCAGCCTTACCAGGCAGAAGAGCGAGTAGTTGACAATGTCCATATATCCCCCTTCGACCCCCTCGCTGACGAGCGTAACGCCCTCATTGTCTTCAATCTGCTTGATGCGGCGCAACTTCATCAGTATCAGGTCGACCATCGAGCCGACGCGCATCTGGCGCCAGGCCTCGCCATAGTCGTGGTTCTTCGACATCATCAGGTCGATAGTCCTCCCCAGGTGCTTGTCATAGAGCGCCATAGCCTCCTCCAGCGGCAACTCCAGCGGTGCCTTTTCACCTTGCCTTCCATCCAGCTCCTTCTGCACAAGGGCCATGATGGCATAGTTCACCATCGCCACGAACTCGCCCCGCAGATCGTCGCCCACCAGGTTCTCGCCGCTTTCCTGTACACTCCTGATTCTATTGGCTTTGATAAATATCTGGTCGGTCAGCGACGGCAGGCGCAAGATGCGCCACGAGGTGCCGTAGTCGTGCGTTTTCTTCTCGAAAAGCGCCCTGCAGCATGCCGCCTCGCGGTCTATCTCCTGCCGTGTAGTCATCATTGTGTCGTTCTTAGTCATAACTGAGTGATAACGGCGGCACCACCATATTATTGTATAATAAGAAAACTTTTCTCGCTTTTTTTCTCTCCGGCGGGACGAATTTCACCCAATATATGCGATTTTCGCCAAAAATACCCCCTCCATTCCCCCTGTTTCCTCTACCATTTTTACGGTAGTATTACGCTAGTATTACGGTAGTATTACGCTTTTAAACCGTAATACTACCGTAATACTAGCGTAATACTACCGTAAAACAGGGGGAGGCGACCCGGGCGAGGGCGGGACGGGCGAGGGCGACGACGAGGAGGCACACAATAAAAAATGAAAAGCGGCGTTACGGAGGGTATGAATTATATCGAATTCCGACCTTTCAGCATCGTGGCGCACGGGCAACTCATTGAATACATGCGCCCTGCGGTGATGGGCATCCTCAACGTCACCGCCGACTCGTTCTACGACGGCGGGCGCCATGCCGACCCGGAGCAGATGCTGGCCCATGCCCGTTGGCTGCTGTCCGAAGGGGCCGACATCATCGACGTAGGGGTAGTGAGCTCGCGGCCCGGCGCCACACTGCTGCCACCCGACGAGGAGGCCCGGCGGCTCGCCGGTGCCGTGCGCCTGCTGCGCAAGGAGCTGCCCGACGCCGTGCTCTCGGTCGACACCTGCTACAGCCTCCCCGCCCGCGCCGCCGTCGAGGCCGGGGCCGACCTGGTGAACGACATCGGCGGAGGGCAGCTCGACGAGCAGATGTTCCAGACTGTGAGCGAACTGCAGGTGCCCTACATACTGATGCACGGCGGCGGCGAGATGCACGGCACCGCACCCCGGGGCGAGGCCGACGTCATCGACCGCCTGACGCACTTCTTCTCGGAACGTATAGACCGCCTATATACTCTTGGTATCAAGGACTTATGGATTGACCCAGGCTTCGGTTTCGCCAAGCCGGTGGCCGAGAACCACGAGCTGCTGCGCCGCCTCGACGAGCTGACCACGCTCTTCCGCGAGCCTCTGGTGGCCGCCCTCAGCCGCAAGAGCATGATATACAAGCCGCTGGGCATCACCCCCGACGAGGCGCTGACGGGCACCGTCGTCCTCGACGCACTGGCACTGGAGCGTGGCGCCCGCATCGTGCGCGTGCACGACCCGAGGCCCGCCGTGGAGACAATAAAACTCATGCTATCAAAATATTAAACCATACATAACATGTTACCTCTCGCCTTTCTGGGTATGCCGACGCTCCGCGTCATCGACATTTTCGACATCGTCATCGTGGCGGTGCTGGTGTACTACATCTACCGCATGGTGCGCGGCACCAACGTGATGCTCATCTTCTGGGCGCTGCTGATACTGCTGGTGGCCTGGCGTGTGGCCGACAGCCTTGGAATGAGGCTGTTAGGAGCCATCCTGAGTGCCATCGCCAGCGTGGGCCTCATCGCGCTGGTGGTCATCTTCCAGCCCGAGATACGCAAGTTCCTGCTCTTCCTCGGCACCAAGACACAGCTCAACGAGAGCCTGTGGAAGCGGATGCAGTTCTGGCGCCGCCAACAGCAACGGGTCCAGGGCATCAACTACGAAGCCTATATCAACGCCTGCATGCACATGTCGCAGTCGAAGACGGGGGCCCTGATAGTGTTCAAGCGGAGCAACGAGGTGGAGGAACTCATCGCCACGGGCGAGCGCATCGACGCCCTGGCTTCGAGCGCCCTCATCGAGGCCCTCTTCTTCAAGAACTCGCCCCTGCACGACGGCGCCGTCATCGCCCACGGCAACAGTCTCCTGGCCGCCCGCTGCATCCTGCCCGTCACGTCGCGGCTGGATATCGACCCCAACCTGGGCCTGCGCCACCGCAGTGCCATCGGCGTCACCGAACAGCTTGATGTTCTGAGCGTTATTGTCAGCGAGGAGACCGGAGCCATCAGCTACGCCATCGGGGGCGTCATACATCACGATGTGACGCCTGTGGAACTGCGTCAGGCGCTGGAAAAGTACGAGTGCTAACCGGCTGGTTGTCCGTTTTTTGAAAAATAATTTATAAAGATACAAAATAATTTTGTATCTTTGCAATCCATTTTGTGAGATTTTTTTTCACAAAAAGTGTAAGATTTCGCACCCCGGTGCGTCATTATGGAAGAACGACAATAAACAACAAACAATAAAAACGACACACAACATGAAAAAAACAATCTGGATTCTGCTGCTGACCATGGTGTTCAGCGGTATCTCCTATGCCCAGCTGCCCGGCTCGGACAAGAAGGAGAAGAAAAGCGACCTCAGCGCCCAAGTGCCCCTCGACAAGAAGGTGCGCTACGGCAAGCTCGACAACGGATTCACCTACTACATCCGCGCCAACAAGAAGCCCGAGAACATGATTCAGTACCGCCTGGTATCGAACGCCGGTTCCATCCTCGAGCGCGACGACCAGCAGGGCCTGGCCCACTTCTGCGAGCACATGGCCTTCAACGGCATCAAGGGATATCCCCACAACGAGATGATTGACAAGCTGCAGAAGCACGGCGTGGAGTTCGGACGCGACATCAACGCCTACACCTCGTTCGACCAGACGGTCTACTATGTCAACATGCCCGCCGACGACCCCGAGATGGTGAAGATGGGTATCGAGATTCTTGACGGCTGGGCCGGCAACATCCTCTTCGACGAGAAGGAAATCGAGGAAGAGCGCGGCGTCATCCACGAGGAGTGGCGCGGTGGCGTGGGTCACGGCGACCGTCTGCGCCAGAAGACCTGGCCCATCATGCTCAAAGGCTCGCTCTACGCCAACCGCCTGCCCATCGGCAAGGAGGAGGTCATTATGAACTTCAAGCGCCAGGCCATCGTCGACTTCTTCAACGACTGGTACCGTCCCGACCTGCAGGCCATCGTCATCGTGGGCGACATTGCCGACGTGAACGCCCTCGAGAATCAGGTGAAGGAAGTCTTCGGCAGCCACGCCAAGACCCAGAACCCCAAGGAGCGCAAGAGCTTCGAGATTCCCAACAACGTGGAGCCCCTCATCTGCATTGCCCAGGACAAAGAGGCCACCAACGCCTCCCTGCAGCTGATGTGGAAACACAAGAAAGCCCACAACGGCACCGTCGGCGACTACCGTGCCATGATTGTGCGCAACCTGATTGACATGATGATTAACGAGCGCTTCAGCGACCTCGCCCACAAGCCCACCGCCCCGATGATGTATGCCGGTGGCGGCTACGGCGGCTTCCTGGGCCGCGAGATTGACGCCTTCACCCTCGCCGCCGCCCCCAAGGAGGGTCGCATCAACGAGACCGCCGAGCTGCTGCTCCGCGTGGCAAAACAGATTGACGACCACGGCTTCCTCCAGGCCGAACTCGACCGCCAGAAAGAGGACCTCCTCAGCACCTACGCCAAACTGGCCAAAGAGGTCAACAAGACCCAGAGCAACAGCCTGGCCGACGAGTACACCAACCACTTCCTCGAGAACGAACCCTGCCCCGGCATCGTCCAGGAATGGAAATACGCCAAGGAGTTCATCCCCGAAATCACCGTCGAGGAGTGCAACGCCATCGTGAAGAGCTGGTTCACCGAGGAGAACATGATATTCTACCTCACCGCCCCCGAACAGGAAGGCTACAAGGTGCCGACCGAGCAGGAGGCTACCAACATCCTGAAGAACTACAAGAACATCAAGACCGAGCCGTGGGTCGACACCTACAAGGACGAGCCCCTCTTCAGCGAGGACGTGCCCGCCTGCGACTACACCGTCACCAAGTACAACAGCGCTCTCGGATACTTCGAGTACACCCTGCCCAACGGCATCCGCTTCATCGTGAAGCAGACCGACCTCAAGGCTGACGAAATCCAGATTTCGAGCTATGGTCTCGGCGGCACCTCGCTCTATGAGGACAAAGACGCCTACGAGGCCCAGAATGCAGCCAACTTCATCGATGCCGGCGGCATCGCCAACTTCAGCGCCACCGACCTCAGCAAGAAGCTCAAAGGCATGAACCTTAGCATCAGTCCCTACATCAGCGGCGAGACCCAGGGCTTCAGCGGCAACTGCTCGCCCAAGGACCTCGAGACCACCCTGCAGCTCATCAACCTCTACTACACCGCCCCCCGCAAGGACCAGGAAGCCTACGAGCGCAACATCGAGAACACCATCCAGCAGATTAAGTTCATCCGCGAGAACCCGCAGGTGGCCTTCATCGAGAAATACTACAAGACGTCCTACCCCAACGACAAGCGCACGGTGCTCATCGCCACCGAAGAGCAGGTGCGTGGCCTCAACCTGGACCGCATGATGAACATCTACCGCAACCGCTTTGCCGATGCCTCGAACCAGACCTTCTTCTTCGTGGGTAACGTCAGCGACAAGGACATCGACCTCATTGCCCGCTACCTGAACCACCTGCCCGTCAACGGCCGCCAGCGCAACGACATGTTCGTCAACCGCAACGCCAAGTTTGCCGAAGGCATCCAGCACGCCGAGGCCGTCAAGGGCATCGAGCGCCAGGGCATGCTCATTATCGCCGGCCAAATGGATGTCGAGGCCAGCGAGCTCACCCCGCAGACCCGCATCGCCATCCAGGAGCTCAGCGAAGCCCTCGGCATCACGGTAACCCAGATTATCCGCGAGAAGAACGGCGACGCCTACAGTCCCTCGGCAGGCTTTAACTACGAGCTCTCGCCCGTCGGACAGGTCAGCTGGCAGTTCTACATCGGCTGCGACCCCGAGAAAGCCGCCAAGATTGAGAAGGACTGCATCGAGATACTGAAGAACTACACCAAGAAGGGCTGCGACAACGAGACCCTCAACAAGGTGAAAGAGCAGATGCTCGTCAACCGTGGCAAGGCCAAACAGAACAACAACTTCTGGATGGGCCAGATTCAGGGCAGCTACCGCTACCACGAGAGCCGCGACTACCAGGTGAACGACTACGAGAACATGGTGCGCAAGGTCACGACCAAGGACATCCGCAACATTGCCAAGAAGTACACGAACCTGAACAACTACGTCGTCGTCACCCTGCGTCCGGAGAACCCCGACGCCGGCAGCGCCGAGTAAACGAGACAACGAGTCTTCGAGACCACAAGCCAACGGGCATGAATGCCCGTTGGCTTGTTTTTTATTCATGAGGAACAATAAAATGTCCCGACTAACGTTATAAAACATTATGAGGAATCCAGAGACAACAAAGTACGACTACGGCCACGGCCTGCTCATTGCGGGCTCCTACGGCCGTATGGGCTGCGCCATACTGGCCGCCCGCGCCGCCCTGCGCTCCGGCTGTGGACTCATCACCGTCCACCTGCCATCGCGGTGCGTCGACCCCATGCAGGCGGCCTTCCCCGAAGCCATGGTCGACATTGACGCCAACAGCAAGCTGTTCACCACCATCCCCATCCACATGGAGCGCTACAACGCCATTGCCGTGGGGCCAGGCATCGGCACCAACGAGCTGACACGCCTGATACTGCTGCACCTGATTGCCGAACGGCCCGCCAACACTCCGCTCATTCTCGACGCCGACGCACTGAACTGCATTGCCCAAACCCCTGACTTCTGGGACGACGAGCCCTTCGGAGCCCGTCTGCCGGCCATCATCACGCCCCACGCCGCCGAGTACGGACGCCTCTTCGGCGATGCCGACCCCGCCGAAATGGCGCGCCGCCACAACCTCATCATCGTCAAGAAAGCCCACCGCACCCTTGTCTACAGCCCCGACGGACGCATCTACGAGAACCGCACCGGCAATGCCGGTATGGCCACCGCCGGCAGCGGCGACGTGCTGACCGGCATGATTCTCGGACTCGCCGCACAGACCGACCCCTCCCTCGAGAACCTCGTGCGACTCACCTGCGGATGTGTCAAACTACATGGCCAAATTGGCGATTTTGCCATCCAACACCAGTCAGAATCATCACTGATAGCCTCCGATTTGGTAACCATGCTCAAGCGTGTAACCATATACAAACCAAGTACTAAGAACGACGACTGAAAAATATTTCAAAAAAAATTTGGCCAGTATCCAAAAAGTTAGTACTTTTGCACCCGCTTTCGAGAGAGAAAGCACCTTTTAAAACAAAAGGAAATCATTCCTCCTTAGCTCAGTTGGTTAGAGCACCTGACTGTTAATCAGGGGGTCGAAGGTTCAAGTCCTTCAGGGGGAGCAACGAGAGCACCGAAAGAACGGCGCTCTCTTTTTTTTCGGCTTTTTTGGGCTGGAGGGCAATAATATGCCAATACATGCGTTATCAACCAAAAATAAAGTACAATCCTTATGAACATCATCATCACCGGCGGAGCCGGATTTATCGGAAGCCATGTGGTACGGCTCTTCGTCAACAAGTACCCACAGTACAAAATCATCAATCTCGACAAGCTGACCTATGCCGGCAACCTGGCCAACCTCAAGGACATCGAGGACAAGCCGAACTACAAGTTCGTGCGCATGGATATCTGCGACTTCGACGGTGTATATAAGCTGATGCAGGACGAGCACGTGGATGGCATCATCCACCTGGCCGCCGAGAGCCATGTGGACCGCAGCATCAAAGACCCCTTCACCTTCGCACAGACCAACGTCATGGGCACCCTCAGCCTGCTGCAGGCCGCCAAGTGCTACTGGGAGACCCTGCCGGAGAAGTACGAGGGCAAGCGCTTCTACCACATCTCGACCGACGAGGTGTACGGCGCCCTGCAGATGACCCACCCCGAGGGCATCAAGCCCCCGTTCTCGACGAAGGCCTCCTCGGGTGAACACCATCTGGCCTACGGCGAGAAGTTCTTCACCGAAGACCTCAAGTACCAGCCACACAGCCCCTACAGCGCCGCCAAGGCCAGCAGCGACCACTTCGTGCGCGCCTTCCACGACACCTATGGCCTGCCCACCATTGTCACCAACTGCTCGAACAACTACGGCCCCTACCAGTTCCCCGAGAAGCTGATACCGCTCTTCATCAACAACATACGTCACCGCAAGCCGCTGCCCGTCTACGGCAAAGGCGAGAATGTGCGCGACTGGCTCTACGTCGAAGACCACGCCCGCGCCATCGACCTCATCTTCCACAAGGGCACCGTGGCCGAGACCTACAACATCGGCGGCTTCAACGAGTGGAAGAACATCGACATCATCAAGGTACTTATCAACACCGTCGACCGCCTGCTGGGCCGTCCCGAGGGGCAGGACATGGACCTCATCACCTATGTCACCGACCGTGCGGGCCACGACCTGCGCTACGCCATCGACAGCAGCAAGCTGCAGCGCGAGCTGGGCTGGGAACCCTCTCTGCAGTTCGAGGAGGGCATCGAGAAGACCGTCCGCTGGTACCTCGACAACCAGGAGTGGATGGACAACATCACCCGCGGCGACTACATGAAGTACTACGAAGACATGTACGCCAACCGCTAGCACGACATGACACCATCAAACCTGAGGGCCGACGCAGCCACAACCGCGCCGACCCTCTCTTTTTCAGTCCCTTCGTCCTCCCTCGGGCCAATGGCAAAACGGCAAAATACTTTTCCCGCAGAAAGTCAGCCTGTTCGCCACCTGTTCTTTTACTGTTCTTTTACTGTTCTTTACAAAATCGTAAAGAACTGGTATAAAACATACTGAAAACAAGCGAAATACAGACCAATAGAACCTGCAGCACAATAAAACCCACAGACTCTCCGTTATGGATAGCACTATGAAAAACATCATCTTCGACTTCGGCAACGTGCTGGTGGAGTGGCACCCCGAACGGGTCTATGGCGAATACTTCGGCGACGAGGCCAAGGCGTGGTGGTTTCTGCGACACGTGACCGACCTCGACTGGCGGCAACGCATCGACTCCGGAGAAAGCCAGGACGCCTGCATCGCAGAGCTGCAGGGGCGTTTCCCCGACTACCACGACGCCATCGCCCTCTACCGCGACCGCTGGCGCGAGATGCTGACCGGCGAGATGCCCGGCATGCGGGAACTGATTGGCGACCTAAAGGATGCGGGCTACGGCATCTACGGCCTGACCAACTGGAGCATGGAGACCTTCCCCGAAGCCCGCCGCATGTTCAGCATCCTGCAACTGATTGACCACTACGTGGTCTCGGCCGCCGAGGGCCTGGTGAAGCCCGCCCCGCGACTGTTCCAGGTACTCCTCGACCGCTACCACCTGCTTGCCGACGAGTGCATCTTCGTCGACGACAACCCCGACAACGTGGCCGCGGCCCGCGGCATGGGCATGGCGGGCATTGTGTTCGGCGGGGCCGAGGCACTGAGAAACGAACTGAAACTATGATACAACCATGAGAAAAAGTACGATTATCTGCACGATGATGCTCCTGTGCTCGCTGGGAGTCAGCGCACAGCAACGCTTCGATGCCAGCGCCTTCTTCGGCGCCAACTTCAGCCAGATTGACGGCGACGGCGACGGCAGCTACAGCCACCTGGGACTGCGTGGAGGCGTGGGCACCAGCTTCTACCTGGGCGAGGACGCAAACAGCCCGTGGCGCGTGGTGGTCGAGCTGGCCTTCACCCAGAAGGGGTCGAACATCAACAACGAACTGCTCGAGCGCACCATCACACTGAACTATGTGGAGATGCCGCTGATGATGAGCTACACCCTGCTCGACGGCACGCTGCGCCTGGCCGCCGGTGTGGCGCCGGCAGTGCAAGTGGGTGCACGGGTGAGCGACGGCGGCGAGGAGAATGTGGCGCAGGAGGAGAACTTCCGCCGCTTCGACTGGTGCCCCCTGACGGTGTCTGCCCGCTACCTTTTCTCCTACTCCATCGCCGTGGAGGCCCGATTCCAGACATCGATGCTCAGTGTGGTGGACCAGGCCGCCAGCGGCACCTACCGTCTCTTCCGCGACAACCGGGGCGCCTTCAATCGCACTGTCTCTATCGGCCTCAGCTATTGCTTCTGACATGGACCCCTTGACCGAAAAAGCCCGCGAGGTATTTGCCAGCGACCGCTATGCCGCCCTCACGGGTATTGTGATTGATGCCGTCGGTACGGATGAAGCCACCTGCTCGCTGACCCTCGACGAGCGCCACCTCAATGCACGGGGCGTAGCCATGGGTGGCGTGCTGTTCACACTGGCCGATTTCGCCGCCGCCGTGGCGGCAAACAGGGAGCTGTGCTGGGTGTCGCTCGACAGCAGCATCCACTTCCTGGCTCCTGCTACAGGCAACGGGCTGACGGCCCACTGCATCGCATTGAAGAAAGGGCGCACCACTGCCCTCTTCCAGACCACGATTACACGCTCCGACAACGGCAAGACCGTGGCCATCGCGGAGACCACGATGATAAAAGCTAGTTCCTGACGCTCTTGAAGCCGCTCAGGATGCCTGTATTGGCATTGCCGATGAAAGCGAGCACCTGCTTACCCTCGTCGGTGTGTCCGTAGCGCTCCTTGACGAGTTCGAGGGCGTCGGGCAACGGAATGCCCTTGACGAAGATGTAGCGATAGATGTCGGAGATGGTGTTGATACTCTCACGCGAGAAGCCGCGGCGCTGCAGGCCGAGGCTGTTGACGCCGCAGTACTGGATGGGGTAGCGAGCCGCCTTGATGAAGGGGGGGACATCCTTGTCAATCAGGGAGCCGCCCTGCGTGATAACGTGCGACCCGATATGGATAAACTGCAGGCAGGCCGTCTTGCCGCCAAGGATGACATAGTCTCCAAGAATGATGTGCCCGGCAAGGGTGGCGTTGTTGGCCAGCACACAGTTGTCGCCCACCACACAGTCGTGGGCCACATGCACGTAAGCCATCAGAAGGTTGCCATTGCCGATGACGGTCTTGCCACTGGCAGCGGTGCCACGATTGATTGTGCAGCACTCGCGGATGACGTTATTGTCGCCAATCTCGACCGTAGTGTACTCGCCGGCGAACTTCAGGTCCTGCGGCACAGCGGCAATGACGGCCCCGGGAAATATCTTGCAGTTGCGGCCGATACGGGCACCCGGGAATATGGTGACGTTGGGGCCAATCCAGGTGCCGTCGCCTATCTCCACGTCGTCATAGATGGTGGTGAAGCTGCTTATCGTGACATCCTTGCCTATCTTGGCATTGGGGCTGAGGTCGTATAATACCATTACTTGCTTATTGTTTATCTGTATTATTAAAGTGTTTCACTAAATAACGCGCAAAAGCGTTGTTGGCCTTGTGGCCGGGGCGGCTGATGGAGAACTTGCCGTTAATCATGCTGCCCACCAGGCGGATGTCGCCCACGAAATCGAGCAACTTGTGGCGCGCCGGCTCGTTGGGGAAATAGGGGTCGGTGGTGTTGAGCACTCCATCGTGCACCTTGAAGTGGCTGACGTCCTTATGGAAAGTCTTGGCCAGGCGTTTGAGTTGCTTGGAGGTGAGTTCCCGATTGACAAAAACGAGCGCATTGTCGAGCGACCCGCCCTTGATGAGGTTCAGGTGCAGCAGCGGCTCAATCTCGTGCAGGAAGACAAAGGTGCGGCAGGGAGCTATACTGGCGGCATACTCGCTGAAGTTGGACATGTCGGCCTGCTGACGGCCGATGACGGTATCTTTGAAGTCGATTTCACAATGCACGGCAAAGTGGTCGCAAGGCTCCACGTCGAACACCGAACCGGTCGGAGCAAACTCGAAGTGAAGCGGCTCTGCAATGGAAAGCACCTTACGCTCGGCCTGTTGCTGACGCACACCGACACGGACCAACTGAAGCAGCCACGGGCGCGACGAGCCGTCGAGGATAGGCACCTCACCGCCATCGAGTTCCACCAGTGCATTGTCGATTTTCATGCCATGAAGCGCCGACATGAGGTGTTCGATAGTGGCGATGGAATGCCGGCCACTGCCCAAGGTGGTGCCACGCGAGGTCTCGCCCACCTTGTCGGCCATGGCATGTTGGGTGATGATATTCGTACGGTCGGTACGACGGAAGGCAATGCCGAAGTTCTCGGGAGCGGGTTTGACGGTAACGGTCACCGTGCGGCCTGTGTGCAGGCCGGGGCCGGTCAGACGAAACTCCTTATTGATTGTGTTTTGATATTCCATTACTTGAATAGGGCTTTGATGAAGCGGAGGTCCTCGAGGCGGTAGAGCTGGGCCTTGTCGTTCTCCAGTCCGGCGCCGCTACGACCCAGGTGCAGGGGTTGCACCAGTGCAGGCAAACTGTTGCCCGGCGTGCGCCAGAAGTCACTGTTTCGACGGGCCAGCCCATTGCCTATGTAGAGCATCAGGTCGTAGGCCGTGGCAGCCAGCTGCGAGGTGGGCTCCGAGCCGAAACGGGTACGGAAGGCCTGCAGGAACTGCACGTGTACGTCGTTGGTCATATCCCAGGCGAGGCTGTAGGTGTGATAGCCGAGCAGTTGCAACTGGGAGAAGTCGATGTCGCTGTACTCACGAGTCCAGTCGGTGAGGGTATAGAGCGTGGGGCTATCCTTCTTGATGCTCGCCAACCGGTTGAGGAGATTGATGCTGAAGACACGGTTATTGTCCTTCCCCTGGTCATAAATGCTCAGCACATTGCACTTGGGTGTTGCCTTCAGCACCGATGCCAACCTGGCGCTCTGACTCCAGTTGAAGATGGTGTATTTGATGTCGCCACGCTCGGCGAGCTGACGCTTCAGTTCCTCCAGGGCCGGCTTTTCGGCTGCGCTGTTGGAGTGGATGATGTAGAGATGCCCGTCGGGCCGCTCGAACTTCATATTGGCCAAGGTAAGGGCTATCATACCCGACAACGAGGGCTGTATCTTGACCATATAGGGATTGTCCGCGCAGAGTTCACTGCGGGTAGCCATAGGGTTGACGATATATACCCCTGCCTGCTGTGCCAGTTCGGCCGCTTTGTCGAAACAATCGCGCAGAAGCAATGCCACCACGAAATCGCACTGTCCCATCTGATGGCTCGTGAAGGCCTGCTCAACCTGGGCGGGGGTGTTACCGCTGACGTCGGCCACGTTGAGCTCGACGCCGATGCCCTGCTCGGCAAGCTTGTCAAGTGCCAGCAGCAGGCCCTCATAGAACTCGATGAACTCGAACTGCCGGTAGCTCTTCTTGCCGCGCTGCTCCACGTCGAACTTCGACGTGCTGATTTGCTCCATCTGGTCCAGATGCAGCGGCATCATCAGACCCACCTTGAGTGTCTTGCCCACACGGCGGACCTCGGGAAGCTGGGTGGAAGGCTGGCTGCCACTCCCGGAAGCACTGGATGGGCTGGGAGTACTGGCCGCATTAGTCGGACTCGCCGGACTGGTCGGGCTCGTCGGGCTGGCGTTCCCGCTCTCGGCAAACTGTCCTCGCACGGGCAACCACACGGTGTCG
This sequence comes from Bacteroidales bacterium, assembly GCA_017480785.1. Taxonomy (GTDB): domain Bacteria; phylum Bacteroidota; class Bacteroidia; order Bacteroidales; family P3; genus Colimorpha. The sequence continues at coordinate 162,851 of JAFURZ010000007.1, forward strand.
CCCTGGTGCAGGAAGTGGATGTCGACATGCGTCACCGCATCGTAGCTCTCCACCTTGTATGCCCGCGAGATAGAGTAGACCGTCTGTCCCGTCTTGACAATATGCACATAGTACTTGCGCCCGTGGAGCATCTGGGTCTCATGGCTCACCTCCACCGGTGTCGTCCCAGGAGCCTGCCCCCATGCTGTCAGGCCCACAATAAGCAGTATAAAAACAGATAGTATTTGTTTCATAATCATTCCCACTCGATGGTTGCGGGCGGCTTGGAGCTGATGTCGTACACCACTCGGTTGACGCCCTTCACGCGGTTGATGATTTCGTTCGACACACGGGCCATGAAGTCGTAGGGCAGATGGCTCCAGTCGGCCGTCATGCCATCGACGCTCTCCACGGCGCGCAGCGCCACGACGCTCTCATAGGTGCGTTCGTCGCCCATCACGCCCACGCTCTGCACCGGCAGCAGCATGGCGCCGGCCTGCCACACCTTGTCGTAGAGGTCGGCGTCGCGCAGCCCTTGGATAAAGATGTCGTCCACCTCCTGCAGGATGCGCACCTTCTCGGGCGTCACATCGCTGAGGATGCGGATGGCCAGACCGGGACCCGGGAAGGGGTGGCGGCCGATGAGGGAGTCTTTGATACCCAACTGCCGACCCACGCGGCGCACCTCGTCCTTGAACAGGCTGCGCAGCGGTTCGACCAGCTGCAGCTTCATGTAGTCGGGCAGGCCGCCCACATTGTGGTGGCTCTTGATGGTCTGGCTGGGACCCTTGACACTGCTCGACTCGATGACGTCGGGGTAGATGGTGCCCTGTCCGAGCCACTTGGCGTCGGTAATCAGCTTGGCCTCGGCATCGAAGACGTCGATGAAGGTCTTGCCGATGCCCTTACGCTTCTTCTCGGGGTCGGTCACGCCGGCCAACACGTCGTAGAAGCGTTGCTTCGCATCGACACCTTTCACATTGAGACCCATGTCCCTGTAGCTCTCCAGCACGCTCTCGAACTCGTTCTTGCGCAGCAGGCCGTTGTCGACGAAGATGCAGTGCAGCTGATGGCCTATGGCACGGTTGAGCAGCACGGCGGCCACCGTCGAATCGACGCCGCCGCTGAGACCCAGCACCACCTTGTCGGTGCCCACCTTGGCCTTGAGCTCGGCCACAGTGGTTTCGATAAACGACTCGGGCGTCCACTCCTGACGGCAGCCGCAGATGTCGACCACAAAGTTGCGCAGCAACTGCACGCCGTCGACCGAGTGGTGCACCTCGGGATGGAATTGAATGGCGTAGGTCTGCTCGCCCTCGATTTGATAGCCGGCATAGCGCACATTCTCGGTCGAGCAGATGGTGCGGTAGCCTTCGGGCAGCACCTCGATGGTGTCGCCGTGGCTCATCCACACCTGCGAGCCCATGGGGATGCCTTTCATCAGCGGATTGGTGCTATCGATGTAGTTGAGGTTGGCACGGCCATACTCGCGTATCTTGCTCTGCTGCACACGTCCGCCGCCCCACTTGGCCAGGTATTGGGCACCATAGCACACCGCCAGCAACGGCAGGCGGCCCTTGATGTTGCCCATCTCCGGCACCGGCGCATCGGGTGCATTGCAGCTGTAGGGGCTGCCCGAAAAAACAACACCCTTCACGTCAGACGTGAGGGCGGGGACTTTATCGAAAGGATGGATTTCGCAATATACGTTCAGTTCGCGTATCTTGCGGGCGATTAGCTGAGTGTATTGAGAGCCAAAGTCTAAGATAATAATTGTATCCATATTGCAGCAACTATTTTAAAATGCAAATATACGACTTTTTTTCGACAAAGAAATATTTTTTCGACATTCCCTACAACATGATACTCATTGCCGTTGCTTTATTTCACAGAAAATGACACGGTCATTTATCATGTAATTGATTATCCCAGAGAGTGAAAGTGAGATTATTTCACACCAAACAACAGGTAGGTGCCAAAGCATACCGATAACCTGTATTACAACCATGCGCATAAAATAGACTCCCGTGGCCGATACATTGTACCCTAACAATCGAATAAGATACCCCTTCATCCCAACGCCTTTAATCCTGTCGTACCATAGACATCGAGAGTAGAGCACAAAGTTAGTGACCACCGCACACTCGAACGCGATAACTGGAGACACCACATACTGCCCCACATACCCATGGAACAAATACTCCGAACACACCCACACAACCGCAAGTTCCAAGAGTGTTCCCGGTGTATTGCACAACATGAAACCCAAAAACCTGAATACATGTCCTTTCTTTGCCATGATACAATCAGTGTCACTTCCTTTTTGGTGGGTCAATAGAGGCGTATTTGCGCAAGTCGACAACAAATGTTGCGAGAAGGATTATCGCCATGATTCCCACAATTACCACGGCCACATAGTCAAGTACACTTAGGTGCACACAGACCCCCATCAGCATAATGACACCTTCATGCTCCCGCAAAGCGGGCAGTGCAATGAGCATCGTGTTCATCAGTATGACAATCAACCTGTATTCAGTGGGGCCCATTTTAATAAACGTGAGCCTGAACTCTCCCTTCAGGTGGGCATTTATACTCACATTAACAGTCAGTGCCAGATAGAGCGCATAGGCCATTACGGCTATGTCAAGCCTAAGGAAGGGCGATAGTCCTGCTCCGACGAACATGGCGGCCTCATTGAAGCAGTCGATCATATGGTCAAGGTAATAACCGTAGACAGGCCGCTGACAGTCGCGGACACGCGCCAACGTTCCGTCGAGAGAGTCGCCATACCAGTTGACTATCATTCCCAACGAAGACAACCACAGCCAGTCAATTCCTTTGTTTGACAACACAAAACCGGTAGCCACCATCAATGCACCTAACACGCCCACGGCGGTGAGCATATCCGACGTCACCCACTGGGGCTGTCGCCTCGCCAGCCATCCGAGAGCCTTCCTCTCGAGACCGTTGATTATCGATTTCTGTATCCTCTGTGCTTGTTTCACTCTACTGTTCTTTAAAGTCACACAACAAACGGTCACCCACTTCAAGCACCAAATACGACGCATTGTCGGTGCCATCCTTCAGACAGTCGAGTGTCAGATACCTGACACCGCCGAACACAACGTCCTCACGATGATGGTCGTGGCCCTGCAGTACCAAGCTCACACCATTCTCCGACAGCAGTTCCATCAGCTGGTACGTCTCTTCCAGCGGCAAGTTGCCCGACACAAACTGCGACAAGTCAGTACGGAAAAGGTTGACGTGTGTGCAAACCACACAGTGCCTGTAGTCGCCACGCCGTCGGAGCAAGGTCTTCAGCCAATCCATCTGGCGCCGGCCATGACACCCTCCACCCGAATCGAGCATTATATAGAGGTCGCTGAAGCCGGGCGTGCTGACAGTAAAGCAATATGTGGAAGAACCGAAGTACCGCTTGAAGTCGTCCCACTGTCCGAAGAACAGGTCGTGATTGCCAACAATAGCCATCAACGGAGCGCCGTTCCCCGTGGCAGCCGTCGTGTCGGCCACAGCGGCGGCGATGCCTAAACTGCCTTTTCGGTTGGCAATATCACCGAGCAGCAAGCCCCCGACCGCCTGCCCGTCGGAACGCATGCTCCGCACGAAGGCCTCGAACCGGTGCGGGTATTCATCGGTATGTATATCAGTGCAGATATACATCCGGTAGCCGTTGGCCGGTGCTGTCAGCACCCTCGGACCGGATGCCTCAAACATCGAAATCGACTCCCCGACACGCGCCTCGACATCAGCGCTGGCCGGGGCCACCAGCCCGACCATATCGAACCTGTCGCACGCCGCCGCCAGAGCCGCAACCACGAAACCGATAACAATTCTTCTCACCATTTTAGTATCATTTGAATATTGAACCACGCCTCATAGTAATTTGCGCTCAAGGAAAGCATCCCCGTCGGGTGCAGCACAGCACGTGCCGCCAGCTCAACCTTTTCCGACACAAGCCATCCAGCCGAGCAACTGAAGAGCGGCTGGTAGGCACGGTCGATGACGAAGTCGTCATAGTTGGCAACCGCCAGTTCACCAAGCCACCGCCGCCTCGTGCCAAACCACGCCTTGTAGCGCAATTCGTACATCAGGTTGAACGGTTCGGAGAGCCAGCCCGTACGCTCATCGAGCCACGCCGTCCTGCTGTCTGCCATCATGCGGCTGGCCAGCCCGACGTGCACATCCCAACCTCGCCAACCTATGCCGATGGCGACCAGGCCGCTAAACTCGTCAATGTGCCACCCGGCAAACCGTCGCCAAAGACCCTTGCTGACCAGTTGAAGCTTCACACTGCCAAGGCGCATCGCCGCAGTCCAGTCGGCCGTGTAAGCCATGACGGCACCCGTGCCGCACTGCACCCCGAATCGCACGGCCACTGCCGAATCGGGCCGATAGCAACCAAGGGCACCAACGGAGGCGTAGCCACCCTGGGCGTAATTGTGACCCGCCGTGGTGCGCAAGTCCAGCGACAATCGCTGGGCTTGCGCAGCGGGGAGCAGAAACGCCAGCACCGACAACACTATCGATGCACGCTTGCGTACCATCACGGCATCAGAACATTATGCCCAAGCGGAGCAACAAGAGTGTCGGGGCGATCTTGCCTGCCTTGATGTTCTCGGTGTCCCTATCCGTATAGCCTCCTTCATATTCGTATTCTTCGAGCTCGCCTTTCACCTTGCTGGAACCCAACGCATAATAGTCGAGACTCAGGGAATACTTGTTTTTAATGGTTATACCGGCACCCACACGAAACGCAAACGAAACCGCCGCGTCATACTTAACCGACTCTTTATATTCGTAGCTGCGTCCGGAACCTTCCATAGTCAACGGAGTGATAAGGCGCAAGTTGGCGCCGGCCCCGGCACCTGCAAAAGCCGACAGATTGTCGGTCAGCCCGTAGCTGTAGTTTACTCCGAGCATCAGCGGAACATTGATAAACTTCGGAGTAGCAAGAGAAGACTCGCTAAACTCGTCGTCCAATTCGTCCTGAAAATCCTCAAAAAAGTCGTTAAGGTCATCGTTGAGGCCATTGTAGATGGCATCGAGACTGAGCGTGACTCCCAACCCGTCGACACTTGAGACAGCCCAGCGGTTCTCCAGGCCAAGCGAGAACCCCAAACCTGCACCGCCCTTGTCCGAGTTGTCCATCAAGACCCAGCGGTCGATGTCGCCACCGCTGACTCTTGCTTCGCCGAAATCGCCCATCGGGAAAGCGCCGCCAAGTTTGATACTCATCTGGCTCTGAGAATTTGCGATGCCTGCCACAGCAAACACCAGTCCTAAGAACATCATTGTCTTTTTCATTTTCCATGCCCTGCATACGTCAATCGGGCGCAACTTCTGTCGGTGCGTTCCCGTCGACACCATGTTTTTTTGTTGGATTATTAATGAAAGGCATAAAAAAAGAAGCGCGGGAACCAACTAACTTGCTTATCCCGCTGCTTTGGCCTTCGCATTGCCCGATCATACAAGAATAAGCAATGCCAATGCCCACGCTGATGGTGATGGTACCATATCACGCACCAAGCCAATGGACGAGGACTAATTGCTTTATCGCGGTATGATCTGGAAGTTGCGAAGTTCAAGCAGCCGCAGATAAAACGTAGTACACGTCTTTTCTATTATGTCTTTGTCTCCCACCCACTTACCCAATCGGGCACTGGTTGGTTGACGCTGCAAAAATAATAAAAAAAACTGACATGGGAAAAAACTTTTTTCCAGCCCGGGCAAATGCATCGGAAAAAACCTCTTTCCGGACCCCACATCCTCCGTCACTTTTACGGTAGTATTACGCTAGTATTACGGTAGTATTACGGTTTAAAAGCGTAATACTACCGTAATACTACCGTAATACTAGCGTTAAAATGGCAGAGGATGTGGGGTGGCGGTGGGGAGGATACTGGGAGGGAATGGCGAAGGGTTGGAAACTTTTTTGCGCGTAATTCAAAAAAAAGTTGTATCTTTGCACGCTATGAATAAGGCGAAAAATATAATAAGCATCTGTGCAATATGCTTAGCGCTAAGCGCTTGCGGAGGCTACGAGAAGCTGCTCAACAGCAACGATTACGAAGGAAAGTACCAAGCGGCCATGCGCTACTATAACGACAACAGCTGGTCGAAAGCCATCCAGCTGTTCGAGAACCTGACGCTCCACTACCGCGGCAAGGAACATGCCGAGGACATTGCCTGGTACTATGCCGAGAGTCTTTTCAAGGAGAAGGACTACATCACCGCCAGCTACCAGTACCAGCGCTTTGCGCGCCAGTTCCCGTACAGCGAGCGCACCGAGAAGGCCGCCTGGCTGTCGGCCTACTGCAAGTACATCGACTCGCCCGACTACTCGCTCGACCAGAAGCGCACCAAAGAGGCCATCGAGGAGATGGAGTCGTTCGCCGAACGCTGGCCCCGCAGCGTGTACATCCCCGAACTGAACCGCTGCCTGGACGATATGCGGGCCAAGCTGATAAAGAAAGACTACGAGATAGCCTACAACTATTATTTCACCGAGGAGTACAACGCCGCCTACGAGTCGTTCAAGCGCTTCCTGAACTACTACCCCGAAGCCGACGAGCGCGAAGAGGCCATGTACTACCAGCTCGACGCCGGCTACCGCTACGCCATCGGCAGCCGCGAGGACAAGCAGAAGGAGCGCCTGCAGCAGGTGCTGAACGACTTCGAGAACTTCAGCAGCAGCTTCGCCGGCTCCAAGCGGCTCAGCGCCGCCCAGAACATCTACAGCAAGGCCCGCGCCGCACTGACCAACCTGGAAACGCAGAAAAAAGACTGAAAACAGACAAACAAGACATACACACCATGGAAGAAAAGAAAAAGAAGGTAATCAACACCACCATCACGCGCAACACCGCCGACTTCAACCAGATGACCGAGAACATCTACGAGACGGTGGCCGTGCTCACCAAACGCGCCAACCAGATAGCCGCCGAGGAGAAGAAAGAGCTGCACAGCAAAATCGACGACTTCAAGAGCAATAACGACAGCGTGGACGAAATCTTCGAGAACCGCGAGCAGGTGGAGATAGTGCGCCGCTACGAGCAGCAGCCCAAGCCGTCGCTCGAGGCCACCGAGGAATACCTCGAAGGCAACATCTACTACCGCAACCCCGCCAAGGAAGACCAACAGAAACGGCGCCTGGAAGAGCTCGAGGAGCAGGTGATTAAAGAAATGTAAGCGGGGATGAGGATTGTCGTCGGCATCACGGGAGGCATCGCGGCCTACAAAGCGCCGGAGCTGGTGCGCCTGCTGGTCAAAGCAGGCTACGAGGTGCGTTGCGCCGCCACTGAGCATGCGCTGGAGTTCGTCACGAGGGTCACCCTCGAGACGGTCAGCGGCGCTCCGCTCTACCACGACCTCTTCGCCTCCGGCGGCACCGAGCACATCTCGCTCAAAGACTGGGGCGACATGCTGGTGGTGGCTCCCGCCACGGCCAACATCATCGGCAAGGTGGCTTCGGGCATCGCCGACGACGCCTTGAGCACCCTGCTGCTGGCCTTCTCGGGCAAGCCGGTCGTCATGGCTCCGGCCATGAACAGCCTCATGTGGGCGCACCCCGCCGTGCAACGTAACATTGCCACCCTGAAAAGCTGGGGTATCCGCATGGTGGGTCCCGCCGAGGGCGAGCTGGCCTGCGGCACATCGGGTGTGGGACGCATGGCTGAACCCGAGGAAATCGTCAGGTCTGTTGCAACATTGTTGCAACACACAGGAACCCTGGCAGGGCAACGCTGGCTCGTCACTGCGGGTCCCACCTACGAGCGCATCGACTCGGTGCGCTTCATCGGCAACTATTCGTCGGGCAAGATGGGCTTCGCCCTGGCCGAAGCCTTGGCAGAGGCAGGCGCCGAAGTGGCGCTGGTTTCCGGCCCCACTTCGCTGACTATCGACCATCCGCGGGTGACACTGACCCGCGTGGAGAGCGCCCGCGAGATGTATGCCGCCGCCACCTCGCTATTCCCGCAGTGCCGGGGCGCCATTCTCTCGGCCGCCGTTGCCGACTACCGGCCCGCCACGGCAGCCGACCACAAGCTCAAGAAGCAGGGCGACGAGGGCATGACGCTACAGCTGGTGCAGAACCCCGACATACTGGCCACCCTCGGTGGCATGAAGCAGGCGGGGCAGACCCTCGTGGGCTTCGCCCTCGAAACCGACCACGAGCTGGAGAATGCCCAAGGCAAGCTTCAGCGGAAGAACCTCGACTACATCGTCCTCAACTCGCTGCGCGACAAGGGCGCCGGCTTCGGCGTCGACACCAACAAGGTGACCATCCTCGCCCGCGACGGCCGTCGTGAAGAGAGCCCCCTGATGAGCAAGCGGGAGGTGGCCGAACTGATAGTGAAGACTGTAGCCCCGTAGGGGCGACAGATATTAGCCGTGGGTGAAACCCACGGTAGACAACAATAAGGTAATTCAAGCCCCGTAGGGGCGGCAGAAAACAACATGAAGAGATTATCCATCATCGCCATCATACTGGCCTCCGTGGCTATCGCCGGCGAGGCCTTTATTTTCGCCTCGCGCAAGGAGGAGAGCGAGGAGATGCACACCCGCGCCATCCGCGCCGACTACCGCATCTATGCTCCCTCCATCCCCGACACTCTGACGTTCTGCGGCGAGCGCGTACCGCTCAACCTATTCTACGTCCGCGAGAGCCTCGACCGCGAGCTGGTCTCCAACATGTACTACCAAAGCAGCACCCTCTTCAACATCAAGCGGGCCACCCGCGTATTCCCCACCATCGAGCGCATACTGAAAGAGGAGGGCGTGCCGCAGGACATGAAGTACCTCTGCGTCATCGAGAGCGGCCTGCAGAACGCCACCTCACCCGCCGGGGCACAGGGCTACTGGCAGTTTATGAAGACCACCGGCCAGAAGTACGGTCTGGAGGTGAGCGACGAGATAGACATGCGCAACGACCTGGAGGCCTCGACGCGCGCCGCCTGCCGCTACCTGAAAGACCTGAAGAGGCGCTTCGGTGGCTGGACCGAAGCGGCGGCGGCCTACAACTGCGGCGAAGGCGGCCTTGGCAAGCGGCTGGCCAACCAGCAGCAGGTGAGCTACTACGAACTGCTGCTCAACCAAGAGACCCAGCGCTACGTCTACCGCATACTCGCCTTGAAAATCATCATGCAGCACCCGCAGGACTACGGCTTCTATGTGCGCCGCTGCGACACCTACCCCGAGCTGCCCTCCGAGGAGGTGAAACTCGAGGGGCAGAACGTCGACCTTGTCGATTTCGCTATCAGCCACGGCACCACCTACAAGATGCTGCGCACCTACAATCCCTGGCTCACCTCCAGCACACTCAAAAACAAAGGCTCGAAGACCTACACCGTGAGAGTCCCCTCCAAGAAAGGCACCGAATACAACACCATTGTGAAGGGCAAGCATGACACTACGATAATCGAAAGCATCTGATGGACGACGAGAAGATAAAGATACTGGGTGCGCGGGAGCACAACCTGCAGAATGTGGACCTCGAGATACCACGCGGTAAGCTGGTGGTGTTTACCGGCCTGAGTGGCAGCGGCAAGTCGAGCCTGGCCTTCGACACCATCCACGCCGAGGGACAGCGCCGCTACATGGAGACTTTCTCGGCCTACGCACGCCAGTTCATCGGCAACATGGAGCGTCCCGACGTCGACCTCATCGAAGGCTTGTCACCTGTCATCTCCATCGAGCAAAAGAGCACCAACAACAATCCCCGCTCCACGGTGGGTACACTGACCGACACCTACGACCTGCTGCGCCTGCTTTATGCCCGCATCGGCAAGGCCTACAGCCTCACCAGTGGCAAGCCGATGGTGAAGTACAGCGAGGAGAAGATACTGGATATTATCACCTCAGAGTATGGCAGCCGCGACATCATGGTGCTCGCCCCACTCGTCAAAGGCCGTAAGGGCCACTACCGCGAATTGTTCGAGCAGGTGGCCAAGAAGGGTTTCCTGAAAGTGCGCGTCGACGGAGAGGTGAAGGAGATTACCTACAAGATGCAGGTGGACCGTTACAAGGTGCACGACATTGAGCTCGTCGTCGACCGACTCAGGGCCGACCGCAACGCCACACGCCTGCGCGAGGCCGTGCAGACCGCCTTCCGGCAAGGCAAAGGGGTGCTGATGATACTCAACAACGAAGACGGCTCGGTGCGCCATTTCAGCCGCATGCTGATGGACCCCGACAGCGGCCTCTCCTACCCCGAACCGGAACCCAACACCTTCTCGTTCAACTCGCCCTACGGCGCCTGTCCCCACTGCAACGGACTCGGCGAGGTGGCGCAGATTGACATGAAGAAGCTCATCCCCGACCCGAAACGGTCGCTCCGGGAGGGAGCCATCGAGGCGATGGGGAAATACTCACCCACCAACTATGCATACCGCAAGATAGAACTGATGGGCAAATACTACGATTTCACCCTCGACACCCCGGTTGCCGACCTCAGCGAGGAGGCCCTCAATGCCATCCTTAACGGCAGCAACCACTTCACCGCCATCGAAGACCCAGAGGACCCCAGCTACCTCAGCGAGTTTCCCGGCATCGTGACCTACATGTCCAATCTGGCCCTTGACGACACTTCGTCAAGCCTGCAGAAGTGGGTTGCCTCGTTTATGAACACCGTGCCGTGTCCCGAATGCCACGGGCACCGGCTGAAGCCCGAGAGTCTGGCCTTCCGCATACTCGACAAGGACATCGGCCAACTGGCCGACATGGACCTGATGGAACTGCAGGACTGGCTCGAGGCCCTGGAGCCGCAGCTCGACAAGCGCGACCGCGCCGTGGGCCACGAGGTGCTCAAAGAGGTGCTCAAGCGCCTCTCGTTCCTCAACAACGTGGGTGTGGGCTACCTCAGCATGAACCGCAGCGCCAAGAGCCTCAGCGGCGGCGAGGCGCAGCGCATACGCCTGGCCACGCAGATTGGGTCGCAGCTCACCAACGTGCTCTACATTCTCGACGAGCCCAGCATAGGCCTCCACCAGCGCGACAACCAGCGCCTGATAGAAAGCCTTAAGCAGCTGCGCGACCTAGGGAACAGCATCATCGTCGTCGAACACGACCGCGACATGATGCTTGCGGCCGACTATCTGGTCGACATCGGTCCCGGAGCCGGCATACACGGCGGCAAGGTGCTGTTTGCGGGAGACCCTAGAGAATCTAGAAGTTCTAGAAAATCTAGAGAATCTAGTTTGACCCTGGATTACCTGGAGAGAAAACGCGACATCGCACTGCCGGAAAGAAGAAGCGTTGCCGGCCGCGAACACATCCTGCTGAAAGGCGCCACCGGCAACAACCTCAAAGGAGTCGACCTCGACCTGCCGCTGGGCATGTTCGTCTGCGTGACAGGCGTTTCGGGCAGCGGCAAATCGACACTCATCAACGACACCCTGCAACCCATCCTCAGCCAGCATCTGTACCACTCGTTGAGGGCTCCCCTACCCTACACGTCAATCGAGGGCATGGAGCATATCGACAAGGTCATCCAGATAGACCAGAGCCCCATCGGCCGCACTCCGCGCTCCAACCCTGCCACCTATGCCGGCTTCTTCGACGACATACGGCGCCTCTTCGCCGAGTTGCCGTCGGCACGCATCCGTGGCTATAAGCCGGGGCGGTTCTCGTTCAACGTCAGCGGAGGCCGCTGCGAACACTGCAAAGGAGGCGGCCTGCGCACTATCGAGATGAACTTCCTGCCCGACGTGTACGTGCAGTGCGAGGTGTGCGGTGGCAAGCGCTATAACCGCGAGACGCTTGAGATACGTTACAAAGGCAAGTCCATTGCCGACGTGCTCGACATGACCGTCAACGAAGCCGTCGACTTCTTCGATGCCTACCCCAAGCTGCGGCGCAAACTACTGGCCCTGCGCGACGTCGGCCTCGGCTACATCACCCTCGGCCAGCAGAGCACCACCCTGAGCGGTGGCGAGGCGCAACGCGTGAAACTGGCCACCGAACTGAGCCGCACCGATACCGGCAAGACCCTCTACATCCTCGACGAACCCACCACGGGACTCCACTTCGAGGACATCCGCGTGCTCCTCGAAGTGCTGCAAAAACTGGTCGACAAGGGTAACACCATCCTCGTCATCGAACACAACATGGACGTCATCAAGGTGGCCGACTGGGTCATCGACCTCGGCCCCGACGGCGGCCGGGCGGGTGGCAAGATTACCTTTGCTGGCACACCGGAACAGCTGGCCAAGCAGAAAGACAACTTCACCGGCCAGTACCTTGCCGAGGAACTTGCCGCCATGAGCGGAAAACAAAAAAAATAGTCATCCGCATCGTATCTCCTTCGTGTCTCCTTCGTGTAAGCTTCGTGCACGGACGAAGGACTAACGAGCCAGCCACTGGCGTACCTCGTCGGGAATAACCTCGGAGGAAGAGGTGCTGCGGCGATAACCTGCCATCACCGTGCGACACTCGACACAGACGTCACCGCTTTCGCTATCCACCACGCGCTGCAGCATGGTGAGGCTTTTGTTGCCGAAGCGCTCGATGCCGCTCTCCACATGGATGCGGTCGTGATAGTGTATCTGCCTGCGGAAGTCGACGTCGTAGTGTACCACCATGACGGTGAAGTCGCTCTTGACAGGCGAAAGGCCGTGGGAGGAGAAGAAGGCATCCTTGCCGAGGTCGAGGTACTCCATGATGACGGCGTTGTTGACGTGCCCCATCTGGTCCACGTCGTTGAAACGTATCTGTATTGGTGTTGTATGCATGGGTTATTGTTTTTTCAAAGAAAGAAAGTATTCCAAGCCCGAGAGGCGGTTGTCGGCTGAGCCGACACCTCCTCGGTTGCGGGCGTATATCTCGCCCCCGTGGAAGAGGACGGCGTGCTTGACGATGCTGAGTCCGAGGCCGGTGCCGCCATTCTGGCGCGAGCGGCCCTCGTCTATGCGCACAAAACGGTCGAAGAGGCGGCTCAGGTACTCGTCGGCCACGCCCTTACCGGTGTCGTAATAATGTATGAAATAGTGGTCGGGGCTCTCCTTGTAGGACTCCAATACAATATTAATATTGCGGCCGGCGTAGGCGATGCTGTTTTCGATGAGGTTGCGGAAGATGCTGTAGAGCAGTTCGCGATTGCCCATGAGCGGCATGGGTGGCAGTTGGTTGCTGACACTGATGTCGGCGGCTGCCGCCTTGTCGGCGAGGTCGCTGACAGCCTCGGCGGCCACCTCGCAAGCATCGACCTTGGTGCGCGGGAAGAGGTCGGCGCTCTCCTCCAGCTTGTTGATGATGGAGACATCCTGGATGAGGTCGGAGAGGCGCAGCGTCTGGCTGTAGCTGCGCTCCAGGTAGCGGCGGCGACGCTCGTCGTCGACGGGCTTGTCGCCCAGCAGTATCTCCAGGTAGCCGCGAATGGAACTCACCGGCGTCTTCAGCTCGTGGGCTATGTTCGAGGTCATTTCCTGTTTCAGCTGACGGTTGCGCACCTCGGCCTCCGATGCCTCGCGCCGCAGACGGTTAGCCTCGTCGGCCATCTGCTGTAGGCGCACGTTCTTGCGCATCAGACGGACAAGCAGTACAGCTACTACCATCAAGGCCCCCAGAGCCACCCATACCGCCCAATCAGACCAGTCCATAGCCGAAACCTGTTTTGTTTACAATGCGAGAGCCTTCGGGGCCGAGTTTCTTGCGCAGACGGGCGACATGGACGTCCACGGAGCGCTCGCCGACAAACGTGTCGCCGGGCCATACGGCAGAGAGTATCTCTTCGCGGGAAAAGAAATGCCCGGGGTGAGTGCTGAAAAGTTGGAGTATGAGGTGCTCTCGCTTGGTCAGGCAGGAAGGGGCGGTTATGCCGGCTGTGTTCGAGGCGCCAGTGCGGCGGAGGACAGCCTTGATGCGGGCGAGCACGGTGTCGAAGGAGAAGGGTTTGGTAATATAGTCATCGGCTCCCACACTGAAACCGTGGAGCTGGTCGTGGTGCGAGTCGCGGGCGGTAAGAAAGATGACTGGGGTTTGGTCACCCTGCGAGCGCAAGGTCTCGGCGAGTTCATAGCCCGACATGCGTTCCATCATCACATCGAACAGGTAGAGACTATAGCCGAAACGGGGTTGCGCCAGCACCTCTTCGGCACTATGGGCGATGTCGACGACGAACTCTTCTGCCTCAAGGTTGAAGCGGAGTATCTCGCAGAGGTCTTCCTCGTCGTCTACGACAAGTATCTTTGGGTTTGCCATAGTTTGCTAGCGTAATACCTCTATGAGGCCGTTGCGTTTGACTAGTCCGAACTCACCCTTGGCGGTGAAGCGGTAGTAGTAGGTACCGTCAGGGCTGTGGGTTTCATTGGGGTCCCAGAACTGCTCCTCACGGCGTATGTTCTTCATGTGGTAGACCAAGGCGCCGGTGCGGTCGTATATCCAGAGCTCGTTCATGGAGTAGTTGCCAAACTCGATGAGGTTCTTTATTCGCCAAGTGTCGTTGCTTCCGTCGGCATTGGGTGTAACGAGGTTGGGGAATTGGAGGTAGTCGTTGGTAATAGTGACAATATGTTCAATGGAATCGACACAGGTGTGGGTGAACGTCTCGTAAATCATGTAGTTATGGAGTGAGGTGTCGACCCACTGGATAGTGTCGACCTTGAACGGGTCAATGGTATGATACCAGGATACGATGAGGCGGACGGTGTAGTCGCCAACCATGTTGTCGCCCTCCTGCCCCCAATGGTAGAAGGGATTGAAGAGTGTGGAGGTATCGAAGGAACCGCCGGCCTGGTTTTGTATGCGCCAAAGGTAGGCGAGGGAGTCGCTGGCGAACGCGGGATCAAGCCAAGTGGTATTTTCAAACTGCACCTCGGGGTTATGCATGGCTGGCAGGTCGGGTTGCCATTGGAAGTCGGGGACAGTGCTCCTGAAGACGAAGAGGGGCCATCCGACAGTGTCGTAGCATCCGAGGGTATCGGTAACAATGAGATTGATGTATGCCATAATGGAGTTTTGGCCAGTGTCAACCTGGAAAGTGATTGTGGAGTCGGTGTAGTTCAACACGGTGTCGGCCATAAAGATTGACCAGTTCCATGCAGCGGCACCCGCTGTGCTGTCGCGCATTTCAAGCAGGGTGGGGTCGCAGGCACGGAGGATGCTGTCGGGCATCTGCCAATCGGCGCTGTCGAAACGGAAGAGCGGAAGCACTTGGTAGTTGCTGTCACGTGCAAGCAGCGTGACGTGGACGAGGCTGTCGCAACGGTGGACGGTGTTGAACATGGCGTCGAAGGCAGTAGGACCACCATAATCGACACCCGTGTAGAGGAAGGGATAGCCAGGACAGATATAGATGCTGTCGTTGACCTCCTGAGAGTAATTGACGGTAAGGTGAAGTCGGAGTATGCTGTCGCACCCGACCGTATTGAGGCCTACAGGTGTGGTGAGGCTGTCGTCGGATTGAGTGTAGGTGACGCCATGCCAACGCATGCTGTCACAGGCTATGGCGACAGTATCCATATGAGAGGTGGGTCGGACGTCGAGGAATAGCACGTTGATACTGTCACAGTGGTGGGTGGGGATGGGAATGTGATGGTAGTAAGTGCCCGGAAGATTATAGAATGAATTGTAGTAGGCATACCACTGGTTGTCGCAGATGGACGCAATGGTAGTGTCGCTTGGAGCCATTCCGGGCGGAAGGTCGAGGACCAGGGTCATCTCAGTGGTGTCTTGGCATTCATCCAACGCAATGCCACTGATGAGCCTGACGGTGTAGGTGCCGGGCTGGTCATAGACAGCATATCCATGGAAATTGATTGATGTAGTACCGTTGCCATAGTCCCAATAGGCAGACTCGCAGTGCTCGCCCGGAACGAGATTGATTCCGTCATTGCTGATGCCACTGGTATTGGTGAAGGTCACAAAGAACCGGCAACTATCGACAAAAACAGAGGTGTCGAAAGAGGCCACGGGATAACGTGTGCCGCCGTAGGCACTGATGAGGAAATGACAGGCAGGGTTATCGAGCTTCGAGACGTCGCAATAGTAGGTGATATCCTGAGAGGGAACAGTGATGCTCTGGGCAGTGCTGATGGTGGCAGGGGACTGGGAGTTGTACCAGCGATAGTGGAAGCCTTCGGGAGCACTGAGGGTATTGCTGTCTACATCACCGCAGGACACCGTATTCATGTTCTTGCGCATGCATTCGAGGGTGAAGTAGGCATAACCATAGTGGGAGCCTTCGTTACAATCGTAGGTTGTGAGGCGGAAGTAGACCTGCTGGCCGGCATGACTGGATAGGTCGATACCGACGGCAGTCCAGTCTTTCCATAGTACCCCGTCGGCAGCGGAGTGCCATCCGAGGTTCTGGTCGGCGATAAAGTCGGCACTGGTACAGGCGGAGTCAATAATGTTATAGTTGGTGTCGAGCAGTTCCATACGGAAGCGGGGTTGGTCAGAGGCGGCGTGCTGCGGGTCCTGCAGGACGGCGGCATAGCGGAGGAGGAGGAGTTCAAAGCTAGAGGTATCGACCAGGAGGCTGTAGATAACACCTTCGGCCTCGGGGGTGTAATAGTTGGAGCTCCAGTTGCCCAAGCGCACGCTACTGGTGTAACCCTCCGGTATGGTGCGCAACTGATTACCAGTGCGTGGGTCACGCTGGGCGGTGTCGTAGCAGACGGTGTGGCGGCTGTCGGGGTGGAAGGAGCCGTAGTTGACGGCACCAGCCTGTGAGTAGGGATTGCGATAGGAACCTGTAAAAAAGACAGCCTGGGGGGATGCGAGGTCGGTGGGGTTGACACAACCGGTACCAGGGGCAGGAGTGACAACAGAAAGGCTATCGGAATAGTTGGTCGAGCAGAAACCGGTGTCGCTGCTGTTACACGAACTGTTGAACCGGAATGTGTAGTAGTGCAGCATGTCGAGGGGTTCGATGTGCAGCGGAGGTGTCACGTTGCTGTAGGAGGCTTGTTCGACTCCATCGTCTATAACAGTAACTGTGATGTTGGGGCTACCGAGATGACTCCATGTGAGGTCAATGCTGTTATTGGTGAGTCTTTGCACAGTGAAGTCGAAGGCAGCACAGTTGGTGACATAGATGTCGTCAACATAGATATTGCGACCACCGCCCTGTCTGTTGCTGCGGGCTCGGAGTGCTATGAAATGCGACTCGGTGGGAGCATGGCTGAACTCCACCATGCCGTGCTGCCATACGCCTGTTTCGGCGGGTGCAAGCGTGCGTACCGGGAAGAAGGTGGATAGGTCGGCGGGGTCACTCATCACACCTACCACCAAACGGTCGGAGAGGTCCTCCACCTTATACCACAGACTGAGAGCCACTTTCTGTATCGAGTCGACGTTGATGTCGGGGGTGATGACATAGGAGTTGGAGGCCACAGGCATTACCAAACTATTGGTGCCTGAATTGGCTTGGGCAGACGAGACTCCGATATCCGGATTGCGCCGCTGCCAGTTGCGGGGGATTAACGTGGCAGCCACCGTGTCAAAGTCGACACATGTGGGCAGTTCCATCGGTGCCGCCAGAGTGGTCACTTGCTGTTTGGGAACACATGAATAGCCAAGACTGTCGCAACGGAAATAGAAGTCGTAACGCGTCTCCGGGTCAAGGGTGAGGATGACAGGGAGGGTATCAATACGCAGGATGGTGTTGCCACCGCTTCCTTGTCCGCTACCGGAATAGCCATACTCGACATAGAACGGCACCTTCTCGCCGTCTATCTTCACACGGTTCCATCGGCTAAGCGTGGCCGTTGCCGCCAAGGAGCCGGGGCAAGCATCGACATAAACGTAGCGCACGTCGAACCATTGCGCATTGGCATTGTACAGGTGATGCAAGGCAATCCAACGGCCGTCGCCGGCATAGTTGGAGAAGTCGACAAAGGCAGTCTGGATGCTATCGTCGATTCGGGTATAATACAGCGTATCCACCGGGGTGAACGAGATGGTGTCATAAGCGTCAGTCATCACACCCACCACCATCGTATCGAACTGTGACCCCGCATCGAAGCGCAGCCGCATGCCGGCATGTTTCAACGAGTCAATGTCACTGTCAGGAAATACCAACCAGGACGACGAATTGCCGTAGAAGCGGTAAGCGCGCCGGTTGTCATTGTCACGGACAATATAATTGACGCCCGACTGACCATTGCCCTGATAAAAGAAAGAAGCAAAGCCACCCCACGCCATATCATGGCACCATGGAAGGGTCTGTCTGTGCGACAGATAGTATTGGTTGGAATTCTCACATGTATAGCCTGTCGAGTCGACTTGGTCAATATTCACATAGCTAGTGTAATTGGCAAAAGGATGGTTGATTAGGAAGGCGGTTGTATCAACATAGTACATCGTGTCACGGCTGCCATAATAGTAATGCAACCAATACGGCCCTTCATACTCCGTCGTAAGCATGATACGATTGGCTGCCACCAGCGACACTTTGGGCAATGGATAGCCATAGATATGGACCTTGCGGAGATATATTTGATTGCGGACACGGAGTGCCACCCGCTTGTTGGTATGACCCGACAATTCGGCCTCCAGCCAATTCCAGCCAGTACGCGTCGAGGTACCAAGCGGGATGAACGATGCCGTGTCGGTAGCATTGTTCATCACACCTATCTGCAAGGCGCCTTCATTCCACGCATGGAAGTAAACATGCATGGAGAGGGCCGAATCGACATCCAGGTCCGGCATCACGACATACATCCACCTGTTGCTATAATAGGGCTGCAAGTTCAAAGACGGGCCATCGGTCACCAAGTTGACATAGTCGTTATTGTTACCCTTGATAAAGGTCCACGTGGGCGGTACGGTCATGGTGCCTCCGGTCGTCGCGTCGAAGTCCTCGCAGTAGGGCACGGGCACACGGCCACCGGTGCGTATAATAACGGTTGGGCGGCAAGCAGTCTCGCTGTAAGGACAATGCCACGAAAGGTCGTAGCGCATGCCGAGTTGCAGACCCGTGATGCGGAACGGACTGCTCTCCACATACATCACACGGTGGTCGGTTCCGGCACTGTCGTCGAGCGTCAGGTAGTAGTTGGTCAGCTGGTCGTTGTCGAGGGTACAGACAATGCTGTTGCCATCCTCCTCAAAATGTACGATGGGGCAATTGGTTATCTCCACTTCGTCCAAGTCGACGGTGTCGTTTCCTGCCCGGAAGGTGAGGCGCACAAGTCCGGACAGCGACGAGGGCAGCCGCAGCATATAGTACTCCCAGTCCGTCGTCAGCACGAAGGTGTCTATGGGCGAGAAGTAGGCTATCTGGGGGCCGAAGTGGGTCGAGTCGACCGAAATGCTGTCGCCCGGAATACTACCCAGCAACAATGTATCGCCAGGAGTATGGCTGCGGGCACGGAACATGAAACTCCTGTCGTCCACGCCAGCCGTCGGGTGCATGGCCACCGAGCCGTGGGGCTTCAGTTGCAGATAGTCGCCCGTGGTGATAAGTGTAGCGCTGTCGGCAGCCCAACGGTAGGGCAACTCATAGCTCAACTCATAACTGAAGGGGAAGCAGCTTCCGTAGCCACCCACCCCTATGCTGGGAGTGACAACATACCCGGCAAAGGAGTTGCACGCCACACCCAAGGGGCGCACATAGCACAGGTACATCGTCCCGGTGTCGAGTCCACCGAAGCCGAAACTGTGTATGTCAGACAGCAGTATGGTGTCGGTGAAGGTATTTCCGCCGCCGACAAGCGTAATGACCACGCTGTCGGCATCGTCCAGCGACGTCAGGTTGAATGCCGCCGTGTCATAACTGGTGTAGGTATTCTGCAACGTGCCGTAGCTGGCATGTTGAAACTGAAGCTCGTCGATGTAGCAGTTGTAATAGGAATACTGATAAGGATGGCGGTACAGCAGCACCATGCGGTTGTTGAAGAGGGTGTCGCTCGGCCGTAGGGTGTAATTGTAGTGCACCCGTCGGTTGTAGGCATTGATATGGATGGAGTCGAGTACCACGAAATAATTCTGAGGAGATTCGTTGTTCTCCGGAACCACGCCGACGACTATCGTCGACTGCGGGGCCTGGTCGTAAATGTAGAAGCTGAGCACCGTGTTGCTGTCCACCTCCACGTCGGGCAGTTCAACCTGCGAGTAGTATCCATAGCTGAAACCCCATGATGACAGCGTCATGGCCCGTCCAGCAAGACTGTAGTAGGGGTGCCCGTCGAATGACGGCCGTCCATTGGTGGTATAGAGCTTACGCCAGTCACCATAATTGTTGTAATCCCACGCATTACTGTAGAGCGTGGCAAAGTCTTCGCAATACGGCAGCGGATAGTCCTGTGTGGCGGTACGGAGTGTGTAGCGCATGTCCTCACAGGGAGTCTGGCAGGGACGGTAGATGAAGAGGTCGTAGTTGGTACTTGGCGTAAGGCCTGTAATGGTGCCGCGGCGGACATTGTAGAACGTGTCGATAGTGCCGCCGCCAAGGGTGAACCCCTGCACCCCATACTGCACCAACACGGTATCGTAAGGCTGAGCCCAGCTGATGACCATCGACGTACCACGGCGGTGTTCCACCACCGCCTCTTCCACGGCACAGTTGGTACACGTGACAGAGTGTATTTGGAAAGACACATACCAACCCTGGCTCTTCATGCGCAAAGCGATGTGGCGCCCCGTCGACGTGGCGGGCACCGTAGCCACCAGGGTGTGGCGTCCGCCGTCGGAAAAGACAGTGTCGAGAGGCACGAATGTCGTGGGGTCGTCAGGGTACACCATCGTACCCAATATCAGCATGGCATTATTGTCGCTTCCGCTGTAGGTGACAGCCACCTGGTGTCCGGGCAGGCCCGTCAGCCGCTCGCTGGCCATGATGGCTTCGCTGCCGCTGCATCCGTCGTAATAATTCACGCTTCTGTTCCCCTTGGAGAAATGGCCTCCGCAGTAGGTGTTCATCACCGTATAGGTCCACTCCGTCGGGAGGTCCAGACTCTGGCTGAAGTTTGAGCAGTAGCCGCTGGCGGCTGTGGGCATGGGCGACGTGCGCACCTCGACGCCACGGCTGACGTTGAGCGAGCCGACACAGGTGGGATACACCGTAATGGTGTAGCGGGTGTCGGCACTGAGTCCGGTGATGGTCAAGGGGGAGGTGGCATTGGGGAAGGAGAGCATGTCGGTCAAAGCTCCTTCCTGTCTCACACCCACATTGCAGGTGGGATTGCCATAGGTGCCCCACCGGAGCTCCAGTCGGTCGAACTCCACATGTACCGCCCGCACCGAGTCGACACCGCAGTTCTCGATGCCCATGTCGTCGATGTACAGGCGGCGCGCCACGCCGTTCTGTTGCTGCTGCGTCATGCGCAGCGCCAGCCGGCGGCCGTTGCTGGCGGCATTCCAGGTGAAGCGGTATTCCTGCCACTCGCTGGTATTGTCGACATAGAACGACTGCACCGGTGTGAAACCATACTGGTTGTATTCCGTTCCCGCACTGTCGCAGGTGCCGAACTCCACACGCAAGCCGCTGTGGCTGGCACGCATCATCAGGCGCACCGTGTGCGAGCCCACCCCCTCGAGCGGCGGCGTGGCCACGAGCCCAAAGTGGCCTGCACTCTCCGAGTTGCCACAACTGAGCAGCAACGACCGCGAGCCGCTGCTGTGCTGGGCCGACACCACCTGCGGCAGGTAGTCCTCGTCGTCGAAGTTGGTCACCTGAAGCCAGCAGCTGGGGAAGCTGCCTTCGCTCATACCCTCGAAGCCTTCGCTGTAGGGCAACGTCGAGTTGCCACAAGAAGTGCGGACGATTATCCGGTCGGCGCAACAACGGTTGCCGACCGCCAAAGCGTCGACCACGCTGATTTCATAGGTAGTGCTGGCATTAAGCCCCGTAAGGGTATAGCTGGTGGAGGTGATACCGGTAAAGACCTGGTCGCCGCAGACCACGGTGAAGGGGCCGGCGGCGTTGGTGGCGGTCCACGACAGGCCAATGCTGTTGGTCGTGACCGCAGTGGTGTCGAGCCCGCTGACGGGGTTGGAACAGACGTCGGAGATACCGCTGACGGTCCAGTCGAGCACAAACCCACTGCCGAGGACTGAGCCGTCGGAATGGAAGCGTATCAGCAGCTGCCCCGTGGTGGATGAGACATTGACCGTGCCGGTGCCGCCCGCCTCGTCGAGGAGGGTCGTCGTGCCGTCCTGGATAGTCAACTTGTCGCAGCACGACTCGGTCGAGTAGCTGCCGGTGACCGTTATCGTCAGTCCCGCCGAGCCCTGGATGAGCACATAGCCGTCGAAATTGTTGCTATAGTCGCCCATCGGGCCCCCATCGTCATAGATAGTGCCGGAACCCAGCACACAGGCGTCAAGCACGATGCTGTCCTGATTAATCATGTTCACCACCGATTGGCCATGGGCGGCGGTGGTCGTAAAGCAAGTGACTGTAGCCAAGAGTAAAGCAGCCAGCAATTGTTTATGTCGTTTCATCATTGTCATTTCATTCAATATTTACACCTCCCCCTCCTGTCGCACAGTCATTCTACGGCACACTCATTCAACCCCTTGTCTGCACAACAGGAAAGAAAACAACGGTGCAAATATACTGAATGTTTTTAAATTGAACAAATATATTATTGTCCGACCCGCTTTTCCCTTTCCACCAGCGCCCGTACAGCTCCAGAACCTGCAGGAGCAAAAGCGAAAATTTCAATTCAAACCGTCAGTTAACATCTATTAAGAATTCCCGATTCCATCCCACCTTCGGCCCGGAACGCACAGGAACGCCGCCCCACCCTATTGTTAATTTCTCTTAACGAACCCCTGACCAAAGACTACTCAACTCTTACAAAACTAAGACATTAGTAGGAGTTGAGTAGGAGAAGAGTAAGAGGGGAGTAAGAGGGGAGTAAGAGGGGGTGGCAATCAAGTACTGGGTATCAATGGATTGTGCCGATGGTCGACTTGTGATTATGTTAAATAGGATGGCGGCTTGATGGCAAGTCGGCAGGCATCTTCGGGCGAGGAAAATGTGGAAACGGCATGTTGACAATACTGCCGTATTTAACATTTATTTACTGCATAAACCGTATTTTCCGGTCCGAAAGGACTCCGTTTTCGGCAGGCGGCAGCGACGGCGTCAGGAGAGAAAAAGGAGGACGAGGAGAGATTTTTTTTGTTTACGAAAAAATTTTTGTATCTTTGCACTTTGTAAACAATGATAAAAACAATGAAGAAAATCGCATTTCTCCTTGCCGCAGTGGCATTTATGGCAGCGGCTAACGCTCAGGTGGTGATAGGCATTCAGGGTGGCTATCACTGGCAGAAGAACACACAAACTTTCGATACCGAGAACTATACCCAGTCGGACAACTGGCTTGGTGGCCTCCAGCTGGGCTACATGGTGACGCCGAGGCTGTATGTGGGTGTGGCCGGCAACTATCAGAACTTCAGTGCCGACACGTTCTACCTGCACAGCGCCCTTGTGTTCGAGGGAATGCCGCGCGTGGTCGACAACCGTCAGCTCCTGATGCATCAGACGGGTTGGACGGTGGCGCCGCAGGTGAAATGGGAGTTCCTGAAGTATGGAAACATGCACTTCCACCTGTTGCTGCAGGGAAATGTGACGTCGATGGGCTACCGCTACCTCGACGAGAGCTTCAACACCCCGTTCCGCAACAATGGCGAGTACCTGGAGATGCCTCAGACCAACGACAGCATCAAGTCGTTCTCCTGGGGTGTGAGCCTGCGTCCGACGCTGACCTATGAGTTCTCGCGCCACCTGAGCGCCGAGCTGAGCCTCGACTTCCTGAGCATAGGCTATATCGACGCCAAGACGACCGATGACCACCTGACGCCGCACTACGACAACGAAGGTGCATTGGAATATGAGGACGGTAACATCGTGATGCTCCCGACAACCCGGCGGGTGCGCACCATCTATGCCGGCCTGAACACCCTGATGGAGACCCTCCGCTGGGAGAGCCCCATGCTGCGTCTGGGATTTAACTGGACTTTCTAAGCCATGTACACCGATACCGAAGGGCTGTACATAGCCCATTGCGAGGAGGGGGCATTGTCTCTCGTAGGGAAAATGGCCAACCGTCACGGCTTGATTGCCGGTGCGACGGGTACGGGCAAGACGGTCACGCTGCAGGTGATGGCCGAGACCTTCTGCCAGGCGGGCGTGCCCTGCTTCATGGCCGACATGAAGGGCGACCTGAGCGGCATCAGCCAGGCCGGCCAGATGAGCGGCTTCATCGAGAAGCGCAAGGACGAGTTCGGGGTGCCGCACCCCGAGTTCCAAGCCTGCCCCGTCAGGTTCTTCGACGTGCTGGGTGAGCAGGGACACCCCATCCGTGCCACCGTGAGCCAGATGGGTCCGCAGCTGCTCAGCCGCCTGCTGGGCCTGAACGAGACTCAGGACGGGGTGCTGAACATCGTGTTCCGCATCGCCGACGAGCGCGGCCTGCTGATTCTTGACATGAAGGACCTGCGCGCGATGCTCGACTATGTGGCAAAGCACGCCAAAGAATACACGACACAGTACGGCAACATATCGACCGCCACGGTGGGTGCTATCCAGCGCGCCCTGTTGCAGCTTGACGCCCAAGGGGCCGACCGTTTCTTCGGTGAGCCGAGCTTTGACATCTACGACCTGCTGCAGACCGAGGGGGGCAAGGGCATCATGAATGTGCTTGCCGCCGACAAGCTGATGCTGCAGCCCAAGCTCTATTCCACCTTCCTGCTGTGGCTCCTCTCGGAGCTCTACTCCACCCTGCCCGAAGTGGGCGACCAGGAGCTCCCGCGGCTGGTCTTCTTCTTCGACGAAGCCCACATGCTTTTCGAGGACACCTCGAAGGCGCTGGTCGACAAGATTGAGCAGGTGATACGGCTGATTCGCTCGAAGGGGGTGGGCATATACTTCGTGACCCAAAGCCCGACCGATATTCCCGAGAACATACTGGGCCAGTTGGGCAACCGTGTGCAGCATGCGCTGCGGGCCTATACGCCCAAGGACCAGAAGGCCGTGCGGGCTGCCGCCGAGACCTTCCGGCCCAACCCTGCTTTCAAGACCGACGAGGCCATCATGGCCCTCGAGACCGGCGAGGCATTGGTGAGCCTGCTCGACGAGAAAGGGGCTCCCGGCATGGTGCAACGCGCCAAGGTGCTTTTCCCGCTGAGCCAGATAGGAGCCATCACTGAAAGCCAACGGGCCGACATCATCCGCAGCAGCCGCCTCTACGGGAAATACGACAAGATGGTAGACCGGGAGAGCGCCTTCGAGATGCTCCTCAAGGAAAGCGAAGCAGTGGAGATGGCGGCACCTGCCGAGGTGCCCGAGGTGGCCGAAGCGCCGGTCGCCAAGACTACCGCCCCGAGCTCGAAGAAGAAAGGCATCGGCAGCAAGCTGCTGAAGGCCGTCTTCACCGCCGCCACCGCCACACTGGCCACCGCCGCAGGCACGGCGGTGAGCGACGCCGTGAGCGGCAAGAAGACCAAGAGCAGCAAGTCGATGGGGCAGAAGATAATCAAGAACACCACCAGCGCCGCTACCCGCACCCTCACACGCGACATTCTGGGCAATCTGCTGAAGTAGAGAGAGTGGTCAGTTATGAGAAACACCGGCTTGACAATGGGCTGACGGTGCTGACCCACGAGGCGTGGGACACGCCGTTGGCTTCGGTGAATTTACTCTACAACGTGGGTTCGCGCGATGAAGACCCGCAGCGGACCGGCTTTGCCCATCTCTTCGAGCACCTGATGTTCGGAGGCACTCCCGAGGTGCCCGATTTCGACGCCGTAGTAAGCAGCACGGGGGGTGAGGACAACGCCTTTACCTCCTGCGACTATACCAACTACTATATGACCTTACCGGCCGAGGCCTTGACAACGGCACTCATGCTGGAGGCCGACCGCATGGCCCACCTCGACATCAGCCAGCGAGCCCTCGAGGTGCAACAGCACGTGGTCACCGAGGAGTTCAACCAGCGCTACCTGAACCAGCCCTACGGCGACAGCTGGCTGTTGCTCAGGCCTCTGTGCTACACCGTCCACCCCTACCGCTGGCCCACCATCGGAGCCGACATACGGCACGTCAGTGAGGCTTCGTTGGACGATGTGCGCTCGTTCCACAGCCGTTTCTACCGCCCCGACAACGCCATCCTGGCTGTCGCCGCTCCCATGGAGCACCGCCAGATGCTGCAACAGGTAGAAGAGGCATGGGGAGCAGGGATTGCCATGCACGGCGAGTGGACCGGTGGGCGAAGGGACTATCCCCTGGAGCCCGAGCAGACGGCAGCCCGGTTCCTCCGCGTGGAACGCCCTGTTCCGGCGACGAAGGTCTATCTGGCCTACCCCATGGGCGACCATCGGAGCGGCCGTTTCCGTGCCTGCGACCTTATCAGCGACATTCTGGGCAACGGGGCCTCAAGCCGCCTGCACCAGCGGCTGGTCGTGGAGCAGGGGCTTATGACCGAAGCCGACGCCAGCATCAGCGGCGAAGCCGGCCCCGGCCTGCTGGTGCTCAGCGGACGGCTCCGCGACGGCGTGACGGCCGACCAAGGTGCCGAGGCACTGCGCCGCGAGGCGTGGACACTGGCGACAGAGGGTGTGGGCGAATACGAGCTGCACAAGGTCCAGAACAAATACGAGAACACCTTCGTCTTCTCACAATACAAGGCTTCGGACCGAGCTTTGGCGCTTTGCCACTATACTTGGCTGGGCGACACAGAGCTGGTGAACCGCGAGCCGGAGGAATACCACCGCGTGACACCCGCCCTGCTGCAAGAGACCGCCCGCATGGTATTCAATCCCCAACATGAGAACCTCTTATATTACGATAGAATATGAAACTAACGGAAAGAATAAAAGGGTTGCTGCAACGCTTCGTGGACTGGGTCCGGAGCGTCAACTGGCGTCACGTGTGCCGCCAGATAATAGACAAAATCGGCGACGTGATGCATTTGATATTCTTCCAGTGGCTGCTGCCGAAGAAGTATCGGAATATCACCAAAAAAGAGTTATTCACCATCATCTTCAAGAGCGACACGCCAGCGGGCAAGAAGTTCGACGTATGGCTGCTGGTGGCCATCATCGCCAATATCCTGCTCATCATCCTCGACAGCCTCTTCGGCACCACCACCACCATCACCACAGGTGGCGACAAAGGGGTCTCGTTCTGGATTATGAAAGGGCTGCTCTGGGCCTTCACGCTGCTCTTCACCTTTGAATACTACCTGCGCATCTACTGCCTCAAACGGCCGCTGCGATACGTCTTCTCCTTCTGGGGCATCATCGACTTCATCAGCATCTTTCCCGCCTACCTGAGCCTCTTCTGGCCCACGGGACAGGCCCTGACGGTACTGCGCCTGCTGCGCACCATGCGCATCTTCCGCATCTTTCGCCTCGAGCGCTTCCAGGAGGCCAGCACCATGCTTCTCAATGCGCTCAAGAACAGTGCCCTCCGCATCATCGTCTTCATGCTCTTCGTACTGGTGGCCGCCATCATCATGGGCACCCTCATGTTCTCCATCGAAGGCGGTGTCAACCCGGCTTTCGACAACGTGCTGAGCGGCATCTACTGGGCAGTGGTGACCATCACCACAGTAGGCTACGGCGACGTGGTGCCGGTAACGGTGGCAGGCCGCTTCGTGGCTGTGCTGGTCATGCTGCTAGGTTACTCCATCATAGCGGTACCGATGGGCATCGTGGCTGGCGAGACCATACATGAGCATCAGAACAAAAAGAAGAAACGCCACACCCTGCGCGTGGTGGAAGACATGGAGCGCGACTTTAAGGAGGAAGAGGAAGCCATCCGCAACTAACCGTCATCCCCGCTTCAACCAATGAGAAAGACAATCATACTACTCCTGTTGCTGCTACCCCTCGCCGTGCTGGCACAAACCGTAAGCGGTACCATCAGCGACGCCACCACCGGCGAGACACTCATCGGCGCCACCATCCTTGAAGAGCAGAGCGGCAAAGGCACCGTCAGCAACGCCCAGGGGCGCTTTTCGCTGACCTTGAAAGCCGACACTGCCCATCTGCGCATCAGCTACATCGGCTACCAGACAGAATACCATACGGTGACGTTGCGCGGCGACCGCAAGCTCGACGTGACGCTCCATCCCTCGGTCGAGCTGGAGGAGGTGACCATCACCGCTGAACGCATCAACAGCCCTCAGGCAAGCCAAATGAGCGCCATCGAGGTACCCGTGGAACAGCTGAAGCTCGTTCCCGTCATCTTCGGTGAGACCGACGTATTGAAAGCCATCCAGCTACTTCCGGGTGTACAGAGTGGCACTGAGGGCATGAGCGGTATCTACGTGCGTGGCGGCGGTGCCGACGAAAACCTCTTCCTTCTCGACGGCGTACCTCTCTATAACGTAAACCATCTGGGAGGCTTCTTCAGCGCCTTCAATGGCGATGCTGTCAAGAATGTCACCCTCTACAAAGGCTCCTTCCCCGCCCGTTTCAGCGGTCGTATCTCCAGCGTACTGGATATCACCACCAACAATGGCAACGACCGCGAATGGCACGGTGGGGCATCCGTAGGGTTGATGAGTGCCAAGTTCAACATCGAAGGCCCGATTATCAAAGAGAAGACCACCCTCAGCCTGTCCCTGCGGCGCACCTACGGCGACCTCCTGCTCCAACCCCTCATCATGGCCGTGGCACTTTCCGAGACCGAAGGCCAAGGCACCGCCAACGCCGGCTATTATTTCTACGACCTCAATGCCAAGGTAACCCACCAGTTCAACGACCGCTCGCGCCTGTATTTCATGTGGTACTCCGGCGACGACGAGGCCTACATGCGCATGCGCACCAATGAGTATGAATTAGGCAAGGAACACATCAAACTCGGCTACCAATGGGGTAACCTGGCCACCTCGGTTCGCTGGAACTATGAACTCACGCCCAAGCTCTTCATGAACGTCACCGGGTCCTTCACCCGCTACCGACAACACCTCGACCTCGGCGTCGAGGAGGAGTGGACCGACGAGGGGCAGCTCTACAACGAGCAGGCCGATGTCTCCCTCCGGTCCGGCATCAGCGACTTCTCGGGTCAGGTCGACTTCGACTTTGCCCCCACGCCTGACCATGCCATCAAGTTCGGCACCACCTTCACCCACCATCTCTTCCGGCCACAGGTAACCTCTGTCCAGGCTTCCTCCACTGGGGAAGAGGCGTTCAACCGCACCGTGGGCGAAAGCAATGTCTCCGCTGGCGAGATATCAATCTATGCCGAGGACGACTGGAGTATCACTGACGCACTGAAGGTCAACGGGGGCTTGGCCCTGACCGGATTCGTGGTGCAGGATTGCTTCTACCCCTCCCTGCAGCCCCGCCTCAGCGGCCGACTGCTGCTCACCGACGACCTGTCGCTCAAGGCAGGCTACAGCTACATGACACAGTACATGCACCTGCTCTCTAACAGCAACATCTCGCTCCCCTCCGACCTCTGGGTACCCGTCACGGCCCGCATCGAACCCATGAACTCACACCAGGTGGCCGCTGGCGTCGTCTACACCTGGCGCTCACTCATCGACTTTAGCGTCGAAGGCTACTACAAGTGGATGAACAACCTGCTGGAATACAAGCCCGGCGCCACCTTCCTGGGCAACGGCACTGGCTGGGAGGACATGGTCTGCATGGGCCGTGGATGGGCCTACGGCATCGAGTTCCTGGCACAGAAGAGCTTCGGCGATATCACCGGCTGGGTAGGCTACACCTGGAGCCGCACCATGCGCCAGTTCGACACCCCGGGCGAGGAACTCAACGGCGGCCTACCCTTCCCGGCCAAGTATGACCGCATACACGACATCAGCATCACCCTGCAGTACAAGCCCAACAACCGCTTCGACGCCGGCATCACATGGGTCTACAGCACCGGCAACACCGCCACCCTGGCCCTCCAGGAAATCGAGGCGGACAACTACTATGGCGCCCTCGACTTTGTCGAGAGCCGCAACAACTTCCGCCTGCCGGCCTACCACCGCATGGACGTGAGCGTCAACTTCCACAAACAGAAGAAACACGGCGTGCGCACCTGGAACATCAGCATCTACAACCTCTACAACCGCCAGAACCCCTTCCTCATCTATCCCAAGACCACCTACAACTACCGCGACAATTCCACCTACACCGGTCTCTACCAACGCTCGTTGTTCCCCATCCTGCCGTCCATCTCATACATCTATAAATTCTAACGCCATGAAGAGAACACTCATACCTCTACTATTCAGTATATGTTTGATGACAGCCTGCGAGAAGCAGATTGACATTGACGCAGGCTATCAGGAACCCAAACTCGTCATAGATGCCATAGGCACTACCGACACCCTTCTTTCGGTGAACATCACCGAAAGCCGCCCCATCTTCGGTGCACATAGCAGCAGCGAGGGCTTCCCACCTGTCACCAATGCCACCGTCAACCTCACCGCCAATGGCGTCATCTACACCGCCAGTCGTGAGGACAACCATTACCTCTTCCCCTACACTCCCCAGGGAGGTGACCAGCTGTCGCTGCAGATTGATGTGCCGGGACATCCCTCCGTCAGCGCCATGACCACCGTCCCCGCCGACCCTCTCATCGGCGAAGTAGCCTTCTCCGACTATGACGATGGCTACGATCTCACCTTCCGCATTCCACTCACCGACCGCGCCAACAGCACCGACTACTACCTTATCACCATGCACCACTACGACACAATCTTCGAGACTTACTATATACAGGACAGTGTGCCCATCCACGATACCATATATAACCACGACGCCTACTTCTATTGCGACGACCCGCTTGTTGTCACCGACGTCAGTGTGCTCGACATGATTGGAGAATACGGCATTCCCTCCTTCTTTGGTGAGACGATGCTCTTCACCGATGAGCGCATGGACGGTCAGTCGCACACCATCGAAATCAAATGCAACAACCCCTACTACAATCTTCCTTATGAGGTACACATCACCTTTGTCATTGAAGTAGCAAGCCTTAGCCGCGATGCTTACCTCTACCTCAAGACACTCCAGAGCGCCCGGGAAAGCTCCGACATGCTCAACCTCTTCTCCGAACCCGTGCAGATTCACTCCAACATCGACGGCGGCATCGGCATCTTTGCTATCAGCAACCGCCGCGTCTTCACCCATCACACCGACAACCTGCCATGACCCGCATACTCATAGCCGACCGCACCCATCCCATATTGGAAGAGCGCCTGCGCCAAGCAGGCTTCGACGTCCGCGTCGAAGCCGACCACGACTACCACTCGTTGATACACGCCGCCGAAGGCTACGACGCACTGGTGGTGCGCAGCAAGGTGATTGTCGACCGAGCCTTCATTGACGCCTGCCCGTCGCTGCGCTGCATAGGCCGCGTGGGGGCCGGCATGGAGACCATCGATGTAGCCTACGCCGAGGAGAAGGGCATCCGCTGCCTGAACAGTCCCGAAGGCAACCGCGACGCCGTCGGCGAGCACACCGTGGGGCTGCTCCTCGCCCTGCTCAACAACATCGCCCGCGCCGATGCCGAGGTGCGCCACGGCCATTGGCGCCGCGAGGCCAACCGCGGCCACGAACTGCAGAGCCTCACCGTAGGCATCATCGGCTTCGGCAACATGGGCCGTGCCTTCGCCCAAAGACTGCAAGGCTTCGGCTGCCGGATATTATATTATGATAAATATCTAGAACATCTAGACAATCCAGAACTTCTAGAAAAAGCAGAACGCGTCTCCCTGGAGACCCTGCAGGCCAGGGCCGACGTGGTCAGCTTCCACGTGCCCCTGACCGACGAGACGCGCCACTACCTCGACACCGACTTTATCAAGACAATGCACAATCCTTTCTACCTCCTCAACACCTCGCGCGGCGCGGTGGTCGACACCGAGGCCCTGGCCGACGGGCTGGAGAGCGGCAAGGTGCTCGGCGCAGCGCTGGATGTGCTGGAGTACGAAAACATGCAGGCCGACAGCCTGGCCGACATACCCGAGCCGCTACAACGTCTGATGGAGAGTCCCCGCACCGTGCTGACCCCCCACGTGGCGGGATGGACCGTCGAATCGAAGTACAAACTCGCCGCCGTCCTTGCCGACAAAATAATCAAAACCCTAAACTTTAATCCCAGAACCACTGAATGATTATCGTAGGCAACTCCATTGTATCCGACGACGTGGCCGACCAACGCTTCAGCTGCGACCTGGCCTGCTGCAAGGGTGCCTGCTGCGTCGACGGCGACAGCGGCGCCCCGCTGCTGGAAAGCGAGGTGGCCGAGCTGGAGCGGGTGCTGCCCGATGTCATGCCGCTGCTGACGCCCGAAGGACGGGCCGCCGTCGAGCAGCAGGGCGTGGCCGTACGCGACACCGACGGCGACCTCGGCACACCGCTCATCGACGGCGGAGCCTGCGCCTTCGCCACACGCACCCCCGACGGCACCGCCCTCTGCGCCTTGCAGCACCTCTACAAGCCCGTCAGCTGCCACCTCTACCCCATCCGTGTCGAGGACTACGGCGAATTCACCGCGGTCAACTACCACCGCTGGGACATCTGCCGCTGCGCCCTCGGCCACGGCGAGCCCCTCTACATCGCCCTGCGCGAACCCCTCATACGCCGCTTCGGGAGCGAATGGTACGAAGAATTACTGGAACAGATAAACCTAAGAGAAACAAATGGATAAAAAGAAGATTACACGACTGGTCATCATTCTTATGGCCGCCATCCTGGTCGTGGACCAGGTGGTGAAGTTCCTAGTCAAGACCCACATGCAGATAGGCGAGGACATACCGCTGATAGGCACCTGGTGCCGCCTGCACTTCGTCGAGAACGAGGGCTTCGCCTTCGGCACCGCCATCGGCGGCGTCACCGGCAAATACATACTCACCCTCCTCCGCATCGTTGCCTCAGGATTCATCGCATGGCTCATTGCCAAATACATCCGCGAAGGGCAACGCCGTCCGCTCATCATCTACCTCACACTCATCCTGGCCGGTGCCGTGGGCAACATCATCGACAGCTGCTTCTACGGCCTCATCTTCAACGAAAGCTACTACAGCGTCGCCACGCTCTTCCCACCCGAAGGAGGCTACGCGCCATTCCTGCAAGGACGCGTGGTCGACATGTTCTACTTACCTCTGTTTGAGGGCACTTGGCCGCTTTGGGTGCCTTTGGTGGGCGGACAACGCTTCGAATTCTTCAGCGCCATCTTCAACGTGGCCGATTCGGCGGTCACCATCGGCGTCGTATGGCTGCTGATTGACCAACTTTTTATCGCGCCAAAACACTCTAAATCAGACGAAACAGAGGACGCCGAAACAGAAAGCTAAAAAAAAATTTGGCCAGTTTGTGAAAAGTTAGTAATTTTGCACCCGATTTGAGAGATGGCGTCGTAGCTCAGTTGGTAGAGCGAAGGACTGAAAATCCTTGCGTCACTGGTTCAAATCCAGTCGATGCCACCATCAGGAAGAGACTCACACCGTGAGTCTCTTCTCTTTTTCTCCCCCCCCACTCTCCACGCTCCTCGCCCGTCCGACTTACCAAGGACTTATCATCGACTTACCAAGGACTTATCACCGACTACCACGGTGGTAGTACAAAGGTCACTTAAACGACTGTAAACAAAGTGTCTACGGGTTCACTAGAAAGAAAGCCTTTCCGAATTATCCATCCGATTCATTTTCAGCTGTTTCCGTTTTGACTCAAAAAAAGTGTCACAAAAGTTTGCGGGAACGATTTTTTTTGTATCTTTGCATTGTCAAACCATTGTCTAATCCAAAAGCCTAACACCTGATGGAGAAGCGAATAGGAACAATTACGATACTCATAAAGGAGCGTTTGCAGTCTGCAAACATCAACCAGATTCTATCTGAACATGCGGATATTATCCTCTGTCGGCAGGGACTCCCCTTCCACGACAGCGGGGTGGCCGTCATCTCGCTCATCGTCGAGGGCACGGTGAACCAAATCAACGCCCTCACCGGCCAGCTGGGCCGCCTGCCGCAGGTGGAATGCAAGGCCGTCGTCACCAAGAACAATTAATCCAAAAACATACATCCATTATGAAACATCAGAACTTCATAGACCGTGACAAGCTCTACGGCATGATAGACCAGCCGGCTCCGACCGAGGGCGAGCTGAACGACATCCTCAACAAGGCCCGCAAGCTGAAGGGGCTGAACCTGCAGGACGTGGCCCACCTGCTGAACGTCAAGGACGAGGGCGGCATTCAGAAGATACTCGACACCGCCGAGTACTGCAAGGACGAAATCTACGGCCGCCGCCTGGTGCTTTTTGCTCCCATCTACACGGGCAACGCCTGTGTGAACAACTGCGTCTACTGCGGTTTCCGCCGCGACAACAAGGCCCTGAAGCGCAAGGTGCTGACCCTCGACGAGATTGAGACCGAGACCCTCCACCTGCTGCGCATGGGCCACAAGCGGGCCCTGCTCATCTGTGGCGAGAGCCCCCGCAACGATGCCAACTACATGGTCGAGGCCATCCGCCGCACCTATGCCGCCCGCGACGAGAAGGGCAGCTCCATACGTCGCATCAACGTCGAGCTGGCACCCATGAGTGTGGAGGACTATGCCAAGCTCAAGGCCGAGAAGATAGGCACCTACGTCTGCTTCCAGGAGACCTACGACCCGGTGGAGTACGCCAAGTTCCACCCCGCCGGCACCCCCAAGGCCGACTACCTGTGGCGCCTCACCTGCATGGACCGCGCCCAGGAAGGCGGCATCAACGACGTGGGCATCGGCGCCCTGTTCGGACTGGTGGACTACCGCTTCGAGATTCTCGCCATCATGGAGCATGCACGCCACCTTGAGGAGGACTACGGCTGCGGTCCCCACACCGTCAGCTTCCCCCGCATCGAGCCCGCCGAAGGCACCCCCTTCAGCCAGCGCGAGAACATACCCCATCCCGTCAGCGACGAGGACTTCATGAAGATAGTGGCCATCATCCGCATCGCCATGCCCTACACCGGCATCATCATCTCCACCCGCGAGCGGCCCGAGCTGCGCGACCAGCTGGTGCGCTACGGCGCAAGCCAAATCAGCGCCGCCAGTGAGACCAACCCCGGCGGATACGACGAGGAGGGCGACAAGACCGCGGCCAAGCCCTACGAGAAGACCGGCAACACGGGCGCTCAGTTCACCCTGGGCGACCACCGCTCGCTCGACGAGGTCATCTCCATGATGATTGACGGCGGATACATCCCCTCGTTCTGCACCGGCTGCTACCGCAAGGGACGTGTGGGCGCCGACTTCATGGACCTCGCCAAGCCCGGCCTCATCAAGGAATACTGCAAGCCCAACGCCATGTTCACCTTCCGCGAGTACCTCGAGGACTACGCCTCTCCCGCCACCAAGGAGAAAGGGCTGCGCCTGCTGAAAGAACTCACCCAGACCTTCCCCAAGGAGGAGCTCAAACGCCGCGTCGAAGGCAACCTCTGCAAGATAGGCGAAGGCGAGCGCGACCTGTACTTCTAGTCCGGGGCTGACCGATTCAAGACCGAACAACCAATCACCTAAAAGACAACAACATGAAAAGAATTCTTTTAACCATTGCCCTCGTGGCATTCGCATTCAGCGCCAACGCCCAGTGGGTGCTGGGAGGCAACGTGGCATTCAACCACAACGGCACCGCCACCGAAGGCCTCTACGAGGCAGCCACCACATCGTTCAGCCTCCAGCCCAAAGCGGGTTACCGGCTGAACAAGCAGATGCAGGTGGGCCTCCAGGCGGGTCCCTCCTATCTCTATACCCGCACCTATGACGACACCGGCGACAACGAAGACTATTCCTCCAGCACCCGGTTCATCTGGCAGGTGGCGCCCTACTTCCGCTACAACATGGTTTCGTGGCAGAACTTCACCATCTTTGCCGAAGCCAAAGTAGGAATGACCTTCGCACCCAAGAGCTCGTGGTACAACAACACCACCGGTGCCGAAGGCGACGACAACACCAGCAGCTTCGGACTAACGTTCAACGTGGTGCCCGGCCTGAACTATGCCCTCACGAAACACTTCTCGATTGACGCCTACGTAGACCTGTTGGGCCTGTACTACAACTACACGGCGACGACCGTCACCAACGCCCTCGGCACCGAGACCACCTCCACCAGCCACAGCTACGGGCTGCTGGCCGACATGGACGCCCGGCCTCTGATTGGCTACACCTCCGAGGACATCGGCCCCACCACCATTATGACCGGTCTCGAAGGGCATCTCACGCTCATCCGCATCGGCTTCAACTACTGTTTCTGACCGGGACGCGTTACCAACAAGGGGAGTAACCCGCACGGGTTACTCCCCTTGTTCTTTGACAGTTGGCATGCATTTCAACTTGACTTCGACTTGAAATCAAGTTGAAGTCAAGTTGAAATGCAGTGAAAGCATTGACAATCAGGCGTCGGCAAATACCTTGCCGTCGGCAAGGGTTACCTGCAGCTTGGTGTATTCGCAGTGGAAGTCGTCACGCAGCCTCCTCAGGTAGCGGCGGCACTCCCAGTGGCACATGGGCAAGTCGTGAAGGAGGTAGTTGCCGCAGGTCTCGGGGGTGGTGGCGGGCACCTCGGTCTGGGTCAGTATCCACTCCAGGCATTCGATGGTAAGGCGGCGCATATCCTCCACGCCGTAGCGGCCGGTCATAATGACATACATGCCCGTCATGCAGCCCATGGGGCCCACATAGACGACATCGTCCTTGGCTTCCGAGTTGCGGAACCAGGTGGCCATCAGGTGCTCCAAGCTGTGCATGGCCGCAGGAGCCACGGCGGGTTCGCGGTTGGGCTCGGTGATGCGCAGGTCGAAGGTGGTGAAGCCACGGTCCTCACGCGAGACATAGATGCCTGGTTTGAGGTGGGTATGGTCGATAGTAAAACTCTGTATTACCTCCATAGTTTTAAGGTCTTTATGGACCTTAAGGACTCAAAGGACCTTAAGGACGTTATACTTTCTCTAGAAAACTCTTCACGAAGTGGAAGGAACGGTCGCACATGGAGGCGAGGAACTGCTCCCACTGCAGCTGGTGGTCGTCGGTGCGGCCCGGGGTGTCGCTGATGACGCGCAGACTGAGGAAGGGCACCTGCTCCAGGTAGCATGTCTGGGCGATGGCGGCGCTTTCCATGTCGCAGGCCAGCCCGTCAGGGAAATGGCGCTTGATGGTGTTCTGCCGTTCGCGGTCGGTGATGAACTGGTCTCCGGTGCAGATAAGACCTGTCATACGGCGCTCACCGTCGGCAAGCGGAACGGCGAGGGCAGCATCGAGCAGGTGACGGTCGGCATCGAAGCGGGTAGGCAGACCCTGCACCTGGCCACGCTGGCAACCGAGACCGCTGCCGCAGTCGACATCGTGGTAGACGGCCTGCGTGGCCGCCAGTATGTCCATGAGGTTCATCATCGGGTCGATGCCGCCGGCGAGACCGGTGCTGATGATGGCATCGGGATGGTGTTCGGCAATAAGGCGCATGGTGCCCACGGCGGCATTTACCTTGCCGATGCCGCACTGCCAGAGTACAATGTCGTTGCCTCCCAGGCGACCGCTGTCGCCGCCTATTGCATCGTGCATCTGACGATACTCGATGTCCATTGCTATAATGACTCCTATCTTCATCTGTGGTTATTTTTGCTGCAAAGATACGCTTTTTTTCACGATTTGCGCCCCTTCGCATAATAATATTTTTTAACGTCCGTTACATTAATTGATTACAGCAACACCGAAATCAGATGAAACGTTGGTTCAGAGTTATCCTCATCTCCATTTTCTCGCTTGCGGCCGTCAGTCTGGTGGTCATCCAGCTGGTACAGACGCGGCGCACCTTTTCCATCAGCGACAACATGTTCAACGTCGGCGTGACCAGCGCCATGGACGAGGTCATCAAGCAGCTCAACAGCGAGGTGTTTCAGACCGACGCGCACCCCGCCACCGCCTTCAACTACCAGGAACTCGACTCGCTGATTGCCGAGGAACTGTTGCTGGCCGGTATCGACCTGCACCCCGTGGTGGGGCTCTACGACGGTTCGCAGGGGTCGTTCCTCTACACCTCCGACCCACGGCACGAGGACATGCTTGAGGAGTCGCCATACCGCTACAGTTTCCGCCCTATCGGCGTCATCTCCTCCAACCAGTTTTTCATCATCCTGGCCTTCCCCGGCAACCTGCTGCCGAAGATTGACAGCAGCCTGTACCTCTACATGAGCCTCTTCCTCGTCGTTGTCATCGCCGTGCTCTTCCTCATCTCGGTGCGCACCATTGCCAACCAGCGCCGCCTCGACCAAATGAAGAACGAGTTTATCAGCAACATGACCCACGAGGTGAAGACCCCCATATCGACCATCTCGCTGGCCTGCGAGATGCTACAGGACAACGAAGTGGCCCAGGACGCCGCCTCGCGGTCGAACTTCGTGGGCATCATCGCCGACGAGAACCAGCGCATGCGCATCCTCGTGGAGACCATCCTGCAGAGTTCCAAGATGTCTAACCGCAACGTGAGCCTCAACCTGACAGAGGTGAACATCAACGACATCATCAACAAGGTGGCGCAAAGCTTCCACCTCTCGCTGGCCAATCGCGGCGGACAGCTGGAGACCCACCTCGATGCCGTGCCGCCCACACTGGTGGCCGACGAGCTGCACCTGTCGAACATGATATACAACCTGGTCGACAACGGCATCAAGTACTCTACCGAAGCGCCCCATATCATCGTATCTACACGCCGCGAAGGCGACAAGCTGCTCCTGAGCGTGCAGGACCACGGCGTGGGCATTGCCAAGAGTGACCAGAAGCACGTCTTCGAGAAGTTCTACCGTGTCTCGACCGGCAATGTGCACAACGTGAAAGGCTTCGGTATAGGGCTCAACTACGTGGCCCAGGTGGTAAAACTGCACCACGGCACGATTGCTCTGGAGAGCGAACCGGGCCGTGGCGCCACATTCACGATTACCCTTAACGGGTAAAGACTATCTCACTACAAACTTGCCATAGGCATCGCCCATGCGGTAGACATAGACACCGGCGGGCAAGGCATCGACGCGCAACGTGACTGCGCCGTCGCCAGCCTCCACACGGCGGCTCTCGACCAAGCGGCCGCTGACGCTGTAGACCTGCAACTCGGCAGCATCAAGGGTGCTGTAGGGCAGGGTGACGCTGAGGGTTGCGGGGTTGGGATAGGGACTGCCCAGCAGGGTGTTGTCCTCCACCTCGTCCACTCCCACTATAGGTACATCGGTGGAGTCGGCTGGCGGTATCATATTGGTGATGACAGACTGGTTCAGTCTGAAATTGTATCCCTGGCCCGAGATGGTCAGATTATTGGTAACGAGGTTGTAGAAAGCGTTGCCGACACCGCCCCACCCCCAGTTCATGTGGTACACGGACGTGTCGTTGTCGTTGTATCCGTCACATACCCAGGCGTGACCGCTGGCATGTTCGCCGGTACCATCCGACGAACCCGACATGTACAGTGGACGGTTCCGCAAAAGATCGCGCCTGACAGTACCGATGAAGCTTGTGTCGTTTCCAGAGCTGCGACGACTGACGATGGTACCGAGGGTGTACTTCATATTGTTCCTCATGCCCGACCTGGCGTTAACGTCAGTACTTCCACTAAGTTCACTGCCAAACTGCATCTTCACACTCATGCCGACATAGAAAGCGAGGCGAGACACCTGCTCACGGCGTTCCTGAGTGGTGGATACCTTGACTTCAAGAGGCATGATGGAGTAATCGAGCGAAGGTACCGTGTCGAAGTTGATGGCCATACGGGCATTGTTGTCACGGCTGTTGTAGTAGACCACTGTGCCTTTGGGCTTCACGGGGAACTTATAGTAGTAGCATATCTGAGCAAGCGCCGTGGCCACACAACCCGTAGGAGCCACCGAGCCGTCAATGACAGGGCTGAAGATATTGTAATCGGTGCCACTGGAGCCCCCCTGGTCCCAACGGGTTTTGAGCAGGTAGACAGACGCCTTGCTGCCCTTTAGGCTGTGGGAGGACAACATTTTCCATTCCGGACTGTCGTCAAGCCCTTTTTCATTGTCGAAATTCTGGTATTCACACACCATTTCATTGTAATCGTTCAACCACGCCTCCTGCGCCGGAGCCATCCTACCGTCGAAGACCTCTTCGTCGGTGTAGGCCACAACAGGATGTATTACCGTGGTGGCAGCCATGATAATCCAGCCTTGGGTGGGCGCGGTGAAAAGATACATCGACGGGATTCCGAGCGTCTCATTGTTCCACTGGTAGGACAGCGTGAGTTGTTCGGCGGTGATGCGTGAAAAAGTGGTGTTGTGCTGCAGATAGTGGGCGGCGGCATCCTTGGCTTGGTCGACCGACACATTCTCTGCCTGCACCATCGGCGCGGCAATCATTGCAACTGCCGTCAGCACTGAGCAAACTAGACGTTTCATTACTTGTGTTATTAATTATTGTTTATATTTGTTGTTTCCTTCTATTTTGTATTCCTGGCAGGTGGTTTCTTGCATTTCACTGCTTGGCGCGGAGCAACACCTCGTCGGTTTCCTGCCATAGTGCCAACAGCTGGCGGTAATGGCTGTAGTCGCTCACTGGCACCACCGTCTGCTCGAGCTTGAGCTTGCGTACTACGCGCAGCTTCTTGCCGCTTTGCTTGACCATGACCTGCACGCTTCCCACCCCCTCGAACGAGAGACTGCGGTCTATTCCTCCGACCAGCTTCACGCCTTTGGGGAGCAGGTAGGTGACGTCGCTGTTGATGTCGCACGCCGACGACTGAAGAGGGGCACTGCGGACAATGGCCAGATTGGAGGCCTTGACGGCAGGACTGCCGGAGATGGCGGGCATGCGGAAGTGGAAGAAGCCGTCCCCAAGGGTGTCGAGTGTGGCATCGTAAGTGCCGCTGAGGGAGATGGACTTCACCTCGTCCTTGGCCTCGCCATAGAGGGCCATGGCGCCTTTGTGACGCACACCGAGACGGTATTCGAGCGTGTCAATCATCACTCCCACCTCATCATAGGCATCGCCGATGACACGGGCCGAGTAACCCACCTCGTTAAGCATGGCGGCCAAGAGGACAGCCTTGTCGGTGGCGGTACCGCAGCCCGTCTGCCACACCTCTGCAGCGGTGGAGTGCACGTAACCGAGTTTGGCGGGCTCGATGTCGTTGAGGTGGATATTGTCAATTACATAATTCTGAATAGCCACAATGTTCTCGCGAGCGTTCCGGCTGTCAATCAGCTTATAGGCCACGTCCTTTGCCATCGAAAGGCCTTGCCGGTCGAAAGCTGGGGCGAACTCGGGCACCCCATTGTAGAAGTGCAGCATCGGGTAAAGCAGTTCCTTGACAGGCAGGTAGCTGTCCACATACGACTGCGGGACGTTGATGGCTGTCAAGGTAAGGCTGCTGTCGGTCTGCTCGACCGTCGGCTTGAATACAAACACCTCGGGGTCTGCCAGCCTGACATTCAACTCCTGCGTACCAGGCACCCTGACACTTACCTCCAACCGTTCCACCGGGCACTCGCGCACCAGGTCGAGGGTTTGGTTCAGCAGGCTGTAGTGGCGATGGATGGTGTAGTCGACCACGATGGTGCAGCCCAGCTCCATGCCGGTGTGTACCATAGCAAGCTCACGCAGATGATTGAACCGGCCGCAATCGGCGCATTGCGACGGCAGTTGGTAGACGAAGGCATTCTGCGGCATCTCCACACGGGTACCGTCCTTTTGCAGGGTGTACACCTCGTTGACAGTCAACTCCTCGAGCTCGGGGTTGTAGACCACAAACGTCTCTCCCTTGTCGGCATAGGCCACCAAGGCGCGGTTGCGGAGTATCTGCACCTCGTGGCGATAATGGTAGTCGCTGGTGCCATCGGCATTGACAGTCCACTCCTGCCGCAGGAGCTTATACACAGCATCGGGCTGCTGGGCATATACAGCGGAGCCAAGAAGAGTAGCGACGGCGAGTATAAATATCTTTTTCATAACTGATGTCTCCATTATTTAGTCAATATCACAGGGGTTTCAGCCACCTTCATCTGAGCCATTGCCGATGCACGGAAAGGCATCCAGTCCTGTGCATCGTAGACGCGCTTGCCAAAGACGGCCTGCTCGCCGAAGGTGAGCTTCGTGCCGTCGAGCTGGAAGCCACAGCCGAACGAAGCAGCGGGATTGGCCACGCCGTCCACCATGGGATAGTGCAACTGCGAGGGGGCGAAGGGCAGCTCAACGGTCTCGCGAATATCGACCAACCGACTGCAACGGTCGCTGAAAGGCTGTGTGCGCTTCTCCTGACTGAAGTCGAAGTTCAGGTGACCCATGGCGCGGCGGTAGAAGCCACGGGCCGACAGGGGCATGAACTCGACGACATCCTTGCCGACGGTGGCATAGTTCGGGATGAAGTAGGTGTATGTGATTGACACCGGCTGCTCCAAGTAGCGGTCGGGGTCGGTGTGTTGGATGTCCCTGATTTCAGCATTGGGGGCGATACGGAGCAATTCCAGCTCGAGATTGCGGCGCCACTCACTCTGGCGGGCACTGAAGACTCCACGCACGGCAGCATCGCTCTGTCCCTCAGCGGTGACAGTGATGGTGCCCGTGAGGCCACCATCCTTGTCTATACGACTCTCTCCGAGGATACGCACATAATGGTTCTCGGCGGGCGAGATGGGCGTTTCCATCAGGTCACACCCCTCGGCGGTACCAATCAGATAGCCCTGCTGCTGCTCGGCGCTGCTCCACAGTTCCCTCACATTGGGCACCCATGTCGGGTCAAGCATGCGGAACGAACCGTCACGCAGCTGCACGGCACAGACCGAGTGGTTGAACTGGTCAGCCGGAATACGGTCGATGCGCTCGCCAGCCATGGTCATGGCGGCATAGGCCTTGAATCCGGCGGCGCGCAGGAAACCGATGAGCGTCGAAGCCTTGTCCTTGCACACACCGCAGCGGTCGGTAAAGTTCATCTCCTGGTTATGCAGCGTAAATCCTTCACCCTCGCCCATGGAAATGCCGGCATAGCGGATATTGTCGGCCACCCAATGGGTGAGACGGCTGATGCTATCCATCTCGTCCTTGGCCCCCACGAGCAGCTCGTTCACTTTCTTCCGGATGGCGGGGGTGGCCTCGAACGAACCGTAGTCCTCGTTCACACCGTAGAACCAGCGGCTCTTGGCCTCCCAATCGGGACTGGTGGAGAGGAGCAGCTTGCACTGCATGTCGTTATTGGCCAGGGCGCGTTGCTCGCGCTTGAGTGGCATGATGTCCTCTTTGTTCGTGAAGGTGTAAAGGCTGCGGCCTTCCTCGTCGGCCGCCTCGCGGCGAATGCTCAACTGGTCATTCAAGGGCATGCCCCCGAAGTACACCTGATAGCGCAAGTTCTTACTGTCGAGGATGTTCAACTGGTAAACCTTGTGTTGTATGGGCTCGTCGCTCCAGAATGGCACAATGTCGTAGAAGTGCCCCTTCATCGGAGGCACATAACGCTCGTCGCTCTCGGGCAAGGCTGCGAAGGTGCCGTTCAGTCCTTCACTATTGTCGGCCAAAAGGGCGTAGGTGTACCCCTTCTTGTAGGTCCACACCTCCAGTTCATCCATTAAATCCAGGTGACCCACCTCGACCATCTTCTGGCTGGCACCCCAATAAATCATGCGGGCAGGAGCCACGTAGTCGTACACCGGCACGTTATTCTCGCGGCCGGGCCACACCAGCGTGTCAGTCTTTCCCGTAGCGACACGGTGTACCAGCACGTGGGTGATGTCACAATAGGCCGACAGCGGGTCGTAGTCCATCTTGACAACGCTCAGGCGGGCGCATCCGGCAAACGACTGCGCCATAACACGCTTGTGGGTAAGCACATGGCTCAGGCCCGACTCTTCCATATAGACCCCCGTCGAGTCAAACAGCGTGAGGGTGTTCATGCCGGCATATTTACCCGGACGGGCATCGACCTGAGCACCGGCAGTCGCAACCAAAACCGCTGACAATATTAGAGTAGCAAACAGTTTCTTCATCGTTTTACATTCTTTAATAGAATGCAAAGATACATCTTTTTTTGGAAATACGCGAAAAAACTTTTCCACCTCGTCAAAAATGACGTGAAAAAACGCCACGCAAGTCGAACGGATGAAAAAAGAGGAACTCGATGCTCCTCTTTTGTTGTCCTACCTGGATTCGAACCAAGACAAGCTGATCCAGAGTCAGATGTGCTACCGTTACACCATAGGACAATCGGTAATGCTTTTCCTCAAAAGCGGGTGCAAAAGTACTAACTTTTTCCGAATTGACAAAAAAAAATTAATCAGAAAAACAAAAATGGGAAGTGGAAAGTTGTAATACAGCCATTTATGTCTGTAAAAAACTTTCCACTTCCCACCATCCATTTCCCCTTTACAGGGTGTCGCCAGCCTCGCTGGAACCTTCTTTTGCGTCTTTTTCCAGTTCCATCTTACCGAAGCGGAGCGTGATGCCGGCCGAGATGTAGCGGCTGTTGGTCATCTTGTTGTTGCTGCTGCTGAGGTAGTAGGGGTTGGTATTCTCGCTGGTGGAGCCGAAGCGGCCGCCCCAGTTGAAGATATCCTGCACGTTGACGAACACAGAGAGCTTGCGCTTGAAGAAGTCGCTGCGCACACCCATATTGAGCGAATAACGGGCGCCGCGCGTGCTCATAAGGCCGAGGGTGGGCGAA
Organism: Bacteroidales bacterium; assembly: GCA_017480785.1. Taxonomy (GTDB): domain Bacteria; phylum Bacteroidota; class Bacteroidia; order Bacteroidales; family P3; genus Colimorpha. The sequence goes on from JAFURZ010000007.1 coordinate 207,392, forward strand.
TTGTAGTTGGCCGAGAGGTGTACCTGATACTGGTTGAATACCTTGGCCCACGCATTGATTCTCACACTCCACGACCACATATCCTCCTCATCGTGCTTGGCCACGCCGTTGCGCATGTAGTCCATGCTGTAGCCGTAGTCGTAGACGTTGGCGTACAGACGCACATTGAAGAAGCCCGTGGGACGATAGGTCATGTTGAGGCTGGCCCCGTAACGCCACGAGGTGCCCATGTTGTAGGGGATGGAGTAGCTGACGATGCGGTCAAGATAGTTGTCGTACTCGGCATCGGTGAGCGAGCTGATTTCGTTGGTGCTCAGGCGACCGTATCCCTCGATGCCGATATTGCCGAAACGCTCGAAGTATTTCTGCCAGCCGGCCTCGACTGAGTGGGTGTAGCTGTCACGCAAGCCGTTGACGTTACCCGTGCTGTAGGAGTCGTCGCCATAGCGGCGGAAGGTGGAGACTTGCTGCGCACCGGGGCTGCTCATGCGCATAGAGTAGTTGAGCTTGAAGTTGTGCATGTCCTCGGTGCGGTAGGTGATGTGCACCGAGGGGCGGAAGAGCAGCGAGGGCATGGAGCCGCTGTCGGCGAAGTCCATAGCACTGCGATAGCAGTAGTCCTCGTTGTCTATTCCCACACCGAGGCCGCTGCTGACGGTGAGGCCGCCCCAGCGGTGGGTCCAGTTGACGTCGGCATTGATGCTGGCGTCGGTACCGATGAAGTTGTAGCTGCGGAGGGTATCCACGAGGGTGCCCGTGCTGTCATTGTAGCGGTTGAAGTTGTTGTCCGAGTGGTTGAAATCGGCACGCAGACCGTAGCTGAGCTCGCCGTCCTTGGAGTAAGGCCTGTTGTAGCGGCCGTCGAAGCTGCCGCCATAGCTGTAGCTGCGGGTGAGCAGGTAGCGGTGCTCGTCAAGGTCGGTATAGGTGGTGTACATGCGATTGTACCACTGGTCGTCGGCATTGCGCGAGAGACGCGTATTGACACCCAGGCGCAGGTTGTGGCCTTCCTGGTCGTACTTCTTGGTGTAGTCGGCCCCCAGGTGTCCCATCATGGAGCGCGAGTTGTTCAGGTTGTCGATGCCGTAATAGAGCACGCTGTCCACCGGCTGCATGTAGAATATCTGCTGCGTGGTGCGGTCGCTGAACGAATGGTTGTAGTTGTAGAAGCCGCCACCATCGACCGACAGCTCACTCATGGAGTCTATCTCATAGTTGAGGCTGGCAAAGAAGTTGCCGCTGTAGGAACGGTTCTCGCTGCTCGAGGTGTCTCCCTGGTACATGGTGGTGTCGTAGCCATCGCCGGCGGCGTTGTCCTGCCGACGCATCGACCATCCTTCACCGGCATTCTTGCGGTCGCTGTAGCGTCCACTGGCGAACAGGTTGAAGCTCAGTTTTTCCTTGGCCCACATGTAGCTGATCCAAGGCGAGACGAAAGGCTGGTTGCTCCCGTTGACGCCGAACGAGACAAACTGGTTGCTCTTGATATGGGCCGACGTGATGATGTTGATGACGGCCTCGGCGCTGGTGGCGTATTTGGCCGACGGATTGGTGATGGTCTCGATGCGGGCCAGGGCGTTGGCCGGCAGGGTCTGCAGGTAGGTCTTCAGGTTCTCCTCGGTCAGTTTGGAGGGCTTGTCGTTAATCCATATCTCAACCGAGCTCACCCCGCGCAGCGTGATGTTGCCCTCCACGTCGACCTCCACGCCGGGGGCGTTCTGCAAGGCGTCTTCGGTGGTGCCGGTCTGTATGGAGGGGTCTTCGCTGACGTTGTAGACCATCTTCTCACCGTCCATGGCATAGAGGGGCTTCTCGGCGGTGATGGTCACCTCGTTCAGGGTGGTGGCACCGGGCAGGAGACGCAGGGTGCCGAGGGCGGTATTGTTGCTGACGGTGAACGGCACCATGCGGTTCTGGTAGCCGATGGCGCTGACGCGCAGCAGGTAGGCTCCCTGCGGCACATCGGTAATCTCGAACAGGCCATCGAAGTTGGTCGAGGCCCCCTTGACGAAACTGGAGTCGACCGAGTCGAGCACAGCCACATTGACAAAGGCCAGGAACTCGCCGCTCACCGAGTCGCGCAACGAACCCACCACCTTGAAGGTATCTCCTTCCTTCACTTTCTTTTTCTGTTTCACCTGGCTGGCCTGCTTGCTGTCGCCCATCTGGCTCCAGTCCTGTCCAGGACGCGGAGGACGCCCGCCCTGGCCGCCTGCTGGCGGACGGCCGCCAGGGAAACCACCCGGCCCGCCGGGCTGCGCTTCTGCATACAAGGCCGACACCAACAGGGCCGACACCAACACTACGATTCTCAATAATCCGGTTCTCTTCATATTACTTTATACATTTTCAGACCACAAAAACGTGAAATAACACTATTTAGTATGCCTTCCTTCATATTTATTGCAAAAATTATTTGCAAAAAAACGCATCCCGAGTGTAAGATTTCGGCCCCTCATGCGACTATTATATGGAAGCGCGTCGAAAACAAGATTTCAGCCAGAGGCTAACATCCTCTTTTCGACCACGGTTTCTTTGCTGTTCTTTTACTGTTCTTTTAGAAAAGTAAAAGAACAGCAGCCAAACATATGATAATCAACAACAAAAAACAGCATGTCAATATGATGCAAAACTGTCTCACCCTCCGCCTTCTGCCGCTGTTGCTGGCGCTGGCTTCCTGTGGTATCGCCACGGCGCAAGAGTCTCAATGGCAACCGTTTGGCGAGTTAACAGCCGGTGTACTCAAAACCAAGACCGCGACCCTGCCCACCTATGGCGCCACCGTCGGCTTGCGGCATGGCGACCTCACCATCGGCCTGCGCTACCGCCTCGCAGGTTCCCCGTTGAAGGAAGCCGAGCCGATGCACGACCTGTCGGTGCTGTTGCAGACCAGCACGTCGCTCTCGCCACGTCTCGAGCTCTTCGGCGGCGTGGCCACAGGCTTCGCCATCCAGCACAGCCAGTTGCTCTACAACCGCCCCCTGAGTGGCGACAACGCGATGGCTTTCAGCGCCGAAGTGAACCTGGGCGTGCGCTACTATGTGGCCGAGAACGTGGCGCTGACCTTCAGCATCGGCGTAGGCAGCCGACTGGCGGGCGACGACTGGCGCAAGCTGGTCTCGCAGCTGCCCTACGACCCGCGCACCATCCCCACCTACGCCACCGCCATGGGCGGCGTCACCATCGGCATACCGCCGCGGGTGAAGAAAATCAACCTTCCGCCGCAGCTCATCGTCGAGGGCACGGCCCCCATCCTCACGGCCTACGACAATAAAATGTAACGGCGAATTTTTCTTTTTTAACGGCAAATTACTCGAATTACTCGAACGCTTGCGCAGGTTAGGAATTGTCAGCGAATTACTCGAATTGTCGAGACAATTAGTTGCGTCAATTCGAGTAATTCGCTCCAAATTGACCTGCGTAGCTTCGAATAATTCGAGTAATTCGCCGTTTACTACAGCCGTTCACTTGACAACTATCTGTACCGAGTCGGAGACCGAGGCACGGATGTCGCCGCCGTACTGCTCGGGCGTAACGAAGAGGGTGCGCAGCGGTGTGTCGAGGGCGTGGAGTTCATGCATGGCAGGGTTGCCCCGCAGGTCCACCTCCTCGATTTGCGTGCCTCGGATATAGAGCGTCGTCAGGCGCTGGCAGGGGGTGATGTCGATGGCCGTCAAGGGCGAGAAGATGCAGAGCAGCATCTCCACGTCGGGCATCGTCGCCAGGTCGAGGGTGTCGAGGTGGGTGTGGCTCAGCTGCACCCGCTTCAGCCGGCTGCGCTGTCCCACATCCAGCCGCCGCAACGGCACATTGAGGCAGTAGAGTCGTTCCAGCCGAGGCAAACCGCCGAGGTCCAGCTCGGCGATAGGGTTGTCGCTACAGGTGAGCTCCTCCAGCTGGGGGAACAGCTCGATGCCCTGCAGGCTGTGGATACCTTTACCGTAGCACTCCAGCGTGGTCAGCGCACAGCCCTTTTCGGTAGGCCTCACCTTCCGTCCTCCCACCTTCGCGGCATAGCCGTTCTCCGTCAGCCAGTTGCGGAACGCCTTGTCGGGCACTCGCGCCGTCTGGCGGCAGTCGCAGACCGCCCCGTCGCCGACGGGCCGCACGGCAGTGCAGCCCGTCAGCAGCAGGAGGGTCAGTGCATACAGAAACGGTCTATTTTTCACCGAGCTTGAAGATAATGGGGAGGGTGTAGTTCACCCGCACGGGTTTGCCGTCGACGATACCAGGCTTCCACTTGGGCATGGCGTTGACCACGCGTAGAGCCTCCTCGTCGCAGCCACCGCCGATGCCGCGCATCACCTGGGCGTTGGTGACGCTGCCGTCGGCCTCAATGATAAACCGCACAAACACACGGCCCTGCACACCGTCGGCTTTGGCCTGCTCGGGGTAGCGGATGTTCTCAGCCAGATACTTGTAGAGTGCTTCAATACCGCCAGGGTATTGGGGGTCCACTTCGACAACGTCGAGGACAGCCTCTTCATTGTCGGGCAGCACAGATTCGCACATAGGCTCGTCGGTTTCCTTGACTGTTTCCTGCGTAGTAGGCTTGCAGCCGACCATCAGCAGCAGTGCCGCCACAGGCAGCACGGCCAACAGTTTCCACGCGCCGAAGCGCGTCTTTTGTTTGTTCATCATAACGATACGTTTTTTGATGTTAATACTTTGGAAATTATTGGTGATATGGCCATATCCTGTTCCAGTGGCCTGCCTGTAGAGCAGACCCAGATACCCCTCGCGGCCGTGGACGGAGAGCACCGCCTCGTCGGCCAGGTACTCGTGCACACGGCGCAACTCGCGCAGCATCAGCCAAGCGAAGGGGTTGAACCACGCCACGCAGCACATCAGGCGCATCAGCAGCACGTCGAGGGTGTGCCGCTGGCGGACATGCACCTGCTCGTGGGCGAGGATGCATTGCAGCTCTTCCTCGGTCAGTCCGCGCGTACCTATAATAATATGGTTGAAGAAAGAGTGCGGCGAGGTGTTGTCGTCAAGCAACATGAGGCGTGGCTGACGGCGCAGACGCGCGACCTGCACGGCCAGCTGTCCGAGCAGCACGGCCAGCGCCAAGGCCACCCCTGCCAGGTAGAGCACCGCGGGAAGCACCGTCGGGCGCTTTGGCGCAGCCGTTGGCGGGAGGGGCGCCACAGGGTCGACCGCGACAGCACCAACTTCCACCGCCGGTGCCGTCACAGGCAGTACCACTTCGGGCAGTTGCACCAGCGGATAGACAAGGCTGAAAAACAGCGCAATAATCAAGTACACGCGCGAAAGCTGCAACCAGCGGTCACGGCGGAAGGCCAGGCAATAGAAGCCGTAGAACAGCGCCGTGGCCAGGGTCGAGAAAAGCATCCAGTGTATCATCGCTCCAGTTCTTTGGTGATGGCTTCGAGGTCTTCGAGCGAGACCTCATTCTTGTCGACAAGGAAACTGACCAGCGCCCGTGGCGACGAGCCAAACCAGCGGTGGGCAATGCCACCCAGCATGCGCTTCATATACTCTTCGCGGCTGACGAGGGGATAGTAACGGTTCGAGCGGTTGAAGGTCTCGTGCCCCACGAAGCCCTTCTGCTCCAGGATACGCACTACGGTGAGCACGGTGTTGTAGGCCACACCGCCTCCAACAGCCTCAACAATCTCGCCGGCAAAGCCCCTCTCAATCTTCCAGATGGCCTGCATCACCTGCTCCTCGGCCTTGGTCAGTTCTTTTATCTCTTTTGTCTCCACTTTTATTTGTTTATTTGATTAACAGCAATTCTACAGCCAGCCTGCACCCAACAGACACCTTATCGTCAGGAATATTTCTATAATCAGGACTTTGACTTCCATGATCATCCACTAGATTATACTTCATAAAAGGGGTAAGATTAATCACACACTTATTACCAATCCTTTTTGAAAAAGCCACCCCAATCATAAGAGAAATCCCCATTTCCCTGTTATTCAGCAACCCTGATTCAGTAAAAGGCACTCCGTCTTGTGATTGGTGGTTGATTTTATAATCCAATATCTGATTAAAAACAGCACCAGCAAGCACACCTCCTGATATATCCGAAGACCATGAAATAAAATTGACAGTGGCCAATATTGGGAAGTGGATGGATTTTAAATCATACGTTAGATCGCCAAAGTTAGTTTGAGCCTGTAGTAACTTGGTAGAATACCCAACACCCATACTTACTTTCACGTTCCGCACCTTATCCGAAACCAACATTGAGAATCCATAGTTAAAGTCATTGGTCATATTGCGTCCTATAATGTAATAATAATAATCCGTTACAAATTCTGCGGATATGCAACCATTGTTCTGACCAAATACATCCAGTGCACCAAAGAGCAGCAGGAGGGGGAAAAAACTTTTCTTCATTTTTATTGTATAATAATTCGGTGCCTTATAACGCTTCCATCTTGACTGTTGAACAAATATAGTATATATATACCTTTGGATATGTTCTTAAATTAGGCAACCCATCTGACAATATTTCATTATCAGGCTTCCATGAAATAGCTCTTCTTTGAACAGTTTCCTTTTTAGCAATTATTTTGAGTATACCATCTGAAACCTCAACGTTATCAAGAGTATTATACTCCTGAGTCTTACCACCATTCCCATATAAGGCTCCCTGTGCCCACTGCTGTAACTCCCATCTAGAAAAATCAAAGGTATTACCATCAAAGTTATCTTCAAACACAAGTACCCACGGATCATTATTACATTGATTAAATGTAGTATTAGGAATTACCGCTTTCCGATCACATAGGGTTTGTGCATAACAGATTGACGGATACATAAACACAAACATTCCTATTATCCCCCCAGATAAAATTATTACCCGAGAAAAAAATAGGGCCGACTCCTTAACTACACTAATGATTATTCTTCTTTTTTTCATAATCAACATGCATCATTTAATTAAATTTATAGTTAAGTAACGAGATATCAAGTTCTATATTGTGCAAAGAATGAAAAATTATTTTATTCCAATTTAGGAATACTGTTTCTCAACGAATTAAATGCTTGTTCTTCGGCTGTTCTTCGGTTTTTACCGAAGAACAGCCGAAGAACAACCAAAGAAATAGCGATAAAAAGGGGGCTGAATTATCGGCATTCCCCGTCGGGGGTGCAGACGCGGGGGGCGTAGGAGAGGGTGTCAACTTTGGCGTAGTCCAGTTCTGTCACTGGGACGGAGATGTCGCGGATGTCGGTGGGTTCGAGCTTGGCGGTGCCGTCGCCGTAGATGACGTATGTGAGCTTCATGCGGCCCTTGGGGTCGAGCATCGCGGTGGTGGGGGTGCCGTTGGGGCCGGTGATGAGCTGCGGCTGCGGAGCGAGTCCGTTGGTGATATTGTCCAGACGGTCGTCGGCTTCATCCCATCCCAACTCCTCGAAGTCCTCACCATAATGAAAGATAAGGTTCCACACCACCGTCCACATATTCTTCACCATCCAGGGGCGGTACTGCGGCAGGGTGTCGTTGATCCAGTAGCGGGGCAAATCGATGTGATAGCGGCGGAACACCTCGTCCATATACTGTGCCGAGCTGTAGTCGGTCTCCACAAAGTACCAGCGCACCAAGCTGCTGTCGCACTCGGCCATCTTCCTTGGATAGACGTCACGCATGGCCTGCTCGCAGGGACCGCAGCACGAACTGGTGAGCACCACCACCTTGTAGTGCGTTGTGTCGGCGGCCACCATCTGCCGCAGCTGTTCCACAGTTATGGGTGTAAGGTTCTCCATCGCAAGCACCTTGCGGTAGTTCTTCACCGTAGGTTTCTGCATCATGCATCCCGACAAAAGCATACAGGCCAGGGTTGCGAGAATGAATGTATGTACTTTCATATATAGTAGTCGCTTGAAGAGGCAAAAACTTACACCCTGACTGAAAAAAAGTTTTCATCCGGGGGTGGTGGCTATCGCAATACTATGGTTTTGCGGGCCGGACGGTGGCCGACTTTGACCAGATAGACTCCGCTGGGCAACGCTTCGTTGCGTAGGCTGCGGCCCATGGTGTCGAACACCTGCACGGTCTCGCCTTCGGCACCCTCGACCACGATGTGGTCACGAAGGGGATAGACCTTGATGTCGTCGGCGGGAATGTCGCCGATGGACTCGCAGTTCTCAACCATATTGTCAGCATACTGGCTCCAATAGGTGTCGTTGGTCCAGGCGGCCAGGTAGTCGCAGGGGACGTAGATACGGCCGATGCTGCCAATCTGGTCTAGCGGACCGGCACCCGTGACGGCGGGCGGTTCTCCAACGGTGAAATAGATATGCTCGAGGTTGGCGCCGCTGAACACAGCAGTGCCCATGGTGTCGACGGGGCCGTAGAAGATAACATACCGCAGGTTGTTGTTGCAGGCACCGAAAGCACAGTCGCCCACCCTCCTCAGCGGCATCGGCATGTTGAGTTCCGTGATGTGGGTGCTGCTCATCTGTCCCATGGCCCAGAAAGCATAGTCTCCAATCTCCTCAACATCATTGCCCCATGCGATGGAGCTGAGCCGGATGCAGGAGTTGAAGGCCTCCTTGGGGATGACACGCAGCGAGTCGGGGATATCAATAGAAGTCAGCGCATAGCAGTGTTCAAACGCGCCTTGCCCCATGGTGAGCAACGTCTGTGGCATTGTGACGCTGGCCAGCCGGTCGTTCTCGGAGAAGGCTTTTCTGCCTATCGACCGCAAGTGGGCCGGCAGTGTAATGCTGGTAATCTGACAGCCGTTGAAGCAGTTGTCGGTGATGTCGGTCACCCCCTCCGGGATGTCGACATTCCGCACCCAAGTGTTGTTCTCGAAACCACCGAGGACTTTTAGGTTCGGGTTCAGCGTCACCGTAGCGCCCGACTTGTGGCACGACACCAGCGTGTCGTAGCCGCTGCTGTAGACCATCAGGCCGTCCATCACATAATGGGTGTTGCCTTCGGCAATACTGAGGTGGTCCATCTGCGGGCAGTAGGAGAACGGACAGAAGCCGATGTGCGTCACAGTGGAGGGAATGACAATATTGTCAACCGTTGCACAACAGTTGAAGGCAAAGTCGCCGATGCTCTCGAGCCCTTCGGACAGCGCCACAGAGGTGATATGGCCACAGAGGCCGAAGGCCATCGCACCGAGATGCCTCACGTATTGCGGCACCGTGACGGCTCCGGTCACCCCGCTGGGCACGATACAGAGCGTCAGGCTGTCCTTGCTGTAGAGCCAGCCGTCGATGGAACGGTAGCGGGGGTTGGCCTCGTCGACGGTGATACTCGACAGGTTCCTTGCCCAGAAAGAGCATTCGTCGTACTCCTCGAAGCAGGCCGGGAGGTGCAACGCCTCGACACTGGAGTAGAGGAAGGCGTGGTCGGCAATGGTACGCAACGAGTCGGGCAGCTGCAGCGTGGTCAGGGAGCAATCGTAGAAGCAATGCGACCCGATGCTGCGGATGGTTGGCGGCAACGTCAGGCTGACAAGGCTGTGGCAACTCTCGAAAGCCGACTCACCCAGTGCCGTGACGGTGTAGATGGTGCCCTCATGCTCCACCGTCTGCGGTATGGCAATGGAACCGCTGTAGGGGTTGTCCTGCTGATAGTAATGCGACAACACTTCGACGTTCTGTTCCGAGGTGATGCCATACGTAATGCCATCCACTTCAAAGTATTGTGCCGATACGGAGAAGGGAAGGCAAAGCACTGCGAGGAGTGCCAGGAGGGATTTTGTGCGTGTCATGTTGTTTGGGTTTTATGGGTTTTTATGCCTATATAATACCCACTTTTCGGGCCAAATCTGACACAGGGTATAAAAAAAACATCCCCGAATGACGGGGATGCTTTTTCGAATATTAACCTGCAATGCCATACAGCGGGGTTTTCTCCGCCGCGGGGATGCGGTTACTCGGCGACGACCTCAAGGTTGAGTTCGGCCTTGATTTCACGGTAGACGTTGACCTTGGCGGTGTAGTTGCCGACGGTCTTGATGGGCTCGACGACAATGTCCTTGCGATCCACATCGTAGTTGTGCTGCTCCTTGAGAGCCTCGGCAACCATGATGTTGTTGACGCCACCGAAGAGCTGTCCGTTCTCACCCACTTTGACGATGAGCTTCACGGTCTTGCCGTTGAGGGCGGCCTGCTGGGTCTCGGCGTTCTTGCGGAGGGCTTCCTCCTTGTGGGCGCGCTGGCGCAGGTTCTCAGCATGGATTTTCTTGTTCACCGGGGTGGCAATGATAGCCATTCCTTTGGGAAGGAGGTAGTTGTTGGCATAGCCATTCTTCACTTTGACGATTTCGTCTTTGTAGCCGAGGTTGGCCACATCCTGTTTCAGTATGATTTCCATCTATCTTTCCTCCTAGTTATTATTTGAGACAATCGGCGACGTAGGGCATCAGGGCGATGTGACGGGCACGCTTGATGGCCTGCGAGACCTTCTTCTGGTACTTGTTCGAGGTGCCGGTGATGCGGCGGGGCAGAATCTTGCCCTGCTCGTTGACGAACTTCAGCAGGAAGTCGGCATCCTTGTAGTCAATATATTTAATACCGAGCTTTTTGAAGCGGCAGTATTTCTTACGCTGGGTCTCCACTGCGATGGGAGTCAGATATTTGATTTCGCTTTCGTTAGCCATAGTTTTTTCTACTTTACTACTTTTCTACTTTTACTACTTTACTACATGCCTTATGCCTCGGCGGGAGTTTCGACGGGAGCGGCTGCGGCCTCGGCCTTCTTGGCGCGCTTCTTCTCGTTGTAGGCCACGGCATGCTTGTCAAGACTGACGGTGAGGAAGCGGAGCAGACGCTCGTCACGCTTGTAGGCGACCTCGAGGTCATTGATGACGCTACCCTCGGCCTTGAACTCTATCAGATAATAGAAGCCGGTGGTCTTCTTGCGGATGGGATAGGCCAGCTTGCGCATGCCCCAATTGTTCTCGTACACAATCTCTGCACCCTTCGAGGTGAGCAGGTCGGTGTACTTCTTTACCGTTTCCTTCATCTGTTCTTCAGACAAAACGGGAGTTGCAATGAAAACGGTTTCGTACTGTTTTACCATTGGTTTGTTTGTTGTTTTATTATTTGTTAATGTTAAAAACAAAAAGGCAGAACACCATGTTCTGCCTTGTACTTTTTTTTGAGCCACTTCGCGGACTCGAACCGCGGACCTACGCATTACGAATGCGTTGCTCTACCAACTGAGCTAAAGTGGCGGCTGGGGTTCACAAGTGTGACTGCTTTTGTCGGGGTGAGAAGACTCGAACTTCCGGCCTCCACGTCCCGAACGTGGCGCGCTAGCCAACTGCGCTACACCCCGCGATTTGGTGTCCTGGCAGGGATTCGAACCCTGGACCCATTGATTAAGAGTCAATTGCTCTACCAGCTGAGCTACCAAGACATTATTCTCTTTTTCGCTTGTGTTTTACGACAATTTCATTGGCCCTGAAAGGAGGGCGTATAGAACATGGACTTTGACATTGTCGTTCAATATTTCAAGTTTCTCTCTTTGTCTGGAGCGGAAAACGAGACTCGAACTCGCGACCCCGACCTTGGCAAGGTCGTGCTCTACCAACTGAGCTATTTCCGCACTTTGCCTTTAGTACTCCGGGTGGGACTTGAACCCACACGCCCTTGCGGGCAAGGGATTTTAAGTCCCTCGTGTCTACCATTCCACCACCAGAGCTTCTCTCTCTGATTTAGGAGCCTTGGAGCGGAAAACGAGACTCGAACTCGCGACCCCGACCTTGGCAAGGTCGTGCTCTACCAACTGAGCTATTTCCGCATCATTTTTGGCGCTCTCAATCTCTCAAAAGCGGGTGCAAAAGTACGAACATTTTTGAAACCGACAAAATTATTTTTACTTTTTCCCAACAATTTTTTTTATCTCGTTCAGTTTCAAAAGCGCCTCAATCGGCGTAAGTGTATCAATATCAATATCAATCAAAATATTCTTTATCTCAAGAAGGGTCGGGTCGTCCAGCTGGATGAAACTGAGTTGGTAACCCTCCGGCGCGACGTTTTTTTGTCCTTTTATGACCTTGTTTTTGGTTTTTTGCCCCTCTTCGACCGTATGTTCGTTTTTCGATTCGAGCACCTGCAACATGGCGTCGGCCCGGTTCACCACCTGGGGGGGCATGCCCGCCAAACGGGCCACATGGATACCGAAGCTGTGCTCGCTTCCGCCAGGGACCAACTTGCGCAGGAAGATGACACGTCCGTCAATCTCTTTGACACTGACGTGATAGTTCCTAATGCGCTCATACTGACTCTCCATCTCGATAAGCTCATGGTAGTGGGTGGCAAACATCACTTTCGGACGGGCTTTATTATTGTTGTGCAGGTATTCAGTAATGGCCCAGGCAATGGAGATGCCGTCGTAGGTCGACGTGCCGCGTCCTATCTCGTCAAGCAATACAAGGCTTCGGTCGCTCACATTATTGAGGATACTGGCGGTCTCGTTCATCTCGACCATGAAGGTCGACTCGCCGCTACTGATGTTGTCGCTGGCACCCACACGGGTAAATATCTTGTCGACCAGACCGATAGTGGCGCGCTTGGCCGGGCAATAGCTACCAATCTGAGCCATCAGTACGATGAGAGCAGTTTGGCGCAGCAGTGCCGACTTACCGCTCATGTTGGGGCCAGTGATTATCATTATCTGTTGTTGCTCTCGATTGAGCATCACGTCGTTGCTCACATACTGTTCTCCGGGAGGCATCTGTGTTTCAATGACAGGATGGCGCCCTTCAACGATTTCTATCTTATCGTCGTCGGTCAGCTCAGGCCGGCAATAGTTGCCCCGCAGGGCCACCTCGGCGAACGACTGCAGGCAGTCAAGGTTCGCCACCAACTGGGCATCGTACTGTACCGGCTGCACATACTCCGTCACCGCCGCCATTAATTGATTGTACAACTGTACTTCCAGAGCCAGCATGCGGTCCTCAGCACCGAGTATCTTGTCCTCATATTCTTTCAACTCGGGCGTAATATAGCGCTCGGCATTTGTGAGGGTCTGTTTGCGCACCCATTCGGTCGGCACTTTGTTCTTGTGGGTGTTGTAGACTTCAAAGTAATAGCCGAAGATATTGTTAAAGCCCACCTTGAGCGAAGGGATACCGGTGGCCTCTTGTTCTTTCTGCTGCAAGGTCCTGAGATACTCTTTCCCCGAGCCCGCCATGTTGCGGAGCTCGTCGAGTTCGGCATCGACACCGTCGGCTATCACCCCTCCCCTCTCGACCTTGGCTGGAGGGTCCTCCTTCAACTCACGTCCGATACGGTCAGCCAGCATCATGCAGGGGTTCATCTGCTCTGACATACGTTGCAAGGCCTCGCTTCCGCATGCTACACACAGCTTTTTCACCTCGTTTACCGCCTCCAGCGACCGCTTGAGCTGCAACATCTCGCGCGGACTGATGCGTCCGACAGCCGCCTTGGTAATCAGGCGCTCCAGGTCGCCGATGGACTTGATGTGTCTGGCCAGTTGCTGCCGCATGTCGGTCTCGCGCAGCAGCACGTCGACCACGCCCAGCCGTTCCTCGATAAGCGACCGTTCCTTGAGGGGCATCAGTATCCAGCGGCGAAGCAGGCGCGACCCCATAGGAGTGAGCGTCTCGTCGAGCACGTCAAGCAGCGTCCTCGCATTCTCATGCGGCGAGGCGATGAGTTCCAAGTTGCGCACCGTGAAACGGTCGAGCCACATATAACGGTCGCGCTCCACACGGCTCAGCCGCGTGATATTGGCCGTTTGATTGTGCTGTGTATCCTGCAAATAGTAAAGCACGGCACCGGCAGCAATCACACCCAAGTCCAAATCCTCCACGCCGAAACCTTTCAACGAGTTGGTGCCGAACTGTTTCAGCAGCAATTCACGCGCAAAGTCCGGGGCAAACACCCAGTCGTCGAAGGTATTGCAGTAGTATTTCTCGGCAAAATGTTCTTGGAACCAGCGCTGCCACTTACGTTGTAGCACCACTTCGGAGGGGTGGAAGTTGGTCAACAGTTTGTCAATGTACGCAAGGTCTCCCTGTGCCACGTAGAATTCACCTGTCGAGACATCCAGGAAACTGACGCCGTGCATCTTGTCGGTCAAGTGGAGACCACAGAGGAAGTTGTTTTCCCTGACCTCGAGAACCATGTCGTTGTATGCCACGCCCGGTGTCACCAGCTCTGTGATGCCTCGCTTCACCAGCCCTTTGGCTGTCTTGGGGTCTTCCAATTGCTCGCAAATGGCTACCCGCAAGCCCGCCTTTACCAGGCGCGGAAGGTATTGCTCCAGCGCATGATAAGGCACACCGGCCAAATCGGTGTACTCGCCGCCGCCAGCCTTCTTGCGGGTCAAGGTGAGCCCCAGGATGCGTGAAGCCGTGCGGGCATCCTCACCGAAGGTTTCATAGAAATCGCCCACGCGAAACAGGAGTATCGCGTCGGGGAACTTCTTCTTCAGCTCGGTATGTTGCCGCATCAGCGGAGAACCTTCATCACTCTTCTTTGCCATCTGCTATATATAATATTGATATAATCATTATTAAAGTGCGCCTTCGGCCATCACGACAGCCTCCTCCCATTCCTCCATCTTCTGCTCCAGTTGCTGCTTCAGCCGTTGGTATTCATCATAGAAAGCGGCGTCCTGAGGCTGTCCGCCCGTCAGCAGGGCATCCTTCTCAGCCAGTTGTCCTTCCAGTGCTTCTATTTCCTTCTCTTTCTGAGCAACTACATTCTGCAGCTTGCGACGTTCTCGCTCACGCTCTTTGCTCTGCTCGTATGCCAGTTTTGAGGCGGTAGCCTCCTTGGCCGGGGTGGCTTTCGCGGCCATATCGGTCAGCCGGGCTTCCTTGGCGGCCTCCAAAAACTCCATGATGTCGCCCTTGAACTCATGCACGGCGCCGTCGCGGAACTCGTACAATTCGTCGGTCAACCCACTTAGGAAATCGCGGTCGTGGCTGACTACGATGAGGGTGCCTGTGTATTGGAGGAGTGCATTCTTCAGGATATCCTTGGAATTCATATCCAAGTGGTTGGTGGGCTCGTCAAGCACCAGCAGGTTGCTCGGCGTGAGCAGCAGCTTAGCCAGCGCCAGACGTGCCTTCTCTCCACCACTGAGCACCTTCACCTTCTTGTCCATATCGTCGTCAAAGAAGAGGAAACTGCCCAATATGTTGCGTATCCTGGGCCTGATGTCACCCTGCGCTATATCGTCGATAGTTTCAAAGACCGTCTTGTCAAGGTTGAGCATGGCGGCCTGGTTCTGTGCATAGTAGCCCAGCACCACTCCTTGGCCGAGACGGTAGTTTCCGGTGTAGTCGTTTATGTCGCCCACCAGTATCTTGGCCAGCGTCGTCTTGCCTTCACCGTTGCGCCCCACAAAGGCCACTTTCTTGCCCGCCGTCAGCAGCAGGTCCACCCCGTCGAACACCTGATGGTCGCCGTAAGCTTTGCCTAGGCGGGTACACTCCACCACTATCTTGCCGCTATGAGGTGCCGGCGGGAACTGGAAGTGGATGCTCTCCGTGCTTACCTCGTCCACCGATATCCTTTCCATTCGCTCCAGCATCTTCACCCTGCTCTGCACCTGTTTGGCCTTGGTGGCCTTGTAGCGGAACCGTTCGATGAAGGCCTCTATCTGCGCCACCTGCCGCTGTTGGTTGGTCAGCTGGGCCATCTGGCTGGCGCGCCGTTCCTGCATCTGCACCACATACTCGGAGTAGGGGCATTTGTAGTCGTATATGCGGCCAGCCGTAATCTCAATGGTGCGCTTGGTGATATTGTCGAGGAAAGTGCGGTCGTGGCTCACCAGCACCACGGCGCCGGTGTAGGCCTGAAGGTAGTTCTCCAGCCACTGTATCGACTCGATGTCGAGGTGGTTGGTGGGCTCGTCGAGCAGCAGGAAGTCGGGGTGGCGCAGCAGCAACTTGGCCAGTTCCACACGCATCTGCCATCCTCCGCTGAACACAGCCACCGGCCGTTCGAAGTCCGAGTGACGGAAGCCCAGGCCCAGCAGAACCTTCTCGGCAGCCTCGCGCCGACGACCGCCACCCAACACCGACAGCCGCTCGGTCACGTCGTTATGACGCTCCAGCAGCCGGGTGTATTCGGCACTCTCGTAATCCTCGCGTTCGGATATCTCTCGTGTCAGCCGTTCCTGCTCCCGTTCCAGCTCGTCCAGCTGGCTGAAAGCCGTCAGGGCTTCATCGATGACCGTACCCACAGCATCGGGCACCATCTCCTGCGGCAGGTAACCCACGGTCTGTCCGCTGGCCATCACCAGCGTGCCGCTCTCGGGCTCCTGCCAACCACACAATATCTTCAGCAGGGTCGACTTGCCGGCCCCATTCATACCAACAAGGCCGACCCTGTCGTGGTCGGCGATGTTGAATGTGACGTTCTTGAAAAGGTCGGTACCGGTGAATTGTACCGACAGGTTGTTGACGCTAATCAACGCTATTGCAGGTTGAAGCTTACGGGCAGGTTGAACTGCACGCGGACGGCTTTACCACGCTGCTTGCCGGGCGACCATTTGGGCATGGACTTCACCACGCGGATAGCCTCCTGGCCACAGCCGCCGCCGATGTCCTTCAGCACACGCGGATTGGCAATCGAGCCGTCGCGCTCCACCACGAAGGTGACGTACACCTTGCCGGTGATGTTGTTGTCGCGAGCCAGCTGCGGGTACTTGATGTTGTCACGCAGGTACTTGTACAGGGCTTCCATGCCACCCGGGAATTCGGGGTCGTTCTCCACAACGGTGAAGATTTGCACATCCTCTTCCTCTTCTTCCTCCTCAATCTTGACGGGGGTAATCTCGATGTTCTTGGTGTCGTCCGTAACCTCAGCGTTGACCACAAGTTCGTTCTTAATCTCGGCTTCGTCCTCGACAACCTCGAATTCGGTTGTCACCTCGGGCTGTTCAGGGGGTGGGGGTGGCGGCAGCTCTTCCTGCTGCGTCTGGATGATAATCTCTTCCTGCTCTTCGCTGGCCACACGCTCAATGGCTTCCTTCTCCTCCTTGTCGTACGACTTCACGTTGAAGGCTACCAACGCGGCCACGAGAATCACCACCAAACCTATCTCCAGATAGAGTCCCCGGCGGTTTTCGAGGTCGGCTTTGGGATTTTTCTTCAGTTCCATATTATTGTTTTTTAATTATTTATTCAGCTTTTAGCGACTCTTTCGAGCCCTCTTTTCACACCGCTAAAATACGAAAAAAAACTAAATTACCAACAAGAAAATGTGAAAAACCTCATTTTTTAACATTTCTTTAACGGCCAGACGCAATACCTGAAACGGCGAATTAGACGAATTGTTCGAAGCTACGCAGGTCAATTTAAGGCTAATTACTCGAATTGACGCAACAAACAGCCCCGACAATTCGAGTAATTAGCCTACAATTCCCAACCTGCGCAAGCTTGGAGAAATTCAAGTAATTCGCCGTTAGAAAAGCCGTCACATCACCGGCCGTACGCGGATGTCGGGCTTCAGGTAGATGAGCCAGCCGCTGACGTTGGGATATCCCATCACCGTCATGGCGCGGCAGTAGCGCCTCACCTGCCGGTCGTGCTCCTCGCCCACATCCTGACCCGTCTTGAAGTCGACCACCCATGTCTCGTCAGGCGTCAGCACCACGCGGTCTGGACGGCAGATACCCTCGTCGTCGCACAGGTCGCACTCCGTTTTCACCTCGTATCCCTCACGGAAGAAACGCTCTGTGTCGGCATGTGTCACCAGGCTGCGGGCCATCTCGCCCAGCCGTTGCCGCTGCCGTTCGTCGAGTTGCTCTTCCGCGGCCGTCTTGCCCACCGCAGCCTCCACGTCGCCGGCATGCCGCACCTGCGCCATCATGTCGTGCACCAGGTTGCCCAGCCGCACGCTCTCTTCCTGCATCGGCGACAGCGCGTGCTCCGCCGTCGACGCCACCTGCACCTTGGTGGTCCACTCGGCAAACGACAGGCGGTGCAAGGCCACTTCGGTGCGGTCCGACGCCGTCGCCTTCCTTTCGACATGCCGGAAGCCGGCATCGCCGAGCGACGGATGCTCGCTGTCCATAAACTCCTTGACCAGACGCGGATAGCTCAGCTCGTCCTTGCTCGTCTTGGGGGGCGTGGGGCAGACGAAGAACAGCTGCTCCTGCGGACGTGTCAGGGCCACATACAGCACATTCAGCTGGTCCACCTCGTCCAGGCGCCGCTCCTCGTCGCGCACACTGTCGAACTGCGACGACCCTTCACGGCTGAGCTCCACGAAAGCCACCGGCAGCTTTCCTCCGACGTCGGTCTTCCCGTCGAGCTTCACCCACAACTTATACCCGTGGCTTGTCTGGGGCATGAAGGGGCAGATAACCACCGGCGCCTCGAGTCCTTTGGCCTTGTGGATGGTAAGCAGGCGCACCGCATCGACCCCCTCGGGACTGGCGGCCGACAGCTGGCGGTGCACGGTGTCGCCCAGGTCGGCGCTGGCGTTCTCGTCGAACCATTCCAAGAACTCGGCCACCCCCTGGTGGTGGCGCGAGGCGAAGGCCGCCACGCGGCCCAGCAGCGACCCGACGTAGGCCGTGTCGATGCCGTCGAGGTGCAACTGGCGCACCAGCTCCTCACAGCAGTCGTAGACATCCAGCGCCGACAGGTAGTCGGGCCTGAAGTCGAAGCCGCGGTGTTCGTCGCGCAGCAGTTGCGCCACGTCGACAACACCTCCCTCCAAGAAGGCATCGTGGTGGCAACTGGCCACCAGTCCCAGGTTGAAGAGGCGTTGCAGCAGGTCGGCGGCAGCCACTCTGTCGCCCGGGTCGTGGAGCAGTCGAAGCGCCGACACCACGGCCATCACGGCATGGCTGCGCACCAGGAAGAACGACTCGCTCGAGCTCACCTCGATGCGCAACTCTTCGCCATGGCTTTGCAGGTAGGTGCTCACCTGGTCGAGGTCCTTGTTGCTGCGCCCCAGCACCATGATGTCGCGCTGACGGTAGCCTTGCTGCGTGACGAGACGCACAATCGTCCGGCGTATCTCCTCGCTGACAGCGTCGGCATCGGCCCCGTCGATGAAGGTCACCCCCACGTGTCCCTCCGGCACCCCGCGGGACGGCAGGCGCTGCCACAGCTCGGCATGCCCGTCGGCGTCGGGCGTGCCTTCGTATATCTGCTTTGCCAACGTGTTGCTGGCAAAGGGCTCGCGCTTCAGCAGCCAGGTGAAAAAGGCGTTGTTGAAATCCACTATGCTCGATGCGGTGCGGTAGTTGGTGTCGAGCGGCACAATGGAGCAGTTGCCCTCGGCGGCGAGCGTCTGCCCATGGAACGACGGCATGCCCTCCACGCGCGGCAGCGCCACAAACTGGCGCACGTCGCCCTGCCGGAAGCGGTAGATGGCCTGCTTGCCGTCGCCCACCACCAGCGACTCATAGCGCTGGCTCACCCCGTTCTCCAGCAGCGGCACCAGGTTGTGCCACTGCAGCACCGACGTGTCCTGGAACTCATCAATCAGGAAGTGGTGGTAGCGGTTGCCCAGACGCTCGTAGATGAACGGTGCAGGCTCGTCGCAGACTATACTATTTATCAACTGGTTGAATTCCGAGAGGTGCACCAGCTCGTTCTCCTTGCAGTAGAGGTCGAGTTGTGCCTTCAACTGTCCCAGCAGGGCCAGCGAGTAGAGGTTCTTCTGCAACACCTGGCGCGTGTTGTAGTCGCGCAGGGCACTTCCCTCGTCGGGCGTCCGGCCGTCGGCCACACCCAGCATCGTGCGGGCCTGCTCGTAGAGCGGGTAGAGCTCGTCCATCAGGTCGCCGATGACATCCTGTTTATCCACAGCACATTTGGCACTGTGCAACTTACCGCTCTCGAAGGCGTTGGCCACCGATGCCGTCAGGGGGCGCAGATTGCCCGCCGCCAAGCCGCGGAAGAAACCGTAGTAGCCGTTGCGCCCGCCGGCGCAGTCGGCCTCCTCCACCCCCTCGCGCTGCAGCAGGGCCATCAGCGCCTGCCCGCAGCCGGTCGCCTCCTGCTCGAACCGTCGGCTGGCGGCTGTCAGCATTCCATGGAGGGCGACGAAATCGCCTATCTCCATCCCCTTGAGCAGCGACAGGTAGCCGTCGGTGCCCTCGCGGAACAGCTGCCGCGCCAGACGCGTGAGCTCGCCTTCGATGTTGTAGCCCTTCGAGTCCTCCATGCGGCTCTCGGCAAAGGCGCGCACCACCCGCGTGAGTTCCTCGTTGCCGGGGGTGCCCACCAGCGACATCAGCTGCGCCACAGCCTGCTGTATCAGCTCGTCCTGCTCTATCATCACCTCGAAGTTGACCGGACGGTCCAGGTCGTGGGCGAAGGTACGCACAATGCGGTGCATGAAGCTGTCGATGGTGCACACCGACAAGTCGCTGTACTGGTGCAGAATGGACGAGTAGACCACCTCGGCCATCCAGCGCAGCTCGCCCTCGTCGAGCGGGTACCCTTCATAGGGGGGCAAGGCGTTCAGCGCCTCCAGCAGCGGGCGCCCCATGCGCGAACGCTCCGCATCGACGCCATACTCCGCCATCTGCTCCAGGTATTCCATCACACGGCTCTTCATCTCGCCGGCCGCCTTGTTGGTGAAGGTGATGGCCAGAATGCCGGCGAACTGGCGCCGCAGCACCCGCTCGGTCGCCGCACGGTCGGCACGCACGGCGGCACTCGGCACCGCCATGGCCAGCTTCAGATACTCCTTCACCAGCGTGAAAGTCTTGCCGCTACCGGCGGCGGCACGGCATATAACGAACGGATTATGTGGTTTCTGCATAACGTCCATGGAGTTGCTTTTCCGAGGCAAAGGTACGAAGAAAAACACACTCCAGCAAATCCAGTTATCAACACCCATCAGCCCCGAAAACAAGCACCACATCCTCAGGGTTTTCGATTACAGTTCAACTTGAGTTCTACGGTAGTATTACGCTTTTTCAAGTTGAACTGTAGTTGAAATACTGTAATACTGCCGTAGAAATGGCAGAGGATATTGGGGGCGGGGAGGGCTCTCTCCGAGGCTTATTCCGCAGCGATATTTGCTGTTTTTGATGCGTCATCCCTTATCATATATTAAAATATTTCCCGGCAATCCGATTTTTTTTGTATCTTTGCCCTTTACAAGAGAGAATAAACAAACGATACAATATAATGGAAGACAACAAGTTATTCAGCGAATTCCCGCCCGTTTCGACCGAAAAATGGGAGGAAGTCATCAACAAAGACCTCAAAGGGGCCGACTACGACAAGAAATTGATGTGGCACACGATTGAAGGATTCAACGTGAAGCCCTACTACCGTGCCGAGAACCTTGAGGGGCTGGACTACCTCGAGAGCAATCCGGGCGAGGTGCCCTTCACGCGCGGTCACCAGGCAGGCGGCAACGTGTGGGAGGTGCGTCAGGACATCCACGTGCCCGACCTGGCCGAGGCCAACCGCATCGCCCTCGGCGCGGTGGAGCGCGGCGCCACCTCGCTGGGCCTTTGCGCCAAGAAGGTGCAGTCGGTCGACGACCTGGCGGTGCTGCTGAAAGGCATCTATATCAACGCCGTGAGCATCAACTTCATGTGCTCCGACGACTACCTCGGGCTGCTGAAACTCTATGTGGAATACGCCCAAAAGAACGGCTACGACCCGAAGGAGCTGTGCGGCTCGACCGACTTCGACATGTTCCGCTACGCCCTGAAGCACGGACGCTTCCATCGCGGCGAAGAGGGCGACCTGGCCATGGCCAAGGAGCTGGTGGAGTATGCCCACGAGGCGCTGCCCAAGTTCCGCGTGCTGACGGTGGGCAGCAACGTGCTGCACAACGCCGGCGCCAACATCGTGCAGGAACTCGGTTTCGGCCTGGCCGCCGCCAACGAGCTGGTGGCCCGCCTGACGGACATGGGCTGCAAGATGGAGCACGTGGGCCGCTCGATAGTGCTGAGCGTGGGCGTGGGCAGCACCTACTTCATGGAGATTGCCAAGATACGCGCGGCACGCCTCCTGTGGAGCAAGATAGTGGAGCAGTACAAGCCCGAGTGCGACTGCCCCTACAAGCTCTTCATCAACGCCACCACGAGCCGCTGGAACCAGTCGGTCTACGACCCCTATGTGAACATGCTGCGCTCCACCACCGAGGCCATGTCCTCGGCCGTGGCCGGCGCCGACTCCATCAGCGTGCTGCCGTTCGACAACGCCTACAAAGAGGCCGACGACTTCGGCTACCGCATCGCCCGCAACCAGCAGCTGCTGCTGAAGGAGGAGAGCTATCTGGACAAGATAGTGGACCCCGCCGCGGGCAGCTACTACATCGAGAACCTCACCGACGAGATTGCCAAGGGCGCCTGGGAGCACTTCCTGAAAGTGGAGCAGGCCGGCGGCTACTGCCAGGCCCTCCGCGCCGGACTGGTGCAGGACGAGGTGATGGAGACCGCCCGCAAGCGCGACCTCGACATCGCCACCCGCAAGACCACCATCCTCGGCACCAACCAGTACCCCAACCTGCTGGAGAAGATGGGCGAGAAGATAGAGAAGAACGGCGGCTGTTGCTGCGGCGGCGAGCAGGGCGACGAGGTGAAGGTGCTGCCGGAATACCGCGGCGCCGAGGCCTTCGAGCAGCTGCGCCTCGAGACCGAGCGGGCCGCCCGCCGGCCGAAGGTGTTCCTGCTGACCTACGGCAACCTGACCATGCGCAAGGCCCGCTCGGGCTTCGCCACCAACTTCTTCGGCGTGGCAGGCTACGAAATCATCGACAACCCGGGATTCGCCACCCCCGAAGAGGGTGCCAGGGCAGCCCTGGAGAGCGGCGCCGACGTGGTGGTGCTCTGCTCGAGCGACGACGAATATGCCGAGCTCACCGAACCCGTATGCAAGGCCCTCAAGGGCAGGGTGAAGAGCCTCGTCCTGGCCGGATTCCCCAAGGAGATGGTGGAAACCTACAAGGGCTACGGCATCGACGAGTTCATCCACGTGAAGACCAACGCCCTCGACTGTCTCACCAAGTTCCAGAAACTACTCCTGCAGTAGACAGTGAAGAGAATAGACAGTTACATCCTAGCCAAGTACATCAAGACCTTCTTGCTGGCCTTGGCTTTGATTATTGTCATCGTCATCACCTTCGACGTCAGCGAGAAGCTCGACAAGTTCATCTCCCACCACGCCACCTTCGGACAGGTGGTGACGGACTACTACTTCAACTTCATCCCGGGCTTCGTAAACCTCTACAGCCCGCTGTTCATCTTCATCTCGGTGCTCTTCTTCACCTCGAAGATGGCGGGCAACACGGAGATAATAGCCATCCTGGGCTCGGGCATCAGCTACCGGCGCATGCTGCGGCCCTACCTCTACGGGTCGCTGATAGTGGCCGTGGTGGTGCTGCTGCTGGGCAACTTCGTCATTCCCCTTTCCAACCGGCACCTCATCGACTTCGAGGAGCAATATGTCAAGGCCAAAGCCACCAGCTACTACAGCAACCTGCATTTCCAGGCCGAGCCCGGCGTGCAGGTGTATGCCGAGAGCTACGACGTGAAGAAGCAGCGGGGCTACAAGTTCTGCCGCGAGGTGATAGACGACAAAGGGCAGATGAGACGCCGCGAGACGGCCGACATCATCCAGTACGACTCCGCCAGCTGCCTGTGGCGCAGCACGAGCTACACCCTCCGCACCATCGACGCACAAGGCAACGAGACCCTGAAGAGCAAGGCAACCGCCGATATAGACTACGGCATCGCGCCGGAGGACTTCGACCTGCTGTCAAAACGCATCGAGACCATGACGACTCCCGACCTGCTGGCACACATCGAACGCGAGACCATCCGCGGCACCGGCACCGTCAAAGAGGCCCAGATAGAGCTGTACCAACGCCTCCTCAATCCCTTGGCCATCATCGTGATGACCTTCATCGGTGTGGCCATCGCCTCGCGCAAGACGCGCGGCGGCATCGGCATGCACCTGGCCATCGGCATCACGCTGGCCTTCGGCTTCATCGTATTCATGAAGATAACCACCGTCTTCGCCACGGGCGGCAACCTGTCGCCCTTCATGGCCGTGCTGCTCCCACAGCTGGTCTTCGGCGTGGCGGCGGCATACCTGATACATATTGCACCCAAATGACCATCAAAGAGACAGAACAACAGATTATCGACGAGTTCAGCAACTTCGACGAGTGGCTGGACCGCTACGCCTACCTCATCGACCTCGGGCGCGAATGCCCGCAGATTGACGAGAAGGACAAGACCGAGCAGAACCTCATCAAGGGCTGCCAGAGCCGCGTGTGGCTCAGCTGCTCCTACGACAACGGGCTGCTCCACTTCCGCGCCGACAGCGACGCCGTCATCACCCGCGGCATCGTCACCCTCCTCATCCGCGCACTCGACGGGCACTCCCCGCAGGAAATCCTGGACGCCGACCTGGCATTCATCGACGCCATAGGCCTCAAGGAGCACCTCTCCCCCACCCGCTCCAACGGCCTCACCGCCATGGTGAAACAGATGAAGATGTACGCCCTGGCATATAAGATGAAAAACAACCAATAATTATAACGGCGAATTATACGAATTATGCGAATTGTTACAGGTTCTGAATTAGAGGCTAATTACTCGAATTGTTGCGCTAGCATTCGAGTAATTAGCCTGCAATTGACCTGCGCAAGCTTAGAATAATTCGATTAATTCGCCGTTAAAAAAAACACTCTCCATGGAGCCGACACAAGAGACAATCAAGAGCGCAGTGGTCAACTGCCTGCGCAACATCTACGACCCCGAGATACCGGTGAACATCTACGACCTGGGACTCATCTACAACGTCGACGTCGACGAGGCCCTGAACGTGAAGATACTCATGACCATGACGGCCCCCGACTGCCCCGAGGCGGAGTACATGTTCCAGGAGGTGAAGCAGATGGTGAGCTACATCAGCGGCGTGAAGTCCGTCGACGTGGAACTCACCTTCGACCCGCCATGGACCATGGACATGATACCCGACGACATCAAGGTGGAACTGGGTTTCATGTAAAATCTCAACCAGAACTATTATATAAAGCTCAATCAGAACTAAAAGAACTATCAGAACAATTATCTATTGGACAGACAATTTCTTTTTGTTCTTTTCGTTCTGATTGAAAATAAACAACAAAATGAAGTTCTGGAGGAAACACACAGCCGCCGACCTCGCTGGCCGGTCGCTCGACCGGCAGGCCTGGCAGCGGTTCCGCTGCAACCCGCTGTCGGTGGCCAGCCTGGTGGTGATAGGGCTCTTCGCCCTGGTGGCCATCCTGGGCTACCTCATCACGCCCGACCCCACCCCCTTCAGCAACCAGCAGTACCTCGAGCTGGCCACCCTCAGGCCCGGCAGCCGCGCCACGATGCTCGTCACCGACATCGAAGGCCCCCTGCACCGCCACATGCTCAAGGGCACCCCTCTCCCCTACCGCGTCACCCCCATCAAGGACTACAGCATCGTGCACGACAGCATCATCGCCACCCCCTACAACGGCGAGCCCATCGTAGTGGCGCAACGGGAGGCCCGCATCGAGCAGCGCACCTTCCTCCTCGGCACCGACGCCTACGGACGCGACGTGCTGAGCATGCTGATGATTGGCTCAAGGGTGAGCCTGAGCGTGGGGTTCATCGCCATCGCCATCGCGCTGCTCATCGGCATCACCCTCGGCGCCTTGGCGGCCTACCACGGCGGATGGGTCGACAACGTCATCATGTGGCTCATCAACGTGGTGTGGTCCATCCCCACCGTCCTCCTGGTCATCGCCATCACCTTCGCCCTCGGCAAAGGCTTCTGGCAGATATTCGTGGCCGTGGGCCTGACGATGTGGGTCGACATAGCCCGCGTGGTGCGCGGCGAGGTGCTCAGCATCAAGGAGAAGGAATACGTCGAGGCCACCCGTGCCCTCGGCTACAGCACCTTCCGCACCATCTTCCGCCACATACTGCCCAACTGCCTCGGCGCCGTGGTCGTGGTGGCGGCCTCCAACTTCGCCAGCGCCATACTCCTCGAGGCGGGCCTCAGCTTCCTCGGCATCGGCGTGCAGCCACCCATGCCGTCGTGGGGCATGATGGTGAAAGAGAACTACGGCTACATACTCCTCGACAGCGCCTACCTGGCCCTCCTCCCCGGCCTGGCCATCATGCTCATCGTACTGGCATTCATGCTCCTGGCCGGAGGCCTGCGCGACGCCCTGGACGTGAAACAGTAACGGCGTTCTTTCGCCACCACCGAAAGACATCTTTTGCCACTACCAAAAGATATTTTTTGCCAGTATCAAAAGAAGTTGTATCTTTGCATCGCAATAAAGCGATACGCCATGATACTCAAACAGCAAATTATCCAAGTGATAGACAACCAGATACACTGGTTGAGAAACAACGACAGAGGAATCCTCAGGGAGCAAAGAGAAACCCTGAAAGCCATTCCCGGCTTTGCAACAATCATCACTGGCATACGGCGATGTGGGAAAAGCACGCTTCTCATGCAGCTCATGTCACAACATCCGCAGAGAGAAACCCTCTACCTTAACTTCGAGGACATACACCTCATCGGATTCAACGCCGGCGACTTCCGGCAATTACACGATGTCATCACCGAGAGGAAGGCACAGCTCCTGTTTTTCGACGAGATACAGCTGGTGAATGGATGGGAGCTGTTCATCCATCAAATTCTGCGGGAAGGATACCTGGTGTATATCACCGGCTCCAACGCCTCGATGCTCAGCGTAGAACTAGGGACCAACCTCACCGGCCGACACCTCTCGTTCGAGCTCTTCCCTTTCTCCTACAAGGAATTCCTCCAGTTCACCCGTCAACGGCAAGGAGAGAAAAGCTTTGTCGACTACCTGAAAAAGGGAGGCCTGCCTGAATATCTGGCAAACCTCGACACCCGCATTCCTGCCACCATGCTCGACGACATCCTGGTCCGTGACATCGCCATCAGGCATAGCCTACGCAATATGGAGCCCCTGAAGCGACTGGCCCTATACCTGCTCACCAACACGGCCAACCTCTTCTCTGGCAACAGGCTTGTTTCCATCGTCGACAACGGAATAACCACCTCGACAATACTTGAATACATCGACTACATGCGCGATGCATACATCATCGACACCATCGGACAATACTCCACCAACATGCGCGCCACGACACGAAACCCCAAAAAGGCCTACGCCTTCGACACAGGGCTCTCCCACGCCGTAAACCTCTCCGGGTCCGACGACCTGGGCCACCTGTTGGAGAACTACCAGTTCCTGCAACTGCGCAAAAGGGCAAAAGACCACATCTTCTACTACAAGGGGCAAGGCGAATGCGACTTTGTGGTGACAGGGAACAACAACACCCCCCAAGAGCTCTACCAGGTGTGCCTCAACCTGACCAACGAGAACCTCAACAGGGAAATCGGCGGACTGCGTGAAGCCATGAGGGAGCTGCATGTTGCGGAAGGCCATATCGTCACCCTGGGCAGCAGCGACACCCTCACTGTCGAGGAGGGGGTGATAAAGATAGGCAGGGCGTATTGATAAAGTATAAAAAATATTAAAAAGCGAAGTTTTTTCTTGTATGTCAGAAAAAGTTCGTAATTTTGCACCCGCTTTTGAGAAGGAAATATTAACCCAAAAACAATAAAAAACAATGAAGAACATTTTCAAATTCTTAGGCATTGCCTTGATGGCAAGCGCAATGATGGTCGCCTGCGGCGAGAAGGAAAACACCGACCCCACCGACACCACCCCCACCGTTAACCCCACCCCCGATCCCACTCCCGCCACCGCCAGCATTGACGTGACCTTCGGCGCCACCCAGTGGAGCACCGATGCCAACTCCGCCGCCCTGCTTTACACCGGCTACATCAGCCAGTACAATGTCATTGAGGCCCGCGTCTTCAAGACCGCCCAACAGTACCCCTTCTTCGACTACACTGGCACTATCACCGGCGGCACCTACGAGCTCAGCGCCACAACCGGCATCCAGAATGAAGGTACCGACAGTGCCTACGTTTACTATTCCTGGCCCAACGATGCCAGCTACATCAGCATCTTCTACGCCGATGACAACTACTTCGCCTATAGCACCAACAGCCAGGGTAACGCCATCTACACCGGCGACTGGCACCCCGTTACCGCCAAGGTCACCATCAACGCTTTCGATGCCAACACCCTGAAGACCACCTTCAGCATCGAGGCCACGATGTATGACTACGAGAGCTGGTACTACATGGAGGTCAACGACGCCACCGATGCCGACACCAAGACCTTCAAGGCCACCATCAACGACTACCAGTTCACCAACTGGACCAAGTAAGCAAACCAACTAAGACAGCAACAAGATGAAAAAAACATTCAAATTCGCCGCCGTTGCTTTGATGGCCTGCGCCATGCTGGTTGCCTGCAAGAACAACAGCACCGAGGCCACCGACACCATCCCCGCCGACACTATCCCCGTCGAGGCCGTGATGGAGGCCGAGGAGGAGATTGACACCGTCGCCGTTGTCGAGGAGGTCAAGCCCGCCACCAAGGTCACCAAGAAGAAAGACCAGAACGCCGCCCCCGCCGAGGCCACCACTGCCAAGACGGACATCAATGGCAACACCAACGCCGCCGGCAGAGCCTCTGTAGCAAGAGGCCCCAAAGAGGCCACCAACAATGGTGCTGTCGGAGAAGAGGCGACCAAGGTCACTGCACCGACTAGCAACACCAATCCCGCTGCCCGTGGAAAACGCTAAAGTGTTTTTCCTTCCAGCGTAAAAACCAAACAAAGAGAGTCCGTACAACAAAGGTACGGGCTCTCTTTAATATAACGCAAGCCATGAAAAAGACACCCGTCATCATCGCCCTGTCCCTGCTGGCGTTTGCAGCCTGCAAACACGAGGACCCCCTGCTCCACAACGCGCAGAAATACATCCAGGCCCTGGCCGACTACGACTTCGAGGAAGCCCGGCGCTATGCCACCCCCGAGACCTACGAGATATCACTGAAATACTTCGAGGAATCGGTCATGCCCGGACTGGACTCCTCGTTCCTTGAACACAACACCCCCGCCACCATCAGGATAGACTCCGTCGCGTTCCTGTCCGACACCCAAGCCACGGTCTACTACAACAAAAAGACCCCCCTCACCAATGCCAACGCCACGGCCGACATGCGGCTCCGCGACGGCCAATGGCTGGGGCACCTGCTCGTCAGCCCCATCTCCTTCCACATCACCAACAGCGATAGCGACAGCCTCGCGCAACGTCCGCTCCAACAGCAAATCGACTACTCGAAAAGGGCACCGCGGAAGAGGACTCCCGCCAAGGAATAGCCCCCCCCTCTCCCCCCGCACCCTCCGCCCCACATCCCCTCGGCCATTTCCACGGTTGTTCTTTTACTGTTCTTTTACTGTTCTTTTACTAAAAAGCGTAATACTACCGTAAAACGACCGAAGAACAGCCGGCGAACACCCTGAGGATGTGGGGATTTCTACGGTAGTATTACGGTAGTACGACTACAGTTCGACTTGGAAAAAGCGTAATACTACCGTAAAACTCAAGTCGAACTGCAGTCGAAAACCTTGAGGATATGGGTTACCGGGGCCCAGCCGCGCGGGCTTCGAGGCGGGCGACGACCGAGTCCTGTATGGCCTGGTAGGCGTCGAGGTGATGCGAGTAGTAGTCGAGGCTGAGCTCGACCTGGCGGCGGGTGATGCCGTGGGCCTCCAGGATGCTGTCGTAGCCTTGGTAGAGGCGGTCGGGCATGGTGTCGTAGCGGTAGCGGGTGCCGACGGCATAGATGCCTTCCTGGAGGTAGGCGTCGGCAAGGAAGGCGGTCATCTGCCCGTGGTCGAGCACGCCGTCGGGCAGGGGGTTGCGGTGGCATGCGGCGACGAGGAGCAGCAGCGGGAGCAGCAGGGCGGTCTTTTTCATTGCGGATGGCGGTTCAGGGACAAAAAAAGACAGGCCCGGCCTGTTGGCGACGGACCTGTCTGTGTGGCATGCAAGAAGTTATTTCTTCTTGGTGAGTTGCTTGGAGAGCTCGGCGGCGCCGGCTTTGATACCCTCGTTGGCGGCTTCCTTGACGGCAGCGGTGGCTTTCTCCTTGACACAGCTGTTGAACTCAGCCTCCATGGCGGCCTTGAACTCGTCGTTGTCCTGGTAGGCGGCGTAGCTCTGGGCGATGATGCTCTTGATGCAGCTCTCGACGCTGGCGGCGTCGGTCTTGTAGCAGTTGCACTTGGCCTGGCCAGCCTCGCGGGCGGCGTTGAGCATGGCCTCGTGCTCGGCATCGCTCATGGTGGCAGCCTCGACGGGAGCCTTCTCGCAGCAAGCGGCCTCCTCGACGGTGGCTTCAACGGTGGAATCGACAGCCTCTTCAGCGGTCTTGTGACCACAGGCAACGGTCATGGCGGCGACGAAAAGGGCGCAGCCAACAAAAGTCAGAACTTTCTTCATTTTACTGTTTTTTAAGGTTATACAATTGTTTCTATCTTTTCTTTCCGAAGGCAAAAATACAACTATTTGGCTAAATATTAAAGGACTATATTGTTAAATGATATTAAAAGTCGTTTCAGGGTGGTTCCGCTGGGGAGAGGGCATAAAAAAAGTGGGAGTAACAGGGATCGAACCAGTGACCTCCTGCTTGTAAGGCAGGCGCTCTGAACCAGCTGAGCTATACTCCCATGGTTTAAATCGGGGTGCAAAGATACACACTTTTCGCCATACGGCAAAATTTATTTCTCAAAGGACTGCATGTCAACCAATTTACGGTAGATGCCGTCGGCCGAGACGAGCTCTTCGTGGGTGCCCTGTTCCACAATACGGCCATGGTCGAGGACGACGATGCGGTCGGCATGTCGGATGGTGGCCAGGCGGTGGGCGATGACGACGGCGGTGCGGCCGCGCATGAGGGCGTCGAGCCCCTGCTGCACCTGCTGCTCGGACTCGGAGTCGAGGGCCGAGGTGGCCTCGTCGAGGAGGAGGATGGGGGTGTTGCGCAGCACGGCGCGGGCAATGGAGAGGCGCTGGCGCTGGCCGCCGCTGAGGTTGAGGCCGCGGTCGCCGATGACGGTGTCGTAGCCGTCGGGCAGCGACATGATGAAGTCGTGGGCGTTGGCCACGCGGGCGGCCGCCTCTATCTCGGCCTGGGTGTAGCCCTGCGAGCCGAACGAGATGTTGTTGGCCACCGTGTCGTTGAAGAGTATGCAGTTCTGGCTGACGAGGCCGAAGAGGGCACGCAGCGAGTTGATGTTGGCCTCCTTGATGGGGTTGCCGTCGATGGTGATGAGGCCCTCGGTGCAGTCGTAGAAGCGGGGCAGGAGGTCGACGAGGGTGCTCTTGCCGGCACCCGAGGGGCCTACCAGGGCGATGGTCTTGCCATGGGGGATGGTGAGGCTGACATGGTCGAGCACCGTGTGGCGCTCCTTCGCGGTGGAGCCCTGCGGGGCCTCCTCGTAGCTGAAAGAGACGTCGTGGAGCTCGATGGCGTGGTGGAATCCGTCGAGGACCTTGGCGTCGGGGGCTTCGAGGATGACCTCGTCGGCGTCGAGCACCTCGAGGAAGCGTGCCGCCGAGGCGGAGCCTTTCTGCAGGCTGTTGTAGGCCTTGACAATGGCCTGGATGGGCGGTATGAGGCGGGCAAAGACGATGACGAAGAAGATGAACACCGAGGGATGGATGCTTCCGTCGATGACTTGCCAGCCGCCAACGATAAGGATGAAGACGAGCGCCAGGGTGCCGAGTATCTCGGAGAGGGGGCTGGAGAGCTCGCGGCGGCGCGTCACCCGCACCATGGAGCGGGCATAGTCGGCGTTGAGGCGCCGGAAGCCCTGCTCCCGCCGCTCCTCGCGTCCGAACGACTTGATGGCCCTCAGGTTGGCCAGCGACTCGTCGAGCCAGGCGAAGAGTACGCCCAGGCGCGACTGGCCGAGCTGCGAGTTGCGCTTCAGGCTGCGCCCTATGCGGGCGATGAGCCATACCCCCACCGGCAGCACCACCAGGAAGAGCACGAAGAGGCGCCACGAGACAAAGAGCAGCATGAAGGAAAAGACAATGACGTTGACCGGGTCCTTGACGAGCGACTGGAGGGTGCTCACCACACTCCACTCCACATCGAAAAGGTCGTTGGCCATGCGGCTGATGAGGTCGCCCCGCCGTTTGCGGTTGAAGTAGCTGATGGGGAGGATAGTGACGCGCCGGTAGATGTCGTTGCGCAAGTGCTCTATCATCCCGTTGCGGATGGTGCTGAGGAATGCCAGGGCGAGGTAGCGGAAGAGGTTGCTCAGCAGCGAGCAGGCCAGGTAGCCGCCCGCCACAGCCAACAGGCACGGCCACAGGCCATAGACCCCGCGCCAGCCGTGCAGGTGCCAGAAGGCCCAGTCGGTCAGGGCCTGCTGGTTCAATGCGAAGGCAGGCTGCGTGGCGGCGACCTCGCCGGTGCCGAACAGCAGCTCGACGAAGGGCACTATCATCACGTAGGACCCCAGGTTGAAGAGTATGTGCAGCACATTGAAAAGAACATTGCAGCCAATCTGCCATGGGTAGTAGCGCAGGTAGCGGAATATGCGGAGGATGGGCTTCATTGCAGGCGGATTTGAGATTGCTTGATATCGGTGCCGCCACGGGCTGTCAGCCGTTCGGCCCTGATGCCCTTTTGCCGCAGGCTGTCGACCGCCGCCTGGGCGTCGGCCGCCTTGGGGCTCTCGACGACGATATGCACCCGGGGATGCTCCACAAGCCACTCCTTCAAGGCGTCAAGGGCGGGCTCAGACAGCGCTATCGCCGTCAGCGAGTCGGCCTGCCTCACCGTCCTGCCGTCCAGGTCCCGGGCCTTGCCGCAGAGGATGACGGGCAGCGGACCGTCGATGAGTACCGCAGCAGTATATTGTTCAGAGAGCATCAGCACGGTATCACGGTGCTCCGAAGCCAGATGGATGCGGCACAGGCGCATGGGCTCCGGCCGTGCGGCGGGGTAAAGGTCGAACAGGAAGACGTCGCTGCTGCGGGCGTCCTCCGGCTTGGCGGCATAGTAGGCCTGACGGCCGTCGGCCGTGACTCCGAAGGACACGGCATCGTCCTCGCCGTTGATGGGCAACCCCAGGTTGGTGGGGCGGTTGCCGTAGGGGTCGGCGAGGTCGGAGAAGTAGACGTCGTAGCCGCCGAAGCCCTGCCACCCGTCGCTGAGGAAGTAGAGCGTGCGCCCGTCGGCAGCCAGGAAGGGGGCCTTCTCGTTGCCGGCGGTGTTGATGTTGGTCCCTAGGTTCTCCGCACGACTCCAGTCGCCGTTCTTCAGCCGATGGCAACGCCAGAGGTCGATGCCGCCGGCCCCGCCTTTGCGGTTGGAGGCGAAGATGAGCGTGCGCCCGTCGGCGCTGACGGAAGGTTGCGATTCCCAGGTGCGGTCACCGTTCACCTGCGGCCCCAGCGGCTCGGGCTCCTGCCACACTCCCTCCACGCACCGCACACGGTAGATGTCGCTGTTGGCATAGCCCCCGCTGTTACGAATGACGGAATAATAAAGCTCCGACCCGTCGGCCGTGAGGCTGACCATGCCCTCCGGGTCACCGCTGTTGAACGGGGGCGGCAGCTCCACGCCCTTGCTGAAAGCCGTGTCGCCCAGCCGCTTGCTGCTGTACAGGCGCCACTGCTTCTGCTCCAGTTCCCGGCTGTAGAAGGTGCGCTCCGACGATACCGGGACCTCCCTGAGGTAGTAGAAGGTCTGCCCGTCGGGGCTGAGGTAGGGCAGCAACTCGTTTTGGCGCGAGCTGACGCCCTCCACCCGACGTGGGTCGAACGGAGCCATATTGAGCATTGCCTCGGCCAGGAAGCGCGACCAGTAGAGGTAGTTCGACGCCTCCTCATAGACGGCCATCCAGGCGGCATTGTCCGTGCCGTTGGAAAGTTGGAAGTAGCGGTCGAGCTCGGCCACCGCCTCGTCGAACCGGTCGTCGGTGTAGTGTACGAGACCCATGTAGTAGTGGGCCAACGCATCGGGGTAGTCGGGGTCGAGCTCTATGCATCGGGTAAAGTAACGGCGGATGGCGGCGGTGTTGAAGCCGTCCTTGACAGCCGTCATGCCGAGCCAGAACTGCACGTCGGCCGACTTGGGGTTGCGTCCCGCCAGGCGGCGCAGCTGCTGTGCAGCCTCACGGTACTGGTGCTTCCCGTAGCAAGCCACGGCCTTCTCGTAGGCTGCCTTGTCGCCCTGCTTCACACCGCACCCCTGCCCCATCGCCATCAGCGGCAGGCAGACAAGCAGCAGCAGGTGTACGAGGCGACGCATCAGAGGCGGGTGACATCAATCTCGAAGTGGGCGTCGGGCCCGTTACAGGGGTTCTTGCAGGCTATGGCGCAGTCGGCACACGAGGTCAGCTCGCCATGCAGACGCTTCTTCACCATATCGCCCACGGCATCGCGCAGACTCTCTATGGCGATGTTGCGTATCACTTCGTCGCAGAAGGCGTAGCTGAGCATCGTCACCGCCGTGCGCTGGCTGATGCCTCGCGTCATCAGGTAGAACATGGCCTGCTCGTCGAGCTGGCCTATTGTCGAGCCATGCGAACACTTCACATCGTCGTTGTATATCTCCAGGAAGGGGCGCGTGTCGACATGAGCCTTGTCGGTGAGCAGTATGTTGCGGTTGGTCTGGTAGGCCTCGGTCTTCACGGCACCGTCCTGCACCAGCACGTGCCCGTTGAAGCGGGCCCGGGCTGCGTCGTCGACGATGCCCTTGTACAACTCGCGGCTCTGGCAGTGGGGCTTGGCATGCTCCACGAAGATGTAGTTGTCGCACTGCTGTTCGCGGTCAATCAGGTAGAGCCCGTCGGCCTGAAGCGCGCAGTGTTCACCCTGCATACGCACCACCACGTTGTTGCGCACATGCCCTCCGCCGAGGGTGAGGGTGCAGAGGTCGGCCGAGGCACCCTCCTGCATCGTCAGCTGCAAGTCGGTGAGGTGGCGCTCGGGGGTGTTCATCCCCTGCAGGCGATAGAGGGTGAGCTGGGCGCCGGCACCCAAGCTGACAGCCAGGTTCTCTTCGTCATCCATGATGCTGTAGCCGTTGCCTTCGCGAAGCATGAACATCGGGGCATCGGCGGCATTGCAGAGCACCACGACGCACTTCTCGCCATCGCCTACAGCCACGTGCCGCTGCGGCGCCTGGGTGCGCCAGCTGTCGGTCCACACATCGGGCAGTTGGTCTTTCCTTATCATTGTCCCAACTCCTCTTTAATCCAGTCGTAGCCCTTCTCCTCCAGCTCCAAGGCCAACTCCTTCGGACCGGTCTTGACGATGCGGCCCTCGTAGAGCACATGCACAAAGTCGGGCACTATGTAGTCGAGCAGGCGCTGGTAGTGCGTGATGACGATGGTGGCGTTGTCCTTCGACCGCAGCTGGTTGACGCCGCCGGCCACGATGCGCAGCGCGTCGATGTCGAGGCCGCTGTCGGTCTCGTCCAGGATGCTCAGCGTCGGATTGAGCATCGCCATCTGGAATATCTCGTTCTTCTTCTTCTCGCCGCCGCTGAAGCCCTCGTTCACCGAGCGGTTGGCCAGGTTGGTGGTCATCTCCACCACCTTCTTCTTCTCCTCCATCAGCTTGAGGAACTCCGACCCGCTCAAGGGGTCGAGGCCGTGGTACTTGCGCTGCTCGTTGACGGCGGTGCGCATGAAGTTGGTGATGCTCACCCCCGGTATCTCCACCGGGTACTGGAAGCCGAGGAAGATGCCCTCGCAGGCGCGCTGGTCCACGGGCAGGTCCAGGATGTTCTTCCCGTTGTAGAGCACCTCGCCAGCGGTGACAGTGTACTTGGGGTTGCCGGCCACCACACCCGCCAGGGTGCTCTTGCCGTTGCCGTTGGGACCCATGATGGCATGCACCTCGCCGCGATTCACCTCAAGGTCGACACCCTTCAGTATCTCGCGCTCTCCTATCGAGGCATGCAGGTTACGTATTGAGAGTAATGACATAGCATTATCGTTTTGAACGTTAATATATTATATTTACCGGGCCTGTTACAGCCATTATGCAAAGATACGCATTATTTTCGACATGACGACGAAAAAAGTTTCCGTTTGTCAATTCCGCCCCTCCGGCGACGCATTCCGTGGCCCTCGGACGGCCTCCAATATAAGGCCGTTTTCCGAAAAAGGGCAAAATCGACCCACGAAAGTACCCAACTTTCCCAAAAAAGTACCCAACTGTCCCACTCCGCCCACTGGCCGGCCGACCCTTCTTTTGCCCCTTTTCCGGCCTTCGGCAGGGGGGCTTGCTCTCCCTCGCGAAGAAAAAAAGTATGCACTTGCCGCGGAATTCAAAAAAAAGGTGTATCTTTGCACCCGATTATGAAAACGCCAATAGCTACACTGACAACCGATTGGGGCGAACGGGGCTTCTTTGCCGGCATGGTAAAAGGGGCGCTGATGAACCTCGTGGAGGGCGTCCAGGTGGTCGATGTCACCCATGGGCTGAAGGCGTTCAACATCATGGAAGCCAGCTTCGTGGTGCGCCACGGCTGCCTCGGCTTCCCCGCCGGCACCGTCCACATCATCGACGTAGCCTCGCAGCAGCCTTTCCTCGCCTTGCGGGCCCGCGGACAGTACTACATCTGCTCCGACAACGGCCTGCCGGCGCTCGTCTTCGGCGACGAAGTGGAAGAGGCTGTCAGCATCGCCACCCAGCCGGGCGGCATCTACAACTTCGCCGCCTACAACCTCTTCGTACCCGTGGCGGCGCGCCTCCTGAAAGGCACTCCCCTGTCCGACATCGGGCCGCGCCACACGCAGCTGCTGCAACGCCCGCGGGCCAACTACATCCAGCAGGGCGACTACTACCGCATCTACGTGCACTATGTCGACGACTACGGCAACGTCTACCTCGGCATGAGCTACCGCGAATTCGAGCAGCTGCGGCAGGGACGCCCCTTCGTGCTGCAGGTCAAGGAGATGACCGTCACCGAACTCACCCCCTCCTACCTGCGTGCCGACGGCGGCAGCGACCTCAACCTGCGCCTCACCGTCTCGGCCACCGGCCAGCTCGAGCTGGCCCTGCAGGACCACTCCCTCGCCGGCCTCGCCGGCCTCAAAGTCAACGAGAGCGTCCTGCTCCGCTTCAAATAAATCACGCCTTCGGGGTCTTCCAGCTGAAGAACACCTGCACGCCGGCCATCTGGTAGATTTGCCAGTGGCCCCACTTGCCCATACCGCTGAAGTCGGTATCCCACTTGAGGTTGAGGGCGAAGTTGGCGGCGATATGGCTCGAGAAGCGGTAGTCAAGCTTCACCTCGAAGTCGAGGTCGGTTTCGAAGGCACGCTTGGCCAGCCAGCCTTTGGCCGACATGCCGTCCCACGTCTCTCCCTCGGCGAGGGTGTATTTCGAGTTGGCAGCCATCGCGGTGGCGTCATTGTCCCAAGCCATGTTGGACGACTTCTTGTAGTCGTAGAAGAGCTCGGCACGGGCGTAGAGGTCGAGGCTGGGCAGGATGTCCTTCTTCAGGTACTGGGCCTTGATGTAGCTACCGAGGGCGAAGTAGGCATGGCTGAAGGTGGAGGGGTCGGCGGCATCGAAGTTGTCGGGCTGGATGACACCGTAGGTGCGGCCGCCGGCGATGAGCGAGTCGTTGACGACGAAGGTGGTCTTACCGGTCAGGAACGAGAGCGACACCGACCAGGTCTCCTTCTTGTGCTCGAACGAGAGGGCGGTGGTCAGGTAGGCCGGGGCGAAGAAGCTGCTCACCATGGTCTGGGTCTGGTTGACGCCGATGCCGTCGTACTCGTAGCCGGCGCCGAACTGGGTCTTCAGGTTGGCCGTGAACGAGGCGCCCCAGCCCTTGTAGGCGTTCCAGCTGATGGCGCTGGTGAGGTCGATTTTATCGTTGCTCTTGCGCCGGGTCTCGAAGAGGCCGCCCACGCTGTCGGCGCTGCTGTTGTCGAGGTCCTGCCAGGCATAGCCGTAGGCCAGGTCGACCACGTTGTCCCACACGAACTTGGGGTGAGTGTACTTGTAGTTGCCGAAGAACGTCGCCGTGGCGTCAATCTGCGAGTTACCACTGGTGGACCAGTTGTTGAACATCGTCTCGCTGACTTTCAGCGCCGGGGTGCTGCTGGTCTCCCACTTGCCCGCGGGGGCGGCGGATTCGGCGGGTTCGTCCTGTGCCGAGGCCACGCCGGCCGTCAAAGCAAGGGCTGCCAGAATTGTAAAGAGTTTTCTCATTGTATTGTATTGTTTATTTGTTAGTCTGTCACCGTTCAACCCAGCACGCGGCTGATATCCGACGAGCTGTAGCCCCGCGAGATGAGGAACGACACCATCTTGCGCTTCACCTCCATCGTCAACTCGCCGCCCAGGGCGTGCAGCTTCTTCTCCATCTCGTCGGCCATGATGCCGAAGTAGGTCTCGTCGTCCACCACCGCCATGCCCGCCTCGATAACCTCCTTGGGCAGGTGCTTGGCACGCAGGTGGTAGAGCACCTTCTGCCGGCCCCACCGCTGCTGCACCAGCTTGCCCTCGCAGAAAGCGCGGGCATAGCGCTCGTCGTTCAGGTAGTCCTCCGACCGCAGCCGCTCCACGATGGGCGTCACCTCGTCGGAGGCAGCGCCCCACGAGATAAGCTTCTGGCGCACACCGCTCTCGCACTGTTCGCTGAGGGCACAGTAACGGCGCGCACGGTCAAGCAGTGCGCGTGCGTTTTCCGTCAAAACGGAGCCCTGATGCGATGTCCTTTTGCTGTCCATTTGGGCTGCAAAAGTACAAATAAAACGCGACATGGCAAAAAAAAGTTTTCCTCCACACCGCGCAGGCCACTACTCACGGCTGACCACCAGCCTCTTGGCGGCAGGGCCGAGGGGGGTGTGGAGGCGAAGCACATATACACCATCCGGCCACGTGTCGACACGGAGCGTATGGCCGGTGCCTGAAACCTGCTGTTCCATCAGCTTCTGACCCTTCGCATCATACACTTCCACGCGCGACATGCCGACGCTCGACACCACGCGCACCTCCGTCACCGCAGGATTGGGTGTCAGCGCCACAAAACGCTCCAGCCCCGTGGCAGCAATCCTCACGCTGTCGCCACCACCATGCGACGCGGTGTCGACATAGTCGTACCGATGCGTGGTATCCAGAATGGGGAAGGCCAGGAATATCTGGCTCTCCTTTGCATATACCCAGTGATCATACTGGTACCAGAATAATCCGTTCTGGCACGTCGCCGGGCCCGGGCCAATATTCAAAGTGTTCCATGTTATGGGCCACGTGTAGAAAGGCCTGTCAGGGCACTTGTCCTCACGGTCGAAATTGTGGCATGTCATGCCTATATAAAACGTGTCGACAACCGTCACCGCACTGTCGAAGTACAACTCATAGAACGGCAACGGCGGAGTGGAACCCTCCATCCATTCACGCTCCCTGGTCCCCAGGTCGAGATAATAGGACACAGGTGTTGTCTTAATGTTGAGCATAACCTGCTGCCCTTTCTGACGTACCGAGTCGCCCGAGGGTTCGTAGAGGCCCATATACTCGTAGGCCTGGTCGTAGCAGCTGGTGTCGCACATCATCGAAAGGTTGTGGTTATACGTCCCCGAATCAATATAGGGATGCGGCACGCCGTTTTCGTCATACACCTCATACTCCCGTACCACCATCTCCAACGTCGACATGCTGACCGCCACCCCGTACACCTGCAACGAATCCTCGGAGTAAAACTGTTTCCCGCAGGCCTTCGGATACATATAAATGAAAGAATGGGCAATCACAGTATTCAACCTTGGGTCGATGTCTCGCCAACAGTTGTAGTAATAATACTCAGGCAACTGCGCGGAATGCACCGTCACCTGCGCCGCCATCGGCAGCATTGCGCTCAGCAGCGACAATGACAACAACAACCTTTTCATAACCTTTATTTTTTTATTCACAAACTTTTGCAAAAATACAAAGAATTCCCGACATGGCAAAAAAAATTTCTTCCGCACAGGGCCAACGATTGAAAATTACCATATCGATGCAGCGACAAGAGCCTCGAAGAGGCTCTATTTCAATAACCCCACACGGAAGTGTGGGGTACATTCTGTCTCTTGCCAAGCGTCTCGAAGAGACGCGACAATGCTATCGGTCGCGTCTCTTCGAGACGCAATTCTCGCGAGGGACTCAATAACCCCACACTTCCGTGTGGGGTTATTGAGATTGAGCCTCTTCGAGGCTCTTATCGGCCAAGCCGATGTCAGATTTGATGCGTATGCCCCAAACCATCCAGCAGCCGACACATCCGCGTCGCGCCCCGGGCAGGTGCCCCACCGACCCTCCGTTCGCGCCCTCTCCCCTCCCCACATCCTCCGCCATTTTAACGGTAGTATTACGCTAGTATTACGGTAGTATTACGGTTTAAAAGCGTAATACTACCGTAATACTAGCGTAATACTACCGTTAAAATGGCGGAGGTGACCCAGGGGGAAAAGGGGCCGGAATGCAATTATTTTTTGCCATGTCGGATTTTTTTCGTAATTTTGCATTTTGGATATATTATACACTTACCATCATGGCGAAAGGAAGGATATTATTTGTAAGTCAGGAAATTATGCCGTTTTCTGAAGAGAGTGAGCTGTCGACGTTGGGCCGCTACCTGCCTGCCAAAACACAGGAGATGGGGCGCGAGATAAGGGTTTTCATGCCTAAGTTTGCCTCGGTCAACGAACGCAAGCACCAACTGCACGAGGTGATACGCCTCAGTGGCATGAACCTTATTGTGAACAACTGCGACCGCCAGCTCATCATCAAGGTGGGGTCCATCCCCACGGCGCGCATGCAGGTGTACTTCATCGACAACGAGGAGTACTTCATGGGGCGCCCGGCGGCGACCCTCGCGGGCGGCACCCTGGCCAAGGACAGCGACGAGCAGCTGCTCTTCTTCGGCCGCGGATGCCTCGAGGCCGTGCGCAAGCTGGCCTGGCAGCCGCACCTGATTAACTTCAGCGGCTGGTTCACCTCGATGATACCCTTCTACATGCGCCGCATCAACAAGGAGAACGCCTTCTTCAGCGGCACCAAGCTGGTCATCACCCTGATGGACGACAGCTTCAAGGGCCCCATCGGGGGCGACCTGGAGCGCAAGATGAAAGCCGACAACGCCACGGCCAAGGACCTGCGCCTCTACGGCGAGGCCAACTACATGGGCCTGATGAAGTCGGCCATCACCTACTCCCAGGGCGTCATCATCGGCTCGAAGAACGCCAACCCCGAGCTGGTGGCCTTCGCCAAGGAGAACAAGCGCAACGTGCTCGACTACACGGAAGACCGCGACGAATTCTACAACCACATCAACAAGTTCTACGACAGCATCATCGGAAGGATTGAGAGTTAGTTTACGGTTTACAGTTTACGGTTTACAGTTTATAAGTTTAAGGTTTAAAGCTGAATGAAGAAACTACTTTTCCCCGCAGCCATACTGCTTCTGCTTGCCGTCACAGGCTGCACCGACGAGGAGTCGGGTCTGGGGTTGAACCTCGTGGATGGCAACACCCTCTACAACGGCCAGCAGGCCACCCTCACCGCCAACCGCGCCCTGAGTGTGCGCGACGACTCGCTGACGACCACCGGCTTCGACTATGGCGTCATCGGCAACTACCAGGACGCCACCTTCGGCAGCGTCAGCGCCACCCTCTACACCCAGATTGCCCTCGACCAGCACACCGGCAGCATCAACATAGCCGAGAACATCATCGACTCGGTTGTGCTCACCCTCGTGAAGGACCACACCTTCCCCGACAGCACGGCCTCCTACAACTTCCATTTCGAGGTGATGCGCCTCGCCGAGCCGCTGCTGACCGACACGGTCTACTACAGCTGCGACACCCTGGCGGTGGACCCGACGGCCAAATACTTCGACCAGACGGTCACCGTGACCCCCACCGACTCGATTGTGCGCCTCAAGCTCGACAACTCCATCAGCACCATCCTCAACCAGACCGGCACCGCCGAGGAGTTCATCAACGCCACCAAGGGCCTGCGCATCCGCATCACCGATGCCGGCAGCACCGGCATGCTGGGCATCAACTTCAGGGCCACAAAGACCTGCCTCACCGTCTATCACCGCTATAGCAGCGAAGACACCGTCGACGCGGAGTATCCCTTCCTGCTGGGCAACGGCACGGCTCACTTCATCCACTTCCACCACGACTATACGGGTAGCGTCACCGGTGGAGCCGACAGCCTCGACGGCACCACGGCGCTCTACCTCGAGCCGCTGGGCGGCTACAATATGCTCGTCAGCTTCGACGACGCCGTCCGCACCTTCGCCGCGGCCCATCCCACCGCCGTGCTGCACCACGCCGAGCTGCTGCTGCCCGTCGCCTCGTCGGTGACACCGCCCGACCGCGTGCTGGCCGTCGGCAAGCGTGCCGAGGGCGACGAGGCCTACATCGACGACCTGATGATGGACCTCATACACATGTCCCGCTTCGACGGCACCTACGACGCCAGCCGCAACTGCTACCGCCTGCGGGTGACCCAGCATGTGCAGGGCCTCCTCCGCCAAGGGGCCGACCCCGGCACCCTGCTCGTGCTCAACTCGCGCCGCAGCTCGGCAGCCCGAGCCATCGTCAACGGCCTCTCGGCCACCGACCACCCCCGCATCGAATTAATCTACACCGAATAGACCCAACCGACCATGAAGAGAATCATCCTCACCGCAGCATTGGCACTCGCGCTGCCCACGCTCCTCACAGCCCAGACCCGCTACGAGAAGACCTACAGCGACAGCAAACAACTCTCCGTCGAGGGCACCCTCAACGACGAAGGCAAACGCACCGGCAACTGGACCTGGTGGTATCCCAACGGGCAGATGTCGCAGCAAGGCAGTTACGTCAAAGGCCAGAAAAGCGGCACCTGGACGCTCTACTATGAGGACGGCAGCCGCATGGCCGAAGAATGCCACGCCACCGGCACCACCCGCTCCTGGTTCCGCAACGGCGACCTCAAGAGCGAAGTCAACGTGGAGAACGGCAAACGCCACGGTCTCTACCGTTCGTGGCACTCCAACGGACAGGTCGAGGAGGAAATCAACTATGTCGCCGGCAGCCGCGAAGGGTTGACGCGCCAGTGGCATCCCAACGGGCAGCTCCGCTTCGAGGGCACCTACCAGCGCAACGAGTTGCAAGGCAAGGCCACTTGGTGGCTCGCCGACGGCAAGCTCGACATGGAAGGCACCCTGAAGGACGGCGAGCAGGACGGCCCTTGGCGCTACTACTGGCGCACCAACGGCAAACTCGGCATCGAGGGCTCCTTCAGCAAGGACCGCGAGACCGGCCAATGGACCTACTACTATGAGACCGGCGAGCGCTGGCGTCAAGGCCTCTACCGCAACGGCAAGCGCGAGGGCACCTGGACCACCTGGTATGAAAGCGGCGCCAGGCTGCACGAGGGCAGCTACATCAACGGCGTGGAAGAAGGCGAATGGACCTCATGGTATGAGGACGGCTCGGTCGACTACTACGGCACCTTCAGCGGTGGCCTGAAGAGCGGCGAGTGGCGCGGCCTCTACGACGACGGCTCCGTCCGCTACATCATGCACTATGCCGCCGACGCGAAAGACGGCGAGGAGGTGCGCTACTACCCCAACGGGCAGGTCGAGATACGCCAGCACTTCACCGCCGGCGTCCTCCACGGCAAGTACGAACGCTACAACGAAGCCGGCGGCTGCGTCGAGAAAGGCCAGTTTGTGAACGGCGAGAAGGACGGCAAGTGGGTGTGGTACGACGGCGGCAAAGAGGTCTACAAGGCCAAGTTCAAGGCCGGACGCGAGGTGAAATGAGACTCCTGCTGGCTTCCAAATCGCCCCGCCGGCGGCAGCTGCTCGCCGAGCTGGGGTTCCCCATTGGTATCGTCAGCGTCGACGTCGACGAACACATCGACGCCCCGCTCCCTGCCGACCAAGTGGCCGAGCATCTGGCCTGCCGCAAGTCGGAGGCTTTCCCTTCCGACCGGCTGTCCGAGGGCGACGTGCTTGTCACCGCCGACACCGTGGTAGTGCTCGACGGCAAGGTGCTCGGCAAACCCGCCTCCCGCACCGAGGCCGTCGCCATGCTCCACGGCCTCAGCGGTCGCAGCCACGAGGTCTACACCGGCGTGTGCCTCCGCACCAACCGCATCCGACGCTCCTTCACCGAGCAGACCACCGTCCACTTCTCCACCCTCACCGACGCGGAAATCGACTACTACGTCGACCACTACCGCCCCTTCGACAAGGCGGGAGCCTACGGCATACAGGAGTGGATAGGCATGGTGGGCATCAGCCGCATCGAGGGCTGCTTCTACAACGTCATGGGCCTGCCGGTGGCACGCCTCTATGCCGCCCTGAAGGCGTTGACGGCGTGACGCCGGGCCCTGCCGTCAGTTATTCCTTTTCAGTAATTCTCAGATAGAGGTTCTCGTCCAACTCCACACGGCCTTCGTCGAGCATCCGCCGCACCAGTGCGCGCACCTCCTGACCGTCGGCATCCTTCAGCTGCCCCACCAGCTCGTTCACCCGCATCGGCACCCCGCCGCGCAGCAACGCAAGCACCTCCTCCTCGTCGGGTTTGTGCACTCCCTGACGCTTCAGGCACACGTCGCACCGGCCGCAAGGCTCGCCGGCCTCGCCGAAGTATTCCACCAGCTGCCGGCTGCGGCACACGTCGTCGGTGCTCACATAGCGTCGCATGCTGTCCAGCC
Organism: Bacteroidales bacterium; assembly: GCA_017480785.1. Classification (GTDB taxonomy): domain Bacteria; phylum Bacteroidota; class Bacteroidia; order Bacteroidales; family P3; genus Colimorpha. The sequence continues at coordinate 251,977 of JAFURZ010000007.1, forward strand.
GCCAGCGGGCCGTCCGCTTCAAGATGTCGTAGTTGCTCTCGTCAAGCCTTATCTCGCGCTCGTCGATGCGGGACGAGAGGAAGATAATCTGCGGCTTCGTGGGACGTGGGCGGTATTCCACCACATGCATGGCGTGCATCTGGTTCAGCAGCGAGACCACATCGGCCTCCTCCAGCATGCTACGCGAGGCGATGCGGCCCTCGTTGACGGGGGTGGGCTCGGTGAAGAGACCCGGATAGAGGCGCAGGGCGGCCTGCAGCAGGTTGCCCATGGCCAGGTGCTCCACTTGGAAGCGGTACACCTCGTTGCGTCCCACGGGGATGAAGAGGGTGGAACGGGACTCCTCCTGCTCCGGCAGGCTGATGAACCCCTCGCGCTCCAGGAAGCGGCAGGCGCTGTAGAACTCGCGCACCTTCAGGTTGTAGGTGGAGCAGAGCGCCTCCAGGTCGAAGTCGAACTGGGTGTCGGCGCCGCTGCCTATCGGCAGGCGGTAGTAGTTGCACAAGGCTTTGTACACGTTGCGGATGTACTTGAGCGAGGGAAAGTCGCTCGCGAAGTGACGCTCTGCCAAGAGCAAGTCGGACTCGTCGCAGACCAGCACGGCCGCCGACGGCAACCCGTCGCGACCGGCACGGCCGGCCTCCTGGTAGTAGGCCTCGAGCGAGTCGGGCAGGTCCAAGTGGATGACGAAGCGCACATCGGCCTTGTCGATGCCCATTCCGAAGGCATTGGTGGCCACCATCACACGGCAGTCGCCCTGCATCCATAGCTGCTGTCGCCGGTCGCGCTCGGAGGAGGGCAGGCCGGCATGGTAGAAAGTAGCCGTGACGCCGGCGGCCTCCAGCTGTTGCGCCACCGTCTGGCTGTGCCGGCGGCTGCGCACATAGACGATGCCGCTGCCGCCGTAGCAGCGGACGACCTGCAGCATGCAGGCCACCTTGTCGCCCTCGTGCATCACCGAGTAGGCCAGGTTGGGCCGCACGAAACTGCCCCTGAAGATGCGGCAATCCTGCATCAGCAGGTGCTGCCGGATGTCCTCCTGCACCGCAGGCGTCGCCGTGGCGGTGAGGGCCACCAGCGGCGTATGGGGATGGTAGGCGCGGATGTCGGCAATCTGGAGGTAGGGCGGGCGGAAGTCGTAGCCCCACTGCGACACACAGTGGGCTTCGTCGACGGCGATGAGGCCCACCTTCATCTGGCGCAGGTGCTCGATGAAGCGGCGCTGCCGCAACCGCTCGGGCGAGACATAGAGGAACTTCAGGTCGCCAGCAATGGCGTTGTAGAGCGTCGCCGTCACCGTCTCCGACGGCAGGCCGGCCACCAGGCAGGCGGCCTTCAGATGACGGTCGTTCAGCTGCTGCACCTGGTCCTTCATCAACGCCACCAGCGGCGACACCACAAGACAGATGCCCTCCCTCATCAGGGCGGGCATCTGATAGCAGAGCGACTTGCCTCCTCCGGTAGGCAGCAGGACCAGCGTGTCGTGGCCCTCGCTCACCGACTCCACTATCTCCTCCTGCAGGGGGCGGAAAGCGTCGTAGCCCCAGTAGCGTTTGAGGAGCGAGCGGGCATCGGCCATGGATACGGAGTGCTTTCTTCTTATCTCACCAGCGTGATGTTTCCGTACATCCTGGCCACCGTGTAGGCGCCGGGCTTGCGGTAGCGGCAGATGTAGGTGTAGGAACCCTGCGGGCAGTCGGTGCCGTCAGCCATCGTGCCGTCCCACTCGAAGGTGGGGTCGGACGACTCGTACACCAGTTGGCCGAAGCGGTTGTAGATATAGATGTGGAATATCTCGTAGACGTTGCGGGAGAAGAGCTTGAACTTGGCGTTCACATCCTCCGAGCCGGGAGTGAAGACATTGGGGAACCACGCCGTGTAGAGGTTCACCGGGATGCTGAACGGATAGACCGTCGGGCAGCCCAACTCGTTGTAGTTGGTCAGGGTGACATAGACCGAGTCGGCTCCGGTGGCCTCCTCGAAGGTGTGCGTCACCTCGCGCCCCGGCACCGTCTCGCCGCCGGCGAAGGTCCACGTCGTGCTGACGCTGTAGGGCGATTCGTCACGCAGCGTCAAGGTGGGGTCCTCCGAGTCGACAAGGCCGGGATTGAGGTTGACGACGGGCACCGGATAGGGATATACCGTCACGTCGGTCGTCAACGGCGTGGCGTCGCAGTCGTTGTTGCCGTGACCCACGAGGGTGTAGGTGGTGTTCACCTGCGGATAGACCACGATATGGGCCGCCGAGTCCTGGCCAATCAGGCTGGTGTCGGCCGGCGAGGCCGACCAGGTGTAGTGGTGGGCGTTCTCGCCCGACAGCTCCACCGGGTCGCCCGGGCATATCTTGCCGTCGGCAGGGACCTTCTTCAGCTTGGGCTTCACCAGGAACACGCGCGCGCTGTCCCACGCCTCGCAGTTCTGCGGGGCGGGGCTGGTCACGAGCACATAGTAGGTCGCCGTGTCGGCATAGGGCTGCACCTTCAGCGTGTCGCCCACGGGCAGGCCGCCAGCGAGGTGGCCATAGGCAGTGGACCACTGGTAGGAGCAGTTCTCTATGTCGGACGTGACCCACACCTTGGTCTTGTCGCCCTGGCAGACGATGCTGTCGCCGTGGCGCAGCAGCTGGGGATTGGTGAAGATATTCACGGTGTCGTAGGTGGTGTCCTGGCACCAGATGACCTCGTCCTGGTTCACCGGGTTGAGGTAGAACAGGCCGTTGCGCACAATCATCCCAATGGGTTCCACGCCGTCGGTGTGCACCGCGAAGGTGTGGGGGAAGGGCGTCGACTCGCCGTCGACCGCCAGCGTGTCGCCCAGCGTGTGCGTGCTGTCGTCGTCGGCCTTGCGGAAGAGCCACTGGCGGTAGGTCGAGCCCGGCGTGACGTCGCGCAGGGTGGTTGTGGGGTCACTGGCGCAGAGCACAGTGTCGTAGATGGTGAAGCGTGCCTCGGGGTTGGGCAGCGGCTGTATCTCGTAGATGGCCTCCGAGTAGCAGTCGCCGTGGGCGGGCCGGTCGGCTTCGGCAATGTCGGAGTTGAACTCGTCAATGTTGGTGCGCACCTTCACGTAGCGCAGCGTGTCGCCGGGGAAGTTGACCGACACCGTCAGGCCCGTATCCACCTTCAAGGGGTCGCCGCCGCAGGCGGCATTGTTGTAGAAACTCCAGATGGTGCTGTCTGCTTTCACCATGTCAGAACTTCCCGGCACGAAGCTCTCATTCCTTATCACCACGTCGCCGCCGCAGTACTCCTGCTTCGCTATCTCCATCGTCGGCTTGATGTTCTGCACGATGGCGAAGATGTTCGACCAGTAGGGCTTTGTCGGATTGATGGCCGACTTCACCTTGCAGAGGAAGACCTGCTTGTTGGTCATCGAGTCCTCGGGGGCCTCGATGCCCTGCGTGTGGGCGTTGTTGGGCACATACTCCACGCTGAAGTCCTCGGACTGCGCCTTGTAGCGGTAGGCCGAGTCGCTCACGTTGTCGTTGGCGGCGGTGTCGGTCAGCTGATGGAAGGTGTAGTAGGCTGTCGAATTGGCATTGTCGAGGGGCATCGTCATGGTGCTGGTATTGCCCAGCGGCGAATAGCTGCCGTACTCGGAGCGGTACCACGCGTAGTTTCGCATGCCCTGAGGGGCCGCGAGGGTCGTCACGTCGGTCGACATACCGCCGGGGCAGCCGCTGGTGGTGATTTCCATCGGGCGGCACTCGCCACAGATGTAGGCATAACCCCAGTGATACGAAGCGCTACAACCGCTCACCATCACCTCGACACGTACAGTCTTGTACATCATAGGCGCCAGGTTGATAACCACCTTGTCCCATTCCTTCCAAATGACGTTGTTGTAGCCGAAAGTGCCGTGCCATCCGTTCTGGCCGCTGGTTATACTGCCACCACTGGAAGTGGGGGTGGCGGTGATGAAGTAGGCCAGCGTGTCGCACTGATTGGTGCCCGAGGCGGGCGGGTTGGTCCGCGTGGGACTTGCCTGCACCCACTCCCCAGCATCGTTCTGCGCCATGATGCGCACCATGAAGGACGCGTCGCCTCCAATACCATGGGTTCCGTCCTGGAAGACGCAGGCATAGTAGAGGTAGAGCAAGGCGTTCGTGGGCATCACTTTGAGTTGATAGCGAAGGCCCGCCGAGTTTCCATTAGAAGCGCTACCACCGTAGGCGGTACCGATGCGGATGCTACTTGTGAGGTCGGTCTGCACAGGCAGCGAGGGGTCGTTGGTGTTGTACTGCTCCCACGGCACAAAAGGCAGTTGGTTGCCCGTGTTCGGGTCGCGATTATTACCGACATTCTTTGTATAAATCTCGAAAGGACGATCCGTGTGCTTGCCCGAAGGGAACGTGGCCACATTACCGCCCAAACCGGAAATGGTATAGGTACCCATCTGGTTCCTGTTGACGGTGTTGTTCCAATTGACGCCCGTATTGCCACTTGTGGCAAGAGGTGCTGAACCACTGGTCTTTAATCCAGTCATACCTTCATATTGGGTACCGGCGTAAAGACCCATACCCACATCGGTGAAATTAGTCGGGTTGTTCCATCCGCGGCAGACGATATTCTGGGACCAGTCGTCTTTAGATTGAGCCTGCACCGGACCCACGCCCAGCACGAACGCCAGCGCCACGAAGGCCGCCACACGGGAAAATTCATCTCTTTTCATTGCATGAACCATATTTTATTCCTTTCATTATCAATTCCCTGCACCGAACACCCGCACGTTATACAATCAGCAAACATTTGCAACTTTTGCAACTTTTTTTCACCTATATAGATGCAAAAAGGCCTAATTTTGTTGTCATGCACTTGAAATTTTTTTTATGATTATCCGCACTTGCCCGAATTAGGCAGAAGAGCCCACGGGGTGGGCGATATATGTTAGCCGTGGGCGTGAGCCCACGGAAAGCACGTTGTCATCATCCCATGAGCCCACGGAGTGGGCGGCACATCTGTCAGCGTATAGTGTCGCCCACTCCGTGGGCTCGAAGAACAATTTGTCCGTCCGATTCCGTGGGCTCACGCCCACGGCTATTGATTGCCGCCCTTTCAGGGCTTTCGGTGAATTACGGATAATCATATTTTTTTCGGTTTTCTCCCCGACGATGCCTCCCCCCTAGGGCCAACGCATCAATTTTAACATCCACGAGCCTCGAAGAGGCTCAATCTCAATAACCCCACACGATAGTGTGGGGTATGTTCTGTCCCTTACCGTGCGTCTCGAAGAGACGCGACCTAATAGCATAATCGCGTCTCTTCGAGACGCTCAGCATCGGTGTGGGATGAGGCTTTCCCCAGACTGCGCTTTGCTTGTCTGGGGTTATTGAGATTCAACCTCTTCGAGGTTGTCCTCGCAAAAAAATATCCCCATGTTATAATGCCGAATATGATGTGTTGGCCCCGCCATCCCCCCCCTCCCCCATTTCTACGGTAGTATTACGGTAGTTCTTCTACAGTTCGACTTGAAAAAGCGTAATACTACCGTAAAACGGTAAAAGAACAGTAGTCGAAAACCCTAAGGATGTACGGGTTACACGGGTACCACACGGGAGGGGTGCCACGCTCTGCCGCCGTGCTGCGGGCAAAAAGAAAGCCGCGCCATCGGGAGGATGGCACGGCTGTCGGTGTGGTCACCTTGCGGCTTACTTCTCTTCTTTCAGTTTCTGGAAGATGTCGAGGTCGCCGAGGGTGGTCTTCTCGAGGTTGTCGTTGATTTGCTTCACGGTCTTCTGCGTCTTGCGGCTCTCGCTCTCGGGACGGCTGTTGTCGTTGCCTTCCTGGAAGGTGCGGGTGTGGCTGACGATGATTTTCTTCGAGTCTTTGTTGAACTCGATGACCTTGAAGTCGAGGGTCTCGCCCTGACGGGCTTTGCTCTTGTCGGCCTTGTCGAGGTGGCGCATGGGTGCGAAGGCTTCGACGTCGTAAGGCAGGATGACGGTGGCGCCCTTGTCGTTCATGTTGACAATCTTGCCCTGGTGCACGCTGCCGACGGTGAAGAGGCTCTCGTAGACATCCCAAGGATTGTCCTCGAGCTGCTTGTGGCCGAGGCTGAGGCGGCGGTTGTCGGCATCGACTTCGAGGACGACGACGTCAATCTTCTCGCCAATCTTGGTGAACTCGGCGGGGTGTTTGATTTTCTTGCTCCAGCTGAGGTCGCTGATGTGGATGAGGCCGTCGACGCCCTCCTCCAGCTCGACGAAGATGCCGAAGTTGGTGAAGTTGCGTACCGTGGCGGTGTGCTTGCTGCCGACGGGGTATTTCTCGGCGATGGCCAGCCAGGGGTCGGGCATGAGCTGGCGGATGCCGAGGCTCATCTTGCGGTTTTCGCGGTCGAGGGTGAGGATGACGGCTTCCACCTCGTCGCCCACCTTGAGGAAGTCCTGGGCGCTGCGCAGGTGCTGGCTCCAGCTCATCTCGCTGACGTGGATGAGGCCTTCGACGCCGGGGAGCACCTCGACAAAGGCGCCGTAGTCGGCGATGACGACGACTTTACCCTTCACGTGGTCGCCTTCCTTGAGGTTGGGGTCGAGGGCGTCCCACGGGTGGGGAGTGAGCTGCTTGAGGCCGAGGGCGATGCGGCGCTTGGCCTCGTCGAAGTCGAGGATGACGACGTTAATCTTCTGGTCGAGCTGGACCACCTCGTTGGGATGGCTGATGCGGCCCCAGCTGAGGTCGGTGATGTGGATGAGACCATCCACGCCGCCGAGGTCGACGAAGACGCCGTAGCTGGTGATGTTCTTCACCACGCCCTCGAGGACCTGACCCTTCTCGAGGTGGCTGATGATTTCAGCCTTCTGGGCTTCGATCTCGTCCTCGATGAGGGCCTTGTGGCTAACGACGACATTCTTGTATTCGTGGTTGATTTTCACCACCTTGAACTCCATGGTCTTGTCGACATAGACGTCGTAGTCGCGGATGGGCTTGACGTCGATTTGGCTGCCGGGGAGGAAGGCTTCGATGTTCTCGAAGACGGTGACGATGAGGCCGCCCTTGGTGCGGCTCTTCACGTAGCCGGTGATGATTTCCTGGTTGTCGTAGGCCTCGTTGACGCGGTCCCACGATTTGAGGATGCGGGCTTTCTTGTGGCTGAGCATCAGCTGGCCGTTGGCGTCCTCCTGGCTCTCGACGTAGACTTCAATCTTGTCGCCGGCCTTGAGGTCGGGGTTGTAGCGCACCTCGCTGATGGGGATGACGCCGTCGCTCTTGGCGCCGACGTTGACGACGACTTCGCGGTCGGTGATGGCCACGATGGTGCCCTCGATGACTTCCTGCTCGGTGAAGGCGTTGAAGCTCTTCTCGTAAGCGTCGTTCTTCTCGCCCGTCTCTTGTTGTTTGATTTTACCAGCCTTTTCGTCGACAGCATTCCAGTCGAAGTCGGCCAGCGGTTGTACGTTCTTGTAGTCCATTATTTGATGGATTGTTTGTTTTTATGTGCCCCTGCCTGGCACGGTTTAACATTATAAACCACTGTGTGGCAACCCGTTGGCAGGCGACGGACCACACCCATGGAAGTGCAAAGATACAAAAAAAATCTGAATTGCACACAAATACAGAAAAAAGATTGCCTCGAAGAGGCAGCCTCTAAATAACCCCACACGGAAGTGTGGGGTTATCGAGAGCAAGCCTCTTCGAGGCTTTCTTGCAAACCATGCCGCTACTCGACGGGTATGTCGCGGTTGACATTCTTCGAGCCGACGAGGGCATAGAAGAGGATGTAGGCCAGCATGGCGGCCACGAGCCAGTAGGAGCCCATGTAGCCCACCGTTTTGGCCAGGGCGTTCTGCAGCAGGGGCATCACGCCGCCGCCCACGACCATCATCATGAAGATGCCGCTGGCCTGCTCGGTGTATTTGCCGAGGCCCTCGACCGAGAGGTTGAAGATGCCACCCCACATGAGCGAGGTGCAGAGGCCGCAGAGGACGAGGAAGAGGGCGCTGAGGGGCACCTGGAACATCTGGAAGCCGTCGGCCACGCTGTAGCCGGGCATGGAGATGCGGATGCTGCTGGGCAGGATGATGGCCACCACGATGAGGACGATGGCCAGCAGGGCGACGAAGGAGAGCTGGGTGCGGGTGCTGACTTTGCCGCTGATGGCGGCGCTGGCGGCGCGGCCCACCATCATCAGCAGCCAGTAGACGGCGGCCACGGCCCCGCCGATGGCGGCGCCGCAGAGGGGGTCGTCGGTGAGGTAGAAGTTGAGCTCGGCGGGGATACCCACCTCGATGCCCACATAGAAGAAGATGGCCACCACGCCCAGCACCAGGTGGCGGAAGCTCCAGGCGCTGTACTTGTCGCGGCCGCCACGGATGATGCGCTCGCGGTTGGGTTCGGGTATCTTGACGATGCTGATTACCACAAAGGCCAGGGCGAAGACGCCCATGGCGATGAAGAGCAGGGGTGCGACGTCGCTCATGGCGGTGCGGTCGGTGACGGTGCCGATGAGGGCGCCGACGAGCAGGGGGGTGAGGGTGCCGGTGAGCGAGTTGAGGGTGCCGCCGGTCTGGATGAGCTGGTTGCCGCGGTTGCCGCCGCCGCCCAGGGTGTTGAGCATGGGGTTGACCACGGTGTTGAGCATGCAGACACAGAAGCCGCACACAAAGGCGCCGAGGAGGTAGATGAGGAAGTTGAGCATCACGGGCTGGCCGCCGATGCTGAAGGTGGCCACGTCGGCTCCCACCAGGCTGGAGAGGTACTGCACGACCATGCCGCAGAAGCCCACGCCGAGGGCAATGAGGGCGGTCTTCTTATACCCTATGCGGGACATCAGCTTGCCCGCGGGGATGCCCATGATGAGGTAGGCAAGGAAGTTCATCATGTTGCCCCACATGCCGGCCCAGGAATACTGGTTCTTCCAGATGTTGCCGAAGGGTGCCGCCATGTTGGTCACAAAGGATATCATGGCAAACATGAAGAACATGGTGATGATGGCTATCGTCTGTGTGCTTTTTTGCTTCTTTTCCATATTGTTGTGTCTTTTTTGTTGTTTTTCTTTTCTAGATTTTCTAGACGTTCTAGAATACTACTATCTTCTTGGTGGTGGAGCCGGAACGGACGATGTAGATGCCGGCGGCGGGGAGGGTGCAGCGCAGGCGGCCTGCGGAGGCGGTCTGCACGAGGCGGCCCTGCACGTCGTAGAGGGCTACGGGGGCGGCGGCCTGCACGGTGACGGTACGCCCCGCGAGGCTCACGACGACGGGTGTCTCGGCGGCATCGACGTCAGCCACTCCCACATGGGTCGACGGGTCGAGGACGGCCCGCAGCATCCAGCTGCCGTAGACCTGCAATGCCTCGTACATGGGCTGCCACACACTATCGTAGCGTACCCACGAGCCATCGACGGTGCCGGTGAAGTGCGAGTAGCTGATGGGGAAGGGCGAGCCCTTGGCATAGATGGTGACCCAGAGGGGGGTGGTGTCGGCGAAGTCGATGTCGAGGATGGCGGGGATATGGTATATGTTCATGCCATAGCCGGAGGCCATGAGGCTGTCGGTGTAGAACGGTTCCCCGTCGGGCACCGTGCCGCGATAGAGGCGCAGGTGGTAGGGGCCGGAGACCTCGTAGGTCCAGAAGTGCACCTCGCGCAGGCGCTGCTTGCCTTCGAGGTAGTCGAAGGGTATGCGTATGCCCCACTCCACCGAGTCCTGCTCGGTGAGGTTCTTGTAGGCGATGCCGTTGTTGCGGCAGTAGCCCACGCTGTCGCGATGGATAGGTACGAAGACGGCGGTGTCGGAGAAGTCGTTGGTGGGCGACGTGATGATGGGGTTGGCGGGGTTGCCGCTACGCCAGTGGTCGAAGCGGTAGCCGGGCTTGGCGGTGGCCAGCAGGAGGACCCGCAGGGAGTCGACCGGGTAGGTGCCGCTGCCGCTGACGGTGCCCCGCGCCGTGTCTGACGAGACGGCGGTGAGTGTCGCCGTGGCGTCGTTGACCGTGATGGGATAGACGCGGAAGATGGCCGAGTTGAGCTGGCTGAACGAGTAGGTGGCCGTGGGCGAAAGGCTGTCGAGGGTATAGTAGCCGTTCGCCGAGCCACCCCACCCCCAGTTGAAGTGGTAGCGACCCATGGTGTCGCGTCCGTCGAGCACGAAAGCATGTCCGCCCGCAGGACCGTAGCCGTCGTAGAGCACAGGACGCGCCGAGTCGAGGTCGGCGTCGATAAGGGCGCGCCACTCGGCATCACTGAAGCCCTCCTTGTAGGCGGTGAAGAGCGCGGGGTTATAGCGGAAATACTCCTTGAGGGCCGTCTCACTGGAAGCCCTGCGCACGTTGCCCAACGGATTGGTATGGGCACCGCTGGAGCCGGTGCCATAGCCCATGTCGACCGCGATACCCACGTGGGATATCAGCTGCGACATGGCGGCAATGCGTTGCTGGGTAGTGGCGATACTGACGGTGTTTGGCATCAGCGACCACTGGTAGTGGGTGGTGTCGAAGCGGGCACTGAGGGTGCCGTACTTGGGGTGGGTGTAGCTATGGCTGCCGCGCCCCACCTCGGGGTGGTTCCAGTACTTCATCACCTGTGCGGTCGCGGTGGCCACACAGCCCGTATAGCACCGGGCGCCGGCAACGGAATCATAAGGGCACTGGTTATTGTATCCCGCCACCTGGTCCCATCTGGTCTTCAACAAGAAAGCCACTGCCGTCACCGACTTGCGTCCGACCCTCAGGCCGAGCAGCTCGTCCCATTCGTCGCGGGCACGCTGCGACGGGATGCTCCCGGCCTCCTTGGCCGAGGCTATCTCGCGCTGGTACCCCTCTATCCATGCCGCCACATGGGACGGCATCGCCTCGGTGGGAAACGGGTTGGTTAACGAATAGCCCAGCAACGGCCGCACGCAGTCGTCGTCGCTCAGGAGCACGAAGCCCTGCCCGTCGGCACCGACGAACAGACGACAGTCGGTGAAGGACGCGGGGGTGGCGTCGACCACGTCGGAGCGTTGCAGCACATGCTGTGCAGCCCGCAGCAACTGAGAGGGGTCGACCGGCTTGGCCTGCACTGGCAGGAGCGCCGTCAGAAGGATGGCTAGAAGGGACAAACGTTTCATAACACTACTATTTTCTTAACAATACCCGTACGCATTCTCACCAGGTAGACGCCGGCAGGGAGCAGGCGCACATCGTCGGGACGCGTGGCGACCCGGCGACCCATCATGTCGTACACGCTGACGGGCTGGTCTATCTCGGAGGCCTCGACGTCGTCGATGCCCACACCATTGCAATAGGCGCGGAAGGTGGTGTCGCCGACGACGGTAAAGGTGATGGTCGAGTCGGTGACGCCGATGCCGTCCCAATGGGAGAAGAAGGGGTCGGAGCAGCTGACGGTGACAGAAGCACCCAGGGGGTAGTCGCCCATACCGTCGAAGGAGTCAAGCTCACACTGGCCGGCATTCTCGACGGCCACATGGCAGAGGCGCGGGGCGAAGAGGGCTCGTATCATCCACGAGTGGTAGACGCCCGCCTGGTCGATGGGTTGCCACCCGCCCGGCAGCTTGTACCAGGAGCCGTCGCTGACGGCGGTGTAGAACGAAGCGGTGGCCGGAAAACCCGTGGTTGTGGTGAAGCGGAAAGTTATCCACACCGGCTGGTCATCGGGCACAGAGACGGGCTGCTCCAGCGTGATAGTGGTCCAGCCCGAGGCGGTCGTGAGGTCGGGTTGCACACTGAGGACCAAGGTCTCACTGCTGATGCTCTCACCCACATAGACACTCATCAAGTAATATCCCGGTTCGGCGACGAAGAGCTGAACCTCGGAGAGGCTGCGCAACTTATTGCGCTGGCTAGGAGGCACGCGGATACCCCACTCAGTGGAGGCTCCATAGTCGTCATGCCAACGGGCCACACAGTCGTCGTCACAATAGGACACCGTATCCTTCCCTACGAGGGTGAAGAGGGCCGTATCCATCATGTCGCCGTTGGGGACAAAGGTGAACACCGGACTCGAGAAGCCGCTGCTCCAGCCGTCGAAGCGGTAACCTTCGGCGGGTACCACGCGGATGGTGACGGTGTCCTCATAGGGGAGATACACGCCACTGCCCGTGACAGCGCCCTGCAGGCTGTCGACAGCCACAAGGTCCACCGTGGCCAGCGAGTCGTTATTGTAGCACGGCCGCACTCCGAAGATGGCCGTATTCTGCTCGTTGAAGGTGTAGGTGGCGTTGCCGCCGATGCCGCCGGCTCCCGGCGAGAGCGAGTCGATGGTGTAGTAACCGTCGTAGGACCCACCCCACCCCCAGTTGACATGGAACATGCCAATCGAGTCGCAGCCGTCGAGTACAAAGGCGTGGCCACTCGTCTCATCGGCGCCGGAATAGAGCACAGGGCGGCCATGCACGATTTCGTTACGCACCATGTTGCTCCACACTTCATCCGAATAAAATGCCTTGACCCTTCCTTCGAGCATGGGGTTGTAGCCGAAATGCTCGCGCAAGGACCGTTCGGTCGAGGGGTAGTTCAAGCCATAGGGTGCGTATGCTATCACGTGGGCACCGCTGCTGTGCACGCCGTAGTTCATCTCCACGGCCACTCCCACATGGTACATCAGCTGGGCTACGGCATGGATTTCCGCCTCGCTGCTCGTCCACGACAGACGGTCGGGCATTTGCGCCCACTGATAGGCCGTATCGTAATCGACGCTGAGGGGGCCGAAAGAGGTACCATACGAGTGGGTGCCGTGTCCTACGGCGGGGTGGTTCCAGTACTTCATCACTTGGGCCTGGGCCGTGGCCACACAGCCGGTGACGGCATGGGCCGAGTCATTGTGGGAATAAGGGCACATGGCGTTGTAGCGAGGCGACTGGTTCCACATGGTGGTCATCAGCGGGGCCACCGGCGTAAAGCGGCCCTCCTTGGGGTGCTGCCACAGCGCCTGCACCTCCGGGCTGGGGGTGGCGCCGTACTTGATTAAATCAGCCATCTCCCTACGGTAGCCGTCGAGCCAGGCAGCCACGTGTGCAGGCATATCCTCGAAGGAGAAGCGGCCCGTCAGGGAATAGGCCAGCACGGGACGCGCACAGTCGTCGCCCGCCAGCACGACAAATCCGTCGCCCTCGGCGGGTACGAAGACATAGAGTTCGTTCCATTCGGCGGGCGAGAGGCACACCGCTGGCGAGAAGAAATACGTCTCTACCATTTGGCGGGCACGTTGCACATCGACCGGTCTGGCCATCAGGGCGACCGACGCGGAGACGGTCAGGACAAAAAGCAATGCTCGTTTCATATTCTTAAAAAAAGACACCGATAACATCAGTATCGGTGTCTGGTTGTCATTCTGTTTAACCTTTCAGGGCTTCCGAGCCACTGACTATCTCGATGATTTCGTTGGTAATGGAAGCCTGACGGGCTTTGTTGTAGCTGAGGCGTAGGTCCTTTAGCAGCTCGGTGGCGTTGTCGGTGGCTTTCTGCATGGCCGTCATGCGGGCTCCATGCTCGGCAGCCAGCGAGTCGAGCACCACCCTGTAGAAGGTGCTGCGCAGCGTGAGGGGTATCATCTCCCGCAGTATCTCCTCCTTCGAGGGCTCATAGATGTAGTCGGTGTTCTTACGCTCTCCTTTCTCAGTGCTCAGTGCTCCGTTCTTCACCGGCAGCCACTGCTCGTCAGAGAGCACCTGCGACAGCGAGTTCTTGAACTGGTTGTACACCAGCTCCACCCTATCCACCCGCTTCTCGGCGAAGTCGTCCATCAGCGTGTCGGCCAATGCAGCCACATCGTCGAAAGCAGGATTGTCGAGCAGTGTGTCCTGACTGCTGACCTGCAAGTCCTTCTGTCGGGAAAGGAGTTCGGAGGCCTTCTTGCCGATGCACACCAGCCGGATGGCGGCCTTCTCCGCACGGTAGTGGTCGATGCGCTGCTGCGCCAGCTTCAGCACGTTGCTGTTGAAGGCGCCGCAGAGTCCCTTGTTGGAGGTCACCACCACCAGCACCACCGTCTGCACCGGCCGCACGGCATGATAGGGGGTCTGCACGCCGTCGCCCGTGTCTATGTCGGCGATTATCTCGTTCAGCTGGGTCGCATAGGGCCGCATGCCGATAATGGCATTCTGGGCACGGCGGAACTTGGCAGCCGAGACCATCTTCATCGCCGAAGTGATCTGCTGCGTCGAACTCACCGACGCGATGCGGGTGCGGACTTCTTTCAGATTAGCCATTATTTATACCTTTCTGCTGTGTCTAGGGCTAGTTCCTTCATGGTAGCCAGGTCGCTGTCGACCAGCTTGCCGGCGCGCAGGTTGGCCAGGATATCGGCATGCTCCTGCTTGAGGAGGGTGAGGTACACCTTCTCGAAGTCGCGCACCTTGTCGACGGCCACCTTCTGCAACAGGCCGTTGGTGCCGCAGAAGATGATGGCCACCTGCTCCTCGACGGGCATGGGGGTGTACTGCGGCTGCTTGAGAATCTCCACATTGCGGGCTCCTTTGTCGAGCACCGCCTTGGTGGCAGCGTCCAGGTCGGAGCCGAACTTGGAGAAGGCCTCCAGCTCGCGATACTGCGCCTGGTCCATCTTCAGCGTACCGGCTATCTTCTTCATCGACTTAATCTGCGCCTTGCCACCCACACGGCTCACCGAGATACCCACATTGATGGCGGGACGCACACCGCTGTTGAAGAGGTTGGTCTCGAGGAATATCTGTCCGTCGGTGATGGAGATGACGTTGGTGGGGATATAGGCCGACACGTCGCCAGCCTGCGTCTCGATGATGGGCAGGGCCGTCAGCGAGCCGCCACCCTTCACCTTGCCCTGCAGCGAGGCCGGCAGGTCGTTCATCTGGGAGGCTATCTCGTCGTTCTGGATGATGCGGGCCGCGCGCTCCAGCAGGCGGCTGTGCAGGTAGAACACATCGCCCGGGTAGGCTTCGCGTCCCGGCGGGCGACGGAGCAGCAGCGACACCTCGCGGTAGGCCACGGCCTGCTTCGAGAGGTCGTCATAGATGACCAGTGCGTTGCGACCCGTGTCGCGGAAGTACTCGCCGATGGCGGCACCCGCGAAGGGGGCGTAGAACTGCATGGCGGCGGGGTCCGACGCCGTGGCGGCCACCACGATGGTATAGTCCATGGCGCCCTTCTCGTCGAGGGTCTTCACCAGGTTGGCCACCGTCGAGCCCTTCTGGCCGCAAGCCACATAGATGCAGTACACGGGGTCGCCGGCATCGAAGTTGGTCTTCTGGTTGATGATGGTGTCGATGGCGATGGCCGTCTTGCCGGTCTGGCGGTCGCCGATGATGAGCTCGCGCTGGCCACGGCCGATGGGAATCATCGAGTCGATGGCCTTGATGCCGGTCTGCAACGGCTGGTCGACGGGCTGACGGAAGATGACGCCCGGAGCCTTGCGCTCGATGGGCATCTGGTAGAGCTCGCCCTCGATGGGGCCGCGGCCGTCGATGGGCTGTCCGATGGTGTTGATGACTCGGCCCAGCAGTCCCTCACCCACAGGCAGCGAGGCAATGCGGCCGGTGCGCTTCACCGTGTCGCCCTCGTTGACGGTGGTCATCTCTCCCAGCATCACCACACCCACGTTGTCCTCCTCGAGGTTCTGCACGATGCCCTGGTCGCCGCTGTCAAACTCCACGAGTTCGCCGCTCTGGGCGTTGTTGAGGCCGTAGACACGTGCAATGCCGTCGCCGACGGTCAGCACGGTGCCCACCTCCTCAAGCTCGACATCCAGGTTGACATCGGCCAGTTGCTTTTTCAGGATTGCCGATACTTCGGCAGGCTTAATATCTGACATATTTGTTACAATTTACTTTCGTATTCGTTCTTTGCAAACTCCTTGCGCAGCTTCCTTATCTTGGTGCGCAGGCGGGCGTCGTACATGTTGTGGTCGAACTCCATCTTGAAGCCGCCCAGCATGTGCGGGTCGGTGGCGGTGTGCAGCTCCACCTGTTTGCCGGTGTACTCCTCGATGAGGCGGCGCACATAGGCCTTGGCGCTGTCGTCGGTCTCCTGATGCGTCACCAGTTCGCCCAGCACGATGCCCTTGCTCTCGCGGTAGAGGTCCATGTAGGCACCGCTGATGCCGCGCAGGTTCACCGAGCGGTTCTTCTTCACCACAAAGCGCAGGAACGCCATGGTCTCGGTGCTCACAGCCTCGCCGAAGAGCTCCTCGACGATGGCCGTCTTCTTGTCGTAGGGCACCGTGGGGTTGGCGAAGACCACCCCCAGCTCGCGGCTGCCGCCCACCACCTGCTCCACCAGGCGCATGTCGTCGGCCACACGGTCGGCCTGGCCACGGTCGGTGGCCAGCATGAAGAGCGCCTTGGCATAGTTGATATTGACACGGTAGTTATTCATCGCTAGTTGAGCTTGGCAAGTTCAAGTTCCTTCTGTATGAGGGCGTCGGCCTTGGCCTTGTCCTCCAACTCGGCCCGGATGAGCTTCTCGGCAATCTCGATGCTGAGGTTGGCAATCTGGTTCTTCAGCTCGGTCATAGCCTTGAGTTTCTCGTAGTTGATGTTCTCGCGGGCATTCTCGACGATGCGGTCGGCCTCGGCCGAAGCCTTGGTGCGGGCCTCCTCGATAATCTGGTCGCTCGCCATGCGGGCGTCGCGCAGCATCTCGTCGCGTTCCATCTTGGCCTGGCGCAGCAGCTCCTCGTTGTGGGCCACCAGGTGCTTCATCTCCTCACGGGCCTTGGCGGCCTCGTTGAGCGAGTTGGCGATGGCCTCCTCGCGGCTCTTCAGGCTCTTCAGTATCATCGGCCAGCCGAACTTGATGAGGATGAATGCCAAAATGCCGAACGACACGAGCATCCACACAAAGGTGCCCAGGCCGGGGTTAATCAGGGGATTGTTCATATCTAGTTTGTCTGTTGACTATTGTCGTTTTGAAAAGGGACCGGCCAATCGCCGGTCCCGAAGTCTTTTTTGAGGGGTGACTACTTGAGGACGACCAGCAAGCAGCACACGACGGCGAAGAATGCGACGCCTTCCACTAGGGCGGCGGCGATAATCATCGTCGAACGGATGTCGCCACCGGCTTCCGGCTGGCGGGCCATGCCTTCCATGGCGCCCTGACCAATCTTACCGATACCGATACCCGCGCCGATGGTGGCCAGACCGGCTCCCACAGCAGCTCCCAGGTAGCCCCAAGCCAGGTTGGCAACTGCCTGCAATGCAATCAATAGTGTTGTCATAATGCTTTATTTATAGTGATTAAACGTTATTTTTTTCCAAGTACAAATCGGGTGCAAAGATAAACATTTTTTTTCAATTAAATGTTAAAATCGGAAAAGTTTATTTCCCCTCTGTTCTTTTACTGTTCTTTTACTGTTCTTTTACCGTTCTTTACGAATTTGTAAAGAACTCGTAAAGAACTGCGGGGTAACAGCTTTGTTTCCAGCCGGGAGAAGACGACAAAGGAGGGGCGGCCCGTTCGGGCCGCCCCTCCCCTTTTCTGCCATCGGACGATGGCTGGGTGTTACTTGACGATGAGCTTGCGGATGGCCATGGTGCGCTCGCCCGTGATGCGGACGAAGTAGGCGCCCTTGGCATATCCTCTCACGTCAATCGTGACATCGCTGTCGGCGTTGGTCCTGTACACCTCGCGACCGTTGAGGTCGACCACCGTGACGGTGCTCTCACCCTCGATGCCGCGGATGGTGACCGTTGTGCTGGCAGGGTTCGGGTAGAGGGCCACGTTGCCGCTCAGCACCTCGTCGATGCCGGTCTCTTCGAGCGTGGTGAAGGTGTGGAGCGTGCTCCAGGCCGAAGCGATGCCTTCATCGCAGATGGCGCGGACATAGACATCGTAGGAGGTCTCATCCTCGAGGTTAGTCAGTTCAACGCTGTTGGTCGTCGAGGTGACGGTGGTGCCGTCGCCAGCGATGAAG
>JAFURZ010000008.1 GCA_017480785.1 Bacteroidales bacterium
CTTGTCCGTATGTCAAACAGTTTACTTTGGGTGACTATAGAGACGGTGTCCACCTCTTCCCATTCCGAACAGAGAAGTTAAGCCCGCCATCGCTGATGATACTGCACTCGTTTGTGGAAAAGTAAGTCGTCGCCCATCTTTCTAAAGGAGTCCCTGAAAGGACTCCTTTTTTTGTTGCCAGTAAGATACAATAATATTGTGAATGTTTCGTTATTCATACAAACAAAGATGATATGCCGATAGGTTATACCAAGACGATATGCGATTATTTTGCCACGTTGCCAATAGACAAGGCGTGGGTCTATGGCTCTTTCTCTCGCGGCGAGGAACGGGATGACAGCGACATAGACATCATGGTGCGCTATCTGCCCGAGGGTGTGTCGTTGTTGAAGCATGCACATATTATGAATACGCTGTCGGATTTGTTGGGGCGGCATGTCGACCTTGTCGAAGAAGACTGTTTGTTGCCGTTTGCAGCCGAATCCGCCATGCATGACAGGAGGCTTGTGTATGAGAGAACCGCTTAAAGACAAGGGGCGTTTGGAGCATATCCTGGCCTCGATTGAACGCATCGAGCGTTTCACGGCAGGTATGACTTTCGAAGACTTACGCAAGGACGAAGTGACGTATTATGCGGTGGTCAAGTGTATCGAAATCATCGGGGAAGCCTCATATATGCTTACACACGAATTCCAAGAAAAACATCCGCAGACCGCTTGGCGGGATATAATCGCTATGCGCCATGTGTTGGTGCACGGTTACTATCAGGTCAGCACAATGCAGGTATGGAAGGTGGTCAACGAAGATTTACCGCCGCTAAAAGAGCAAGTGTTGCAGTATTACAATGAGTTTGTGGAAAAGTAGGTTTTAGAGGGAGCCACGATTTGGGGCTCCCTTTTTGATGTTTTCGTACAAGCTCTGTGGTGTGCTTTCACGTCAGATTGACATGTGCCCTTACGTCGGATGATATGTAAAGGCATATCTTTTTCTATGTATAAAAAAGGGTGCCCGCGGCGATGCGGACACCCTCGGTGCGGTGGACGGCATGGGTTACTGCACCTTGTGAAGGGTGCCAGAGTAGTCGCCTTGGCTACCGTCCTCATACGTACGTTTTCCTTCGATGACCATAGTGTCGTCGGTGAGGCTCTTGATTGTGAAATCAATGCAAATGGTAATCTCCCGTCCGTAGTCTTCGTCATAGTGGGTGTCCTGTCCGTGGAATTTGTTCCCACTGAGTGTCCAGACGCAACTATAATCACTCCAATAACAGGTGTGGTCGGCGTTGATTGTGATGTCGAAATGAGAATAGACAAAGACATCATCATTAAAACTCCATTTCCCGATGAGTTTGGACTCATCGATGGATGACGAGGAGCCGGAGCCGCTGCCGCCGTTGTTGTCATCGTCCTTGCTGCAGGACGCGAAGGTGAACATTGCAGCTGCCACAAAGAACAGCACGGTCAGTTTTTTGATTTGTTTTACCATTGTTGTTGTGTTTTTTGTTTATAAAATGGGTTAATTGGTATTCTCTACTATATATATAACCTTTTTTTTCAAATAATCCACAACGCACCGAAATTTTTTTTCGTCCGCACACACCCCAATCCTAAAAAACAAGAAGCGTGGCACCCGTATGCCGCTTCCTGTAAAGAGGTCCTAGGAAACACCTAGTTCCTCATTCTCCGCACCCTACATGCGCTGCCATTTTTACGGTAGTATTACGGTGGTATAACTTCATTTCAACTTGAAAAAGCGTAATACTACCGTAAAACTCGAGTTGAACTGTAGTTGAAAACCCAGAGGATGTGGCGCTTGGAGGGTGATTCGGCGACGAGGACCACAGATGGTCTACAGGAAGGAAAAAGGATGCCGCAGCGCTGTGCAGCATCCTTGTGTGTGGGATAATCTGGAGGGAGGCTATTCCGCCCGGACCAGGTGGACCACCACATCGCCCGGGATGTCGGCCATGGGTACGTTGGTGCCGCTGAAGGTGCACTCGTTCTCGGTCAGGCTGTTGACGGTGTAGACAAAATGGACTCCGCTCCGCGGCGTGATGGTCAGCTGGTCGCCGTCCACGCTCCAGGTGAATTCATTGTTCTCGACCACCCCGTTGTCGTTGGCCAGTCCGGTGCCGTCTTCATTCATGGTGAAGAGCATGTTCCCCGGCGTCATGTTCTGGCCGTTGACTGTCATGTTCTCGACACGCCATGTGCCGACAAACATCTCGGTGCTGAAGCCGTTGCCGTCGCAGCTGCCCCCGCCGGGGTTGTCGGTGTCGTTGTCCTTGTCGTCGCAGGCAACCATTGCTGTCATCGCAAATGCGACCATCAGAATTGAAAGTACTTTCTTCATCTTGTTTAATTATTTAATTGGTAAAACAAAAGCCCCGGACCGATGCACCGTGCATCGTCCGAGGCCGTGAATTCTTGGTGTACAACAGCCGTTCCATTCCCGCCATATTCATCTGGGGGGGGTAATAGTCAGTGGGTTATATACCATAGACAGCATGGTGTGCCGCATGTTTGATTTTGCAAAGGTATATAGAATATCCGACATGGGCAAATTTTTTTTCGGAATATCATCGTGGCTGTGCGGGAGCCGGTGGGGTGGGAGATGGGAGATGGTCGTCAGGCGACGGAGCTGTCGAGGAGAGCCTGCACTTCGTCGCGGTGCTCGTAGAGGGTGCACCCGCCGGTGTGTTCCCAGGCGAGGGCGCTGGCGTCGCGCAGGCGTGAGAAGAGGGGCGAGCGGAGTGCGGCGCGGAGGCCGTCGCGGGCGGCGTTGGTGTCGCTGTGGGGCGAGAAGGGGCAGGGCTCGGCGGCACCGTCGGGGCCGATGTGGAAGAAGCCGCGGCCGGCGGCCATGCAGCCGTCGAGCAGCTTCTCGTCGCCGGGGAAGGATACGAAAATCATCTCCTGCCGGCTGGTGCGCAACTCGTCCACGGTGCGCTCCATCCACTGCACGTCGTCGTCGCCGAAGGCGAGATGCTCGGTGCCTTTGTCGATGGGCACATACTCCACGTAGAAGACCAGTTTGCAGCCCAGTGCATGCAGCCGGTCGACGTAGTCGGGCGACGTGACGGCCTCCTTGTTCTCCGTGGTGACGGTGATGCTGGTGCCGAAGAAGAGGCCCGCCTCCTGTAGCATCTGCATGCTGAGGAGGGCGCGCTCGTGCACCCCCTTGCCGCGTCGGGCGTTGGTGGCCATGGCGTCGCCTTCGAGGCTGATGACGGGCAGTACGTTGAGGTGCTTTTTGAAGAACTCAATGTATTGAGACCCTATCAAAGTGCCGTTGGTGAAGACGGGGAAGAGCATGTCCTTGACCGAGGCGATGCCTTCCAGCAGGTCGCGCCGGGTGAGGGGCTCGCCGCCGGCCAGAAGGGCTACGCTGAAGCCCATGTCGACCGCCTCTTCAAACAGACGGTGCCACTCGTCGGGCGAGAGGGTGGGTTTGGTGGGTTCGTCGCCGGCGATGCCACCGGCGCGGGCGTAGCAGCCTTTGCAGCTGAGGTTGCACGTGTTGGCGATGGAGCAGATGAGGAAGGGTGGCACAGCCAGCCCTTCCTTTTTCAGTATCTGTTTGCGCCTCCGGTCGCCACGGGCCATGGTGCGTTGCAGTTGCAGTGCGAAGCGAGCCTCGCGCGGGTTGCTGAGGACGGAGCGGTAGCCCGTCTGCACCAGGGCCCGCAGGTTGTCGGTCATAAATTGGGCCAGGTCGGTCATTTCTCCTTCATCGATTTAATCATACGGTCCAGTACTTCGGTGAAGGTGATGGCGTCCTTCTCGCTCAGGGGCTCGCCCTGCCAGCATTGCGCCAGGCATTGGGGCACGTCCTTGGCCTGCGACTCCAAGTGGCGTCCTTTCTTGGTGAGCGACACCAGGGTCTGGCGTGCGTCGACGATGCCACGTGAGCGGACGACCAATGCGTCCTGCTCCATGCGCTTCAGCAGCGGCGTGAGCGTGTTGCTGTCGAGTCCCAGCCGTTTCCCTATTTCGTTGACGGTGAGGTTGTCCTGCTCCCACAGTACCAGCATGACGAGGTATTGGGGATAGGTGAGCCCCAGCGGGTCCAGCAGGGGGCGGTATGCTTGCGTGATAAGCCGTGAAGCGGTGTAGAGGCGGAAGCACACCTGATTGTCCAGTTTCAATTGTTCGTACATCGTTGTAATGATTGGTGTATTAAAGCATGCGCTCGATGGCGGCCTCTATCTTTTCCGGCTCGGTGGTGGGGGCGAAGCGTTCCACGGTCACGCCATCCTTTGCGACAAGGAATTTGGTGAAGTTCCACAGGATGTCGCCCTCTTTCTTGGCACTCTTGCTCAGTTTCTTGAGCATGGTGTGGGTGGCTTTGGCCTTGAGACCCTGGTACTCCTCGGTCGGGGCCTGAGCCTTGAGGAAGGTGAACACGGGGTGCTCGTCCGTACCGTTGACGTCGGTCTTCTTGGTAATCTGGAAGGTGACGCCATAGTTGAGGCGGCAGAAGCCCTCGATTTCGCTGTCGGCTCCCGGGTCTTGCTCGGCAAACTGGTTGCAGGGGAACCCGATGACGACGAGACCGCGGTCGCGGTACTTCTCGTTCAGTTTCTCCAGTCCGTCGAACTGGGGGGTGAAACCGCACTTGGAGGCGGTGTTGACGATGAGGAGCACCTTGCCCTCGAAGTCCTTGAAGTTGATTTCCTGCCCGTTGCTGGCAGTGGCGGTGTAATCGAAAATGGTTGCCATATTGTCTTTTGTTTGGGCCGTTGCACTGTTGCCCGCGAGGGCGAGCAGCAGCATGGCGGCGATGGTTAAATACTGTTTCATCTGTAATTACATTTGACGCAGGAGCCAGTTCTGGTATCCCAGCTTCTCAATCAGGTCCACCTGTTGTTCGTCCCAGTAGAGGTCCTCTTCCTCGTCGGCGAGGTAGGCCTTGGTGATGTCGTAGGTCGTCGGGTCGGCCGCCAGGGCGGGCATGAGCTTGTATAGCGACTCGACTCCCTCGCGCTGCAGCTTGAGGTCGGCCTCGATGTAGGCCTTCGGGTCCTCGATGAGGGCGCATTTGTTGCTGATGTTCACTTCGGGAGTGCAGCCAAGGTCCATCATGCGGTTGGCATACTTCTCAACCCATTCCATCTCCTCGGTGTAGTGGTCCAGGTATTTCTGGCCCAGTTTCTCGTAGCCGAGCGATTTGAACAGCAATCCCTGCATTTTGTGCACGTAAGAACTGCCGGAAAGTTCGTTCACAATCATTTGTGAGACCTGTAATGTTGTTGTAAAATCCATAACTTTAATGTTTTATTTGTTTAATAATTTAAATCGTTCACGATGCAAATATACAAATAAAATCATACATAGAGCAAATAAATCAAATATTTAACATTATTTATAATTAGGTCGTGCGCGATTTAATTTTGTTTCCAGGCAGTCTTTCGCGAGAAAAAGAGAAAAAAGTATAATAATAGGTCGCGCGCGATATAATTAAGAATTGTTAGTATTGCCGAGTAGGGTCGGAGCACCCAAAAGGCAGGATGACCCTCTGGAGTGGTGAAAAGTGTATTTGGCTAGAAAACCAGTCAGTTGGGTATTAAATACGACTTATGAACATATTATCACCGACTTATGTCCGAGGAAAAGCGTAAAACGGTCGGAGTTGTGTCGGAGTTGTTACGGAGTTGTTACGGTGTTGTGGCGGAGGCGACCAGGAGATTGGTCGTGTGCGACCTAATTGGGGGCTGGGCTGTGCCACGGGACGGGGATGCGGCGGCGTGTCATCGAGGCGGCGGGGAGGGGGCGCCGGGTGGCGGACGATTTATTTCGGCGGCGATGAAAAAAAAGTCGTATCTTTGCAGCATGATTACAGTGCATGTAGACAATCTGGACGCTGCCGGGCTGGCGCCCTATTCGCGCCTGACGGAGAGGCAGTTGCAATATAGGTTGCATCCCGAAGAGGGGGTGTTTATCTGCGAGAGCATGAAGGTGATACGCGTGGCTTTGGCGCATGGGGTGGAGCCGGTGTCGTTCCTGTGCGAGGAGAAGTTCCTGGGCCAGGTGCCTGACTGCGGGGTGCCGGTCTACACGGCCGAGCGGTCTGTGCTGAAGCAACTTACGGGCTACGAGCTGAGCCGCGGGGTGCTGTGCTGCATGCGCAGGCCACGGCTGCCAGGGGTAGGGGAGGTGCTGCGCGAGGCGCGGCGCGTGGCGGTGCTCGACGGGGTGGTGAATTCGGAGAATACCGGGGCTGTGTTCCGTGCGGCGGCGGCGCTGGGTGTTGACTCCGTGGTGCTTACGCGCAGCTGCTGCGACCCGCTGAACCGTCGTGCCTGCCGTGTGAGCATGGGTACGGTGTTCCAGCTGCCGTGGACGTTTTTGGACGACTATGGCCAGTTGAAGGAGAACGGGTTGCAGGTGGTGGCGCTGGCGTTGACCGACCGGAGTGTGCCCCTTGGCGACGTGCGGCTGAAGGCTCTGGAGCGAATGGCTATCGTGCTGGGAAGCGAGGGCGACGGCTTGAGCGACAGTGTGTTGCGCATAGCCGACCATGTGGTGCGCATCCCGATGCTGCGGGGTGTGGACTCGCTCAATGTGGCTGCCGCTGCCGCGGTGGCTTTCTGGGAGCTGCGGACGCCTTGACGCCCGGCGCGCCGCTAGCGGCGCAGCAGCAGGGCGGTGCGCAGGGCCAGGGTCAGGATGACGGGCAGGATGGCCAGGCTGAGGCCGCACACGACGACCCATACGGCCGCGGCGGCGAAGCATGCCAGTTGCAGCCACAGGGCCCAGCGGGGACTGCGCTCGAGGCGGAGGGCTATCAGTATCAGCAGGGGCGAGGCCCAGAGGATATTGAGGTTCCAGCGGGTGCACCAGTGGTCGGTGCCGAACCACATGAAGCAGAGGAAGAGGCCGACGATGCCGGCCAGTATGAATAGTGCGCGGTCGGCCCAGCGGGGCCAGAGGTTTTTCCATGTGAGCAGTGCCACGGCTACAAACAGTAATGTGAATACCACCAGCGGCGGGAAGCTGCGGCGCAGGGGTGTGCGGGTGTCGCGGAGCCACTGGCGCGAGTCGGCCACGAGGGGTTGTGTGCCGCGGATGGCGGTCTGGTACTGCTGCATCATCAGCATGGGGTGGAACATGGCGTCGCGGCCCGAGCAGCGATGGTCGGCCGGCAGGCCGAGCAGGAGGTCGACGCCGAGGGTCCACCACTGCTGGGTGGGGCCGGCCGAGCGGTGCACGTAGCGGCGGTAGCTTTCGGGTTTCCAGCCGCCGTAGTCCACCTGCTGTTTGCCGCAGGCGCTCTCCACCATGTCGCGCACGCGGGTGGCGCAGTTGTCGCGGAAGAAGTCGTACATGTAGTAGCGGTTCTCGGGCTGGTAGTTCCATTCGAGCATCAGGTAGAGGTTGTTGACTTCCTGCTGCGAGAGGGAGAGCCGTTGCTCCCACACGGCGCGCCGTTCGTAGTCGTAGACGGCCATGAAGTGGTCGAAGCTGGAGCGGCTGAGGCAGTAGTTGAGCATGCCGCGGGCGAACTTCCAGTAGAAATGGGGCGTGTCGAAGTCGAAGGTGCCGTAGTTGTAGGCGAAGTCGATGCCGCGCGCGGTGTCGGTGATGCGGATGGCGCTGTGTCCGAAGGCCAGGTAGAAGTCGTTGCCGGGGCCGCAGGTGATGACGCTGGCCGTGGCAGTGGGGCTCAATGGTAGCTGCTGCGCTGTGGCGCATATTGCCGATAACGACATGAATAACAATAAGAACCGTTTCATAATATGTTTTTTAACGTGAATTACCACAAATGGCCATGAATTATCATTAATTATTTGTGATATTCGTGGTTGTTTGTGGTAATTCGTGTTAACCTCAGTCGCCGGTGCCCATTCTTTCTCCTTCTATCTCGGCGGGAGGCAGGATGGTCTCGCGGGGCTCCATGTGAGCTGCGGCCTTCTCGACGGGGTTGTGCAGGGTGACCTGCGGGAACGGTATCTCGACGCCGGCATTGTTGAAGGCGATATAGATGTCCTCGCGGATGTGCTCCCAGAGGGTCCAGTAGTCTTCGACTTTGGTCCACAGCCACAGGGTGAGGTCGACGGAGCTGTCGTTCAGGTTGCTGACGGCGATGGTGGGTTTCTTGGGTTCCCAAAGAATCTCTTTCTCCGAGTGGATGACCTCCCAGAGGACCTCCTTGGCCTTGCGCAGGTCGGTGCCGTAGGCCACGGACGCCACCACGTCGAGGCGGATGGCGGGCTCCTTGGTGTGGTTGATGAGGCTCTTGGTGGCCAGCTCGCTGTTGGGGATGATGACGGTGCGGCCGTTGAAGGGGCGCATGATGGTGTGGAAGATGCGGATTTCCTTGATGTAGCCTTTGTACTGTCCGCATTCGATGTAGTCGTCCACCTTGAAGGGCTTCATAAGGAGGATGATGACGCCGCCGGCGAAGTTCTGGAGGGTGCCCTGGAGGGCCATGCCTATGGCCAGACCCATGGCGCCGAGGAGGGCGATGAAGGAGGTGGCCTTGATGCCGATGACGTCCATGGCCATGATGATTATCATGGCCTTGAGCAGCACGTCGACCAGCGAGCCGAGGAAGGTCTTGAGCGAGGGCTCGGCGTTGCGGCGTTCGAGACTCCGCACGATGATTTTTTTCAGCCACTTGGCCAGCTTCATGCCGAGCCATAGGATGAGGATGGCGGCGATGAGTTTGGGCAGGAAGGCCACCGAGAGGTCCATCAACTGGCGCAGACCGTCTTTGATAAAGGTGTTCTCGCCGGTCACCACGGCCTTGATGTCGGTGAAGTCCATGTTCTTGAGGCTGTCCTTGATGGCGGTGGAGATGCTGTCCTGTGCTTTCACCATCTGGCCGAACTCGTCGTCGGGCAGACTGTCGGTCGGAGTGCTCACCGCTGCCGCCAGCAGTACGGGGGCTTTGTCGTCTAATAATAACATAGTTATGCCTTTTGTTGACTTTTTTTTCGGCTGCAAAGATACAACTTTTAATCTATAATTCGGATAAAATGTGTAATTTTGCAGCCATGAAAGAGATGATACATGACTGTTCGGAACTGATGGACGCGGTGGAACAGATGGGGTTCCTTCCGCTGCTGGAGAGCGGAGTGCCAGGCTTTTCGGCCGATGCGATGGTGGCACCGGAGTGCCGCTACAGGGTGACCGACGAGGGTTGGGAGTGGCCGCTGTGGGATTGGAAAGGTCCCGCCGTGACCGAGGGGGGCTTCGCTTACGGCAAGTTCTTCGATGGCAAGGCCGGGTTTGTGAGCATGGAGTGGTGGCCCGACCTCTGCAACTGGCGCCGCCACAAGCACCCTCAGCCAGCGGAGGAGAGCATAGAGGGGGCGATACTGGAGGTGCTGCAGGTGAACGGCAGCATGATTACACGCGAACTGCGGTCGGCCTGCGGTTTCGATGGTCCCAGGATGCGCGGCAAGTTCGACGGCTATGTCACACGACTGGAGAGTGCTTGCCGCGTGGTAATCGAGGACTTCGTCTATCCGCGGGACAAGCATGGCAACCGCTACGGCTGGGGATGGGCGTTGCTCAACACGCCAGAGCGTCTCTTCGGTCACGAGGCCTGCCTGTGTGAACGCACGCCCGAGGAGAGCCGTGAGCGCATATACAACCACCTGAAAAAGAAGCTTCCCCAAGCCACAGAGAGGCAGTTGGGGAAGCTGGTCGGATAAATCTGGACTCTGTTTCTTACTAGCAGAGCTCGTGGATGACGAGGCCGGAGCGCAGTTTGGGCTCGAACCACGTGGTCTTCGGGGGCATGATGTTGCCGGTGTCGGCAATGTCGATAATCTGCTTCATGCTGACGGGATAGAGGGCGAAAGCCACCTTCATCTCGCCGCTGTCGACGCGACGTTTCAGCTCGCCGAGGCCGCGGATGCCGCCCACGAAGTCGATGCGCTTGTCGGTGCGGAGGTCCTTGATGCCAAGCACCTTGTCCAGCACGAGGTTGGAGAGGATGGTGACATCGAGCACGCCGATGGGGTCGTTGTCGTTGTAGGTGCCGGGCTTGGCGGTGAGACTGTACCACACGCCTTCAAAGTACATGGCGAAGTTGTGCAGTTTGGCGGGCTTGTACTCCTGGCTGCACTCGCAGTGGCAGGGCAGTTCGCACTCGCACTTGCCGCCGTTACGCACGCAGTCGCACATGCACTCGATGTCGAAGTTCTCGGCCAGCTTGGCGAAGAATTCCTTGCCGCTGAGGCCGTTGAGGTCTTTCACCACGCGGTTGTAGTCGATGACGTTCAGCTGGTTGTCGGGGAAGATGACGGTCATGAAGTAGTTGTACTCCTCTTTGCCGGTGTGGTGGGGGTTCTGCTCCTTCTTCTCCTGTCCCACGAGGGCGGCGGCGGCGCTGCGATGGTGGCCGTCGGCGATGTACATGGCGGGCACCTGCTTGTCGAAGATGTCGACCAGTTCGTCGATGAGCTTGCGGTCGTCGATGACCCAGAAGCGGTGGCCGAAGCCGTCTTCCTTGGCGATGAAGTCATAGACGGGCTTCTTGGCGGTGACGGAGGCGACGATTTCGTCGATGCGGGCGATGGCGGGGTAGGCGAAGAAGACAGGCTCCACGTTGGCGTTGGTGATGCGGACGTGTTTCATGCGGTCCTCTTCCTTGTCCTTGCGGGTGAGCTCGTGTTTCTTGATGACCTTGTTCACGTAGTCCTCGCTGTAGGCGCAGGCCACGATGCCGTACTGCCACTTGGCGTCCTTGTCCTTGGGGTTCATGCTCTGGGCATAGATGTAGAGCTTCTCCTCCTCGTCCTTGACGAGCCAGCCGAGGTCTTTGAACTTGTTGTAGTTCTTCACCACCTGGAGGTAGACTTCGGGCGAGTGCTCGTCGGTGCCGGCGGGCAGGTCGATTTCAGCCTTGGTGACGTGCAGCAGGCTGTAAGGATTGCCCTCGCATTCCACGCGGGCCTCTTCAGAGTTCAGAACGTCGTAGGGACGTGATGCCAGTTTTTCGACAATGTCGACGGGCGGGCGAAAGCCTTTAAAGGGTTTGATGATACTCATAGGTTTGTCTGTTTTTAGGTTTATTATATATTTTCTTCAAAATAATCAGAGTCTATACGCTTGACTTCATATGTCTTTTTAATCGTTACTCCAAGATTAAATTCTACCATATAGTTGGCAAGAGTTATACCGTCAATCAGTACTACAGAAACATCGCTTGGAAGGTGATTAAGTGAGTCGTAGGCTTCTTTTGAAAAGGTAGAAGTGGTAATAAAAACGCCTTTCTTTGAGCTTTTTGATGTTAATGTTCCGATAAAACTTGTAACGTCCTTTCGTCCAACAGTACCGTTATCCCATCTTTTTGCTTGGAGATATACCTTATTGAGACCTAATTTGTCCTCAGCAATAATTCCATCTATCCCTTCGTCTTTTGAATAACGAGTCACTTCCGTGAATCCGTTTTGTCCATATCCCATCTTCATTAACAGGTCAACAACCAACTGCTCAAAAAAACGTGGTGACTGTTTTTTTACCAATTCCAATATCTCTGAAGCTAGCGATGAGTTGATTTCATTTACAGCCTCTTCTATTGCTTCTGATGGTGTTGTTTCAGTAAAGACAATATTATGTTGATGTGAATCAGTTGCAGTTGGTGTGGGTTCATTTCTCCTCTGTTGAAAATCAACAAAAGAATTATAGTTGCGCAGAAAGTCTTTGGTTATCTTTTCTCCTGATAAATATACTTTTCTGCCTTCTTCAGTTATTCTATATTCTCCACGAGAAACGCGCTCAATTAACCCGGCCTGAAACAAATAAGTTACTGCCCAACTTGTACGGTCACTTACTTGCGTTTTCCGCTGGCTCCGAATCATTTCGGCACAATCTTCTTCTGTTAATTGCAAGTCAACAATGGCATTATTCATCATTTGTTGAACACTTGCCGTTTTGTTTTTGGCAAGAGTAGATAAAATGGGTCTTGCGAAGTCTAAAAAGAAAGGTACCATAACTATTGCTATTAATTGGATTATAACATACAGGCCCAACCGTACTTGCGTGATAGGTCGCGGAGAAGGTTGCGGTCGCTGATGGGAATGGTAACGACAACATCTTCATGCTGGGACTTTTGTGCAGCAATGTCTTTGTCATATTGAGATTGGAGATTCATCCACATAACCACAGGAATACCTAATGCTTTCTCAAGAGAGGCGGCGATTTCTTCGGTAACACTACGACGGGCACGAACCACCTCACTCACCATAGTGGGAGTCAAACCCGCAAGGGCGGCCAACTGCTTCTGCGTCAGGCCTCGCTCACGCATCTCGTCGCGTACCAATTCTCCCGGGTGCGTAGCAATAAATGGAGCTGTATTATTCATAATGCTTCGATATTTCTTCCCTTCTTTGCCGATGTCTTGCCTGATAGGAACAATTCCTCTAATGCTTCATCCTCAAATGTGACGTTCATCTGTTTTGTGATTAACTATCAATAGATTGCGCTATTTCATGCAATGTATTCCCATCTGCAAATATATTAATAAAAAGTTAAATGGCAAAATAATTCTTTCGTTCCAGCTGCAGCAGGGCTCGCTTTCGGTCGAGGCCGCCGGCGTAGCCGGTGAGGGACCCGTCGGCGCCGACCACGCGATGGCAGGGGACGATGATGGAGATGGGGTTGCGGCCTACGGCACCACCCACTGCCTGCGCCGAGCGGCAGCCTAAACGGCGGGCAAGTTCGCCGTAGGTCACTGTCTGACCATAGGGGATGGCGAGCAGCGCTTCACATACACGCTGTTGGAAGACCGTACCCCGAAAAGACATCGGCGGCGTGAACCCGGGTTCGCGGCCAGAGAAATACTCATCCAACCAACGACAGGCAGAGAGTAGGGGTTGCGTGACCTCAGGCTGCGTGGCCCTGTTCTCTATTCTCTGTTCCTCGCTCTTTGTGCCAAGAGTGCTTCCAAAGTGCTTCTGTCCGTCAAACCAAAGGCCCACGATCGCCGAGCCATCGCTGGCCAGCGTGATGTCCCCGAGAGGCGAGTGATAGTGTGCGGAATAAACCATGTCTTGTGGGGCTTGTAATTCAGAACATGGTTTTTGCCCTCTCGACGGCTTGGGGGGTGCCGACATCAAGCCATCTGTCGGCAGAATGCATGAAATAGCCAATGGGATAATGCTTTGCCAATTCCAGGTAGCACCCGAATACTGGATAGGGATGGTCGTCGGAGGGCATGAGTGGGAAGAGCTGCGGGCTCACCATCGACACGCCGCTGAAGGGTAGGGGGGTGAGGCCCGACGCCTCCGTCTGTCCGTGGATGCCGGCCAAGTGTCCTTCGCGGTCGAAAAGAAGCATGCGTGTCGTCTCGCGATGGCTGGTGCAAAGCGTGACCAAGTTGCCGCTTTCAAGGTGATGCTGCTGAAGTGCCAGGAAGTCGATGTCGGATAGTATGTCGACGTTGTGGATAAGAACAGGTTCGTCGCCGGAGAACAACGGTGCAGCGTGTTTCAGCGCCCCTCCGGTGTTGAGCAGCATCTCGCGTTCGTCGCTGACGAGTACTTCGCAAGGCCATCGGTGTTGCTGGATGAAGTGAATCAGCATGTCGCCGAAATAGTGAGCGTTAACCACGCACCGTTTTACGCCGGCGTCGGCCACCCGCCCGATGGCAATTTCAAGCAGTGTCTTTCCGTTTATTTCGACCAATGCTTTGGGTCGGCTGTCGGTTAGCGGGCGCAGCCGTGTGCCCAGACCGGCGGCGAGTATCAGTGCTTCCATTGTCTATTCCTTTTAAATTTAGTGCGGCATACAGTCAATGTGTGCCGCACTAAAAAAATGTCGTAATGCAAAGGTCGGATTATCCCTCGTAGAAGGGCATCTTGACGGTGACGGCCTTGAGGAGTTTCTCGCGTATCTTGATGTAGATTTCGGTGCCTGCCTTGGCGTATTCGGCCTTGAGGAGGGCGGTGCCGATGTTCTTGCCGGTCGAGGGACTGGGCGAGCCGCTGCGCACCTCGCCGATGCAGTTGCCCTCGGCGTCGCAGACCTGGTAGCCGTTGCGGGCGATGCCGCGGTCCACCATCTCGAAGCCAGCCACCTTGCGCTTGAAGCCGGCGGCTTTCTGGGCCAGGAGGAGCTCCTTGTTGATGAAGTTGTTATTCTCGGCTTTCAGTTTGACGATGAATGCCAGCGGAGCCTCGAGGGGGCTGACGGTGTCGTCCATCTCGTGGCCGTAGAGGGCGAAGCCCTTCTCCAGACGCAGGGTGTCGCGGCAGCCCAGACCGGCGGGCATGATGCCGAACTCCTTGCCGGCCTCGAACACGGCATTCCACACCTCGATGGCTTTCTCCTTGGGGATGTAGATTTCGCATCCGCCGGCGCCGGTGTAGCCCGTGGTCGAGAGGATGATGTCGGGAATGCCCGCGAAGGTGAGAATCTTGAAGGTGTAGTACTCCATGTCGACGATGTTCTCCGAGGTGAGCTTCTGCATGGCCTTGAGGGCGTTGGGACCCTGCACGGCGAGCTGGGCCCACTGCTCGCTCTCGTTGACGAAGTCCTTGCCGAGCTCCATGCCCATCTTGTCGGCGATCTGGCTCATCCACGCCCAGTCTTTGTCGATGTTGGCGGCGTTGGGCACCATGAAGTACTCGTCGTCATGGACGCGGTAGACGAGCATGTCGTCCACCACGCCGCCCTGACCGTTGGGCAGGCAGGTGTACTGCACCTTGCCGTCGTAGAGGTCCTCGACGTTGTTGGTGGTGACATACTGCATGAAGTGCTTGGCGATGGGGCCTTTGGCGCGGAACTCGCCCATGTGGCTCACGTCGAACACGCCCACGTTGTTGCGGACGTTGTGGTGCTCCTCGACGAGGCCGGTGTACTGGATGGGCATGTTATAGCCCGCAAACTCGGCCATCTTGGCGCCGAGCTTGATGTGCAAATCGGTGTACGGTGTGGTTTTCATTTGATATGTTTTAAGTTTATATTATTTCTTTAGTTGTCAATCCATTCGCACGGAGTATGTTCGATATCTCACGTTTGGTGATGCTGTCACGCTCCGACTTGTCGTAGATGGTCACCAGTAGCACACGCCCATCGTTGCGCACCTGTGTGACCACGTTGTAGGTGATGACCCTCGCTCCGCCACTCTTGCCTTTGCCCTTCGAGGTGATGGCCAGGCGTACCTTGCGTATGCCGTCGCCCATGTCGGTGCCGAGGGTGGGGTTGGCTGCAATCTCCTTACCAAGGTTTTCCACATCCTGTTTGATGGAACGGTAGCGTTTGCTCAACCGTTTCAACTCACGCAGGAAGTCGAGAGAGGTTACTATTTCACAACTCATTCAGAGCCTCCTCCAACGTTGGTAGTTTCAATTTTCCCTGTTCCCACAGGCGCACCTCTTTCATCCCCTGGCAGATACTGTTGAGGATGTACTCCTTGCTGTCGGGCTCGGGCTGTGAGGCCTTCGGGGCCTTCACGGCCTTTTTCGGCTTGACATTGTAGTCAATCCCAAGACCCTTGAACATGGTCACGATGGTGTCGTAGTAGGCCGACGGTATATTGGCTGTGATTTGTCTTGTCTCCATCTATATTTTTTTTACCATAACGAAGCAATTGCCGCTATATTGTGCTCGGGTGAAAAAAAAGCCGTGAACCTTGAGGGCCACGGCTTTGCGTTGTGCGGGGATGGCAATCAGCCCCAGAATCCACCACTCTCGGTCCAGTCGTCGTGTGTGTTGTAGTCTTCCATCTGACTGGCGTCGCTCGACGCCCAGAAGAGCAACGCTCCAAGGGGTGTGATGGAGGAGGCGTAGCCGCGCTCGCTTTTAAAGGAAACCACTGTCAGCTCGGGGGCTGTATATTCTTTCTTTTCTGTATTCATTGTCTTGAGGGTTTTAGGTTATTTACTTCCAAAATGTGTGGTGACGGAGAGGGTGGTGCTGTTGCCGCCGCCGTCCACCCAGTGGATGCCGTCTCCCTGGTTGGGGTTGTAGCCCACGTATCCACCGGCGTCCGACGAGGCGTTGCCGGTCGCATCCAGCGTGCCGCTCACGGTGTTGTTGGTTCCCGTCAGAATCATAGAGTATTCCATTTCGCCCACCAGTCCTCCGGCATAGAGGCGTGCCGAGGAACTGATGGTGGCGTTCGTATTCACCGTGCAGTTCGTAATGGCGTGGTGTGTAGCACCAAGGCCTGAGTAATTTCCCACCAAGCCGCCGAAATCGACATTTTGGTCGGAATGGAAGGTGAAGGTGCCGCTGAAGGAGCAGCCCGTGAGAGTGAGTTCGTATGAGCTGCTGTAGCTGCACATTCCGATGAGGCCGCCGATGTAGCAAGTGGAGCCCGCGTTGGGTGCGTTGACGGTCATCCCGTCCACGTGGCAGTTGGATAAAGTGTAGTTGGAGTTCATCTGCATATTCGGGAAGAAAGCACCGGCATAAATCGTGCCAGAGGCTGTCGTGCTGAGTGTGATGTCGCGCAAAGTCAAATTCACGACGGTGGCGTGGCAGTTGTACTTAATCAAGGCGGGTTCTCCCTCGGTGTTGTCAATCACCGTCAGGTTGGCAATGGTGTGGCCGTTGCCGTCGAGGGTGCCATTATTGAAGTTGGAAATGGGCGCTACGCTGTACCCGCTGGCGTCGATGTCGGCCATCAGTTTGAAGGTCTTGTTCGGGTAGCTGCCCACATGGTGTATCTCGTAGAAGGCCTTGAGGTCGTTCAGGTTATAGATGCCGTAGGTGTCGGTTCCCACGGCGCGCAGGCGGTCCTCGGTGCTGAAGCCCGTCTCGCCGTCACGCATCAGGGCCTTGGCGTAGCCGAGCTGCGCGCGGCCGATGACGTTGTCGTCGCCCGTCTGCGAGCGCTCGAAGATGTAGCGCGTGGCTTGGTAGTGGCCCACCACACGGATGGTGAAGTTCTGCCCGCTGGCGGCGCGGATGGGCACCTGTATGGTCTTGGTGTTGTTGTAGCCTACCGTCACCGAGCCGTCGAAGAGCATCACCACCTGTCTGGTGCTGCCGGTGCCTGGCATCGCTCGGGTGCCGGTGGCGAGGTCGGTGAGGTCCACCGTCATCGGGCCGCAGAGTTGGTCGGCGTCGCTGCTGACAACGATGCTGTCCAGCACGATGGCGTATGCTGTAGCCTCATTTTTCACCTGCACCTCCAGGGCGGCCGTCAGGTGGTTGAAGAAGAGCTTGCCGTCGCTGGGCGTGCCGTAGGCCGCCATCGGCGCGTCGAGCACATGGTGGCCGCTGCCGTCCTCGCGGTAGGTGTAGGTGCCGGGCAGGGAGAGGTTGACGGTGCTGCCGCTGTGGCCGGTCATGATGCCGGCGGGGAAGACGCCGACATAGGTCGTGCCGCTGTTGAAGCTGCCGCTGATTGAGGCCGCCGAACCGTCGGCACTGACGGTGTAGGTCGTGCCGTTGATGGACACAAGGTCGCCGTCCATCCAATAGGTGTGGACTCCGTCGACGTAAGTTTTTTGATTTCCGCCCATGCCCTCGGCCACAAGCTCGAGGCGCTGAGCATCCACGTTTTCCTTCTGGCAAGAGGCCAAAAGGGCGCTACCGATTAGCGTAATCCCCAATAGGGGGGGGCAAACAGTTTGATTTTCATTATGTTATGTGTATAAAGGTTGTCTTTTGCACGGTGCAAATATACGAAAAAAATCGGATGGCCGGAAAAAAAATAAATAATTATCCGCATATGCCCGAATTAGGCTGAATAGCCCACGGTGTGGGCGATATATGTTAGCCGTGGGCGTGAGCCCACGGAGAGCACGTTGTCATCATCCCATGAGCCCACGGAGTGGGCGGCACATCTGTCAGCGTATAGTGTCGCCCACTCCGTGGGCTCGAAGAACAATTTGACCGTCCGATTCCGTGGGCACATGCCCACGGCTATCGATTGCCGCCCTTTCAGGGCTTTCGGTGAATTGCGGATGGTCATAAAATAATCGTGCGGGGTCCCAAAAATGGTTTTTCTCGGCACGGGATGAGTGGCAGACAGTCAAGGTGTTCCACGTCAGTTCGACTTGATTCGACTTAAGTTCGACTTGAAAACAAGTCAAACTTAAGTCGAACTCGAGGTGCTCGAAGGTAAAAAAAACGGAGCCGACGGGGCAATAAATGAACGTCGGGAGCGTTACTCTACACAGTTATGGACGACAAACATCTTTACAGCAACTTTGAATACGACTCGGCGCTGAGCGTCAAGGAGGGTGTGCAGCAGCCGGCCCAGGTGAGCAACAGCTATGTGGAGCGCATGCGTGCGCGGCGTGCGCAGGAGCCCTCGGTCGAGGAATTGGTGAGTGGCATACTGCATGGCGACCGCACGCTGCTCAGCCGTGCCATCACGCTGGTGGAGAGCTCGCTCTATGCCCACCGCGCCAAGGCGCAGGAGGTCATCGAGCGCTGCCTGCCCTACAGCGGCAAGAGTGTGCGCCTCGGCATCACGGGCGTGCCCGGAGTGGGCAAGAGCACCACCATCGAGGCCTTGGGCAAGCACCTCACCAGTCATGGCCACAAGGTGGCCGTGCTGGCCATCGACCCCAGCAGCGAGCGTTCGCGCGGCAGCATCCTGGGCGACAAGACGCGCATGGAGGAGCTCAGCGTCGACCCCGCCGCCTTCATCCGGCCCAGCCCCTCGGCGGGCTCGCTGGGTGGCGTGGCACGCAAGACGCGCGAAATCATCACCCTCTGCGAGGCCGCCGGCTTCGACGTGGTCATCGTCGAGACCGTCGGCGTGGGACAGAGCGAGGTGGCGGCCCACTCGATGGTCGACTTCTTCCTGCTGCTCCAGTTGGCCAATGCCGGCGACGAGCTGCAGGGCATCAAGCGCGGCATCATGGAGATGGCCGACATGATAAGCATCAACAAGTGCGAGCTCGACCCCCAACGTGCCGAGTTGGCGGCCACGCAGTACCGCAACGCCCTCCACCTCTTCCCCATGCCCGAGAGCGGCTGGACGGTGCGCGTCACCCTCTGCTCGGCCTACACCAAGCAGGGCATCGAGGACCTCTGGAACTCGGTCATGGAATATGTGGCCTTCACCAAGCAGAACGGCTACTTCTACCACAAGCGGCAGCAGCAGAACCTGCGCATCATGGGCGAGACCATCGAGAACGGCCTGCGCGAGCGCTTCTACAACGCCCCCGGCATGGAGGAGCGCATCGAGGCCCTGAAGCAGCAGATTCTCGACAACAAGCTCAGTCCCTACGCCGCCGCCGACAGCCTGTTAGGATGATATACGTTCACGTCCCCTTCTGCCACCGCAAGTGCACCTACTGCGCCTTCTATTCGAGAGTGGCGCGTGGAGAGCGGAGGGTGGAAAGCTATGTGGACGCCTTGCTCGACGAGATGGAGCTGCGCAAGGGGGAGCAGGCGCACCCCATCCGCACGGTCTACTTCGGTGGCGGCACGCCGAGCCTGCTGCCTGTCGACGAGCTGGCCCGCGTGGTCGAGGGACTGCGGCGTTGCTTCGACCTGTCGCAGGTCGAGGAGGTGACCCTCGAGGCCAACCCCGAGGACCTGACGCCGCAGTATCTGGCCGACCTGGCCTCGCTGCGGTTCTTCAACCGCCTCAGCATCGGCATCCAGAGCCTTGACGACCAAGCCCTGCGGCTCCTCAACCGGCGCCACACGGCACGGCAGGCTGTCGACGCCGTCGAGAACGCCCGCCGCGCCGGATTCGGGAATATCTCAGTGGACTTTATCTATGGCCTTCCCTCTGATTTTCAATTTTCAATTTTCAATTTTCAATTGGTAACCCATGTCTCCGCCTATGCGCTCACCGTGGAGCCTGGCACCACCTTGGCTGTACAGGTGGAGCAGGGGAGGGTGTCGCTGCCCGGCGAGGACGAGGTGGTGCGGCAGTACCATGCCCTGCACGAGGCCTTCGAGGCCGCCGGCTTCCGCCAGTACGAGGTGAGCAACTACGCCCGCCCCGGCTTCGAGTCGCGCCACAACAGCCGCTACTGGAACCGCACCCCCTACCTCGGCCTCGGCCCCGCGGCCCACAGCTTCGACGGCCGCCACAGGCGATGGAATGTCAGCAGTGTGGAGGAGTATTGCAAGGTCCTTAAAGACTTTAGGGACCTTAGGGACCTTAGAGACCTTAAGGACCTTTTCCAGCAGGAGACCCTCACCGAGGCCGACGCCTACAACGAACTGCTGATGACCTCGCTGCGCACCGTGCGCGGCCTCGACCTGGCGTTGGTGCCCGAGGAGTACAGAGAAAGGCTGCACCGTCAGGTGCAGCCCTATATCGACCGTGGTTGGCTCCAGCTCTCCACCCCCCACTCTCCGCTCTCCACTCTCATCCCCACCCCCGAGGGCCTCCTCCATGCCGACGGCATGGCCGCTGAGCTGTTCGTCTAGTCCATCCGGTAGTACCTCACCTGCTGCAGGGCGGTACCGGCGGGGACTTGCTCGTCGGGGCCGAGGGGCAGCAGGAGGGTCTTGTCGGTCGAGACCACGCCGTCGACCGTCAGTGCCTGGCGCAGCAGGTTGTTGATGTTCTCGTTCTCCTCGTTCTTGCGCTCGGCCACCTCGTCGGCTTGCTGACGGCATTGGCTGATGACGTTGGTGCCCAGCTTGACCACGCGGCCGTAGTAGATGAGGTCGGGCGTGGAGGGCACGGCGAGGGTGGCGCCCGGGAGGTATATCTCGGCGTCGAGGGCTTTGGTCCTGACCGTCTTGCCCATGGCCGCCACGTTGTTGTTCTCCGCCTGCAGCCCCCGGATGCTGAGCTTCTGCCCGTCGAGGCCGCGGAAGGTGACGGCCTTGTAGACCGTGCCGTCGGTGGCTTGGACGAAGTTCTGCTGTATGCTGTATTTCGCCTCGGCGGCGGCGAGCATCTCCTGGTTGGTGTTCCACAGGACGGTGACGGCGTCGATGAAACCGTCCATGCTCTTGTCGCCGCTGTGCTTGACGGGCGTCCACACCACGGGCGCCTTCTGCTTCTTGGGCTTGGCTTTCTTCTCCTTCTTGGGTTTGGTCTTGACGGGCGGCGGTGCCGCGGGGGTCTGCGAGGCGCGGTGTTCGGCGATGGTCTGGCGGCTGGGCAGCGAGGAGGGCGTCTGCGGCAGCACCCGCTTGTCGAGGGTCATGTCGTAGAGCACGTACTGGCCCGAGCGCACGTCGCCGCACTGCAGCCAGAACATCAGCTGCTCGCACTTGTGGATGGGCACGGTGTAGGTGGTGGGCATCATCTTGTTGTCGACGGTGATTTCGGCCACCGGCACCATGTCGGCAAAGACATAGAGCTTCACGGGCGGCGCGATGCCGGGACCCCACATGCCCTTGTCGAACTCGTCGACATACTCGGCCTTGTTGGCCACGGTGAAGGTGACGCTCTCGTACTCACCATAGGGGTTGAAGGCGGCCATGGACGACTGGTGCCCCTTGTCGTCGACCACCGCCATGCCCTCTATCGGCAGGAACAAGGCCCCGAGGGCTTTCCCGATGGTCATGTCCTCGAGGTCCAGCGGCGGTATGTTGGTCTCGAGCATGACGCCTTTGTATATCTTGCGCCCGTCTTTCATCGGGAAGAACTCGCGCTGCGAGCTTCCGTTCTTGAAACAGTCGTTGAAATCGAAGTTGGTCAGCGAGCTGAGGTAGCGCCCCACGTAGTGGAAGTAGGGCCGCTTGCACAGGTCGATGAGGTCGGCCTGCGGCGGGCAGTCGGGCTTCTCGTGAACGAAGAGGTTGTTCGGGCGGGGCTTGCCGCGGTAGAGCACCACGTCGGCGATGCCGAAGTAGACCTGCTTCGACTGGCCGGTGCCGGGTTTGACGAACTTCAGCGTGCGGCAGCGGTGGATGGGCAGCTCGAAGTGTTGGTTAGGCCAGGTGGCATGGATGGTGGTCTCGAGGATGAGCTTGTCGTCGGCATAGACGCGGATGATGTCGTCGTCGAAGACGCGGTGGTTGGTGAGGCAGCCGGCGGTGAAGGTCATGTAGTCGAACTCGCCCGCCAGGTCGAAGGTGGCGAAGGAGTTGATGTTGTCGTCCCAGAAGGTGGTGCCGGTGGTGAGGACGAAGCCCTCCCAGAACTGTTCGCCGCCCATCGAGAAGGTGTAGTGGCGGCTGGAGCCGTCGAAGTAGGTCTTCGCGTGACTCGACACGCCGCGCACCGAGAAGGGCGGTATGTTGGAGCACATGGCACACACGTCGGGCAGCTTGCTGAGGCGCTCCTTCGAACCGTTCACCACGCCCGGGGTGGGCAGGTTGGCGGCTCCGGCGGGATAGGCGGTGATGTTCACCACGCCGAAAGTGATGGAGCCCAGGAAGTCGCTGTTGGCATACTGGCCGTAGATGGCCAGCTGGTTCACCCCCTTGATGTCGATTACCACCTGCTCGGCCAGGTCGGTCTGCTTCACTTCCTTCTCGTACAGTATCTTCCCGTCGCCCTTGACGATAACCCAGCCGCTGGCGCGCGAGCTCTGGTTGTCGCGCGGGCCGACGATGAACGACAGCTTGTCGTATCGCTTCTGCAGCCAGAAGTAGGCCCAGCTTTGGTTGACTCCTATCAGCGCCTGGTCGAGGGTGAACTGGAAGCCGGTGGTGTAGGTGACGCGGTTGATGCTGATGCTCTCGGTCTTCGGGCTGCCCATATCCAGTTTGCGGTCGGTGATGGGGCAAATCCAGCTCTGGCGCATGTAGTGGGGCCACAGGTCTTTCACGAGGACGAGGTTGCCGGAGGGGTACTTGAGGGGGTTGGGCGCTGCGGTGGGCCGCTGGCCGGCCTTCCACAGGCGGGCGGCACCCACGGCCAGCCCCGTGGCGCCGCGCATCACGTCGAAGCGCAGCTCACGCACCCCTTTCACGTCGAGCGTCACCTCGCGCGGGGCGTCGTGGTTCCACACCACCTCGTCCATCAGCACGCGCCCGTCAGCCTTCACGGTGACGATGACATTGTCGGCGTCGCCCGACGCGTTGGGGCCGTTCAGGCTCTCGTAGTCCGAGTATTCGCCGCCGTAGGGACCCATGACGAAGGTCAGCTTGTCGTAGGCGCCGCCGAGGTTGTAGGCCACGTGGCCCCCCGGGTCGTCGGCCGAGATGAGGCCGCCGATGCCGGTCTTGAGCACGAAGCCGCCGCGGTAGGGGTAGCGGGCTATGCAGAACTGCTTGTCACGGGAGGTGTAGCGCGTGCAGCGCCGTTCGCTGGTGGGCTTCAGGGCGTCGGTCAGGTTGACCTGCGACATGGCACTGCCGGCAAGCAATGCCATTGCCAGCAAGAGAAGTGTCTTCTTCATATCGTGAGAGGGTGTTTACTCGTCGCCGCTCTGCTCGTCGTCGGGGGCAAACTCCGACTGCGTGGGCGGCTCGGGGTTGATGTTGTCCTTGATGATGTATCCTTTGTAGGTTTCCTTGATTTGTTGCAGGAAGGCGTAGGCCTCGAGGCGGGTGCGGAAGTCGCCCACCTTCACCTTGAAGTTGGGCTCGTCGAAGACGATGTAGGCCTGCACCGAGGGGTAGTCGAGCAGGAAGCGGTCGCGCAGGTTGAAGGCGCTGGTCTTTGAGTTGATGCCGCTGAAGGAGGCTATCTGCACGCGGAAGCCCGGGATGGTCTTCACCATGCCGTTCAGCTCCACGTGCTTCTCCACCATCCGGGTCACCGCCACGTCGCCCGTGATGCGGGTCTGCGCAGCGGTCGTCGAGGCGGCTGCCAGCAGGACGGTCAGCACCGCCCAGCGGAGGATGTCTGCGTGTCTCATCGGCTAGTGTTTGGCAGTGTCGGCCAGCACGTTGGCGGGGCGGACGGTGAGCACGGGCACGGTGCTCTCGTTAATCATCTGTTGCGCGTAGGAACCCATCAGGAGGCTCGTCAGGCGCGACTCCTGCTCGGTCATAATGGCAATCAGGTCGGCGTTCACCTCCTTGGCATA
Organism: Bacteroidales bacterium; assembly: GCA_017480785.1. Taxonomy (GTDB): domain Bacteria; phylum Bacteroidota; class Bacteroidia; order Bacteroidales; family P3; genus Colimorpha. The sequence continues at coordinate 23,819 of JAFURZ010000008.1, forward strand.
GTCGAGGGTGGTCAGCGTGACGTTCTTCTCCACCTCCAGGTACTTGGTGATGTATTTCACCTCGGCCTTGTCGAAGTAGCGCTCCACAAACTTGACGTAGTTGTTCACAATGTTGCGTATGTCGGCCGTCGTCGAGGTGTAGAGGCCCAGCAGGTGGATGGTGGCGTCGAAGCTCTTGGCGAACATGGCCGCCTTGGCCGCCTTCTGACGCGTGTCGTCGCTGCTGTCGATGGGGACGATGATTTTCTCCAGCTGCTTGCTGAAGTTGAAGTCCTCGCGCACGATGAGCACCGGCACGGGGCTCTGCTCGATGGTCTTGTAGCTGTTGCGGCCCAGCAGACTCTTCTTCATGCCGCTCATGCCGTGGGTGCCCACGATGAGCAGCTCGGCATTGTCGGCCAGGGCCTGGGCGCACAGCTCGTCGGCAGGCTTGCCCTCGCGCAGCACGTATTCCAGCTTGATGCCCTTCAGCAGGTGGGCCACTCCGGCGTTGCGCCGTTCGATTTCAGCCCGGATGGGCGCCTCGTCCTCATCCTTTTCCTTGACATACACCAGACGGATGTCGCTCTGCCAGCGGTTGGCAATATCAATTGCAAGGTCCACGGCATAGGCCGAACCCGATGAAAAGTCGAAACCGACAACTACTTTGTTCATATTTTCTCTGTTTTTATTGTTTGCGATTGCCTACACCCCGTGTCCCGAAACACGCCTCGGCAACGGAAAAGGTGCCGGTGGGGGCATGCTGGTGGCGGGTATGTTTCATCGGTGCAAAGATACGGAATTATTTTCAATCTGCCAAAAAAACTTTTCTCACACCCCCGGATTACCCCCTCGCCACCCCCTAATCGCCACCCCACATCCTCCGCCATTTTAACGGTAGTATTACGGTAGTATTACGGTAGTATTACGGTTTAAAAGCGTAATACTACCGTAATACTACCGTAATACTACCGTTAAAATGGCGGAGGAAGTACCTCGTGGAGAGGGGTCGGGGAGAGGGTGTTTACGGGCCGGTTGCACAGGGCAAACGCATCAAATTTGGCATTTCGATGTGGCGGCAAGAGCCTCGAAGAGGCTCAATCTCAATAACCCCACACGAAAGTGTGGGGTAAATAGCTCCACCACCTGTTGGCGTCTCGGAGAGACGCTACTATTCTATAAGGTAGCGTCTCTCCGAGACGCATGACACAGGTGGGGTGTCGTTGTCCCCAGACTGCGCTTCGCTTGTCTGGGGTTATTGAAATTCAGCCTCTTCAAGGCTGTTTGTACAACCATCTGGCGTCGTACTTTAGTGTTTGTTTTCATGCGTTTGCCCTAGGCGGTTGAAAAAAATATTTTGCTATATTAAATATTATTCGTACTTTTGCAATCGCTTTCCGTAGTGGAAAGGCATGACAAGAAATCCTAAAACAACAACGAATATATGACTCATGACATTCTGATTGCGGTATTGATTCTGGGCGCGTTGGGCGTCCTCTTTGCCGTGGTGCTCTACATTGTGGCTCAGAAGTTTAAAGTGGTCGAGGACCCGCTCATCGACGAGGTGGCCGAGGTGCTTCCGGGCGCCAACTGCGGCGGCTGCGGCAAGGCCGGCTGCCGGGCCTTTGCCGAGGCCTGTGTGGCGCAGGGAAACCTGGAAGGCCTGCGTTGTGCGCCGGGTGGCGACGCGGTGGCGGCCAAGGTGGCCGAGCTGCTGGGTTGCGCTGTGGCGCAGGGCGAGCCCCAGGTGGCCGTGGTGCGCTGCAACCCCGCCAACTGTGGCGACAAGCGCAAGTCGAACTACGACGGCCTCCGCTCCTGCGCTTTCCAAAACACGGTCTACACGGGCGAGAGCGGCTGCCCGTTCGGCTGCCTGGGCTGCGGCGACTGCGTGGCGGCCTGCCAGTTCGACGCCATACGGATGGGCGAGAACGGCGTGCCGGTGGTCGACGAGGAGAAATGCACCGCCTGCGGTGCCTGTGCCAAGGCCTGTCCGCGCCGCATCATCGAGTTGCGCCCCAAGGGACGGATGAACCGCCGCGTGTACGTCAGTTGTGTCAACAAGGAGAAAGGCGCCGAGGCCCGCAAGAGCTGCGGCAACGCCTGTATCGGCTGCGGCAAGTGCGAGAAGGCCTGCCCCTTCGATGCCGTGCATGTGACCGACAATGTGGCCTATATCGACCCGGCAAAGTGCAAGTCGTGCCGCAAGTGTGTCGTCGAGTGCCCGACGGGTGCCATCCACGACGTGAACTTCCCCGCCCCCGCCAAGAAGGCCGAGGCGCCGAAGCCCGCCGCCCCGGCCCAGCCGGTGCAGGAGACGGTGGAGGTGCCGGTGCAGCCCGTCAAACAGATGGAAACAAAATAACTCCCGCCCCTGCGGGGAGATAATAAAAGACAGAAATGAAGACATTCCGCATGGGTGGTGTCCACCCCGAAGAAAACAAGATATCGAACGATGCCGCCATCGAGGTGATGCCCGTGGGCAAGCAGATGGTGGTGCTTATGAACCAGCACCTGGGAGCCCCGGCGACGCCGGTGGTGCAGAAGGGCGACAAGGTGAAGGTGGGCCAGCTGATTGGCGAGGCGCAGACCTTCATGTGCGCCAACGTGCATTCGCCGGTGAGCGGCACGGTGCTGAAGGTCGACACCTGCAAGGACGCTTTCGGCCTGGCCAAGCCCGCCGTCTACATCACCGTGGAGGGCGACGAATGGATGGAGACCATCGACCGCACGCCCGACATCAAGCGCGAGTGCACGCTGGAACCCAAGGAGATTGTGGCCAAGCTGAAGGAGATGGGCATCGTGGGCCTCGGCGGCGCCACGTTCCCCACGCACATCAAGTACAGCATCCCCGAGGGGAAGAAGGCCGAATACCTCATCGTCAACGCCGCCGAGTGCGAGCCCTATCTGACGAGCGACTACCGTGTGATGATGGAGCACGCCGAGGAGGTGTGCATCGGCGTGAGCATCCTGCGCAAGGCGCTGGGCGTCCCCAACGCCTATATCGGCATCGAGAGCAACAAGCCGCAGGCCATCGCCAAGATGACCGAAGTGGCCAAAGGCTTTGAGGGCATCGTCGTCGAGCCGCTGAAGGTGAAGTACCCGCAGGGCGCCGAGAAGCAGCTCATCAATGCCGTCACGGGACGCAAGGTGCCCAGCGGCAAGCTGCCTATCGACGTGGGCTGTGTGGTGTCGAACCTCGGCACCTGCTTCTCGGTCTACGAGGCCATACAGAAGAACAAACCCCTCATCGAGAACATACTGACCGTCACCGGCAAGGAGCTGCCGAGCCAGCACAACTACCTGGTGCGCATCGGCACCACCTACAACGAGATTATCAAGCACTCCATCGGCGAGCTGCCCGCCACCACCGGCAAGGTGGTCAGCGGCGGCACCATGATGGGCAAGGCGGTGGTGAACCTTGACGCGCCCACGGTGAAGGGCAACTCGAGCGTGCTGGTGATAGGGGAGAAGGAGGCCCGCCGGGCGGAGGAGACCAACTGCATCCGCTGCGGCAAGTGCATGCACGCCTGCCCCATGGGGCTGGAGCCTTACCTCTTCTCGGCCCTGGTGAAGAACAACCGCGTGGAAGAGGCCAAGGCGCACAACATTCTGGACTGCATCGAGTGTGGCTGCTGCTTCTTCAGCTGCCCGGCCAACAAGCCCCTGACCGACGAGATTCGCCTGGGCAAGAACAAGGTGCGCGCCATGATGGCGGCCAAGAAGTGAGGGTTATGGTTTAAGGTTTAAAGTTTAAAGAATAAAGCAGAAAGATTTTACTATGGAACTATTAAATATATCGGGCTCGCCCCACGTGCACAGCGACGAGTCGACCAAGAAAATCATGTGGCGTGTCAACCTGGCCCTGGTGCCGGCGCTGCTCTGTGCCATTGCCTACTTCGGACTCAATGCCTTGCTGGTGAGCCTTGTCTCGGTGGCCAGCTGCGTGTTGTTCCAGTGGCTGATAGAGAAGTTCATCCTGAAGCAGAAGAGCACCGTGTGGGACGGCTCGGCCATCGTCACCGGCTTGCTGCTGGCCTTCAACGTGCCGGCCACGGCGCAGATGCTGTGGATTGTGGTCATCGGAGCCCTCGTGGCCATCGGCATCGGCAAGATGTCGTTCGGCGGCTTGGGCAAGAACCCCTTCAACCCCGCACTGGTGGGTCGTGTGTTCCTGCTCATCTCGTTCCCCGTGCAGATGACCACGTGGCCCGCGGTGGGAGGCCTCTTCCCCATGAGCCTCGACGTCACCACCGGCGCCACCCCGCTGGGCATCCTCAAGGAGGAGGGCATGGCCGGCATGCCGCAGGCCTGGGACCTCTTCCTGGGTCATGTGGGCGGCTCGCTCGGCGAGGTGTCGGCTCTGGCCATCCTTGTCGGCGCCATCTACCTCCTCTGCCGCAAGGTCATCACCTGGCATATCCCCGTGGCATTCATCGGCACGGCCTTCGTCTTCAGCGGCATCCTGTGGCTCATCAACCCCGAGCAGTATCTCGACCCGCTGAGCAGCATCCTCGCCGGCGGCATCATGCTGGGTGCCTGCTTCATGGCTACCGACATGGTGACCTCGCCCATGGCCAAGGGCGGCCAGCTCGTCTTCGGCTTCGGATGCGGCCTGCTGACCATCATCATCCGCAACTGGGGCGCCTATCCCGAGGGCGTGAGCTTCGCCATCCTGATTATGAACAGCGTGGTGCCCCTGCTCAACCGCTGGTTCAAACCGAAACGCTTCGCGGTGTAAGGTTTATAGTTTACGGTTTACGGTTTAAAGTTTACTGTTTAAAGATTAAAGATTATGGCTAAGAAAGCAGAATCCACATTACCCAATATGCTCCTCGCCCTGACGGCTATCGCCCTGGTGGCGGCCGCCGCCCTGGCAGCCCTCAACGGAGTCACCAAGGAACCTATCGCCCAGGCCCAGCAGGCCAAGGTGGAGCGCGCCATCAGTGCCGTGCTCCCCGCCTTCGACCGCTTGGAGGACCGCGATGTCGACGGCACCCTGTGCCACATCGGCTACGACGCCGACGGCAACTTTGTCGGCGCCGCCGTCGAAGCCGGCAACGACAAAGGCTTCGGAGGCCACCTGCAGCTGATGGTGGGCTTCGACAAGGAAGGCCAGGTCGCCGGCTACCAGATACTGGAGACCCACGAAACCCCGGGCCTCGGGGCCAAGGCCGACCAGTGGTTCCAGGAGGGCAACAAGGGTGACATCATAGGCAGCCGCCCGGCCGACGGCGCCCTCGGTGTCAAGAAGGACGGCGGCACCGTGGATGCCATCAGCGGCTCCACCATCACCTCGCGCGCCTTCCTCGGCATTGTCAACGACGCTTCGGAAGTCTTCTCAAACATCACCATCTAAACCCCTTGCCATTATGAAGACAAAAGATATTATCAAGAACGGTCTTATCAAGGAGAACCCCACCTGGGTGCTCGTCCTCGGCATGTGCCCCACGCTGGCCACCACCACCAGCGCCATCAACGGCCTCTCGATGGGACTGGCCACCACCTTTGTGCTGATGATGTCGAACATCGTCATCTCGCTCCTCAAGAGCGTCATCCCCGACAAGGTGCGCATCCCCGCCTTTATCGTCATCATCGCCACCTTCGTGACCATCGTGCAGATGGTGATGCAGGCCTACCTGCCGGCGCTGTACGACAGCCTGGGCCTCTTCATCGCCCTTATCGTGGTGAACTGCATCGTGCTGGGTCGCGCCGAAGCCTTCGCCTCGAAGAACAACGTGGGCCAGTCGTTCCTCGACGGCCTCTTCATGGGCTTGGGCTTCACATGGGCCCTCACCCTGCTGGGCATCGTGCGCGAACTGCTGGGCACCGGCTGCTTCTTCGGCCATTCGCTCATCGGCGGCGCCGACGGCATGCTGATGATGATTCTGCCTCCGGGAGGCTTCCTCGCCCTCGGTCTGCTGATGGCCCTCATCAACCATTTGAGGCGTAAAAGTGTTAAATAATCATAAAAATGACACCCCCGTGAGCCAAATGGGGTGCCTTCTCCGTCTATAGGGCAAAAAAGAAAATATAAAGAACAGTATTATGAAAAGACTCATTCCCATAGTTGCGCTTCTGCTCCTGGCACTGAGTGCCAATGCACAGAATTGCGAGTCAATAGTGTTGCCTCGTTTTGGCTACGACACGGCCGCTTTTCAGAATTATCCTGAGGGCAAGATTCTGTACTGGTGCTGGTATTCGCAATCCGCGTTCTACGAATCGGACACCGTCCCCACGGGTGCCGATGTGTTCAACATCAGCGAGGTTCGTGAGGCTTATGGCGACAACTACCTGCCCCAGAGCTATGTGGTCGACCTCACAACGCTGAGCTACTATGCCTACAACTTCCTGGCATTCCAGCAGAGGTACCCACGTGGCAATGTCACGGTGTGCTTCGCCACCCCCTCGTCCACGCACCCCTACCTGGTGTTGCGTTCCATTGAGGAGACCTTCCGGCTGACTTCGGAAAGGGAGGCCGCCTACTATCGTGACAGCGAATAACTGCATTAATGGAGGAAAAAACGTATTAGTATGAAAAAGATAGTTTCATTTGTCATTCTCTCCGTGTCGCTCTGCATGATGGCCAGGGCGCAGGAAATCTATGTGCCGCTGGATAATGCAAGCCACGGAACGATTGTGGACGGCAGCGGCGGCAAGACGATTGTCGTGACCGACGACAACGCTGGCACCAACGGTGCCGGCTCCTACCAGTATGGCCAGGACCGCTACGTCACCATCAACGCCAGCTGCATTGATGGCGGACGTTACTCGTTCCTGGTCGACGAGTTGAGCGTCTCCTGCATCGACACGGTATTTGTCTATGACGGAAACAGCACGACCGGCACGCTGATAGCCAAGTTCAACAACACTAGCGGCAACGTGCACGTGGGCACCCGCCTGTTCGAGACGCCGGCCAACACCACGGGTATGATTACCATACGCTTCAAGACCGACCCGCGCACCGACACCAGCCGCACCCACCTGGCGTGCAACCAGGGCACCTTCACGGGCTTCCAGCTGACCTGCACGTGCGGCGTCCCCTGCGAGACGGTGATTCCTGTCATCGACAAGAAGTACTACCGTACCCGCAACGGTGCCATCTACGACTCGTCCTATATCCGCCTCATTACCGAAATAGACACAGTGTATAATGTTGAGGACGACCCCACCTCGGGTATTGACCATTACGACACCGTCGAGTTCTTCGGTGCCAACCTCTGCATTGGCGACGGCGTTATCTTCACCGGTCGCGCCGACATCACCCACAACTACGGCTACTACGACCCCACCGATGCCAACACCTTTTTCCGCTGGGATATGGACTATGAGGACGACACCATCGTGGGTCTCGGTGTGACGCGGATTGAATATAGTGCCTACCAGACCACCGGCTGCTCCAATGTGCGACTGGACTTGGTCGACGCCTACGGCTGCACCAACGACGTGATGACCTCCATCAAGGTGCGCACCGCCCTCAACCCCATCAAGACCATCTTCACGCTGCAAGAGATATGCAACTCCGACTCGCTGGCCGTGAACATGGGCTACGACGGTGCCGATGCCACGCTGACCCTGCGCCGCATCGAGACTTCGGAGACCGTCAGCAAAACGTTCGACGTGCGTACCTTCATCCCCGACGGTTGCGCCTGCGGTGTCGTCAGCTACTATGAGGCCCCCGTCGAGTTCACCGAGTTCCCCAACAGCCGCCATGTCACCTCGGCCAAGGACATCTGCTCCCTCTGTGTCAACATGGAGCACTCCTACCTCGGCGACTTCTTCATGTCGTTGGTATGCCCCACTGGCCAGGAAGCCATCATCAAGTTCGGCAACAAGGTGTCCGACTGCACCTTCCCGTATCCCAATGACAGAACCAGTGTTCAGAATCATCCGGATTATGGTCCGGCATACCTGAACGGCGTCGCAGACGGAGGTGGCAAGAATCTGGGATTTCCTTTGGATTACGGTGGCGGCACTTTTGCATCGGGCTCTGCTGACAATTCCAGCAACAAGTGCGACTCGCTGGAGAACCCCTATGGCAAAGGCTTGGACTACTGCTTCTCGCGCGACACACATTACACGCTCGTCGACGGCAACAACGCCAAGGCGTGTTGGAACGCAGCCAATCCCTGCCCCGATATTCCCGCCTATATCATATCCGATGCCTTTATGGTAAACTTGCCGGTCACGTTCGATCCCGTCCCCTACGGCTATGCCCATGCAGGTGAAACACCGACGGCGGCAAGTGGAATAGTACAGACCAAGCTCCCGAGCAACCACGAGGAGAAGACCGACTACTACCTGCCCTGGACCACCTTCAAGGAGTTGGTGGGCTGCCCGATGAACGGTGTGTGGAAAGTTCGCGTCTACGACACCTGGGGCGCCGATAACGGCTGGATATTCAACTGGAGCCTCGACATGTGCAACGTCATTCCCGACGACTGCGACTACCAGGTGGGTGTCGACAGCCTCGTGTGGATGCCCGACCCCTCGCCGCAGTATCACGACTACGACATGGGCTATTACCGTGGCATCAAGGTGCATGCCGCCACACCAACCCTCAGCTACATCTCTTCGCCCGACACCGCCGGCAAGTTCCGTATCCTCGTGAAGGTCTACGACGAGTTCGGCTGCGTCTGGGACACCGCCACCTATATCACCACCTACTGGACCCCCACACCCAACCTTGGACCCGACACCGGGCTCTGCGGACCCGACAAGATGGTGCTCAACGCCAGCGACCGTCATGCCGCCACCGAGAACTACTCCTATATCTGGTCCCCCTTCGGCCAGAACACCGACACCATCACCACCCAGGAAGGCGCCTATGGCGATGTGGACTATGTGGTGCAGGTGACCAACACCCGCCAGGGAGCCGTCTGCATCAGGCAGGACACCATCAAGGTGGACAGCCGTCGCCAGCCGGTACCCAGCTTCGTTCCCACCCCCTTCAGCTTTGAAGGCTGCGAACCGCTGACGCTGTCGTTCGAGAACCGCAGCATCGACGCGGCCGAGCACCTGTGGGTCTTCGGCGACGGCATCACCTCGTCGCTCGCCAGCCCCACCCACACCTATGCCGCCGGCCTCTACGACCTCAAGTACTATGCCACCTCGGCAGACGGCTGCATCGACTCCGTCATCAGCCCGCAGTCCATCGCCGTCTACTCGGCCCCCCAGGCCGGTTTCTCCTGGAACCCGGTCTACCCCTCGGTGCTCAACCCCGTGGCGGTGTTCAACAACCTCACCGAGCCCAAGACCCCGTGGACTAAATACTTCTGGGAGATACAGTACAACATCGAGAACCCCCTCTCGGTCGAGACCCTCACCGACGAGTACCCGTCCTTCGACTTCTCGCAGTGGACCGACGACGACCCCTCGGGCAACTATGCCGTGCGCCTCATCGCCCGCACCGACAACCTGGCTCCCTCGGGCAACATGATATACTGCCGCGACACCGCCGAGAACTCCATCCTGGTGGTCAACGACTTCCTCCAGTTCCCCAACGTGGTGTCGCCCAACGGTGACGGCGTCAACGACCGCTTCGTCATCAAGAACCTGGTCAACGGCATGGGCTACCCCATCAACCAGCTCGACATCTACAACAAGTGGGGCACCCGCGTCTACCACAAGGAGAACATCTCGCGCGACGAGGACTTCTGGGACCCCAAGAACATGCCCGCGGGCACCTACTTCTACCGCTTCTCGGCCCGAGGCTACAACGGCAACATAGAGCACAACGGCGCCATCGAGGTGGTCCGCTGACCCCCTCGGCCATAAACTCCCATCGGTATATCTCCGGCCCGGCCGGAGATATACTGTTTTATGCCCCGCCCATGAGCCGCCAGCTGCCTGCAGGTGCCGCTGTTCGCTATTGTGCCACAGGCGCTTGACCGCTGTTCTTTTACTTTTCTAAAAGAACAGTAAAAGAACAGTAAGGTAAGAGGGGGATAAATAATCTCTTCCATGTCGAAAAAAAGTTGTATTTTTGCATTCTGTTTCGATGATTGACCAGGAGACCATACAACGCATCATGGATGCTGCCCGCATTGAGGAGGTGATAGGCGACTTTGTCAGCCTCAAGCGGCGCGGAGCCAACCATATAGGCTGCTGCCCGTTCCACAACGAGAAGACGCCCTCGTTCTATGTGTCGCCCTCGAAAGGCATCTACAAGTGCTTCGGCTGCGGCGAGGCCGGCGACGTGGTGAAGTTCCTGATGAAGCATGAGCACTACACCTATCCAGAGGCGCTGCAGTGGCTGGCACGCAAGTACAACATCGACATCCAGGAGCAGGAGCTGACCCCCGAGGAGAAGCAGCGCCAGACCGAGCGCGACGGCCTGTTCCATGTGTCGGAGTTCGCCCAGAAGTATTTCGCCGACCTGCTCTTCAACGACGAGATGGGCCGTGCCGTGGGCCTCAGCTACTTCCACCAGCGCGGCATGAGCGACGAGATAATCAAGCGCTTCGGCCTCGGCTACTGCCTCGACGAGTGGAGCAACTTCACCGACCACGCCCTCAAGAACGGCTACAGCGAGGCGGTGCTCGAGAAGACGGGCCTCACCATCTTCAAGGAGGAGACGGGGAAGCGCTACGACCGCTTCCGCGGCCGCGTGATGTTCCCCATATACAGCATCTCGGGCCGCGTGCTGGGCTTCAGCGGCCGCATCCTCAGCAGCGAGAAGCAGGCCGCCAAGTATGTCAACTCGCCCGACTCCGACATCTACAACAAGAGCCGCATCCTCTACGGCCTCTACCAGGCCCGCACGGCCATCGCCAAGGCCAACAAGTGCTACCTAGTTGAGGGCAACGTCGATGTGGTGTCGATGCACCAGTCGGGCGTGGAGAACACGGTGGCCTCCTGCGGCACGTCGCTCACCGTGGAGCAGATACGCCTCATCAAGCGCTACACTCCCAATGTGACGGTGCTCTACGACGGCGACTCGGCCGGCATCAAGGCGGCCCTCCGTGCCGTCGACCTGCTCTTCGCCGAGGGCATGCACGTGCGCCTCGTCCTCTTCCCCGACGGCGAGGACCCCGACAGCTATGCGCAGAAGTACGGCTCCACCGCCCTGCAGAACTACCTCGCCTCCCACGAGGACAACTTCATCATGTTCAAGACCCGCGTCCTGCTGGACGGCGTCAAGGACGACCCCATACGCCGCGCCGAGCTCATCAGCGAGACGGCCCGCAGCATCGCCCTGGTGAGCGACCTGCTGGAGCGGGCCGAGTACATCCGCGAGTGCGCCCACCTGCTGCATGTCGGCGAGGAGGTGCTGGGCAACGCGGTGGCCAAGGCCGCCCAGCAGGCGCGCCAGAAGGTCTACGACGAGTCGCGGAGAACGGAGAGCGGGGAACGGGGAACGGAGAGTGGAGAACGGAGAGTGGAGAACGGAGAACGGGGAACGGAGAGTGGAGAACAGAGAACGGAGAGCGGGGAACGGAGAGTGGAGGACGGAGAACAGGGAGTGGAGAACATCGGTTCTGTGCCGTCGGCCTTGCCCGAGGTGGAGCGCCATCTGGTCAAGCTGCTGCTCGACCACGGCAACAGCAAGGTGCCGCAGGAGACCCTCGGCGAGGACGGCAAGCCGCAGACGGTGGAGTACACCGTGGCTGAAATCATCGTCTCCGAGCTCCGGCGCGACGAGCTCACCATGACCCACCCCCTCTGCCAGCGCATCTTCGAGCAGTGTGCCCTGATGGTCGACATGACCCACGAGGTAGACACCGGCCGCTTCATGAACTCGGCCGACGAGCAGCTGCGCGTCTTTGCCATCTCGCTGATGATGGATACCTACACCCTCAGCGACACCTGGCGCCGCAAAGGGGTCTTCGTGCCCAAGCCCGAGGACAACCTGCTGCAGGACCTCACCGAGAGCATCTACACCTTCAAGAGTGGCCGCATGGCACAGATGATTGCCGACCTGCGCGAGCGCCTGCGGTCGGCTTCGGTCGACGAGGAACGCGAGCTGCTGACCAAGATACAGCAGTACACCGCCGTGGCCCGCCAGCTGCAGCAGGCGCGCAACATCGTCATAGCACCCCACTACACCTCTTTTTGATAACCGACAGCAATGGATATAAAGACAATCAAACAACGATACGACATCATCGGCAACGACCCGCGTCTGGACCTGGCCCTCAACAAGGCCATCCAGGTGGCCCCGACCAACCTTTCCATCCTCATCACGGGCGAGAGCGGCGTGGGCAAGGATGTCTTCTCGCGCATCATACACGAGAACAGCCTGCGCAAGCATGTACGCCAGGGTCGCGGCCTCATCTCGGTCAACTGTGGCGCCATTCCCGAGGGTACCATCGAGAGCGAGCTCTTCGGCCACGTGAAAGGTGCCTTCACCGGTGCCGACCGCACGCGCAAGGGCTACTTCGAGGAGGCCGACGGCGGCACCATCTTCCTCGACGAGATAGGCGAGCTGCCGCTGGCCATGCAGGTCAAGCTGCTGCGTGTGCTCGAGAACGGCGAGATAATACCCGTCGGCAGCTCGACGGCCCAGAAGGTCGACGTGCGCGTGGTGGCCGCCACCAATGTCGACATCGTCGAGGCGGTGCGCAACGGGCGTTTCCGCGAGGACCTCTACTACCGCCTCAACCAGATAAGCATCTACCTGCCGCCCCTCCGCGAGCGCAAGGACGACATACCGCTCCTCTTCCGCAAGTTCTCGTCCGACGTGGCCGAGAAATACCGCATGCCGCCCATCCTGCTCACCGACGAGGCCAAGCGCATGATGATGGACTACCCCTGGTACGGCAACGTGCGTGAATTGAAGAACATCACCGAGCAGATTGCCGTCGTGGAGACCGAGCGCACCATCACGCCGGCCATCCTGCAGAACTACCTCTCCTTTGTGCCCACCGGTGAACGCATGCCCGCCGTGGTGACCGGTGCCTCGCAGCAGGCGACGCAGATTACCGACCGCGAGCTGCTGCTGAAGGCCCTCTCCATGGGGCAGATGATTAACGAGATGCGCAAGGAGATAGGCGAATTGCGCAACGCGGTGGCACAGATGGCGCAGGGCATGCCGGTGCAGGTCGAGCAACAGCAGTCGCCCTACCTCACGGCCACCACCCCCGTCGCTACGGCCGCCGACGAGGAGTTTATCACCCCCGAGATAGTCGACGACGAGTCGATAAGCCTCGAGGAGCGCGAGAAGCACGCCATTATGAAGGCCCTCGAACGCGCCGGTGGCAACCGCAAGCAGGCCGCCGCCGAGCTGCACATCTCCGAACGCACATTGTACAGAAAGCTCAAAGGTTATAATATCGAGCAATGAATACCAACGACATTAGAATCAACCTGCCTGCCTCGAAGAGCATGAGCAACCGGTGGCTGATGATAAACCACATGATAGGCAGCCACTTCCGCATCGGCAAGCTCTCCACCTCGAACGACACCAAACTGCTGCGCAACCTGCTGGCCCAGATAGAGAGCCACTCCTCCGACGTCTACTATTGCGAGAACGCCGGCTCGGTGGCCCGCTTCATCATGCCGCAGCTGGCCATGACCTCGGGCCACCATCTGCTCACCGGCGACGAGCGGCTCCTGCAACGGCCGATGGCACCCCTCATCGACGCCCTGCGCCAGATGGGCTTCCGGGTGGAATGCACCGAGCGCGAAGGCTTCCTGCCGGTGCAGATACAGGGCGGGGTGCCCACCAAGCGCACCGTGCAGGTCGACCCCCTGCTGAGCAGCCAGTTCGTCAGCGCCCTGCTGCTGGTGGCCCCCAAGATGCCCGAAGGCATTTCATTGACCATGACGCAACGCCCCACGTCGCGTCCCTATATCGACATGACCTGCGACGCGCTGCTGCAGGCCGGCATCGAGGTGCGCCGCTCCTCCAACGGCCGTACGTACTACGTGCAGCCCTTTCAGGGCAAACCCAAGCCGGCCACCATCACCATCGAACGCGACTGGTCGGCGGCGTCCTATTTCTACACCATGGCCCTCCTGCGACCCGACCTGCGCATCCGTCTGCTGGGCTTGCAACTCGACTCCTGCCAGGGTGACAGCGCCACCGACCGCTTCTTCCGCCAGCTGGGCGTGATGAGCACCGAGGTGCGCTCGCCCTACCGTGCCGCCAGCCGCAGCATCACCGTGCAGGGTGGGGGCGAGAAGGCCAAGACCGTCCAGTTCAACTGCATCGACTGCCCCGACCTGGTGCCCACCTTTGCCGTAGCTGCCGCCGCGGCCGGGCTCCGCACCGTGCTGAAGGGGGTCAGCAACATAGCCCTCAAGGAGAGCGACCGCCGCGAGGCCATCACCACCGAACTGCGCCGCATGGGCGTCACGGTCAATGCCACCAATGAGGAGCTGCACATTCTCCCCTCCAAGCTCAAGCCCTCCGGCATGGTCCGCACCTATGGCGACCACCGCATCGCCATGGCCTTCGCACCCCTCCGCCTCGTGTTCCCCGACCTGGAGATTGAAAACCCCGACGTGGTGGGCAAGTCGTTCCCCGAGTTCTGGGAAGAGTTTGACAAGGTGCTCAATGCCTAGGCTCCTGGTCATCACAGGCCCCACGGCGGTAGGCAAGACCGCCTGCGCCGTGCAGACGGCCCGTGAACTCGGCACCGAGATAATCTCCTGCGACTCGCGTCAGTTCTACCGTGAGATGCGCATCGGCGTGGCGCGCCCCTCCGACGGGGAGCTGTCCGCCGTGCCGCACCACTTCATCGCCTGCCGTTCGGTGACCGAGCCCTACAATATCTACGACTACCGCGAGGATGCCTTCCGCGTGCTCCGCACCCTCTTCGGGCGGCACGACACGGTGGTGGCCGTGGGCGGCAGCGGCCTCTACATCGACGCCCTGCTGCATCCCGTCGCCCCGATGCCCGACCCCGCGCCCGACCTGCGCGTCCAGCTCCAGAAGATGCCCCTCGAGGAGAAGCGGGCCCTCCTGCAACGCCTCGACCCCGACTACTATTCGCGCGTCGACCTGCGCAATCCCGTGCGCCTGCAGCGTGCCCTCGAGGTGTGCCTGACGACCGGCCGCCCCTACAGCGCGGTGATAGGAGAACGGAGTGCGGCGAACGGGGAGCAGGGCTTTTTTGAGACCGAGGTGAGGGTGCTGCAGATGGACCGCGCCGAACTGCGCGACCGCATCGACCGGCGCGTGGACCTGATGATGCAGGAGGGACTGCTCGACGAGGTGCGCTCGCTCCTGCCTTATCGCCACCTCAACACGCTCAACACCGTCGGCTACCGCGAGCTCTTCCCTGTGCTCGACGGGCAGGTCCCGCTCGACGAGGCTGTGGCAGCCATCAAGCTCAACACATGGCACTATGCCCGCAAGCAGATGACCTGGATGCGACGCTATGCCCAATAAGGCATATTCGCATTGCGCTTATCTTCAATCGATTATTTTGAGTTCAACTTGAGTTCGACTTGATTTCAAGTCGAACTCAAGTTGAACTGTAACTAATGACAGGAAAATCAGGCTTGTGGGAGAGGGCTTGCTATTTGCGTTTACCCTTCTTCAGCTCCCGCACGATGGCGTAAGGGGCTTCGTCGGTGAGCGTGATGGCGTATTGATGCTTGCCGTCCTTGCTCTGCGTGTAGCGGATGTTCCCTTCGCAGTAGGGTGCCAGGGGGCGTGTGCCGTAGATGGCGTGTCCGTTCTTGTCGAGCCAGCGACCCATCTCCTCCATGCGTTGCAAGGCCTCGGCGGGCAGGTTGCCGTCGGCGTCGGGACCCACGTTGAGCAGCAGGTTGCCTCCCTTGGCCACCACGTCGCAGAGCATGTGGATGAGGGTCTTGGTGCTCTTGTAGTTGTCGCCCGGCACATAGCTCCAGCTGTCGCCCATGGTCATGCAGGTCTCCCAGGGGTAGGGCAGGAGGGTGTCGGGCACCTGCTTCTCAGGCGTGCGGTAGTTCTCGTAGCGGCCGCCAACCGAGCGGTCCACGATAATCATCTGCGGGTTCTTCTCGCGTGCGATGGAGGCCAGACGGTGCATGTCGAGTTCCTGCACCTGTCCGCTGCAGCCGAGCCACGGACGGGTCTCGTCGTTGACGCTCCACTCCGGGCGCACCCATCCGCCGTCGAGCCAGAGGATGTCGACGGAGCCGTAGTTGTGCGTCAGCTCGCGTATCTGGTTGTAGGTGAAGTTGCAGTATCGCTGCCAGCGGTCGGGGTGGTCGGCGATGGAGTAGTTCACGTTGCGGTCCGGCGTGGCCCACTCGTGGGCCCAGTAGTCGTCGCAATGCCAGTCGGGCTTGCTGAAGTAGAGTCCCGTCCACAGGCCTTGGGCGCGGAAGGCGTCGACCACGCCGCGCGTGAAGTCGGTGCGGGCGGGGCTGTGCATGCTGGTGTAGTCGGTATAACGGCTGTCGAACATGCAGTAGCCGTCGTGGTGCTTGGTGGTGAAGACCACATAGCGCATGCCAGCCCTCTTGGCCGCCGCGGCCCACCCCTGCGGGTCGAAGTGCTGCGGGTTGAAGGTCTTGTCCAGGTCTTGGTAGGCTTGCTTGTACTGGTAGTAGTCGCCGTCTTTGGTGCCCTTCACCGGACGCCCGTCCTTGCCGATGCGTTCGCGCACTATCCAGCTCTCGTTGCAGATGCTCCAGCTCTCCACCGTGCCCCACTGGGCATAGATGCCCCAGTGCATCATAAAGCCGAACTTCAGGTCCTGCCACTCGCCGATGCGTTGCACGATGACGGGGTCGCTCTCGGTGATGCTGTCGTGCTGGGCGTTGGCATACTGATAGTTGAGAGAAAGAAGGGTAAAGATGGCAGTTGCCAGTAAAGTTGACCTCATGTTTTTTTTATTGTGATGCTTTTACAGTTGTTTCGTATAGGTCCTTGAAAATGTTAATCATCTCTTTTGCAAGCGGATTGTCTCGCCGGACGATGATGGAGGACAATAAATTGTCTACACAGTAGGCTTCCCGTTGATAAACATCTTTGAATGGCTCCAGCCATTGAGAGAACAGCCTGAACCGAGCAAAGTGTTTTCCATCCGAGATGTCGCATGTGTACAGCATGGCGTTGTACTCTTGCTCAAAGAATTTCGTGAGCACGCTGATAATCGTAGCTTTCACCCTCTCGTCGGGGTGACCTTTTTCTGTATTCCTATCGATGGAAAAAGAGTACAGGGGATTGGTGTTGTGTATCTTGATAAATGACAAAGTGTATTGTGCACCGTCCTGGGTTACAAATTCGTACCCATACGATGTCGCGAATACTTCATAAGGTAAAGGGGTGGGCGAACACGATGTTTCGCTTGTGTGCAAGTTCTCCAAGGTCACCTCCTTCTCTAATGCATTTGCTCACAGCCAACTTGTCTTCCCAGATTTTCTGTATCTTGGAAATTACCCTAACCTCTTTAGTGTCTGTGCTTTCCTTTGCCATTGGTGGATGCTTTTATTCTGCAAAGATAATTATTTTTTCCGATATGGCAAAATTTATTTTCTGTTGTGATAGGTATAGGGTATGTCTATTAGGTCGCGGTCGTCGCTGCTGAAGCCCACCTGGAGGGTGAAGCGGGTGCCGTCGGCGGGCTCTTCCATGCGCTCGGTCAGGGGGTTGTACTGGCGGAACCAGTAGGGGTCGAGCTTGATGAGGAAGGGTTTGAGGGTCGGCCCGTCCTTGACGAAGGCGACGGGAGCCAAGCCGATGAGTTGCTTGACGGGAGCCATGGGGTCGCCCTCGCTTTTCAGGTACACCTGCACCACGGTGCTGTGCCGAGTGGCGTCGGGGGCATCGGTGTTGCACAGGCTGAGGGTGCCGCTGACGGTGAAGTCGGCCTCGGACACCGAAGGCTCTTTGATGGAGAAGAAGCTGTAGCTGTAGCCGAAGCCGAAGGGGAACTCCACGCGCGAGCGGTCGGCGTAGCGGTAGGTGCGGCCCTGCATGGCGTAGTCGCTGAAGTCGGGCATGTCGGCGGTGGAACGGTAGAAGGTGACGGGCAGGCGTCCGAAGTCGTCGCGCTGGCCGA
This sequence comes from Bacteroidales bacterium, assembly GCA_017480785.1. Lineage (GTDB taxonomy): Bacteria > Bacteroidota > Bacteroidia > Bacteroidales > P3 > Colimorpha. Next base: position 41,743 of record JAFURZ010000008.1, read on the forward strand.
AGAGCAGCTGCTTCACGGCGGTGCCCATGTCCTGACCGCCATACCAGGCCATCAGCACGGCGTCGCAGTCGTCGATGACATTCTCCAGCGCGATGGCGCTGCCGGTGCAGAGCACCAGGACCACGCGGTAGCCTTGGGCCTTGAAGGCCTTGATTTCCTCCACCTGCTCTTGGGGGAGCTCTATCAGGGTGCGGTCGCCCTTGTAGAACCCCTCTTTCTCCACCGGCAGCTCCTCGCCCTCGAGCTGGGGGTTGAGGCCGCCGGCGTAGACCAGCGTCTTGCCGTCGCCGGCACTGAGGGCTTGGTAGTGCCCCAAGGCCTCGCCGAGGGTGACGGTGTGCCGTGGCGTGCCGTTATAGTTGCCCAGCGGCATCAGGCTGTCCCACGCGTTGGGTCCTTCCAGACGCAGGTGCTCGCCTTCCTTGAGTGGCAGCACGCCAGTGTTCTTGAGCAGCACCATGGACGATGGCGTGACGTTAAGGGTCTCGGCCGTGACGATGGCCGAACGGGAAGTCTGTTCAGTGGCGCGCAGACGTGTGCGCAGGATGCGGCGCACATGCTCATCAATTTTGCTTTCAGGCACGTAGCCGTAGCTGACGGCTTTCTTCAGGGCCGGCAGGCCGCTGCCGCACTCGAGGTCCACCTCCATGCCGAAGGCGTCGCCATAGGCCAGCGCCGCGCTGGCATGGGTGCGGTGGCGCGGGATGACGGTGTCGAGCTCGTAGGCGTCGTTCAGCGCCCAGCAGTCGGTCACCAGCAGGCCGTCGTACTGCCATTCATTGCGGAGAATATCAAATAGAGCTCTGTTCGTGCAGCACGGCTCGCCGTTGATACGGTTGTATCCGCACATCACCTGCTGCACGTCGCTGTTGCGTATGATGTACTCGAAGGCGGGGAGGTAGGTGGTGCGCAGGTCGCGCTCACTGACGCGGCTGTCGAACTCGTGGCGCACCCCCTCGGGGCCGCTGTGCACCGCCAGGTGCTTCAGGCAGGCTGCCGCGCTGAGCTCCACAGGGTCGGGCTCTCCGCCGTCGAAATAGTCGTAGGCGTGCTGCAACCCGTTGACGCAGGCCAGCCCCATCATGGCGGTAAGGTACGGGTCCTCGCCGTAGGTCTCCATGCCACGTCCCCAACGCGGGTCGCGGAAGATGTTGATGTTAGGCGTGAAGAAGGTGAGGCCCGCATAGTCGCCGTAGTAGCCGGTATCCTGCGCCTGGTGGTACTTGAGGCGAGCCTCCATGGCTACATTGTTGAACACATTGCGCACCAGCTGCGGGTCGAAGGTGGCCGCCAGGGCGATGGGCATGGGGTAGACCGTGGCCTCGCCGGCACGCGCCACGCCGTGCAGCGCCTCGTTCCACCAGCTGTAGGCCGGCAGGCCCACGCGCTCGATGGCGGGGTTCTGGTGCACCATGAGCGAGAGCTTCTCGTCAAGCGTCAGGTGCTGCACAAGCCACTCCACCCGCTCGTCCAGAGTCTTCTTGGTGTCCTGCCAGGGGAAGACTTGCGCCTGGACGGGCAGAAGCGAGGACAGCAACAGGAGTAGGGCCGGAATCAGTCTCTTTGTCATTGGGCGGATTGTATGAGGGGAAGCAGTTCTTGTTCAAAGATGTCGCTGCGGACGATGCGGTAGTGGGGGTCGTAGGCGGCCTTGAAGGCGGCGCTATGGCTCATCACGAAGCGGTGGTCGGGCTGGGGGAGGCCCTGGGCGCTGCGCATCACGGCCGACGTGAGCTGCTCCACGCTGAGCACCCCTTTCTGCACCAGCAGCAGATTGACGCGCACGAAGCGGTTGTCGCACAGCGTGTAGCTGTAGTCGGGCAGGCCGTTGCTGTCGGCCATCGACGCCAGCTCGTCGTTGATATAGTATGCACAGGCGGCGCTGTCGGTCAGCAGGTGGCCGGGGCCGTAGAGGTCCTGGAAGACCAGCTTGTAGAGGTCCTGCGGCTCGGCGGCGGGGTAATCGGCGGCATAGGCCATCAGGGCGTCGGCACAGCTTTCGTCCGGCGACAGGGCCGGGACGGTGGGACGGCAGGCGGTCAGCAAGAGGACCGCAAGGGAAAGGGTGACTATGTGTTTCATCGTTCGGTGTGTTTGACAATCAATATACTGGCCTCCCAGAGGAGGTAGATGGGTACGCTGACCAGGGCCAGCGTGAAGGGGTCGCCGGTGGGGGTGATGACGGCGCCGAGGATGAGGATGACCACCACGGCGTGGCGGCGGTAGCGGCGCATGAAGCTGGCCTTGAGCACCCCGATCTTGGCCAGCAGCCAGCAGAGCACGGGCAGCTCGAAGACGACGCCCATCACCAGGCTCATCACGCCGAGGACGGAGATGTAGCTCCTGAGGGTGATGGTGTTCTGCACGTCGGCGCTCACCTGGTAGCCGCCGAGGAAGCGGACGGTGAAAGGAAAGATAATGAAGTAGTTGAGGGCCACGCCGGCCAGGAAGAGGAGGTAGCCGGCGGCCACGGCGCGGATGGCGGCCCGGCGCTCGACGGCGTAGAGGCCCGGGGCCACGAAGGCGAAGAGCTGGTAGAGGATGTAGGGCGAGACGACGATCAGTCCGCCCCAGAGGGCCACGCGCATGTGGATGAGGAACTGCTGGGTGAGCTCGACGTTGATGAGGGTCATGTCGGCCGGCTTGGGGGCCAGCACCACGGCGAAGAGCTGCTCCTTGAAGCAGAAGCAGGCCACGGCCGCCGCCAGGGTGGCCAGCAGCACGTACCACAGGCGTCGCCGCAGTTCGTCGAGGTGCTCCCAGAAAGTCATGAAAAATCCAGAAATGAGATATGAGAAATGGAAAAAGACCGACGCGAAGCCTTATTTCTCATTTTTCATTTCTTCTTTTTCATTTTTCTCATTTTCAATGCCGTTCACGCCGTCCTTGAAGCTCTTGACGCCTTTGCCGAGCCCTTTCATCAGCTCCGGAATCTTCTTGCCACCGAAGAGGAGCAGCACCACAAGGACGATGACAATGATTTCCCAGGTGCCTAAAAACAACAGTTTCATACCAATGAGTCTTTAAGTTTGTTCGTGTAATCTTCTATCATGCGCATCTTCTCGGGTATCTTGATGCCTTGGGGGCAGTGCTTGAGGCATTCGCCGCAGCCTATGCAGTGGTCGGCCTGGCGCAGGCGCTCGATGCTCTTGTCATAGGTGGTGAGGAAGGCGCGGCGGGCGCGGCGGTACTCCTTCTGTTCCACGGTGCCCTCGCTGGCTATGTTGCCCTCCGACAGGCTTTTGTTGTAGAACGAAAAGATACCCGGTATGTCGAGCCCGTAGGGGCAGGGCATGCAGTATTGGCAGGTGGTGCAGGGGATGACGGGGAAGTGGGCGTACTCGTCGGCCACGCGGTCCAGCAGGGCCATCTGGTCGTCGGCCAGCGGGGCGCAGGGGCAGTGGCTGCGCACGTTGTCCTCCACGTGCTCCAGGGCGCTCATGCCGCTCAGCGACGTCATAATGCGGGGGAACATGCCGAGGTAGCGGAAGGCCCACGACGCCAGCGAGCGGTCCGGTTCGCGCTCCTTCAGCCGCTTGGCCAACGGCTCGTTGAGGGTCGCCAGGCGGCCGCCCAGCAGCGGCTCCATGATGACGATGGGAATGCCGCGGCGGTCCAGCTCACCGTAGAGGTAGTTGGCGTTGACGTTCTCCTCCTCTATCTCGTGGGCGTAGTGCCAGTCCACGTAGTTCATCTGTATCTGTGCGAAGTCCCAGTGGTACCGGTCGTCGAGCGCCACCACCTTGTCGAACTCCGACTGCAGGCCGTGGAACGACCAGCCGAGGTTCCTGATGCGGCCCGCCTCGCGCTCCTTGAGCAGGAAGTCCAGCATGCCGTTGTCGACAAAACGCTTCTCGAAGTCGCTCGTGCCGTCGGGGTCCACGCCGCCGAACGAGTGCAGCAGGTAGTAGTCGATATGGTCGACTTGAAGCTTCTCGAAGCTCTCGCGGTACATCTTCAGGCTGGCCTCCGGGGACCAGTTGCGGAAGTTGCTCATCTTGGTGGCAATCATCCACTTCTCGCGCGGATGGCGCTTGAGGGCGATGCCGGTAGCCTCCTCCGACATGCCGCGCATATAGACGGGGGCGGTGTCGAAGTAGTTCACCCCGTGCTCGATGGCGTAGTCCACCATGCGGTTAATCTGCTCCTGGTCGAGGCGTGCATCGGGGTTGTCGCGCAGGCTCCCGCCGCCTTCAACGGGCAGGCGCATCATGCCGAAGCCCAGCAGGGACACCTGCTGGCCGTGCTTGTCGGTGCGGTAGGTCATCCCGCCCACGGGCACCTCGCCGGCCTGGTAGCCTTCGGCCTTCTGGCTGTTGGGGTGCTTGCAGCCCGCCGCCACGGCGGCCCCGGCCACAGCCCCTCCGGCCATCACTTTCAAGAAGTTTCGTCTATCCATATTGTTTTATCGTTTCGCTATTTGCTCCTGCATCTGCTTCCTCCGCTTGCCGCTGGCCCAGAAGCCATACACCTCGCTGACGTTGCCGGCGGTGGAGAAGGCGTCGATTTTCTCTTCCTTCATCCAGGCCAGTATCTTGCTGAACTCGTCCTTGTTGAGCAGCACCTCCAGCTCGATGCTCTTCTCGCCGCTGTAGCCGCCCGTCACCTCGTACAGGGTGCAGCCGCGGTGCAGCGTGCCGATGATGTACTGCCTGATGCGCTCATAGTCTTTCGACACGATGCAGAGGCGCTTGTGGTTGTTCAGCGAGGCCGTGAAGTAGTCGACCACCAGCCCGTTGATCCAGGTGCCGATGAGGCCGATGATGACCATGCGGAAGGGGTTGATGAAGAAGGCCGTGCAGCAGATGACGGCACCGGCAATCGACACCGACGTGCCGATGTCGAAGTGCAGGTACTTGTTCACTATCTTGGCCAGGATGTCGAGGCCGCCGGTCGAGGCGTTGATGCTGAACATCAGGGCCTGCGAGGCCGAGAGCAGCAGCACGAAGCAGCACAGGTCCAGCCACGGGTCTCCCATCACGCTCGGCGTGCCGGTCACCGGGTTGGGGTTGGCAATGTTCTGCCACGGGAACACGGCATCCCAGAAGTTGGTCAGCGGACCCAGGATGAGGGCCGTGTAGACCGTCTTGGCGCCGAACTCCTTGTTGATGAGCAGGAACGCCAGGATGAGAAGCACGATGTTGATGCCCATAATCCAGTTGCCCAGGTTGCCTCCGAAGATGTTGACCAGCACGATGCTCAAGCCCGAGATGGTGCCGATGATGAGCTTGCTGGGCACCAGGAAGTAATATACCGCCGCAGCGGTGACGGCCATGCCGAGGGTCATAATGACCAGCTCTTTCCAAAACTTCCAAGTACCCATGTACTTGACGAAGTCGATAAGTGTTTGTTTGATGTTCATCTCTTTAGTATTCTGTTTTTTGTTTTTATTGCATTCAGAAGAAAAAAAACTTAGCACTTAGAACTTAGAATTTAGAAATTAGAAATTAGAATTTAGAACTCCCCATGTTCCTCACGTCCTTCCACATAGATGGCTGTCACGGGGCGGGCGGGGCAGTAGTACTCGCACGCTCCGCAGCCCAGGCAGCGGCTCTCGTTGACGGCAGGCTTGCCGTCGACCATGCTGATGGCCGCGGCGGGGCAGTGGCGGGCGCAGCTGCCGCAGCCTATGCAGTTGTCTTTCAGCACCACGGCACGGCCGATGCTGATGGCCGTCTTCTCCTCCTTGCTGATGGGCTGTATGGCGCCGGCGGGGCACACCTCGCTGCAGCGCGTGCAGGCCATGCGGCAGTAGCCGTCCGTGTAGTTCAGTTCGGGCTGCATGAAGGTCTCCAGCCGGGTCGAGGGGCGCAGCACCTTCTCCGGACACTGGCTGACGCACAGCTGGCAGCCGGTGCAGTGCTTGGCGAAGTGCTTCAGGCTCCTGGCGCCGAAGGGCTTGAGGGGCGTCGTGCGGTCGGGCACCTGCTTGCCGGCGATGGCGGCGAGGCCGCCGTCCATCTTCTGCTCCTGGGCCTGCACGGCCATGGCGGCCCCCACGGCCACCGTGCCGGCCACAAACTTGCGCCGCGAGCCGTCCGGTGCGTTGCCATCATCTTTCTTCTTTGAACTTTCAACTTTCAACTCGATGGCCCCCACCGGGCACTCCGCCAGGCAGTTCCAGCAGTCCACACAGCGCGAGTGGTCCACCTTGCGGCCGCCGTCGATGTCAATGCACATGGCCTTGCAGCCGCGCTCGCACTTGTGGCAGCCCACGCACTTGTCGGCGTCGATGCGGATGCCGAACAGGCGGTAGCGGCTCACGAGGCTCAGCAGCGAACCCACGGGGCATATGGTGTTGCACCACAGGCGGCCCCACACGAAGCTCATCACCCCGATGACCGCCAGCGTGACGATGGCCACCCACTGCGCGGCTCCCGTGGCGTGCAGGCCCGTCACCATGCGGGCATAGGCGCTGTAGGGGGCTATCAGTATGGCTATGCCGTTCAGCCCCAGCACCATCAGCAGTACGAACGCCGCCAGCACCGCATAGCGCAGCCAGTTCTGGGGCTTGTGGTAGCGGTAGGGGTGCTTCTTGCCGAAGAGGAGCTTGTGCGCCCAGACGAAGATGTCCTGGAACACCCCCATCGGACACACCACGGCGCAGTAGAAGCGCCCTATCAGCAGCGTCACCACCAGCATGGCGGCCACCAGTCCGAAGCTGCCGGCCAGCAGCGCTGGCAGCAGCTGCACCTTGGGCATCCATCCCAGCCACCGGTACAGCAGCCCCGTGGCGTCGAGCAGCAAGGCGGTCATGCCCAGCAGCATCGCCGCCGCCAATACAATCCTGATAATCTTCAAGCTCTTTTCCATTATCTTTGTTTTAATCTCCCGCTACGCGTAATCCCGAAATCCGGATTGGATTTATGGATTACCGCCGCAGGCGGGGAGTTCAGTTCTTCTTCAGCATCGCATACACCGCCAGGCCGGCCACGCTCTTGATACCCGTCTTGCGGGTGATGCTCTTGCGGTGCGTGTTCACCGTGTTCACGGCAATCTTCAGCCTGCCGGCAATCTCCTTGCTCGAGAGGCCCTGGGCCACCAGCTCGAGCACCTCCAGCTCGCGCTCGCTGAGGTCGTAGTCCTCCGCCGGCGCCAGCATCAGCTCCTCTATCTCGGCGTGCTTCTCCAGGTCGCGGCTCAGTTGCAGTATGTCGAACACCAGCTCCATCATCTCCTCGTTCAGCCGCTCGCCGGGGATGTACTTGTAGATAATCTGCGTCAGGTCGCTCAGCTTGTCCTTGATGTTGTCGTGGCTCTTCTGGTAGCGGTCGCTGATGCCGGTGCCGGTACCCTCCAGCAGCTCGGTCAGGTTCTTCTCCTCGCGCCGCACGTGGTCGCGCACCTCGCGGCAGTAGTCGGCAAAGTATTTCTTCAGTATCGTGGCCGACTGCTGGCCGGCCTTCTCGGCGATGTGGTCCAGGTGATGCTGCAGGTGCGGCAGGCGCTCGTCGATATAGTAGCGGTGGCTCGCCCGCAGGTGCTCCACCACCATCCGGCTGTCTATGCCCACCCGCTCGTCAGCGTCGGGCCGGTAGTCGTCGAAAGTGTAGATATTGCACACCGTGAGGAAGAAATTCTCCGCCACGCCGTGCTCGCGACACACCTCGCGCACGCTCTTGTCGCCGAACCCCAGGGGGATGCCGAACCGAGGCAGCATAAGGATTAGGTCGTAGTTGGTCGCTATCATGTCGGCCATCTTCATCCGGCCGCTAAAAAGGGTTCTGTTGCTCACTGTGATAATATTTTTCAGGTCTTCCGTTTAGTCCTTCCGGACCCATCGGCTTAATATGGAAACGTGTCGAAGTATTGCTGCATCTCTTCGGGCGTGCTGCACACCACCGTCTCGCCCTGGGCCGACTCCTCGCGGGCCTTCCTTATCTTGGTGCGCAACGCCGGCGTGACCCTCGGTCGCTCGTCGAGCTGCACCGAGGCGATGCCCCTGATGTGCAGAAGCACTTTTCTGATTTCCGACACCGCGACATTGTCCTCCAGCGTGACGATCATCTGTTGGGATTGTGGTATATAGGTGCTGTTTTCCATCGTTTGTACCTGTTGTTTTCAGGGTGCAAATTTACGAAAAAATATTGAATTATACGCGAGCGCGAGAAAAAAGATTAGGCGAGGTAGTTGCAGGGTGCTGGAAACCACATTGTTGCATTTTTTCAATACCCTGTTGTAGGTTTTCGGGTGTTTTTTTGCGTTATTATTAGAGCAAGGAGAGTTCTTGCGGACATAAAAGACAGATTGAGCATGTACATCCTCCGCCATTTTTACGGTAGTATTACGGTAGTATTACGGTAGTATTACGCTTTCAAAGCGTAATACTACCGTAATACTACCGTAATACTACCGTAAAAATGGCGGAGGAAACCCTGCCCGGAGGCGGGGGAGAGAGGGGGGAGGCTGCGGCGGGACCGCGCGCTGGTTAAAAAGAGTTAAATATTGCATGGGGTGGGATTGAGCGTCAAACAATTAACAATGATGTGTAAAAAAAAAGTATGTCAGGTTCGGGAAAATGAGTATTTTTGCATTATGGTTTTAGAACTGTATGTTTTTGTAAATGATTGATAGTATGTAGGTTGTGTGTGGATTGGAGTTGGTGGGATGGTTGGACGGCGGGGGTGAGGCTGAAGGTCCGAGGGAATGGAAAGAATAAATACAAAGTAAAATAAAATCTTATTAACTAAAACACATTTTATGAAAAAGCTTCTACAAATGATTGCCCTGGTGGCCATGCTGGCCGCCCCGTGGGCAGTGGGTGCCCAGAACACCCTGACAGTGGCCGACGGCACCGAGACCAACTCGTATGTGCCTGTCTACGGCTCATGGATGGATGAGGCCAACCGGTCGCAGGTAATCTATCCTGCCAGCGAGATTGCCGCTGCGACGACCACCGTCGGCATGACCGGCGGCAGCATCACCGGCCTGACCTATTACATCCAGTCGACTGCCACCTCGGCCTGGACGGCCACGATGTACATCCGCATCAAGGAGGTGAACGACGTGACGCTGACTTCCTTCGTGGACATGACCGACGCCTCGCTGGTCTACACCGGCACGCTGGACGGCACATCGAACACCATGACCGTCACCTTCGACAGCGCCTACACCTATCAGGGCGGCAACCTGCTGATTGAGGTGCGCTCCCTTGTTGGCGGCAATTATGCCGGCGCTTATTTCTATGGTGTCACCTCCACGGGCTCCAGCCTGCATACCTACGGCTCTAATAGTGCTACGCAGTACAACTTCATTCCGAAGACCACCTTCACCTTCACCGGCGGCACGGCTGTGACCTGCCCCGCCATCTCCAGCTACAGCGTCAGCAACATCGACAGCAGCAGTGCCACCATCAACTGGGTCGATGCCTTGAACACCGGCGCCAGCTACACCGTCACCTGTTGGCCTGCCAACGCCACTGCCGACGACACCCTCACCGCGACTTCCTCCAGTTCCTCGGCCGTCCTCACCGGCCTCGAGGCCAACACGGTCTACTACTATCGCGTGCAGGTGAACTGCGCCGGGGGCGACAACAGCGTCAGCCTCGGCGGTTCGTTCCGCACGGGCTGTGGTGTGAACTCCTTGCCCTACAGCACCGGCTTTGAGGACGGCATCGGCGGCCAGAACTACTTCTGCTGGGACGCCCTGAGCACGGGCACCAGCAACAGCGGCACCTTCCCCAGCGTCTACGAGTACTCCAACAATGCCCACAGCGGCAGCTTCTACTATGAGTTCGAGAGCAGCGCCCTCGCCACCGAGGTGGCGGCCCTGCCCGTCATCCCGTCGGTCAGCGGCACCCGCCTCTCCTTCTGGGCCTATTGCGGCAATCCCGACAACGTGGTGTTCGAGGCCGGCGTCATCGAGGACGACACGGTGTTTGTCCCCTTCGACCGCCTGAACCTCACCACCAGCTACCAGCAGTACAACGTCTACTTCCCCTCCTACAGCGGCAACGCCACCCGCATGGGCCTGCGCTACACCGGCCGGACCTATGTGATGATTGACGACCTGTCGATTGTGGAGTACGACGGCTGCGCCGAGGTGCGCTCCCTGACGGTCGACACCGTCACCTCCGACACCATCGCCATCTCCTGGAGCCCCAGCGGCGGCAGCGAGACGGGCTATGCCGTGCGCCTCAACGGCGGCGAGTGGATTGACGTCTACGACACGTTCTATGTCTTCGAGGAGCTCTCGCCCTCGACGCTCTACACCATCGACGTGGTGGCCCTCTGCGACGACACCAGCCTGGCCCGCACCCTCTCGGTGCGCACCGAGTGTGCCGACTTTATCAATGCTCCCTACAGCATCACCGACATGGTCGCCACTCAAGACCCCGTCTCGCGGCTGCCTTTCTGCTGGACCGCCCCGGAGACCGTCACCAGCTATAGCACTGTCTACCCGTATGTGTACACCTATTCCAACTATGTCTACTTCTATCCCCGCGAGGACGAGCCCAACATGGTGGTCCTGCCGCGCGTGGGTAACCTGGCCCCCAACGCCATCAACGTGGAGGTGAACGGTTATGTGTCTTCCTATAACCCCTCCAAGCTCTACTTCGGCTATTTGACCAACCCCGACTCGGCCAGCACCTTCGTGGTCCTCGACAGCATCACCGGCTCCAGCCGTGCCGACTACGTGTTCAATACCTCTTCGGTGTCCGACGATGTGGATAGCATCTGGCTGGCCTTCCGCGCCACCACCACCGCCAGCTACGGCTACGCCTACCTCTACAGTGTCGCCATCTCGCGCTACAGCACCTGCGCCCGTCCCGACGCCGTGGCGGTCGACACGGTGGGACACAACCTGGTGGGCCTGCATTGGAACGGCACCGGTGCCGACGACTACCAGGTGGCCCTGACCACCGGCACCAACCCCGACGTCCTCACGGAGGACAACGGCCTCTACCTGACGGAAGGCGACACCGCTATCGTTATCACTGGTCTGACTCCCAGCACCAACTACAATGTCTGGGTGCGTTCCATCTGCAGCGACGACACCAGCGCCTGGCGCCAGGGTCCCAGCATCCGCACTGCTTGCGGTGCCGATTACTGCCTGCTGACCATCGACATGGATGATGAATACGGCGACGGTTGGGGCGGCAATGCCGTCAATGTCTACGTCGGCAGCGACCTGGTCACCTCGTTCACCATATTGGACGGTTCCACCGGCTCCGACAGCTATCCCATCTGCGCCGGCGACTCCGTGACCCTCACCTATACTTCCGGCAGCTACCCTAGTGACGTTACCTTCACTGTCCGCCGCGCGGGCATAGAGGTCATTTCGGGCAGTGGCCCCGACTACTACACTGGCGAGGTCCTCGCTTCCTTCGTGGGTTGCCCCACCTGCCTGGGCGTTACTTCTGTGGTGGTCGATTCGACCAGCGCCAACAGCATCACCATCCACTGGACCCCCAGTAGCGAGGACGACGACACGTGGGCCGTCAGTGTCGATGGCGTCACCGTGGCTACCAACGTCACCACCACCTCCTACACCTTCACCGGTCTCACCGACAACCATCTCCACACCGTCGGTGTGGCCACCGTCTGCAGCGAGAGCGTGATGAGCGACTTCGCCACCATCAGCGCCGCCACCGCCTGCGCTGGCCTGGCCTGCGACGTCTATGTCAACCTCAATGGCGACTACAATCCCTATGGCAGCTCCTATAACGCCTGGTACTACGCCGATATGTCGGTCTCTGTCTACCAGAACGGCATTCTGAGAGGCACCACCTCCACGAACTACAGCGACCCGACGTCCGTCGACTACCAGTTCTCTGTCTGCGCCGGCGACAGCGTGCAGGTTGTCTACAATGCAGGTACCTACGCCTCGTACTATCCCGATGCTGTGGCTGTGGCAGGCTACACCATTACGAACGGTACCGGAGCAATCATAGCCTCTGACAGCACCATGACTGGTGTGGCTGGCGGCTCGGTGATTGCCTCGGCTATGACCTCCTGCCCCACCTGCATCACCCCGACCAATGTCGCTGTGGCCAGCGCCACCACCGGCAGCATCACCTTCGGATGGACCGATGTCACGCCTGCCCAGGCTTGGAGCCTCCGCCTCACCGACGAGGACGGCGCCACCACCTCATACGTGGCCACCACCAAGCCCTACACCGTCACGGGTCTGCAGCCCTCGGCCTACTACTGGGTTTCGGTGGCCGCCATCTGCTCGGCCGGCGACACCTCGAACTACTCGCTGCCCGTGCGCGTGGCTACCGAGTGCAGCGACATCACCCTGCCGTGGAACTATAGCTTCCTTACCGACTTCAACAGCGACTACAACGACGAGATGCCCATCTGCTGGTACTCGCCCGAGTCGTATTCCACCGCCTACGACACCTATCCTTACGCCTATAATAACGGCACCTCGGGATACGTGTACATTTATGCCTCGTCCACTGGTAGCAACATGGCTGCCACGCCTCGCATCCCCGAGTCGGCCAACAACCTGTATGTTACCTTCACCGGCTACCAGTCCAACAATCCTCTGGATCAGGCCGGCGTGATGACCGACCCCAGCGACCCCACCACCTTCATCCCCCTCGTCCAGGTGACCAGCAATTCGGCTGCCGAGTATGAGTTCTTCACCGACGGTGTGCCCGGCCTCACGGCCAGCGACACGGTTCATGTGGCCTTCCGCTCCAGCCTGGTTCCCGGTGGCAACACCTATGGCTACTTCTACCTCTACAATGTACACGTGCAGCGTGCCCCCGCCACCCATCGTCCCGACAGCACCTGGGTGACGGCCGTCACCCCCAACAGTGCCACCATCAACTGGAGCGCCACCAACGCCACCAGCTATGAGGTGACCATCGACGGCAACACCTACACCTCCACCGGCACCAGCGTCAACGTCACCGGCTTGTCGTCCGGCACCAACTACACCTATTCCATCGTGGCCTACGGCACCGACACGGCCATCGCCCTCCGTGGCGCCTTTGCCACCGAGTGTGCCACCATCACGCTGCCCTACGCTGAAGACTTCGAGAGCTATGCCCAGTATGCGGTGCCCAACTGCTGGACCGTGAAGAACACCGCGGCCGACAACTACGGCAATGCCACTCCCTATGTCTACACCACCACCTCCTCCAGCAGCAGCTATGTCCATAGTGGCCATGGAGCCCTCTACTTCTACGCCAACTCCAACAAGCACCCCATGGCCATCAGCCCCGCCCTCACCGGCGAGTCGATGGATAAGCTGTATGTCAGCTTCTGGGTCTATGGCGGCGGCAGCTACGGCTTCGAGGCCGGCTTCATGACCGACCCGAGCAACGACTCCACCTTCATCCCCGTGCTCACTGTGCCCGGCACCAGTTATTCCCAGGTCAACTACTCTTTCAACACTGATAGTATCGGCGACACCAGCTCGGTCTACCACTTCGCTATCCGCTACAACAACAGCGGCTCCTACGGTGGCGCCATCTATGTCGACGACCTCATCATCCGCAGCATGCCCGACTGCGCCGAAGACTTTGCCTCGGTGCGCATCAGTGACATCACGGCCGACAGCGCCAAGGTGAACTTCACTCCGGGTCTCGGCATCAACGCCGGTGCCACCTACACGGCCACCGTGCTGGGTCCGAACAACAATGCCGTCACCTCGGTCTCCGGAAGCACTTCGCCCCTCCAGCTGAGCGGTCTGCTTTCCTCGACGACCTACCGGGTCTTTGTCGAGCTCACCTGCGGCGGTGCTGTCACTGCCGTCAGCGACACGGTTGCCTTCACCACCCGTTGCAGCGAGAGCAATGTCCTCGCCATCGAGGATACCGCCTCGGGAACCAACGAGTACATTCCCATGAGCCACTACTACCGCCATTCGGCTTCGCAGCAAATCTACCGCGCCAACGAGCTCGGCGGTGCCACCACCATCACCAGCGTTGCCTACAATTACCTCTACTCGACCCCGCTCTACGGCTACCAAGCCAAGATATACCTTGCCCACACGGCGGACACCGCCGCAAATGGCAACTGGGTTGACGAGAGCACCATGCAGCTTGTCTACGATGGTGACTTCAACTGCGTGCAGGGCTGGAACGAGTTCCTCTTCTCCACTCCCTTCGAGTACAACGGCACAGACAACATCGTGGTGATGGTTGTGGCCGACTCCACAGGGTATGCCGCCAGCGGCTACCGCTTCGCCTCCCATAATGCTGGTGTCGGCGCCTCCGTGCGCTTCGCCAACGACACCTATGAGTACGAGTACGGCAGCAGCAACATCACCTCCAGCTGCTACTCCACAGCCTATCGTAACGACATCCGCTTCTACGCCTGCACGGCAACACCTTGCGACGAGCCTCTGGTGGTTGACACTATCGCCGGCGAGCTTGACATTACCCTCGCCTGGACGGGTGAGGCCGACGGCTACGAGGTGACTATCGTCGAGGGTGCCTGGACTGAGCCCACCAGTGTGACGCCCGTCACCGACACCTTCTACACCTTCACCGGCCTGACCGAGCAGACACAGTACACTGTCGGCGTGCGTGCCGCCTGCGGCAACAGCACCAGCAACTGGGTTACTATCCCCGTCACCACGCTGCGCCACCCGTGCGCCGTGCCGACCGCTGTCACTGTCAGCGACGAGTCCTACGACGGTGCCACCGTCAGCTGGACCCTCGGCGAGGCCGAGAACGACTGGGAGGTGCGCGTCTTCTGCGCCTCGCCCCTCTACGACGCTACCTACAACGTGACCGGCACACCCAGTGTGGATGTCACCGGCCTTAACGCCGGCGTGACCTACAGCGTCGCCGTGCGTGCCGTGTGCGATGCCAACTGGAAGAGCCCGTGGAGCGACACCGTGGACCTGACCACCGTCACTTGCCAGCCTGTGACCGGCGTCGGCCACTCTAACCTCGCCGCCACCAGCGTCACCATCACCTGGACCGCGACCGGTGCCGCCAGCTACGAAATCGAGTACGGTGACGTGGCCTTCACCACCGGCAACGGCACCACCGTCACCTCGACGACCAACAGCGTCCAGCTGACCGGCCTCGAGGATGAGACCTCCTACGACGTCTATGTCCGTGCTGTCTGCGCCGAAGGCATCACCTCGGCCTGGAGCGAGCGCCACACCTTCACCACGCCTCAAGCCAACGGCATCGACGACGTGCTGAGCGGCAACGTGACCCTCTACCCGAACCCTGCCAGCACAGCGGTCACCATCCGCGGCATCGAGGGTGAGAGCACCGTCACGGTGGTCGACCTCAATGGCCGCGAGGTGTACAGGACCAACGCCGACAGCGACGTCACGATTGACGTGAGAGGATATGCCAAGGGCGCCTACTTCGTCCGCATCACGGGCGAGCGCACCACGGCCATCCGCAAGCTCATCGTGAAGTAGTCGGTGACCATACACTGAACAAAAAAGTGGAAGAGCCTTTGCCCTTCCACTTTTTTTCGTATATTTGCATTTTGAAAAACAAACAACAAAAAAGATGAAAAGACTGATAATCCCTTTGTTTATGGCCGCCGCGGTGCTGCTGTGCGGCTGCGCAAGAAAGGAAACCGCCCCTAAGAACGTCATCCTCATCGTCGGCGACGGCATGGGCGTGGCCCAGGTCTATGCCTCGGTGGTGTCGGCCAAGGCCGACAACTCGGCGTTCCTGCGTTTCCCCTACAGCGGCTTCTCGCGCACCTACTCGCTCGACAAGTACCGCACCGACTCCTCGGCCGGCGGCACGGCCCTGACCACCGGCCGCAAGGTGGAGAACTACCACGTCAACTGGGGTCCCGACTCGGCCCGCTACCAGACCATCTATGACGACGCCATCGCTGCCGGCAAGAGTACGGGCTTCGTGGTGGTCAGCGACGCACTGGATGCCACGCCGGCCTCCACCTACGGCCATGTGCCCTACCGCAAGATGTACGACACGCTGAGCCTGCAGATGGCCCAGTGCCAGCACAGCGTGATGGTGGGTGGCGGCTACAAGTACTTCCTGCCGGAGAACCGCAAGGACGGTTACGCACCCCTCGATACGCTGTCGAAGCGCGGCTACACGGTGGTGCGCACGCTCGACAGCCTGCTGGCGTTCGACGGCGACCGCGTGGTGGGCCTGCTCTATGACGGCGACCCGCTGACCGAGCCCGCCCGTGGCGACGTGCTGCGCCCCGCGTCGGTGAAGGCCATCGAGATGCTCAGCCGCAACCCCAAGGGCTTCACTATGCTCATCGAGGGCTCGCAGATTGACTGGGCCTGCCACAACAACGACTCGGCCTACATGATTGCCGAACTGGCCGACTTCGAGCTGATGCTCCATGCCGTGCTCGACTGGGCCGAGCAGGATGGCGAGACCCTCGTCGTGGTCACTGCCGACCACGAGACGGGCGGCCTCACGTTGCCCGACGGCGACATAGCGCAGGGCGTCAACGTGCCGCGCTATCTCTGGGGCAGCCACACCGGCGTCATGGTGCCCGTGTTCGCCTTCGGCCCCGGAGCCGAGCGCTTCAGCGGCATCCAGCAGAACACCGATATTCCAAACAAGATTCGCACCCTGATGGGTTGGTAGAAAGCTCCCCGCCTGCGGCGGAAATCCATAAATCCTGTATGGGACTTCGTGAATCGGGAGAAATGACAGAACAATGATTAAATTCTGTGTACGATTGGTGCAGCGATGGCTGCCCGAGCCTTTCATCTTCGCCATCCTGCTCACCTTCGTGGCGGCGGCGATAGCCATGCCGGTGTGTCACCAGACGCCCCTCGAGGTGGTCGAGCACTGGGGCGGCGCGGTGTGGAACCTGCTGGCCTTCGCCATGCAGATGGCCCTGGTGCTGGTGTGCGGGAGCGCGCTGGCCGCCGCCCCCGCCGTCAAGCGGGGAATAGAGGCCCTGGCCCGGGTGCCCAAGACCCCGCCCGCCGCCATCGCACTGGTCACCGTGGTGTCGGCCTTGGCCTGCTGGCTCAACTGGGGTTTCGGCCTCATCGTGGGGGTCATCTTTGCCAAGGAGATAGCACGCCAGCTGCAGGGAGTCGACTACCGCCTGCTCATCGCCTCGGCCTATAGCGGCTTCGTGGTGTGGCATGCCGGCCTCTCGGGCTCTATCCCGCTCACCATGGCCACCCCCGGCGAAGCCCTCGCGGTGGCCACCAACGGTGCCCTCACCAGCCCCGTGCCCGTCGGCCAGACCATCCTCGACCCGCACAACCTGGTCATGGTGCTGCTGGTCATCGTGGGCATCACGCTGGCCAACACCCTCATGCACCCGCGGCAGGGCGCCGTGACGGTCGACCCCGCACTGCTGGCCGAAGACACCAAGGTGCCCGAGAGCGGCAAGGGCTCCACCGACCTCACTCCGGCTCAGCGGCTGGAACGGTCGCCGGTGCTCTCGTGGCTCATCGCGGCCATGTTCATCGTCTTCCTGGTGCTGCGGCTTGCCTTCCGGGGCGGGAGCCTCGACCTGGGGGCGGTCATTATGATATTCCTGTCGCTGGGCCTTCTGCTGCACGGCACGCCGGTGGCTTACGTGCGGGCCTTCGGCAAGGCCGCCACGGGTGCCGCCGGCATCATCCTGCAGTTCCCCTTCTATGCCGGCATCATGGGTATCATCACAGGCGTCGGTGCCAGCGGCATCTGCATGGGTACCGTGCTGGCCGACGCCTGCATCCGCATCAGCACCCCCGTCACCTATCCGCTGCTCACCTTCCTCTGTGCCGCGGTGCTCAATCTCTTTGTGCCGAGTGGCGGAGGCCACTGGGCCATCCAGGCACCCATCATGTTCACCGCCGGTGCCGACCTGGGCGTCGATGCGGGCCTCACCGGCACCGCCATCGCCTGGGGCGACGCATGGACCAACCTCATACAACCCTTCTGGGCCTTGCCGGCACTGGCCATCGCACGCCTCAGCGCCAAGGACATCATGGGCTACTGCCTCATCGACCTGCTCGTCACCGGCCTCATCATCGGCGGCGGCCTGCTGGTGTGGGCGATGTGAAGAAAGGGTGACCGGAATGGAAGAATAAAGTATTATGACAGGAAAAACAGGTATAAAACGCCGCTTGATTTACTGCATGTTGACTGCAGTTCGACTTGAGTTTAACTTGAATTCAAGTCGAACTCAAGTTGAACTGGTGTTTAACTGCTGTTGAATCAGAGGACTGGATTATTGCAAGACGATGCATGTGTTTTGAGTATTGATTAACACAATTGATATGTTCGAAGAAGTAATCAAACACTATCCCGATTTCCCCAAGCCGGGGATAGACTTTATCGACGTGCTGCCTTTCCTGCAGGACAAGGAGGCCTTCCGCCGGGCCATGGCCGAGCTAGGGCGCCTCTGCACGGCACCCAACGTGGCCACCGTCGAGGCGCGCGGCTTCCTGTTTGCCGCCCCGCTGCTGACGGGTACCGACCACGTGAAGACCATCGTCCCCATCCGCAAGAAGGGCAAGCTGCCCCATGACGAGGGCGACCTGGTGAGGGTGGTGATTGAGAAGGAATACGGCAGCGACGAGGTCTTCTACCGCCGCAGCGACCTGGCTGCCTGCGCCGCCGAGGGCGACACCATCCAGCTGACCCTCCTCGACGACCTGCTGGCCACCGGCGGCACGGCCCAAGGCATTGCCGACGCCTTGAACAAGGAGGTGGTCGACGGCCGTCGCGTGGTGGTCAAGGAGTTTGTCTTCCTCGTCGAGCTGCCCGCCCTGCGGGGTCGTGCAGTCCTCGAGGGGATTGCCCCCGTGCGCTCGCTGATGAGCCTCGAAGGGGTGGAGTGATTGTCAGAAGAGCTTTACTATCACGATGGCCAGCAGCACAAGGCAGTAGATGACCTTGGCCACGATGCCGGCCATCATGCCCAGGAACGAGCCCACGGCGGCCCTCAAGGCCGGACGGGGCTCGTGTTGGTTGATGTACTCGCCCACGAAGGCCCCTACGAAAGGCCAGAAGAAGACGCCCACCAGCCCCGCCGGGCCGAAGGGCAGGCCGATGATGGAGAGCAGCAGTCCGATGGTGCAGCCCCAGATGCCGTATTTCGAGCCGCCGAAGCGCCGCGTCGTCAGCAGTGGGAACACATAGTCGAGTATCATCAGCGCCACGCCGATGACGGCGCTCCAGAGCAGCAGCGGGTTGCTCACGTCGGCAAAGCCGCTCAGGCGTGCCAGCAGCAGGCCGGCCCACGCCACGGGCACCGCCGGCGGTACCGGGGTGAAGACGGCCACCACGCTCACCGCGAGGCAGACGAAGGCAAGGATTATCAGTAAGGTGTTCATGGTATAGGTTAAAGGTTATAGGTTAAAGGTTATAGGTGTTGGATATGATGCTGTCGAAGAGGCGGCGCAGGCGGGGCTGGTCGGCTATCAGTGCGCGCAGCTCGGCCAGCGGGGCCGCGTTGGGGCTGTCGGCGAGCCACAGCTTGATGTAGCCGCCCTCGGCATACTTCTCGCGCAGGTGCTCCAGTGTGCGCTGCCAGTGCCCCTCGCGGTCGAGGGTGGGGTAGTGGCTCAGGCCGTATTCCACGGTGCGGCGCACGATGCGCTCGGGCTCCACGTCGCGGTCGGCCTCGGCGATGATGCGTCCCAGCATCGACCGTGGCGGCGTGGTGGCCGAGGCGCGGTGGTCCTCGGCGGCCTGGGCGATGGTCTCCACCTGCTGCTCGTCGAACCAGCGGCGCAGGTCGCGGCAGGCGCGGATGATGCGTCCGGAGGCCAGGTGGTGCTCCTCGCGCCCCTCGGCCAGCCCCAGGTCGTGCATGGCGGCGGCGGTGAATACCATCTCGGGCATCATGGTGGCGATGGGTGCCGTGGGCGGCGCCAGCCGCTCGCGCAGGTGGCGGTAGAGGGCCATGGCGCGGGCCACCACGCGGCGCGCATGCTCCTCGCGGTGGGCGGCATCGAAGCGGCTGTATTGCGGCAGCACCGACTCCTCGACCCACTGCTGCAGGCTTGCCATCACCTCGTCCCACCGCCACCACTCGTAGGCCAGCCGCGGCGCCCCGTCGGGCATGTAGATGATGCCGCACTCGACGAAGCCTTCGCCGGCCAGCAGGTGGCGCATGGCGGTGTTGCTCTCGTGGGTGTCGGCGCGCAGATGGTCGTGCCGCTCCTTGGCAATGGCGAATGCCGCCGCGGCCACGCCACGGGCACCCTCGGCCTTGGCCAGACGGTGCAGGGTGGTGTAGGGGGTGGCGGTGTCAATCCATCGCCCGTGGTCGATGAAGGCATAGGTGGGCTCGTCGCCCGGCACCAGCGCGAAAGTACCCACGGCGGTGTCGCCGTCGAACAGCAGATAGGACACCTGCTGCTCCACGTCGCGGTGCAGGTCGGCATAGGTGGGGTAGCCCACCCATTGCGTCATGTTGCCGTCGGCGCGCATCAGGGAGCGCGAATGGTCATACATGGCCATCACCGTCTGCGTGTCGGCCTCCGTTGTGGGTCGTATGGTGTAGTCATTCTTCATTTTGCGGTCAGATAATGATAGAGAATAACGAAATCCGTGAAGAATTATTGTGCCGGAATGGGTATTGGTATTCAGTTGATTAACGTCTGTTCTTTTACAATTGTAAAAGAACAGTAAAAGAACAGTTGGAAAACGAGGGAAGAAAGCCCTGTGGAATGGTGAAAAAAACATTTGGCTATGTCGACCTTTTTTTGTATCTTTGCAACGGTTTTATTATGCACTGCAGACTATGTTTGAGAACCTTAGTAGTAAGATAGAGAAAGCGTTACACACCCTGCGCGGCAAGGGGTCGATTACCGATATCAATGTGGCGGAGACCGTCAAGGAGGTGCGCAAGGCACTGCTCGACGCCGATGTGAGCTACCCGATAGCGAAGGAATTTACCGACAAGGTGAAGGCCGAAGCCATGGGTCGCAACGTCATCCAGAGCCTCGAGCCCGGCCAGCTGATGGTGAAGATAGTGCACGAGAAGCTGACGGAGCTGATGGGCTCGGAGAGCGTGGATATCAACGTGAAGGGACAGCCGGCCGTGGTGCTCATCGCAGGTCTGCAGGGCTCGGGCAAGACCACCTTCTCGGCCAAACTGGCCAACATGCTCCACACCAAGCGCGGCAAGAACGTGATGCTGGTGGCGGGCGACGTGTACCGTCCGGCCGCTATCAGTCAGTTGCAGACGCTGGGCGGACAGATAGGCGTGCCGGTCTACACCGAAGAGGGGTCGCAGAACCCGGTGCAGATAGCCCGCAACGCTGTCAAGGAGGCCAAGCAGAAAGGGGTGAACGTGGTGATTGTCGATACCGCCGGACGTCTGGCCGTCGACGAGCAGATGATGGACGAGATTGCCGCCCTGAAGAAGGAACTGCAGCCGCAGGAGACGCTCTTTGTGGTCGACGCCATGACTGGCCAGGACGCCGTGAACACGGCCAAGGCCTTCAACGACCGGCTGGACTTCGACGGTGTGGTGCTCACCAAGCTCGACGGCGACACGCGCGGCGGTGCGGCGTTGACCATCCGCTACACGGTGCAGAAGCCAATCAAGTTCGTGGGCGTCGGCGAGAAGATGGATGCCCTCGACGTGTTCCATCCCGACCGCATGGCCAACCGCATCCTCGGCATGGGCGACGTGGTGAGCCTGGTGGAGAGGGCCGAAGCGCAATACGACGAACAGGAGGCGCGCAAGATATCGAAGAAACTGATGCGCGACGAGTACAACTTCGAGGACTTCCTGTCGCAGGTGTCGCAGGTGAAGAAGATGGGGTCGATGAAGGAACTGGTGGGTATGATTCCCGGCATGGATAAGTTGACGAAGAACGTGGAAATCAGCGACGACGCCTTTGTGCCCATCGAGGCGATGATTGGCTCGATGACGCCCTATGAGCGGCAGCATCCGCAGTGCCTCAACGGCAGCCGCAAGCAACGCATCGCCGCCGGCAGCGGCCGCTCGATACAGGAGCTCAACCGCTTTCTGAAGCAGTTCGACGACACGCGCAAGATGATGAAGATGGTGAGCAAGAACGGCGGCAAGATGCCGATGAGGAAAAGAAGATGATATACAATTCTAATTTCTAAATTCTAATTTCTAATTTCTAAATTCTAATTTCTAAATTCTAATTTCTAAATTCTAATCCGCGATATGACTGATATTTTGGATGGCAAAGCACTGGCTTTGCAGATTAAAGACGAGATAGCCAACGAGGTGCGTCAGCTGACGGCCCAAGGCAAACGGGCGCCGCACCTGGCTGCCGTAATTGTGGGCACCGACGGTGCCAGTATGACCTATGTGGCCAACAAGGAGAAGTCGAGCCACGAGGTGGGTTTCACTTCGAGCGTGTACCGCATGTCCGAGACCACGACCGAGCGGCAGCTGCTGGAAAGCATCGAATTCCTCAACAACGACCCCGACATCGACGGCTTCATCGTGCAGCTGCCGCTGCCGAAACACATCAACGAGCAGAAGGTCATCAACGCCATCTTGCCGGAGAAGGACGTGGATGGTTTCACGCCCGTCAACATCGGCCGCATGGTGTTGGGTGAGGATTGCTTCGTGCCCGCCACGCCGATGGGCATCTGCACGCTGCTCAAGCGCTATGGCATCGAGACGGCAGGCAAGCATTGTGTGGTCATCGGCCGCTCCAACATCGTGGGTACGCCTGTGGCCAATTTGCTGAGCCGTAAAGGTTTCGACTGCACGGTGACGATGTGCCACAGCAAGACACAGAACCTGAAAGAGATTACGCTCCAAGCCGATATACTGGTGGTGGCCATCGGGAAGCCTGAGTTTGTCACCGCCGACATGGTGAAGGAGGGTGCCGTGGTGGTCGACGTGGGTATTCACCGGGTGGAGGATGCCACGAAGAAGAACGGCTACCGCGTCATAGGCGACGTGAAGCACAGCGAGGTGGATGCCAAGTGCAGTTGGGTGACGCCGGTGCCTGGTGGCGTGGGCCCGCTGACGATAGTGAGTCTGCTGGAGAACACCTTGAAAGCATACAAAAAGAGAGAGAGCTTGTAAAAAGCTCTCTCTAATTTCTAATTTCTAATTTCTAATTTCTAAATTCTAATTTCTAGGTCAGTCGACCGGCATGGATACCACCACACGGAAGGTCATGGGGGCACTGTTGGTCAACCCTTCGGGCATGCCGCCATCGAGGTCTTGCATGCGGAAGGTGACTTTTCCAGGGGCGAGGTCGTAGGAGATGTTCTCCGCCACAGTCACCTCACCGGTGTTGGTGGTATAGGTGATGGGGATGACGTAGGGCAGCGGGCACTGGTAATCGCCGTCGTAGACGTAGGCGACCACGGTGCCGACGTTGAGCACGTCGGGGGTGATGGCATCCCAGGGCACTTCGGCATAGAGGTAGGAGGTCTGGCCGTCGTCGACCCAGTCGTTCCAATAGACGGTGGTCGTCATGGCGCGGGTGTTGCTGTCGCCAAAGTACTCATCGCTGCACGATGTCATGCTGAGGCCCAACACGAGTGCCATCAGCAGGGGGAGGATAAGGGTTCTTTTTTTCATAATATGTTTTTTTTATTGGTTTATTATTCTTTTTTATTTTAACGCTCTCGGGTTGTATTTATTGTTTTCGAGTGCAAAAATACAACACTTCGGGCGATAAAATTCCTGCGAAGGAAAATATTTTTCCAAAAAAAGTTTATCGGCACGTAACAAATGAAACTTTTTTGCGTTATAGGGAATGAAAATTGGTACTAACAAAGAGAGACGAGTATGAGACAACTGAAGATTACCCATTCCATTACTAACCGCGATATCAAGTCGTTGGATAAGTACCTGCAGGATATCTGTAGCGAGGAATTGCTCACCCCCGAGCAGGAGGTGCAGCTGGCGCAGCGTATCAAGCAGGGCGACCAGGCGGCATTGGAGCGCCTGACGAAGGCAAACCTGCGTTTTGTGGTGTCGGTGGCCAAACAGTACCAAAACCAAGGTCTGAGTCTGCCCGACCTCATCAACGAGGGCAACGTGGGCCTCATCAAGGCCGCCAAGCGGTTTGACGAAACGCGCGGTTTCAAGTTCATCAGCTATGCCGTGTGGTGGATTCGTCAGAGCATCCTGCAGGCTATTGCCGAGAATTCGCGTATTGTGCGCCTGCCGAGCAACCAGTTGGGTGCCCTAAATAAACTGAAAAAGGAAATCAGCAAGCTGGAGCAGCAGCTGGAGCGTCCGCCATCGGAGGAGGAGCTGGCTGATATGCTCGACATCCCGGAGGATAAAATCAAGGCCATCATGGGCATCAGCGGACGCCATGTGAGCATCGACGCTCCGCTGGCAAGCGACGAGGATGTTAACTTCGTCGATGTGTTGCCCAATGAGGATACCCCGCCGACTGACAGCAAGCTGATGCAGGAAAGCCTCTCGCAGGAGATTGAGCGTTGCCTCTCCACGCTGACAGAATATGAGCGTGAGGTAATCAAGATGTACTTCGGTATTGGCATGCCGCATCCGTTGAGTCTCGACGAGATAGCCATGAAGTTCAACCTCACGCGCGAGCGTGTGCGCCAAATCAAGGAGAAAGGCATCAAGCGACTGAAGACCAGCAGCAAGAGCAAACACCTGAAGGCTTACTTGTAGGAAAAGAGAATCGTGGATATAATCAATAAATATTTCCCGAATCTTACAGAGCGGCAGCGTGAGCAGTTTGCCGCTCTGTTGCCTTTGTATGAGGAGTGGAATGCGCAAATCAACGTTATCTCACGCAAAGACATGGAGCATTTCTACGAGCACCATGTACTGCACTCTCTGGCTATTGCCAAGGTGATACAGTTCAAACCGATGGCAGAGGTTCTTGATGTGGGCACGGGCGGCGGTTTCCCTGGTGTGCCGTTGGCGATAATGTTTCCAGAGAGCCGTTTCACACTTATTGATTCTGTAGGGAAGAAGATAAAGGTTGTGAGCGATGTGGTCAGTCGCTTGTCGCTTACAAACACGAAAGTGCAACAGATACGCGCGGAGCAGATGGACGGCGAGTTTGACTTTGTGGTGTCGCGGGCAGTCACCACGCTGGGTGAGTTTGTCCCATGGGTGAAGAAGAAGATATCAAAGTCGCAGTATCATCAGCTGCACAACGGCGTACTGTATCTCAAGGGTGGCGACCTGACCAATGAACTGTTTCCCTTCCGCCATAAGGTGCGGACATGGGATATCAGTGACTATTTCGAGGAAGAATACTTTGAAACGAAGAAGGTAATCTTCCTTCCTTTATAGCTTTATTTCAGCAGGCTGGCGATGATGTCGTCGGTGCTGATGCCCTCGGCTTCGGCATAGTAGTTGCGCACGATGCGGTGACGCAGCACGTTGAATGCCACGGCGTGGACGTCTTCAGCGTCGGGCGAGTATTTTCCATGGATGGCGGCATGGCATCGGGCACCAATAATAAGGTACTGCGAGGCGCGGGGACCGGCACCCCACGATATGTACTTGTTGGCGTTGTCGCGCGTACTGGTCACCAGTCGGACGGCATGCTCCACCACGTTGTCTGGCACCGGCATGTGCCGGATAATCTCTTGGTATGTGAGTATCTCGTCGGCGGAGAGCACCTTCTCGATTTCCTGGGATTGCTGGACGGTGGTTTGCTTGACGATAGCCACCTCCTCTTCAAAGCTGGGATAGTCGAGCTTCACGTTGAACATAAAGCGGTCAAGTTGGGCTTCGGGAAGCGGGTAGGTGCCTTCCTGCTCGATGGGGTTTTGTGTGGCCAGAACGAAGAAGGGGGAGGGAAGTGGGTAGCTGGTGCCGCTGACGGTGACATTGCGTTCCTGCATGGCTTCCAGCAGAGCCGCCTGTGTCTTGGGCGGAGTGCGGTTGATTTCGTCGGCCAGCACTATGTTTGCAAAGACCGGTCCCTGGATGAAACGGAACTGGCGGTTGCTGTCGAGTATCTCACTGCCGGTGATGTCGCTGGGCATCAAGTCGGGGGTGAATTGGATACGGCTGAAGGAAAGTCCGAGGGTGCGGGCAAGGGTGCTGACCATGAGTGTCTTGGCAAGACCAGGGACTCCCAACAGGAGGCAATGTCCGCCACTGAAGATGGAAAGGAGCAGACTGTCGACAGCCTCGTGTTGGCCCACAATGACCTTGCCAATCTCTTGCTTTAGTATGCTGTATTTTTCAACCAGTCGGTCGAGTTGTTCTTTGTCATTCATGGAAGTCTATTTAAGGTTCTCGAAGACGCAGTCTTTGTATTCGTCGCTGAGGCGCACGTAGGTGATTGACATCTGGTAGCGGGCCCATTTGCGTAGCTTCTGCTGTTTGGCGGCGGCGAGGGCGGCGTTGTAGATATTGTCGTAGTCGTCGGTAAGATTGGCGCGATGGGCGGGATGCTTCTTGTTCAGCCGCACGATGCGGTATGCGTCGCGGTTGTCGGCGGTTTTCATGGCGGTGGCATTGCTTATCTGCCCTTCGTCCATTCCTTGTATGCCGATGTTGTAGTAGCGCTCTTTGATTGCGTTTTGGTCGAAACGGGTGGACCCGTCGGCTTCATTCACTGCTGTACCACCTTGTTTGGCGTTGGCGGCTGTGCTGTACTTCCTGGCGGCATCTTCAAAGCTGATTTTCCCGTCGCGTATCTCTGTCGCAAGACTGTCGAGTGTCATGCGGGCACGCAGCATGTCTTCTGCCGACACTTGGGGAATAATGAGTATGTGGCGTGCGTTTACTGTGTTGCCGCGACGTTCGATGAGTTGGATGATGTGAAATCCAAATTGGGTCTCGATGATGGGCGATACCTCACCGGGCTTCAATGCGAATGCTGCCGATTCAAATTCGGCCACCATCCTGCCACGCGGGAAGAATCCCAGCTCGCCTCCTTTCTTGGCCGAACCCGGGTCCTGTGAGTAGAGTGCTGCCAGCATGGAGAACTTCTCTCCCTTGATGACGCGTTCGCGCAATTCTGCCAGCTGGGTGCGCACACGGTCGCGTTCAGCCTCGGAGATTACCGGTTGCATCTCGATTTCCGACAGCTCGTATCGTTCCGGCATCTCGGGCAGGCTGTCGATGGGCAGGTTGTTGTAGAACTCGGTCACTTCGCGAGGGGTGATGTTGACGTCTTGCGTCAGCTGGTACTGTACCCGCTGCCCCAGCATATAGTTGCGCAGCATGCGCTGGTATTGTTCTTTCAGTTCGTCATAGGTGAAACCCGTTGCCTCCCGCAGAGCCTCCTTCGAGCCATACTGTTGCAGGTCGTTTTCCAGATACTCCTGTGTGTACTGGTCTATCTCTTCATCGGTAACCTCGACGCTATCCACCTCGCCTTTGTGTATCAGTAGCTGGTTGAGGATGAGGTTTTCCAGAATGGCGCATTTGCTTTCAAACGGTTTGTCGTTGCCCGAGCGAAGCCGTATCTGGGCATAGGCTCGGTCGATGTCGGAGTATTTCACAATATTCTTACCGACCACGGCGGCTACGCCGTCAACGATGGTCTCTTGGGCGTTCGACACCGAGAAAGGTATGCTGAGGATGGAGAGGATGGCGCTGGCCAAAAGTATTCTTTTCATGCTTTATATATATCGTTTTACGTTATCGTTTTTCTCGGCCTCTTTTAGCAGGTCGGACTGCAGGCGGTTGAGTATTTCCAGTTTGCGATGGTTGAGCAGGATGGAACGTATGTTCTCTGTCTGTAGCTCCAATGGCGATGTCTCGTCACTCACTTTGTAGTCCAGGATGCGTACCAGATAGGTGAGGCCGTTGTCGCTGAGGGTGATGGTGCGGTTCTGTTTGAGGTATATGTCCTCGTTGTAGGTAGTAATGGGCACGGCTTTCTGCAGGGTATAGAAAGGTATCCAGGAGTCGATGTCGTAATAGCCCGTCAGGTTGTTGCGGGAAGACAGCTCCTCCAACTCCACCACGTCGTGGTCGTCGAAACCTTTGCGTTCGATAATCTTCTTCAGTTTGGCCACCGCGGGCGACTTGTCGGGTGCTGTTACGTAGACGGCCTTGACGATGGCGTTCTTGAGGTGGAAGTCGTCGCGATGTTGCTCGTAGTAGTCGGCTATCTGTTCGTCGCTGATGTTCGTGTCGAGCAGCTGGTTGACAATCTTCTGCTCGTAGGCGTAAATGAGCAGGCTGTTCCTGTACTCGTTCAGTTGACGGTCGAAGTCGTCGGTGATGTTCTTCTCGGCTTTGGCGAGCAGCACGGTCTGCCGAATCCACTGTTCGACATAACTGGCCACGATGGCTGTGCTGTCCTCTGCTGATACCCCTTCGCCCACCAGTCCGGCCAGGTCGCTGCTGTGGAGCTCATGCCCGTACACAGAGGCCAGCAACGGAGTGTCGTCGGTGTGTTGTCGACAGCCGGTGGCGAGCAGGGCCCCCAGTAACAAGAGGCTAGAAAGAGAGCGAGCGCACGACATTGCGGTCAATCTTCACGTTGTATTGCTTGCGCAGGTTCTCGTTCAGGTTCCTTTCCACCTCGTTCTGCCAGGCGTTCAGGTAGTAGCCACGCGCTTGTCCGATGCCTTTGAGGCTGCGGGGCAGTATCTCTTCCACGGCAATCAGCCGGTAGCCGGTGTTCTGGTTCACCAGATAGACTCCCCGCTGCCACTGGTCGTCGGCGAGCAAGCTCTGGCGGCTCTTCTCCACCTGGTCTACGCTGACCTTTATCAGATTGTCGGCAGGGTGTTTCTTCCGGTCAATCTTTTTCATCAGCTGTTGTTTCATCTCGCTGCTTCCCATCTCCTTCTGCACGGCCTTCTCGATTATCTTCTGTGCCTTCTTGGGTGCCAGCGCGTCGGCATCGGCCACATCAATGACGGTCACCCGAGCACGGGGGTGGAAGAAGTAGATAGAGTCATCGGGGTTGTCGAGACGCTTGTTGCGGCTCTCACGGGCGTAGAAGTCGACTAATCCTGCCGAGTCTTCGATGGCCTTGTGCCAGATGAGGGCGTCGTTGTAGTTGAATATCATCAGTCCGCGACGGTATTCCTCGACCACCTGTGCAAACTCCGGATACTCCTTTTCCAGCTGGCTGTCGGCATAGACGATGGTGACGCTGTCGAGGAACTCCTCATAGCGCTCTTGCAGCAGTTTCCTCATGTTGTCGTAGCGGGCCTTCTTTTGGTGAGTGGAGATGTAGCGTGCCACGTCGAGTGAGGTGTACCTTCTGTCGGGAGTCACCACTAGGGCACTGGTGTCGACAAACTGGCCTTCGTTGATTTTCCATCTGCCATAGCGTACCGTGTCGGGTACTACCCGTATCAGCTCGTCGAGCGAAGCCATCATCTTCACCGGGGCTCCTTTCTTCTTGCGCCCTTTCACAGTCTGTTTGGCGGGAGTGGTGGTGAGGTCGACGATGCCGTATTTCTTGCGGCAGTTGGCGGCAAAGGTCTTGCGCGACGCATCGCCCCGCTGGTCACGGGTCATCCGTTGTTTGTAGAAGCCTTCCAGGTCGGTTGCGCCCGGCAGGGTGTCGCGCTGGATGAGTTTGATGATGTGCCATCCGTACTGTGTGAAGAACGGCTTGCTGAACTCACCTTCTTTCATCGGCACCAGCTCGTGGATGTATTCCGGCGGCAGTTGCGACAGGGTGGCGTCGGTCAGCACGCCTCCTTTGCTAGACGTGGTGCGGTCGTCGCTCTGACGGGCCAGTGCTGTGAAGTTGACGCCCCTCTTCAGCTCGTCGTAAATCTGATAGATTTCCGACCGGCGTGAGGCCGAGTCGGTGCTGTGCAGCCAGATGTGGGCCATGGTGATTTTCCCGTAGAGCCCTTCCACCCGGTCGAGCAGATTGATGATGTGGTAGCCGAAGCGGGTGCGTATGGGCTTGCTCACCTCGCCCACCTTCAGGGCGTAGGCGGCGTTCTCGAAGGGATACACCATCTCGAATACGGTGAAGTAGCCCAGGTCGCCTTCGTTGGGACGCCTCTTGCCGTCGGGGTCGACCTGGCTGTAGTATTCGGCGGCCACGTCGAAGAACTCCTCTCCTCCGACGGTGATGCGGTTATACAGCTCCATGGCTTTCTCGTAAGCCTTCGTCGAGTCCTCGGGGGCAGCACTGGCGGGTATCGACACGAGGATATGGGCGGCATGCAGCGAGTAGTGGTTGCGTTCGTAGGCTTCGGCCAGCAGGTGCTGCAGCACGGCCGAGTCGATGAGGTAGGGAGCCGCCAGCTCTTTGCGGTAGCGCGCGAGCTCGGCTTTCAGGGGTGCCATGGTGTCGAAGCCACGCTCGTGGGCGTCCAGCAGCTTGGCACGGAACAGGGCGTACAGGTCGACATACTCTTCCAGTGCCGCCCGCTTCTCGGCGTCGGTGATGTCGTGGCGCTTGTCGAGCTGGGGTTTCACGTTGCTGTTGAACTCCCGCATGAACTCCGAGCTGCGTATCTGTTGCCCGCCCACCTCGATTACCACGGGGTCGTTCTGTGCCATCAGGCCGAGTGACGAGAGGGCTGCGACAGCCAATGTCATCAGTATTTTCTTCATCTTTTTGCTGTCTTATCTTGAGTAGTTGGGTGCTTCGCGGGTGATGGCGATGTCGTGCGGGTGGCTTTCGGTGCGACCGGCGGCGGTGATGCGGATGAACTTGGCCTTCTGCAGGTCTTCGATGGTGGCGCTGCCGGTGTAGCCCATGCCGGCCTTCAGGCCACCCACCATCTGGTAGAGCACCTCGCTGAGGGTACCTTTGTAGGGCACGCGGCCCACCACGCCTTCCGGCACCAGCTTCTTGGCGTCGGTCTCCTTGTCTTGGAAGTAGCGGTCCTTCGAGCCGCTCTGCATGGCCTCCAGCGAGCCCATGCCGCGGTAGCTCTTGAACTTGCGGCCCTCGAAGATGATGGTCTCGCCTGGGGCCTCGTCGACTCCGGCCACCAGCGAGCCCACCATGATGGAGCTGGCGCCTGCGGCCAGGGCCTTCACGATGTCGCCGCTGTAGCGGATGCCGCCGTCGGCAATGACAGGCACGTCGTAGCCCGCCTGCTTCAGGGCACCGCACACCTCGCAGATGGCTGTCAGCTGCGGCACTCCGATGCCGGCCACTATGCGGGTGGAGCAGATGCTTCCGGGTCCGATGCCCACCTTGATGGCGTCGGCGCCGGCCTCGGCCAGCATGAGGGCGGCCTCGCCGGTGGCGATGTTGCCCACCACCACGTCGATGTCGCTGTATTTGCCTTTCACCTTCTTCAGTGCCTCGACCACACGGATGCTGTGGCCGTGGGCGGTGTCGATGACGATGGCGTCGGCACCGGCCTTGACCAGGGCGTCCACACGGTCCATCATGTCGGGTGTGATGCCCACGCCGGCGGCCACTCGCAGACGGCCGTTGCTGTCCTTGCAGGCATTGGGACGCTCTTTGGTCTTCATAATGTCGCGGTAGGTGATGAGGCCCATGAACTGGCCCTCCTTGTTCACCACGGGCAGCTTCTCAATCTTGTGCTGCTGCAGTATGTCGGTTGCTTCGGCAAAGGTGGTGCCCTCGTGGGTGGTGATGAGCTTGGTAATCATGATTTCGCTCAGGGGGCGTTCCATGTCGCGCTCGAAGCGCAGGTCGCGGTTGGTCACCATGCCGATGAGCATCTTGTTCTCGTCCACGATGGGTATGCCTCCGATGCCGTACTCTTCCATCAGGTGCAGGGCATCCTTCACTTTGGCGTCTTTCGACAGGGTGATGGGGTCGATAATCATACCGTTCTCGGCGCGCTTCACCTTGCGCACCTCGTTGGCCTGGCGTTCGATGCTCATGTTCTTGTGCAGCACTCCGATGCCGCCTTCCTGGGCCATGCCGATGGCCATGGCGGCCTCGGTGACGGTGTCCATGGCAGCCGACACGAGCGGTGTGTTGAGCATGATGCGCTTGGAGAAACGCGATGCGACGCTCACCTCGCGGGGGAGCACTTCGGAGTAGGCGGGGACGAGCAGCACGTCGTCGTAGGTGAGGCCTTCGCCAATGAATTTAGTGGTGTCTGTGTACATATTATTGCGCAATTTTATTCTCTGTAAATAAAATGCAAAAATACAAAAATTATTATATACTACAAAATAAAAATATATAAAAAAACACTATCGGTTGAATGCTAGTGTTTTGTTTTTTACCAAATGGGTGATTGCACCGTATTGACACCGTCTGTTCTTCGGTTGTTCTTCGGTTGTTCTTCGATGGTCATCGAAGAACAACCGAAGAACAGTCGTCGAAAAGCCGATGATGGAGGCTGCATTATCGGGAGTGGTTCCGATAGAGATCGTTAAGGGTGCGGACGGTGACCTTCACTTTGCCGACGTCGGCTTTCGGGTCGACTGGGACGAAGGTGGTGGTGACGCTTTCGCCAGCCTTGAGGTCGAAGAAGTTACGGGTAAAGTGGCCGTCGATATGCGGCTCGGTGTCGATAAAGACATCGAAAAGGTCCGTCTCGGCTTTCATCGTCACCACCAACGAGCCGTCGCTCTGCCAGGCTTGGTTAAATTTGAACTTCGGCTCGGGATAGCTGCGGTCTTTGGGGTAGACGCTATAGTATTGTTCCCATTTCTTTAGGTCGACGTTGTCGTCAAAGAGGGCTTGGGCGCGGTAGTGCAAGGCTTTCCAATTGCCGTAGTAGTCGATGCTGCTCCACGAGGCGACGGGCCAGCAGTCGTTGAGCTGCCAGTAGAGGGTGCCGTCGCAGCGTGGGTCGCTGATGTGGCACAGTATGCCGTAGCCGGTGCCCCAGGCCTGCAGCAGCTGGCTGACGTAGCAGAAGTCCTCCAAGGAGAGGCTTTTGCTGTCGAAGCCGTAGTACTGTCGCATGGCCTTGTCGATGATTTGCAGGCCGCGGCCGTGCTTCTGGTGGCTGCGGAGGGTGGGGGAGTCTATATATAGTTGGTCTTCAGGGCAGAACTGCTTGATTGTAGACAGCATGGGGTAGCTCTGGAAGCCGTATTCGCTCATAAAGCGGCCGGTCTTCTCCTTGTACACCTCGAAGGGCTGTTCTCCCCACCAGACGCCCCAGTAGTGGCTGTCGCCGTGGGTGGTGCACTCGGGGTGGCCCCAGCCGTAGAGCGGCGAGGTGGTGATATAGGGGCGGCCGTAGGGGTCGCAGTCGCGGACGGCTTGGGCCAAAATAGCCTCACCCCCGCCCCCTCTCCGGTTGGAGAGGGGAGTAGATACCTTATGCTTGCCTCCCCCCTCTCCAATCGGAGAGGGACCGGGGGTGAGGCCGAAGATAGTATCTATTGCATGTTCTAGGCGTGCGCGCTGCTCGGGGGTCCAGTTGAATTGGCTTTGCCAGCCCCAGTCTTCCCAGCCGTTCTTCACCTCGTTGTTGCCGCACCAGAGGACGACGCAGGGGTACTTGGCAATCCTTGTGACATTCTGGCGGGCCTCCTTCTTGATGCTCTCCAGCATTTCCGTGTTATCAGGGTAGAGCATGGTAGAGAAATTGAAGTCCATCCAGACCATGAGGCCCAGCGAGTCGCAGAGGTCGAAGAAGTAGTCGTGCTCATAGATGCCGCCGCCCCAGACGCGTAGCATGTTGAAGCCCGCCTCCTTGGCCGAGGTGAGCAACAGGCGATAGCGGTCTCTATTGGCCTTGTCGTCGATGGGGAAGCTGTGGACGGGAATCCAGTTGGCGCCCTTGATGAAGAGCCTCACCCCAGCCTCACCCCCGCCCCCACTCCGATTGGAGAGGGGAGTGGATACCCCTGTGTCGGCAACAAAATAGAACGACTGTCCTATGCTGTCTTGTTCTTGCATCAGGCGCACATTACGATAAGGAAAGCCATCAGCTCCCCTCTCCACTCGGAGAGGGGTAAGGGGGTGAGGCCGGTTGGTGATATACACCCTCTTCCATATTCCGCAGGTGGGCAGTTTGGGACCCCAGTCCCAGCCCTGCTGGTAGGGCGCGATGCGGGTGAAGGCGCGGCGGTCGGGCAACGGGATGCCGTAGAATGCCTCTTCAATCGAGTCTTCGAGCGGGATAAAGGTAACTTTGACGTTGATGGAGTCTTCGATGTTATGAAATGAAAAGGCATACTGGCAAAACATGTTATCTGCATCGGGCACCCAAAGCAGGTGTTCGTAAGTGCCCTGGGTGTTCGAGATGCGGATGTCCGCACGGCCGGCGAGACCTTCAAAGACAATCCGGAGGCTGTCGCCTTCGGGCAAGTCTTTCTTCAGCAGCGTGGTTCGGTAGGTCCACACGCTGTCCGCCACCCACCGCACCGAGTCCTCGTTGGTGCTGAGGTACGGGTCGGGGATCAGTCCGTTGGCCATCAGGTCGGTGTGGATAAACCCCGGCACTGTGGCGGGATACCACTCGCCGTTGTATTTGAACTGCCATTCGGTCAGCTCCACCGTGTCAGTCTTCGTCGTGCATGCCGCCAGCAGCAGCGGCATCAGGATGTAGGCTATGCGTTT
Source organism: Bacteroidales bacterium (assembly GCA_017480785.1). Lineage (GTDB taxonomy): Bacteria > Bacteroidota > Bacteroidia > Bacteroidales > P3 > Colimorpha. The sequence goes on from JAFURZ010000008.1 coordinate 75,967, forward strand.
CATAATCATTTCGTTTTCCAAAAGGCGAAGACCACTGCCAGGATGATGAAGAGGAAGCTGACGAGGTGGTTCCAGCGGATGGGCTCGCTCTTGAAAACGGTGGCCACGATGATGGTGAAGACCGTCAGCGAAATGCACTCGGCCAGTATCTTCAGCTGCATCAGCGAGAAAGGGCCGCCGTTGATTTGGCTGCCGATGCGGTTGGCCGGTATCATAAACGAGTACTCGAAGAAAGCCACGCCCCACGAGGTGAGAATGATGAGTATCAGTGGCCAGCTGGTGTTTATCTTCAGTTCGGTGAGCTTGAGGTTGCCGTACCAGGCGAAGGTCATGAAGATGTTGCTGACGATGAGCAGCAGGACGGTGATCAGTGCTTTGGGCATTATAAGGTTTAAGGTTTAAGGAGTTTTATGAGCATGGAGTAGGCCTGATTGGTTGTGCGGTCGATGTTCTGCTGGCGACGGCGGCCAGGGAAGTTCAGCAGCTGGGCCTCGGTGTGCGTGGCGTCGGCCACGGCAATCCACACCGTGCCGACGGGCTTCTCGGGCGTGCCGCCGTCGGGCCCGGCGATGCCGGTGGTGGCGATGGCCAGGTCGGCGCCGAGGCGCTGGCGCACCTCTTCGGCCATCTCGCGGGCGGTCTCCTCGCTTACGGCGCCGTGGGCCTCCAGCGTGCTGTGCTTTACGCCGAGGGCGCATTCCTTCACCTCGTTGCTGTAGGCCACCACGCCGCCACGGAAGTAGGCCGAGGCGCCGGTCTGGGCTGTCAGCTGGCTGGCAATTGTGCCGCCGGTGCAGCTCTCGGCGGTGGCCAGGGTCTTGCCCTTGGAGATAAGCGTCTTGTGCACCAGTTCGGCCAGGGTCTCGCAGTCTTCGCCGACGATGTATTGTCCGGCCAATTCGTAGAGCCCTGGCAGTACACTGGATATACTAGGCTCTCTGGAATCTCTAGGATATCTGGCCGTGAGTCGCAGTTTGGTCATCCCCGCCACGGGCAGGTAGGCCAGCTTGATATGCTTGGGCAGCGAGAGCTCCCACGGCTCTATCAAATCGGATAGGAATGATTCCCCGATGCCTTGAACGAGTATGTTCTTGTTGATGATGGTTTCGGTGAGCAGGTGCTCCTGCAGCTTGGGAATGACGCGGTTCTGCATCAGCCACTCCATCTCGAAAGGTACTCCCGGCAGGGAGACCAGAACAGTCTCACCCCCGACCCCTCTCCGATTGGAGAGGGGAGTGGTTACCGGTGCACAGTCTTGCATTCTACCCCCCTCTCCAATCGGAGAGGGGCTGGGGGTGAGGCTAAACCACATGCACGGTGCCGTGCCGAGGTCGTTGTTCAGCACCTCGCAGCATTCGGGCACGAGGGCCTGGGCACGGTTGACGGGCGTCAGTTCGAAGCCGCGCACGGCAAAGATGCGCCGCACGTTCTCCAGCGCCACGGGGCTCTCCACCAGCTTGCTGCGGAAGCGGTCGCACAGCACCTGCTTGGTGATGTCGTCCTTGGTGGGGCCGAGGCCGCCGGTGACCAGCACCACGTCGTAGTGCTCCATGCCGTCGTCGATGGCCTTGGCAATGTCGGCACGGGTGTCGCCCACCACCTCCACTGCGGCCACCTCGAAGCCAGCCTCGGTGAGCATCCGGCCCATCGTGGAGGCATTGGTGTTGACGACCTGCCCGATGAGCAGTTCGTCGCCTATGTTGATAATCTTTACTACGTTCATATCCTGAACTTTCTGTCGTACTCTTCGTAGGCGTAGTCAAGGCCGCTCTCCTCGTCCAGCATGGGTTCACTGAGTTTCACGAGGGTGAACTCCGACATGTCGATGACGGGGAAGTAGACGTCGGCCTCGAAGTCGCGGTAGACGCGGGTGATGTAGAGCCGATGGGTGAAGGGCAGTAAGGCCCTGTAGATGGCGGCACCGCCCATGACGAAGACCTCCTTGTCGCAGCCCTTGAGGGTGCGGAAAAGGTCGTTGATGCTGTGCACCACGGTGGCGCCTTCGGCCGTGAAGTCGGGGTTCATGGTCATCACGATGTTCTGCCGGCCGGGCAGGGGCCGTTTGGGCAGGCTCTCCCATGTCTTGCGGCCCATCACCACAGGGTGTCCGGTGGTGAGTTTCTTGAACCGCTTGAGGTCTCCGCCGAGGTGCCACAGCAGGTCGTTGTCCTTGCCGATGGCTCCGTTCTGCGCGATGGCCACGATGATGCTCAGGTTGGGTTTCTTGTTGATATCAATCATGTTGGAATATCTTAATTGCTCTGTTGAATATGCCATTGCACCAGGCCAATGTCAGACCGTAGTTGCTTACGGGTACACCGGCTTCGAGGGCTGGCAGCAGGCGGGCACGCACCTGCTGTGCCGTGATGACGCAGCCGCCACACTGGATGACGAGATTGTAAGTGGAGAGTGGAGCATGGAGGGAGGAGAGCGCATCGCTTCCGGCAAGGATGTCGAACTGCAGGTCTTTGCCGGTGGCCTTGCGCAGGGCGGCGGGCAGTTTCACGCGGCCAATGTCTTCGCAGGTGACGTTGTGCGTGCAGCTTTCGAGCATCAGCACTCGGTCGCCGTCCCGCAGGTCGCCGATGGTCTGCGTGCCGCGCAGATACTCGTCGAAGAGTCCTTTCTGCCGCGCCAGCACGACGCTGAACGAGGTGAGCGGTACCGTGTCGGGCACCACCTCGGCCACCTGTCTGAAGGCCTGGCTGTCGGTGACCACCAATGCCGGCGGTTCCTTCAGTGTCGCCAGCGTTAACGGTAATTCCTCGGGTTGGCAGAAGAAAGCCTGTGCGTGGACGTCCATCAGGTCGCGCAGCACCTGCACCTGCGGCAGTATCATACGTCCTTCGGGAGCCGACGAGTCGATGGGGGTGACCAGCACTACCGTGTCGCCCCGGCCAACCACGTCGCCCAGCAGTGTCCGTCCGCGGTAGGCGCTCTCCGGCAGCGAGGCTTTTATCTGTGCTATAAGAGCTTCCTTGTCGATGGGTTCGGCTTTGGTGCGGACCTTCAGCATCGGCGTGCCATGTTCTGTACACCAGCGCTCCACGCGCTCCTCGGGCTCGCCCCATTCGGTGAAGAGCAGCAGTGCCAGGTCCACCTCGGCCAGTGCCGCCATGCTCTTCTCCACGCGCTGGCGCCCCAGCTCGCCTTCGTCGTCGATGCCGGCGGTGTCGATGAGCACCACGGGGCCGATGCCGCCGATTTCCATGCTCTTGCGCACGGGGTCGGTGGTGGTGCCGGCGGTGTCGCTGACTATGGCTATCTGCTGACCGGTCAGGTAGTTGACCATGGTGCTTTTGCCCACGTTGCGCCTTCCGAAGAAGCCGATGCGGGGTTTCAGTTCATTACCAATCATGCTGCAAAAATACAAAATAATATCCACGCGCACGCGAAAAGTTATCAACTGCATGGTTAATCCTTTCTTGCAGCAGGTTATCTCCCTGTCGTCCACCCCCCGGGGTGGAGCACATGTGGAGGGGGTGTGGAGGGGATGTGGAGAGGAGGTGGTGATGTGTCGATAAAAAATCGTATCTTTGCCGATGAAAAAAGATGGAGATATGAAACGGTTTTTGTTGATAACGGCTTTGCTGATAGTTTGTTGTGCTTCCATGGCGCAGGAGGGAGGGCGCACGCTGAAACCCAACTACCGCAAGATTGCGCGGGTGGTGAGGTCGGCAGCGAGCCCCTACTACCTCGACTCGCTTGAGGTGCGCTTTTCCGAATGCGACACGGCGATGACTGTCGACCATTTCCGTTGCCTCTACTATGGCGGCACGGAGGGCATGTTGACTGCGGCGCATAGCGCCCACCGGGGCCTTTCCGGCCGTTTCGGCCTCCACTCGCGGCAGGCGGGTGCGGCCTGGTGGCACTACCAGATGCTGCTTTCGGCGGTGTGGAGCACAGGCGACGGCAGCAAACGCCGTCCGCTGTACGTCACGTCGCTGTCCGATGCCGTCACGGCGGCCACCGATTTCGGAGCCCCGTTGTGGTTCAAGATCAAGGGGAAGTGTCGCAAGGTCAACGCAGCTCCACAACCGTGATGCCGGCGCCGCCGAGCTCCAGTTTCTCGGGGTGGAAGGTGCGCACGTCGTGCATGGCTTTCAGCTCCTGCTGGATGACCTGCATCAGGATGCCGTAGCCCTTGCCGTGCAGTATGCGCACTTCTTTCTCGCTGAGCAGCAAGGCGGTGTCCAGGAATTGATGCAGCTCGGCGATGGCCTCCTCTGCACGGTGGCCGCGCAGGTCGAGGGTGGGGTTGAAGTGGATGCGCTTCTCGTTGATGTCGTCGTAGATGCCGCGGCTGATGTTCACCGGTCGCTTGTCGGTGGGGATTTTCTGCTTGGCGGTGGCGGAGAGCCGGCCGAGGGGAATGGTCATACGGATGCTGTTGCTTTCCACCACGGCTTTCTTGCCCTTGATTTCCACCACTTGTCCGTAGGTTTCCTCTCCGTCGATACGGACAATGGAGCCTACCAATACAGGCATATCTTTTTCTCTATCAGAGCTAAAGGAACTTTCAGAAGACTTACGTTTTTCTTTTTGTTCTTTTAGTTCTAATTGAGCTTTGATATTCAACTCTGTTGCTTCGGCTAGGCGGGCGCGGGCCTGCTGGGTGGCCTCTTTCTCGGCCTTGGCACTCTTGATGTCGCTGATGGTGCGCTCCACGGTGCGGTTGGCGTCGGCGAGAATCTGCTGCGCCTCGCGACGGGCGCCGCCTATGATTTCGTGGCGGCGGGCCTGCAGGTTGTCGTTGAGGCGCTGGTATTTTTCGGTCACCTCGGCCAGGAACTCGTCGGCCACGCGCAACTCCTCTTTCTTGCGTTCTATTTCCTTCTTGTCGAGTTCGAGCTGCTGCAGCTGGTGCTCGAAATTGAGTTGCTCCCGCCCCACCATCACACCGGCCCGGTCAAGTATCTCTTTCGGGAAGCCGATGCTTTCTGCAATCTCGAAGGCGAAACTGCTGCCGGGATGACCTATGCTGAGGCGGTAGAGGGGGCGCATGGCTGCGGTGTCGAAAAGCATGGCGCCGTTGACCACTCCGTGTAGCCGGTCGGCCAGCAGCTTGAGGTCGGCGAAGTGGGTGGTCACCACGCCGAAACAACCTTTCTTGTGGAGTTCCTCCAGCACTGCCTCGGCGATGGCGCAACCCGAACGCGGCTCGGTGCCGCCTCCCAGCTCGTCGAGCAGGAAGAGGGTCGTCCCGTCGGCTGACCCGATGAGGGTCTTCATGTTCTGGAGGTGGGACGTGTAGGTCGAAAGGTCGTTGTCTATAGACTGCTGGTCGCCGATGTCGATGAAGATGCTCCCGAAAAGACCGCACTCCGACGTGGGGCGCAGCGGTACCGGCATGCCGCATTGCAGCATGTACTGTATCAGCCCCACTGCTTTGAGCAGTACCGACTTGCCACCGGCGTTGGGTCCCGAGATGATTAAAATCCTGTGCTCCCCGTCAGCCCCATCTCCATTCAACTCAAGGTTGAACGGCACCACGCCTTCTTTCTTTTGCAGATAAAGCAGCGGGTGTCGGGCGTCGAACCAGTCGATGCGTGGCTCGGGGTGTAGGACGGGGACACTGGCGTTGAGCTCCACGCCCACACGGGCTTTGGCTCGCAGGAAGTCTATGCGGGCCAGGAAGCGATAGGCCTCGTCGAGCTGGGGCAGCAGGGGCCGCAGGCGGTCGCTGAAGGATAGCAGGATGCGCTGTATCTCGTGCCGCTCGTCAAAGTCCAACTCCCGCAGGTCGTTGCCCAGCTCCACCACTTCGGCGGGTTCGACAAAAGCGGTGAGACGGGTGGCACTCTCGTCTTGTATCAGGCCTCGTATCTTGCGGCGATTGGTGGTGAGCAGCGGTATGACGGGTCGCCCGTCGCGGATGGTCACTTCGGCTCCTTCGGGAGCCCACCCTTCGCGCTTGGCACGTGCCAGAGTGTTGTTCACCTGAGCCTCCACTTCGGCGGCTTTGCGGGCTTTGGTGCGCCGTATCTCGGCCAGGGCCGGCGAGGCGTTGTCGTAGAGGTCCCCGTGGTCGTCGATGAGTTTCCCCAGGAGCGAGTTGATGACGTTGAGTTGCGAACTCTTGCCGCCGTAGCCCAGCTCCACCTCGATGGCCAGGTTGCGCAGGGCCTCGTACTGCTGGTGCTCCTCGGCGGTGAAGAAAAGGTAGCATTCGCGGATGGTGCGCAGCGAAAGCTTCAGGTCGAAGAGGGCTTCGAGGGGAATGAAGGTATTGCCCACCCGCAGATGGGTGAGGGTGGGGGTGAGGTCGATGAAGTCCTGCTGCGGAAAGCTGCTCTCCATGAGTACAATCTGGCGCATCTCTTCCACAAACCGAAGCTCTCGGCTCAGTGCTTCATAGTCGTTCATAAAAGTCATCTGTGCAGCCATCTGCGCTGCCAGCGTGTTGGTGCACTCCTCCGCCACCATCTGGCGGATGCGGTCGAAACCTAGTCTTTGTTCAATATTGGTCATCTAGTCGAAGTCAAGGTAAAAGGGCCAGTGCTGCTGGAAGGTCGCGAGGGCATCCTTATTGAGGGTGGCACTGATGCACTGCTCCCCGTCGCCCTCGGCCACAACAATCCCCTTGTAGTTCACGGCGGCACTGTCGCCGGTGTAGAGTATGCCCTCCTGGTCTGTACCGATGCGGTTGCATCCTACGACGTAGCACAGGTTCTCGATGGCTCGTGCTTTGAGCAGGGTCGTCCACGCCTCGTGGCGGCTGCCGGGCCAGTTGGCACACACCAGCAGCAGGTCATATTGCAGTTCTCCGTTCTCCTCTGTCCGTACCTCGTTCCTCAGCCACTTGGGGAAGCGCAGGTCGTAGCAGACGGCGGGCTTGATGCGCCATCCTTTATACTCGAACACCGCCCGCTCGCTTCCACGGGTTATCTGGTCTGATTCCCCGCTGACGCGGAACGTGTGTGCTTTGTCGTAATGGCCATGGGTGCCGTCAGGGTAGACCCAATGCAGGCGGTTGTAGCACCGCTCCCCCTCTTTCACCACCCATGTGCCGACAAACAGCAGTTGGTGTCTCTCCGCCATGCGGCGGGCCCATTCGAGGGTGGGACCATCAGGTGTCTCGGCCAGGGCCGACATGTGGTTGCCGAAACCCGTAGTGAATGTCTCGGGCACCACGAAGATGTCGGTGTCCCTCCGAATGGAGCCGAGTTCCTCTTCCACCCTGCGGCGGTTGGCCTCAGGGTCGCCCCACGCTATGTATTGTTGATAGAAGGTGATGTGAAGGTTATTCATATTGGCGGCAGTCTTTAAGGTCGTGTGCTAATTGTTCCTGGAGTGCTTCGGCCGAGCTGAAGCGCATGATGTCGCGGAGGCGGTGGACGAACTCCACGGTGACCGTTTGCCCGTACAGGTCGCCGTCATAGCCAAGCAGGTGCACCTCGAGGGTCGGCCGTTCGATGCCAAAGGTGGGCATCGGCCCTAGGTTAGCCATTCCGAGGCTCCCCGCCTTCCACTGTTCACTCTTCACCTTCACGGCATACACCCCTTCCCGGGGCATCATCTTGCGTGTTCCCGCCAGGTCGATGTTGGCCGTCGGAAACCCCAGGCTGTGCCCCACGCCGCGGCCGTGACTCACCACGCCGCTCAGGCTATAGGGTCGCCCCAGCAGCGCCTGTGTCTCTTCCACGCGTCCCTCCTCCAGCGACGAACGTATGCGGCTCGAACTGATGGGTTCGCCCTCCAGCAGGAACGGCTCCCCGCGGTCGTAGTAAAAGCCCAGCTCGGAGGCCAGATGTGGCAACCGGTCGAAATCGTCGTCTGCCTTGCTCCCGAAGCGGCTGTCGTAGCCCAGCAGCAAGGCGCGCATGTTCAGCCGCTCATGCAGCAGGCGGGCCATCTGACAAGCCGTCAGGCGGGCTACCTCGGCAGTGAAGGGAAGTTCGGCCACATAGTGCACGCCCGCGGCCAACAGCAGCCGCTCGTGCTCCTCTGGGTCGTCAAGCCAGTACTCGCTCGTCCTCCTACCCAACACAAACGACGGATGGCTGGTCAGCGTAACCACCAGGCTCTTCATTCCACCCCCGGTGGATGAGGCCAGCGAGACCAACTGCTCCAGCAGCGCCTGGTGTCCGCGGTGCACCCCGTCGAACACCCCCAGCGTGACGGCCGTCGCCCCGTCCACAGCTTCCACGCGTCCTGCAGCACTATATAGTCTTATCGGTGGCAGTGTCATAGCGTGGGATTAATGTGTATGTAGGCCCCGAGGGTATAGCTCGTCTCCACTCCGCGTTCCACCTTCGGATAGCCCGGTCGGTCGCCGCTGAATGGCAGGTATATGTACAGCAGACCGGCAAACATCACCGAATACAATTTGCTCCACCGGCTCGCCGTGTAGGCAGTGTGCAGGGTGACCACGTCCATGCGGTCCAGCGTCAGCCCCGGTGTGTTGGCCGAGACATTGGAGTAGTGCGGGCTGCCCAGCAGCGGCACGAACGCCTCGCCTCGCCAGAACGAACACTCCGCCAGCAGTCCGAAATCCCATTCCGCGCGCACCAGTCCGTAGAGCCCCCAGCCGTTGTCGAACTCCCGCGGCGCCGCCTCCGTGGCCTTGCTCCACAGATGGTGATAGTTCATCTTGCGGAGGTATCCCATTGCGTGCACCTCAGCCTCCAGCCGTGCCTTCCCCACGCGGTGACCCACGCCTATTCCCACCGAGCCGTTACCCGTGTTGCACACCGGCATTGTGTCGGCCAGCGACTGGCCACCATTATGCTGCGCCACCGCATGCAGCGGCAGGTACAAATTCCATTGGCCGAGGCCGAAAGCGCCCCTCGCCGATACCCCGCCGACAATACGTTCCTGCACCGGACTGCCCAGCCAGATGAAATTCCGCCAGTCGACCCATGCGTCGGCGTTGAAGTTGCCCGCGTCTACCAGCAGCTGTGCGCCGGCCTCGGGGTCGGCCGTGATGCCTCGCTCGGGATTATAGAGCGGACGGGGCAGCCCGTGGCCTGTATTCTCCAGGTTGCCCAGCACCATGTTCAGCCACGGCAGCAGCCGTACCTTCGCCCGCAGCCACGGCCGCAGGTGCAGCGGGCTCGCCGTCGTGTCGTCGTAGGCCGCGATGCCTTCGTAAGTCACCCCCGCAGGGTAGCGGCTTGCACCCCAGTAGTAGAGCCAGTTCAGGCCCCCTTCGACCCGCACACGGCTGTCGGGACTCCACACCACCTTCGAGCGCAGCACGAACCCCGGCAGGGTGCTCCCGTTCACCTTCTCGCCGCTGAACTCGTTGTTGTGGAAAAACAGCAAGGCCTCGGGATTGAAGCGGAAGGCGGTGTCTTGCGCCCTGACGCCCCCTCCGAGGGCGAGCAGCCCTAGCAGACAGGCGAGGAGTCGCTTCATCTCTTGAGTGCCTTGACGACGGCCTCCTCGATGGCTGCTCCCCTCAGGTCTCGCGCCAGGATGGTGCCGTCTTTGTCGATAAGTATGATTTGCGGTATGCCGTCCACACCGTAGGCGTCGGTAGCCGTCCGGGTGCTGTCCACCACCTGCGGGTACTTCACGCCCAGGTCGGCCATGGCTTTCCCATGCGCCGCCTTGCGCTCCTCCGCGCTCCCGCGCTCCCACACGTTCACACCCACAATCATCAACCCCTTGCCCTCGTATTTCTTCCACAGCGGCACCATGTTGTCGCGTATCTCATTGCGGCAGGGGCCACACCACGAAGCCCAGAAGTCCACCAGTGCCACCTTGCCGTCGATAAGGTCGCTCAGCCGGCCGTCCACTCCCTCGATGTCCGTGTAGTGGTGTCCCACCGACGTCGCGTCCAACGCCCGCAGCTGTCCCAGTTTCCGCTGCACCGACTCGTGTCCGGCCACCATCGGGATGGCCTCGCTCACCACCTTCTCGAACTCGCCGTAGTCCAGGTCGTCGGTCCTGACGATGGCCTGCATGGCATGCAGGGCGAGTACGTTGTCGTGGTTTCCGTCGTACAGCTTCCAGCTTGCGTCAATCACCTTTGCCATGCCCACCGAGTCAATGCTGTCAAGCATCCGCTCGGCCTCGGCGCGCTCGGCCGCGTCTTTGGTCGTGTAGTACACGGCCATGTAGGCCTCCATCTCGTCATACATCGCCGACAGGTCGGTCGCTTCCGTGTAGGCCTGCAGCTGCTCGTTCAGCGGTGTGCCTCCCACGCTGTCGCCTTTGAGGACGATGGTGCCGGGCTCCACCACAAAGGCGCTGAAGATGGCCTGGGTGGTGGCTCCCTCGACCAAGGCCATCCACGGCTCATCCACACTGCCCCTCATCGTGTAACGCCCGTCGGTCACCACGCAGCTATCCACTATCATGCTCGCATCTTCCCCGTACAGGTTGTACATGTAGACCCGCTCCCCGTTCAGCGCCGGGTCCTCCACGCTGCCGCTGATGGTGAATTGGTTCTTGTTCCCGCAACTCGCCATCAAGGCTATAAGCGTTGCAGCACAGACGATTAGAATGCTTCTATTCATGTTCCAGGTATTTAATTTTAAACTGCAAAGATACGCAAAAAAACGAATTCGCTCCCTTCTTCCGCCATTTTTCTGTTATTGTTTCTCTGCTGTTCTTTTACTGTTCCTTTACTTTTGTAAAAGAACAAGGGTTAATCAATTGAAAACCATTATGGAAAAACATGCACTTTGTTCTACTCGCCCTGCTTTCCATTCCCCACATCCTCAGGGTTTTCAACTACAGTTCAACTTGCGTTTTACGGTAGTATTACGCTTTTTTCAAGTTGAACTGGAGTCGAACTACCGTAATACTACCGTAGAAATAATTATTTTTTGACGGTGTCAGTTTTTTTCTATACCTTTGCAATTTCTTATTTGACGAAACAATATGGGTAAAAATAAATCTAATAGTCTGATTGTAAGTCTGAAGCGGTGCGCCCTGCTTGTGGTCGCCGTCCTCTGTTCCGGTCCGTTGGCGGCACAGTCGGGCCTCTATGTACCTTCGGCCAAGCCGGTGCGCGACATGCAGAAGGCGCTGACCAATCCCGAGGCTTTCTACCTGCTGCTCTCCGGTCCGGAGGGCGCAACGGCCTATTCGGAGGACGACCTCGACCTGCTGGATTCGGCCTACGGCATCGCCTTCAGCCTCGACAATCCGATGCTCTACACGATGACCATCGAGGGTTACGGTGGGGCTGACGAGAATCTTACCAAGCAGCGCGTTGATGCCGTCTACCGCTACTTCGCCATGCGCAGCCATGCCCAGTTCCCCATCCGCTATGCCCGGAACCCTATCCACTGCTCGTGCCAGGGCGACACCACCGAGGTGCTGCGCTTCGAGGTGCCGGTCTCGACGGCGGTCTACCGCTATGCCGAGCTGCCGGAGACCCGCCGCCTGCTGAACAAAAGCGTCGACCTGAAAGGCAGTGTGCTCATCACCTTCCGCAACAACCCCGACGAGTGTGTGGGTAGCGCCCGCGGATGCTACGTGCCCCGCGAGGACAGCACGGTCTATGGCTACTACGCCTCGCTGCTGCTCAGCAAGGGGTCGGTCTATGCTGTGGAGAACACCAAGGACACCTGCCCCGGCGGCTTGCAAATCAAGATTGACGACTACCTCGACTACAAATACATCATGGAGCGCTACCGCCTCATTCCGCACCGCAAGCAGATACTCGTCCAAGCGGGCTTCATCGTGGTGCACTGCCAGCTGCCCGTGGCGCTCGATTCCTGCTCCGAGGTGCAGAAGGACAGCATCTTCGTGCGCATCCCCGTCACCCAGGAGCAGCTGGACGCCAAGCTGAAGTTCTTCGCCAAGGTGCGCACCTCGCGTGGCATGGAATACAAGCAGCTGCCCACGCGCAAGGTGCCGGGCAAGGGCGTCTTGGCGCTGCAGGCTCCGGTGAACGTGACCCAGCTTGACACCATCTATCTCGGCAAACGCATCCAGGACAAGGAGGTATCGAAGTACTTCTACGAGGTCTCCAGCCCCACCGAGGCCGCCTCGTTCGCTATCGGCGACCGCTTCTATGTGGCTTCGCGTCCCGGCAAGGACGGCCAGCCCGAGCTGAAGAAACCCCTCAAGCAGCTGTTCCGCATCATCCCCGACCAGGAGGAGGACACCACCCCCGTGAAAACAATAACGCCCAAGGGCGAAGAAATAATAGAAGAGTAATGGCTTATTTACAGACAGATGTGACCAAGGTCACTACCCGTGTACTACAGAATATGAAGCTTCATGGCGAGAAAATCGCCATGCTCACGGCCTACGACTACTCCATGGCCTCGTTGCTGGAGAGCACCAAGATTGACGTGGTGCTGGTGGGCGACTCCGCCGCCAATGTGATGGAGGGTCACAAGACCACCCTCCCCATCACCCTCGACGAGATGATTGTCTACGCCACCTCGGTGGTGCGCGCCATCCAGCGGGCCCTGGTGGTGGTGGATATGCCCTTCGGCACCTATCAGGGCAACTCCAAGCAGGCCCTCGCCAGCGCCATCCGCATTATGAAGGAGACCGGCGCCGACGCCATCAAGCTTGAGGGCGGCGAGGAGGTGCTGGAGAGCGTGCAGCGCATCCTCTCGGCAGGCATCCCCGTGATGGGTCACTTGGGGCTCACACCTCAGAGCATCAATAAGTTCGGCACCTATGTCGTCCGTGCCACCGAGCAGGAGGAGGCCGACCGGCTGAAGAAGGACGCCCTGCTGCTGCAGGAGGCTGGATGCTTTGCGCTGGTGCTGGAGAAGATTCCCGCCAAACTGGCCGCCGAGGTGTCCTCCGAGCTGAAGATTCCCACCATCGGTATTGGTGCCGGCCCACAGACCGACGGACAGGTGCTGGTGCTGCAGGACATGCTGGGCATCACCCGTCAGTTCAAGCCCCGCTACCTGCGCACCTACGGCACCTTCGGCGAGGATATAGCCAACGCCATCCGCCACTATATCAACGACGTGAAGAGCGGCGACTTCCCCAACGAGAAGGAACAGTACTGAAGAGCTATTCTTTGATTTCCGAAGTGAGCTCCTTGTCGAGCAGCGCCTGGTGCATGGGCAGCAGCTCGCTGTAGGGGCCTTGCTTGACGACGCACGAGCCGTGGCAGTGGACGAGGATGGCACACTGCTCGGCCTGCTCCTCGGTGTGGCGGCAGATGTCGACCAGCGCCTTGATGACATAGTCGAACGTGTGCACGTCGTCGTTGTAGAGCAGCAGACTGCAACCGCTGTCTTCCAACGTGTCTATCTCTTCTTCGGCCTCAGGGCTTATGTAGGGTCTCTCTTCCATGGTGTGCGTCTCTAGTTGTTGGTGGTGATGAGCGCCACAGCCTGGGCGCTGATGCCTTCTTCCCGCCCCTCGAAGCCCAGGTGTTCGGTGGTGGTGGCCTTCACCGACACTTGGTCCAGGCCGATGCCCAGCGTGTCGGCTATGTTGCGGCGCATCTGCTCGATGTGGGGTGCCAGCTTGGGACGCTGCGCCGCCACGGTGCTGTCGATGTTGCCGATGCGGTAGCCGTTCTCGCGCAGCAGGGAGCCTACGTGCGCCAGCAGCTTGAGGCTGCTGATGCCGCGGTATTGTGGGTCGGTGTCGGGGAAGTGCTTCCCTATGTCGCCCAGTGCGGCGGCCCCCAGCAGGGCGTCGCAGATGGCGTGCAGCAGCACGTCGGCATCGCTGTGGCCGATGAGACCGTGCGAGTGTGGCACCTGCACGCCCCCCAGCCACAGGGGCAACCCCTCGCCCAAGGCATGCACGTCATATCCGAATCCTACTCTCATCATTTCTCGGGCATGAGGTCCATCGACAGGGTGATGCGGATGGTGTTCGACAGAGGATTGGTGCTGAGTTTGGCCGTGGGAACCAGGTAGGCGAAGTCGAAGGAGAAGATGTTGTAGCGCAGTCCGAATCCCACGGTGGCATACTGGCGGCCGCCTTTGTTTTTATGCTCGAAGAAGTAGCCCGCGCGTACAGCGAAGGTCTCGGCATACCAGTATTCGGCTCCTGCCGACAGTTGCAGCTCCTGCACCTCTTCGCTGAAGCCACCCGGTGCGTCGCCGAAACTCTGCAGGGCGCCGGCGATGACGCCGATGTTGTTGTAGGAGGTCAGGTCCTGCGTGCTGTCGCTCCGGAAGCGCGGCGTGGGAACCAGCAGCTTGTTGATGTCAAGCATCACGGATATCTTGTTATAGTCGTCGATGCGGTTGGTGTAGCGTCCGCCGACACGCAGGTTGGCCGGGAGGAACTCCTGGTTGTTGTTGTCCTCGCTGTAGCGCAGTTTGGCACCGAGGTTGCTGACAAAGGCGCCGAGGGCTATCTCCTCGGTCTTGCTGACGGGGCGCTGGTAGTAGAGTCCGATGTCGGCAGCCACCGAGTTGGCTGCGTGGGTCTCGCTGTTGCCGCTACCGTCGTTGATGGTCTGGCCATTGGTGAGGTCGCTTCGCATAAAGCGTCCCGTGGCGCCGAGCGACAGGTTGTCGTTAATCATCAGCGCATAGCTGACGTCGAAGGCGAACTCGTTGGGGTGCAGGTCGGTGACTTTCTCGCCCAGGATGTCGGTCATCTCGATGTCGCCCAGCGAGAAGTAGGTGAGCGAGGCCGCCGCGGTGCTGCGTTTGTTGATACGGTAGTAGCCGCCGAGGTAGAGCAGATTCATGTCGCCCACCTTGAGGTTGCGCAGCCATGGCGTGAAGGTGGTGCTGATACCCATGGTGCCTTCGATGAAGGCAAACTTGGCGTTGTTCCAGTGAGCCGAGTAGGCGTCGGGTGTGGTGGCCACACCCACATCGCCCATGCCGCTGCTGACGGCGTCGGGGGCAATGAGCAGGATGGGCATACCGGTGGAGATGTAGTTCTGGTTGTTGCTCTGTCCCAGCCAGGTGGTTTGTGCACACAGGCTGCCGCCCAAAGCCAGGACTATTGTCAGAATGGTGAGTCTCTTCATTAATTTTAATGTTGTTTTGTGCTATATAACGCAGGTCTGTTTGTTTTATTGCGTCAGCGAACCACACATTTTGTAGTTTGCTGATAGGAGTGTCCTTCGGTATCGGTCACGATGAAGCGTGCTAGGTAGAGCCCTGGCGGCACACCGGTGAGGTCCCACACCACCGGCCCCACTACGTAGCCGTCGGTGGCGACGGACGGCGTGTGCCTGTGGATACATTTCCCGTAGGAGTCGTATATCTGCATCTCGGCGGAGGCTACCTTGGCCGTGTTGTTCACCTCCAGGAGGAACTGGGTGCGTTCCCGTGCGGGATTGGGATGGCAGTGCAGTTCCGAGAGGGTCAGCGTGTCGCGATGGCAGACGGTGAAGCTCACCGTGGCCTCGGCCGAGCGGTTGAAGATGTTCCAAGCCTTCAGCGTGAGGGTGTGGTGCCCGGGGGCGAGGCTGGAGAACTGGTATCTGACGCTTCCGTGACCGTCGTGTTCCACGTCGGGCTCATACAGGTCGTTGAGCACCACCAGACTGCTGGGGTTGCCGTCGAGGATGGCGGTGATGTCGTGCCCCAGGCCCGCTCCGGCATTGATGCCGGTTGAGTCGTAGAGGAGCGCCACCAGGGTGGGGTCGCTGTCGGCGATACCGCCGTCAAGGAAGTTGGTGTCGCCGATGAAGAGCCGTATGGCGGGGGCCGAGGTGCACACCGATGCGCTGTCGTCCAGCCCACCGAGCAACAGCTGCATGTAGCTGCCCGAGGCGTGGTCGTTGGCCGACTTGGCATAGTGGCTCAGCTTGGCATAGCCGTATTGGTAGGCCACGTCCTGCGGCACGATGAAGGAGTACTCGAAGCGCCCGCCGCTGACGGCCACGCTGCCGCGGTAGAGCACGTTCTTCTGCTGCTCGAAGCTCACCTCCGTGCCGGGGTTGTCGTTGGCCAGGGTGTGGCTACGCATGGTGCGGTCGAAGACGATGGGGTAGAGCGTGCCCTCGAAATCGGGGAGGAGCATGCCGGTGGAGTCCTGTATCTCTCCGGTGACGGTGACGCGCGACAGCACGGTGGCCGTGTCGTCGACACCCTCGGTGACGGCGCGTGCGTTGATGTGGGTCACCACCACGCGGTTCTCCGGTTGGCTCAGCCGCAGGGCGGGGTCGCCCGTCAGACCGATACACTGTGCCACGGTGGTGCGGTTCTTGGCCATTCGCAGCGCATCGCCTATGGTGTTGCTGGGGTCGAGCGCGAAGGTCACCACATCGTTGTTGAAGCGTTCGATGTGGCTGATGGGACGGCTGGCGCTGATGACCGCCACCGCCGCCGCCGGTGCCAGCAGGAACGCCTCGGCGCCGCTGATGATGTCGGGCCGGTCGAAGCGTCCGTAGGAGCAGGTGCTCGTCACGAACAGCGGCAGGCGGTCCGTGTTGCTGTAGGCCTCCACGTCGCTCAGCTCTATGTAGCGCTCCGTGCCTATGTAGCTGTTCGACCCGTGGCCGATGTAGTTCAGCAGCAGGCATCCTTTGTTCATCCGCTGGCGCAGGGCGTTGTTCAGGTCTGGATAGTAGGAGCCTATGGCGCCGGAACTCTGGTGGTAGGCGTCGGCGTAGAGCTTGTCGATGTTCAGTTGCGGGTACAGGCGTCCGATGTTGCGGGCAACCACCTCGCTCGAGTGGGCAAAGGCGCTGTCGCCCGGATGACCCGGGTCGGCATCGTCGGCCAGCAGGGTCACATAGTTGCGCCAGTCGCCCCGCTCGCCGTCGGTCAGCAGGTCGCGCCGCGTCATGTAGGCTTCAATCTTGTCCACCATGTGGCGTGCCTCGGCCAGGCTCCTGGCCGGCAGGCGTCCCACGCTCACCTCCATCGTCTCGCTGGTGGCTCCGCGGCCGGTGGGCGAGAGGTAGCCCATCACGTCGTCGCTGCAGTAGGAGATGCCGTCTTCGTCGAAGGAGTAGGGGGTCTCGTAGGTCACCACCGACGGCACGTCGGCTCCGCCCAGCAGGTGCCGTGCGTCGTAGGTGCCGCTGCCCATGATGAGGAGCCACCGCGGCGCCTCGGCGGGATGCCGCGCCTTCAGGTCGCGGAGCAGTGTCCGTATTGCCATGGGGTCCTGTTTGCCCGACGAGTATTCGTTGAACACCTCCTGGTCTGTGACCGTCAGGGTGCTGATGCCGTCGAAGAGTTCGTGCAGCGTGGCCACGCGTTGGGCCTCGCTCAGCAGGGCGGGGTGCGACACCACCACCAGCTCGGCGGCACCGCAACCGTGCAGGTCTTGGTTGGGCTGGGTGGCGACGGCGGCGGGCGTCAGGTAGCTCGTGCCGTCGAAAAGGACATATCTCCGGGCCGTGGCGGTGCTGTCGCTCCACTGGCCGGCGGCCAGCGCCATCTCGCGCTCGTGTCCTGCCTGCGTCACCTCCCACACGCGCACGCCGGCAGCGGTCCCGTCCAGGCTGAACCGGGCCGTCCCGCCCAGCTGCTGGTCGTTGCGCACCGTCAGCTGTCCGCCCCCGAAGGTCAGCGGCGCATGGCTGTTCAGCTCGATGAAGTCCAGATAGCCCGAGGCGGCGCTCTCGCCGGCGGTGAAGGTCACCGTGAAGGTGACGCTGGCGGCCGCCGTCGTGAAGGCATCGGTGACGGTGGAGTACACCTGGCGGCTGCTGATGCCGATGCGGTTGCTGTAGCCCGGGGCGCTCACCGCAAACTGGCCCGCGGCCGACGACTGGTTGGCCAGGGCGTAGCGCACCTTCATCAGGCCGTCGCTGTTGCCGGCCGTCTGCAGGGTGAAGGTGCGGCTGGGCAGGCCGGAATTGAAGCGCTCGCCCATCCATCGCTGCCCCGTTTGGAATATGTTGGTCAAATCGTTTTCTATGCGGGCCACGCTCGTGTAGGTCGTCACCGTCCCGGTGGCTTCCACGGCCGTGGAGGTGGCGATGCGGCGGCGCTCGCGGCAGCCGGTGGTGAGGAAGTAGTGGTTCGCGGTGGCGTAGGCGTGCTGCTCGTGTTCCCAGCGGGCGTCGGCGGAGGAGTAGTACCAGCGGCCGGCACCCTCGCCGTAGAACAGCACCGCGTCGCCGCTCCCGAACGTGCCGTCGCCGTCGGCATCAATCACGTCGATGGCCAGGGGCCTCAGCCCGTCGGTGGGCACCGCGCTGTTCTCCAGCGGAAGCATGCCGCCGCCGGCGCCGTAGACGCCTATGCTGTCGACGTCGGCCCCCGCCAGGCCCGGCACCTCGGCCGTCGTCAGGCGGTACAGGCCCTCGTGCTCCACGGTCAGCCTCCACCAGCGGCCGCTGCCCAGCGCCGACCCCTGCGCGCAGGCTCCCGCGCACGTGGACGCTATTATTAATATGTATAGCAATGCCCTTCTTGTCACGATTGTCAATTCTTGCCTTTTGTATTCAATCTTCAACACCCATAACGCCCGTTTGCAATATTTATTGTATTGCTGCCCGGCAATTAATTTCCCTCCGCCGAAATCACCCCACTCTTCTCCCTCATTTTTACGGTAGTATTACGGTAGTATTACGGTAGTATTACGCTTCAAAAGCGTAATACTACCGTAATACTACCGTAATACTACCGTAAAAATGGCGGAGGATGTGGGGAGGGGAGGGAGGGGGTACGGGAGTCGTTTCCGGGGAGGGTGAAAAATTTTTTTTCGACTACATACAATAATATTTTCCGGTTGGAGTTATAGTAGGCGAATTGGCCCCGTAGTTCAGCTGAATAGAACGTCGGATTCCGGTTCCGAAAGTCGTGGGTTTGAATCCCGCCGGGGTCACAAAGATATGAAAAAATCCACCCATCCCTTGCTGCAAATGCTTGTGATGCTGGCTATGGCATTGGGTCTGATGCTTGTCGCCACGCTCGTCACGGCGCCGTTGCTTGTCCTTTCCGGCGGCACGCTCTCCACCCCGGCCCTGCTGGTGGTGCAGGCCGTCACCCAGCTGCTCACCTTTCTGGTGCCGGTGCTGCTGACGACGCTCATCTACTACCGTGGCCGCCAGCGCGAGTTCTACCGCCTCGACTTCAGCGGGCCGAAGTGGCTCCTCGGCCTCGCGGGTGTGGTCGTGATGTTGCTGCTCATCCCGGTCAACGACTGGCTCACCGTGTGGAACGACTCGTGGAATCTCGGCCGCCTGGGCGAGCTGATGCGCAGCCTGCAGGAACAGACGGAGGCCATCCTGCAGCAACTGGTTGCCGTCGACACCGTGGGAGGCCTGCTGGCCAACCTGTTGGTGGTAGCCCTCATTCCCGCCGTGTGCGAGGAGGTCTTCTTCCGCGCCGGCATACAGAACCTGTTGCAGCGTTGGATTTCGGCCGACGGGCGCAAGCCGTGGGGTGTGCATGTGGCCATCTGGCTCACCGCCATCCTCTTCAGCCTCGGCCACGGCGAGCTCTTCGCCTTCATGCCGCGCCTGGTGATGGGAGCCACGCTGGGCTACCTCTACGTCTATGGCGGCTCGCTCCTGCCCAACATGCTGGCCCACTTTGTCAACAACGCCCTCGTGGTGGTGCTCTACTGGCTGGTGGCCCGCGGAGTGCTCGACATTGACCCCGAGGCGCCGCTCCAGGCAGGCCTTGAGCTGACGGTGTGCTGCACCGTCGCCGCCGTCGCCCTCTTCGTGGTGACATTCACTAAAAGAATGAAAACTAGCCGTTAGTAGCCACCTATTATGTGCCCGACTGAGGCCTTCCGGGCTGCTTGTGTGAAAAATATTGTTCGAGTGCATATAGTTGTTTTCCAGCGGGATGTGCGATATTTGATTGTTAAAAAACAATTAAATTGAAAAAAAATATTCACCAATTGGAAAAAAAGTAGTAATTTTGCAGTCCGATTTTGATGAAAGACAAACAATAACATTAAAATAAAAGTAAAATGACAAAGGCAGAAATCGTAGCTGAAATAGCTCAGAAAACCGGTATCGAGAAGGTCGCCATCCAGGCCACCGTCGAGGAGTTCATGTCCGTTATCAAAGAGAGCCTGTCGGAAGGCGAGAACGTCTACCTGCGTGGTTTTGGCAGCTTCATCGTGAAGAAGCGCGCCGAGAAGACCGGCCGTAACATCAGCCGCAACACCACCATCATCATCCCGGCTCACAACATTCCCGCATTCAAGCCCGCCAAGACCTTCATGCAGGAAGTGAAAAAGAAAGTGAAATAAAGTAAAAGTATCTACAAATGCCTAACGGAAAGAAACACAAACGCCATAAAATGTCGACGCACAAGCGTAAAAAACGCCTGCGCAAGAACAGACATAAGAAGAAATAAGGCGTAAGAAAGGTAGCAAGGCTACCGCCTCTGAAAAGACTAAAACAAATTACACACCACCCTTCGAGGGTTGGTATGTAATTTGTTTTATTGTATTGAACCTGTATTAATCACTGCAATATTATTAGTGGAAAAAGAACTCATCATATCCCAGCAGCCTGACGGTGTGCAGATTGCCCTCACCGAGGACAAGAAGCTCGTGGAGCTCCACAAGGAGCAACCCGGCGGGCAGTTCGCTGTGGGCGACATATACTTCGGCAAGGTGAGGAAGATTATGACGGGCCTCAACGCCGCTTTCATCGACCTGGGCGGCGACAAGGAGGGCTTCATGCACTACCTCGACCTGGGCCCCGACTACAACTCCGTCGACAAATACCTGCGACTGGCCATGAATGGCGACAAGGGTGCCGCCACGCTGGCCAACTTCAAGATAGAACCCATTCTCGGAAAGGTGGGCAACTTCGACAGTGTCCTCAAGGTGGGACAGCCCATCCTGGTCCAGGTGACCAAGGAACCCATCTCCACCAAAGGCCCCAAGGTGACGGGCGACATCAGCATTGCCGGCCACTACCTGGTGCTCACTCCTTTCAATAACAAGATATCCATCTCGCAGAAAATCAAAGGCTCCGAGGAACGCAACCGCCTGCGTCGCCTAATGCAGAGCATACGGCCGCAGAACTTCGGCGTCATCGTGCGTACCGTGGCCGAGGGCAAGAGCGTGGCCGAGCTCGACACTGACCTGCGGCAGCTCATGGACGCCTGGCGCGACATGACCGAGAAGCTCAAGCGCGTCAGCGCCCCCGTCAAGGTGCATGCCGAACTCGACACCACCAGCGCCCTGCTGCGCGATGTGCTCACCGACGACTTCTCCAGCATCCATGTCGACAACGCCCAGCTCTACGACGTGGTGCGCAATGCCGTCAAGGCCATGATGCCCGGCAAGGAAGACCTGGTCAAGCTCTACAAACTGGAGACCCCCATCTTCGAGCAGTTCGGAGTGCAGCGCGACATCAGGCGTGCCTTCGGCCGCATCGTCACCATCCGCTCGGGTGTCTATCTCTACATCGAGCACACCGAGGCCATGCATGTCATCGACGTGAACAGCGGCAACCACATCAAGGCCGGCAGCGGCCAGGAAGACACCGCCCTGCAGGTGAACATAGAGAGCGGCAAGGAAATAGCCCGTCAGCTGCGCCTGCGCGACATGGGCGGCATCGTCATCATCGATTTTGTCGACATGGACAAGGCCGAGAACCGCAAGAAGCTCTTCGACGTGATGCAGGAGGAAATGCGACGCGACAAGGCCCGCCACACTATCCTGCCGCTCAGCAAGTTCGGTCTGATGCAGATTACACGCCAGCGCGTGCGCCCTGCCATGGAGGTCGACGTGCAGGAGAAGTGCCCCATGTGCGACGGCACTGGCCACATCAAGCAGAGCCTGGTGGTGGTCGACGAGATAGAGGCCAACATTCGCCACCTGGCCACGGCCCAGGGCGAGCGGAGGCTCACCATCATCCTGCATCCCTATATCCATGCCTACCTCACCCGCGGCGGCCTGCGCAGCCTGCGCCACCGCTGGATGCGACGCTACCATGTGCGGCTGAAGATGCAGAGCTCGGAGAAGTACGGCCTGCTGGAATTCAAATTCTTCCACAGCAATGGCGACGAAATTCAGATGTAGCCTGCTGGTGCTGTTGCTGAGCCTGTGCGCCGTGGGCGCACAGGCTCAGGTGCGCACCCGCGGCATCGACGTCTCCAAGTTCCAGGGCACCGTCAATTGGACCAAGGTGGCCAAGGACTCGACCATCAAGTTCGTCTACATCCGCGCTACCGAGGGCACCTCCATCCAGGACGCCTACTACCGCACCAACCTCACCAAGGCCCGCAAGGCGGGTCTGCTCGTGGGCAGCTATCACGTCTACAGCTCGAAGACCACCGCCTACCAGCAGATGGGCAACATCCGCAAGATGATAAAGAAAAGCGAGCAGGACCTCATCCCCGTGCTCGACATCGAGGGGCACCACTCCGGGCGCCTCTACATGGAGCGCGTCGACAAGCTGCTCGAGCTCATGGAGGCGGAATACGGCGTCAAGCCGATGATATACACCTCCGAGCGGGTCTACAAGACCCACTTCGCCACCAAGAAGTATGCCAAATACCACATCTTCATAGCCAACTACCGCGGCTACCCCACCACGCGCTTCACTCTCTGGCAGTACACCGAGAAGGGGCACTGCAGCGGCATCAGCGGATATGTCGACTTCAATCGCTTCCATCGCAACCACTCGCTCAGCGACATCAAGATGCCCAAGCCCAAGAAGAAAGCCGCCACCCCCGCCGCCGCGCCCGCCACCCAGGCCTCGAAGGCCGACACCGCCGCTTCCAAATAGTGACGGGTGGTGTACAATACACATTTCTAGGACTATATCTACAGCACCGACGCAGGGGGCACAACCCGTGCCCTCTGCCATTTTTACGGTAGTATTACGGTTGTTCTTTTACTGTTCTTTTAGAAAAAGCGTAATACTACCGTAAAACTCAAGTTGAACTGTAGTGGAAAACCCAGAGGAAACCCGGAGGGGAAGGGGAGGCGCGAGGTGGTTTTCCCGGGGGTGTCCGTGCGATTTATAAAAAGATATGTTGGCAATTCAAATTTTTTTCGTATCTTTGCAGTTCGATTGCTAATGTAAAAACGATAAACTAACAATACGTAAAACAATGCAAAAAAGTAAAGTAGGACTTGATTTTAACGAAGTTGAGCATGCGCGTTCGGTGGCAAAAAAGATTGCCGGGCAGGTGCAGGATTTCGTGGAAGACTACACCACGGTGGCCGTGGAGCGCACGCTGTGCCGCTTCCTGGGCATCGACGGGGTGGATGCCAACGATGTGCCTATGCCCAACGTGGTGGTCGAAGAGCTGAAGAGCAAAGGAGTGCTGGGTGAGGGGGCGATGTTCTATGTGGGCAACGCGATGGTGGAGACCGGCAAGAGTCCGCAGGAGATAGCCGAGGCCATCGCCGACGGCAAGCTTGACATCACGCAGCTGCCTATCCACAGCAAAGCGGATATCGACAAGGCCCTTGCGCCTGTGATTGAGACGACCATCGAGCGGGTGCGCGGCAACCGGTTGCGCCGCGAGAAGTACATCGCGACCATCGGCGAAGGCACGAAGCCCTACCTCTACATCATCGTGGCCACGGGCAACATCTATGAGGACGTGGTGCAGGCCCAGGCCGGCGCCCGTCAGGGCGCCGACATCATTGCCGTCATCCGCACCACGGGCCAGTCGCTGCTCGACTACGTGCCCTACGGTGCCACCACCGAAGGCTTCGGCGGCACCTTCGCCACGCAGGAGAACTTCCGCATCATGCGCAAGGCCCTCGACGAGGTGGGCGAGGAGGTGGGCCGCTACATCCGCCTGTGCAACTACTGCTCGGGTCTCTGCATGCCCGAGATTGCCGCCATGGGTGCGCTGGAAGGCCTCGACGTGATGCTCAACGACGCCCTCTACGGCATCCTCTTCCGCGACATCAACATGCAGCGCACGCTGATTGACCAATACTTCAGCCGTATCATCAACGGCTTTGCAGGCGTTATCATCAACACCGGCGAGGACAACTACCTGACCACCGCCGACGCCTACGAGGAGGCGCATACGGTGCTGGCGAGCGACCTCATCAACGAGCAGCTGGCCCTGATGGCTGGCCTGCCCGAGGAGCAGCAGGGCCTCGGCCACGCCTTCGAGATGGACCCCATGCTCGAGAACGGCTTCCTCTACGAGCTGGCTCAGGCGCAGATGATTCGCGAGATATTCCCCAAGGCGCCGCTGAAATACATGCCCCCGACGAAGTTCATGACGGGCAACATCTTCCGCGGCCACATCCAGGACGCCCTCTTCAACATCATCGGACAGTGGACCCACCAGGGTCTGCAGCTGCTGGGCATGCCCACCGAGGCAATCCACACGCCCTTTATGAGCGACCGCTACCTCTCCATCGAGAATGCCAAGTACATCTTCAACAACATGAAGGACATCGGCGAGGAGGTGGAGTTCAAGGAGGGCGGTATCATCAAGAGCCGCGCCCAGGAGGTGCTGCACAATGCCACCAAACTGCTCGAGACCATGGAGAGCGAGGGTCTCTTCACCGCGCTGGAGAAGGGTATCTTCGCCAATGTGAAGCGTCCGAAGACAGGCGGCAAGGGCCTCGACGGCGTCACCCTCAAAGGCGAGCACTATTTTAACCCGTTTGTTGAACTGATGAAAGGTAAAAAATAATGAGCGAAGGATTGTATTCAATGGAGGCAAAGGATTACGACAAAACCCTTGACCTCACCAAGATAAAACCCTACGGGGACACGATGAACGACGGCAAGGTGCAGCTGAGCTTCACCCTGCCGGTGCCTGCCGGTGCCGAGGCCGAAGAGGCCGCCAAGCAGCTGCTGAAGAAGATGGGCTTCGAGAACCCCCTGGTGGTGTATCAGAAAGAGCTCACCGAGGGCTTCTGCTTCATGAACTGCTACGGTTCGCTGACCCACACGGTCGACTACACCAGCATCCATGTGCCCAAGGTGGAGAGCACGACGATGGATATGCACGAGTGCGACGAGTATATACGTGAGCACATCGGGCGCAAGATAGTCATCGTCGGCGCCTCGACGGGTACCGACGCCCACACCGTGGGTATCGACGCCATTATGAACATGAAGGGCTATGCCGGCCACTACGGTCTGGAACGCTACGACATGATTGACGCCTACAACCTCGGCAGCCAGGTGCCCAACGAGGAATTCATCGCGAAGGGCATAGAGCTGCATGCCGACGCCCTCATCGTCAGCCAGACGGTGACCCAGAAGGATGTGCACATCAAGAACCTCACCGAGCTGGTGGAGATGCTCGAGGCCGAGGGTCTGCGCGACAAGGTAATCCTCATCTGCGGCGGTCCGCGTATCAGCCACGAGTTGGCCAAAGAGCTCGGGTACGATGCAGGCTTCGGCCCCAACACCTATGCCGACGACGAGGCTTCGTATATCGCCCAGGAGATGGTGGCCCGCGGCTGGAAATAATCAAGCAATCAAACAATCAAAAAATAACAAAATGGAAAAAGAACAGATTAAACCCTTTATTGCCAAGCGTGCGGCTCAGGAGCTGCACGACGGCGATGTCGTCAACCTCGGTATTGGTCTGCCGACCATGATTCCCAACTTCCTGCCCGAAGGCGTGCACGTCATCCTGCAGAGTGAGAACGGCATGATTGGCATGGGCCCCACCCCCGAAGAGGGTAAAGAGGACCCGTGGTTCATCAACGCTGGCGGCGGCTACATCACGCATGTGCCCGGTGCATCGACGTTCGACAGCGCCACCTCGTTCGGCATCATCCGTGGCGGCCATGTGGACGTGAGCGTCCTGGGTGCCATGCAGGTGGATGAGGAAGGCGACCTGGCCAACTGGATGATTCCCGGCAAGAAGACCCCCGGTATGGGTGGTGCCATGGACCTCCTGGTGGGTGCCAAGAAGGTCATCCTCGCCATGGAGCATACTGCCAAGGGCAACCCCAAGATTCTGAAGAAATGCACGCTTCCGCTGACGGCCAAGGGACAGGTGAATATGATTATCACCGAGATGGGCGTCATGGAGATTAGCCCCAAGGGTATCGTCTTGACGGAAATCAATCCTGAATTCACGGTGGAGCAGGTGCAGGCCGCTACCGAGGCACAGCTGATTGTCAGTCCCGACCTCAAGCCGATGAATGCTTAAAGACCAACTATGAAAAGAATAGTCATTGCTATTGTGGCCATCGTGGCTCTGTGTGGTGTTGCCCAGGCGCAACACCACATAGAGTACCGCTGGCATGGTGCCTATTTGGTGGGTGATGCCTCCTACGGCTTCAATCTCAACCGCTCGATTGACGAGTACGACACCATCGCCACCACCCTCAATGCCATCATGCCGGGCTTCTCGGCGGGCTACCAGTTCCGCAAGGAGGCCGGTGTGGGCTTGGGTTTCAACTATGTGGCCGACCCGACGGGTGCCTATACACAGCTGCCCGTCTTTGTCGAGTTGCGCAGTCATTTCATGCGCAGCCAGCTGACACCTTACGGGGTGTTGCAGGTGGGTTACACGTTGCCGCTGGGCGCCTCGTCGGAGGCCGACCCCGTCAGCACCAAGATTGAAGAAGGCGGACTCTACTTCGGACTGGAAGTGGGTGCCCGCTATGCCTTCAGTCGTTCGGTGGCGGTGGCAGGTCATGTGGGCTACCGTCTGTTGCAGTCCAACCTGGTCAGCCGTACCGACCTGCAGGGGCATTCCATTCTCTCGGTGCCTATCACGCTGCATGTTATTGCCATCGGTGCTTCGGTCTATTTCAGCAACTAAACACTGATGCGCAAGAGAATTGTGGTCTTCTTCGCTGCCACATTGATGGGCGGCGTGTGTGCTACGGCTCAGCCGTCGCTGCCGTCGCGTGCCAATGTGGTGGCCTACTATGAGGAGTCCGCTATCGAGAAACAGGCCTACCGTGAGTCGCCCTACTACATGGAACTCACGGGCAGCTGGCAGCAGCGCCAGACCGACTCGTCGATTCTCTACACACGTCAGTTGGAGGCCGAACGGACGTGGAAGGACTATTTGGTCTATCTTAATGTCAGGGCCGGCCGTGCAGTGCGGGTGCTGCTGAACGACAAGGTGATTGGCTATGGTGACGATTCTCGCCATTGGAATGAATTCCTGCTCAGTCGCGAGTTGCGCTACGACAGGGACAACAAACTCACCATCGAGGCACTAAAGCACCCGAAAGGCGCCTTGCTGGAGGATACCGCCTTGCAGGTGGGCCTTAATGGTGAGCCCTTCATTCTCTTCAAGAACGACCCCAACGTGGCTGACTTCTCGCTGGTGGCCGACTACGACGCCTCGACCGCCACAGGTGTGTTTTCTTTGGCGGCTGGCATCTACTGTGGAAAACGGAAGGGCAAGTATTACCTGGAGGTGGAGGTGTGGGACCCCAAGGGGCGTAGCCTTGACCGCATGGGACGATGGGTGGTGTTCAATGGCCGGAGTGAAGAGACGGTCGACATCAGCCGCTCCTGGCTCAACGTGCAACCTTGGAGTGCCGAGGAACCAAGTCTATACACCGCTGTCGTCCGCCTCCGCAACGACAAGATGGAGGAAGAGACGGTGGGCGCCCGCTTCGGTTTCCGGCGGGTTGAAGTGAGGGATGGCGTGTTGCAGGTCAACGGCAAAGCCGTTACACTCAAAGGCGTTACCTATGGCTTGGAGCATACGGAAGGCTATGCTTCCAGACAGCAGATGATACGCGACATCGAGACGATGAAGCGGCACAATGTCAACGCTGTGCGTACAGCTCGCTATTCTCCCATGGAGCCGTATTTCTATGAGTTGTGCGACCGGTATGGCCTTTACGTGGTCTGCGATGCCAACCTGATGCCCCTCTCAACCCAACAGATGGCGGTGGCTACCGACCAGGACTATATGCCCTGGTTTGAGCATCGCGTGGAGAACCTTTACGGGAAATACAAAAACTATACGAGCATTATTGCATGGTCGCTGGGCAATACGCGTGACAACGGAGTCTGCATGACGGCAGCCTACAAGCGGCTCAAGGCGAAGGACAAGACGCGCCCTGTCATCTTCTCGGGCGCCGATTATGGTGATGCTACCGACGTGATTGCCCCGATGATGCCGGCTGTCGGCGTGTTGCAGCAAGCGTTGAAAAAGCAGGGGGACCGTCCCAGCCTGATGCTCGCCTCGGTTGGGAAGAACAACTTCTCTGAATTGGAGTCTCTATGGCAGCTCGTAATGAACAATCGCCAGCTGCAGGGCGGTTTTGTCGACGGGTGGCCGCTCTCTTCAACGATGCTTTCCGAGTTGAAGCATCTATACAGCCCTTTCGATGTCAGGCTGGAAAAACTGATGCCTGACGACGGCGAGTTTATTGTGCAAAACCGCAATGATTTCGCAAACCTGGGACGATACTCTTTAGACTATAATGTCTTTACCAACTACACTCCTGCCATTACAGGAGGAGCCTTGCCACTGGTGGTCCCCAGCGGCAGCAGTGACAAGGTGCAGATGCGCATTCCTCGGGTCGACCTACGCCCCGGTGAGGAGCTCTTTGTCCGGTTCAGCCTGACTACAAGGTGCAACGAAATGCAGTCGTGGCAATCGTCAGGTGACCTGACGGTGGGCACGGTGGAATTTGCGTTGCCACAGACAGCTCCGCACCGTAAGTTGGAGAATGACGGCATTCCTGTTCTTGACAGCGCGATGCTGGACTATCAGTTATATTTCGACGGCTACCAGGATTGGATTGGCGAGTTGGCAGGCCGAATGGTGCGGCATCCTGACGAGCGTACGCTCTGTATCGACGACATGTGGCGCTACAAGTCCCCCGACGGGAATATGATGTGTGATGTCCGCAGCACCTATACGCGTTTCAGCACAGGTGATGTGGTGATAGACTATACGATTATGCCCAACGACCGTGCCATAGCCGGCAAACTGCGACCCGTAGTGCTCCTGCCGATAGCCGGCGACAGCATCAGGTGGTTCGGCCTCGACCGGGAAGTGCTGTTCTCGGGTCGCAACTCCGGTCTTGTGGGTACCTTTACGCAGTCCACTGCCAATGCAGTGGCCCGCAAGCAGGTCCGCTGGTGTGCAACCAGCAAGGGTGGGGAAGGAGGCCTCTTTGCCGAAGTGCTTGGCAAGCGCTTTGACATTAGGGTCAACAGCGCCAGGCTCCGTATTTATCCCCAGTCATCCGATTCCTTCCGCATTCATCTGAGACCATACACCCAGCAGAATCCGTCCGACTTCTATGGTGTCAGCTTCCCACGGATGTCGATGGGAATGCTCGAGCCGCCAACGATTACCGGCTCGGAAGTGCGTTTCTCGCAGCCTTTGATGGTCACCATCACTAATTCAGCCGCCAGTGAGATACGCTACACCCTCGATGGCTCGGAACCGACTGAATCGTCCCAGCGCTATGCCGACCCCTTTGTCATTTCATCCACCACGGTGGTTAAAGCCAAGGCTTTTGCAAAGGACACGCCGCCATCGTTCACTGCCACGCGCAAGTTCAACTACGACTATATCGTTCGCACCACCTTCTCCCGCAAGCCGAATACGCCGTATAATGTGGGGGCCGACACCCTCTTGTTCGATGGAGAAAAGGGAGCGGTCGATGAACTGACACATGGCTGGCTTGGCTTCTCGGGCGAGCCTGTCGTCACCACCGTGCAGCTGGCCAAGCCCATTGACGTTGAAACCGTCGTCCTCCGCTATGCCCATACCCCGGCCACGTGGGCTTTCGCTCCCCGGCAGGTCAGCGTGGCGGTGTCGACCGATGGAATAAACTATACGGATACCTTGAAGGTCGACCTCCCCTTCGACCCCTCCGATGAGGCAGAGACCCCGTCACGGGTGGTCGAACTGAAACTGCCTGTCAACAGGGAAGGCCTGGTATCCATCAGGATAATACCCCAAACCATAGCCACCATTCCTTCCTGGCACCGTGCCAAGGGACTCAAGCCGTGGCTTCTCATGGATGAAATAGAAATAATAGAACGATGAAACACAATATTGTTTTTTATTCTTTGGTTGCTGTAATGGCACTCGTGCTGACCTCCTGCGAGGTGGAATTCTCGCCCAACGCAGAGTATGTCGAAACGCCGGTGGTCTATTGCGTGCTCGACCAGGACGACGACACTACATGGGTGCGGGTGGAACGATGCTTCCTCGAGGATGGCAATATCTATAATTACGGCTCCCAAAGCCAGCTTTACACCTATCCGCAAGGCTCCTTGCAGGTAAGCCTCAAGGCCTACCGCTACGGCAACCTTGTCTCTACCGTCACGCTTGCCGACACCCTGCTCCCCCATGCCGACGGAAGCTTCGACAACACCCCGCAGCCTGTCTACTTTACCGCAACACACCTCGACACCACGTGCATGTACCAGCTGCAGGTGCGCCGTGTGGCCAACGATAGCCTCATCGCCTCCACCGACTCTATCCCGCTTCTGCTTCAAAGAGAGACCTCACTGATTACCAGTCCCACCAACACCCAGCGCTTCCGTTTCGTCGGAGGAAAGTGCAGGATTGCCTGGACCGAATTGGTCAATACCCGCCGCTATCAGCCTTATGTCCGTTTCTACTATGGTGAGGAAGAAGACACATTGTATGTCGACCTCTTCTGCAATATCGTCACCTCCGGCTACCTTAATACCGAGTACTCTCTCCAGTCCTTCCTCAATTCCCTGAAGGAAGCCCTCAAGGACGATACGAACCATAAGGAATACCTTGAGATGGTTGATATCTATCTTACCGCCTGCGACGAGCATCTCAATGCCTATATGAACTCCGTCAGCAATGGCACTAACCTTAACCAGACCACTGATGCATATACCAACATCCGGGGCGGCGTCGGTGTCTTCGCCGCCCGACGCACGCACCTGTACAAGAGCTTCCTTGCCGACAACTCCATGCTCCCCATTCAGTCCAGCAACCCGGGGCTTCGGGCCTATCTCAAAGAGCTCGGAATAGGGTTTGATTAATATTTATTTATATATGTGAAAAAAAATGTGTATTTTTGCATTTCAAAATAATAGAAGAAAATATTAAAAATCAAAAAAATAAACAACCAGATGAACATCACAAGAGAGAATTTAAGTGATTTGGAACTCTGTATCAAGGTAGATATCGAGGAAAAAGACTACACCGAGAACGTCACTAAACAGCTCAAGGACTATCAGAAAAAGGCCGTCGTTCCCGGCTTCCGCAAAGGTATGGCCCCCATGGGTCTCATTCAACGTATGTATAAAGGCGCCATCGTGAGAGATGCCGTGCAGAACGAGTTGAACAATAGCCTTTTCAAGTATATCGACGATGAGAAGCTGCACATCCTCGGCATGCCCATGAGCGACGACGAGAAGACCGGGGAGATTGATTTTGCCAAGCAGCAGAACTTCACTTTCTACTTCAATGTGGCCCTGGCTCCCGAGTTCGACATCGACTGGAGCAAGGTCAACGTCGTCTACAACCAAATCAAGGTGACCTCCAAGGAGGTGGAGACCGAAATATCCAACGTCACCAACCGCTACGGCAAGTTCGAGACTCCCGAGACCGTCGGCAAAGGTGATATCCTGTACGGCAAGCTCGTCGAACTCGACAAGAAAGGTGCCGTAAAGGAAGGGGGCGTCGACACCTTCGTCAGCCTCAACCTTATCAACCTCAAGGACGAGGAGCTCCTGCCCCTCTTCGAGGGCAAGAAGGCCGAGGAGAAGATACAGTTCAACATGGCAAAGGCTTTCCCCGTGGCCGATATCGAGCGTGCCCTCCACATGGACAACGCCACCGCCAAGAAGTTCAAAGCCGATGTCGAGCTCACCCTCAGCGGCATTTCGCGCATCATCCCCCACGAAATCGACGAGGACCTCTTCAAACTCGTCTTCCCCGACCAGAAGATTAAGGATGCCGACGCCTTCACCAAGGCCATGAAGAAAGAGTTCGAGAAGGCCAACGGCGAGCAGAGCGACTTCCTCTTCGTCAACCAGGTGCGCAAGGCGCTGGTCGACAACTTCGACAAGCCCCTGCCCGAGAGCTTCCTCAAGCGCTGGTTCGCCAGCCGGGGCGAAAAAGACATGACCCCCGAGAGCATCGAGGCCGACTGGGCCGAGAAGTACCTTCCCTCGCTGAAGTGGGAGCTCATCGAGAACAAACTCGAGGAAATCCAGCCCGTCGAGCCCACCAACAACCAGATTGTCGACTACATCAAGGACATCCTCCGCCGCAACGACAACAAGCCCGAAGGCGAGAAGAAGGAAGAGACCGAGCAGCGCCTTGAGCAGGCCGCCCGCAGCATCGCCGCCGACCGCAAGAACGTGCAGCAGATAGTGGACCGCCTCTATGCCGACAACCTCGCAAAGCTCTTCAAGGCCCAGCTCAACCCCACCGTCGAGAAGGTGTCCGCCAAGGAGTTTGCCGAGCGCGCCAAAGCGTAAACATCCATTAAAGGGTGAGAGGTGTAATGAAACGAACAAAAACAGAAAATATGAAGCACAATCTTTATAAACCGTTGGTGTGGGTGCTCGTGGCCGTCGTCGCCATCCACCTCTCACCTCTCACTCTTCAAGCCCAGGAGAACGACGGGCTCGTCTATCCCAATGCCAAGTACGGCTCCCTCAACGTCGGAGGCTTCGCCTACGGCCATAACGGCGAGACCTCCTTCGGCGCTCCTTCGTTCAGCCTGACCGGTGGCTGCTGGGTGGGTACCTCGTTGGCAGCCCAGTTCACCTTCGACGGAGCCTTGGCCCCCAACACGGCTGGCGACAACTCCCTTTTCCTCTTCGTTGGACCCGAATTCAAGTGGGATGTCAACTCCACGTTCTTCCATGTCTACAACCGCAACTACCTTTTCCCCATCCCCTTCTATCCCTTGGTCGGGTTGGGCCTGTCGATGTGCAACCTCGGCGACACCGCATCGGTCGACTACGCCTTCCACATGATGCTCGGACTGCAGATTCCCTACCGCATCAAAGAGAATATCGACGCATACCTGCAGTACAAATGCTACTTCTTGCGCCAGGGCTTCGACAACTCGCCCGGCGACAACTACATGCACACCGTCGGCATCGGCCTGCTCTTCAGCCAGCGGCGCGACCCCTTCCACCGTCGCACCATCTTCTCCACCCGCGAAAAGGGTGAGGACTGGTTCTTCGGCCTCGGCATCGGCGCCAACTACTCGGCCTTTGACCTCTTCACCAACGATAACCTCGGCGGAACCTCCATGTTTGGAGTGGCGCCGGAGATAATGGTGGGACGCAACTTCAGCAACTTCTGGTCCGTTCGTCTGCAGCTCGGCGGCCTTTCGGCCCACGAGATGTACGACACCGTGTGGCAGGAGGCCGGACAGAGCTACAGCTTCTCGCACCTGCATGCCGACCTGATGCTCAACGTCACCAGTCTCATCTCGCGCCACAGGGGCGTGAAGTTCAACGTGATGCCCTACCTCGGCGCAGGCCCCGTATGGCGCTACGACAACCTGACGTTCGACGTCGGGGCCGACATGGGTGTCTTCCTGCGTTACTA
The DNA here is from genome assembly GCA_017480785.1 of Bacteroidales bacterium. Classification (GTDB taxonomy): domain Bacteria; phylum Bacteroidota; class Bacteroidia; order Bacteroidales; family P3; genus Colimorpha. Next base: position 109,197 of record JAFURZ010000008.1, read on the forward strand.
TATCGACCGCAAGAGCGACCTCTATATGGACCTCAAGTATCTCATGGTCGCTCCCTCCATCGGTGGCGGCCGCGGCCCCTCGGGCAGCTTCTACGGCGTGGGCCTGCCCAGCCTCACGGTGGGCTACATCTACAACTTCGGCCACCACACCACACGCTACCGCATGCCCATCGGCGAATAGTAGGATTAGAAATTAGAATTTAGAATTTAGAAATTAGAAATTAGAATTTAGAAATTAGAATTTACTTCACGGTCGGCTTTCCCGCCTGTCGCCAGGCCATGATGCCGCCTCCCAGTTCATACACGTTGTAGCCCTGCTCGGCTATCAGCAAGGCTGCCTTCGCGCTCCGCTTCCCGCTGCGGCAGTAGATGGCCACGTCGTCCTTCAGACGCAGCCGCTCGATGAAATCGGGCTGGTTCACGTCCACATTCTCGGCTCCCGCGATGTGGCCTTCGGCATATTCGCTGCGTGTCCGCACGTCAATCACCCGCATTTCGCCCTTCTGCACCACCTGCTCGAAGTCGTTCACATGAAGGATAGTGATATAGTCCTGCAACTTCACCTCCCTCTTCTGTTCCGTCTGCTTGCTTCCGCCGCACCCCACTGCCAGCAGGGCCGCGACCGTCATCATAAGTATTCTCTTCATAGTTTTATACCTTTTTCGCCTTAACGGCGTCAGTCCACTTTTATTGTACTCAAACGTCACAAAACTTTCCACCCTCGCCCCCCCGCCTCCTCGACCCCGATTTCTCCCCCCACATCCTCCGCCATTTTAACGGTAGTATTACGGTAGTATTACGGTAGTATTACGCTTTTAAACCGTAATACTACCGTAATACTAGCGTAATACTACCGTAAAAATGAGGGAGCTATGGCGCTTCCGGGACTGCCGTGACGGTTGCCGGGAGGCGTCAGAAAACGGCCTTGATGCGCTCCAGCGCGTCGAGTAGCTGGGCACGTGGGCAACCGATGTTGAGGCGGAAGCACCCTTCGTATTCACTGCCTCTAAATGTCGTGCCGTCATTCATCACCACGCGGGCCTTGTTGATGAAGCGGTCGGCCAGTTCGCGGTGCGGTATGCCGTAGTCGCTGAAGTCGAGCCAGGCCAGGTAGGAGGCCTCGGGGAGGACGGCCTTCACCCGCGGCAGCTGCTCCCGCAGGAAACGCTCCAGTGCCTGCACGTTTTCGTGCAGGTAGGCCAGCATCTGGCGCTGCCATTCCTCTCCCTGGCCGAAGGCGGCCTCGGCGGCCGTGAAAGCGAAGATGTTGCCGGCCGCCACGCCCAGGGCGTCGAGCCAGCCGAAGAAACACTTGCGGAGGGTTGCATCGGTGATGTAGCATACAGAACTGCCGAGGCCGGCGATGTTGAAGGTCTTGCTGGGGGCCATGAAGGTGAGGCTGTGGCGCGCGGCGGCTTCCGACACGGTGCTGTAGCTCACATGGTGGTGCCCCGGCAGGGTGAGGTCGGCGTGGATTTCGTCGCTGATGACGATGACGCCCTTCCGCTCGCAGATGTCGGCTATCCTCCGTAGCACCTCCGTGCCCCACACCGTCCCGGCAGGGTTGTGCGGATTGCTCATAATGAATACCTTGCATCCCTCGGCCTTGCGCTCGAAGTCCTCGAAGTCGATGGCGAAACGGCCGTTGATGATTTGGAGTGGGCTGCACACCAGCTCCCTACCGCTCTCCTTCGGCAGGTTGAGGAAGGGTGGGTAGACGGGCGTGGTGACCAGCACACGGTCGCCCGGCTGCGTCAGGCACAACAGGGCATAGCTGATGCCCGCCACGATGCCGGGGATGAAGTGGAGGGTCTCCTTGGTGGTGTGTATGTTGTAATGCTTTTCGAGCCACTGGGTTACGGACATCCAATAGCTTGCCGAGGGCATGGTGTAGCCCAGCATGGGGTGGTCGCAACGGCGTCGGATGGCCTCCAGCACAAAGTTGGGTGACGGCCAGTCGTTGTCGGCCACCCACATGGGGGTCAGGTCGTCGCGCCCGTACATCCCGGGCAGCGCGTCCCATTTGAAGCAGTCGCTCCCGCGGCGCTCCACAGGAGTGTCAAAGTCGTATTGTTTCATTACTGTATGTTGATGTTTCTGAGTAGTTTCTTGTTTTCGTCGCTGATGCGGAAGCTCTCGCAGGCTTTGCGGATGGTCATGCGGCGCAGGGGAGTGGGGAGGGTAGGGATGAGCGGCAGGGTGGCGTCCCACTGCTTGGCAAGGGCGGTGGCGAGGTACCAGGCCTGCATCATCTGGATGTAGTACTCGTCGCGGCGAATGGTGACGACCCACTGCAGGTGCTCGGGTGTGAAGTCGGCGTCGAGGAAGTGGCGTAGCAGCATGCCGATGCCGAACCGCACGGTGTATTCGTGCTGCGAGGCCATCCATCGGCGGATGTGCGGCAGGAGGTCGGCATGGTGTTTGGTGAAGCAGGTGGGTGAGAGTTGGTCGCAGGTGGCCCAGTTGTCGATATGGGGAAGGAATGCCTCTACCATCTGCAAGCAACGGCTGAAATCGCGTTCGAGTGAGATGATGAAGGCATGGAGTTGGTTCTCCTCGAAAGTGGTGTGCGGGAGTGCGGCGAGGAACTCTTCGATGCCGGGGTCTTTGGCCAGCTTTTTGGCCAGTGTCCTGAGTGCCGGTGTGCGTACCCCGATGATGCTCTCTGGCGGCAGGGTGGGGAGCAGACGGCGCTGGTAGTCGGCGTATTGCTTATCGCGCAGGGCGATGATGTCGGGCAGGATATTCATTGGTTTAGTTCTTTTAGCAGTTTGTTGCGTGTATGGCGTACTCCGGTGCCCAGCTCGGCGGGTTCCAGCATCGACAGGCTTCGGCGTAGTTCGTCTGCCAGCTCGGCATAGGGTGTGCTTATCTTGTATGCAATTTTCATGCACAGAGACCGTACACCGTAGGCTTCGTCTGACAGCATCATGTGGTTCAGACAGAAATCCAATAGGGAGATGTAGTACTCGGGCATATCGTCGACCGTAGTGGTCCAATCGAGCCGTTCGAGGAGTGTAAGGGTGAGTCGCCGCAGGGATGTGTCTGTGGTTTCGGTAGCAAGAGAGGTCAGCCTTTTGCGGTGGGTGGCAATATGGATGTTGTCGGCTGAGGGGAGGTGTGTCAGTATCCATGCCGACTTGACAGCTGTGTCGCGGCTCTTGCAGTGAATGTCGGCAAAGAACTGTTCTCGCAGCTGCTCGTCGCCATGGGCTTCTGCCGCCAGGCTGGTAATCTCGCTTATATGCGTTGCTGACATATTATTGCACTATTTCCAAATGTGTCTCTTCCTGCCTATAACGCCCTGTCTCCAGCTTCATCACCTTTACGGGCCTGTCGTCTGCGTGGTATAGGTGGCTGAGGCTGTTGACCATGCCGGTGTCGCGGAAGCCGCACTTCTCCATCACGCGGCCACTGGCGGGGTTGTCTACGAAGTAGTCGCTCCAGAGGGTACGGAATCCTTTCTCGCGGATACAGTAGTCAATCATCAGTCGCAGGGCTTCGGTGCAGATGCCGCGGTTCCAGTAGGGGCGCGCCAACCAGTAGCCGAGCTCCGCGTCGTGCTCACCTATAGGGATGTTGCTTTCGCCGTAGGGGTAGTATCCCATGCAGCCGACAGGCTCGCCTGTTGCTTTGAGCGTGATGGCCCAGGTGTGGTCGTTGTGGAAGATGGTGCGTATAATGTTGAGGCTTTCTTCCACGCTTCGATGTGGCGGCCATCCGGCCCGTGGCCCCACCTCGGGGTCGCTGGCATATTTGTACAATGCCTCCGCGTCTTCCTCGTGCCATGGGCGTAGCAATATTCTGTCAGTTTCCATCATGTAAAACCTTTAAGGCGCCGGCGCTGTGGATGCGTACCACGGGGTCGGGGTCGTTATTTGCCAGCTGTTGCAGGGTGTCTGTGTAGGGAATTACCGCCTTTGGTAGCCGCTTCCCCATTACGCGGAACATTTCTGGTGCTTCCATGCGCACGCGGTCGTCGTGGTCGTGCAACAACTCGGCATACAGCGGCATGTGCTGCTCATAGACCTCCGGCGTGTGGGTGGCGATGTTCTCCGACGCCCAGATGAAGGCCAGCCTGACGCGCGGATTGCTGTCCGTGGCTAGCGATAGCATCTTTTCCCAATGGGGTTTGATGGTTTCAAACTTTGCCCGCCCGATACGACCCAATGCATTCAAAGCACGCTCACGCAGCAGGTCGTCAGGTGAGTCCAGATAGGTGGCTATCTTGCTGACGTAGGGCGCAACTTCGTTTGGATATTTCAGTCCCATCTCGCCCAGCAGCCACAGAGCCTTCGCGGTTATCTTTGGCGACAGCCCTTCGAGCAACGCCCCCACGTGACTGATGTTCTCTCGCCATAGGTCTTTGCTTCGGGTCAGTGTGCCCAGTTCGCGGTATAGTTGATTGTCATCCATTGACGTTTATCGTCAGAGCGATTACGTCTATCTTAATAGTTCTCGGGCTTGAGTTGGAAGTAGGCTTGCTCGTGGTTGCAGACGGGGCAGACCTGCGGGGCTTTCTTGCCGACGACGATGTGGCCGCAGTTGGAGCACTGCCAAATCATGTCGCCCTCGCGGCTGAAGACGAGGCCGTCCTCGATGTTCTTGAGCAGGCGGCGGTAGCGCTCCTCATGCTCACGCTCGATGGCGCCGACCATCTCGAACTTGGCGGCAATCTCGGTGAAGCCCTCTTCGCGGGCCTCGCGAGCCATGCGGGCGTACATGTCGGTCCACTCCTGGTTTTCGCCGTCGGCGGCGTCCTTCAGGTTGTCGGTGGTGGTGGGCACGCTGCCGCCGTGCAGGTATTTGAACCACAGCTCGGCATGCTCTTTCTCGTTCTTGGCGGTCTCCTCGAAGATGTTGGAGATTTGCACATAGCCGTCCTTCTTGGCCTTGGAGGCATAGTAGGTGTACTTGTTGCGCGCCATGCTCTCGCCGGCGAACGCCTCCATCAGGTTCTTCTCGGTCTTGGTACCTTTCAGTTCTTTCATTTTTTTTTCTATGTTTTAGGGTTAGTATTTCGTTAAATCTTTTTCTGTTTTTTTTTAATTCTCCTGCTCGCTGCGCTTCGCGAAATCTTGTAAATCTTGTAGATTTCTCCCGCCTGCGGCGTAATCTATAAATCTATTGGATTCCTGGATTTCAGCCGCCAGGCTGGGAGTTTTGATACCGCTGGAGCCAGGCGATGGCGTAGGAACAGGTAGCGCGGACGGTGCCACCCTGGGCCTTGATGTGCTCCACGGCGCGCCGCACCAGCTCGCCGGCGATGCCCTGTCCCCGCAGCCGGTCGTCGACATAGGTGTGGTCGATGACGAACACTCCCGGCTCCCTTTCGGGAAACGTTATCTCCGCCAGTTCCTCGCCCTCATGCTCGAGGTATATGCGGTTGGGAGTGGTGATGTATTGCATAGTCGTATCTTGTTTTACAAGTGTCATTATGTAATTTCTTTATACCAAAGCGTTGAATAGGAATTTTTTCGTTGTTTATTGTTCCAAGAGTCGGTCTAGTTGTTCCTGAAGCTCTTCTCGTCTAGGCAGATAAAGTTGGTAGCGTGCGGCAAACAGTTGATTTGTGATGCCTTGCAAGGCGTATTCCATCAAGAGTTCGTCCTTTTTTGCACCAAGCACGATTCCAATGGGAGGGTTGTCGTCTGGTTGGCATATCTCTGTTTTGAAATAGTTCAGATAGAGATTCATCTGCCCGATGTCGCTGTGTTTTATCTCTGCTCGTTTCAGGTCTATCAATACGTAGCATTTCAGTATGCAATGGTAGAAAACCAGATCCACCTTGAAACGTCGACTTCCTATTGGGATAATGTACTGTCGGCCAACAAAAGCGAAGCCTCGGCCTAGTTCCATCAAGAATTGCTCCATGTGAGCCTTCAGCGCATCTTCCAAGTCCTTTTCCTTGTAGCGTTTCTGTTTGGGTAGTCCAGCAAATTCCAATACGAATGGGTCTCGTATGATGTCCGTGGAGGTTTGAATCTGGTGTCCTTCGTTGGCAAGAGCCAGCACACCTTCTTTGTCTGTACTTAGAGCAAGACGTTGGAACAGTGAACTTTTTATCTGCCGTCTTAATTCTCGAACCTTCCACCCGTCTTTTATTGCGGTTTTGTAATAGAATTGCATTTCCGTAGTGTCGTCGCACTTGAGCAACTCCAGATAATGGCTCCATTGTCAATTGTCCAGACACTGTCTGGATTTTTGGGAACCGCAGGTAGAAGAGTCTCATATTAAAAAGATTAGACCGGGAATAACCTTTTCCACGGAGTCTGGTAAGATCCCGAGACAGGTTTGTAAGTAGTTGTTTACCATACTCTGCTTTGATATTACCGTGTTGTTCGAATTCCACGATATATCTGCCTGTTTGCCAATTGGCATCAAGCAACTCCGTATTAACAGCAAGTGCGGCTTTCCCTTTTGCGCTCTCCCATATACCGGAAATAAGTGAGACAAGTCTCACATATTCCGAGTCATTGTTTTGTAGAGCATTTGCCGTTGTCGTCGTTATGTCTTTTGTCATATCTTGTTTCAATTCTTTTTGCAAAGATACTCAAGTCATTTCAATTATGTATTTCGTTTAATCAGATTTTTATTCTACAGAAGATTATGGGGACTTGCTTTTCGGGAGGCTTGTGTCGTGAATCTCGGCAGCCACAGCACCGCAACTATCGGCTAATCGGAATTGTCATCCATTAGTTTTTTCAGTTCCTCAATATCGGGAAGGGCATTCTGCATCTCTTTGGGCATGTCGGAGAATGTTTTATATGTGGCAACACCCATGGGTTTATTATAGTCTCGAACTGCATATTCTGCATACGCTTGGTTTGCACTCTTGCACAACACAATGCCGATGCTTGGATTCTCGTGAGGCTTCCTCACTTTGTCATCAAGAACCTGCAAATAGGCAAACAGTTGACCAAGATATGCAGGCCTGAACTTTCCAACCTTCAGTTCAATGGCGACCAAAGCGTTCAGCTCTCGGTTAAAAAAGAGCAAGTCGCTCCACATCTCTTCTCCATATATTTCTAAGTGGTATTGGTTGCCGACGAAAGTGAAGTCGCGCCCCAATGTCATAATAAAACGCTTTATGTTATGTATGATGCGTTGTTCCACCAGTCGTTCGTCTACATCTTCCTCTCGGGCATCAATATCTTCTACATTGATATAGTCAAGAAGGTATTCGTCCTTGAACATTCTGATGGCTTTCATTGCCTGTTTGGACGAAGGCATGGTCTGGACGAAATTGTTTGGGGCAACGTGGTCAGGTTGTGGGATTCCAGTTTTCAGAACATCTCGAAGTGTGTATTTGTCCCATTGGTGCACAACGGTTTCGTGGATGCAAAACAACACTTCATTGATGTCTTTCGTCTTATGCAATATTTCCATATGATGCGAGAAACTGATGCCAAGGAACTCGTCTCTGTCGATTTCGGTCGCCAATGGCGACCAATTTGCCAAAGCGAACGTATCGTATTCTATTTCATTGCGCAAACCCGCTATCTCCAATTTGCTCGCCGATGGCGAGCGAAATAGGAATGGCTGCCAGTATTCCGCAAACTGACGCATGTTTCGAATATTCTTGGCGGAAAAGCCACGTAATCCCGGTAACTCCTTATGCAATTGCTTGCTGATATCGTCGATGGCTCCGGTACCCCACGTTCCCTCACGAGAATTGGCCGACACATATAGGCCAACACCAAAGTACAGCGACAACTGTGAGCCGCTGATCATCCTTGCGGCACGGGCCTGGCTTTGCAGGATGGCGTTTTTGATGGTTTGAACGGCCTGTTTTATTTCTGTTGTCATATCTGTATCCATATGTTATATAACGTTCAGTAGTTGTTTATTATTGCGTTCTATGAGGTCTTGTTTTGTCATATCTTGTTTCAATTCTTTTTGCAAAGATACTCAAATCATTTCACAGTTACTATTCTTATGCGGTTTTCAATTCTTCTTTTTTTGTTTTATTTGAAGTACGAAATACATGTTATTGTAGCATCCAATCAATGACATTCAGTTTACGGATGCCGTCGTACACGGGGTTGAAGTCGAAATCTGTTGTCAACAGGTATTTAGGGTTGGAGTCTTTGATAGCTTTAAGCGAGGCAAGTTCTCGTTCCAGTGTCTCTGGACTTTCAGTTGTCCAAGCCACCTGATAATAGGATGTGTAGCCGTCGTTGTCTGTAACAACAAAATCCACTTCTGGAACACCACCGTAATGTATATAATTCGCCAAAGTTTCGATTTTTGTCAAGTTTGGCGATTTTGACATGATAAAATTATAATACTCAGAAAATTGTAATGGCAGAATATTAATCTCCACATAACGGCCAGTCAGTAATGTGGCCAGCTCGCCAGAGAGCATATACGCATTGGAGCCAGTGATATACACATCTACATTGGGTTTTATATAAAGGCTGTCAACGAGTCGTTGGAATTCTTTCACATTCTGAACCTCATCAAGAAAAATATAGTTTGGTTTGTCTTCAACTAGGCGTTCCTTAATGTGGGTGTGAATCTGGTAGATGTCTCCTATTGCAAGCGTGTCTAGGTCTTCGAAATTATAAAACTGGATTTGTTCCTTTGGGATTCCATTTTGCGCCAACTCGTCGGCAAACATCATCAGCAATGTCGACTTCCCACAGCGGCGCACACCGGTAATGACCTTTATGATATTCTGGTCTTTAAGGTTGCGCAGTTGCTGCATGTATTGCTTGCGTTCTATGAGGTCTTGTTTTGTCATGTTCTTTTCGTGGAACTTTTATTTGATTCATTTAATCTGATGTCAAGGTTTTTCTGGCTGTTGGCGCATCAGCCTTTCAGGGGGCGCAGGGTTACCACGGCAGCCTCGGCACCGCAACTATCGGCTTGTCGGAAATGTTGGTGAAAACATATACATCTATACCCTTAAAATTCATGACGATTAAGCGTCAATATATATGATTATTCAGAGTAAAGGTTTGCGTCGAGCATCGGTTAACGACTCCCTTTCACATGGATATTAGGCATTCTGACGGTATACTCGGGGTCGATGAGTTGGCATTGCTCTATTATTATGCGGCGGCGGGCGATTGCGGGCTGTAAGCAGTAGGTGTCGAATTCCTCCAGGTTGACGTCCTTCTCCTCCACCCAATGCGGGAACAACAGTTTCATGTAGGCGGTCGCAATGCGCTTGATGGCCGTGAAGTCGCGCATATCGCTGGGGTCGTATTCAATCAGTTTGTCATAGAGCCGTCCATAGTTGCTCTGCACGCGCATCATGTGCATAATCTCCGAGAAATACTCGATGTTGAGCGTCCAACCCTTGTAGAGCATACTGGTGTCGATACGCGGCAGCAGCCATCCCTCGATGAAGCAATGGAAACGCTCAATCAGAGCCGACTCGCGGAAGGTGTCCGGCAGCTCGTCAAAGTAGCGCGGCGAACGAGGCTTACGGTTCTCTGTCAACGCGATATTGCCCATCAGCATCATCCCACACTCAGATGTAAGGTTTTGGTCAGCAATGGAGACTTTGCCCTGTTCGAGATACGATTTGAAGGCGCCCTGAAGGTCGGCAGGCTCCGCCATCACAATGGTTTGCACCTCGTCAAGCACAGCAAAGTCGCGTTTCATCAATATTCCCGGCTGTTTCTTCGAGAGGTCGTAGAACATCTTAGCGCGTGTAATCTTTCCGCTTCCCAGCCAGCCATATTTGCTGATATTGTTGAACACATACGATTTGCCAGTACTCTTCGGAGCCAGCTCAATCGTGTTCAGGCGGGGTTCTACAAAGATTAGCAGTCGTGTGAGGAATTCCAGTTTCTGATGCATCCCTTGGAAAGCGTCCGGCTCATATTCCATCGACGAAAGCATCAGGTCAATCCACTCTTCAAGAGTGAAATGACGACGAGCCTCTTGGAAGAACTCAATGCTGATGTCGGTAAACGGTTTGAATGGACGAAAGTCAATCATTTCCACGTGGTTCGTCTTTCCGTTGTCGTTGGGCATCAGACAAATCTTGATGATTCCCCACATCTCGCCATCCACCAATTCGGGATATTTCGTTGTGAGTCTCATCGGGATAATACCCTCATTCTCACCAATTCCTTGTTCGGGAATGCCGAAACGGCAGACGTTGTTCCTGAGATCAATATTCACCGTGAATCGTGTCAGCAGTTTCACCTCCTGTCCTTCGTGAAGCTTACGCTTGATGTTTCCTTTGGGCATCATCTCGGAGAGGAAACGGCTCAAACCACCAGCATCCACCTCGCTCCCATTCGAGTAGCGTCGCAGCAGGAAGTCCTTCACGAAAGAAGGCAGATTGCGTCCGCTGAAGAGAGTGTTGGTAGTGGCGCTGTCTTTATAAATAGCGACATCCTTCAGGTATGTCTGTACTTTTTCGGCAATCTCTTGTTTCATAACCTAAAAATCCATTATATCGTTTTCTTTCACAGCCATCTGCAATTCCACATCAAAAGTCTCGCTATGTAATCCAACAATCACTGTCACTTGTTTCACATCGGGATCTAATTCCAGTCGCTCGCTTCGGTAATTCGCCTCTTCCTTCCTCAATTTGTAGTTCTCTCTATTGTAGAGGAGGCTTGGGGTTTCATTAGGTTGTAATCCCACAAAAGCAACTTCAAATATAGGATTGGATGCATTCAGCGAGGTGGTAATCTGTCTAGCTGTCCAACGTCTCGATTCCTTCTTGTCCGAAATGACAATGATGGGCACAAGAGTCTCTTCGGGTGTTGCTCCTCCGTGTGCACCTGTACCTTCTGCCACTTTTCTGCTGAGAGAATTGTGTCGTAATGCCACCAGTTCTTTCCCCTCATTGATGCGCAAATAGTATTCGTCGGCCACAATGCCTTTCTTGCATCCCGCACAACGTCCGTAGTGGTCGCTATCTATTCCTTTCAGGTTCCTTCCATCGACCATCTGCGACAGGTAGGTCATTCCGTGATCACTCACGATGGCTATCTTTTGCTTCGGATGGGCATCGAGGACTGTATTGATGGCTTTACGTACCGCAGCGATATCGTCAATGATATATTGCGGATATTCTCTGACAGTATGAGCCAATGAATCCAAATCGCCTATCTTTTCCAATAGAACTCCACCCAGTTGTTGCAGGTCTTCTTTGTTATTCTTGGTTCTGGTGGGTAGTTTGGCCCGGGCCACAAGCACCTCATTCAAATAGTAGCCGTCGTTCTCTCGCTCTTTCACCACTTGTTGTATCAGCGGCACCCAATCCAATCCCAAACCGTCTATCCAGAAGAACACGTTGATGTCTGTACGTCCGCTCATCACCGTTTTCACCGTCGAGAAGCGGTCATACCAATCGTGGAACGAGGATTCCGATTCATTGACGCTTGAAATGAGCTCACCCATCTCTTTGGAATATACGCCCGCCAATTTGGCATACTTGTATTCTTCAAAATATTGGGTCACCCAGGTAACTTCTGACGATAGTTGTGTATTGGCCAAATAATAGTACAAATCTGGATAGAGTAGCTTTAGGTTGGTTTGTACAATGTGACCGTTGTTGTACCACTCTATGACAAGCCGTTTCTCCACGTCCGTGGCATGAGTAAAGAAACGAAGCGCAGTGGCGACCCCATCCCGTTCAGCCACTTTTTGTAGCCGTTCTGCAAGTATTGACTGTGCTGTGGGCGACAAAACGACACCTCTCCGCAGAGCCTCTTCCATTCCGCTCTTCCGCTCTTCAATATAGTCATAGGCTTCGTCTTCAAGGGTGAAGATTTGCAGGGCTATTTGTTCAAGGAAACGTGGCGTAGCGTAGTCATCCATCGTGGCTAACACACGGCAAATATATCCTTTCTCGCAGACTCGATTGCGATAGTACATCGAGATAAGCCAGCGGTCAAAACTGCTATTGTTATCAAACCAGAGACGATAGAAACTACTGTATTCCGTCAATTCATAAATTCCGAATCGTTTGGTAAAATAGTTGTCAAAATCGAAATCTTCAATGCTTATCTCCGTGGCCAATTGTTCCCAGTATTGGCGGTCTTCCTCGCGATATTCGCATTGTGGTACCTTGACATTCAATGCGTCGTGTATGAATTGGTAAGCATTATAGCAGATGCAATAACTAAAAGCGTTGTCGGGCTGTGCATGTCCTGCATTGGCAAAGATAGCCGATGAGGTGCAGATGATATTAGGTTTCAGTTCCGGATAACGCCAACATCTCAACCATTCGGTCACCGTTGGAGCGATGTTGTAGTGTCGTTCCACATCGTGTACCCCATAGGTGGTGTTGTTTGTCAACACCAAGCGATAATTGAGTTGCCGGTCGCTGTTATGGAAATAGTATATGAACGACTGGCTTTGCTCTCGGAAACGTTCCGTTTTGCTTTCAAGACCAATAATGGGAACATATACCCGTTGATGGAAATCCACACCATCGGTAGTGGCCTCAATGCCACGTATGGTACCTATCAAGGCATTGAACTCAAAGTGCGGTTCGCTGTTATCGTAAAAACGAGCCAATTCCGATAGAGGTGTAATCAGTAGGTGTTCGCTACTGTGCCCGTGGATGGTTTCCCTTATCTTCCTTTCCAATGTGGTGTGGGTGATAAGGGTATCGGGATATTCTTCGTCCATCCATTTGTCGATGCTGACAAAGGTCATCGAAATCTTGTTCTGTTGTTCCTCGATAAAACTACAGCAGTCGCGGAAGTTGTCGAACAGCAGCAACCTTACCGGGAAGCGGTCTCGCGTCGATGCTCCCACGCCTTTCTGACACCGATCGTCATCCAATGCGGCCATCAGGTCGGCCAGACTTTCACATTGTTGAAACATAGGGTCAATCGTTTATCAGAACATCCAATACATCTTCAATACCCAACTCCGTAATCCTGTTCAGCAGTCGCTTGGCTTCGTCCAACGTCTTTATATCCTTTACTCTACCACGCGCCATTGCCACTTTCATTTGTGAACCGTAGGTGGTAGTTGACTCTTCTGCAACCTTGCTTACGTTGTCGAGGTCTATCTTGTCAACTATTCGGATAGTATTATTACTGGATAGATTTGTTGGCGACATTTGACTCAGTCTCCAGTCCTTCAACTTTTCGGCCACATCAGCTTCTGTCCACAAACCCACCTCTGCCTGCATGTTCTGTTGCACATACAGTTTGGCATCATCCAGTTCATTGGGCTTCAATCCCACTTTGTCTTGGGAGAACAAGAACTGCTCGTATCCTTCGATGAAGTTGTTTTGCTTGTCGGTAACGGTGAGCAATCCACGGAATTCAAAGTCGTAATTCTTCAGCAATTCCAGAGTCTCTGTCATCAACGCGGGATTTTTCATTCCATCGGGTTCGCAAATACGCAGCAGGTTATCCACTAACTGGCATAAATTGTTGCGCATCGCATTTTTGGGCATCGATTTGCAGTATTTCAATCCCCACAACGGGGCGCCTTTCTCTTTCAAATAGGCGTGAGTCAATGCCCAGCGGGCATCAGTCAAACTACTCACATCATGATAGTCTTTTAGCGTATTGAGTTTAAACAGGTTGATGAACTGCTTTGCCAACTGGCCCTCTTCTTTGGTTTGGAACTTGAACTCAAGTTTATTGCGGTTTCCGCCACCATCCCATACTTTGAACAATTCCGCCACATCGTCTACAAGATGTTTTGCTGTGCGAGGTTTTCCATTGAGATCAAATATCTTGCCAATATAGGGGCGCAAGGCAAACGCCACCATTCCCATACCTGCGTGTGAGGGAAACAAGCCATAGGGCGGCTTGGTCAATGCTTCCAAATGATACGACAGGTTGAAGTTGGCCGACTTGTCTGCATGGTCAATCTTGCTCTTCACGAACTTGCACACCTTCACCAAGGGATGATTGGGGTCAACGTCATCTTTGAATTGCAGGTTCTCGTCCACGCTGTCCTGTAGCAGGAAGTTCATGTGCATGGCCGGTCCTTTGCAGCGGTCGCACACCTCCTGCTTTGTGTTGAATTGCAGCACCGCCTCTACGGTAGCTTTCACAAACTGCTTCTTCCAGTAGGTGGTGGAGGACTTCAGACGTATCAACTCCAATCCTTCGGGACCTGCGGGGAAAATCATAGGAGCAATACTGCTGTTGATGAAAGAGGTAATTCTACCGGCATCTATACTCAACGGATCGGTGACGCTTGCGGGTTTGTTGCTAAGATAGATGTATGTTATTCCTCTCATCGCACTCTCCACCCACTCTTTCACCATCTGCTCAGCATTGTCAGTATGCGATTTCATCTGGTCGGCAAATCCGTGCCGTTGGGCACATTGTGCATTGGCTTGATATTCGATAAATCGCTCATATTCACCATCACCCAAGCTCTTATCCATCACCAGGAATACGACATCTTTGTATTTCCCGTCCTCATCTTTCGCGGATTCTTCTGCTATCTGACGCAGCTCTATCAGTTCGTCGGCATTGCGGGCAAAGAACATAGCCAGCATCAGTTCATATCCTTGTGCTTTCTTTGCTGTACGTTCCATGCTGCTCAACAGAGTGTATTTGTTGGAGTCCAACGAGAAAAACTCAAGCCAATAAGGACGTGCAACATTGGCCAGTTTCTTCTCCACAACCGTGCGGGCCGTATTGAAAGCACGAAGTATATTGTAGGTGTATCTGAACTCTGTCAGTTTGAGGTTTTGTTTGATGTCGTTCACCTCACCCAGCGGCAATGCCGAGAAGCGTATCTCGTACAACCCGGAGGGTGATCGTTGGATGACACCCGCTTCGTTCAACCATCCGAGAATGTCATTCAGTTGCGGTTCAACGGTTGTGCCAATGAATAGGTTGGCTATGTTCTCCTCGCTGGGTGTGACTGTTTCGGTATTGGCTATATTGTTGAATGCATTCAGTAGCAGTATTCCCTTAAATACCCGCATGGTGGCTTCACCTTGATGCTCTACCGTTTTCTGATAGGAATTGAATCGCTCGTTCACCACACCGAATTTGCTGACATTCTGCTGCATCTCGGGCATGATGTAATCCCATAGGTAATCCACCGTAATGGTTTCTCCTTGTTTAAATACTTTTGAATCATTTAGGAATTCCCTTACAGGGTCGCTGGCAAGGAAATCGAACACCGAGCGGCTACTGCTTCCCACCTCACGGGCATAGTAGGTGGCCAGGTTGGCGGTGGCTGGATGCAGCGGGAAAAGATTCTTGAGGTCTTTCTCTGTTTCTGCAGGCTGATTACTGGTTTGTGCCAGTTGTGAGTAGAGATTCTTTGCCTCAAAATAGAAAGTTGCCGATGCTGTCACCTCGCTCAGGGGGACTATCTGACGGAACTTGCGGCTCATAATCTTGAAGGCCGACACGGGTTCCATATTATAGTGCAGATAATGATATCGGCCAATGGTCTTGGTGCGCTCCTGTGCACTCAGGCGGTCGAGTGCCGACGGGTGTGAGATGAACAGGAAGTAACTATCGTTGTCGGCATTCATGGCCTCCTCTGCCAATAATTGCAACTCTACCAGGATAGATATTCCAAGTTCTGATTTCACAACATCGGTAAACTCGTCCCACACTACCAGAAGGCCATTGTAGGCAGACTTCTCTCGTAGGAGGTTCTGTACCTCAAAGAACCAACGGCCAAGGTTCTCCTGACGCAGACGCACGCTGAGGCCTTGCCGACGACATGCATCTTTGGCTTTTCGCAAGGTTGCGCTGTCATAATCACGCAGCAATTTCACCAGTCTTTTGCGGTCGGGCGCGATGGAACGAAGTTCGGCATCCGCAGCAATGGTCAAATCCCAGAAACTGGCATTATGCTCGATGTGTTGAATATAGTTGTCGTAGTCGGTGCGGATATCAAGCTCGATACCATTGGCTTGCAAAGCCTTCTGTATGCGTGTCTGCATTACCAGAGCAAGGTCTTCTTTGTTCGAAATGCCACATTGCCCCACCAGGGTGACAGGCATCAGGCGTTTTTTCTCGCGGAGCCCAAAAATCTGTTTGCGTAGCAGGTCATACTGCGGATCACGATATTCCTCGTTCACCCACTGGCGTATTTCCTCCACGTTGTCGCATAACAGATGTTTCAGCACAGCACCAGCATGGCTCTTTCCCGTGCCGTATGTACCCTCAATCCATAGTGAGCGGTGCTTGTCCATGTCGTTGTTACGCACAGCGCCTATGGCCTTGATGAGAATCTCGTTGAACTGTTGATTAGGCAGGAAACTCTCCCAGTTGCCAGCCTCTTCCATTTCAATATTGTAGGCGGGCTTTCCTTCGCGGATTTGCACCGCATCCCAGTAGGTTTTTATTGCCATATATTGTTTCTGTTTTTAATTCGATGTGTTGTTCTCCATTTCGAGCAGAAAGTCGCCGATGTACACACAGCGCACGCCGTCTATGTTGCCCGCCACCATAGGGTTTCCCACGACAATATATTTTGGATGGTTGTCCTTGATGGCCATCAGTGGACGCAATTCGCGTTTCTGAGTCTCGTCTGATTCCATATTGTTGGTTACTTGCAGGTATACGACCTCGTCGCCTCTGCGGGCTACCAAGTCAACCTCAGTCGAACCCATCCAACCCGTATACACCTCATATCCGTTGCGACGGAGCTGAAGGTATACCAGATTCTCGAGCATGCCGGCTATCAGTTCTGGGGTATAACCTCTCACGCTATAGATGAGTGAAAGGTCAGAAACATAGTATTTCTCGTTTGTCTTCAACAGTTCTTTACCTTTGATGTCATATCTTTTCACTTTGTTGATGATAAACGAAGACTCTAACGCCTGAAGGTAGTTGTAAAGCGTCTCACTGTCGAGCGAACGACCCTGACTCTTCAGGTATCGTATGATACTGCTTGCACTGAAAGTGTTGCCTATGTTGTCGAAAAGGAAATGCACCAACCGCTCCAGCATTTCGATATTGCGTATGGAGTAGCGCTGTACCGTATCGCGTAGCAGAACAGAAGCGTAAATGTCACGTACGGCACGGTATATCTCATCGTCGTCATAGTCGTAGAGATGGAACATGGGGAATCCCCCTTGACGCAGATATTGGTCGAAACGGTCTATCCTTTCACTCCCCTTAGGGCTATTAAAGCCATGGAATTGGAGGAATTCATTATATGAGAGCGGGTGAACTGCAAATTCAACATACCGTCCGGCAAGGTAGGTGGCTAATTCCGAAGAGAGCAGCCTCGAATTGGATCCAGTGATGTAGATATCCACGTCCCAATCCACCATCATCGAGTTCACCGCCCGTTCCCATTCTGCCACCTCCTGTATCTCATCGATAAAAAGGTAACATCGCGCATCTTTCGGTCTTACACCATCCACATATGCATACAGCGTGTCATAAGTGCGGTAGGAAGACCACCGCAAACTCTCGTAGTTGAGGTACACTATCTGGTTATCACGCACACCGCGTTCTTTCAGATGGCTTTGTAACAATTGCAACAATCCCGATTTGCCGCTACGTCGTATACCCGTAATCACCTTCACGACTGGCTTGCCGATGAAAGGTTCAATCTTTGCTGTATAGATAGGTCTGGATTTCATAGGTTATACTTTTAAAATTTTTGCAAAGATACGAATATCTGCGGATATAATCGGAATATTTTAAATTATTTTCAATTTTATGTGGTTATACTCGGATAAAATTGATTGTTTTGTTGTAGTCTATCTTGTAAGAAGTGTGTCACCAGAGCCTCCCGTAGTTGCTGCCGAACTTCTGTTTCTTGTAGTAAGTCCCATAATGCATTGTCCAGATATGCATACTCAATATTCTCACGGACGAACTTTGCGGAAGGACCTGTTTGAGGCGGTTCATGTTTATATTTTAGATGGTAGAACTGTTCATTTTTTGAATAGTAATATGGTTTGAAAAATGGAGTGGGAATAATATCTGGCTGATATTCTTTGCAAATACTTAAGTATGCCTCGTTCAGAGTCTCAGAGAAAAGTATTTTGTTGTCAACTACCTCTTCCCCTTTGCCAATCTGGTCAATAATCGTGATATAGTACAACGGTTTTGCATTGATAACTACACCACAATGATTTCCTCTGGTAATCGAGAGAAATGCCGTTTTGTAGAAACTGAACAACAATTCATTCATAAACCAAGCATGAGCCGAATGACATTTTCTGAACTAACATCGTCACGTAACGTAATGTGATCAAGTCCCATCGATAACTCTGCTATCAGTACTCGATTTGTACTAGAGTTAATTTCCCGAAGAGCTTTCTCAAATTTATCCTTTGTGACTCCTAGTATTTGTAGAGGTCCGTTTTCGCATTCACCGCCATAAAAGTCAGATACACGCAAGGTTTTTACTCCAAGATTGTCAGCATACCGATAAATACAATATGCAATTGCGGCATTACTCGAATCCGTGTATTCCTTTCTGATAAAGATTTTATCCTCAGGAATAGCCAATCCCATTGTCTCCCCTAATGGTGATTTGTCGAACATGTCCATTATTGCAATTAGTGCATTATCTCTAGTGGTATTTGATGCTTCGAGAGGAATTTCAATCAGTTCGTCTAATAGCGTCTTTCTATCAAACCGTTGATTTAGACTCACATGATTAACAAACCAATTTACAATAAATGAGTTATACGACAGCCCTATCAGTAATAATTCCCATACCAGATCGGGGTTGTCCATATATATCTCATGGAGTAATTGACCAAATGCGGTGATATTATTCTTGTCATCAATAACACCAGCATCTTTAAACCATCGTTTGGCACTATCTACCATGGCAGTACCAAGATAATTGGCATCCCAAAAATCCTCTGGAGAAGCAAAATACTCACTAACCCATTCTTCGCGTAAACCAAATTTTTTGTAAGCTGCTAATTTTGCATTCATTTTCTTTGTTACAAAATTTACCATTCTAACTGAGTCAGCGGCGATACACCCCTGCTCATGAAATTCTAAACACTTATGGCATTTGATGCATAAGTCTTTGTTAATGATATTATCCGACAAAATATCTAAGGCTCCTGTCGGACACTCGGCAGTACAGACTTCGCATCTTACACAGTAAGCACTTTTGTTTATTACCCTCTTAATGAAGTAGAGTAATTTTGTGTTATTTGCTATGTCTATTGTAAAGTCAATAACGTCTTTTTTGTTTTGGACGATCTTGAAAGAATAAATCTTTCCCTCAAACCTTAATTCTCCAACACTTCCATTTATCGATACGTCTCCTATTGTTTGAATCCAGGTATGAAGAGGTGTTGATGGGTGAGAAATGGTTGCTGAAAGCGTCTGCCCTTTTTGAACCAGTTCAACATGAGGTTTGACTTTGTTGCCAAGTATTTTCAGTTTCCATCTTCGGTCTTTTAAGAAATCTGTAGTGTCTTTTATTCCACTCGACTTTGCCCATTTTTCAATTCTTTCAACAAAAGGTGCTAATTCTTTTGGATAAGTCTTTTGCACAATCATATCATCCCATGCAGTAGAGAATGGACAAATGATGCATCCGACTCTAGCTTTTCCGTCTCGATAAGACTGGTTGATGTGCAACCCCTGTTCGAAAAGATAAAGCATAATCTCTGTTGTATTCCAATCTAATATTGGATGAGCATTGAAAATTCCGACATGCTTTCCTTTCCCAATTCTCTGATATCCAGACCTCTTTTGGCTTTCTTCTGAACGTACGCCATCGAATGTTAGAATTCGATTTTGCTGATTAGTATTATGTTGCTTGAATGTGTTATAGAGAGGAGCTGTTTTCATTATTGAGCAACACCAACGGTGAGTATCACTGGGGGTACCAATCTTGTCCCAGTAGTTCAGTACCTGCTCGTGGTTGCGGGCAGTACTGAATTTCAGCTCAGGATAGAGCTTGCCATAATGCTCCTTCACCTGTTCGTAGAGATCCAAAGACGAGGGCAACTCATAGCCGGTGTCGCTATATATGACCTGGAAGGCGCTTGGAGGCAGTGCCCTCGTGCAGAGGTCGAGCACCACCTGCGAGTCTTTGCCACCGCTGAACGAGGCCAGGAAGATATCCACCTTGGTTGTGTGCAGCACTTTCTTGCCCTTCAGTTCGGCTTCGTCGGCAGGCATGATGTCGAAACTGTCGCAATCCTCCTTCACCACAGCCATCTTCTGTTTGGTCTTTTTCTGCTGACGGGTGGCCAGCGCCTCATAGTCGATGACATTGGCCTCCACAGCACGGCTGGCACGGGTATAGGTCTCGTAGGTGTCGCGGATAAATTCGATGGCTTCGCTCTCCAGCAGGAACATCGCCTCGCGGTTGCGCTCCAACATCCTCTGTATATCCACAGGCTTTAGCGACTGCGGTTCCACGCCCTCGGCTGGCACCACCGTGGCGGCATCGTAGATATTTGCTCCTTTGGCTTCGAACATTAGCCTTCCACGATAGAAATACTGCTTGTTGCAAGCCCACATCAGCGGTTCCTGGCAGCGAGGGTACCTCCACCCATGCTCATTTAGCTTCAGTAAGTCCAGCTCTTCATAAAAAACAGGACGAGGAGACACACCAAGCGTGTCTTTTGTGACATGGCTCTGAAGGAGTACTCCACCTGTCTCTTTGTCCCAAATTATCTTGTACATATACGGTTGCTCTATCTCTTTTTATGCCAGTATCGTTTGCTTAAACGATACTATTTTGCGACTGCAAAGATACGAAGATTATTTGGAATGGCCAAATATTTTTGAGGATGCATTGTTTTGCTGTGGTTGTGAGGTGTTATGATACATACGGGAAAGGGCAGGGAGAAAGGCTTTGGGGCGGAACAACCCATAGGGGCGGACACAAGTGTTTGGACACAGGATGAAGCTGTGGATATGTCGGGCATGGAATGCCCGCACAAAGGACGAAGGGGTGCGCGAGGAAGTGACTGGTTTTCAGTCAATTTGGTACAATGCGGACAAATGGCTGGTTTTGTGAAAATTAGGAACTTTTAAAAGAAGGCTCATAGAAGGCATAAAGAAGGCACCAATAAGGGAGGTGGTCGGGAGGAATTACACAACGGTTTCGCCGAAGGATCGCCGAGAGACCGAAGATGGGTCGAAGGGTGGGAATGGCTGGTTACAGGAGTTGCTTGAGGGTGGTTATGAGGTGATGGGCTTGATGTCAGAATATTTCTCCGCCCCACAGCATACGCAGGAAATCGAGGATGTAGATGAGTTCCACGTCGCCCGATTGGCGGGTGATGGGGTCGAGGGAGACAAGGATCAGGCGGCAGTCGGGGTGCTCCTCCTTGAAGGCTTTGAGGCCTTTGCGGTGTTTGGTCTCCACATGCTCGGTCGACTTGATTTCGATGGCCACCTTGGCGTCGCCGACTATGACGTCGACCTCCTTGTGGTCGTAGGTGTGCCAATAGGATATGAGGTCGCGCTTGTCGTTGTAGCCACGGTAGGCGACGATCTCCTGCACGACAAGATGCTCGAAGGCGTGCCCGTAGTCGTCGGTGCCCCGCTTCAGGGTGTGGCGCCCCATCAGGTAGTTGGCAAGCCCGACATCGAAATAGTAGAACCGCGGTGCCTGCACGACCTTGCGCTTGACTCCCTTACGGAAGGCCGGGAGCTCGTATCCGATGAGTGTGTCGTAGAGTATCTGAAAATAGGACTTGACCGTTTTGGCGGAGACGCCACAGTCGGCGGCGATGTTGGCATAGTTCAGCATCTCGCCGTCGGAGATGGCGGCGACCTCCATGAAACGCTCGAAGGCATCGAGTTCGCGCACCTCGCCCTCTTCGCGGATTTCCTCGTTGAGGTACACCTTGACGTAGCCGGAGAGTCGCTTGGTGGCATCCTCCACCATGTAGTGGCGCGGTATCATGCCGTTCTGCACGGCACGGTCAATCTGGAAGTCGGTCACCTCGGGCCACACAAGAGGATAGAGCGTTTCGGGAATGGCACGCCCGCCGAGGGTATTGGCCCCCGACCGTTTGAGCTTCCTCGAGCTGGAGCCGCTGAGGATGAAGAAAAGGCCTCGCTCGACCATGAGCGAATGTACGACATCCAGCAGTTCGGGGACTTTCTGAATCTCGTCTACTATGACCAGTGTACCGGCGGGCTTATCCTGCAATGCTTCCCATAAAGAGTTTGGGTTCCTCTTGAATGCTTTCCGCACGTTGGGGTTGAGCAGGTCGAAGTAGATGGCCTCTTTGAAGCGTTCCCTGAGCAAAGTGGATTTGCCTGTCTGGCGGGCACCGAAGAGGAACATTCCTTCGTCCAGTTTGTTTTCTATGTCAAATATTCTCCTATACATAAAATGGCTAAATTTCGTGATTGTATTCCAGAATTTTCTATTAAAATAGGGAGTATAGTACTGTTTTTAATATATTTTGATTGTGACTTTTCTGTATTTATCTACCTTGTTTTTAATTTGTTCCGTACTTCCATTCAAAAGTGTCTAGCTGCAAAGATACGAAGATTATTTGGAATGGCCAAATGTTTTTGAGTGAGTGAATGCGTAAATGTGTGAATGCGTGTATAGAATGGCTGGTTTGCAATGGAATGGAGCGATTGTGTGCGAAAAATAACAGGGCGCTGGTTTTCAGGTCGATGGGTGCGTTTCAAGGATACCACATAGAAGACGTATAGACGGGACGTGGAAGGGAGGCTTGTGGCGGACAGGAATGCCTGCGCACCAGACGAAGGTAATGCGATTTCTTATGAGTTGTATCAGGAGAAAAAAGTAAAAAAGGAGATAAAAGTCGGTGTTTTTTATAACATTTATTAAGATAAAAATAGTTAAAAAATTTCCATTCAGTATATGGTTGATTTTTATGGTTATAGGTTTGTTTTTGGCGGTCTGGATGGCGAAAGATAAAAGTTAAATTATGGTTAAAAAAAACGAATTCTTGATTTTGGCCTTATTTTATATTATATATAACGCGTTTCGGCAGTGGCGGAGCATCGTCTGAGAAAAAAGAGACTGGCCATCTCGAATAGGTTTTATATACTGTTTGAATACCCTTTGTGTACCCAATGGTGTACTCTTTGTGTACTCTCTCTCTACTCCAAGGATACTCTAACTCTATGTTAAGCCTATGGTGACGATACTCTGCGGGAGCTGCCTCAAATAAAGTAATAACCAAAAAAACTAAAAACAATGTCTAAAACAAGTAAAAACGTCCTCGGAGATCAGAGAGGCAAAATCGGGAAGGTTGTCGGCAAGGTCGTCGACGGAGTACAGATGTATTCGGCATACACGGATGCTGTAAAGAATCCACGTTCCCCTAAACAAATCGCGCATCGTGCACGTTTCACAGCTGCGGTGTCGCTGGGTAAGGCCATGAAAGGGGCTATCAATATCGGCCTGAGGAACGAGGCGGCAAGACGCCGGCTGAATTCCGCGTTCAATGTCTTTGTGAAGAATAACATGGACAAGATAACCTATGATGCCGAAACGGCAGTGGTGACGACAGACTATCAGCATGTGGGGATTGCAGAAGGCGACACCCCCTTCGTGAGATTCACCGGTGCCACATTCACAGAGGCAATGAGTGTTACTGTCACCTATACGGGCAACAGCGACACTCCGGGTGCGATGGATGATGACAGCGTGTACGTCGTGGTTTATGCGCCGGCATTAAACAGCAGCGTGATAGCTATAGGCACACGCTCGGCGGGTACGCTGACGGTCAACCTGCCGACTGTGTACGGTGGCGAGACGGTGCACGTATGGGGTTTCGTCAGGACGGCGGTGGAGGACGTGGTGCAGGTGGAGGCCTATGGCATCACGTTGAAGCCTGGGGAGTGCTCTGTGTCGTCGTATGTAGGCAGCGGAGTGGTGGAAGGATGAGATGAGATGGGGAGAAGTGGGGGACGCGAACCTGATGGTTCGCGCACGGGGCAAAAAGGAGGTTTTCAAAAAGAAAGGCCAGACGGGATGTCTGGCCTTTCTTTTGTGTTGTGTTGGGTTGCCGTGGTACGGCAACATACGGAACATTTGCCGGCGGGACGCCGGCGGTCCATTTTTAGCGCTGCATGGTGGCGAGGCGGTCGGTGAGCATGGGGACGATTTTGTGGAGGTCGCCCACGATGCCGAGGTCGGCGACGCTGAAGATGGGGGCGAACTTGTCTTTGTTGATGGCGATGATGAGTTCGCTCTCCTCCATGCCGGCGAGGTGCTGGATGGCGCCGCTGATGCCGCAGGCCATGTAGAGGGCCGGGCGGACGGTCTTGCCGGTCTGGCCGACCTGTCGGCTGGCGTCCATGACGCCGGCGTCGACCATGGCGCGGCTGCTGGAGACCTCGCCTCCGAGCTGCTTGGCGAGGGCGCCGAGCTTGCTGAAGCCGTCCTTGGTGCCTACGCCGCGGCCGCCGCTGACGAGAATCTTGGCCTCGCTGATGTCGGTGACGGTTTTCTCTTCCTTGACGGTCTTGACGAGCTTGACGCGGTTAATCTTGGCCGTGTCGAAGTTGACGGCAAAGTCGGTGACGACGCCCTTGCGGGTGGCGTCGGCGGCCATTTTCTGCATGACGCCGGGGCGGACGGTGGACATCTGCGGGCGGTGGTTCTTGCAGAGGATGGTGGCCATGAGGTTTCCTCCAAAAGCCGGACGGGTCATGCGGAACTCGTGGGCCTCGTCGTCGCTGATTTCGAGCTTGGTGGCATCGGCGGTGAGGCCGGTGCGGTTGCGTGCGCTGACGCGGGGGCCGAGGTCGCGGCCGATGGTGGTGGCGCCGATGAGCATGATGCTGGGCTTGCGCTCGTTGATGATGGCGGTGATGGCCTGGGTGTAGGGCTCGGTGAGGTAGTCCTTCAGCAGGTCGTTGTCGACCACGAGGACCTCGTCGGCGCCGTGCTCGATGAGGGTCTGCGAGAGGGCGCGGATGTCCTTGCCGAGGAGCATGGCGACGACCTTCTCCTTATTGGCGTCGGCCAGTTCGCGGGCTTTGCCCAGCAGCTCGAGGGCCACATTCTGCAGTTTGCCGTCGCGTTGCTCGGCAAACACGTAAACGTCTTTATATTCTGCTAAATCCATTGTTTCTTTGTTTTTGGTGAATGGTGATTAGTGAATAGTGAATTGAGAGAGGTTGTTCCAGCTCTATTCACTTTTAACCATTCACGATTCACTAAATTATATGTTTTTCCTTGAGCTTGTTGACGATGAGCTCGACGGCCTCTTCGGGGCTGACCTCGAAGGTCTGGCCGGCGGGCTTGAGCTGCTTGGGGAACGACTTGAAGACGCTCGTGGGCGAGCCGGCCTTGCCGATGTGGTCCTCGGGCACGTTGATGCGGTCGGCACCCCAGACCTCGACTTCCTTGTCGAAGGCGGTGACGATGCCGCTCACGCTCATGTAGCGCGGGTGGACGCTGGAGGCCAGGGCGGTGACGACGCAGGGGGCCTGCATCTGCAGCACCTGGTAGCCGTCCTCGAGCTGTTTCTTCACGGTGAAGGTCTTGGTGGCCTCGTCGTACTGGAGGTCTTCCATGTAGGACACCTGCGGCAGGTCGAGGTGCTCGGCAATCTGTGGACCCACCTGGGCGGTGTCGCCGTCGATGGCCTGGCGGCCGGTGATGACGAGGTCGAAGTCCATGGTGCGCAGGGCGCCGGCGATGGCGCTGCTGGTGGCCAGGGTGTCGGCGCCGCCGAGCTTGCGGTCGGTGAGCAGGATGGCGCGGTCCACGCCCATGGCGAGGGCCTCGCGCAGGATGGCCTCGGCCTGGGGCAGACCCATGGTGATGACGGTCACGTGGGCACCGTATTTGTCCTTCAGCTGCAGGGCGTACTCGAGGCCGCCCTTGTCGTCGGGGTTCATGATGGAGGGCACGCCCTCGCGGATAAGGGTACCGGTCTGCGGGTTGATCTTCACCTCGGTGGTGTCCGGCACTTGTTTTATGCAAACTACAATATTCATATTCTTTCTTTTGGGTGAATAGTGATTTGTGAATTGTGAATTGAGAGCGTCGGCTCCTTTCTATTCACATTTTCACCATTCACGATTCACTTTTATTTAAACAACTTACCGGCAATGACCATACGCTGGACCTCGGAGGTGCCTTCGTAGATTTCGGTAATCTTGGCGTCGCGCATCATGCGCTCCACCGGGTACTCGCGGGTGTAGCCGTAGCCGCCGTGGAACTGGACGGCCTTGGTGGTGACCTCCATTGCGGTCTCGGCGCTGAAGAGCTTGGCCATAGCGGCGTCGGCGCTGTAGGGCAGGCCGTGGTCTTTCTTGTAGTGGGCCGAGCGGCAGAGCAGGCGGGCGGCCTGCACCTTGGTCTCGAGGTCGGCCATCTGGAACTGCGTGTTCTGGAACTGGCTGATACTGCGGCCGAACTGCTTGCGCTCCTTGGTGTACTTGACCGTCTCGTCCATAGCGCCCTGGGCGATGCCGAGGGCCTGACAGGCGATGCCGATGCGGCCGCCGTCGAGGGTCTTCATGGCCAGGCCGAAGCCCTTGCCCAACTGACCCAGCTGGCGGTCCTTCGGGATGCGGCAGTCCTCGAAGATAAGCTCCGTCGTGGCCGAGCCGCGGATACCCATCTTCTTCTCCTTCTTGCCGATGGAGAAGCCGGGGTCGGTCTTCTCGACGATGAAGGCGCTGATGCCCTTGGTGCCGAGGCTCTTGTCGGTCATGGCGATGATGATGAACACGTTGGCGTAGGAGCCGTTGGTGATGAATATCTTGCTGCCGTTGAGCACCCACTCGTCGCCGTTGAGGACGGCTGTGGTCTGCTGGCCGGCGGCGTCGGTACCGGCATTGGGCTCGGTGAGGCCGAAGGCGCCGATCCACTCGCCGCTGGCGAGCTTGGGCAGGTACTTCATCTTCTGTTCCTCGGTGCCGGCCTCAAGGATGGGGGCGCAGCAGAGGCTGGTGTGGGCGGAGAGGATGACGCCGGTGGTGGCGCAGACGCGGCTGAGCTCCTCGACGGCCATGCCGTACATGATGTTGGTGCCGCCGGCTCCGCCGTACTGCGTGGGCACGGGAATGCCCATCAGGCCGAGTTTGGCCATCTTCTGCACGGTCTCCATCGGGAAACGCTCCTCCTCGTCAACCTCGGCGGCGAGGGGCTTGACCTCGTTCTCTGCAAACTCGCGTATCATCTGCAGGAAGAGTTCTTCTTGTTTGGTGTAGCTAAAATCCATATTGTTGCTTTTATCGGCCTCACCCCCAACCCCTCTCCGATTGGAGAGGGGAGTAGACGGCAATGTCTACTCTGCTGGTTGATGAAGCTTCTTTGTTAATTCTTTTGTGATGCCATACACTATCCACACCCCTCTCCAATCGGAGAGGGGCTGGGGGGGGAGGCTCTTACTTGACAGCGATGGTTTCGATTTCGACCAAGACGCCCATGGGGAGGCCTTTGACGGCGAAGGCGGCGCGGGCGGGGCAGTCGTGGCTGTAGTACTTGGCGTAGACCTCGTTCATGGGCTTGAAATACTCCATGTCGGCCAGCAGGCAGGTGGATTTGACCACGTCGTCGAAGGAGTAGCCGGCCTCGTCGAGGATGGCCTTGATGTTCTGCATGACCTGCTCGGTCTGGGCGGTGATGCCTTCGGGCACGGTCTTGGTGGCGGGGTCGATGGGAATCTGGCCCGAGATGTAGAGCGTGTTGCCGGCCTGCACAGCCTGGCTGTAGGGACCGATGGCCGCGGGGGCGTTGGGTGTGTTGATGATTTTCTTCATGTTATGTTGTGTTTATTATTAATTGCGGAAGTGCAAATTTACGTTTTTTTTTCGGAACGGAGACCAAATAATCACAAAAAAAATGCTCTCGGCTGATTGTCAAACCTCTGCAAGACCCCCTCCGCGGCCCCTATACCCCTCGACGGCCCCCTGGCGGCCTCTGATTTTTGCAAAAGTGACCCCCTCGGCCGCCCACGGTGCACCCCTCCTTGTCGCGGGGTTGCCTCTACCATTTTAACGGTAGTATTACGGTAGTATTACGGTAGTATTACGCTTTTAAAGCGTAATACTACCGTAATACTACCGTAATACTACCGTTAAAATGGCGGAGGAAGTGGGGAGGCGACAGGGGGTGGATGGGGAGTGAAAAGAGGGCCGGCAGCATGCCGGCAATGGGGTGTCGACGCGGTGGAGGAGAGGCTGGGTGGAAAAATAATACACTGAAATACAGGTTCTTGTTATTTTCTTTACTTTTTTTCTCACAGTGTTACGATTTTTTTTGTACATTTGCATTCAAAATGCGGACTGTGTCCGTGACAAAATATATTGTGATATGCGTACGATGAAACGTCTTCTGATTGCCCTTCTGGCCTGCGCCCTGGTGATGGGTGTGGCGCCCGACGTGCAGGCGCAGACCAAGAAAAAGACCACCAAAACCACCAAGAACACCAAGAAGAAGGGCACCGCCAAGAGCGGCACCGCCAAGAAGGCTGCCGCGCAGACGCCCGAGGCTCCGCGTGATGTGGTGCTGCCGGCCAATTCGAACGACTGCCTCTTCGCCATTCCGCTGCAGCTCGACCGTCCCTATGGCCCCACCAACGCCCCCGACGGCCCGGGCCGCATGATGGAGGTGGTGGCCGACAAGGCGCACCCCAACCTCTTCGAGCGGGAGCACAACTCGGTGTGGTACAAGGTGTCTATCCCCTACAACGGCGACCTGGTCATCGACATACAGCAGATTGACGAGTGGGACGACTACGACTTCCTGGTCTATAAGTACACGGGTCAGTATTTCTCCAACCATGTGATGCTGAACAAGGTGTTGCCTGTGGCGGTGAACCTGGCCTGTGTCGACAGTGCCACGCTGGCCGAGAATGCCAAGCGTCCGGCGCGCACGCCCCAGCAGAAGGCTGGTCAGCCGAAAGCCGGCGAGGAGGCCGTGGCGCAGCAGCCCATGGGCATCAAGGCCAACATAGGCATGAATCCCGAGGCCAAGGACAAGATGCTCACCAAGAAGCAGAAGGGTGCCTTCATCAAGTCTATCCCCGTGCGGATGGGCGAGGAATACTATATCGTGCTCGACAACTGTGCCGACAACGGCAAGGGCCACACCATCAGTGTGTCGGTCCAGGTGGATGCCTATGAGCCGCTGGTGCTCTTCTACGACAAGAAGGGCAAGCGCTATGTCGACGTGGACCTGATGATACTGGAGAAAGGCGGCCAGGGCGGCGAGCGCCCCATTGTGCGCAACGAGCACTACAAGGGCGGCCGCGTGAAGTTCGTCCCCGGCTTCAGCTACACCCTCTATGCCAAGCGCGACGGCTACTTCTCGGTGTTCCGCGAGTTCAACGCCCTCGACCTGATGATGCGCGACACCATCATGCTCTATCAGATGGAGCGTACCGAGCGCGGTTCGAGTTTCCAAATCAAGGACGTCTACTTCGAAGACGGCGAGGCCGCCCTCATCCCGGGCTACGACTCGGTGCTGATGGACTATGTGGCCATGTTCCGCAACCACCCCGACGTGACCTTCCTGGTGAAGGGTTATGTGCAGAGCTACGGCGTGGATGCCGAGGCCGACATGCTGCTCTCGCTCAATCGGGCCAAGACCGTCAAGGAGTACTTCGTGAAGAACGGCATCGAGGCCAGCCGCATCACTACGGCGGGCATGACGAAGAACGAGATTAAGCGTGCCGCCGCCGCGGCCCTCGACAAGGGAGGCGGATTCAGCGGCATCAAGGTCGAGCTCATCATTACCGGTAAGACAACGGACAAGTAAAGTTTATAGTTTACAGTTTACGGTTTACGGTTTAAAGGATAACGGTTAATGAAAAATAAAATATTAACGCTGCTGGCATTGCTGTCGGCAGCGTTTTTTGCGCACGGACAGGGTGATTGGAGCCGCTTCGACAAGCTGATGGGCGAGGGCTCGTACAAGAGTGCCTATGCCTTGGCCGAAGGCGTGTACAACAAGTGGAGAGTGGAAAGTGGGGAGTGGGGAGCGGGCAGTCGGGAGGCGTTGGCCGCCGCCTACCACATGGCGCAGGCGGCCGCCGTCTATCAGGAAGATGCGCGCGACAGCGCCGAGGCTCGCTACCGCTCGTTGCTGCCACAGCTGGCTCCGCTGGAGAAGGCCCTGTGCCATGCCTTCCTGGGCGAGTACGACTCGGCCTTGGTGTATGAGGGGGTGCTGAAGGCCACCCCTGTGGAGAGTATCAAGATGTATTGCGACGGCGGGAAGACCGACAACATGACCCCCACGGCCTACGACGTGGTGGTGGTCGCGATGCAGGGCCGCGGCATGCTGACGCCGCGCCAGCAGGTGGAGTGGCAGCGGCGCCTCTGCGACTTCCATGCCGGTGACGGCGACGAGTTGCGTATATGGCACGACTGCCGCCTACTTGACTATCTGGCGCAGGTGCCCAACCAGCCGATGGGCATCGGCATCTATCAGTGCAATATCGACAAGTACCGTGGCACGAAGAGTGGTCAGGTGGCTTCGCTCTATGCGAAGGCAGCCAACCACTGCCGCTGGCAGCAGAAGGACCTGGTGCAGGCTGTCCGCTACTGCGACACCGCCATCGCCCGCTGGCCCAAGAGCCAAGGGGGTGTGGAGTGTGCCAATATCCGCAGCCAGATTACTGCGCCACGCCTTCAGTTCTCCCGCGAGCAGCACTTCCTCTACCCCCAGCGCGAGGAACTGATGGGGGTGGACTATGCCAACCTTGAGCGCATCCATCTGCGCCTCATCAAGGAGCCTGCGGCCTATATGACCGACGAGCAGCTGGCCAAGAAGAAAGCCCTGCGGGAGTGGACGGTCGACGTGCCGCGCCCCGATGCCTACGGCGAGGCGTCGGCCTGCTTCGCCCTGCCGGCCCTGCCGGAAGGGAAGTACCGCCTGCTGGCGGCCCCCACGGCCAACTTCGCCAAGGGGATGGCCACCACCGAACTGCACGTGACCGATATCGCCCTACGCTACACCGATGACGGGCGTGGTCTGGTGGTGGACCGCGAGACGGGTGCTCCCGTGGCGGGACAGCAGGTGAAGCTCCTGCAACCCAAGCAATACTATCCCAAACTGGAGGAACGCCTGCTACAGACCGTCGTCACCGCTGCCGACGGCACCTATCGCTTCGATAGCCTCCCGCCGCGCAACAGTGTTATCAACATTGAGCGCAACGGCTATTCCATCGGGACAGCCATATATAACCGTGGCAATACGGTGCCCGACGGCCGCCGCACGCAGTTCCATCTGGTGAGCGACCGGCCCGTCTACCGCCCCGGCGACACGGTGCAGGTGGCCGTCACGCTTTACCGCACCGACGGACGCAACGGTGAGCTGCTGGCCGCGGGGCATCTGTTCCAGCTGACCCTCAGCGACCCCAACGGGCAGCAGGTGCAGCAGCTGGAGTTGACCACCGACGACTTCGGCATGGCCCACTGTGCGCTGCCGCTGCCCACCGACCGTCTGGCGGGCCATTGGATGGTGCGGGTGCAGGACGACACCGGCAACGACATGCTCGGCCTGCGGGTGGAGGAATACAAGCAGCCGCGCTTCATGGTGAGCCTGGGGACGGAGAACGGGGTGCCGGCTTTTGGCAAGCCCTATACCGTGCAAGGTCTGGCGGCAGCCTACAGTGGCGTCAGCATCGGTGGCGCACGGGTGCAGTACACCGTCACGCGGACGCGCCATTTCTGGCGTTGGGGGCCGAGTCTGAGCACCGAGGTGGCCCAGGGCGAAGTGCAGACCGCCGCCGACGGCACCTTCAAGGTTTCCTTCACTCCCGAGCCCGACAGCAACATCGAGCTCTCCACCAAGCCCGTCTTCAGCTACCGCGTGCGGGTGACCGTCACCGACCTCAACGGCGAGAGCCACGATGCCGAGACCACCCTGCGGGTGGGCTACCGGCACCTGTTCGTGCGGCTGAAAGAGATAGGCTCCGACCTGAGTGAGCTGCCGTCGGTGGGCGTGGACCTGACCGACATCAACGGCACGCCGCAGCAGGGCAGGGTAGAGGTGACGCTGGAACGGTTGCGGCGGCCCGAGCCTATGAAGCTAGCCCCTGCCGTGCTCAAGGAGGGGATGCTCCAGACGATTGACCGCGAGGACTATCGCCGTCGTTTCCCCCAATATATATATGATAGAAAGGAGAACGACCGCCGGCAGTGGGCGGCCGAATGGCGCTGGACGGGTGTGGCAACCAACGGCAAGGTGGGCCTGCCACCGCTGCAAGGTGGCATCTACCGCATTGTGGCTTGGACCATTGACGGACAAGACACGGTGGCTGACACGACCTATACGGTGCTCACCCCCGTGGCCGACAAGGTGGCCCGCACCGACGAGGTGCTCTGGGCCGACCAGGACAAGGCCACTGCCCATCCCGGCGAGCGCGTCACCTTCCGCCTTGGGTCGGCATACAAGGAGGTCAAGGCCTTCTACTGGATAGAGTACGGCGAGAGGCAGACCCTCCGGACGGGGTGGCTTGCGTTGGGCGACAGGCTACAGGAGGTAGCCGTCGACATAGACAGCTCGATGCTGGGCGGTCTGACGATGACGGTCGTGGTGAGCTACAAGGGGCAGGCCTTCACCAAGAGCCTGAGTGTCGACGTGCCCTACAGCCACAAGCAACAGAAAGTCGAGATAGCTACCTTCCGCGACAAACTGCTCCCCGGCGAGCAGGAGGAGTGGACGATAAGAGTGGGGAGTGGGGAGTGTGTAGTGGATAGCAGTCGTGGTCAAGTGCTACCCACTATCCACTACCCACTATCCACTTTAATACTTACGATGTACGACGATGCCCTGAACACCTACGGCAATCCCTCGTGGAGCCTCTGGCCGTGGCGCAGCCACCGCACAGAGGGCCTGTCACTCCACCGGCCTTATCTCTGCTGGGACCGTTACGATGGAAGGACGTGGCTCAACTACAACGGCACCTACCCCTCGGTATGGACCCTCAAGGAGGCGCTGCCTTACTACAACCGTTGGCGTGGAGGCATCATGTACAAGACAGCTGCCATGCGCAATGCCGCCGTGGTTACCACCTCGCTGGAGGTCGTGGAGGACGAGGCTACGCTGGATGCCGTAGTGCAGACCTCGGCCAACGGAGAGATTGGTGCTGTGGAAGAGGAGGAAGCCGAGGAGGCTATCTTCAGCATCGTGGAGAAAGAACCCGAGGTGCAGCTGCGCAGCAACCTCAGCACGCTGGCCTTCTTTGCCCCCGCGCTGCGCACCGATACGGCCGGTACGGCGACCTACCGCTTCACGGTGCCGGAGCTGCTCACGCGCTGGAACGTCAAGGGGCTGGCCGTCACCCGAGACCTCAAGACCGGCACATTGGATAGGACCCTCATCACCCAGAAGCCCCTCATGGTGCAGCCCAACATGCCACGCTTCCTGCGCAGCGGCGACTCGCTGAGCCTGATGGCCAAAGTGGTGCTGGCAGCTGACGCCGCCAGCACAGAGGCTAAGGAGGTGGATGTCTCGTTCCTGCTGACCGATGCCGCTACAGGTGACACCTTGTGTCACCACACGGAACAGGTATTGGTGAAGGACGTCGCACAGGTGCTGTTCGACGTCGAGGTGCCGCGCAACGTCTATGTGGCTACCTACCGTATCGTGGCCCAGACCGAAGGCATGAGCGACGGCGAGCAGGGGCAGCTGCCCGTGGTCACCAACCGTCAGGCCGTCACCGTCAGCCAGGCGCTCTACATCAACGGGGTGGGGGAGAAGCACTTCGCGATGCCCGAATGGCAGGCTGCGGGCGACACCCGCGAGCCCCTGCTGGTGGCCGCCGAGGTGACCGGCACCCCCCTCTGGCTGGCCGTCAAAAGCATGCCCTACCTCAAGGACTGCGAGAACCCCTCCACCACCTATCTGGCCGACCAGCTATATGTGAACGGCCTGGGAAGGGATATTCTGGATAATCTTGGCAATCTAGATATTCTAGACAATATAGGAGGCACCAGCCGGCTGCGGATGAACGAGGACGTCAAGCAGACCCTGCTGCAAGCCACCCCCTGGGTGCGTGACGCCTTGGCCGAGGAAGACCAGATGGCGGCCGTGAGGAACTATTTCGACACCGCTGCACTCGAGCAATCGCGCAGGCAAGCCACCAAACAATTGCTGGAGCGGCAGAACGCCGACGGCGGATGGAGCTGGATGCCCGACGGCAAGAGCAGCCTGTGGGTGACGCAGCAGGTGCTGAAGAGGGTGAAGAACAGCCAGTGGGAAGCGGAAAGCACGGAGCGGGCGCTGGCATACGTCGACCGAGAGCAGCAGCGGTATTACGACCGCTACATCAAACCTTACCTGAAGAAGGGGTACAAGTGGGAACCCACCGACATCGATTACCTCTACACCCGTTCGTTCTACGGCCGCGCCTCCACCGAGGCCTACCGGTTCTACTACGACAATGCCCTGAAGCATTACCGTGACTACGGAAACCTCTACACGCAGGCGCAGCTGGCGCTCATCTTCCACCGCCATGGCGCGGCGTCCTCGGCGGGAGAAAAAGACAGTAAGGCAGCCCTCGACCTGTTGCGGAGGCTGAAAGAGAAGTCGCTCACCAGCGACGAGATGGGCCTCTACTGGCGCGACAACCAGGGCGGCTGGTGCTGGTACCAGCGCCCCGTCGAGACGCAGGCCCTCCTCATACAGGCCTTCGCCGAAATCACCCCCGACGACCGCGAGACCATCGGCCTGATGCAGCAATGGCTCCTCAAGCAGAAGCAGACCACCCACTGGGGCAACAGCCCCTCCACCACCGAGGCTATCAGTGCACTGATGAGCCTCACCCCCGGCCCCTCTCCGATTGGAGAGGGGAGAGTGGAGTTGAGTGTTTTCGGAGAGACGCTCTCAGTTCCACACGCTCCACAATCCACACTCGAAGACTACCGCCAGCAGCGCTGGACCGGCACCGCCCTCGACAGCCTGCGAGCCCGCGGCAGCAATGACATCGTTGTCCGCAAGGCCGACGACGGTATCGCCTGGGGCGCTGTCTATTACCAGTTTGAAGACGACATGGATAAGATACCCTCCAGCGACATGGGCATCACGCTGAAGCGGAGCTTCAGCGTAGTGGGTAGTGGGGAGTTAACAGTGGGTAGTAAGGTGAAGGTGCGCATCGACATACAGTGCGACCGCGCGATGGAGTACCTCGAGCTTGTCGACGGACGCCCGTCGTGTGTCGAGCCCCTCAGCACCCGTGCCGGCTGGCGCTGGAACGACGGGCTGAGCTACTACATCACCGTGGGCAACACCGACACCCGCTGCTACATCGAGCGGCTGGAGAAGGGCCGATACTGGCTTGAGTACGAGGTCTACGTCACCAATCCGGGCAGCTTCCTCAGCGGTCCCGTCACCATGCAGTGCATGTACGCCCCCGAATTCCGGGCCACAGCCCCGGCCCAGACCCTCGAGGTGCAGCGATAATCTGCCTTCAACGCCCTTCTTTCCGCTGTTGTTTCATTGCTGTTCTTTTACTGTTCTTTTAGAAAAGTAAAAGAACAGCAGACAATTTGTTGATAATCAGCATATCAAAAGTATGGTTTGAAAATGGTGGTAAAAAAACTTGCAATTTACTAATATTCTTTATACCTTTGTGGCGGTATAATTGAATACCATTTTTGATGCAAACTATTAATCTATAAAACGATACGATATGTACAAGATTGAAAGGCATCCCATACTCGACATTCCGCAGCGCGAGAAGGTGGAGTTTTTGTTTGAAGGCAAACCGGTGACCGGCTATCAGGGCTACACCATCGCCAAGGCGTTGCACGAAGCCGGCTATCCCGTGCACAGCCATTCCCTCCGTGGTCGCAACCGCTCGCTGGAGTGCGGCATCGGCAAGTGTGGCGCCTGCGAGATGCTGGTCGACGGCGTGGTGCGCCGCATCTGCATCACCCCGGTCGACGGGGTGCGCGAGGTGCGCCTCATCACCCACGAGGCCGACCTGCCGGGCGTCACCTTCGAGGCCCCCGTCAAAGGGCAGGCCGACAGGGCCCTGACCATCTACAAGACCACCGTCGCCATTGTGGGTGCCGGTCCGGCAGGCTTGGCCTGCCGCGAGCAGCTGAATGCCTTCGGGGTGGACAATCTTGTCATCGACAACAATGCCCGTATCGGTGGCCAGTTCAATATGCAGACCCACCAGTTCTTCTTCTTCGAGCGGGAGAAGAAGTACGGCGGCATGCGCGGCTTCGACATTGCCAAGACCCTTGCCGGCGACAGCCAGGAGGGCATCCTGCTGAACCATACGGTGTGGGACCTCCTCGAGGGTCCGCGCATCGCGATAAAGAACATCGTCACCGGCGAGATGGCCTATGTCGACGCGCAGCATCTGGTGGTGGCCACGGGCGCCGTGCCGTTCATGCCGGCCTTCGGGAACGACGACGTGCCGGGCGTCTACACCGCCGCCGTCTTCCAGAAGATGATGAACCAGGAGCACACCCTGCTGGGCAAGCGGGTGCTCACCATCGGCGCGGGCAACATCGGCTACCTCACCTCCTACCAGGCCGTGCAGGCCGGCGCCACCATCAAGGCCATCATCGAGGCCATGCCCCGCGAGGGTGGGTTCCCAGTGCAGGCCAACCGTGTGCGCAGGCTGGGTATCCCCATTATG
This sequence comes from Bacteroidales bacterium, assembly GCA_017480785.1. GTDB lineage: Bacteria > Bacteroidota > Bacteroidia > Bacteroidales > P3 > Colimorpha. Next base: position 145,627 of record JAFURZ010000008.1, read on the forward strand.
ACGGGTTATACGCTCGTGCGTGCCATACCCAACGAGGACCGTACCGGCATCACCGGGGCTGTCATCGCCAAGTGCGAGAACTTCAAGGCCATCCCCGGCACCGAACAGGTGGTGGACGATATCGATATCATCAATATATGCACTGGCCTCACGCCCGACAACCAGCTGCTCACGAAGGGCAAGGAACTCTTTGGCCATCAGGTGTACGGCGTGGGCGACGCCGTGCGCATTGGCGAGGGCACCAGCGCCGTGCTCCGTGGCCGGCAGGCGGCCTACGAGATTGCGCAGAACATGGGACTGCGCTACAATTACGACGAGTATCTCGACATCTCGCGCCAGTACATCGACTCGCAGCAGCACCCGATACGCATCAAGGAGCGTCCCGACCTGCCCAGCGAGGAGCGCATGCGGCTGCGTCCCTTCGTGCAGCTCGACTGCCTCTACGGCTTCGCCTGCAACCCCTGCACCTTCAGCTGTCCGCAGGGCGCCATCAGCAAGCCCACTACCAGCAGCACCCCCACGGTGGACTATGACAAGTGCATCGGCTGCATGGAGTGCGTCAACCACTGCCCCGGCCTGGCTATCTTCGGCTACAACCTGCAGAAGAACTGGTGTTTCCTGCCCATCGAATACACGGTGGACGAAGGCGCCGAAGTGTATTTGGTAGACAACAACGGCAGCAAGATTGGCGAGGGCAAGGTGGAGAAAATACTCAAGAAAGACAATAAGACCAATGTGGCGCGCGTGAAAGTGGAAAGTGGAAAGATGACAGATGTGAAGGGTTTCATCGTCAAAGACCGCTATCCTGAGCAATTAACTTTCAACTCTCAACTTTCAACTTTCAACTCACAGACCTACATCTGCCACTGCGAGGACATCACCGACGAGCAGATGCTCCAGGCCGTTGGCTCCGACCGCAAGTACATCTCGGTCGACGAGTTGAAGCACATCACCCGCATGGGTATGGGTCCCTGCCGCGGCAAGCGGTGCATAGCGCGGGCACGCCAGCTGCTGCGCGCCCACGGCATCGAGCTCACGGGCGACGCCACGCCCCGTGCGCCGTTGAGCAACCAGGTGTCTCTGGGCGATGTCTACACCGAGGGCCGCAAGGAGGTCTATGTCTTCCCGAAGCACAACGACGTGCAGCACGAGGAGGTGAAGGTGTTCATCGCCGGCGGCGGCATTGCGGGCAGCGGCCTGTTCCGCTACTTCAGCGAGGCAGGCCTCAAGCCGGTGATGGTCAACTGGAGCCGTGGTGCCTCGTGGCGCAACATCGGCGGCGGACGTCCGGCTTTCAGCAATCCCGACATCGCCGACATCGCACAGCACAGCCATGAGATATTCAAGCAGATACAGGCTGTGCACAATATCAACTACAAGCCGACGCACTATGTGAACCTGGTGCACGACGACGCCACCTATCGTGCCCTCGACGCCAGCCGTGCATGGAGTGACGCCTACATGATTGACCGCAAGGACTTCAAGAAGGAGATATCGCCCCTGTGGGACGACAGCCGCGACACCTACAGCCACGCCCTCATCACGCGCGACTGCTGGCAGGCCACCCCGGGCCGCGTCATCGACTACATCCGCGGCATCGGCGTCTCGCTCGGCGGCCGCTACTACGAGGACACCGAGCTGCTCAGCGTGTGGCGCAAAGGCGACAAGGTGGTGGCCCTGGTGCGCAACCATGAGGGCAAGTACATAGAGTACACCACCGACCACTTCGTCAATGCCATGGGCTGGGGTGCCGAACGCTTCACCGATATGCTCGGCATCGACACAGGGCTCTATCCCGTGAAACACCAGGCCTTCATCACCCGCCGCCTGCCCATGATGGGACCCAACGGCAGTCCGCTCGACATGATTATCGACCGCCGTCACTACAAGGGCTTCAGCGCCGTCTACGGGCAGCAGTTCGAGCATACGGGCCAGATTATCGGCTGCGCCAGCCCCGACACCGACGCCTACGAGACGCGCCAGAACATCAAGTACAACAGCAAGGAGTTTTTGGAGATAGTCAGCCAGGTCTTCGCCGAGTGGTTGCCGAGCCTCAAGGATGTCAGCTTCCTCGCCTGCTGGGCGGGCCGCTACACCGAGCCGCGCTACATCGTCGACCCCGAGGTGGGTCTGCTCACCGGCTTGCGTGGCCACGGCTTCATGCTGGGCCAGTACCTTGCCAAACTCTACGTGGATAAGTACCTCGGCCGTGAGGTGCCCGGCTACATGAAAGACCTTGCCCTCAGCGGACATGGCCTCTCGGAGAACGCCTTCAAGTAATAAATAAAAGACGGGCCGCGGTTTCCGCGGCCCGTCTTGTCTACAGCCTCACGTACTTGTAGACCGACGTCGTATTGTAGTCGCTGACGTAAACCTCCTTTTCCAGCCGCAGGCTGTCGAGAAGTATAATTACGTCGGAGCCCCAAGTGGGTTCGTCGTAGAGGATGGAGTCTCCCTGCACTGAGTATCCGGTGCTGTCGGCGAAGTACACTCCCGTGGAGGTGTTCTTGACCGACGAGACAAACATGCCGTCGGCACGGTACTCGTCGATGGCGACCAGGTATGACGGTAGGCTTTGCCCGTCCATCGACTCTTGTTGCCACCGGCCTACCAGCAGCTCGGCGGTGGATGGAGTTGGAGTGCCTCCGTTGGGGAAATGGTTCTCGGGCTCGCAGGCCGTCAGGGTCAGCATCGCGGCTGTCAGAAGCGTGGCCAGTCGGGTTGTTTTCTTCATCTTTTTGTGTTTTTAGGGGTTTATACATCAACATAATACCCATTTTTTGACCGAAATCTGACAACGGTAGAAAAAAAAGTTGTATCTTTGCAGTTGCAATGAGCAGTTATATCGCCATAGACCTCAAGTCGTTCTACGCCTCGGTGGAGTGCGTGGAGAGGGGACTCAACCCCCTGACCACCAACTTGGTGGTGGCCGACGTGTCGCGCACCGACAAGACCATCTGCCTGGCAGTGTCGCCGTCGCTGAAGGCCTACGGCATATCCGGACGAGCCCGCCTCTTCGAGGTGGTGCACCGCCTGCGCGAAGTGAACCGCGACCGCCTCTACCATTCGCCCGAAGGCATCCTGCGGGGCAAGTCGGTCCACGACCCTGAGCTCAAAGCCCGCCCCGACCTCGAGGTGGATTACATCGCCGCCAAGCCCCGCATGGCCTTCTACCTCGACTACAGCGCCCGCATCTATCAGGTCTACCTTCGCTATATCGCCCCCGAGGACATCCACGTCTATTCCATCGACGAGGTCTTCATCGACGCCACCCACTACCTCGCCACCTATCACTGCACGGCCCACGAACTGGCTATGCGCATGATACGCGAGGTGCTGCGTGAAACCGGCATCACCGCCACCGCCGGCATCGGCACCAACCTTTACCTCTGCAAGGTGGCCATGGATATTGTGGCCAAGCACATGCCCCCCGACAGCGACGGGGTGCGTATTGCCGAGTTGGACGAGATGGGCTACCGGCGGCAGCTGTGGAGCCACACTCCGCTGACCGACTTCTGGCGTGTGGGCCGGGGCATCAGCCACAAACTGCAGTCCCACGGCCTGTACACCATGGGCGACGTGGCTCGCCAGTCGCTTACCGACGAGGCGTTGCTCTACCGCCTTTTCGGCGTCAACGCCGAGCTGCTCATTGACCATGCCTGGGGATGGGAACCTTGTACGATGAAGGAAATCAAGTCCTATCGCCCCACGACCCATTCGCTCTCCTCCAGCCAGGTGCTCACCGACCCCTACTCCTTCGCCAAGGCCCGCGTCGTGACTCGTGAGATGGCCGATGCCGTGGCCCTCCATCTGGTCGACAAGCAGTTGGTCTCCGACCAGTTCAGCCTCATGGTGAACTATGACACCTCGAACCGGCCCACCTCCGACATGGTGAGCGACTGGTACGGCCGCCGTGTGCCGCGGCCCGCCCACGGCAGCACCCGCCTGCCCAAGCCATCCAACTCCAGCCGGCTGATAATCCAGGCCCTCATGGAACTCTACGACTCCCTTGTCGACCGCAACCTGCTGGTGCGCCGCATCACTATCGGCACCTATAACGTCACGCCGGCCTCGGCGCAGCAGGCACCTGCGCGCCAGCTCGACCTCTTCTCCGACGCCGCGAGCGAGAGTCAGCGCCTGCAGCAGGAACAGGACTCCCTCGAGCGTGAGCACCGCATGCAGCTGGCCACCCTCGCCATCAAAAAGAAGTTCGGCAAGAACGCCATCCTGCGCGGCACCGACTTTGAAGAGGGCGCTACCACGCGTGACAGAAACCGTCAGATAGGAGGTCACCATGAGTAACTACGACGACATCATCAACCTGCCCCACCACCAGTCGTCCACGCGGCCCCACATGTTGCTCTACGACCGGGCCGCCCAGTTTGCACCCTTCGCCGCCCTCAACGGCCATGCCGCCGTCATCGCCCATACCGCCGAGCGCCACATCGACGACGTCAACACTCCGCACTTCGAGGACGATTACCTCCTCAACCTCCTTTCGGAATCGGAATACGAAGAATAACAAAAGGATATGGAAACTAAACAAACCCAATACGAACGACTCCTGCCACAGGTACGCACCCTTTGTGAGGGCGAGAGCGACATGATAGCCAAGATGGCCAATGTGAGCGCACTGCTACATGCCGAGTTCGGTTTCTGGTGGACCGGCTTCTACCGCGTGGTCGACGACGAGCTGCTGCTGGGCCCCTTCCAGGGACCGCTGGCTTGCGTCCACATCGCCTACGGGCGTGGTGTCTGCGGCACAGCATGGAAGGAGCGCCGCACCGTCGTGGTGCCCGATGTGGAGGAGTTCCCGGGCCATATCGCCTGTAGCTCGGAGAGCCGAAGCGAGATTGTCGTCCCTGTCTTCGAGGGTGATTCGGTTGTCGCCGTGCTTGATATCGATAGCCGTGAACTCGGCACCTTCGACGAGGTCGACGCCCGCTACCTGGAGCAAGTGGTGGCGTTGCTGTAATGGTGTGGCTTCAATTAGATACACCACACTTTTTCCTCTACTTATATTCATGTGATTGTCAGCTTGATATATGGCTGTTCTTCGGGAATGACCGAAGAACAACCGAAGAACAACCAGAGAACAGCCTTTTAACATGCTGATAATCTGGAGAGTATTATATGGTAGAATCAGGGGGATAATGTCGGTTTCGGTTTGTCGTTGAGGTACAGCTCTAAAAAAATTCTTATCAATTCAAAAAAAATACGTATCTTTGCAGTTTGAATGTCTGATGACATGACGATTGGGTTTCAACATAAAGAACTGGCCAACAGCCGATGGGCACAGATGTCGTTGGCTGAGCAGATGCTGAACATCGGCAGCGAAGTGTCGCGTGCCAACCGGTGGAAGGCCAAGGGTAATATGGAGCAGTGTCATCGTGCCGCCGACCGGGCTCTGGAATTGGTGTCGCTGACTATCGATGCTCAACGCGGCAAGCATAACCTTGGCGAGTTCACCCGGATGTATGAGGTTTTGGCTGACTATTACTATGGAGAAAACTACTACCAGACCGACTCCGTGAAACTGCAACACAGTTTTGATATCTTCTACCACCCGAAATAAAAATAATACCATTATGGGATATGTTGTAATAGCGGTAGTCTTTCTGCTTCTTTGGGCATTTAGAGTCAAGCATTTTCATTGGCTCACAGGAGAGTGGAAAGGTGATAAGAATAAGGAAGATACACAGCACAAGAATAAATAATACACAAATATGAACATATCATTCGATTGGCTTAAAGAGTATGTGGATATTGAGGACATGACGCCTCAACAACTGGACGACTTGCTGACTTTCTCCGGTCTGGAGGTGGACGGCATAGAGAAGGTGGAGACCATCAAAGGCGGCCTGGAGCATGTGGTGATTGCCCAGGTGCTCACCTGCGAGCCGCATCCCGACAGCGACCACCTGCACCTGACCACGGTCGACGTGGGTGGCGAGCGCCCGCTCAACATCGTCTGCGGCGCCCCCAACGTGGCTGCCGGCCAGAAGGTGGTGTGCGCCCAGATTGGCACCAAGATATACACCTCCGACACCGAATACTACGAGATAAAAAAAGGCAAGCTGCGCGGCGCCGTCAGCGAGGGCATGCTCTGTGCGGCCGACGAGTTGCAGCTGGGCACCGACCACGCAGGCATTATGGTGCTGCCCGATGATGCCCCGGTGGGCATGCCCGCCAAGGACTACTTTCACGTGAAGGACGACTACCTGATTGAGGTGGCCATCACGGCCAACCGCATGGATGCCATCTCGCACATCGGCGTGGCCCGCGACGTGGTGGCTGTCCGCAACACCCGCGAAGGGAAGCAGCTGAAGATAAAATGGCCAGAGGTGGAGAATGGAGAGTGGAAAACGGAGAGTGATAAGGCTATCAGGGTAACCGTCGAAGACCCCAGTCTCTGTCCGCGCTATACCGGTATCACCCTGCGCGGTGTGAAAGTAGGGGAGAGCCCCGAGTGGTTGCAGAACCGCCTGCGCACCGTGGGGCTGCGTCCCATCAACAATGTGGTGGATGTGACCAACTTCGTGATGATGGAGGTGGGACAGCCGCTGCATGCCTTCGATGCCGACCAGATTGCCGGCAACCACGTCATCGTGAAGACCCTGCCGCAGGGCACCAAGTTCGTCACCCTCGACGGCGTGGAGCGCACCCTCGATGCCCGCGACCTGATGATATGTAATGAGCAGGAAGGCATGTGCATCGCTGGTGTCTTCGGCGGACTGAAGAGCGGCACCACCATGGAGACCAAGAACGTCTTCCTCGAGAGTGCTTTCTTCAACCCCGTGAGCATCCGCAAGACCAGCCAGCGCCACACGCTGAAGACCGATGCTAGCTACCGCTACGAGCGCACCTGCGACCCCAACATCACCGAGTGGGCCCTGCGCCGCGCCGTGAAGCTCATCCAGGAACTCGCCGGCGGCGAGGTCTGCGGCCAGATGGTTGACCTTTACCCCAAGCCCATTGAGAAGCCTGTGGTTGAGGTGAACTTCCGCCGCATGTTCGACCTCGTGGGGCAGGACATCCCGCTCGAGGCCGTCCGCACCGCCCTCACCTCGCTCGACATCGAGATAGTAGGTGAGACCGCCGAGGGCATGACCCTGAAGGTGCCTACATGCAAGGCCGACGTGACGCGCGAGTGCGACATCGTTGAAGAGATTATGCGCATCTATGGCTACAACAACATCCACATCGGCGAGACCGTCAACAGCTGCCTCTCCTATGGCAAGAAACCCGACCCGCGCAAGCTGAAGAACGCCGTGAGCGACTACCTCACCGACAACGGCTTCAGCGAGATTATGAACAACTCGCTCACCAAGAGTGAATACTACGACGCAAACCCCGACTTTCCCGCCGACCGTTGCATCCCCATCATCAACCCCCTGTCGAAGGAGCTCAACGTCATGCGCCAGACATTGCTCTACAGCGGTCTGGAGTGTATCGCCCGCAATATCAATTTCCGCATCCTCGACCAGAAGCTGTACGAGTTCGGCCGCAGCTATGTGAAGACCGACGAGGCCGCCAACCAGGAGCTGCCCGTCACCAAGCGCTTCAACGAGACCGAGCATGTCTCCATCTTTATGACCGGCAAGATGACGGCCGAGAGCTGGATGATGAAACCCGCTGACACCGACTTCTACTACCTCAAGGCCTACGTGATGAACATTCTGCACCGCATGCGCGTCAATATGGGTCGCATGGAGATGGTGCCGACGCAATACAAGTTCTTCGCCGAAGGCCTCGACATCGTGCAGCGCGACAGCAAGAAGCTGCTGGGTACCATCGGCCGCATCGGCCGCGAGACACTGAAGACGATGGATATGAAGCAGCCCGTCTACTATGCCGACCTCAACTGGACGCTCCTGCTCAAGCAGTACCCCGCCAAGGAGGTGCTCTATCAGGAAGTGGCCAAGTTCCCCGAGGTGCGTCGCGACCTGGCCCTCGTCCTGCGCAAGGACGTCACCTTCGCACAGGTCGAGCAGGCCGCCCTGCAGTGCGAGAAGAAGCTCCTCAAGAGCGTCAGCCTCTTCGACGTCTATGAAGGCAAGGGCATCACCGAAGGCTTCAAGTCCTACGCCGTCAGCTTCATCCTGCAGGACAAGGACAAGACCCTCAACGACAAGCAGATTGAGGCTACCATGGCCAAGATACAGAAGACCCTCGAAACCCAGCTTGGTGCGAAGATACGCGGATAAAGGTCTTTGCCGTCAGGCATAGGAAAAGAATAGCCGGTCAATCCCATTGGCCGGCTATTTTTATCCACATCAACTCCGCATCAACACCACACCAACTCCACATGTGCTCCACCCTCGGGGGTGGAGGTGGTGGGTGTGGTGAGGAGGTGGCTACAGCGAATTGTAGCTGGGACTGAACGTGTCGCCACCGGCGAGGTTGCCGGTGGTGAGGCCTTTCTTGAGCCAGCGCATGCGCTGGGCCGAGGTGCCGTGGGTGAAGCTCTCGGGGGTGGAGTAGCCGCGGGCCTTCTTCTGCAGGTAGTCGTCGCCAATCTTCTGTGCGGCATTGATGGCCTCCTCGATGTCGCCGTCCTGGAGCGAGCCGAACATCTTGTTCTCGTGGTAGCCCCACACGCCGGCGTAGTAGTCGGCCTGGAGCTCGATGCGCACCGAGGTGCGGTTCTTGTCGGTCTCGTTCTGCCGGGCCATCTGGCTGTGGGCCTGGTCGAGGGTGCCGAGGAGGTGCTGCACGTGGTGGCCCACCTCATGGGCAATGACATAGGCGCAGGCGAAGTCGCCTCCGGCACCGATGCTGGTGCTCATCTCGTTGAAGAAGTCAAGGTCGAGGTAGACCTGCTCGTCGGCCGAGCAGTAGAAGGGACCGGCCGACGAGGTGGCGCCGCCGCAGGCGCTCTGCACCGAGCCGTGGAAGAGGATGAGCTTGGGGGCGCGGTAGGTGAGCCCTTGGCGTTTGAACTCGGCAGTCCACACGTCCTCGGTCGAGGCGAGTATCTGCAGGGCGAAGGTCTTGAACTCCTCTTCCTGTGCCGTGGGGGTGTAACCCTCGCTGGATTGAACCTGGTTGGAGGCTACCTGCTGGATGACGTCCGAGGGGTTGCCTCCGAGAAGGAGCATGATGAGGGCCACGATGATGGCGCCGCCGCCACCGAAGCCGGCAATCTTGCCGACGCTGCCTTTTCCGCGTCGGTCTTCGTAATTGGTGCTTTGTCTGCGATTGTTAAGGTCCATGGGGTTGGATTTTATAGTTTTAAAGTATTTAATATTTCTTCCAGCGGCTCGACGGCGGCAGGCCAGGAGAAGTGCTCCAGCACAAAGCGGTGGCCTCCGTCGGCAATGGCGTGGTGCATCTCGTCGATGGTGAGTTTCACTATCAGGTCGGCAATCTCTTCGGCGGTGTCTCCCACCAGCAGGTGCTCCCAGGGGGTGGCTCCCAGCGGGGTGGCGGCGATGGATGTGGTGACGCATGGCAAGCCCATCGCCATGGCTTCAAGCAGTTTGTTCTGCATACCGCTGCCTATGCGCATGGGGGCTACGAACATGCGGGCCGAGGCGTAGGCGCTGCGTATGTCGGGCAGGCGGCCGCTGACGGTGACCCTCGGGCCGGCCAGTGCCCGCACGGCAGGCTTGGGGTCGGCACCAGCTATCAGCACGTTGATGCCGTAGGGGCATCGCTTCCATACCGTTGGCATTATTTCGTTCACCAGCCAGCATGCCGCGTCGACATTGGGCGCGTAGGACATGTTGCCGGTGAAGACAATACTGTACTTCGGGCTGACGCCTGCAGCACGGGGGCTGAAGTAGTCGGTATCCACGCCGTTGGGGACGAGGTGGACTGAGGGGCTGATGGCGTCGCGGTCGGCTGGCGCGATGACGGTGGTGGCGTCGAAGAGGGCGAGGGCCTGCTGCTCGTAGCGTTGCAGGGCCCGGCTCTCGTAGTGGAGTATCCACCGCAGGGGACCGTGCGAGTACTCCATGCGGCGGTGTGTGTTGAGCGAGAGGGCATCCTGGAAGTCGAGCACTTTGCGGCATGAGGAGCCTTCTACGGTGGGTATGGTCCGCACCATCTGGCAATAGACCACGTCGGGTTGCACTTGCTGCTCCCAGCGAAGGTACTCTTGCCGGGCCCGCCGCAAGGTCCAATAGCCTGCCTGCAGGGGCTTGCCTCCGAGAAATGCTTTCAGCACCCCCCAAGCGCTCTCCCACCAATGCAGGTGCACGTAGTCGACGGCGGTGCAGAGGGTGTGCAGGTGGTCGTAGTCGTCGTGAGGCACCCGCTTGTGCGACAGGGCGAAGAGGTGCACTTCGTGCCGTTTGGCAAGTTCGACAATCTGGTGGTAGGCGCGCAGTTTGTCACCCTTGTCGAGCGGGTAGGGGAAGCGAGGCAGGACTACGAGTATTCTCATGGATTAGAATAGTTGTGTCTGTGTGCCTTCGGCAAAGCCTATACGGTCTGATGGTTCCGGCTGGTCGGTCTGTTCCGGCTGGTTAGATGGCTCCGGCGCGGGCTCGGGGTCTTCCTTGAGGGGCTGCAGCCAGTTGAACTGCTCCACGGCGAAGGTGGTGACGCGTTTGCCACGGGCCTTGTTGCTCTTGACGCCGATGAAGTCTTCCACCTCGATAATCTCGCTCTGTATCTTTTTGCCGCTGTCTTCGGTGTAGACCACCTCGAGTCGCGGGAAGAAATCCATGTTGTAGGCAAGCATCGTGCTTCCGTCGTCGTCGAGGAAGGGTGTCTTGCGGTCGGAGGGCTCGGGGACGAAGCGCTTTAGGTAGGGGTAACCTTCGGGCGAGCGGTAGAGGATGGTGACAATCTGGTCAGGGCGGAATTTGCGCAGCTCGACGAGGTCGTCGTCATAGTGGTTGGTGAGGTCGAACGAGGTGGTGCGGTAGTTGGCGCTTTGGTTGATGCAAAGAATCTTGTCCTCCCCCTTGAATTCGCCGAGGTAGCGGCCGGCTTCGTTTGTGTTCAGCCGCTTGACACTCTCGTCGAACCATATTTTGCGGGCAGAGAGGGTGCTGATGCCCGACTCCTTGAGGTTGATGGAACGGACGGGGTTGCGGGTGAGGATGTTGCCAATCGACTGGCGCCCCTTGATGGCGAGGGATTTGAAGTCGAACTCGAAGGACACCTTCTTGATTTTGGGACTGCTGACGTGGTGCACTGTGACCACTTCGGCCTCGCCGTTGGGGTTGGCGGTGAAGTAGAGCACCTTGCTCCCGCGGCTCCCTTTGGTTAGGGAGTATTCGCGGTCGCGGGTGATGGCGGTCACCGAAAAGCGTTTCACCATGGCGTAGCCGGCCGTGCCGTCGCGATAGATGAGGTTGTAGACCGTGCGCTCGTCGCGTTTGCGGAAGACATTGATGTAGAGTATCTCCTTGCAGTCTTTCGACCCCACGAAGCCTTTCTCCTGCACCTTGGTGACCATGAATGTGCCGTCGCGGCGGAAGACGATGATGTCGTCCATACGGGAGCATTCGCAGGCCACCTCGACACCCTCTTCTCGCTTGAGCCCCCATCCGGCAAATCCGGTCTGGTAGTTGACATAGAGTTTCTCGTTGGCCAGGGTGACAGCGGATGTCTCGATATCCTCGAAGTTGCGGATTTCCGTCTTGCGTTCGCGGCCAGCGCCATACTTCTTCAGGATGTCCTGGAAGTAGCGGATGGCGTAGTCGGTGAGGTGGGCGAGGTGGTTCTTCACCTCGTCGATGGTCATCTCGATGGTGGCAATCTCGTCGATAGCCTTCTTGATGTCGAACTTGGAGATTTTGCGTACGGGTTTCTCGGTGAGTTTGAGGACGTCGTCGCGTGTGATGTCCCGCTTGAATTTCTTGCGGTAGGGGCCGAAGGCGGCGAGCATGTCGTCCACCTGTTCCTCCCAGGAGACGCTGTCCTTCTTCTCCATTTTCTTGTATATGCCTTTCTCGAAGAATATCTTTTCCAGGCTTACCCAGTGCCAACGGTCCTCGAGTTCGCCGAGCTGTATCTCTAGCTCCTGCCGCAGTAGGTCGCGAGTGCGGAAGGTGTTGTGGCGCAGTATGTCGCTGGCGGTCATGAAGACGGGCTTGTTGTCGACGATGACGCAGGTCTGGGGCGAGAAGCTTATCTGGCAGGAGGTGAACTTATAGAGCAGGTCGATGGTCTGGTCCGGACTGACGCCGGTGGGCAGATAGACCAGTATCTCGACTTCGGCGGCGGTATTGTCGTCGATTTTCTTGATGTCTATCTTCTTTGCCTCGTTGGCGGAGAGGATGCTTGTGATGAGGGCATCGGTGGTGACGGTGTAGGGCAGCTCGGTGATGACGATGGCCTTGCGCTTGTCGTCGTAGTGCATCTTGGCGCGGATGCGGAGTCGTCCGCCGAGGGCGGCATCATTGTAGCGGCTCACGTCGATGAGGCCTCCCGTCGGGAAGTCGGGAAGGATTTCAAACGGCTCCTCGCGTAGTATCTTTACGCTTGCCTCCAGCAGCTCGCAGAAGTTGTAGGGCAGGATGACGCTCGTCAGGGTGACGGCGATGCCTTTGGTGCCCTGGGCCAGCAGCAGGGGGAACTTGACCGGCAGGGTGACAGGCTCCTGTTTGCGTCCGTCGTAGGAGGGCTTCCACTGGGTGGTCTTGGGGTTGAAGACCACATCCTTGGCGAATTTGGATAGGCGGGCTTCTATGTATCGTCCGGCAGCGGCCTCGTCGCCGGTTAGTATGTTGCCCCAGTTGCCCTGGCAGTCGATGAGCAGCTCTTTCTGCCCCATGTTGACGAGGGCGTCCTTGATAGAGGCGTCGCCGTGGGGGTGATACTGCATCGTGTTGCCCACGATGTTGGCCACCTTTGTGTAGCGCCCGTCGTCGGTCTCGCGCATGGCGTGCAGTATGCGGCGCTGCACTGGCTTCAGTCCGTCGTCGATATCGGGCACCGAACGGTCCAGGATGACGTCGCTGGCATAGTCAATCCAGTAGTCTTTGAACATGCCGCTGAGCGACATCGTCGTCCCTTCGCTGTCGGGCTGTCCCCCCGGGGTATTCTCTATGTTCTCTTGGGTGATGTCTTCGTTTTCGTCCATGGTGTGTGCTCTATTAACGTTTCGAGGCGTTGCGGAACATGCGGTTCCAGCGTATCTTGTGGTGGTCCTTGTCAATGCTGAAGTAGATGAACTCCGCCTTGCCCACGATGTGGTCCTCGGGCACGAAGCCCCAGTAGCGGCTGTCGATACTGTTGTGGCGGTTGTCACCCATCATCCAGTAGTAGTTCATCTTGACGGTGTATTCGGTGGTCTCCTGTCCGTTGATGAAGATGCGACCCTCCTTCACCTCCACCCGGTTGCCCTCGTAGGCCTCGATTACGCGGCGGTAGAAGGGTAGCGTCTCCACCGTCAGCTGCAGGGTCTCGCCCTTCGCGGGGATGTGCACGGGACCGTAGTTGTCGATGCTCCAGTTGAGGCTGTCGACGTGCGGGAACATCGCGCCGCCATCCACCGAGTCGGCGGGGTGGATGAAGGGCTGTATGTCCAGCACCTCGTACTTGCCCGCCATCTTGGCGGCCACCGTGGGCGACAGGGGGATGATGTAGTAGTAGGTATTGTTCAGGTACATCTGTTGGTGGGCGCGTTCAATGTCGTCACGGCTCACTCCCATCTTGTCCAGCACCCGCTCGGGCACCACGATGGGGTTGAACAGCACCGCATAGGTGAACTGCGCCTCCGACGGGTTCTCGATGGGTTGGCCATTGATGAGCACCTGCCAGTCCTTGATTTGCAAGTCTTCGCCCGGCAGGCCGATGCAGCGCTTGATGAAGTTCTCCCGCTTGTCGACGGGGCGCACCCGTATCTTGCCTATATCCACCCGGTTGCCGTACTCGTCCCACACCCGGTCCTGCTCCACCGCCTCGCGCCCGTAGCGGCGCACCAGCTCGTGGTAGCTCTGGTTGCTGAACTGTGCCGTGCACATCGTATCGCCGTCGGGATAGTGGAACACCACCGCGTCGAAGCGCTCCACCTCGCCCAGCCCCGGATAGCGGTGGTAGGGGAGGTGTATCCACTTCAGGTAGCTCTCCACCTTGCCGTTGGTCCCGGGAATGACATTGTGTATCAGCGGCACCGCCAGCGGCGTCTGCGCCGTCTTGGCGCCGTAGGCCACCTTGCTCACCAGAAGGTGGTCGCCCACCAGCAGGCTCTTCTCCATCGAACTCGACGGAATGTTGTACAGCTCCACAAACATGCCGCGGATAATCATTGCCGCCACCAGCGCGAAGACCACCGCGTCGGCCCAGTCGCGCCCGCCCTTCTCCTTGCGGGGCTTCTCCACCTTCGGGTCCACATAGTGCGACCGCGGGTGCAACCCCAGCACCGGCAGGTAAATCCACGGGAAGACCACCGCCGCCGTCTGCTCCCAGAAGTTGTAGCGGCGGAACACGCGGGCCGTCTCCACCACCAGCAGCAGGAAGGCAAACACGTTGAACGCCGGTATCAGGAAGTAGAGGTACCACACCCACTTCTTGCCGCACATCTTCACCCACACCACGATGTTGTACACCGGCACCAGTGCCTTCCACGGCGCCAGGCCCGCCTTCTTGAACACAAACCACAGGCCCGCTATCGTGCCTGCAAAATAGAGTATCATAAAGATGTTGTAGAGCATAGAGCTTTTGCAATATTGATTAATAATTGTTTTTCCTTGTTCCAGTCCATATCGCGGCGAGCCGCCTCGAAGTCGGCCTCCCGCCACTCCCTCGCCAGCACCCTCTCCACCGCCTGCGCCACCGCCAGGGCATTGGCTTCCTCTATCACTTCACCCACCCGGTAGCGCTTCACCACGGCCCTCATCTCGGGCAGGTCGCTCACCACCATCGGCACGCCGGCCTGCACGAAGTCGCCTATCCGGTTTGGCAGGGCGTAGTGATAGCTCAGACCCATGTCCTCGAGCATCACCAGTCCCACGTCGGCCTGCGGCGTCAGGGCATGCAGCTCGGCGGGCATCAGGCGTCCCGTGAAGCTGATGCGGTCGCTCCACGGCTTTGCCGCGGCGTAGGCCTTCATCGCCTCCAGCAGGTCGCCGTCGCCGGCCACCACCAGGCGGCATCCCGGAAGCCACTCCAGCGCGTCGATGGCCCAGTCCACCCCCCGGCCCACATTCACCTTGCCCTGATACAGGAGAGTGGCCTCACCCCTGGCCCCTCTCCGATTGGAGAGGGGAGTAGATACCCCTTGCATTCCACTCCCCTCTCCAATCGGAGAGGGGCCGGGGGTGAGGCTGCTGAGGCTGCTGAGGCTGCTCAGGTTCCTCACCACCGTCATCGACACACCCAGTTGCAGGCGGTAGTGCTCGGCAATGCCGCCCGACACCGTCAGCAGGGCGTCGCACTGCGGCATCAGCCAGCGCTCCACCGTGCGCCACACCCATTTCACAAAGGGTTTGTGCTGTATCTCGGGCACCTCGGGGAAGAGCTCGTGCGCATCCATCACCAGCTTGCAGCGCATCCTGTGCGCGGCCCACCAGCAGCCCGGCAGCGTGTCGGTGTCGTTGGCCCACACGATGTCAGGTCCCTCGGCCGCCACCCTGCGCCGCAGGCCCCAGTTCAACTCCAGGTAGAACCGCCAGCCGCGCCCGTGACGCGTCGGAACATCGCCGCGCCCCAGCACCACAACGTCGTAGCCCGCCTCCGTCAATGCCCGACGGTGGCGTTCCACGCGCTGGTCTGTCAGCAGGTCGTTGCTCACGGCCATCACGATGCGTCCCTTGTATTCCTTTTCCAAAACATAGCCTTAACGTCGAAACCCCTCTTTTCGTATTCTGCCCCCAAAAAAAGTTTTCCACCCTTTATCCACCCTCCCGCCTCCCCACTTCCTCCGCCATTTTAACGGTAGTATTACGGTAGTATTACGGTAGTATTACGCTTTTAAAGCGTAATACTACCGTAATACTACCGTAATACTACCGTTAAAATGGCGGACCATCCCCCCGGAAAACCGGGGGAAATGAAGGTTTGTTTCCGCGATTTCTCTTTTTTTTGTATCTTTGCAGCCGGAATTATGCTTTTGCCAACCCGTTAGGATATGAAACTGAAATATATACTGCCTCTGCTGCTGCCCCTGCTGGCGGCCTGCGGCGCCCCGAAGCCGACACCGACCGCCGATGCCGCGGCGCTGCGGTTCGACAAGGAGCAGGTGTGGCAGCTCGTCGCCCAGCGCGGCAAGGAGGTGGCCTCGACGGCTGACCCGGTGCTGCTGATGTTCCACCCCGAGTCGGGCACCCTGCGTGGCCGCGTGGCCTGCAACCGCTATTTCGCCGACTACAAGCTGCGGCTCGACCGCGTGGCGGCCGACGGCAGCCACTACCGGCTCGAGGTGCTGTATGTCAGCGGCGGCGACGTGCAGTGTCCCGAAGGCGACATGGCCGCCCAGGAGCGCTACCTGGCCCTGCTGGCCAAGGCCGACGCCTGTCTGCTGACGCCCGTCGCGCTCACCCTCTTCCAGAAAGGGCGCGAGGTGCTGAAATACGAATTGCAATGAAAGTCAGCTATAAATACCACACCTTCTGTGTACCGCTGTGGCTGCTGCGCTGCCTGAAACGCCGCATGCGGTGGGTGCGCGCCGCGGGGGGTATCATCACCGACGAGTCGGGGCAGATGCTCCTCATTCTCCGCAATGGCCGATGGGATTTGCCCAAAGGCAAGGTGGAGGCAGGGGAGACCCTGCGGCAGGCCGCCCTGCGCGAGGTGGAGGAGGAAACGGGTGTCACCCCACTACTCACTATCCACTACCCACTACCCACTAAGACGTATCACGTTTTCAACCTCTACGGCGGGTGGCACCTGAAGCAGACGTCATGGTTCGCCATGACCGCCAGAAGGCAGCCGGCTGCCCCTCAGCAGGAGGAGGGCATCACGGAGGTGGTATGGGTGTCGCCCGACGAGTGGCACCGCCGGCTGCAGCATAGTTATGGAACCCTGAAAACCCTCTCCCGTCAATGGATAAACTCAACCAGATAGCCCTCTCGATGATTCCGGGTCTGGGTCCCACCAGCTGCCGCAAGCTGCTCGAGGCCTATCCGGGGCAGGACATCTTCGCCCTGCCTCCCTCCGAACTCAGGCTGGCCTTCGGTGGCCACAGGGACATCGTCGAGGCCATCGTCGGCAAGGCGACCCATGCCCGCGCCGAACAGGAGCTCAGGCAGGCCGAGCAGCACGGGATGCGCGTGCTCTTCTGCACCGACGCCGACTACCCCGCGCGCCTGAACCGCGACGAGACGCAGGACTGCCCGGTGCTGCTCTATGTGCTCGGTCAGGCCGACCTCAATGCCGAGCGGACCCTGGCGGTGGTCGGCACCCGCCGCGCCACGCCCCAGGGACGCGATGCCACCGACCGCCTCGTGGGACAGCTCGCTCCGCTGAAGATGCCCATCGTCAGCGGCCTGGCCTACGGCATCGACACGGCGGCCCACACCGCCGCCCTCGACCACGGGCTGCCTACGGTGGCCGTGCTGGGGCACGGGCTCGACCGCATCTATCCGCCGTCGAACCGCAACCTGGCCGCCAGGATTGTGGCCGGGGGGGGTGCGCTGGTGACCGAGTATCCGATGGGGACGGCCATCAACCCACGCTATTTCCCGGCCCGCAACCGCATCATTGCCGCCCTGGCCGACGCCACCGTGGTGGTCGAAGCCTCCGAGAAAGGGGGTGCCCTCATCACCGCCGCCATCGCCGCCGGCTACCACCGCGAGGTGTTTGCCGTGCCGGGACGCCTGACCGACACCTACTCGCGCGGCACCAACAACCTCATCGCCACCCAGCGCGCCCTCCTGGTGCGCGACGCCTCCGACGTGGCCGACCAGATGGGGTGGCCCTCGCCGCAGGCTCCCGGACAGGGCGCCCAGGCTTCGCTCTTCCCCTCGCTCTCGCCCGACGGGCAACGGCTCTACAGCCTGCTGAAATCGCACTCGCAGCTCACCATCGACGAGTTGGCCCGCCTCAGCGGCATGCCGATGCCACGGGTGGCAGGGGAACTCTTCAACCTCGAGATGCAGAAGGTGGTGCGGGCCCTCCCGGGACGCCTCTACCAGCCCCTCGGGTAAAAAAAACTCCCTCGGGGAACAATAAAAAACCGCCAGTCGACGTTAATAGTACCATGATGAAAAGAAACCTACCCGCAATCCTCCTGGCCGCAGCCCTGCTGCTGACGGCCTGCAAGGGACATAACTCGTCCGAGACCTTCACCGCCGCCGACGGGAGCCTCACCGCCGTCCATAAGCCCGGCACCAACGAATGGTCCATCACCGACGCGCAAGGCCGTGAGCCCGTGGAGGGCTACGACTCGATGCGTGTCGTCGAAATCAGCGAGGACGGCCACCCCATGACGGTGGTCTACTATAGTGGCAACCAGCAGCACTGGCTGCAATACTTCAGCTCGATGCAGCTCCGCAGCGAGGGCACTATGGTCGACGGCCAGCGCGAGGGCCGCTGGGTGTTCTACCACCCCAACGGGCTGCTGCAGTGCGAGGCCACCTTCGTGGGTGGCAAGGAAGAAGGCGCCTACCGTGTCTTCCGCGACAATGGGGCTCCTTACTATATCGGCCAGTACTCCGGCGGCGTGCCTACCGGTGTCTGGGAAGTCTACGACCAGGAAGGCAACTTGGTGGAGAAGACAGAGTACTAGATGATTGACCTGGGTCTGGATATCTACCGCACCGTAGGTCGCGAGGCCGACCGCATGGGCATCGACGCCTATGCCGTGGGTGGCGTGGTGCGCGACTATTTCCTGCAGCGCCCCTGCACCGACATCGACATCGTGTGTATCGGTCCCGAGAGGGGAGGGGAGGTGCACATCGGCATCGAACTGGCCAAGGCGGTATCCAATGCCGTGGGGGGCAGCAAGGTGTCGGTCTTCAAGACCTTCGGCACCGCCAGCTTCCAATACCAGCACCTGCAGCTGGAGTTCGTCGGTGCCCGCCGCGAGAGCTACAGCCACGACAGCCGCAAGCCGGTGGTCGAGAACGGCACCCTCGAGGACGACCAGCGGCGGCGCGACTTCACCGTCAACGCCCTGGCCGTGTGCCTCAATGCCGATCGCTACGGCGAGCTGATGGACCCCTTCGGCGGTATCCGCGACCTCAACGAGGGCATCCTCCGCACGCCCCTCGACCCCGACATCACCTTCAGCGACGACCCCCTGCGCATGATGCGGGCCGTCCGCTTCGCCTCGCAGCTCGGTTTCCGCATCGCCGACGACACCTTCGATGCTATCGGCCGCAATGCCCACCGCATCGAGATAGTCAGCGCCGAACGCATCACGGTCGAGTTGAACAAGATTATGCTCTCGCCTGAGCCTTCGCTGGGTCTCAAGCTGATGCAGAAATGCGGCCTCATGCAGCTCGTCCTGCCCGAAATCAGTGCCCTGGCCGGTGTGGAAACGGTTGACGGGCATGGCCACAAAGACATCTTCTACCATACCATGCAGGTTCTGGACAATGTAAGCCTCCCCGCCTCCGGCGGAAATCCTGGAAATCTTGGAAATGATTCTTCAACAGATTTCCAGGATTTTGACGGAACCGACAAATCCTGGAAATCTAACGAAAATCAAGAATATTTACAAGATTTCCAAGATTTCGCGAAGCGGGAGAGTCAGAAGTCTCTCTGGCTCCGATGGGCCGCCTTGCTGCACGATGTGGGCAAGCCCGGCGTGAAGCGCTACGATGCCAAGCAGGGCTGGACCTTCCATGGCCACGAGGCCCGCGGGGCCCGCATGGTGAAGCGCATCTTCAAACGTCTGCGCCTGCCGCTGGGCGAGGAGATGCGATATGTGGAGAAACTCGTCATGCTCCACATGCGTCCCATCGTGCTCAGCGAGGAGGAAGTGACCGACAGCGCCGTGCGCCGCCTGCTCTTCGAGGCCGGCGACGATATCGACGACCTCATGCTCCTCTGCAATGCCGACATCACCAGCAAGAACCCCGACAAGGTTCGCCGCCACAAGGCCAACTTCGAGCTCGTCAAGCGCAAGTTGGTGGAGCTCGAGGAACGCGACCGCATACGCAACTTCCAGCCTCCCGTCAGCGGCGACGACATCATGCAGACCTTCGGCATCGGCCCCTGCCGCGAGATTGGTACTATCAAGGACGCCATCAAGGACGCCATCCTCGACGGTCAGATACCCAACGACCGCGACGCCGCCTGGCAGATGATGCTCCGCCTGGGCGAAGAGCTAGGCCTGAAGCCGGCAACGAAATAATAGCCTTCGAATCTACAAGAGGGTGTCTCCAGGGTTCCTTAAGCGGAGCTGTTTGGGACACCCTCTTTCTTTTTGTCTATCATTCAGTCAACTATCCCTCCGGGTTCATGTTCGTTCTGTTCTCCTATAGTTGCTCCACACTCCTTTCTTCCTGCCCTTGCCGACGGCATGACTACCTCTGTTGTCCGCTTGTTGTCCGCTTGTTGTCCGGTTGTTGTCCGCTTTTAAAGCGGACAACAAGCGAGCATCAACCGGACAACAACTGGACAGGTGGCGAGGGCATACCCTCGGCGAGTCGCAGTGGATTGGGAGGCATGGCTTCGCTGTCATCGCTCAAATGGTCATAAAACCAGTTGGCCCACATAGCCGAGCAGTGGCTTTTAGGCCAGGGATGGGGTAGGCTGCACGGAAGGACAAGAAGTTTTTTTTTTCGTCGAATAAGAAAAAATTCTTATATTTGCAGCAGCTAAATGTTATTACAATATTAATTAACGCAATGAAATTCAAATTATTACCCCCCCCCATGTTTTTGGGCGGTTGCGCTGATTGGTGGCGCCCTTATGGTATCTTGCCATAAGGAAAGTATCAATGGAATGGAATTGGTAGCCGAGGGATTCGGCGAGACGAAGGCTGCTGTCGACGGCCTGCATTCGTATTGGATCGATGGCGAGACAGTGCGCATCAACGGAGAGGATCGGACGGTCCACTACGACGGCAGCTCGGCCTATCTCTCTGGTGTGACAGAGGCTGGTGTCTATCGGGCCATCTACCCCAGCTCGCTCAACTCCACGGCTACGCTGAATGACGACAATGTCACCGTTACAATCCCCGCCACCCACCAGTGGGCTGTGGATGACAATGGGCTTCAGGTGCTCGATGTGCCGATGGCAGCCCGTGGCACCAGCGGCAGCCGATTGGTGCTGCGCCACATCACTGCGGCTGTCACCGTGCAGATCACCAACCACTATGGCTTCACCGTGGCAGTGGACAGTGTGGTTGTGGCCAGCGACGAGGGTGCCGGCAAGTATCAGCTGAGCGGCAGCAAAGACATCACGTTGTCCGATGACGACCTGACCGTAACTCCGTCTACCACCGAAACGTCCGCCGACCGTCGAGTGAAGGTCACTTTCGACGGTGGCACCCCGCTCTACATCCCTTCGGGCGAGACCCGCAATGTGCAGGTGCCGGTGCTGCCTGTAGGTGCCTACAATAAGTTCACCGTTCGCTACGGTGTGCACAAGGTAGAGGATGCCGAGGTGAAGCGGGTCTATGCCCGCACACAGGGCACTGGCGGTGCTCTCGCCCGCAAGCAGATGGGATTTGCTGTAGACACCGTGGGCTGTGCTTTCACAGTGAACCCCTCCACCGGCAAGAAGATACTTATCTCGCAGGGCAACCTGCAGTATAACACCACCAGCCATGTGTGGCGTTTTGCCCCAAACCAGTACGATACGCTGGTGACCAGTAAGGAATACTACTATGACAACAGCAATCATTGGATTGCTCTTTTCGGCTGGGGCACTAGCGGAAGCAGCATTGCACCCTATGAGTTGAGCGCTCGTCCCAACGGCACCCGCACCGATTCGATGTATGCCTACTATGGGGCAGAGACCGATATCGACGGTACCAACTACGATTGGGGCATTTACAATGCCATCCAAAACGGCGGCAATGTGGCCAACTATTGGAGAACCCTGACGAGGTCCGAGTGTAACATTCTGTTTAATACGGCTGCTGCCACGCCGCGAACCTCGGTTATGAGCAATAGTCTTAGTGACGGTGCAATGTATCTGTTGGCCAGGGTGAATAACATTCGCGGCATCGTGTTGTTCCCCGATGTATTCCCTCTTACCCCCGCAGAAGTCACCATAGGAGGTACGTTCAACTACAATACGTTCACGTACAGCAATCCTTACCAGGCCACCATTGATTTGGACAACTGGCGCAAGATGGAGGCCGCCGGTGCGGTGTTCCTGCCGGTGACCAACTTCGTACTTTCTACCGGAACGGCCTGGGGCGGTGGCGAGAATTCCCTCTTCTATTGGAGCGCCTCGCATTACAATACCACCCAAGTGTACCAGGTGAGGATATCGAACCAGGTCTTCAAACCTATGAATTATGAGCCACGCGGCACCCTCTGCGCTGTCAGATTGGTGCAAGAAGTGAATTAATAACCATTAAAAGCAATAAAGATATGAAAACGAAGAAAGAATACACAGCCCCCGAGCTGACTACCGTCACCATCAAGTCGGAGCGTGGCTATGCCGGTAGCGTCAATATGGCACTTTTTGCCGTTCTGAGTGGCGACACCTACCAGATGGAAGACTACGAGACCGCTAATGGTTGGGAACAAAACACCGACGCGTTCTGGAATTAGTCCCCGCCTTCCGCTATCATACACTATATAGGGTGTCCCAAAAACTATGGGACACCCTTACT
Source organism: Bacteroidales bacterium (assembly GCA_017480785.1). GTDB lineage: Bacteria > Bacteroidota > Bacteroidia > Bacteroidales > P3 > Colimorpha. The sequence continues at coordinate 168,266 of JAFURZ010000008.1, forward strand.
ATTTTTCCCATACAATAAAAATATTTTGCCATATAATCCTTTTTTTGTAATTTTGCAGTCTCTAAAAAACAATAAGTATATGTACGAACACCTTAAGATAGAGGAAAAAGGCTATGTGGCCATCATGACCATCAGCGCACCGAAGAGCCTCAACGCACTCAACAGCACCATTCTGAAGGAGATGGACGACTACCTGACGAGTTTCGACTGCAACCGTCTGCGCTGTCTCATCGTCACTGGCGATGGGGAGAAGAGCTTTGTGGCGGGGGCCGACATTAGCGAGATGGCTGGCCTCACGATGCTGCAGGGGCAGGCCTTTGGCGAGCGTGGCTCGTCCGTCTTCCGCAAGCTGGAGACGCTGCATGTGCCTGTCATTGCCGCCGTCAATGGGTTTGCTCTAGGTGGAGGGTGCGAGTTGGCCATGGCCTGCGATATTAGGATATGCTCCGACAATGCCAAGTTCGGCCAGCCCGAGGTGGGCCTCGGCATCATCCCCGGCTTCAGCGGCACCGTGCGCCTCAGCCGTCTGGTGGGCATGGGCATGGCCAAGCAGCTCATCTACACCGGCAAACCCATCAAGGCCGACGAAGCCCTGCGCATTGGACTGGTCAATGCCGTGGTGCCACAGACCGAGCTGATGGACCGCGCCATGGAACTGGCCAACCAGATTGCCGCCAACGCACCCCTCGCCGTCAGTGCCGCCAAGCTCTGCATCGATGCCGAGTACGACATGCCGGCCGAGAACGCTATTGCCTTCGAGAACAGTGCCTTCGGCCGCTGCTTCGACACCGAGGACCAGAAGAACGGCATGCAGGCCTTCCTCACCAAGGGCAAATGCGTTTTCCAGGGAAAGTAATGTTTAACAATTAAATAATAAGCAACATGAAAATCTGTGTTATTGGAACCGGCACCATGGCCAAAGGCATCGTGAAAGCCTTCGCCGCCCAGATGCCCGTCGTTATGAAGAGCCGCACCCAGGCCAGCCTCGACAAGGCTATGGCCTCCATCGCCAAAGGCTATGGCAAGCTCGTAGAGAAAGGCAAGATGACCCAGGAGGCCGTCGACGCCCTGCTGAAGAACATCCAGACCACCACCGACTACGCCACCTTCGCCGACGCCGACCTCGTCATCGAGGCCGCCGTGGAGGAGATGCAGCTCAAGAAGGACGTCTTCACCGAGCTGGACGGTATCTGCAAGCCCGAGACCATCTTCGCCACCAACAGCTCGAGCCTGAGCATCACCGAGATTGCCGCCTGCACCAAGCGTCCGGCACAGTTCATCGGCATGCACTTCTTCAACCCCGCCGACCGCATGGCTCTGGTCGAGGTCATCCGTGGCCAGCTCACCAGTGACGAGGTGGTGAAGTGCGTCGTCGACCTTGCCACCTCCATCGGCAAGCAGCCCGTCGAGGTGAAGGAAGCCCCCGGTTTCGTGGTGAACCGCATCCTCATTCCCATGATTAACGAGGCCGTGGGCATCCTGGCCGACGGCATCGCCAGCGCCGAAGATATCGACAAGTGCATGCAGCTCGGTGCCAACCACCCCATGGGTCCCCTGGCCTTGGCCGACCTCATCGGCAACGACGTGAACCTGGCCATCATGGAAGTGCTCTACAAGGAGTTCGGCGACCCGAAGTACCGCCCGCACCCCCTGCTGCGCAAGATGGTCCGCGCCGGCCTCCTCGGCCGCAAGACCGGCGAAGGCTTCTACAAATACTGATAAAACACAAGAGAGGGCTTCCGAACGGAAGCCCTCTCTTTTACGCGTCGTGCACCCAGCGGCCCAGGTCGCGGAGGTATTTCTTGTAGCAGCGGTAGGTGCGCTCGGCCTCGAGGATAGGCAGGAGGCGCGGCTCGCGGCGGCAGTAGTCCTCGCAGCGGCGCATCAGGCGCAGGAACTCGCGCACGTTGGGGTGCCAGTAGACCATCTCGTCGGGGTCGAGCCACTGCACGTCCTCGAACTCGAAGCCCGCCGCCTCGTCGGGCAGCACCATTATGGCGGCATTAATCATTTGGTTGAGGGCTTCGAGGTGGTGGCCACGCTCCCAGCTGCGGTCGGCCTCGTACTCGCGGCAGTGGCTCTCCTCGCGTATGAGGGTGCAGGCTAGATAGTTTTCGTCGCCCTCGCGGTAGTCGCCGAGCATGGCCCGACGGGCGCTGCCGTAGTTGTCCACTTTCTTCCACTCGCTGGGGATGATGTTGGTACGCTGGCCGTCGCTCCAGGCCATCATGCGCTTGTTGATACGGATGCGTTTGTCTTTGTTCATTCTTTAAAGTTTAGGGTTTGAAGTTTAAGGTTTAAGGAGGGGTATGGCGGTGGGTGACGGCATTTCGCTATCGGGGTGCTATGTCAAAGAACTCACAACAAAAAAGCACACACAAAACCGTATAATCCCCCTTCCGAAGGCTCTTTTGCAAGAGCCAGCTTTACGGTATTGCGTGTGCTAAAACTTGATTATGATGGCGTTAACGCATTTCTTCGCTTATGCTTCCAAGTGCAAATATACAAACTATTTCCGACATGGAGAAAAGAAAAAAACGTCCTGTTTTTCCTGCCTGTCTTTCAGGTGTTTATAATCTGTTCTTTTACTGTTCTTTTACTGTTCTTTACAAATTCGTAAAGAACTGCTATGAAACAGGTTGGGAATGAGGCAGTTTATCGTGGTCGGAAAAATGACGTCAAAGCAGCTTCTCCAGCGTCCAGAGGCGGTTGGTGTTGGAGCCTTTGACGAGGATGGTGGCGTCGCTGACGGGATGTTCCTTGAGGTAGGTGGCCACTGCTTCGGTGTCGGGGAAGAGCAGCATGTTGTCGGGGTGGGGGAGCGGTGCCCATTCCGGACCGACGAGCAGCACTCGCTCGAGGGGGCAGGCCTCCAGTTGGCCAATCACCCGCTCGTGTTCCTGCTGTTCGGCGGCGCCCAGCTCGTGCATGCCGCCGATGACGGCCATTTTAGTGGGTAGTGGATAGTGGGTAGTGGGTAGTGCTAGCGAGCGGAAGCTCGCGATGGCGGCGGCCATGCTGGAGGGGTTGGCGTTGTAGCAGTCGAGGTAGAGCCGGTTGTGGCGGGCGGTCTCGCGGTATTCCGAGCGCTGGTTGGTGGGAGTATATTCCTCGATGGCCTCCTTGATGTCCCACGGCTCCACGCCGAAGTGCAGCCCCACGGCCACGGCGGCCATGCAGTTGTCGAAGTTGTAGGCTCCGAGCAGGTGGGTCTGTACGGTGTAGACGTTGTCCCGCACCTCGAAGTAGAACTTCATGAAGGGGTTGTCGGCCACGTGGCTGCCGTGGACGTCGGCCCGGGCGGCGGTGCCGTAGGTGATGTTGCGGGTGTTGCGGGGCAGGTGTTCCATGAGGGTGGCGTTGTCGGCATTGACAAACACCGTGCCCTCTTTCGCCGCTAGGTGGCGGTAGAGTTCGGTCTTGGTCCGTATGACTCCCTCGAAGCTGCCGAAGCCCTCGAGGTGGGCACGGCCCACGTTGGTGATGAGGCCGCAGTCGGGGTCGGCGATGGAGCAGAGGGACGCTATCTCGCCCGGGTGGTTGGCCCCCATCTCCACGATGGCCAGCTCCGTATCTTCGGGGATGGCCAGCAGGGTCAGCGGCACGCCGAGGTGGTTGTTGAAGTTGCCCTTGGTGGCCGAGGTGCGGTAGCGCTTGCTGAGCACGGCGGTGACCAGCTCCTTGGTGGTGGTCTTGCCGTTGGTGCCGGTGATGCCGATGACGGGTATCTCCAGATGGCGACGGTGGTGGCGGGCCAGTTCCTGCAGGGTCGCCAGCACGTCGTCCACCACGATGCAGCGGTCGTCGACCTTATAGTCTGCATCGCTGATGACGCACAGGGCGGCGCCTTGTTCAAGTGCCTGGGGGGCGAAGGCGTTGCCGTCGAAGTGCTCGCCGCGGAAGGCGAAGAAGAGGCATCCGGGGGTGATGGCGCGCGAGTCGGTGGTGACTGCATGCGACTGCAGGTATGCGTTGTAAAGCTGTTCTATCATGTTGTGGTTTCTTTCTCAATACGTTCGAGCAGGAAGCTGACGGGACGGAAACCGTCGTTGCAGCTGATGAGGGCGCTGTAGGGGTTGCGCATCCAGCCGTCGTAGAAGTTGCCTTGGCCGGCGGCGAGCGCTTCGGCAAAAGGGCGCAGGCTGTCCCAGGCGCTGGGGCAGAAGCCGTCGGGCCGGGCGCCGCCGACGCTCACCCACTGCTGGCCTTCGCTGACGTCGCAGGTGTGCTGGATGGGGTTCTCGTAGAGCGCCTGCAGGTCGCGGTAGTCGGCCTTGCGGATGGCGGTAATCCTGATGTCGTACATGTCTTCTGCTGCCTTTTATTTCAATATCTGTGCCGTGTGCTCCTTGGTGTTCACCTTACCGATGGCGTCGATGATGGTGCCCTGCTCGTCGATGACGTAGGTGGTGCGGAGGGTGCCCATAGTCACCTTGCCGTAGTTTTTCTTCTCGCCCCAGGCCTCGTAGGCCTCGAGGATGCGGTGGTCTGGGTCGGAGAGGAGGTGGAACGGCAGCTGGTATTTCTCGATGAAGCGCTGGTGGCTGGCGGCGCTGTCGCGGCTCACGCCGAGGACCTCGTAGCCCAGCGCGAGGAATCTTTCATAGTTGTCCCTGAGGTCGCACGCCTCGGCCGTGCAGCCCGGCGTGCTGTCCTTCGGGTAGAAGTAAAGCACCAGCTTCCGCCCGCGGTAGTCGCTGAGTCTGATGGCATTCCCGTTCTCGTCCGCGCCCTCGAATTCCGGCGCCTTGGTTCCGATTTGCAGCATAGTATTGTCTTTTTTTATCCTTGATTCAACGCTGCAAAGGTACGACTTTTTCGCGACCTATAGAAATAATATTTGAAAAGTGTTATTAATCAACCATAATCAAAGTAACCGCAATATATAGATGTTTATAGCTTTTGCTCCCCGTTTACTCAACCTTTGATCAACTACCGCCTCCCTCCGAGGTGCCGACTATGATCCAAGCTCGGTCCTTCTTCGGTATCTCGGCGATGGCCCGGCAAAATACACTTTAAAAAGGCAAGTCATCATAGTCTTGCGGCACCTTCATTTTCTCCTTCATTTCCTGTAGGTCTTCATAGATGCAGGCCTTCAAATCTCTTACAATATCGGTCTGCGTCTTACACTCATTAAGATACGCATATGCCTTTAGTAAATCCTGATATGAACCATATTCTTTGTAGTAGATGTAGGCAAGCGCGTAATATGACCAATGCTGTACCATTGTCCAACTGTCATCATCTACATTTTGATTCATATTATGCTTTAGTTCTTGCTCCAAACATTTTTCAACCGTCCTAATTAGTAATGAAGTGGCTTCGTATATCATGGGCTCTTTACTAGAAGGCCATGCAAGATTGGTCGCATGGTTGTACATTCCGACCAAACTATTAGCCTCTGCGGCTAGCTTTGAGTAGTACTCGAAATTGGGATAGTCTTTGTGTCCATAATACCATAAGGAAAGATTTAGCATACTTGTCGCCACTCCGTGTTCAACCCCAAGTTTGAAGTACTCTATCGCTTTGTCGTCATCGTTTCCCAACATTTCTATTCCTAGGTTGTTATAGGCCTCGTAAATCCCATGTTCCGCGGCGTAGGAAAGCCTATCAATTTTTGTGCCTGTAATTGATTTGTCTATTTTTGCCAAAACTTCCATGTAGGGCTCTTCGAACACCATTCCACGCGTTCCCAATACTATGGGAGAAATTGCCTCAATGGCAGATGTTTCATCAGACAGCCTCTTTTCGATATAATCAATATTGTCATTTATAGGGAAGTAGTCATGCTCATAGTCGACATAATAATGTATGTGGCAATAACTTTCGACCTCTTCACCACAGGTTGGGCAGAAAGATATATTACCGCCATAGGCAATACGACGGTAGCCCAGCCATATTAGTTCTGATGATTCTTTGCCACACCTCATACAAGGCAGATGATTAGACTTTTTAAACTCCAAGCCTATAAGGTTTGGTGTCAAGGATTCCAGTGTGACCAGCGGGCTGTATTTTTCTTCTTTGAAATGGGTATAGTAGATATAATCCCGTGTAAACAGAATACGTTGTATTTTCTCTTGCTCATTGAATGAAAATACCACGAGCATGGAACCATTGAATCTTTTTTCCTTATTGTAGTAGTCTATTTGCACCGCTTCTGATGAAAAGTATTTGGCACAGACTATAGAGTATTTGTGTGTATGTTCTTGTTCTGCCTGTTTCTTGATCCAGTTATTCCAGTATTGTATGACCTGCAATTTCCCTTTGAATTGATTGAAATACTTTTCATCGTAGATTATTTGCACAACATTTTCATCCAACAAGGGTGAGAAGCCTTGAATTTTCCCGATTGTAATTCCTTTGCCAAACATAAGGCGGCCTTTTTATAGGGGCTTTTCTCGTCCACACCTTCTTCAATGTCAATCTTGGCAACATTCAATTCCTCATATTCTCTATCGAAGTCCGTTTGAGTCTTTAAGTACCGTTTGACAGAAAGGTTTCGCCGCTCTTTTGGGTCAACAAGCAAAATAATCCCATAAAACACTCCGGCAATTGGATAAATGGGGAACGGCAGAAGAATTTGCCACAATGGTTTCTTCTTTTTCTCCAACAAATTGTCAAGTGGAGTCAATGGTTTCCTACTGCGAATAAAAACAAATACGGCAATGCTGATTGCAATGGCAAAATAAACGATAAGGACAATACTAAAAGTGCTCATTTTGAATATTTTTTATTATATAAGACAAGAGAAGGGACAATAATAAACCAAACTGCTGTGATAATGTCTATCACAGTCCACAATATTTTGCTGTGTAGATAAACGGGAATAATGGGATTGAACAGTATGCCAATAATGCCTGTTATAATATTGTAATAGTTGAATCTCATATTATTTTTGGATACAACGATTACAATGGATGATACAAAAACAACTATTCGCAAAAAGGTATAATAACCCATTGGCAGATGAAAACAACCTATTACCAATAGTGAAGCCGTAATAAGGCAGATGATAGTCGATGTTCTGTTTTCAATCATCAAAAAAACTGTTTTTTACACTTTGTCCTGTACCGGTAACAAACCCTATTGATGAAAGTATCGTGGCTATCCACCAGAAAAAATTATAGCCACCAGAGTATTCGTTAGCCTTTACCAGACACCCTGTAAATATATGACGGATTAGATTTGGCAAGAAGTTCATCCCGTGCCATAGACCACCTAACCAGCCATAGGTCTTCTCAGGATCAATGTTACTCCACAGCCAGCTTAAAAGAACGGCTACTACAATAAATGTCAAAATGCGCTGAATCATAAATTTTTGTATTTAAATATGTTATTATTAAGGTCTACGATTTGGTTCGTATGATGAACCATAGTCATCAAGTTCATCTTTGCAATAGTCACAGAACGTCAGTCCTCTGCCTCGTATTTCATATCCTTTGGCAATATAAGTTGTTGAACCTATGTTTTCGCATTTCTCGTTCCAATGATAGAGTCTTTTCTCTTCATCAACATACCATTCTGCACAATCGAACTTGTACTGCTTCTTATAGTTGTTAGTGACAAAACACAAGGTAATGCCAAGTCCAATCAGCACAATGCCCCATACAACGGTAAGTGAATAACGGGGCGCTCTTCCCTTGCACACTTTATACAAAAGTAGTCTGTCTATTACAAGTATTAGCGAGATAATGTAGGCAATGAACAAAAGAGAAAAACCACTGACCAGTGAAAATAAACTACATACAATATCCCAGTGACAGACAAATGTAAGTCCGAAAAGAACAAGAAATATCGGAGTTCCACACACTACAATAGGGACTGCGAAATCAGATGCGAAATCGTAGAAATCGCCAGTTATTCTGATGAAAAAGGATTGCCGTTCCTCTATTTTCTTGTTATTCATAATCGTATACTAATACTAAATGTTGGGGCGATAACCGCCATTCTCAAAGTAGGACAACACTGCACCCAACAGTTTCAAATCCGCTTTTTTCTCAGCACCTTCTTTGAAGTAAATCATACACGCATATACCGCTTCTTTCCCTAATCCCATTTTATTGGCAATCCGATAGCAATACCCTATTTCTTATGGCGTACACTCTCCATCTGCAAGCATAACAGAAACAACCATTATCAGATACTGTAGCTTTTTCTCTTTGTTTTTTGGATACTGACGCTTATCTGTATCCCAGTCATCTGTGAGATCTGTTATACTATCTTTGTCGTATCTTAAAACATCTTCTAAGGTAATGGGTATCCCATCAATATCTGGTCCTAAAGTTAAATTACCTTTTACTCTTATTATCTGTTTAATGACTTCCATTTCATCATCCGAGAAAGAGCCGTCAATCGAAGCCATTTTCAGCAAATCTCCATACAGCAACTGTTTTTCTTTTGTTGTTCTCCCATCTCTAATACTCTGTAAAAAGGATATTATTCCCATATTGTTTCCTCCATATCACGTAGTCCCAACGTGACATTATGTTTCAACAAAAAGAAGCGTGGGACTGTATGTCTCACATTGTACTTGAAGGTCGTAGGAAAACCCGAATGGATAATGTAATAACAGTCCACGCTAAAAGCGTTGAACCGTTATACATCCTCATCCATGGCTTGAAAATTTCCTACGTTCTCAAGTACAAGGAAGCATAACGCTTCTAATCATTAATAACTTTCGGCATTGAGTTTTACCTCAAAACCGACTGCAAAAATACGAACTTTTTTCTACATGAAGAAAAATATTTTGCTAGTTGAGTAAAAAAGCGTATCTTTGCAAACAAAAAAATTAAAATATGGAACAGAATAACGACTGGAGTGACGATAATGAGAAATTCGTATTGTACCTTGATATTATGGGGTTCAAAGATAGGGTGGCAAAAACAGAAGTTCGTGAGTTAAAAGAGATGCTATTGGCATTCAAGACAAAGAATAACAAGTTAATGCCATTGTTGGTGTACGAATCGCGAGGGATAAGGAAGCATCTAATGAAGATGGCTCAATTTTCCGATTCAATAGTTATAATTTCAAGAAGTAATACGATTGATGACTTGAATCGTATAACAAAAGCAGGTGCTGTATTGATGCAAACCGCATTGGAAACAGGATTCGCTCTTAGAGGAGCAATTGCTGTCGGTAATATGGTATTTGATGATGAGAATCAGATTTTCTTTGGTAATGCTTTGGTAGATGCATATCTTTTGGAAGAGCAATTAAGTTATTATGGAATTGTTTTTCATGATAGTGCAGAGCATTTGGTGGTTTCATACCTGAACAACAATCCAAAGAAAAAGTATTTCCCATTAAAAGATGAATCTGTGTGCATGAAAGGAGGAAAAACATCTCATTTCCATGTTGCTTGGTATGAAATGAAAAAGGATTTGTCGAAAGGTGATATTCGTTCAGATGCAAGGAAATGGCTTTCCAAATTACGGGAGAGTGTTTCTGGTAACCCTCGAATTTATCTTGATAATACAATCAGTATAGTAGGATGACAAATAAAATAGATATACGTAATAGCACGGCGGAGTTCCTTATCTTCCAAATCGAAGGCAAGGAGGATGGAGTGCAGGTGCTGTATAAGGACGAGACGATATGGTGTACGCAGGAGGCGATTGCCACCTTGTTCGACAAGGCCAAATCAACCATCAGTGAGCATTTGAAGAATATTTTTGCAAGCGGAGAGTTGGTTCAGGATATGGTAGTTCGGAAATTCCGAACAACCACTCAACACGGAGCCATTGAGGGGAAAACACAATCACACGATGTGGCTTTCTATAACCTTGACGCCATCATTTCAGTCGGCTACCGCGTCAACTCTGTTCGCGCCACGCAGTTCCGGCAGTGGTGTACTTATGTCCTTCGGCAGTTCGCCATAAGAGGCTATGTGATTGACAAGAAACGCATGGAGAACGGCAGTTTTATCGGCGAGGACTATTTCGAGCATCTGTTGGCTGAAATACGGGAAATACGTCTCAGCGAACGGCGGTTCTATCAAAAGTTGACCGACATTTATGCCACGGCCATCGACTACAATCGCGATGCGCCCACCACACGGCTATTCTTCCAGAAAGTGCAGAACAAGATGCACTATGCTGTTCACGGCCATACTGCTGCCGAACTGATTATGCAGCGAGCCAATGCCGAAAAAGAGCACATGGGTCTTACCACTTGGGAGAACTCGCCCGACGGCAAGATTGTGAAGACCGACGTAAGCATTGCGAAAAACTACCTGAAGGAAGTGGAATTGGAGGATATGGGGCGGCTGGTCAATGCGGTGCTTGATATGGCCGAGCGTATGGCAACAAGACATATCCCGATGACTATGGAAGACTGGGCAAAACGTATCGACACAATCCTTGAGGCTGGCGGTGATGCCGTGCTGACTGACGGAGGCTTTGTATCTGCCGAGATGGCAAAGGATTTTGCCGAGACGGAGTTTGAGAAATACCGTATCATACAAGACCGTCTGTTCCAGTCCGACTTCGACCGCTTCAATGGTAACAATCTATTGCCGATAGATTTCGAAGGCAAGTAGTTCAAACATTGCATCATAAACAAAGCCTCGGCTGGCAACGCCAGCCGAGGCTTTTCTATTGGATGTTACTGCGGGATCAATACAAACCCCACCGCTGGGGCGGGGTTTGTACTTTTTAGTACATACCGCCCATGCCACCCATGCCGGGGTTGCCGGCGGGCATCGGGGGTTCGGGTTCCTTGATGTCGCAGAGGACGCACTCGGTGGTGAGGAGCATGCCGGCGATGCTGGCGGCGTTCTCCAGGGCCACGCGGGTCACC
>JAFURZ010000009.1 GCA_017480785.1 Bacteroidales bacterium
CGTAAACAGCCTTCGGGCTGTCTCAAATCCGGTTTAAAAACGTGTTATCAACGTGTTAGGTCCGACTGCAGTCGGACCATCCTCGGAGTTGAGTCGGAGTTGTTACGGAGTTGTTACGGAGGGGAGGCGGGGGTGCCCGGCATTTAGGTCGTGCGCGACCTAAATGGGTGTCAGCATATTTTTTCGCCGGTATTGAAAAAAAAGTGTATCTTTGCATCCTGATTTCATGTAATTGCAATTGGTTATGAAGAGGATGCTTACACTGGTGGGTACGGTGCTCTGCCTGACGGCGGTGGCTGAGGCCCAGACGAATATCACGGTGCAGGATGCTGTGGGTCAGATGCCCGAGGCGTTTGTGCAGAGCCATCTGCTCGGCGGCGGCGTGTATATTTTCAATGCGAAGTACAACAATGCCACGAGTGCCATCGGCACGCCCTGTATCGGCACGTTCCAGAGCAACGGCTTTGCGGGGCTGATGATGACGGAGGGGGTGCTGATGACCACGGGCAACGTGGCCGTGGCACCGGGGCCCAACACGGCGGGCGACGTGTCGATGCCGGTCGCCGGCTACTACAGCGACCCCGAGATGGGCGCCGTGGCCACGGGTGCCGTCAACGGCTGCTCGACGTTGGATTTCGACTTTGTGAGTCTCAGCGGCCAGGTGTCGTTCAACTATACGTTTGCGTCGGAGGAGTATCCGGAGTATGTGTGCTCGGAGTACAACGATGTGTTTGCTTTCTTCGTGACGGGTCCCGACCCGCAGACCGGCGAGGAGGTGACGCGTAACATCGCCATCATCCCCGGCACGGTGACCGTGGCCAATCCCGACGGCATTGCCGTGGCCATCAACTCGGTGAATCCGGGTGTGGCGGGGTCGTCGGGCGGCAACGGGGTGGGGTGCCACTACGACTATAGCGGCTACTACACCGCCAACGAGCCGGCCGACGCGGCGATGGGTGCCGGCATACAGTATGACGGCTACACCAGCAAGCTGACGGCCCAGGCCTATGTGCTGCCCTGCCAGGTGTACCACATGCACATCTCGGTGTGCAATGTGGGTGACAACGATTACGACAGCGGGGTCTTCCTGGAAGGAGGCAGTTTTGTGGCTCCCAGTGCGGCCATCGGTCTGAGCCGCCACACGGTGGATACGGTCCGTGGCAGTTGTCCGCTCGCCATCCCGCTGACGCTGTCGCAGACGTCGTTCGACGCGGGGCTGGTGCACTTCTCCTTCGGTGGCACGGCGGTGGAGGGCACCGACTTCGCGATAGCCGACGGCGCCGGCGCCGCCCTTGACAGTGGCGGGCTGGCCATCGACCACGGGGTGCACAGCTTCGTGCTGCGGGGCCTGCCGGGGGCCGACCTGGGCGAGGAGAAGACCATCGAGGTGTACCTGGCCACGTCGCTCTGTCCCGCCTTCCCGCAGCTGCTCACCTACGACACGATGCGGTTCGTGCTGACGCGCGGGGGCGACGTGCGGGTGAAGGACACCACCATCCGCTGCTCCTATGCCTGCTTCGAGGTGGGCACCGAGCTCGTCTATGGCGAGGGGGATATCAGCTACCGCTGGGAGCCCACCACGGGCATCGACGACCCCTACAGCCTGACCAGCACGGCGTTGATACTTGAGGATGCCGACTACCTGCTCATCGCCACCGGCGGCACGGGTTGCGGCAGCGACACCGCCGAGGTGCATGTGGTCATCACCGGCGAGGCGCCGAGCGGTGTCGACGGGGTGGAGGCCGACGGGGTGCGGCTCTACCCCAACCCCGCCACCGACGTGATACACGTCGAGGGGCAGGGGGTGCGGCGCGTCGAGGTGTTCGCTGCCGAGGGGCGCCGGGTGTATGAGTGGTCGGGTGCCGGAGAGCGGACGCCCGACATCCCCACCGAGGGGTGGGCGGCCGGCGTCTATGCCGTCCGCATCGGCACAGAACACGGTGTGTGCGGGGTGAAGATAGTGGTCAACAAATAATCAATCGACAGGAGGAGAACCATGATGAAAAAGATATCGACAGTCATTGCCTTGTTTGCCGTTGCTTTTCTTGCCGCCCCGGGTGCCCGGGCGCAGTGTGCGGGTGGCGGCACCGACTGCTACCTGGTGTTGGAGGCCCACGACAGCTATGGCGACGGGTGGAACGGCGGCGTGCTCGGCTTCGTCCAGGGCGGCACCACCATCGGCACCTACAGCCTCGGCCAGGCCACGGGGCGCGACACCATACGCCTCTGCTCGGCCGGCGGGCCGGTGGTCTGCTCGTGGACGCCGGGTTCCTTCGACGACGAGGTCTCGTTCAGCATCACCGACTCGCTGGGGTCGCTGCTCTATGCGGCCGGCAGCATGTACGGTCTGTCGGGGGTGGTGGCCACGCTGGCTCCCTGTCCTGCCTGTCCGATGCCGGCCAGCCTGCAGGCCACCGAGGTGACCTCCACCACGGCCGTGGTGCGATGGCTTGAGGTGGGGTCTGCCGCGGAGTGGTACTACAGCTATGGCACGTCGGCCACGCCGACAGGCACCTGGCTTTATTCCGACAGTGCCGGTGCCAGCCTGAGCGGCCTGCTGCCGAACACGCGCTACTACTTCTTTGTCTACTCCGACTGCGGCGGCGACACGTCGTCGTCGGCCGTGTTCACCTTCCGTTCGGCGTGCGGCGACCAGGGCCTGCCCTACGGCGAGGACTTCGAGAGTTACGATGCCGACCGGTCGATGCCCTACTGCTGGGTGCGGCGCGAGTCGGCGACGGGTGGCGGCGACACCTTCCCCAGGGTTGCCACCGACGAAAGCCACACGGGCAACCGCTCGCTGCTCTTCTCCCCGATGCAGGGCACCCAGTCGGTGGCGACACCGCCGCTGCCTGTCGTTGCCGGCGACGTGGAGGTGCAGCTGTGGCTGAAGGGCGGCGAGGCCGTCCAGGTGGGCTATGTCGACATGGACGATGCCGCGTCGACGTTCCATCAGGTGACAACGGTCGGTCCCACCGCCGCCACCGCCTCGACCGACATGTGGGGCCTGCCGACCACGGAGTACCAGTGGAGCCAGTATGTCGTCCCGTTCACCGCCACGGGCGCTGCCGACAGCATCCGGGTGGTGCTGCGGGTGGCCGGTTCGATGGGGTTCGACGGGGTCTATGTGGACGATGTGGCCGTGCGGCCCTATAACAGCTGCCCGCAGCCGATGGCGCTGGCCGTGACAGGCACGGCGCCGGCGTCGGTCACGCTGGCGTGGACCTGCGCCGGTGCGAGCCAGTGGCAGGTGGCTTATGGTCCGCAGGGTTTCGACCCCGACGGCGCCACCGGCCTGATTCCTGCCGCCAGCCCCACGGTCACCGTCACGGGGCTGGACGACACGGTGATGTATGACTTCTATGTGCGCACCGTCTGCGGAGGGCAATACAGCTATTGGAGCCATGTGGCCAGCTCGCTGCCCAACCTCTATGCGATGACCGCTGCGGTCGACACCCTCACGTCGTGCGGCGTCACCCTTGTCGACGACGGGGGGCTCGACGGGGCCTTCAGCCGCAACCTCGACCAGGTGTTGGTGCTCCAGCCGGCAGGGGAGGGGCAGACCGTGCGCCTCCGCGGCTCGGTCCGCCTGTACAACAGCTACGGCGCTTCCTATGCTTCATACAGGAACACGCTCCGCATCTATGCCGGCAGCGACACGACCGGCCGCCTGCTGGCCAGCTATAATACGGTGAATGTGGACGACATCGACCTCATGTCCGAGGTGGGGACCATGACCCTCTGGTTCCGCTCGGGCGGCTATGTGCAGGACCGCCGCGACGGCTTCCGGCTGCGTGTGAGCTGTGAGGAGATGCCCTCCTGCTTCACGCCCTACGGCCTGACGGTGGGCAGCGTGGCCGGTTCCTATGCCATGGTCAGCTGGCAGTACAACGACGCCGAGGGCGAGGCGCCGGGCTTCGTGCTGACGGTGGTCGATGCCGACAGCAACGAGTCCGGGAGCTATTATGTCGACGGCACCGACCGTAGTTTTGTGCTCCTCGGCCTCCGCGAGCGTACCGCCTACCAGGTGTTGCTCAGCACCGACTGTGAGGTCAGCGACACGCAGACGGTCCACTTCGTCACCGGCTGCGACAGCGGCGGCGAGGTGGCGCTAGGTTCCGGCACCGCTACCGAGTCCTACATGCCGGCCTACCTCTATGCCCAGAGCAGCTTCTCGCAGCAGCTCTTCACGGCGGCCGACCTGGCCGGGGTGCCCGTCATACAGGGCTTCAAGGTGTACATGACCAACAGCGCCGCCACCCCCAACCGCCAGTGGGATGTCTACCTCGACACCACTTCGCGCACCTCCTACGGCTCCAGCGCCGACTATGTGGAGCCGACGGCCGCGAAGCGCTACTTCTCGGGCGAGGTGAGCTTTGCCCAGGGATGGGTGGAGGTGGTCTTCGACAGCTCCTTCACCGTGCCTGCCGGCAAGAGTGTGGTGATGACCGTGAACGACAAGACGGGCGCCAACAACAGCTCGCGCTCTTTCCGCGTCACCACGACGACTGCCACCACCGCCATCGTCGGCTACAACATCAGCGGACAGCTTGACGTCACCAGTGGCACGGCGGTGGCCGGTGTCAGTCCGATGACCCGCAATCGCCGCAACACCATACGCTTCATCACCAGCTGCGACAGCACGGGCTGTGTGCCTCCCCTCATCGTCAGTGCCGTGCCGGCGGCCCACAGCGTGACCCTCACGTGGGTGTCGGTGGGTGAGGAGAGCGAGTGGAAGGTGGAGTACCGCACGGGTACGGGCAGCTGGCTGACCGCCACGGCCTCCACGACAGACACTACCTATACCGTCACGGGGTTGGACGCCACCACCACCTATGCCTTCAGGGTGAGCAGTCTCTGTGGCGACGATGAGGTGTCGCGCACCACCAGCGCCACTACCCTCTGTGGCGAGGAGCCGCTGCCGTTCCTCCAGACCTTCGAGGTCTTCCAGGCCTCCTCTTCCAGTGCGGCCCTCACCACCTGCTGGTCCCGTGGGTCGCTCGCCGGCTACTACCCCTACCGTGAAAGCGGCTACGGCCACCTCAGCAACTACTCCCTCTATATGGGTGGCTACCTCTCCTATATTGTCCTGCCCAGGATGGCGGCCAGTGCCGACAGCCTCAGCGTGGGCTTCTATGCCATCAACGGAGCCCCTGACTACGGCGACGTGACCGTCGAGGTGGGAGTCTGCACCAATCCTGCCGATACGGCCACCTTCACCGTCGTCGGCTCGCGCGTCCTCACCGAGACCCAGTGGCGGCATGTGGAGGTGGACCTGGAGGACTACAGCGGTCCCGACGGCCATATCTTCGTCCGTGTGATGCAGACCGGCAGCGTGGAACTCAACATCGACGACCTGCGGGTGGCCTACCTGGACGACTGTCGCCGCGTGACCGCCGTGACGGTGGGCGAGCTCACCCTCTCGTCGGCCAGGCTGACCATCACGGACAACCACGACTATGGCAACTATATAGTTTACTACGGCACGACCGACGATACCGCCACTGCCGACACGCTCCATGTGAGCGGCACTACCGTGGTGCTCACGGGCCTCACGCCCAACACGCAGTACTATGTGTGGGTTGCCGCCCAGTGCGCGCCGGGCAGTGTGGGCCGCACCTTCGCCGTGCAGCCTTTCCGCACGCTGTGCTACCCCGTTGCCGTCACCGACTCGACGACATACCTTGAGGAGTTTGAGAGCGGCAGCCTCGTGTGCATGGCCGTCGAGAGCCCCGACGCCCTGCGCTGGGTGGTGGGCAGCGGTAGCGGTGTCCCCCATGCCCACAGCGGCGGACACATGGCCTCTGTGGCTGCTGACGGCGACCAGAGCGCAATGCTTGTTCTCCCCACCTTCGACTTCACCGCCTTGGATGGCGACGCCGAGTTCTGCTTCTACCGCTACCAGTACCAAAGCACTCTGCCCGTCGAGTCGAGGGCTCCGGCGGGGCTGCTGGAGGTCTACTACCGTCCCGCCACGGCGGGCGACTGGACCCTGCTGGCGGTGGTCGACAGCAGCGTCAACGCCTGGCAGCGCTTCATCTACACGCTGCCCCTCTCGCAGGGTGCCGCCCTATACCAGGTGGCCCTCAAGGGGAGTCCTCGCGGCAACACGGGCGGCATCTTCGTCGACGACCTGCGTGTGTCGGCTCCGCCGGCATGCCCCATGCCGGCAGACCTCGCGGTGCGCCATGTCGGCGCGCGCGCGGCCACCGTTGCCTGGACGGGCAGCGCGTCGGCCTACAAGGTGCAGTATCGCGCCAGCGGGGCCCTGTCGTGGATGAGCCGTACCGTCGAGTATGTCGACACGGCCGTCATCGGCCCGCTCGACATGGCTACCCCCTACGAGGTGCGCGTGACCGCCCTCTGCGGCCCTTACAACCAGAGCGAGACGACCAACAGTGTGAGCTTTGTCACCGACTTCTGCGAGAACCGCCTCGAGGCCGACAACCACAGTCCCGCGGCTCCCGTCGCCGTCAGCTCACTTGCCCCGGTCTATACCAGCCACAACTACACCTACTCCGAGATACTCGTCGACAGCGCCACCCTGGTCGGCATGTCCGAAGTCAGTGGCATGGCCTTCTATGTCGATGCCGTCGGCAGCGCCTCCTTTATGACCAACTGCCAGATCTACATGGGGCATACCTCGGCGACCACCATGAGCGGCTTCCAGTACGACTCCTCGTTCGTTATGGTGTATGACGGCGACATCAGCACGACGACCACCGGCATACGCCGTGTGCGGTTCACCACCCCCTTCGTTTGGGACGGTCACCGCAACGCGGTGCTCGGCATCATGTACTCCACCCCCGACTATGCCACCCATGGCGACACCTGGTTTGCCGCCCATCAGGCTGCGGGCAACAAGGTGTATGGCGGCAGCTCCGACTACACCCACTTCTCGCCCGCCCAGGCCGGCACCCTCCCGGCCGCCAGTTGCACTGCCTCCAGCATCGTGCCCGACCTCACCTTCTACGCCTGCCAGCCCGTATGCTACGAGCCGATGCTCGACGCCGTGACCACCACGGCGGGCTCCATCACCGTCGACTGGCACAACGAGAACGCCGTCGTGCAGTTGCAAATCAAGGAGGCCTCCTCGGCGGTGTGGGACGACCCCGTCGTGGTCAATTCAAGCCACAACAACCTCCACAGCTACACCTACAACCTGTTGCCCGCCATGCAGGACTACAACCTCCGTCTGCGGCGCGACTGCAACGCCTCGGACCTCGGCTTCTCCGACTGGGTCGAGTTCGACGCCAGCACCGACACGGCCTGCTCCGTCCCGACCGACGTGAGCGTGAGCGCCACCGGCGCCACCACCGCCACCGTGGCCTGGACCGACGGCGCCACGAGCGGTAGCCGCTGGGAGGTGCGCATGTGGAATGCCGATGAGGACCTCCACTTCGACGTCGACAGCAACCCCGCCACCCTCACGGGCCTCACCTTCGGCAGCAGCTATCAGGTGGCAGTCCGCGCCCACTGCTGCCAGCACGACCGCGTCGTCGGCGAATACAGCGACCCCGTCAGTTTCGATAACATCTGCCAGCCCGTCAGTGGCCTCACCGCGCAACGCACCGGCAGCGATGTCACCCTCTCCTGGCACCGCGGCAACCACAACACCAGCTGGCTCTTCGCCTATGGCTACGAGGGGTTCCACCCCAACCAGCAGCTGGGCTTCGGCACCGTGCAGGACACCTCGGTCACCGTCGGCGGCCTTGAGGCAGGCTATATATATACGTTCCGCGTGCGCGCCCAGTGCGGCGACGGGTGGAACAGCGGCTGGAGCGCCGACGTCAACCTCGACCTGCTCGGTATCGCTGCCGCCGATGGCGCCGGTGTGCACTTCTACCTGCAGCCCAACCCGGCCGCCGGATACGTAGAGCTCGGCCTCGAAGGGCTCCAGACGCTTGCGCACGTAAGCATCCTCAGCCTTGACGGACGCCGGATGATGGCCTTCAGTACCAACGAACAGCACCTGTCTGTCGACATCAGCCAGCTGGCCGCCGGCACCTATTTTGTGCACCTCCAGACCGACAAGGGGGTAGATGTGCGAAAGCTAATTGTCAGGTAGTACTACCCGAATATACCTCAAGGAAAGGAGGCGTGAATGGTCTTAAAATATGTTAAATATTGATAAAAATGCAAATTTGTTTTGTCAGTTTAAGAAATAGTCGTATCTTTGCATTCGATTTGAGAACGAAAAAAAGAGAATAAAACACACGCAAAACACTATGTATCTGACAAAAGAAAAGAAAGAAGAGATATTCGCCCAATATGGCAAGTCGGTAAAAGATACAGGAAGCACCGAGGGACAGATTGCCCTGTTCACCTACCGCATCCAGAACCTTACCGAGTTGATGAAGCAGCACAAGAAAGACCAGGTGAGTGAGCGCGCCCTCGTCGGCCTCGTCGGCAAGCGCCGCAAGATGCTCGACTACCTGAAGGAAAAAGACATTGAGCGCTACCGCGCCATCGTCAAACAGCTTGGCCTGCGCAAATAAAGAAAGAGAAAAAAAGTTTTTCATATTTATTTGGTTATGGTTGGGACTCCCGGCGTTCTGCTGGGAGTCCTTTTTTCTCCCTGTATGTAATTCTGCTGGTTACTGACCGGCGGCGCCGGTGCGTGCCTGCCATGCCAGGTCCAGTTTGCCGATGCGCCAGGTGAGGCCGAAGGTGATGTAGCGCGACTTGTTGTGCGACGACTCGGTGGAGGCAAACGAGGGGGTGGAGACCGTCATCAGGTAATTGTTGCTGTCGAAGAGGTCGCTGATGTTGAGGTACAGTGAGAGGCGTCCCTTGCAGAGGGTGGCCGAGGCACCGAGGCCGACGGTGACCGCCTGCTCGGTCTGGCTGTAGAGTCCCAGGGTTGGGTTGCCGTAGCTGATGTTGGCATCGAGGTTCACCAGCTGGGCCACCTTGGCCCAGAGGCGGGCGTAGAGCTGCCATGAGGTCATCTCTTGCATAGCCTCCCCCTCGACGGCATAGCCCTGGCGGTAGAGGCTGGCATTGAGGCTGACGCTGGCCCACGCGGTGGGACGGTAGGTGAAGTTGGCGTCGGCTCCGGCTTTATAGGAGGAGACAATGTTGAAGGGCATGGAATAGGATATCACGCGGCCGAGCCAGGGGTCGACGCCGGGGGTCGAGGAGGTGATGCTCTCGATGCCGCCCGTGGTGTAGTTGGCATAACTCTCTATGCCCATGTTGCCAATCTTCTGGAAATACCTGTTCCAACTAAGGGAGGCCTTGTGGGTGTTGGAGCTGTGCAGACTGCGGTTGCCAACTATGTAGGAGTCGTCGCTATAGGTGCGGCTGGTGGTGAGGTCGCCGCCCGAGGGGGTGGAGACGGAATAGGAGTAGCGGAGACGGAAATAATGCATCGAGGGGGTGCGGTAGGTGAGGTTGGCCGAGGGCTCGAGGGTAAAGAAGCGGAAGAGGGTGTCGTCGGGGAAGAGGCCCGTGTTGGAGATGCGGAGCCAGTCGCGCGAGGTGTGCAGGTCGCCGCTGAGGGTGAGGCGTTCCCATTCGTGGCGCCACGAGAGGCTGAGGTAGAGACTGTTGGTGTAATAGTCGGAGACGTAGTTGCGCAGGGTGTCGGCGGGCAGGATGGTGCGGCCGCGGTGATTGTTGCCGTAGGGACGGCCGCCGAGGCGGAGGGAAAACTCGTCGTGAGTGCCGACAGGACGGTTGTAGCGGAGGGTGAAGTCGACGCTGTTGCGCCGCGTATCGAGGTCGGTGGTGCGGTCGTAGGGCAGCAGCAGCCCCGCGGCATTGCCCTCGGCCAGCGAGATGAGGCGCATCTGGTGGTAGTCGTTGCCCATGAATTGATAGTTCCACATGCCGCCGAAGGTGAGGTTATGCCCCTTGGCGCCGGGCAGGCGGTGTTTGATGTCGAAGTGGGTGAAGCCGTTGAAGGCGAGAAAGCTCGACGCGCTACTGTCGAGGTAGTAATAGTGGGCCGTGTCGGGCAGGTAGTCCCACTGCTCGTAGTGGTAGCCGCTGCGGTCTCCATAATGGCCGTTCAGCATGTTCCACGACATGAGGCTGAAGTCGGTCGTGGAGTCTATCTTGTAGTCCACGTGTATGCTGTTGCTGCCGAAGACGGTGGCGCCGTGAGAGGCGTAGTCGTAGGTGCGGCGGCTGGTGGTGTCGCCGCCATCGGTGAGCACGTTGCCACCGTTGCCGTCGCTGCCGAAATGGCTGTTGCTCACGGCCAGATGGAAACTGAACTTCAGGCGGTCGGTGTTGCGCACATAGCTGAACCACGGCGAGACGTAGGGCCGTGAGTTGCCGCTGAGGCCGAGTATCCACAGCTCGCTGGTGCGCAGGCGTGCCGAGGTGACAATGTTGACTATATGGTGCCCCTCGTCAACCATATACTTGGCCGAGGGGTTCTTGATTACCTCGATGCGGGCCAGCGCATCGGCAGGCATACTCTCGAAGAAGGCGCGGAGCGTGGGGCCGTTCATGCCCGTGGGGCGCCCGTTGAGCCACACGTCGACCTGGTCCGAGCCGCGCATCGTCAGGTTGCCCTCCTCGTCGATTTGCACCGTCGGCGCATTGCGGATGGCATCCCATGCCGTCAGGTCGCGCACCGTCTCGTCGTTCTCCACGTTGTAGTTCACCACCTCGCCAGTCATGCTGTAGACAGGCTTGGGAGCCGAGACGCTGATTTCCTTCAGCTTCATCATCTTCATCCTGGCGTCGATGCTGTCGAGGGTGGCCTGGCTGACGCTGTCGGTGGTCTGTGCCTGTGCCACGAACGGCAGCAGGACAAGAAGCAGGGTAAGGGTCTTTTTCATTGTTCCTGGTTTAATTCGGTGGAAGTCATGTGTCCGGCTATCTTGAGCGCTTCCTCATCGCTGGTGACGAGGAAGGCAAGAACGACCATGCGGTCGGAAGGGTAGTAGATGGCATAGTAGCCCTTGTCGCCCGGCAGTCCGTCGGCGTTGAAAATCACCAGGTGCTTGCGCTCGCGCCAAAGCATGGCCGTGGAGTCGGCCTTCTGCTTTATCTGCTGCGCCATGTCTTCGGGCATTTTCTGTGTGGTGCTATCGGATGGAGTAGTGCGTATCGTTCCATTCATGCGGAGACGCTTCGGCGCGTAGGGCAGGTCGTGCAACTCGCGCAGCAGGGTACGGTAGACGGCGGAGTCATCGGTCTGCAGGAGGGTGACGCACACGCTGTCGCCACAGTTCAGAGGGTATCGCTCGACGCAGTAGGCCTGCACGTCGGGACGTGTGGCATAGCGCTTGTAGAGCCCTGTCTGTGCATTGATGGTAACGGTAGAAAGCAGAAGCAAGACCAGTGATAATGTTCGTTTCATGTTCTTTTTATTTCTTTGATATGGTTGATATTGTTGTCTATCAAGGCCATCACGTCGTCGGGCGAGCACTGGCTGTTGCAGTAGATGCCTGGGGTAGGGGTGGCGGCCTGTGCCTCGTTGGTGCGTGGCAACAGGAGTACAAGAAGCACTGCGGCAGCCGCAGAGACAACGGGGATGGTGATGCGCCATACGCTTCTCCGTGCTCTGTCCTCCGTTTTCCGTCCTCCGTGCTCCTTGCGACGCAGCGCGTTGGCGGCATGTATCTGTTCTATCAAATTGTCGGTATTCATAATATTGGTCTTTCGATTCTTCATTCACCATTCACTGCTCACCATCCTGCGAAGTTTCTCTTTGATGCGTCCGATGCGTGTGGTGACGTTGCTTTGACTGATGCCCAGCAGTCGTCCTATCTCGTCGGTGGAAAAGCCGTCGAGGTAGAGGTCTATCAACCGTTTGTCGCCGGCCGGCAGCATTGCGATAAGGGCTTTCATGTGTGCCGCCTGCTCGCGGAGGGCCGCATCTTCGGGCAGGTCGAAGCCGTCGAGCGGTACCGTGGCTACCTGCCGCAGCCTCCCTCGTCGCCAGCTGATGGCGGTATTCAGGGCTACGCGGTAAAGCCATGTGATGGGCCGATGCTCCGGACGGTAATCTTTCCATCCCATCCACAGATGCATCAGTATCTCCTGACGCAGGTCCTCGCGCTCCTCCGCTTCGCGGCAGAACGAACGACACACGTGGGTGATTGCCGCCTCGTGCTTCTCTATCAGTTCTATGAAGGGGTGCTCGTCCATTGCATCGTGAGATGTTTACACCCTTATTAAACGAAAAAAACGACGAAATGTCACACCGACGGCAAAAAAAACAAGAGCAGAAACGGCTACTCCTCGCTGTCGTCAAAGAAAATGCTGTACCACTTGCGTGGTGTGGCGGCAGGAGCCACTTCTTCTGTGGCGAGGTGACACAGCGTGTTGTCGAGGGCCTCCTGGTTGTCGCTGAGCACCATCAGGCGGTCGCCTTCCTGCAGTACCGTCTTGCCCGTGGGGACGAAGTAGCTTTCGCCCCTTTTCACCATGATGGCGAGAGTCTGCGACGGCAGGCGCAAATCCATCAGATGCACTCCGTGCTCAAGCATGGAGGCGGTAATCTCCACCTCGGTGGAGACCGACTTGATTTCCTCGGGGAAGTCGATGTCGAATTCGGACGAGGCAGTACGCGGGTTCTCCTCGGGCGGCTCCGATACCCCGAGCCACTTGGCCATCAAGGGCAATGTGGTGCCCTGCACCACGAGGCTTACCAGGGTGCAGAGGAACACAATGTTGAACATCAGGTTGCTGTGCGGCACGCCAGCGGCCCGACAGGTGATGGCGAAGATGATGGGTACCGCACCCCGCAGCCCCACCCACGAGACAAAGAGGCGGTCCTTGAAAGTGTATTGGCGGAACGGCACCATCGAGAGGAATACGGCCAGTGGACGTGTGACGAATATCATCACGAAGCTGACAATCAATCCCGGCAGAAGAACGGTCTTCAGCTCCGAGGGATTGACCAGCAGTCCCAGCGTGAGAAACATCGAGAGCTGTGCCAGCCAGGTGATGCCGTCGAAGAAGTTGCGCGTGGAGCGCCGGTGAACGAACTTGCTGTTCCCCAGCACGAGACCGGCAATGTAGACGGCCAGAAAGCTGTTGCCCTTCATGTAGAAGGTGGCGGCAAAGACAAAGAATGAGCCCGCCAGCACGAGAATGGGGTAGAGGGCTACGTTGTCGATGTTAATCCTGTTGACAATCCACACCAGCGCTTTGCCGAAGAGCCATCCCGCAACGGTACCCACCGTCAGTTGTACCGCCAGCATGCCCAGTGCCGACCACCAGTTGGGGGTGCCCCCTTGTTGCACAAGACTGATGAAGGTGAGCACCATGACGTAGGCCATCGGGTCGTTGGCTCCGCTCTCCAGCTCCAGTGTGGGACGCAGGTTGTGTTTCAATCGAAGTCCCTTGCCCCGCAGGATGGAAAAAACCGAAGCCGAGTCGGTGCTGCTCATGGTCGATGCTAGCAACAGGCAGAGCATCAACCCCATGCCAAGCCGATGGTCGAGTGCGAAATAGAGCACCACGCCGGTGCTGACGGCGGTGAGGAGCACTCCTGCGGTGGCCAGCGTCACGCCAGGACCGAATACAGGCTTGATGTCCGCAATCTTGGTGTCGAGTCCGCCGGAGAAGAGGATGGCGCTGAGGGCCACCGTGCCCACCATTTGGGCCACGGCGTTGTTGTCGAAGCGGATTCCCAGGCCGTCGCTTCCGAAGATCATGCCCACCCCGAGAAAAAGGAGCAGGGCGGGCACGCCGAAACGGCTGCCCGCCTTGCCCGCCAGTATGCTGGCAAAGAAGAGGAGAGATAATACCAGTAGGACGAATTCTATTTGCATAGCTGTTGTATTGCTGCAACCTCTGTGCCAAGGAGCACCACCACTCCGGTCTCCGGGTCGAAATGGCCCGTGTCGTACCGCCCGGCCTGCAGCAGCGCCACGGCGCCGTCGTGGCTTTTCAGTATGTGCACCGCACCGTTGGACGAGACGGTAGGCATCACGGTGGCCAGTGCCGCGAGGTTGCCGCTGCCGAGGATGTCGACACAATGCTGGTAGTCGGTTACGCTAAGGTAGACCATTTTGTCTTTCATCCGGCTGTGGGTCGGCACATAAAGGTAATGCCACAGGGCCCCGCTGAGGGTCATCGCCGTCAGCAGTATGCCCACTGCCGTCGTGATGGCGCACACGGTCAGGGTGGCGGTCTGCATGCTGTCGCTCAGGTCGGCCTTGAACAGCAGTATCAGCAGTCCGGCACCTATGGCCAGCAGTATCAACCCGCTAAAGGGTGAATTGTGCCGCCGTACTATTTTCCCGCCCATCTCGGCGGCGATATATTCATTGATTGTCTGTTTCTTTTCCATTCTGTTTTAATTCTTTGTGTTTTTATTAATGATTATTTCCGTTAGCGGCACATACCGCTTGCCTTCCACGCGGGTCAGCTGCGAATAGTAGCAGCGCTCCTCGCGGTCGCTGTATCGCACCAAGGCCAGCTCAGGCTTGGCCTGCCGTTTGATGGCCTCAAGCGCCTTCTCGTCGTGGGCTTCCAGGGCTGCGACCAAGGCCTGCTCCTGTGCTGTAGCATAGTAGGCATAGGTGGGTTCCAACACGGCGTGTAGCTCGCGGCTGTAGGGACGGCGCGAGTCGCCGAACAGCCAGTAACACAACACCGTCAGCAGACTGCATCCGCCCACGATAATGCCACCCACCAGTGCCGACGAGCCGCCGTCGGAGAGGTTGGGAAGGAAAATATAAAGCACGCCGCACAGGACGCCAATCGCCGTCAACACCCACGACGACCATAGGGGTAGCAGCGTACGGCGTATCTCTGGAAGTTTGTAGATTGATTTTCTGATGTATTCCATAACTTTTATGCTGTTGTTTCATTCCATAGTATGAACCATGATGCCTTTCCGCGTACAACAGGAGTGTACGCACACAGGCAGGACATTCATCGGATGTCTTGTACAAAGGAAGGGAGAAACAGCAGCATCAGAGCCTGAGACACTTCAGCAGGTAGATGTAGCCGCGATGGACGTAGGCTCTGGACGCAATCGAGGAGGCCATCGGCCGTGCAAACACCGCGTGGTGGGTGACCGTAAAGGTGGCCGTGCCCGTCGGCGTCTCGTGTAGCACGCGTACCGTCGTGGGAGGTGTCAGCAAACAGCCACCGGGGGCGGCCAGCACATCGTGCATGCCGATATCCTCCCACTGTGGACGCTCCATCTGGCTGCCGTTTGACAGTACCGCTGTCGCCGTAGGCTCGTTTCCAGCCCGCAGCGGAAGCACACATATCAGTGCCAACAGCAGTAGTATCAGCCTTTTGAGTCGCATGGTACATCTACCTAACCTGTTGCAAAGATACAACATTTTTAGAAAACCTGTAGTGATTGATTCTTACGTGCCAGCGGAAGTGGTGATTCCAGGACGAACCAGTCAAATACTATTTGGACTGTGGTGAATTATATAATAAGCATATTTAAATATGTTTAATCTATAATTTTTGTATAAATAACAGAGCTTTAGTTCGGTATGGTAATATTTTAATTCTATGATTGTTGAAAACAATCTGAATTGAACATTAATAAATAAAGCTTATTCCGGATATAGATTAGATATCAAGCTGAAAAAATATACTTGATATTATAGTTTTTTTGTATTTTTGTAGTCTAAAAAAATAAGACATGATAAATGGTGAATTAATAGAGAAACAGATGGTGCTTGGGTACAGCGATAGACTGTCTAAAGGCCCTCGATAGCCCCAATTATTTTTTGCCATTTCAGAAAGAATGCGTATCTTTGCAAATTGAAATAATTACAGGTTGTAAACATAAGACATTATACAAACAGAGAAATAACAACACAATGAAAGCGAAACCATTTATCAAATGGGTGGGCGGAAAGGGCCAACTCATAGAACAACTGGAAGCGTTGCTTCCCGCTGACTTTGACAAATGGGAGAACGTCACTTACATTGAGCCTTTTGTGGGCGGAGGAGCTATGCTTTTCTATATGCTTCAGAGACACTCCAATATCAAGTCGGTTGTCATCAATGACATCAATGAAGATTTGACTACATGTTATAAAGTAGTGCGTGACAACCCAATGATGTTGGTCGATTCTCTTTCTGAAATTCAAAAAGAGTATTATTCTCTTCAGTCGGAGAACTTGCGCAAGCAGTTCTTTATGCTGATGCGTGAGGAGTTTAACAGCAAAACACTTGAGCCAATCCGAAACACCACACTGTTTTTCTTTCTCAACAGGACCTGCTTTAATGGGCTTTACCGAGTGAACAAATCGGGGTTGTTTAATGTTCCTTTCGGGAAGTACGAGACACCAACCATCTGCGACCCCGTTACAATATTTGCAGATAGTGAAGTGCTACAGAATGTTGAAATAATGACTGGCGACTATCAGAGAACATTCAAAAAAGCCCAAGGTAATACGTTTTTTTATTTTGACCCTCCTTATCGTCCATTGAATAACACCTCCAGTTTCAACGACTACACAAAAGATGCTTTCAACGATTTTGCTCAGGAACGTTTGAAAAAGTTCTGTGACCGCATTGAGAAGGCAGGGTATTCGTTTATGCTGAGCAATTCGGATTGTAGCGATATGTTCTTCGATGATCTGTATGCACAATATATTATTGACCGAGTATGGGCTTCTCGCAACGTGAATGCCAATCCAACAAAGCGAGGAAAACTAACTGAAATCCTTGTTCATAATTATCAAGAAACAAAACAAACATTACGGGCATAAAATGGCTGCACACACGAAAGAACAATTTGAATTGTTTATGTCCCAGTTGCACGAGACTAACGCTACTCTTGACTTTTATTGCGATTTTCCCAAGATTGCAAAGAATGTAGCTGACATCGAAATCAGTCTTAATACATTAAACTATCTCATCGGAAAAGATGATTTGCGCTCTGCTGTGCAAGCACTTTGGGATAGAGACAAACGAGTGTTTGAGGTGATGGATATTCTTATTGCAACTCGCAAAAAGGACGATAAAAAATACATTGACAATGATGGCTCGATGCATTCAATCCATTCTCTGTTCAGTTCGGTTGACGGTGTGATGAAATTTATTGAGGGTACGGGTCTTGATAAGGTGTTCAGAAACAAGGATGTCAAAGATCTCGTGGATTATGTGTATGGGGTTGAAACTGGATTAGATACTAACGCTCGGAAGAACAGAAGCGGCGCCATTACAGAGACACTTGTCGCTCGTATCTTCGACAATGCTGGAATTAGCTATCGTGAACAAGTCTCTTCTAAAGAATTTCCAGCCATCTCAGCAGTGTTAGGTGCCGACCAAAAAGTGTTTGATTTTGCCATTGTATCTCATGGCAAAACCTACCTTATTGAGGTGAATTTCTACTCTGGTGGCGGTTCCAAGCTAAATGAAGTGGCGCGTTCCTACACCGATGTTGCGCCAAAAGTGAACGGGGTACCTGGATTCGAGTTTGTCTGGATAACTGATGGCGAAGGGTGGAACAGCGCTAGGAATAAACTGGAAGAAGCCTTTGCTGCTATTCCAAACATCTACAATCTTACATCGATCAAGGATTTTCTCTTAAAAATATAAATAACATGGCAAGAAACGTCTATTCTCATTCCATCGACTTGAAGAAGTTGACCATAACGAATGCTCCTCGCGAAGAGTTTGCTGAGAGAGTAATTGGCATTGAATATCGTGGATACGAAGTTGAACAATGCGAAGATGGTCGTAAGATTGTTATTACAAAGCCAGGTGGAAAAAGCGTGTATGGACATCCAAAGAAAGAAGATATCCTGGTTTTTATCTATAACCCTGTGAACAGTGACCTATGGCAGATCTCTCATAAGCAGATTTTGGAAGATGTTACGGCGAAATGTGAAGAAAATCCTCAGGAGGGGAAGAGATTGATAGCATTGCTAGAAAGAACATTAAACGGAGAAGAACCCAATGACTTTATTGCTGACATTCGAAGTCTTTCTTTTCAAACAGGAGAACGTCCAGAAGAATTGATTAAGGCATACAAATGGATCTGGGGACAAGAAGACGTGAACTATCCTAACGGCGAAGGCCGCTTTATGTCTTGGGAAGCATACAAAGAATTACTTAAATCGTTGTGACCTATCCATTGTCTATATATCCGGATTATACAATCTTGCATGGCAATTGCATGGAACGGCTGACGGAGATAGAGAATAACTCCGTCAACACCATCTTTGCGGACCCGCCGTACTTTCTCAGCAACGGCGGCATCAGTGTGCAAAGCGGTAGGCAGGTGTGTGTGGATAAAGGCGACTGGGACAAAGGTGGTACTCCTGAGTATATCTACGAATTCAACCGTCAATGGCTGTCGCTCTGCCGCCCCAAGCTCAAGGATGACGGAACAATATGGATTAGCGGAACGCACCATAATATCCATGTGGTCATGCGTTGTCTGCAAGAGTTGGGATATAAGGTGCTGAATACAATTACTTGGCAAAAGTCCGACCCTCCACCCAATCTTTCATGCCGTTATTTCAATTTCTCTACCGAGCTGATAATTTGGGCTCGAAAAATGGAGAAAAAACCGCACAAATTTAATTATGAGACGATGAAACAATTGAATGGGGGACGACAAATGACAGACGTTTGGCGTATCCCTGCGGTAGGCCTTTGGGAGAAGCAACAAGGCAAACATCCCACACAAAAGCCATTGAGGCTCCTTTATCGCGTTATCCTGGCTTCAACCAATGAAGGCGACACCATATTAGACCCGTTCAGTGGCTCCGGTACAACAGGAATTGCAGCAAATCTGCTTGGTCGTAAATACATCGGCATTGAGCAAGACAAACAGTTTTGCGAGTTGTCATTGTGCAGACGTCAAGCACTTGAGGATGAAAAAATGCGCAAGAAACTGTTTGACAAAATGCGTTCGTCATCAGAAGAGACCACCGTCCTCATCAACCACATGCGAGACACCGACCGTGAAAATGCGATGAAAATGGGGATAACTTATATGAGGGCTGGCGATTCAAAAGGCTCTTTGCTGGTTAAAGAAGGGTTTGAACGCTTGGGGTATGTTTGCATTCACACTGGTGGTAATAACCCGGAGTTGTTCAGATTAACCAAAAAAGGCTTTCAGATTTGGACGGCAGAGGCGTTACGGGAGAAAGGATTCTCTGCAGAAAACGCTCCTTACTACGCTGTAATGCGATTTGACCCCACAAATCCTGTCCCTTTTGGCCAGCCAATCAACCTACACAAACGCTCATTTACGCAAGTCGCACGAATACAGCCACTCAGTGACTTTATAGAACTGAAATAGAAAACTATAAAAATGAGGTGGGTAATCACAAGTATTTTGCGCAAAAAACGCCTGTTGATTATCAGTCGATTGCATTCAGTTCAACTCGAGTTCGACTCGAATTCGTGTCGAACTCGTGTTGAACTGGAGTATAACTGTAGTTGAAAACAGTATGTTGTGCTCCTCGTCTCTATGCCGGTTCCAATCCGTTTTGAGAGATGCTTCCCGATTCTTTGTCCGTCATTTTCGCGCCGCCCCGCAAAATAAATCTGCGGAAGCCGCGTTATGTTAAGAAAAGGCAACAGCTATGCAGATAACAGTGGAAGACTTCGACAAGGTGGATGTCCGCATCGGCACCATCGTGGCGGTGGATATCAACAAGAAGGCCCGTAAGCCGGCCTATAAGCTCACTGTGGACCTCGGCGAGGAACTGGGCACCAAGACCTCGTCGGCTCAGATTACCGACCTTTACTCGCCGGAGGACCTTGTCGGCCGTCAGGCGGTGTTCTGTGTCAACCTGGCCCCGATGCACATCGGAAGCGTCCGCAGTGAGGTGCGCATCCTCGGCAGCGAGAGCGTGGGCGGCGTGGTACTCCTCCAGCCCTCGATGGCGGTGAAAAACGGCGACAAGGTGTTTTAGTTATGCGACTGAACAAGGTACACCACATTGCCGTCATCTGCTCCGACTACCGCCGGAGCCTCGACTTCTACACGCGGGTGCTGGGGATGGAATTGTTGGCGGAGCACTACCGCGAGGCGCGGCAGTCGTGGAAGGCTGACTTGGCGTTGAACGGTGAGTACGTCGTGGAGTTGTTCTCCTTCCCCTCGCCGCCTCCGCGCCCGTCGCATCCCGAAGCGGCGGGCTTGCGGCACCTGGCCTTCGAGGTGGACGACATCTGTGAGGCCGCCGCCGAGTTGGAGCGCCTGGGCATCAATCACGAGCCCGTCCGCACGGACGAATACACCGGCCGCCGCTTCTTCTTCCTGCAAGACCCCGACGGCCTGCCGATAGAGATGTACGAGCATTAGACATATAATTAACGATATGAGCATATTGCAAGTTTTAGGCGACAAAACGCTGAAGGGAGTGGCACGGCGGCAAGCCGTCGTCGCCGAAATCATGGCCGACGGCAACGCCCTCGCCGAGATTGAGACCAGTCTGTCGCAGTTGGATGAGAAACACGTGGCCACCATCCTCGAAGCCATCGAAGAGATCACCAACAAACGGCTGAAAGCCCTCGGCGTTGGCTATCTGCGGCTGGCCATGCCGTTCGTGGCCTCCACGAGCAACTCCTGCCGCCGCGAAGCCTCGCGCATCGTGGGCAATATGGCTGCCGACTTCCCCGACGAGGTGGCACCTTCCATCGACTCCCTGCTGGCCAATGCCTCCGATGAAGGCACCGTGGTGCGCTGGAGCGCCGCCTACGCGCTTTCCCGCATCGTCGTCCTGCCCGCCTACGCCGACTCGCCCCTGCGCCAGCGCGTGGAAGCCCTCTGCGAAACCGAGCAGGACAACGGAGTCCGCGGACAATACGAGAAGGCCCTCAAGAAGCTGAAATCTGCGGCTCGTAATGCCATGAACGACAACACAGAAAACAAATATGTGGGCAGCAATGCGGTCTATGAAGAGACGCTGCGCACACGGCGGCTGGTGGCGGAGATGAACACCGGTTGGCACGACGAAGGCGAGGTGCGCGAGTACCTGCGGCAGATTACAGGCAAGGAGATTGACGACACGGTGCGCGTCTTCCCACCGCTGAATATCAACTACGGCTCCGGCGTGACGCTGGGGCGCGACTGCTTCCTGAACTTCGACTGCACGCTGTTGGCCCTCGGCGGCATCACCATCGAGGACGATGTCTTCATCGGCCCCCACTGCGTGCTGGCCACGGAGTACCACCCCGAAGGCCCCACCACGCGCCACTCGCTGCTCACCAAGCCTATCGTCGTCCGGCGCAATGCCTGGCTGGGAGCCAACGTTACGGTGCTGGCCGGCGTCACCATCGGCGAGAACGCCATCGTGGCCGCCGGCAGCGTGGTGACCAAAGACGTGCCGGACAATATGGTCGTCGCTGGCGCCCCTGCGAAGATTATCAGAACCATACGGACAGAGCAATGAACCCTGAAAGGGAACCGAACACCGCTGAATTCAAAAATATTGAAGTGATGAACGTCGAAGACTACCGCAACTACTGCCTCTCGCTGGGCGAGGGCATCGAGGAGAAGTTTCCGTTCGCCAAGTTCAAGAATGGCGAGGGCGTGCTGGTGTTCTACGTCTGCGGCCACATGTTCTCCTTCTTTGACTGCGACGAGTTCAGCGTGGTGTCGCTCAAGTGCCAGCCTGAACGTATCCCCGAGCTCCGCGAAAGGTACTCATGTATCGGCGACCCTTACAACGAATCCGCCAAGCATTGGATTGGCATCGACCCACAGACAGCCCCCGACACATTGCTCAAAGAGCTCACCCTCAATTCCTACGAGATAGTAAAGAGCAAGTACAGCAAAGCATAACCTTCAAAATCATGGTAGCTGTAGCAAAATGTGAACTTTTTACCGCAGTTTGTTTTTGGTCTGTTTTGGAAAAAGTTCGTATTTTTGCAAAATATTTTATGGATAAAAGCTAAAACCCTATACACACTATGCAGAATTTCAACTATATGACCCCGACGCGCCTCATCTTTGGCAAAGGCGTTGTGGAGAAGCTGCCCGAAGTGATGGAGCAGTTCGGGAGGAAAGTCCTCCTCACCTATGGTGGCGGCAGCATCAAGAACATCGGCCTCTACCAGAAGGTTCTAGACCTGCTGAAGGGCTACGAAATCATCGAGCTCAGCGGCATCCAGCCCAACCCGAAGTACGACCCCAGCGTGCTCGACGGCGTGCGCCTGTGCAAGGAGCACAAGGTGGACGTTATCCTTGCTGTGGGCGGCGGTAGTGTCCTCGACTGCTCGAAGGCCATCGCCGCAGGCGCCTGCTACGACGGCGACCCATGGGACCTCATCAGCTACAAGGTCAAGGCCCAGGCCGCCCTGCCTATCGTCGACATCATCACCTTGGCGGCCACGGGAAGCGAGTACGACGCCGGCGGCGTCATCTCGCGCACCGAGACCAACGATAAGATAGGCTACGTCGCCCCGCTGCTCTATCCGCACACCTCGTTCCTCGACCCCACCTACACCTTCTCCGTCAGCCGCAAGCAAACCGCCGCAGGCATCGCCGACGCCATGAACCACACCATCGAGCAGTACTTTACCGAGGACACCACGCTGCTCAACGACGGCTTCTGCGAGAGCATGCTGCGCTCGCTGATGGTCAACGGCCGCCGCTGTCTGGAGAACCCTGAGGACTACACCGCCCGCGCCGAGATGATGCTCTGCTGCACATATGGCTGCAACCGCATCCTCTCCCTCGGCAACAGCCCCAGCGGATGGCCCTGCCACGGCATCGAGCACGCCCTCAGCGCCTACTACGACATCACCCACGGCGAGGGCCTGGCCATCATCACGCCGCGCTGGATGCGCCACATCCTGAACGACCACACCCTGCCGCGCTTCGTCAAGTACGGCGTCAACGTCTTCGGCATCGACGCCACGCTGCCCGAGCGCGAGATTGCGGAACGGGCCATCGACGAGACCTACCGTTTCTTCGAGAGCATCGGCATCCCCATGCACCTGCGCGAAGTGGGCATCGACGACAGCAGGATAGGGGAGATGGCTCACCACATCGCCGTCAACGAAGGCCTTGACCAGGCCTACGCCCCGCTGAGTGAGCAGGATATTGCTGAAATAATAACCAATAGTCTATAAACCAATGAAGAAAGCATTAGTATTATTCGCAGCTGCCGCCATAATGATGGTGGGCTGCAAGAGTAACAACCAGCCTGCCGAGGCTCAACCTGACGAAGATGAGGCCGTCGTGTATCTGACCCGCGACATCAGCCCCGAGGCGCTGGTGAAAATCTACGACGCCCTGGGCGTGCAGGCCGAGGGCAACGTGGCCGTGAAGATAAGCACCGGCGAAGGCAGTAACCCCAACTATTTGAAGCCTGAACTCATTCGCCTGCTGGTGGAGAAGGTGAACGGCACCATTGTGGAGTGCAACACTGCCTACGGCAATGGCCCTGCCGACAAGCAGGACGAGCGCACCACCTCGGCCAACCACTGGAAAGTCATCGAGCGCCACGGATTCACGCCCCTGTTCAAAGTCGACATCATGGACGAGGAGGGCGAGATGCGCATCCCCGTGCGCGACACCACGCACATCAAGTACGACATCGTGGGCAGCCACATGGCTAACTACGACTTCATGATTGCCCTCAACCACTTCAAAGGTCACCCCATGGGCGGCTACGGTGGAGCGCTGAAGAACCTCAGCATTGGCTGCGGCAGCCCTAACGGCAAGGCCTACATCCACTCGGCCGGCAAGATGGAAGTGCTCGACATGGCCCGCCTCTGGACGCCCGAATTCATCGGCGATCAAGACGGCTTCCTGGAGAGCATGGCTGCTGCTGCGCAGGGCGTGACCGACTACTTCCGCGCCAAAAAGGGTATCATCTACATCAGCGTGATGAACAATATGAGCATCGACTGCGACTGCGTCGACCACCCCGAGCCCGTGAAGCTTGAGGACTACGGCATCCTGGCCTCCACCGACCCCGTGGCCCTCGACCAGGCCTGCATCGACATCATCAACCAGCAGCAGGTCACGGCTACCAACGACCCCACCGATCTCCTCAGCCGCATCGACAAGCAGCACGGCGTGCACACCATCGAGCACGGCGAAGCCATCGGCCTCGGCACCCGCAAGTATCACATCGTCAGCATCGACTAATTGTAGAGAGACCGAAATACAATAATTCGGGTGCGTCTGCGTTATATATATGTAACCAGACGCACCCTTGCTATGAATGAACTGCACGAAGATATACTGATTGCCGACAATCTGGGCAGCACGGCCCTCCGCCAAACCCAGGGCTATATCACCCATGCGTTGTGCCGGCAGGGTGGATGCTCGTTCTTCATGGGTCCGGTCTGCCACCACTTCGCCGCCGGCGACTGCCTCATCATCCCCCAGCAGAGTCTGCAGATGAATCGTCTGGAAGCCAGTGATGATTTCGTCGTGGAAGTCATCTATGTGAAGTCGACATTCATCCAGAACTCTACGCCACAGAGCAACTACGGCATGCGCGGCCATCTGGCCCTCTTTGAGAACCCTGTCATGCACCTCAACGAAGAGCAGCAGCAGGTTTGCGCCCTCAATTTCGATTACATTCGTCGCCGCCTCGCGCTGCCACACCACCATTTCCACCTCGATGCCATGCTCAACGCCGTGCAATGCATGATTATCGACTTTTTCGACTTCCACGTCGAGCTCTACGGCGACCGACCTGTCTCATCGCAACAGGCGGTGCTCATGGAGCGCTTCCTGTCGTTGCTCGATGGGGGCGAGTACCGCCGCTACCGCGATGTGGGCCACTACGCCGCCATGCTCTGTGTCACGCCCAAGTACCTCTCCGAGGTGTGCCATAAGGTCAGTGGCCAGTCGGCCCTCTATTGGATTACGCGCTACACGGCCCTTGATATCAGTCGCCAACTGCGCCGCCGTGACCTCACCCTCGACGAGGTCTCCGACCTCTACGGGTTCTCTTCCCTCAGCTATTTCGCCCGCTACGTGCAGAAGCATTTGGGTGCCCACCCCAGCGAGCTACGCGGCTGAAAAAATGTGACATTTTTACCGCAGTCTGTGTTTTGGCCGTTCGGGGAAATTTTCGTATCTTTGCAAAAATTTTACGACAGAGTTATGAAGCACATCTATCGCATCGCGCTTGTGGCGCTGACAATGGCAATGACAGCCTGCAGTAGCAAGATTACAACAACTGACAACGACATGAATACACTGAGTTTCAACAATGAGCAGGCAGCAGCAATGACGCTGATAGCCTGCTACGAGGCGCAGGGAGACCTGTCGTCGCTGTCCGAGGCTATAGACAAGGCATTAGAGTCCGGACTGACCGTCAATCAGGTGAAGGAAGCCCTCTCGCAACTCTACGCCTACACGGGTTTCCCGCGCTCCCTCAACGCGCTGGGTACGCTGCAGAAGATAATCGAGCAGCGCAAAGCCGACGGCAAGAACGTCGAGGAAGGCCCCGAGGCCTCGCCGATGCCCGCAGGCTATGACGCCCTGAAACAAGGCACCGAGGTGCAGACCCGTCTCGTCGGCCAGCCCTTCGACTATGCCTTTTGCCCCGCCGAGGACTACTACCTCAAGGCGCACCTCTTCGGCGACATCTTCGCCCGCGACGTGCTGACCCACGCCGACCGCGAGTTTATCACCGTCAGCGCGTTGAGCGGACTGGAAGGCGTGATGCCACAGCTCATCTCGCATGTACGCGGCGCCCGCAACATGGGCGTCACCGAGGAACAACTGCAGGGCATCGCTGCCACCCTTCGCAGCCGTGGACTCGAGGCCGCAGCCCTGCGCTGCGAGGCCGCCATTGCTGGCGACGGCAAGCCCATCCCGCCGTCGGCCTGGCCCCTCGGCGAGCCTAACGACGCCTTCGCGCAGTACTTCACAGGGCAGAGCTACCTGGCCGTACTGGACCCCGCGAGTGGCCTCTGCAATGTCACCTTCGAGCCCTGCTGCCGCAACAACTGGCACATCCATCACGCCGCCGTGCAGCACCTGGTCTGCGTCAGCGGCCGCGGCTGGTATCAGGAGTGGGGCAAGGAGCCCGTGGAGCTCAAGCCCGGCACCGTGGTCACCGTTCCCGCAGGCACCAAGCACTGGCACGGCGCCGCCCGCGACACCTGGATGCAGCACTTGGCCTACTACACCGACCAGAAAGCCACCTATCGCACCGAGTGGCTGGAGCCTGTTACTGACGAACAATACAAAAAATTATGAACGTACTACTTATCAATGGCAGCCCCCATGGCAAGGACGGCTGCACACAGACGGCCCTCGAGGTGGTGGCCGAGACACTGAACACCGAAGGCATCGACACGCAGATTGTGCACGTGGGCCACAAGGACATCCACGGATGCATAGCCTGCTTCAAGTGCGCCGAGTTGGGGCGCTGCGTGTTCGATGACGAGGTGAACCGCGTGGCGCCGCTCTTCGAGAAGGCCGACGGCCTGGTCATCGGCTCGCCGGTCTACTATGCCGGCATGGCGGGCACCATGACGTCGTTCCTCGACCGCCTGTTCTTCTCCACCCACTTCGACAAGCGCATGAAGGTAGGCGCCGCCGTGGTCTCGGCGCGTCGCGCGGGTACCACCGCCACCTTCGATGCTATGAACAAGTACTTCACCATCAGCGAGATGCCCATCGCCAGCAGCCGCTACTGGAACATGGTGCACGGCTACTCGCGCCAAGACGTGATGCAAGATGCAGAAGGTGTACAGTGTATGCGCATTCTTGGCCGCAATATGGCTTTCCTTATCCGCGCCATCGCCGCAGAGCGCGAGCGCACAGGACTGCCCGCCGCCGAGGAGGTCACCTACACCAATTTTATCCACTGACAGTGGTTACGGCCGCCGTCTTCGGCGGCGGCCGCCACACCTGGCGCCTCCAGCTCACTTTCAAGCTCCGCAAACAAGACGGCTCCTGGCAGTTCACCGAGTCCCGCGCGTCGACTTATTGAAGGTCTATCATAAGTCTTTCTCCACGGCATAATGAAAAAATATTTTGCCGGATGGATTATTATTCGTAATTTTGCAGCGTGAATTTATGGAGTAGAACTCCGTATTTTTCGTGTAAATCAGGAGTTATATTCTGAATAATAATAAAAGAACAGACTGTTTAAAATGATAAAAAGGTGGCCTAAAATAACTGATGCACAAGAAGAAAGTGTGTTCCTTTTCGGTGCACGTCAGACAGGGAAGACGACCTTATTGTTGAATTTGTTCCCTAACAGCAGATTCTACGACCTGCTGGAGAGCGACACCTACGAGCGTTTGAGGCGTAATCCTGCACTCCTCCGGCAAGAACTTGCCACCGCAAGAGAGGGGGAAATTATCATCATCGATGAGATACAGCTAATCCCCGAATTGCTGAACGAGGTGCATTGGCTCATTGCACGACAGGATGTCCATTTTATCCTCAGTGGTTCGAGTGCCAGAAAATTGAAACGCAAAGGGGTGAACACGCTGGGAGGACGGGCTGTGCGCAATGTGCTTTATCCTCTTGTCTCTGCCGAAGTGCCAGAGTTCGATCTGATAAAGGCCGTGAACCGAGGCATGCTACCCACTCACTATCTGGCCACCAGCGAGCGACAGCTGCAGAAACGCATGCAGGCATACGTGTCGGTCTATCTGAAAGAGGAGATTGCCGCCGAAGCCTTGGTGCGCAAGCTGTCGTCGTTCAACCGTTTCATGGAGGTGGCGGCGTTGACCGACGGCGAGATGGTGAACTACACCAACATCGCGCAAGATTGTGGAGTCGATGCAAAGACAGTCAAAGAGTACTTCTCCATATTGGAAGAGACCCTGATTGGCTATATGGTGCCGGCGTTCCGACGCACGGTGAAACGACGCCTCAACCAGTCGCCGAGGTTCTATTATTTCGATGTATCGCTTCCCAACTACCTGCTGCACCGACAAGACATGCAGCCTGGCAGCGACGACTTCGGCCATGCCTTCGAACATCTGATGGTGCAGGAAATCATCGCCTATCTCGGCTACCACGACATCGAGAATGCACTGTCCTATTGGCACACGCATACAGGGTATGAGGTGGATGCCGTGCTGGGTGATGCCGAGGTGGCCATAGAGTTCAAGTCCACCACCGAGGTGCAATCGCGGCATCTGCGTGGGCTCAAAGCCTTCCACGAAGAGCATCCCGACGCACGCCTAATCATTGTCTCGCTCGATGTGGCACCGCGTATATTCAACGACGTTGAGGTAATGCCCGCCACCCATTTCCTACATGAACTGTGGGCTGGCAGAATCTATAAATGAAAATATTTTTTGCCGGATGGATTATTGGCGTAATACAAAAGCATCCCCTGCAAACATGCAGAAGATGCTTTTGTAGCATAATGGAAGTCTCCAATCAGAGTACTTCCATCAAGCCGATGATGGCAGCAGGCAGGAAGAAGAACTGCACGGCGTAGCCGAGGGCGGTCAGTATGCGGCTACCTGCCAGTTCTGCTTGGCTCTTCACCCAAAACCAGCGTGGTGGCACGGTGTCGCCCCAACCTACAATGCCGATAATCAACCCTATCACTGCCGAGATGACACCCAAAATGAGTGTTACTGGTTCGGGATCCTCAATCAGATATAGCAGACCGAATATAATCGCTACTGGCGAAATCCACTGCCATAGCCATAGAAATACTGCCATGCTTTATGATTTTTATTCGAGTACGCCAATTCCAATTAAAATGCCAAGTACGGTCATCAACACTATC
Source organism: Bacteroidales bacterium (assembly GCA_017480785.1). GTDB lineage: Bacteria > Bacteroidota > Bacteroidia > Bacteroidales > P3 > Colimorpha. The sequence continues at coordinate 28,593 of JAFURZ010000009.1, forward strand.
ATGAAAACGAAGAAGAGTGAGATTACAACTGCGGAGGTGTATCTACCATCGAAATATTCTTTGGCTGTTTCTCTCCGTCCGCTATCATAAATTTGGGATTCTGGTTTTTTCGTTTTGAAAACCAAGTTCCGAATCCAATTGCTGTGTTTCTTTTTGTTTCCCTGTGCATCAATATATTGTATTCTACAATACTTACGTGTCACCTTATCAACAGTCACATCTTTTTTGCCGTTGTGAATTATAACGCTTGGCAATTCCTTTACTAAATCCCAACGTTCTCCCAAAGACCATTCAAGTTGTGGAATGGTTTTGACGCTCGATGGAATCTCAAGAGGTTCTGTGAAGTGATATAAGTCTACGAAGTTTGGGCCGAGATATTCAATTCCATCAGGCAGTTTCATACTCTTTATAGAACAATGATAGAATGCAGACTCGCCTATTGACTCCAGTGTGGATGGGAAAACTATTTTTGAGAAATCCCCACTGAAGGCATTGTCTCCAATTTTTCGCAGACCCTCTGGGAGTTTCAATGTCCCCATCTCAAGATGGCAATTATAAAAGGTTGCGTTGCCAATGGTTTTTAATTCACTAGGGCGCTCGTCCGAGAATACAATCTCTTTTAGACTGCATTTATCGGGTAACGTTGCATATAGATAATGCGAGACGCCACCACAAATCACCTCCTCAATTTCTCTTATTGAAGGTGGTATTATACATTCGGTTACCTTTGAACCCCAAAAAGCACCCACGGTGATAATACCTTCCGACGTGGTCGGTTTTCGCCGTTTGTCATTGTGGTAATCCACAAACGTGTACTTACATCTAGTAAAAGACCCTAATCTTGTTACAGGGTATTCTTTTCCACCTATCTGAATAGACATTGGAATGATGAGTCTACCAGCTGCATCCCACGTGTTTAACAGCGTTATCTCCCCGCTTCCTTCCAATTTATACAAGCATCCGTTGTATGTAAACATGGACCCTTTGGATACACTCACGATATTTTCTGTACCAACATCTGGAATGTTTTCAAAAAGCCCATAATCGTAGTAATGTACGTCATAACTGTTCGTACTTGAATTTTTTATGTCAATTCTGTCCATTTTGAAAATTATTTATAGGTTATTGGGAAATATTCTTTGCCTGCCAACCAAAGCATAATGTCGACCTGACGGAAAGTGAGGTTGGTGATGCCGTAGGCCTCGCGCATTCGGCAGACGATATCGCGGAACTTGCGGTAGTCCTTCAAGTCGTTGTTGAGGAACTTCAGCTTTCGGTCTCGGTTGCGCAACTCGCGTAACATCTTGTCCACGTATGAGTCGTAGATGGGGAAAGCCTCGGCGTTATGGTGAGCGCAGAACTTGGTGGCGAATGAGTAAAAGTCCCGAGTTCTTTCGCCAGCATCGCTGGTCGGCACATTACGCAGTTCCTCAACCAGCGATAAATCGCCTTGCGCCATTCTTTGCCCGAGATTCTCGACACCCATATAGTGTTCCACCACACGATAAACACTATAGATGCTCGTGCTGTAGAAGTCATTGAGGGTGGAACATTTGATGAGTAGGTCGCTACGGTCGAGGTATTCCTTGTCTTTTCGTGGACGGAATAGCCTCGCCAATGCCTCTTCAGCACTGCGGTAGCGATTGAGGGTCATCCACTGCTGCCAGTAGTGGTCGGCCTCGGCTGCGCTTGGACGGAAGTTCTTGAACTCCGTTGCATGTTTGGTTGCCATTTTGCTTGTCCATTTATAGTTAAACATTCTACCACGAAGAAAGTGGAGCCATTCATTGTGTCTCTATTTCTTGATGATAGGGCTGGACTCCCTGTTACGTAAAAATATTGATTTCTGAATTGCCCCACGTGTGGACATATTCAGATTTGCGAATACTATCCAACAGGAGCATCATACTTCATTATTCTTTTTACGTAACTTCTGAGAAGTGTCCAGTTTCTCATCATCAAGAATAAGGCGAATATGCGCTTTCTTCCACAAAACGGATTTCTCCCCGTTTGCGACTGCAAAAGTACAAAGAATATTTCATTCCACAAAAATTATTTTCAATTATGGAGAAAAAATCAGATAAAGGATGGTCTGGAGTAGGCGCTTTGTCAGTCAATTTCATCGAACTATCGCCGAGAGACCGAAGAAGGACCGAGCTTGGATCATAGTCGGCACATAGGAAGGAGACAGTAGTTGATCAAAGGTTGAGTAAACGGGGAGCAAAACCTATAGACTATACCTCTATTGTTCCGATTTGAGCAAAAAGCATCATTTGTTTGCTGGTATCGGCAAAAAAGTTGTATCTTTGCACCGTGGTTTTAACGAAAACTTGCCGATAGTTCAGATTGTTTCCATTTTTATTTTGTTGTATTCAAGAAAAGTTGTATTTTTGCATCGTCTTTTGATTGGAATAAATGAATTATTTGCAATTCAGAGAGCAGTGGCACAGAATGGGTTGCTTCAATATCTATCAGGTTCGGGCGTGGTGTCCGGACTTTGACAGAAGCAATATTACCCGTTGGGTGAAGCGTGGCTACCTGGTGAAACTCCGTCAGGATTGGTATGCTTTCAGCGAACTGTTGTCTCAACCTGATGCACCAAAGTATGTGGCAGGTGCTATGTACAGTCCGTCGTACGTCAGTCTCCATGCAGCACTGGCATACTATGGCATCATACCCGAAGCTGTGTCGAAGATAACCAGCGTCACCTCTCGGCGGACCACGTCGTACTGCAATGCCTTTGGGGAATTCAGTTATCAAACCGTCAAGCCTGAGTTGTTTTTTGGCTACAAGCCCGTGTCCTTCCCCTCCGGAGGCAGTTATTTGATGGCACATCCAGAGAAAGCCATTGTCGACCTGCTCTATCTTTATCCACAGTACAACACAGAGGAGTCTCTGCTCGACCTGCGCTTTGACGAATACTGGATGCAGGAGGACTTGAATCTTGACCTCCTCATGGAATACACACGTCGCTGCTCCTCGAAAAGCCTCCAGCAACGGATTGATTTACTCATAAAAACCTATCGAAATGATTGATATAGAGTTTCTGCTTGCATTCTATCCGCAATCTGTTGCGACGAACAAGGCATTCCATAAGCATATACTGAAGGAATATGTCGAACTGCTGGCATTGGAGCATCTGTCGCGCTCGCCATTGGCGGAAAAGATTGTTTTCATAGGGGGCACCAACCTGAGACTTGTGCATGGGATAGACCGTTTCTCCGAGGATTTGGATTTCGACTGCAAAGGGCTCTCGGAAGAGGAGTTTATGGGACTGTCTGATGCCGTTGTGGAGTGCCTTAGAAACAACGGTCTGCGTGTGGAACTGCGCGACAAGGAAAATCCTAATCTTACCGCTTTCCGCCGTAACCTGTATTTCCCGGAGTTGCTTTTTGAAATGGGCCTCTCAGGCCATCGAGAGGAACGTTTTCTGATGAAGATGGAGGCGCAGGATCAAGGAGTGGCCTACATGCCCGAAACGGCCCTGATTAACCGGTGCGGATTCCTGTTTCCCATGCCAGTGGCTCCGAAAGACGTGCTGCTTTCGATGAAACTGTCGGCACTCCTTGCAAGAGCCAAAGGCCGTGATTTCTACGACACTATCTTCCTCTGGCAACAGACATCACCCAACTACGACTTCCTTGCCGCCAGATGTGGAATAGGAACGCCCGGCGCGTTGAAGCAGGCATTGAACGAGAAGTTGTCGTCCATTGACCTGAAGAGGAAACAGAGGGACTTTGAGCACCTGCTTTTCAATACTTCACGCAGTTCCCAGATACTGCATTTTCGAGAGTTTATAGACGACAAAATACATTGACGGAACTTTTCCATTAGCTTCTTCTACTTTTTTTGACGAAGACGGGCTTTGGGTTACCACGGCAAAATGTGCAACATTTGCCGCAGTTTGTGTTTGGGCTGTTTGGATAATTGTTCGTACTTTTGCAAAAAATTTCAAGCAAAAAAAATGAAAATCAAATTCATCCTCACCGCAGTCCTTGCACTCCTTATGGCTGCCGGCTGCAACTGCCAGACCAACAATCAAACGACAGTAAAACAATCAAACAAACCTATTATGAACAAGATAGTCATTTTCTTCTCCCATGCGGGAGACAACTACAGCGTGGGCAACATCGAGGTGGGCAACACCAAGATTGTGGCCGACTACATCACCGAACTGACGGGCGCCAACCAGTACGAAATCGTCACCCACAAGTACGACGGCATGGCCTACACGCCGCTCATCAAGCTGGCGCAGGACGAGGCCAACCGCGGCGAGCTGCCACCCTATGAAGGCAAGGCCCCCGACCTCTCGCAGTACGACACCGTCTTCATCGGCGGACCGGTATGGTGGGGCACCTACCCGCAGGTGATGTTCACCCTGTTCAAGGACATCAACCTCGACGGCAAGACCGTCATCCCCTTCACCACCCACGAAGGCAGCGGCCTGGCCTCCTGCGTCAGCGACGTGAAGCAGGCCTTCCCCAAGGCCAAGGTCACCGCGGGCTTCGCCATCGCCGGCCACGAGGTGCGCACCGGCAAGGCCAAGGTTGAGAAATGGATTAACAGCGTAGTAAAATAAAGTATGATTATGGAATACACGAAACTTTCCAACGGCGTCGGGATGCCCTTGCTGGGCTACGGCGTCTTCCAGGTGCCACCGGCCGAATGCGAGCGCTGCGTCAGCGACGCCCTCGGCGTCGGCTACCGCATGATTGACACCGCCCAGGCCTACGCCAACGAAGAAGGGGTAGGGGAGGCGTGGAAGAAGAGCGGCCTGAAGCGCGACGAGCTCTTCCTCGTCACCAAGGTATGGATAAGCAACAACGGCGAAGAGCGCGCCGCCCGCAGCATCGACGAGAGCCTGCGCAAACTCCAGACCGACTACATCGACCTGCTGCTCATCCACCAGGCCTACGGCGACGTCTTCGGCACCTGGCGCGCCATGGAGCAAGCCTACCGCGACGGCAAGGTGCGCGCCATCGGCGTCAGCAACTTCCAAGAGGCCCGCTTCTTCGACTTCGCCCACTATGTCGACATCAAGCCCATGGTCAACCAGTTGCAGTGCAACGCCCTCATCCAGCAACGCGGCATCGAGGGTGTGTTGAAAGAATTCGACTGCCGCCTGATGGCTTGGGGGCCGCTGGGCGGACAGGGCGTGGATGGTATCATCAAAAGCGACCTACTCGGCGAAATCGGGCAAAAATACGGCAAGACCGCCTCGCAGGTGGCCCTCCGCTGGCTCACCCAGCGCGGCGTCATCGCCATCCCCAAGAGCAGCCACCGCGACCGCATGGCGCAGAACCTGAATACGATGGACTTCACGTTAAGTGACGCCGAGATGGACCAGATTGCCACCATGAACCAGCACGACACCGGCACCATCAACTTTGCCGACATGAACTTCGTCAAGTACCTCATCGAGACCTACGGCTAGTCCAGTACCCCCTGTTTCCTCTGGGTTTTTTACGGTAGTATTACGCTAGTATTACGGTAGTATTACGCTTTTAAAGCGTAATACTACCGTAATACTAGCGTAATACTACCGTAAAAATGGCGGAGGTGATAGGGGTGGAATAATGCCTCTCCGGGGCTAATGCCGCGGCGTCATCTGTCGCTTTCGCCGCGTATTTCCTGATTATTGTAGTCTGTTTTTTGTGCCTATTCGGAAAAAGTTTGTATCTTTGCAGTAATAATATAAGAGATAGAGGTTGACATTAGTAATTCAAATACAATACCTTATGAAAAAGCACCTCATCCTTCTCGTGGCCCTTTGCCTTCTGGGGGGCACGCTGTGGGCTCAGGACAAGCCCGGTGCCAAGCGCGAACGCAAGAAGAACCTGGTGGTCAAGGAATGGAACACCAAGGCCGGCTCGTCGACGCCTTATCTGGACAATATCGTCACCTATGACGAGTTGGGGCGCAAAACGGAGGAGATAGAATATGCCTCCTATGGCCAAAAGAAGCGCGTCACCTACGAGTATGAGGGCTCCAGTACCAAGTGCAGCCGCCAGGTGGAGTATGATGACAAGAACCACGCCGTGCGGGTGAAGAAGTTCGAATACAACGAGGACGGCACCCGCAAGGCACAGTACAACTACTCGCCCAAGGGCAAGCTCGAAAGCACCAAGACGTTCGAGTACTCCTATAAGTGATTGCAGGCTTGTTGATTGGTGAGTAGCATGGATATTCTGCATTCGGTGTTAGGAAGCATGCAGCCCATCGGGCTGGACGACATGAAGGCTGTGCGGCTGATGAACCGCGTGGACCAGAAGTACATGGCGTCGGCCGATAGGTTGGAGGAGTTGCTGTCTCGCATCGCCGAGGGCTACTACGTGCAGCACATCGAGGGCAATCCGCTGGCACCCTACAGGACACTCTATTTCGACACCGACGACCTGCAGATGTACACCATGCACCACAACCAAAAGCTCAATAGGCAGAAACTACGTGTGCGCACCTACCGTTCGACCGACACTACCTTCTTTGAAATCAAGAACAAAGACAACAAGAAGAAGACCCGCAAGGTGCGGATACCGATAGACGTGTCGATGTTCGACCGAGCCCTCGAGGTCCCCGAGGTCCGCGACTTCGTTGAACAAAACACTCCCTATGCAGTCCAGTCTCCAAAGTTCGGTAATCGGAACTCCCTCCACGAGTGCCTGGAGAACCGTTTCGAGCGCATTACCCTGGTGGATAAGGGCATGAGCGAGCGCGTTACCATCGACCGCGGCATCACCTTCCACAACCGCGCCACCGGCATCGACGCCGACATATCACGGTTGCTGGTCATCGAGGTGAAGCATGAGGTGGGCGCCCCGATGAGCGATATCGAGCGTGCGTTGCACGACCTGCATGTCCTGCCCCGTCGCATGAGCAAATACTGCATCGGCACCGCCCTCACCGACCCCGCCGCCAAGAGCAACCGCTTCAAGGAGAAGCTCCTCTTTATCGAAAGAATACATAAGCAATAACACACAATAACGCAATCCCCATTATGAAACTCCTGCAATTAGACTTTGACCCCGAGATTGCCGACCTGCACCTCGGAAGTGCCGACGACCAGGCAGTCGATTTCCTCGGCCTGCCCCTCTACGACGGTCCCAGCCTGGGCAAGATGCTCATTCTCTTTGGTATCAACCTGTTGGTTTGCTGGGTCATCACCCACTTCTTCTACTACCGCAAGAGCCGCCGCCGCGACTACTACTTCACCTATATGCTCTTCTCGACGGCCATCTTTTTCATCCTCAACCAGCTTCAGAACATGAAGATTGAGGTGGGCATCGCCCTCGGTCTCTTCGGCATTTTCAGCATGATACGCTACCGCACCGAGCAGCTGCGCATCCGCGAGATGACCTACCTCTTCGTGCTCATCGCCATCAGCATCATCAACGGAGCCGGCATGGCCACCAGCTACGCCTCGTTCATCGCCGTCAACGTCATTTTTATCCTTCTCATTGCTGTGCTTGAGGCTGTTGGCATGTTCAACCGCAAAGGCGAGAAGATAATCAACTACGAGAAGATAGAGCTTATCCACCCCGACCGGCGCGAGGAGTTGCTGGCCGACCTGAAGAGCCGCACCGGCCTCAACATCACCAAGGTGCAGGTGGGAAGTATCAACTTCCTCAAGGACACCGCCTTCCTCAAGGTGACCTACATCCCCGAAGACGGCGAGCCCAACGACATCGACATGATTACCAAATTCAAACAGAAATAAGATGAAGAAATCCATCCTTTGGCCTGTCGCAGCGCTTCTGCTGCTGGCAGTGGGCTGCAACAAGGACAACATCACTGTCGTCAGCGACACCACCTCGTCGGGTGGCGGAGTGGATGTCAGCGACGTGGAAAACATCGACACCAACTATGACCGTACAGTGAATGTCGTGTTCGCCACCGCGGGCGCCACCGTGAGCGGTACCGGCGATAGCCTCACCGCTACCGTCAGCGGCAACGATGTGACCATCCACAACCTCGGTACCGAGAAGGTTCTCTACAACGTCAGCGGCACCACCACTGACGGCTTCCTGAAGATATACAGCGACCGCAAGCAGGCCGTAAGGCTCGACGGCGCAAGCATCAAGAACACGCGTGGCGCCGCCATCAACGTGCAGGGCGAAACGACACGGTCGAAGGGCAAGCGTGTGGACCTCATCCTCACTGGGGCCAGCACCGTTGCCGACGGCAGCAGCTACACATTGACACCCTCCGACGAAGATGAGAAAGCAGCCATCTTCAGCGAAGGGCAGATTATTGTCAGCGGCAGCGGTTCGCTGACGGTCAATGCTACGGGCAAGTCAGGCATCACCAGCGACGACTATGTGGCCTTCCTCGACGGGTGCACGGTGGATGTCAGCTCGTCGGCCGGCCACGGCGTGCGCGGCAAGGACTTTATCCTTGTCAGCGGCGGAACAATCACTGTCAACGTCTCGGCCAACGGCCGGAAGGGGTTCAGCAGTGACTCGCTGGTGCGCTTCGAGGGTGGCGAGACCACTATCGGCATTACCGGCAGCACGGTGGTGGAGAGCGGCGACACCGCCCGCTCGGCCGGCATCAAGGCCGACCAGCTGTTCGAGATGGCCGGTGGCAGCCTGACCATCACCAACAGCGGCACCGGCGGCAAGGGCATCAGCGGCGACGGCGCTGCTGTCTTCAGCGCCGGCACCGTCAATGTCACGGTGACGGGCAACAACTTCGGCTCCAGCGGCGGCGGCTGGGGCGGCGGCTGGGGTGGCAACAACAGCAACAACAGTGTGGGCGCCAAGGGCATCAAGTTCGACGGAGCCATCACCATCACTGGCGGCACCATCGCCGTCACCGCATCGAAACACGAAGGTATCGAGACCAAAAGCACGCTGACCATCAGCGGCGGGCAGGTGTACAGCCAGTCGAGCGACGACGCCATCAACAGTGCTTCCGACATGACCATCAGCGGAGGCTACGTGTGCGCCTATTCCACAGGCAACGACGGCCTCGACGCCAACGGCGACCTCTACATCAACGGCGGCGTGGTCTACGCCATCGGTGCTTCCTCCCCCGAGGTGGCCATCGACGCCAATACCGAAGGCGGCCACAAACTGTATATCCAGTCGGGGGCCACCATCATTGCCATAGGGACGCTTGAGAACGGTGCACAGCTGTCGCAGAGCTGCTACCAGGCCTCGTCGTGGACGAGGAACGTGTGGTACTCGATGACTGTCGGCAACAACACCTATGCCTTCAAGACCCCTTCATCGGGAGGCAGCAGGCTGGTCGTGTCCGGGCCGCAGCAGCCGTCGCTCAAGAGCAATGTCACCGTCAGCGGCGGAACGTCCATCTGCAAGGGCATGCTCAACCTTGCACCCGAAACCAGCGGCGGCAGCAATGTGACGCTCAGCAATTACAGTGGCGGCGGTGGTGGCGGCGGTTGGCATTGAACCATCAAAATAGAAAAAAGGAGATGAAAAAGACTATCATAGCTTTGTTATTGCTCGCAGTAGCGATACCGGCAGCGGCGCAGACCGACGTAGAACTCGACAATGAGTTTGGCGCCCGCCTGTCGGTTGCGGCCGACAAGAAACTGACCAAGGGCCTGCACCTACGCTTGGAAGAAGAGGTGAGGTTTGACGACAACTTCGGTGCTTTCAACCGTTTCCATACCACGCTGGGTCTCAGTTATAAGGTGAACGACTACCTGAAGCTTGGGGTGGGCTATGCCCTGATTAACCCATGGGACAGCGACAGTAACAGTTTCAAGTCGGCCCGCCACCGCTTGATGCTCGACGCCACGGGCAGCATGCACTTCGGCGTCTGGCGGCTCTCGCTCAAGGAGCGCTTCCAGGCCACCTACCGCAGTGGCGACATGAACGTGTATCAGAACCCGCGTACGGCGCTCACCCTCAAGAGCCGCCTGAAGTTGCAGTACAAGGGCTGGCGACGCTTCGAGCCATATACGTACCTCGAGCTGCGCAACACCCTTAACGCCCCCGTCATTGAGGCAACCTACAATGACGCCACCGGCAAGTGGGGCTACTACAGCGGTGGCACCTTCTACAGCAGGGATGATGACAACCCCGGCTGGTTTCTTGACGGCTTCGACGGTGTCTACATCAACCGCTTCCGCTTTGCGATGGGTTTCGACTACCGTATCAACCGCGAGAGCTCCATCGACGTATGCCTGCTGCTCGACCAAGTCAGAGACAAGGTGGTCGATGCCAATGCCGAGGGGACAAAGCTGAAAAGCTACACCCGCGAGAAAGGATTCGTCGGCTGGCTCGCCGTCGGGTACAAGTATGCCTTCTAGGCCTCCAGTGCCCGCGGGCTTTTTTCATCCTGTTTACGATTTCCTATCCACTATTCACTTTTTTTCGTATCTTTGCACTTTCTTTTTGCCGGTCATTGGATGCCCGCCGAAGGAGATAGAGAACTGAATATTAACGCTTTTATGGGCTTTGGGGACGGTCCCCGAAGCTGCGGTAAAGTAATAGAAAACAATAAAAAACAAAATGAACGAACACATTATCACTAAGCGTTTCGACCTCGGCGACGGCCGCATGATCGAAATCGAGACCGGCAAGTTGGCCAAACAGGCTGACGGCGCTGCCGTAGTCCGCATGAACAACACGATGCTTCTGGCCACCGTCTGCTCGAAGAAGGAAGTGGGCGAGAACGTCGACTTCATGCCTCTCACTGTTGACTATCAGGAAAAATACGCCGCCATGGGCCGCTTCCCCGGTGGTTTCTTCAAGCGCGAGGCACGCCCCTCGGAGCATGAAATCCTCATCGCCCGCCTGGTCGACCGCGCCCTGCGTCCCCTCTTCCCCGACAACTTCCACGCCGAGGTGCAGGTGAACATCACCCTCATCAGCGGCGACCACGACACCATGCCCGACCAGCTGGCAGCCCTCGCCGCCGCGTCGGCCCTCGCCGTGAGCGACATACCTTTCAACGGCCCTGTCAGCGAGGTGCGCGTGAGCTACCTCGACGGCCAGTACGTCATCAACACCCCCATGCAGGACATCGAACGCGCCGACCTCGACCTCATCGTGGCTGCCACCGAGGACAACATTATGATGGTGGAAGGCGAAATGAAGGAGGTCAGCGAGGACGTGATGCTCAACGCCCTCAAGGCCGCTCACGAGGCCATCAAGATACAGTGCCGCGTGCTCAACGAGCTCACTGCCGAGACAGGCAAGACCGAGAAGCGTGAGTACTGCCACGAGGTGAACGACGAGGAGCTGCGCGAGCGCGTCCGTCAGGCCGTCTACCAGAAGTGCTACGACTTCAGCAAGCAGGGCATCGCCAACAAGCACCAGCGCGAGGACGGCTTCGCCGCCATCAAGCAGGAGTTCATCGACGCCAACTACACCGAGGAGACCCTCACCGACGAAATCAAGTTCATGATTGACCGCTACTACCACGACACCGAGCGTGAGGCCATGCGCGACATGGTGCTCAACGAGCGCACCCGCCTCGACGGCCGTCAGCTGGACGAGATACGCCCCATCTGGTGCGAGACCGACTACCTGCCCTCGGCACATGGCAGTGCCATCTTCACCCGCGGCGAGACCCAGTCCCTCTCCACTTGCACCCTCGGCACCAAGCTCGACGAGCAGAAGATTGACGGCGCCGTCATCGAAGGCATGCGCCGCTTCCTGCTGCACTACAACTTCCCCGGCTTCGCCACCGGCGAGGTGAAACGCAGCGGCAGCACGAGTCGCCGCGAGGTGGGTCACGGCCACCTGGCTTGGCGCGCCCTCAAGGAGGTGCTCCCCACCGAGGAGGAATGCCCCTACACCATCCGTGTGGTCTCCGACATCCTCGAGAGCAACGGCTCCTCCTCCATGGCCACCGTCTGCGCCGGCTGCATGGCGCTGATGGATGCCGGCGTCAAGCTGCGCAAGCCTGTGGCCGGTATCGCCATGGGCCTCATCTCGAAAGGTGACAAATGGGCCGTGCTCTCCGACATCCTCGGCGACGAGGACCACCTCGGCGACATGGACTTCAAGGTCTGCGGCACCCGCGACGGTATCACCGCCTGCCAGATGGATATCAAGGTCGACGGCCTCAGCTACGACGTGCTGGCCAAGGCCCTCGAGCAGGCCCGCCAGGGACGCCTCTACATCCTCGACAAGATTGCGGAGACCATCCCGCAGCCCCGCGAGGACTACAAGGACTTCGTGCCCCGCATCGAGCAAATCAAGATACCGAAAGACTTCATCGGTGCCGTCATCGGCAAGGGTGGCGAGGTCATCCAGAAAATCCAGGCCGAGACCAACACCATCATCAATATCGAGGAGGAAGGCGAGTTCGGCATTGTCGACGTCGCCTCGCAGAACAAGGACGACATCGCCGCCGCCCTCAAGTGGATCAAGGACATCTGCACCGTGCCCGAGGTGGGCGACGTGTTCGATGCCAAAGTCGTTTCGATTGTCGAGTTCGGCGCCTTCATGGAGTTCCTGCCCGGCAAGGAAGGCCTGATGCACATCAGCGAGTACGAGTGGGGTCACCCCGAGACCCTCGAGGGTGTCATCCACGTGGGCGACGAGTTCCAAGTGAAGGTCATCGCCTTCGACGAGAAGAACGGCAAGATAAAGCTCAGCCGCAAGGCCCTCCTGCCCAAGCCCGAAGGCTATGTGGAGGAGAAGCCCGCCCGCCGCGAAGGCGGCAACGGCGGTGGCCGTGGCGGCAACGGTGACCGTGGCCGCGACCGTGGTCCCCGTCGTGACGGCAACGGCGGCGAACGCCGCAGCTCCGGCAACGGCGGTGGCCGTCGTCGTTAAACCGGTACAATTATCTGCCAACCATCAAGGAAAGTCCCACCCCTCGTGGGGCTTTCCTTATTTTCATCCGGTCTTGTTTTTTTAGCTTCGGCGGTGTACTCCAGACAACCGCTCTGCATACCTCTCAACTCAATATGTCAAAAAACGCTCGTCCGATGTCGCCACCGGACGGCCTCCAATATAAGGCCGTTTTGCCGAAATGCTCAAAATCGACCCACGAAAGTACCTAACTTTCCCACAGAAGTACCTGATTGTCCCACACCGCCCACTTCCTCCGAATTCTTGAAAGTTTTACAAAAACTTTCAAGGATTATCAAAAAATTATTCGTATCTTTGCAGTCGAAAAAAGACAATAGGTATGACAGAACGTGGGAAAACACATCCGAGGCAATTATCGGAAGAATCATCTGACAAACTGGGCCTACGCATCCAGTTTGTCAGCGACCTTCATTTGGAGTTTCCGCAAAATCGTCAATGGATTGCAAAACATCCACTTGATGTATCAGGGGACATATTGCTTATTGCTGGCGATACGGCATATCTGGATTTGCCAGATTCAAACAACGAGACATATTCAGCATACGAATTCTGGGATTGGGCGAGCGAGCACTACAACCAAGTTATTGTATGTTTGGGCAATCACGATTTCTATGGCTATTACGACCTTTCCACAATATCTAACGGTTACTGCAAACAGATTCGACATAATGTGGATGCATATTACAACAGTGTTGTGCATTTTGATGGTATAGACATTATTGTTTCTACATTATGGTCGAAGATTAAACCGTATGATGCGTTTCTTACAGAACGAAATGTCAGCGATTTCTATCGCATTATGTATGACGGGCACCGACTTACAGCGGATGATTTCAATTCCGAACACGAACGTTGCTTCGCTTTTATCCAACACGCTATTTCGAGCAGTGACGCCAAAAAGATTATTGTCCTTACGCATCACGTCCCCACACAGTTATGTACGGCAGCAGAATTTCAAAACAGCACTATTAATGGAGCCTTTACGGTAGAGTTGGGTGAATATATTGCCAGTAGCCGTATTGATTATTGGATATATGGACATTCGCACCGTAACATCAAGGCACAAATAGGCAACACTCTTATTCTATCTAATCAGTTGGGTTACGTTTCTTCTAAAGAACATTTGATGAATGGATTCAGCCCTTCGGCAATGATTGAACTATAACTATAGAAAATGGCAAACAAGAAAATCAAAAACTAACCGAATTACAGTCTTTGCTTTTGGCAAAGATGGGGCAATGATTAAAATTAATTGAAATGACACACAATCAAAAATTAGATATGCTATTGTATGGCCTGCTGTCACGTGTCCCACAAAGAAACACTACTGGGAGTGATTCCAGCGCTTTGACTTTTGATTTTCTATGCTCTGCCCTGTTTAAAGATGAATCTATTACCCCTTGGGGGGTGAAATTCTTACAAGACAGATTGGTTGGGGACGGTTACGTCGAGATGATAACCGTGAACAACATACAAATACCAAATATCACTCAAAAGGGAATAAAGTTCATACAAGATGGAGGCTATCAAAGAGAGAGAGAAAGATTGGTTTTGCAGGACGAAAATGTTCGCACTACAATAGAAAGCAATAAAAGAAGCAAAAGTGCATGGGTCGTATCTCTTATTTCGCTTGGATTGTCGCTAATTGCTATAGTCGTACAAATAATATTCAGATGAAATAGATAAGAAAAAAATGGATAATCACCGAAGGATTGTCGAAGGAGAACAGTATAAAACGAATTGTGAAAGATGTGATTTATTTACATTTGTACTCGAAAGTGTGATAATGTTATAAAGAAATAAGCTATGAAAGACGGATATTTTGACTTTGACGAATATATACGCCAGGGGGAACCTGCACAACAGGAGAAAGCTGGATATTGGCAGACGGCCATCGGCCTCCAAGCGGTGGACGGCCTGAAGGTATCGGAATATCTTCAGGACACTGCCCGTCGGCACATCGAGGGAGACATCACCATCGACGAGGCCCGTGAGCTCGTCAACCAGTACTATGTTACCAAGACAGCACACGATACCCACGACGAGGATACGGAAGAGGCCGACCGCGTTTCATCGAACATCGTGAGGGTGCTGTCAAGTCCCACTTTCGATTTTACCACTGGAGGCTACCAGTCGGTGCATCGCCGAGTCTTCGAGGGAGTGATGAAACATGCTGGCGAGTTCCGTACCTACGACATCACCAAGAAGGAATGGGTGCTGGATGGTGATACTGTGCTCTACCTGAACTGGGAAGACCTGCGTCGAGCCATTGATTACGACTTGGGGCAGGAACGTGTCTACACTTACAAAGACAAGAACCCGGACGAAATGATAAGCCATTTGACCCGATTTGTCTCGGGCTTGTGGCAAATACACGCCTTCGCCGAAGGCAACACTCGTACCACCGCTGTATTCACCATACAATATCTTCGTTCGCTGGGATTTGAGGTAGATAACGACCAGTTTGCAAAGCATTCGTGGTATTTCCGCAACGCATTGGTGCGAGCCAACTACCGTAATGTGGCGAAAGGGATTGAGTACACCCCCATCTATCTCGAGCGTTTCTTCCGCAACCTCTTGCTGGGTGAGCAATGGGACCTGCGCAACCGCTATCTACATATCCACCCGACCGAGGAATGGAGAGTGCAACCCAGTTTGGTCACCCCCGCAACCACCCCCGCAAGTACCCCCTCAAGTACTTGTGCAAGTTCGTCTGCAATATACTTAAATTCAGACAGTAAACTTTATACGAATAATGATAATATTATTGAACTTGTACGGGTCATTGCATACGAAGAATTAAGCATTAAGCAGATGATGGAATTAAAGGTGCTTAAAGACCGTATGAATTTCGTGGAGTACCACCTTGAACCCGCATTGAAGGAGAAGTTTGTCCGCAGGAAATACCCCGACCGACCCAACCACCCCAGACAGAAATATTTGCTGACCGTCAAGGGGGTGGCACTATACAAAGAACTGACAAAAGAATAACAACTATGCCATACTTCAAGAACAATCCATCATCGCCTTGTTGCAGGAGCAGGGGTATGAATATGTGAGGGGCGAGGACGTCGAGCGCGACCTTGACGAGGTGGTGTCGCGCGAAGACCTTTCGACATATCCGTAAAGAACTCGTAAAGAACTGCCGGGAAACAGCTGAGAAACAGAGGCAAGAAAAAGGGCGGATGCTGGGGACACTTTGAAAAAAAACCGTATCTTTGCAGTCGGCAATGGCCAGTGCGAGTGCGGCTATTGTGCTGACAATTATTTTGTTGATATGAAAAGAGCGATAATTACAACGGTTTTTTTTGCGGCGATGTGTCTGACCGGCTGCGGTCCGTCGACCGATGCCGAGTTGCTGGAGGGCAAATGGAACTTGACGCATGCCCAGGCAGAGGTCACGACGGGTTCGGCGCCCACCGTGACTAGCGACCTGGAGGGTTATGTGGGCCGGACGATGGAGCTGTCGGAGGACGGCCTGTGCCGTCGTGTCGACCGCGACGAGGTGCAGATATGCCTGTGGTACTTGTCGACCGACCGGCGGCTGGTCTTTGCCGACACCCTCGACAACCATGTGCTGGAGGACTACGCCATCGACAAGCTGACCAAGGAGCAGCTGGTGTGCAGCAACGAGTACACCAGCTATGACAGCCTTTCCGGCACGCAATCGCGCTACGCCTACCGGTTTGAATACAGCAAGGACTGAGGCTGGCGGGAGGCCTGTCGGTGGGGCCGTCCAATGAGCTATATGGGTTAAATAATGTTAAATAACTCATACGGGGACGGTGCATTTGATAAATTGAGGTTATTGTATATGGTGGACGCAAGGAGAAAAAAACTTTTTGCCGATATGGGAAAAAGTTGTATCTTTGCATCCGGAGAATTGAATTGGGGGTGTAATATAGTGATAATCAATACCATATAACTATTGTAACTCTGTGCAATAACAATGAAAAAGAAAGTCTTGGCACTGTTTTTGGCGCTGCTGGCGACGGCGGTGCTGCCCCTGCGGGCACAAACTTTGGTGGATTACTACCGTTTCAGTACCCGTGTGGACGCCACGGCGTGGATGGACATCACGGGCGTGGACTCGGCGCTGATAGCCACCCCTGACAGTGGGGTGTTCCGCTACGATAATTCGGCGGTGACAGATATCGGCTTCACCTTCGCTTTCGGTGGAACGGACTACACCCAGTTCTCGGTCAACCTCAACGGCGTGTTGCGCTTGGGCCCGTCAAGGGTGCCCGTGAGCAGTCAGACCAACCCGCTGACGCGGACGTTGTATATGCCTATGGTGAACGCCTACGGTGCCGCGGGCGAGATGGATTCCTCCTGCCACCTGCGCTGTGCCACGCTGGGCACCGCAGGCAACCGTGTGCTGGTGGTGGAGGCGCGGCTCAAGGTGTTCAATTCGGACAGCTCCTATGTCAGCTGGCAGACGCAGCTGCACGAGGCCACCGGCGAGGTGCTTGTCGTCTACGGTCCGTCGGCGAATACCGGTGCGTTGCCTGTCACCCAGCCCGGGTTGGCGAAGACTGTCAACGACATACTCTTTATCGACCATGCCACCCATACGGTGCAGCGCTTTGTCAGCACAGCGGTGCCTACCAACGGGGCCGGCCTATGGCCTGAGGCGGGGCGCTGCTACAGCTTTGTGCCCGACATGGCCGCCTGCCCTTATCCACCGGCGGTGGCTATGGAGGATGCGCCTTTCGACAGCGTGAGGCTGGCGTGGGGCGGTGTGTTTGGCGGCACGGCCTGGCGCTTGACGATTCCCCTTGTCGGAATAGATAGCGTGCTGACCGACACTTCTTTCACCTTTGGCGGTCTGGAACCCTACACCGACTTCACCGGCACCTTGCAGAGCATCTGCGGCGGCGACAGCAGCCTGCGCCAGCGTCCCTTCAGTTTCAACAGCGGCTGCGGCACGGTGCATCTGCTGCCGTGGAACGACGACTTCCAGGCGGCTGTCACCAACGACTGCTGGGCCAAACCCTATAAGACCTCGGGCAACCGCTGGCAGCGCCAGACGTCCAATAACAACTACTATATGCGTGCGGGCTACAGCACCGTGACGTCGACAGTCTACAACGAGTGGCTCATCTCGCCGCCCGTGGTGTTGCCCGACACGGTGGGGCTCACGCTGCACTGGTGGTACCAGGGTGTGAAGTTGAGCAATGTAACCCCCAAGGTGCGGGTGCGCCTGCTGGTGTGCGACACCCTCGACGTAGCCGACACCACGGCCGCATGGGTGACCCTCGACACGCTGGACGACTCCCCGTCGTATTTCCAACAGTTCCAGCTGCGGCTCGACGCCTATGCCGGTCACCGTGTGCGCGTGGCTTTCCAGCGCTTTGGCAAGGGCGGCCAATATGCCTATCTTGACGAGGTGGGCATCGAGGTGCTGACGCAGCCGGGCGTGTCGTTGCAGGCCCCCGCCAGCACCCGTACCGCCGACACCACAGTGGTGGTGGCCGAGTTCACCGCCGGCGTGCTGGCCAACCCGCAATACACGTGGCACTCCACGATGGACGACCGTGGCGAGGCACTCGTCCTCTCCGCCGCCGACACGCTGAAGATAGTCTACAGTGCGTCGGGCATCGACACCGTCACCGTGACTCTCACCACCGACTACGGCACCGCTACGGCCACGACGGTAATCTATGTGGCCGACTGCCAGCCTGTCACCTCTTTCCCGTGGCGCGAGGGCTTCGAGCACGGCCTCGACTGTTGGGATATGCCCACCAGCGGCCCCAATGTGTGGGAACTGCGCACCACCGGCGCCCACAGCGGCCAGCGCGTGGCTTGTGCCCGCGAACACGACGTGTACAACCCCTTCGACACGCTGGTATCACAACCCATCGTAGTGCCGGATGACGCCCATGGACTGACGCTGATGTGGTGGATGAGACACGACGGAGGTTCGGGACCGTCCACCTTTCGCAAGATGATGGTGAAGGCGCTCAATGCGGCCAACCCCGTCTGGAGTTCGGGCGACTCCCTGTTCTACCGCAACAGCACCGATATTCCGACCACATGGCAGCAGTTCTCCGTCGACCTTGAGCCGTTGGCTGGGCAGACAGTCCGGTTTGCATGGGCGGGTAGCAGCTATTCCAATAGTACGTATATTTACATCGATGATATTGAAATCCGTTACACGCGCGAGCCGGTCATCAGCCTGGCGGCTGCCGAGGAGCGCCTGCTTGTGGATGACACGGCCGACCTGACGCTGACCATGTTGGAGGGCGACACGGTAGGTGCGACCTACATGTGGAGCTCCACCATGGCCGACCACGGACTGGCCGACTACATCGGTGGCGGGCAGCAGTCGCTGCGCCTCGCCTACCACGGTGCGGGTCTCGACACCATCGTGGTTTTCGTAATCAATGCCTACGGCACGGCGACCGACACCGCCATGGTGCGTGTCTGCCCGAAGTACGACACCCTGCCTTGGGTGGCCGACTTCGCCAGCGAAATCTCCTGCTGGCAGGTGCTGGAGGGCTCGTGCAGCGTCCACAGCAGCGGCTACCTGAGCCTCGAGGACTGGCCCACCACCGTGGTCTCGCCGCCGGTCTATGTGCCCGACGACGGCAACGTGGTGCTGGAGTACGACTGTGGCTATAGCTTCTTCTACGGCAGCACGCTGGTGATGGTCACCACCGACATGACGACCTTCGACACCCTCATCGAGGACCCCTTCGTCACCGGTACCCACCCCAGCACCCGCCTGCCCCTCGGCGCCTACGCCGGCCAGTATGTCCGTGTGGTCTTCAAAGCCACGGGTCAGTTCCTGCAGTTTTACCTGGCCAGCGTCCAGATACGCTATGCCCTCGAGCCGGTGGTGCAGGTGGTGTCCGACGACGGCTACTTCCCCGGCACGCCGGTGACCCTCACGGCCTCGCTGCTGGAGGGCGACACGGTGAACCTCATCTACTCCTGGACCTCCACCTTGACTCAGCGCGGCGACGCCACGCTGACCTTCGACGGTGGCCCGCAGGCCACGCTCGTCCCCTCGGTGGGCGGGTCTGACACCGTCACCGTGTGGGCTACCAACAACCACGGCACCGACAGCACTACGATAGTCGTCAACATCAAGCCCTGCGCCATGGTGGACTCGCTGCCGTGGGTGGAGGACTTCAGCAACCAGTTCACCTGCTGGTGGCAGCCCGCCGGGAGCCAATGGTCGCCCGACAATACGGGCAGTATGGCGTGCGTTATCAACTATCCCACGACGGGTGACAACTGGCTCGTCTCGCGTGCCATCGAACTGCCCTACCTGCTGGCGGAGGAAGGCGAGGGCCTGCAGCTGTGGTGGGATGCCGCCGCCATCTTTGCCAACGGCCACACCTACAGCGTGTGGATTACGACGGGCGACTACCGCGACACCAACAGCTACGACCTTCTGGCCACCTACAGTTCGCCCCTTCCCGCTTACAATAGCGGATGGAAAACCCCGCGTATTGACCTCAGCGCATACGCCGGAGATACGGTACACCTGGCTTTCCGCTACCAGACGCACTACTACGAGGTCTCCGGCATCCCCGGCATCCTGGCCATCGACAGCGTGCGCATCTTCGACACGCGGCCTCCGCAGGTCGCTATTGTGCCGCCCGCGCGCTGCTTTGTCGACGACACGGTGGTCTACTGTGCCAACCACGTCCACGGCGTGCGCAGCGGCATGACCTACACATGGCAGTCGACGATGGCACAGCAGGGGCTGGCCACGACATGGGTCGTCGACTCGCTCTTCTATGTGGTCTACCATATCGCCGGCTACGACACCGTCAGCCTTATAGCCACCAACGCCTACGGCAGCGACACAGCCATGGTATGGCGCCAAGTGAAGGGCTGCCCCGCCGTCACGGTGCCGTGGCATGAGGACTTCGAGGTGGCCAACCCCTGCTGGTCGGGGTCGTGGGTGCGTGAACAGATGACCTACCTTGCGAACGACTCCACCACATATGTGGTGCAATCGAACCCCAACAGTTGGTATGCCTCGCCTTGGATTGACCTGCCCGACACCGTGGGGCTACAGCTGATGTGGAACAAGCAAGCAAGCTCGGCCAGCAGCTTTATGAAGATATTCGTGTCGCCCACGGGCAGCATCGAGCCTGCCGACTTCACCGACACACTCCTCTACCGCCAGACCCCTCTGGGGTACGACTCGGTGTCGCTCGATGCATACGCCGGCCGTCGCATCCGCGTGGCCTTCGCACAGTTGACGAGCAGCAACTACTCCGACGTCTACGCCCTCGACGACATCCGCGTCGACTACAACCGCACGGCCCCGCAGGTATCGCTCACAGCTCCCGTTCTCGCCGCCCTTGGCGACACCATCACGGCTATCGCCAACCTCAGTGTCAATGCCCAAGGTGTGACCTACAGCTGGAGCTCCACCATGATGGGCAGCCTCACCCCCAGCCCCTCTCCGACTGGAGAGGGGAGTGAAGTCCATCTGCTTTACACGGCCCCCGGCACCGATACCATCACGGTCATTGCCACCAATCTCTATGGCAGCGACACTGCTTGGGCGGTGGTGACGGTGATTGATTGCAGCGGCAGGTCGGTCCCGTATTTTGAAGACTTCAATGGCACGCTGGCCACCAACGTCAATGGCCCCGGTGTATTGCCTCCCTGCTGGGAAACTGTATGGAACGGTAGTGTCGAGGGTCTTGCGCCCCATGTTATCTTTCCGGGAGGATACTCTCTGATGAGCAACATCCCCGACAATGCGCTCTTTATGGTGACCAGTAATTATCAGACGTACGACACCCTGGCCGAGGTGAGGCTGCCACGCATGGCCGACAGCCTACAGACCCTCTCGCTGGCCTTCGACTACCGCTTCGAGAACGCCGGTTTCGGAACGCTCACGGCGGGCTACTACAACGGTTTGGGCGAATATGAGGTAATCAAGACCATGACTCCAAGTGTTGGCAGTTATAGTCGCGACACCGTCCACTTCACCACCGCCACCGTCGCCGACGCACAAATGGTGCTGCGGTGGTCTCAAGGTATGGTGGGCTATGCTGTGCTTATCGACAATATAGAAGTGTTCCACACGGGGACCGTGCCGTTGCTGCCGCAGGTGGCCGTCAGTGGCCCTGCCACGGTCGACGCCTTCGACACGGTGACCTTCACCGCCACCCTGCAGCAGTGCGACACCACGGGACTCACCTACACATGGCATAGTTCGCTGTTGGGAGGCCTCACCCCCAGCCCCTCTCCGACTGGAGAGGGGAGTAGTGTGCAGCTGGCCTACACGGTTGTGGGCACCGACACCCTCACCTGCATTGCTACCAATGCCTATGGCGCCGACACCGCCATGCTCATAGTCAATGTGCAGTGGCCTGCCACGTGGACCCATACCGTCACGGTGGCCAGCGCCGACAGCACCATGGGACTCGTCGCCCTGGGCACACGTACCTCCCCGGCCGACTCGCTGACGGTTGCCCACGGCAATGCCGTCACCTTCCGCTCGATAGCACTTGCAGGATACCACTTCGTGCGATGGAGCGACGGCGCCACCGAGGTGCTGCGCACGGTGACGGTGGTCAGCGACACCCTCTTTGTCGCCTACTTTGAAGCCGACACGCCCGACACCGTGTGGCACACCGTCACCGTCAATGCCAACGTCGTAGGTGCTGCCGAGCCCTACGGCAGCGGCACCTACGCCCATGGCGACACGGCCGAGATTGGCTACCAGGTGCTCGACACCCTCGCCGTGGGAGGGCATTGGACCTTCCTCGGCTGGAGCGACGGCGTGCAGGGCAACCCGCGCAGTATCGTCGTGGAGAGCGACACCGTCATCACCGCCCTCTTCGAGTGGGTGGCCGACAGCGTCGGCATCGACCAGACCGGCACCGGCAGTTGGTCGATGTGGCCCAACCCCGCTCATGCCGAGGTGATGATACGGGCGGAGAGCCCCACCACCGTGCTGCTGGTCGATGTGACAGGACGCGAAGTGCTCCGGGCCGACATCCCCTCGGGCAACACAAAGGTGGATATAAGCTCCCTGTCACGTGGCGTCTACTATGTCCGCCTGAAGGAATCGGTGGGTGTGAAGAAACTGATAGTGAGGTAGCAGTAAGTTTTATTTGGCCAATCGGTAAAATAGTTGTATTTTTGCAGTCAAAAGAGTGTTCAATGGATAAATACAACCAACGCGGCGTTTCGGCATCGAAAGAGGACGTGCACAACGCCATCAAGAATATCGACAAGGGCCTCTATCCGAAGGCTTTCTGCAAGATAATACCCGACCTGCTGGGTGGCGACCCCGGCTACTGCAACATCATGCACGCCGACGGCGCCGGCACCAAGAGCAGCCTGGCCTACATGTACTGGCGCGAGACGGGTGACCTCTCGGTGTGGAAGGGCATCGCCGTGGACGCCATCGTGATGAACACCGACGACCTGCTCTGCGTGGGCGCCCTCGACCACATCCTGCTCAGCTCCACCATCGGACGCAACAAGCAGCTGGTGCCCGGCGAGGTCATCTCGGCCGTCATCGGCGGCACCGAGGAGTTCTGCCAGACCATGCGCGACATGGGCATCGACATCGTCCTCACCGGCGGCGAGACGGCCGACGTGGGCGACCTGGTGCGCACCATCATCGTAGACAGCACCGTGACAGCCCGCATGCGCCGCGCCGACGTCATCGACAATGCCCGCATCCAGGCCGGCAACGTCATCGTGGGTCTCGCCAGCTATGGGCAGGCCAAATACGAGACGGCCTACAACGGCGGCATGGGCTCCAACGGCCTCACCTCGGCACGCCACGATGTCTTCTCGCACGTATATGCAGAGAAGTACCCCATGTGCTACGACCGCAACCTGCCCGACGAGGTGGTCTTCTGCGGCTCCAAGCTGCTCACCGACCCCACCGAGGTGCCGGGCGTCGATGCCGGCCACATGGTGCTCTCGCCCACACGCACCTACGCCCCCATCATCCGCAAGGTGATGGACGAATACCGCCCCAAAATCGACGGCATGATACACTGCTCCGGCGGTGCGCAGACCAAGGTGCTGCACTTCATCGACAGCCTGCATGTCGTCAAGGACAACCTCTTCCCCGTGCCGCCGCTCTTCCGCATGATACACGACGAGAGCCACACCGACTGGCAGGAGATGTACAAGGTGTTTAACATGGGTCACCGCATGGAACTCTACACCGACGAGGCCACGGCCCGCGGCATCATCGACATCAGCCGCTCGTTCGGCGTCGACGCACAGATAATAGGTCATGTCGAGGCTGCCGACAAGGCCCAGGTGACCGTCAACACAGAAAACGGAAAATACGAATACTATGGCTGAAACATCGGTAACCACCTATTTGAGTGACCGCAAGGAGGTCCGTCTGGAGTCGGGACTGCCCGACAGTGTCTCTGCGCGCACGTTCAACGTGGTCATGTGCGCTGTGTTGTTCTGGGGCTTTCTGGTCAACGCTGCCATGGTCTACTTCCTGGGCGACATGATGATGGCGGTGGCAGCCCGCATCAAGTGGTGGATGTGGCTGCTGGCCTACGCGGTGCCCACGCTGGCGGGCATCATCATCGCCGCGCGGAGCACCAACCCCTTCATCAGCTTCGTGGGCTACAACCTGGTGGTGCTGCCCATCGGCTTGATGCTGGCCATGCTACTGCCGATGTTCCCGGTGGAAATAATATTCAAGGCTATGGTCCTCACCGCCATCGTGACGCTGACCATGCTGGTGCTGGCGGTGACGGCGCCGCAGTTCTTCCTCGGCCTCGGACGCACGCTGTTTGTGGCCTTGCTGGTGGGCCTGCTGGCCGAAGTGGTGGCCACCTTCCTCCTCGGCTACCGCGGCATGCTCTTCGACTGGCTGTTTGTCATTATCTTCTCGGGCTACATAGGCTACGACGTGGCCCGCTCGCAGGCCTTCCCCAAGACGCTCGACAACGCCGTCGACTCGGCCCTCGACATTTATCTCGACATTATCAACCTGTTTATCCGTCTGTTGAGCATCCTGAGCCGCAATGATTGAAAAAAAAGTTTTCAAAAGTGCACAATAAAGGAGAAAAGCCTCCGTTAATAAAGGCGTTTTAATACTTCAAGCGACAATAGCTCAGTTGGTAGAGCGGCGGCTTCCCAAGCCGCAGGTCGCGGGTTCGAGCCCCGTTTGTCGCTCCCAGACGCACCAGTAGAGCCGGCCTTCAGGCCGGCTCTTTCTTTATGTGTATCAGCCTGTTCCATGGCTGTTCTTTTACTTTTCTAAAAGAACAGTAAGAAAACAACCGAAGAACAACCGAAGAACAACCGAAGAACAGCCGAAGAACAGACCTTTCGGAAATAGTCTATGCCGATATCAGAATAAATGTGTATCTTTGCACATTCATCCCCACGGGGGTGAATAGGTATTGTATTCTAATTTATAATATATTATGACAGAAGTGAAGATAACGAAAGACTGGAAAAAAGAGGTGGGCTCCTACCTGCTGCTTATCCTCGGAAGTGCATTGTTCGCCGTGGGCGACGTGATGTTTGTCAACCCCTACCACCTGGCCCCGGGCGGCGTCTATGGCTTGGCCAACGTGTTCAACGCCCTGTGGGGTTGGAAGATATCGGTGGCGGGTATCTGTATGGATATCCCCCTGCTGATTATTGGCACCATCATCCTGGGACCCAAATTCGGCGTGAAGACCATCATCTCGGTCATCCTGATACCGTTCTTCACCTTTATCCTTGAGACCACCTGGGGCTATGCTCCCCTCATCCACGACGGTGCCTTCCTCGACAGCGCCCAGCACACGGCCCTCTCGTACATGGACGGCGAAGTGGAGCGCTGGTTCCTGCCCGACATGTTCCTCAACACCGTGGTGGCCGGCCTCATCTATGGCGTGGCCATCGGCGTCATCTTCCGTGCCGGCGCCACCAGCGGCGGCTCGGACATCATCTCCATGATTATCCACAAGTACACCAAGATATCGCTCGGCACCCTGGTGCTCATTGTCGACAGCTGCATCTCGCTGACCACCCTCATCATCGGCGACATCCGGCTGCCCATCTACTCCATCCTCCTCATCTATATCGAAAGCAAGATAATCGACCTCGTGGTGGACGGCATGAAGAGCTACAAGACCATGTTCATCGTCACCGACGAGCTGGAGACCGTGCGCGACTACATCCTCAATGAGCTACAGCGTGGCGGCACCTGCCTCACCGGCACCGGCCTCTACCAGGGCAACGAGCGCAAGATGATTTACGTCACCCTCGACCGGGCCGACATGGTGAAGCTCAAGAGCAACCTGCACCGCCTCGACCCCAAGGCTTTCGTCAATATCATGGAGAGCAGCGAGATACTCGGCTTCGGCTTCAAGGCGCTGCCGAAAGAATAAACCCCTCGCACAATAAAAGAGTCACTTTGGCGTTACTCACGGCATGAAGGTACTCCAACTCTGCAACAAGCCCCCGTATCCGCCCGTCGACGGCGGCACGATGGCCATGAACAGCATCACCCAGGGCCTGCTGCGCGCCGGCTGCGAGGTACGTGTGCTGACGGTGGAGACCGACAAGCACCCCGTGCACCGCGACCAGCTGCCCGACGACTACCTCCGTGCCACCAACCTCGAGTCGGTCTATATCGACCTCTCTGTCAAGCCTCTGCCCGCTGCGGTGGCCATGCTCTGCGGCGAGTCCTACCACGTGAAGCGCTACCACAGCGACGCCTTCGCGCGACGCCTCACCGCCATCCTGCAGCAGGAGCGGTTCGACGTGGTGCACGTGGAGAGCATCTTCCTCACCCCCTACGTGCCCATCATCCGCCGCTACTCGCAGGCCAAGGTCATCCTCCGCGCCCACAACGTGGAGCACCTCATCTGGCGCCATGTGGCCCAGAGCACCCGCAGCTACTTCAAGCGCTGGTACCTCAAGCACCTCTCGCTCACCCTCCGGGCCTACGAGATGGAGCACCTCGGCGACTACGACGGCATCGTCTGCATCACGCAGGGCGACGCCGACTACTTCCGCGCCAACGGCTGCCGGCGCCCGGTCACGGCCATCCCCTTCGGGGTGGAGCACGGGGAACGGGGCACAGAGCCCGTGGAGCCGCTCTCGCTCTTCCACATCGGGGCCATGGACTGGATGCCCAACCAGGAGAGCATCAACTGGCTGCTCGAAAGCGTGTGGCCCGTGGTGCACCGCGAGGTGCCGCAGGCCCACCTCTACCTGGCCGGCCGCAAGATGCCCGACCGCCTCATGCAGGCCCGCATCGACGGCGTCACCATCGTGGGCGAGGTCGACGACGCCCGCCGCTTCATCGCCGGGAAGCAAATCAACGTGGTGCCCCTCCTCAGCGGCAGCGGCATCCGCGTGAAGATAATCGAGGCCATGTCGATGGGCAAGGCCGTGGTCACCACCACCGTCGGCGCCCGCGGCATCGACTACACCGACGGCGAGAACCTGCTCATCGCCAACACCCCCACCGAGTTTGCGCGCCAAATCAGGCGCCTCGTCGACGACCCCGACTACTGCCGCAGGGTGGGGGAGGCCGCCGCCCGGCTGGTGGACGGGCAGTACGACGTACACCGCCTCACCGACCGTTTGTTGCAATTCTATAAAGAAAGGATAGACCTATGAAAACCCTCGGACGTTGGCTGGCCCTGGCGGCCGTGCTGCTGATGGCGGCCCCCCTGTCGGCCCAAATCAACATTCCCGGCACCAGCGTCAGCTTCCAGCTTGACAATAACGAGTGGAGCTACCTCCGCACCTTCAAGAGTGACGACGGCAGCCACACCTACTACTACTGCTATGTCGGCGAGGTGCTCCTCGACGACGCCGGCGACACCGTCCTGCCCCTCCTGCGCATCTATGTCAAGGATGGCTACGGCAGCGACCTCTACGAGCTCGTCTACGACCGTTATGTCGACCAGCCCTACCAATCGCTCCGCGAGTGGAACAAGGGCGACGGGCTGCCCGCCCGCGGCGGCCTCGGCTACGAGGGCATCTACACCAAGCCCTCCGACAAGCGCGACTATCGCTTCCTGATGACCTACTTCAAGGAGCGCCGCACCGCCGTCGAGTTCCGCCTGGAGACCACCCGCGAGACCTACGAGGACATGGAGGTCAAGTTCAAAAAGATACTCTCGTCGGTAAAATGAAAGGCGGTAGGTTGAAAAGGTTCATAGTCTCTATAGTCACCATTGCCGCTATAGCCACTATGGCCGGCGCAGGCAGCGCCCGGGCACAGGAGTCGGACGACGACTATGCCGCCCGCTTCACCGCCCTGCACCGCGCCTTCGCCCTCCACCCCCACGACGAAGAGACCCTCTACAACCTCGCACTCTTCTACTTCGACAACTCCAACCCCATGCGCAGCCTGCCCATGGCCATCGACTATGCCCGCCTCACCGAGGAGTGCCACGCCGACCTCCTCCTCCGCGACCGGGTGCGCGACCTGGTGCAGCTGCAACGCAAAGGCATCACCCTGGCCTCCATCCGCGAACTCAAGCAGGCCATCCACGCCGCCGCCCTCGAGACCGTGCGGCTGCACACCGACCTCCCGATGACCGAAGTGGACGCCTATCTCGACCACTTCGCCGACAATGCCGACCTCGTGCGCCTCCTCCGCGAGCGCCGCTACCGGATGGTCTTCGACCGCCTCCTGGCCCGCGGCAGCGTGGCCGACTGCCACGCCTTCATGCAGACCTACCCCGGCACCACCGAGTCCGAGCAGCTGGGCGATCGCATAGGCTCCCTGGCGGCGGCCGACTTCGCCGCTGCCGCCACCGTCGAAGCCGTCGACTCGCTGGCCGCCACCTACCCGGCCTTGCCCTCCGTGCGCCGCGCCGCCGACCGGCGCAAGGCGCGTCTGGCATTCCTCGCCGCCGACGCCGAGGGGTCGCTGGAGGCCTACAACGCCTTCCTCTCGCGCTACCCGGCCAGCGACGAGAGCGAGCAGGCCCGCCTCCGCATCGACCACCTTCTCGAGGCCGACCTCGCCAAGCGCCAGACCGCCATGGAGCTGGCCCACTTCGCCGACTCCAACGCCGACCTCGCCCTGGCCGACCAGGCCCTGGCACGACTCCGCCGCCTCATCTACACCCGCCGCGACGCCACCATGGCACAGTACTACGTGGACCACTTCCCCCTCGACAACTACTATGCCGAGGTCTACAGCCGCTACTACTCCTGGCATGCCGTCGAGGGCAACAGCGCCCCCCTGACCCGCTTCGCCGACGCCAACCCCGCTTTCCCCTTCCCGCGGGCCCTCGAGGACGACCTGGAGCGCGCCACCGAAATCGACGACGCCACCCTCCTCGACGATTACACCGAGAAGGCCTACGACCGCTATGCCGACTACGTGCGCCTGATGATGGGCAAGGCCATCGCCATCGTGCCCCTGCAACGCATGCTGCAGCCCCTCCTGCGCGAGCGTCGCTACGCCGACGCCCTCTTCCGTATCGAGCAGTTCGAGATATGCTTCGACAACCAGTGGCGCAGCCAGTACGACGCCCTGCGACGCCTCGTGGCTACACCCCCGAAGGGTGGAGAGCGGCGAGTGGCGAGTGGAGAGCGGAGAGAGGAGACAGGAGGGCGTAGGACCCTCTCACGCGACGGCGACGTGTGGATTGCCGAGTACGACGCCGCCGACAGCAGCTGGCGCGTCAGCGACCTGCCGCCATTCCCCGTCAACACCGACTACATCGAGACCGACGCCTGTCTGCTGCCTGACGGCAGCGGCATACTCCTCGCCTCCGACCGGCCCGGGGGCTACAACCTGCAGGCCTCGGGCGATAACTTCCACGGCGACACTGCCCTCGCCACCGACCTCTGGTTCATTCCCTTCACCGGCCACGGCTGGGGCACCCCCGTCAATCTGGGCCCCAAGGTCAACACCCCCTACTGCGAGCGCTACCCCGTCATCAGCCGCAACCTGCGCACCCTCTACTTCGTCAGCGACGCCCACACAGGCCTCGGCTTCGGCGACATCTATGTCGTCGAGCGCACCGACCCCTCCGACTGGACCTCCTGGGGCGAGCCGCGCAACCTTGGACGCGAGGTGAACACCCCCTTCCGTGAGGCCGACCTCAGCCTCAGCGACGACGAACGCCACCTCTACTTCGCCTCCAACGTCTCGGGCGACTGGCTGACCTACAGCGTGCCCACCAGCCACGACACCGCCGGCGCCGGCAGCACCTACAGCCTCGACGTCGCCGATCTCGGCTCCTCGCTCGTGCGACTCTATGTGGCCGACGTCGACCACCAGACCGTCACCCAGGTCGTCGACCGCAACGGCGGCGAGCCTGCCGGCAAGGTGGACGTGAGCATGCGCCGCGGCACCCGCTACGCCCTCCTGGCCGACGCGGGCACCACCTTCGTCATCGCCACCCCTGTCGACCCCGACCTCCTCGGCGTCTACCGCATGCCGGCCTACACCTATGAGGACCTCGTCGGCACCGACCGACCCCTGCCCCTGCCGGTGGTACGCTTCTCGGCCGACGGCACCGAGCTGCTCCCCGTGGCACAGCTGCAGCTCGAACAGCTGGCCCGCTTCCTGACGGCCCATCCCGCCGCCGTCGCCGAGTTCTTCGTCGACGTGCCCGGCCCCGACGCGCGCCAGGCCTACACCCTCGCGCTCCAACGCTGCGAAGTCCTGCGCGACTTCCTGGCCCAGCGTGGCGTCGCCGCCGCGCGCATGCTCCTCTCGCCCTACGGCAACGCCCGCCCCGGCACGGACGGCGTCTCCGTCCGCTTCCGCGAATAATCCTTCCTTATTTTCCCGACCACACCCCGTGGGGGTGATGGAATTTAGCCGTGGGTGCAAACCCACGGGGTACGGTGCCGCATAGCTTGTGAGCCCCGGAGGGGCGATGGAAAAAAGCGGGAATGTGTCGCCCCTCTGGGGCTCAGGTGGGATATGGAGTGTATCGCGCTGACCGTGGGTTTGCACCCACGGCTATTATCTGTCGCCCGCTCCGCGGGCTTTGCGTCTACTGGATTACGCCGAAGGCGGGAGCTGTTAGCCGTCAAGTTATTAACACTGGATTGGGTATTTCTTTTCCCGGAGAGGGACTGTATGTGAAAAAAAATCTGTAATTTTGCAGCGTCGTTTATAATACCCTGACCGCTATGGAACAACACCGTACACTGACCGTCGACGGCCGCACCGTGCACTATCGCGACGAAGGCCGCGGCAACACGCGCACCCTCGTTCTCCTGCACGGATTCATGCAGAACCTCGACGTGTGGAGCTCCTACGTGCTGAGCTACATGCACCGCCTGCGCGTCATCACCATCGACCTGCCGGGCCACGGCCTCACCGACACCTTCTGTGACGTGCACACCACCGACTTCATGGCCGGCATTGTCAAGGAGGTGCTCAACGCCGCCGGCGTCGACCAGTGTGTCATGGTGGGCCACTCCATGGGCGGCTACGTAGCCCTCGCCTTCGCCGACCGCTACCCCTATTCGGTCAAGGGACTGGGTCTCATCAACTCGCATGCCCTGGCCGACAGCCCCGAGAAGCGGCAGAGCCGCGAGGAGGTGTGCCAGGCCGTCCAGCAGAACCGCGCCTCCTACATAGTGGGCTTCGTCCCCTCGCTCTTCGACGAGAGCCGCACCGCCGCCCTCTCGCACGACATCAAAGACCTCAGCGACCAGTGCCTCGAGACCACCACAGCCTCCATCATCGCCGCCCAGCGCGGCATGGCCCAGCGCCCCTCGCGCCTCGACGTGCTGCAGCAGCTCGACGTGCCCTTCTACTTCGTCTATGGCAAGAACGACCCCCGCATACCCATCGAGCTGGCCGTCACCCAGACCCTCCTGCCGCGCCGCTCCGAGAGCCTCCTGCTCTCCGATGTGGCGCACATGGCCTTCCTCGAAGAGCGCGAATACCTCAAACCCCGCCTCCTCAACTTCGTCGAGGGTTGCTATTGACGCCCGTTGATTTACTGTCGGTTGACTTCATTTCAACTTGATTTCGACTTGATTTCAAGTCGAAATCAAGTCGAAATGATTATAATCGGTTGATGTTCAGCAGCGGAAAATATTTCACGACGGCTGCTGTAGTTTCCGACTCTCATTTTACGTTCTTATAGTTAACGGCCGGCAGAGGGCTTATGGAAATGTTAAAAAAACAAAAAAACTTGTTTTTTCCATTTCTTTTATGTTCCTTTGCAGTTGGTTTTGTCCCGCCGAAATGGTGGTAAGGAAAGAAATAGAAAATGGTAATCAGAATATTAACCAATTTAATACACAACATCATGAGAAAGCAATTATCGTTTCTGATGCTCCTGGCACTGATGGTGCCGTGGACGTCGCGTGCGCAGTCGTGCACGCCCATCAGCACCTTCCCGGTGACTTACGGCTTCGAGGCCTCGGAGGGCTTCACCTCCACGGTCACCGCGGCGGCGGCCTGCACCACGAATGTGTTCGGCACCTGCTGGCGCAACGAGTCTACCTCGGGCACGGCATCGACAGCCAACCGTATCTGGCACATCTATGGTGGTACGTCGACGACGTACAAACACACCGGCAGTAATTCTCTGATACTGCCCGACAAGGGCTCTTCTTCGGCGGTGCACACCACCATGCTGGTGTTCCCCGCGATGAACTTCACCAGCGCCAACGGCTATGTGGTGTCGTTCTGGATTCAGCGCAACGGCACCGCGACCAACAACAACCCCGAGGGCATCAAGGTCTATGCCAGCCCCACCGACACCATCGGCCCCAATGCCGTGCTGTTGGGTCATTATTCGCGCCATCGCACGATGGCCTATCCCGACATCGTCCCCACGACGGGATGGTACCAGTATGAGACCGCTCCCATCACCCTGACGGGCACGGTCTACCTGATTTTTGAGGGCCAGAGCTACTACAGCTCCAGCACCTATATCGACGATGTGGTCATCTCGGAGGCCCCGTCGTGCAACAGGGTGACCGACCTTGCGGCGCCCGACTCGCTCATCACTTCGTCGAGCATTACCCTTACCTGGACCGACGCCAGCAACACATCGGCCACCTACGACATCTACCGCCTCACGGCCACCGACACCACCCTCGTGCAGAGCGGTGTCAGCGGCACCACCTACACCGTCACCGGCCTCGAGGGCAGCACGGGATACACCTTCGCCGTCATGGCCAACTGCGGCGGTGGTGACTATGCTGCGCTCTCGACCCCCGTCTCGGCCTATACAAGCTGCATGATGATATCCTCCCTGCCGTACCAGAACGGCTTCGAGGACGACCCGGCCTATTCGGCTGTCCCCTATGCCGAGGCCTTCCCCCTCTGCTGGACCCGCATCAACGATGCCTCGGGCACGTTCAACTACTATCCCTACCTCTCCACCACGTCCACCTATGTGCACAGCGGCTCGGTGGGCATGTACTGGTATCATAGCACCACTAATACCTATGCCAGCAACGAGTATGCTGTGCTGCCTCCGGTTGACCTGACGGTCTACGACGTCAGCGACCTCACCCTGGCGTTCTATGCCAAGACCACCAGTACCAGCTATCATCCGCAACCCATCATCGGTGTGATGACCGATCCCACCGACACTTCGACCTTCGTGGCGGTGCACACCTTCAGCGATACCGCCCTCACCACCAACTGGCAGCTCTTCGCCATCTCGCTGGCCAGCTATACAGGCAACGGCGCCTATATCGCCATCAAGTGGCCTAGGCCGAGTGCGCTGCAGTATATGGCCATCGACGATATCTTCCTGACCGACAGCTGGTGCAATGCCCCCACGAACCTGACGGCCATGACGACCTCCAGTGAGTTGACCCTCAGCTGGAACGCCAACGGCAGCACGAGTTTCATCGTCTATGCCGGCGACGACACTGTCTCCAACGTCACCGACAGCACCTATACCTTCAATAGCCTCGACCCCAACACGCTCTACAACTACGGCGTTATGGCGAATTGCTCGGGCAGCGCCAGCCTGACGCTCGAGGGCAGCATCCGCACCCTCTGCGAGCCCCTCACCAGCCTGCCCTACGAGAACGACTTCGAGGGCGTGACCAGCTTCCCCTCCAATGCCGATGCTTTCCCCTCCTGCTGGACGCGCGTCAACGACGCTTCGAATACCTCCTATAACTATTATCCCTACCTCACGACCACTGCCAGCTATGTGCACAGCGGTTCGGTGGGCATGTACTGGTACCACACCACCACCGCAGGCTACGCCAACAATGAATATGCCGTGCTGCCGCAGGTGGATCCGACGATGTACGACGTGAGCGACCTGACGCTCGCTTTCTATGCCAAGACCACCGGCGCTACCTATCATCCCCAACCCATCGTCGGCGTGATGTCCAACCCCGCCGACACTAGCAGCTTCACCCCGGTCTATACCTTTACGGCTACCGAGGTGACCACCGACTGGCAGCTCTTCGTCGTGCCTCTGTCGAGCTACACGGGCACGGGCAGCTATATCGCCATCAAGTGGCCCAAGCCGAGTGTACTGCAGTATCTGGCCATCGATGACATCTATCTGACCGACAGCTGGTGCGATGCACCCGAGAATGTTGCGGCTACGTCGACCCCCCACGAGGTGACCCTCACCTGGAGCGCCAACGGCAACACGAGCTTCACCGTCTCTGTCGGCGAAGACACCGTCTATGGCGTTTCCGGCACCACCTATACCTTCACCAACCTCACCCCCAACACGCCCTACACCTATGCTGTGGCTGCGGAATGCTCCGGTAGCACCAGCTTGTATGTAGGCGGCAGCATCCGCACCGAGTGTGTGGCTCTCGACAGCCTGCCCTACACGCAGACCTTCGAGGCGGCCGCAACGGGTAGCGCCTCCAGTCAGACCTTCGTAGACTGCATGCATCGCCTGAACAACGGCACCACCTACTTCGGGTGGCCCTATGTGAGTGCTTCGGCCAGCTACAACGTCACGCCTGACGGCGGCAAGGGCCTCTATTGGTTCAACTCCACCACCGCCACCACCTATGGCGACTACCAGGTGGTAGTGCTGCCTGCCGTGGACACCGACTACTTCGCCATGAACACCCTGCAGCTGCGCTTCTGGGCCCGTGCCACCGCCGCGTCCTACGATGTGAGGTTCCAGGTGGGTGTGATGACTGACCCCACCGACGTCAGCACCTTCCAGTTGGTGCAGAATGTCGTGGTGGGTGGCAACACTACCTATAACGAGTATATCGTGACCTTCGGAGACTTCGAGGGCTATGGCCAGTATGTAGCCATCAAGGCTGTGCGTCCCACGACATCGTGGTATGCCACGGTGGACGACATCACCCTCGAGGTGATGCCCAACTGCCCGAACATTGTCGACCTCACCGTCGCAGGTACTACGCCCGGTTCCGCCCTGCTCACCTGGAACTACCGGGAGGGCTACGACACCCCCGTGGGCTACGAACTGACCTATGAGGCTGTCGGCAGCGACGATCCCACCACAATCTATCCCACCGATCCCGTGGCTCAGCTCTCCGAACTCACGGCCGGCACCACCTACAAAGTGTGGGTGCGCTCTGACTGCGGCAGCGAACAAGGCGCCGTGGACAGCATCGTCTTCAACACCCGTTCCTTCAACTGTGTGGAAGTGGATGCCACCAGCCTCGACACTGTGGAATTCACCAACTCGACGAGCGGCATCTCGGGCTGCTTGGCCTATGCTTCGTCGGGCAACACGGTCTACCAGACCATCTACACCGCTGCCGAGCTGACGGCCGCCGGCCTCACTGCCGGCCCCATCACGGGCATCGACCTCGGCTTCACCGCCTCGACCTATGCCAAGGAGTTCACCATCTTCATGGGCAACACCTCCACCACTACGATTGCTGACGCCAACATCGAGGACCCCAACAACCAGATGCAGGTGTACGGCCCCGCCGCACACCCCACCGGCACCGCGGGGTGGCAGCACTACAACTTCTCCACCCCCTTCGTCTGGGACGGTACGAGCAGCATTATCATCACCACCTTCATGAACCAGCCCACGGGCACGTCCCAGACCTTGTCGAGCGGCCTCAACGGCTACTATGTGTCGGCTACCAACCGTGCACGCTACCGCTACCTGGCCAGCAACCAGTTCACCCTCAGTAATTACAATGGCGGCACCGCCGGTTCTATCTACTCCTATCGTGCGGCCATTCATTTCTATACCGCCGAGTGCACCACAGAGGCCACCTGTGCCGCTCCGGCGCTGGCAGTGACCGACCTGAGCGCCACTTCGGCCACCCTGACCTGGGTTCCGGGCTATGACGAGACCGCATGGGATGTGGACTACCGCATCCAGGGTGCTGCGGTGTGGACCAACGCCGCCACGGGTGTGACCAACACCACCTACACCATCGACAGCCTCAACGCCGGCACCAACTATGAGTTCCGCGTGAGCTTCGAGTGCGACGATGACGACAACACCCTCTATGCCGCCACGGCCACGGCCTTCACGCCCTGCCTGCCGGTGTCGCTGCCCTACAGCGAGAACTTCGACGCTGTCACCACCAGCACCACCGCCAACTATGGCTTGCTTCCCAACTGCTGGGACTACACCATGACCGGTTCCAGCACCTATCAGGCAAGCACCTATTGGCCCCGTGTGTTCTATTCCACCTCGACCAACTATGTCCGCAGCGGCAACTACTGCCTGTATCTGTACGGTGTGGGCTACTACGAGCTGCCCGAGATGCCGACCTCCGTCGACAGCCTGATGATTTCGTTCTACGACTACACCACCTCGGCCAACTATGGCCTCATTGTCGGTGCTATCGAGGATGGCGAGTTCGTGCCTATCGACACCGCCCATCTGTCGGCGTCGACGTCCAATTTCGTCGAGCTCAACCTGAGCAGTTACACGGGCACCAGCCACCGCCTGGCCCTGCGCAACTATTATACCACCGCGGCTACTACTTATTTTAGTTACCATTATATTGACGACATCTATGTCGACTATATCCCCACCTGCCCGCATGTGGAGAACCTGGCCATCGACTCGGTGACCGAGAACAGCGTGACGCTGAGTTGGACTGCCGGTGGCACTGAAGACCTCTGGTCTGTCAGCGACGGCCACGGTTTCTACACGACTACCATTGTGCCCTCCGTCACCATTACCGGCCTGACCGCCAACACGCCCTACACCTATGAGGTGCGCGCCCTGTGCGATGCCACCGACTCGAGCCGCGCAATGTCAATCCTGGCCCGCACGGCCTGCGAACCCTATATGACGCTGCCCTACTTCGACGACTTCGAGGGCTACACCACCAGCATCTCGGCTGCCACGGGTGCGCAGCCGTCCTGCTGGGATTGGCTGATGACCGGCACCTCGACCTATCAGGGCGCCTCCTACCAGCCGCAGCTCTACTACTCCTCCACCACGGGTACCTACAGCCATAGCGGCAACTACAGCCTGCGCCTCTACGGCGTCAGCTACACGACGCTCCAGCAGCTGCCTGTCGACGCCAACATGGTGAGCATGGGCTTCTGGACCCGCTCCACCAGTGCCTCCTATCTGCTCTATGTGGGTGTGATGACCGATCCGACGGATGCCACCACCTTCGACACCATCCAGCAGATTACCAATACCGGCACGTCGGTTCCTGAATATCATGAAATCGACTTCAGCAACTACACCGGCACTGGCCGCTACATTGCTTTCCGTAATGTCTATACCACCGCTAGCACCTACTATAGCTACCACTACATCGACGACATCGAGGTGTGGCAGAACAGCAGCTGCGCCACGCCGACCTCGCTGACGATGACCAACATCACCGACAACTCGGCCACCCTCGGCTGGGTCGACACCAGCAACAGCTACAACGGTGCCAACATCTTCTGGGGCACCTCGCCCAACCGCAGTGCTGTCACCGACAGCGCCACCGTCAGCGGCTCGGTCAGCTACTACACCCTGACAGGCCTCAGCGGCAGCACCACCTACTATGTGTGGATTCAGGGCGAGTGCACCATCGAGCCCAGCCGCGCCATGATGACCTCCTTCACCACCACGCCCGACTGCATGCCGGTGGAGGACCTCACTGTGGCCAGCATAGGAAACCATGCCTTCAGCCTCAGTTGGAACGCTCCCTCGACGGGCAATGCCCCCACTGGATACATCGTCAGCTGGAACCAGACTGGTTACGATTCAGTGCATGTCGACACGGTGACCAACACCTACTACTATGCAGGCAACCTCGAAGAGGCTACCAACTACACCTACTCGGTGAGCACGTTGTGTGGCAACCTCGTGGTCGAGGGTGAGCCCAACTACCTCACCACTACCCTCTGCACCGAAGAGACCACCGGCGAATACGCCACCAACTTCTCGGCCCTGCCCGTGCGTGCCGCTTCGCCCTACAGCTACACCCAGCAGATTTACCTCGCTGAGGAGCTCGGCGGCATTGACAGCATCTCGGCCGTGGCCTTCTATAACGATGGCTATGCCTACAACCGCCGCAACGTCACGGTCTACCTGGGCAACACCTCGAAGAGCGAGTTTGCCAGTGCCACCGACTTCATCCCCCTGTCGAGCCTGACACAGGTCTACAGCGGCCCGTACGAGGGCTTCAACTGGTTCACGATGCACTTCACCCAGACCTTTGTGCGCGATGTGGATAGCAACCTGGTGCTGGTTGTCGACGACAACACTGGCACGGCCTGGTCTGCCAACACCGCCTACTTCGCCTCGAGCAACCTGGTTGACACCATGCGTGCCATCTATTCCTCAAATACTGCCGACATCAACCCTGCCAATCCCACCACGGGTACCAGCTACCTCAGCCAGTATCGTAACCATGTTATCTTCACTCCCGCCGACTGCGAGATGTCCGACTGCGACATCCCCGTGCCGATGGCTACTGCCTCCACCGAGAACAGTATCACCATCCAGTGGGAGACCCAGACTGGCACGAGCTACACCGTCGAATACCGCATGGTCAACACCACCGCATGGACCTCGTTCGAGACCAGCAACACCACCGGTACCTGTGTGGTCAACACCCTCACGCCCTCCGAGACGTGGGAGATCCGCGTGGGCTACAGCTGCGAAGGCGGCATGGTCTACGGCACCATCAGTGCTGTCACTCTGTGCGGCAACGCCGCCCTGCCTATTGCCGAGGACTTCGAGAGCAACGGCTACGGCGACTATGTGCGTCCCTGCTGGGTGGTGGGCCAGACCCGCTTCAACGGCACCGATGTCTATCCGCGCGTCACCCGCCTGACCGGTAGCGAAGATATGCTCATCTTCCTCTACCATGGCGCCTACCTCATCATGCCGCGCGTCAATGCTCCGCTCAATGAGTTGCAGCTCAACTTCAAGCTGACCCAGGGTGGCACCGGCGCACGCCTGCTCCTCGGCGTCATCCCCGACCAGACGACCCCCATCACCTCGATGATTGTGCTCGACACCCTGGTGCGTTCCGACATCGACCCCAACACCTCGACGGTGAACATTGCCTACTCCCTGGAGAACATCGACACGGCATACAACAACTACCACCTTGCCTTCTATGATGCCTTTAGCGACAACTACAGCTTCCTGAACGACATCGTGCTCGATTACATCCCCTCCTGCACGCCTCCCACTGTCAGCCTTGACACGGTGACCACCACCACGGCTACCATCAGCTGGAACACCGACGGCGAGAACGCCACGGGTTACTATGTGGTGTATGGCCCGCGCGGCTTCGTCCCCGGCGGCGAAGGGTCCGACACCCTTGCCCCTGCCACGACGCCGGCCACCATCACCGGTCTGGACCACAGCACCAACTACGACGCCTATGTCTTCACCGTGTGCAGCCTCATCGGCGCCAACTCCGCAGCTTCGCAGGTCGTTCAGTTCACCACCGAATGTGCTCCTGTCACCACGCTGCCCTACACGATGGACTTCGACCACGTGATGCCTGCCGGCAACACCTCGGCCGACATGATGCCTAACTGCTGGCTCTCCGAGAGCTTCAGCGGCACCGGACGTCCGCGCACCTACTATACCACCGAGAGCGGCTACACCGCTTCGGGCAACTACTGCCTCTACTTCTCCGAGCTCGGCGTCGCCGCCCTGCCCGAGATGTCGGCTCAGCTCAACACCCTCGCCATCAGCTTCCGTGAGTACTGCACCACTCCCGCCTCTCAGGGCCTGATTGTGGGTACTGTCAGCACTGCCGCCGATGGCTTCTCCAGCACCTTCGTGCCTTACGACACCCTGCGCTACGACCTCAACACCAACATCTACAACCGCACGGTCTACTTCTCCGACTACACTGGCACCGCCAACCGCATTGCCTTCAAGAATGTGACCACCGGCGGTACCTCCTCGGTCCACTACATCGACAATGTGGTGGTCGATGTGCAGCCCTCCTGCATCACCCCGCAGAATCTGCACACCACCAACCTCACCGGCACCGAAGCCGGCCTGGCCTGGAACCGTAGCAACTCCTCTTCCTATACTATTATTTATGGTGTCCACGATAGTACCGCCACCGTCACCGAAGTCACTTCCGGCCACAGCATTCAGCTCATGGGTCTCACCCCGCAGACCGAATACGATGTGAAACTGGTCGGCGACTGCAGCACCGACACCGTCTTCTTCAGCTTCACCACGCCGTGCGCCGCCGTCACCCTGCCCTACACCGAGAACTTCGACGGCATCCGCACCACTACCACCAACGGCACAGCCGACTATGGCGTTGTCCCCAGCTGCTGGAGTTACATCATGACTGGCACCGCCTCCTACCAGACGGGGTCCTACCTGCCCAAGGTGTACTACAGCACGACCTACTCCAACAGTGGCAACTACTGCCTCAACCTCTACGGCCAGAGCTACACCATGCTGCCCCCGGTGCCCACCAGCCTCGACAGTTTGCAGATAACCTTCAACACCTACACCACCTCGGCTAACTACGCTTTGGTTGTCGGTGCCATGGAGGGTAACATCTTCGTGCCTGTCGACACCATCTCCTATCCCGCCTCCACACATCAGGAAGTGATTGTCAAGTTCGACACCTACCACGGCACCAGCCGCATCATCGCTTTCCGCAACTACTACACTGTCAATACTACTACCTACTACAGCTACCACTACATCGACGACATCGAGGTGGACTACATCCCCACCTGCCCGAAGATTGCCAATCTCCAGTACACCGATGTCACCGATAACAGTGTGACCCTCAGCTGGAACACCACTGGCACCGAAAGCGAATGGGTGGTCAGCTACGGCAACACCAGTACCGTGGTCTACGACTCGATACCCACTATCACCGGCCTGCAGCCCGACTCGGTCTACACCTTCGCCGTGCGCCCGCTATGCGATGTCGCCGATACCGGCCGTGCCCGCTACATCACCGTCCGCACCGCCTGCAACCCCGTCACTCTGCCCTATCAGGAGAACTTCGACGGTATCCGCAGCACTACCACCAACGGCGCTGAGGACTACGGCATTATCCCCAGCTGCTGGAACTACATCATGACCGGCACTGCCACTTACCAGACGGGCTCCTACCTGCCCAAGGTGTACTACAGCGCGAGCTATTCGCACAGCGGCAGCTACTGCCTCTACCTCTACGGCGAGAGCTACACCATCCTGCCCCCGATGCCCACCAGCCTCGACAGCCTCGAGCTGACCTTCTGGGACTACACCACCTCGACCAACTACCTGCTTGAGGTCGGCGTGATGGAAGGTACCACCTTCGTACCCGTCCAGGCCATCTCCACGCCCGCCAGCACCCACATGGAGCAGACCGTGTACTTCGGCACCTACACCGGCACCAGCCGCACCATCGCCTTCCGCAACCACAACACCACTGCCACCACCTACTACAGCTACCGCTACATCGACGACATCGATGTGCACTACCTGCCCAGCTGTCCGCGTGTGCTCGACGTGCATGCCTCTGCCGCCAGCACCACCAGCATCTCGGTCGACTGGATCGACCAGGTTCCCACCACGCAGTGGCAGATGCAGTATGCCCGGACGGGTCATCTGGCCGACAGCGCCACCACCGTCACTGTCACCAGCCATCCCTACAACGTCACCGGTCTGAACGAGCTCACCAACTACGACTTCCGTGTGCGTCCCATCTGCTCCGCCACCGACACCGGCGACTGGAGCCTCGTCTCGACCCTCATGACTGCTATGTGCGACAACGCCGTTGAGGTCTTCACTGGCACTGCCACTGGCACCAACAACCAGGGTCCCGTGAACAACTACTACCGCTACACCCTTTCTCAGACCATCATCGACAGCGCCGAGCTCGTCGGCGTGGGCGAAATCTCTCACCTC
This sequence comes from Bacteroidales bacterium, assembly GCA_017480785.1. Lineage (GTDB taxonomy): Bacteria > Bacteroidota > Bacteroidia > Bacteroidales > P3 > Colimorpha. Next base: position 70,591 of record JAFURZ010000009.1, read on the forward strand.
GCCTACAGCTACCACTACACCTCGGCCACGACCAAGAAGACCAACGTCAACATCTGGCTGCAACCCACCACGCTCACCCAGTTTGCCGGCACCGACGCCGTGGCCGTGAATCCCGCCACCGCCGTCAAGGTCTACCACGGCAGCCTCAACTGCTCGCAGGGTTGGAACTTCTTCGCCCTCGACACTACCTATGTCTGGGACGGCCACAGCAACCTCTTGGTCATCGTCCAGGACAACAGCGGTGATTATGACGGCTCGACGTACACCTTCGATATCACTTCAACCGCCGACTACAAGTACCTCGTCTACTATGTTGACGGAACCGACACCATCAGCGCCTACAATCCCTCCTCCTTCACGGGTACGAACAAGTTCCGCTACCAGCGTCGTCCGACGATGAAGCTCATCAGCTGCAATGCCGCTAACTGCGATGAGCCTCTCGTCCTTGACATAGACACCGCCGAGACCGCCATTACCTTCAACTGGACCGGCACTGCCTCCAACTACGAGGTGGCCATAGTAGAGGGCAGCACTTGGGTGGCTCCCGCTAGCGGCACTGTCGTCCTCGACACCTTCTACACCTTCACCGGCCTGACCGACCAGACTGACTACGTGATTGCAGTGCGTGCAGTATGCAGTGCCAACAACACCAGTGAGTGGGTCTATATGCCCGTGACCACCCCGCGCCACCCGTGCGCCGTGCCTACGGCTGTGGCCGTCAGCAACGAGTCCTACAACGGTGCCACCGTCAGTTGGACTGTCGGCGAAGACGAGAACGACTGGGAGGTGCGCGTCTTCTGTGCCTCGCCCCTCTATGACACTACCTATAGCGTGACCGATACGCCCAGCCTGGATGTCACCGGCCTTAACGCCGGCGTGACCTACAGCGTCGCCGTGCGTGCCGTGTGTGCCTCCGACTGGAAGAGCCCGTGGAGCGACACCGTGGACCTGACCACTGTCACCTGCCAGCCTGTGACCGGCGTCAACCACTCGAATCTCGCTGCCCACAGCGTCACCATCACCTGGACCGCGACTGGTGCTGAAAGCTACGAGATTGAGTACGGCGGTGTGGGCTTCATCGCTGGCGACGGCACCACC
>JAFURZ010000001.1 GCA_017480785.1 Bacteroidales bacterium
GTCGTCGGCGACGAGGACGAGGATGTATGTACCGTCGGGGCGCGCGGAGAGGTCGGCGGCATAGCGCCCGCCGCCCAGCGGGGTGACCGGCAGGGGCTCGGCGATGCCGTCCATGGCGGCGACCCAGGCCTCACGCAGCGGCCGGTCCTTCATGTCGATGGTGAGCCTTCCGGTCGTGGGGTTGGGATAGCGCACCACCGTCAGCTCCTCTTCCTCCACCGTCACACACACCGTCGTGTCCCTTGGCCGCACATAGGTTCTCGAAAAAGCAGGGTCGTTGTACTTGGCGATGCAGGCAAAATAGGAACCGCGGGAAGGCGTGAGAATGGAGCCAAAGGCGGCATCGGAAGATAGGCGGTTGATTAAATATAACGAACTATCATAAATATTGATTGGGCCAGGTTGATTTGTTGAAGAACAGGATTGATAATCTATACCTTCTATAAGGTTGCAGTTGTAATCAAACACTCCAAGACATATTCCCGGAGACGGGTTGTGGGAGGTGGTGTAAGACTGGTCTGGGAAAACAATGCTGTCACGATAAAGAGACTGTACAAATATCCTGTTTTTGCTACATGCGATGTTGCCACTTGCCCTTCCCAGAAGAAAAGAGCAACCGGATGTTGTCACCAACTGCCCATAGTTTTTTAATTTCATGTTATTTCTGTCAAAGACAACTATACATGTATTACCATGGAGATTTGTTGGCGTTCCATTAATTTTGAAGTATGAATTATCTGTGTTAATATCAGGGTATCCAATAATATTTTTTCTTGGGGAGCATGCCATAATAACGTAATTGCTGTCATAATCAAAAGTTATCGCTTCAATTATGCTGAATATCTTTGCCTGAAAAGAAAGTGTATCAGTTATTGTGTCCTCAATCATTATTACTGATTCTGGTACAAGTTGTGGGGTATATCTAATAGTAAAATATTTCTCTGCGTGCCATTTGTCATTTACTTTAAAGAAGATACCGTTTACGGTATCCAAACCGACTGTGGCTGTATGATTCAAAATCGGATCATTCTGAATAATGGCATAAATGTTGTTGTCTTTGTCTATTTCAAGATGAGTTCTGGCACAGTTTATACCCGATGCAGCAGTCTGAAACACATATTTACTATCAAGGAGCGTATCAAAATGAGGTGCAAATTTTAGCAATTGCGGGGTGGTACTTCTTGAACTGTCAGCACTTACACATCCTACTTCACGTTGGTCACACCAGAATTTTATAGCTCTAATAGAACCATTTTCCACAGAATAGTCCGGTATTGCATAGTCGAATGCCCAGCGACTGATGAATATATTCCCCTCGTTGTCAAATGCAAATGACGGATGGGTTATTTCCATGTTGACATAACAAGGGAGAGTATCGTTTTGTAAACTATTATGACTCACAATATCATTAAATTCCGAGTCAAGAAAAGTTTTTTGCAAAAAATGCTGTTCTATAGCATTTCCTGAAAAATCGAAGGTAACCAAGGCGAGACATGTACTATAATTCATATGTTTATTACACATTGGATAGTTGGGCCAGGGATTATCATTATTAAGACCGGAAGGCAGTACCAAGGTATCAAGGTAAAAAAGATAGTGATAGTTTGTTGCCAGCGGCATAGTAATAAGACATGCAAAAGAACTATCTCCAACTAATTTGATATCATGAGGGGTGTTGATTCCTCCATTGCCATAGACGATTTTGTGCCACAGCATATTTCCTTCAGGTGAAATCTTCGCAACAATAACTCCGTGGTCGGCCTGTTTTGATTGATTAACTATACTCAAAAAAGGAACTTCATTCTCCCAGCAGGTGTTGAAGTTGATGGAGCCCAGGATGTAGAGGTTGCCCAGGCTGTCGGTCACCGACCCCACGATGGAGGCCTGCTCGCCCGGGGCATAGCCGCGGACCCACTCAAATTGCTGCGCCACGGCATTTCCAGCCGTCAGCACAAAGATGACAACAATAGTCAGAAAACTGTTTTTCATATCGTTACACGGTTTTTTAAGGTTAATAATGCATGTTCTTTTCTCACCGCAAAATAACAAATAATATTTGAATAATGCAAGTTTTTGTTTTTTTACACGAATGGCCATAAATATCCATGAATTGGCATAAATCCATTTTTGAACATTCGCGGCCATTGGCGGCAATTCGTGTTGTACGAATCCTCCTGCGGACAGTGCGCCCGCTCGCCGGGCGAGCGAAATCCTGTAAATCCTGTAGATTGTTCCGCTGCGCGGCAGCACACACATATCCATAGGAGCATGTATTTACAGGATTTACGGATTACGCCCGCAGGGCGGGAAAGAGGTCGCGTCTCTTCGAGACGCAGAGGCTCTGCCTGCTGGCTGTCACCACATTGCGCCTTCGGCTTATGTGGTGTTACTGAGAGTATCACCTCTCCGAGGTGATTATAGGTTTTTGGAGGCTTGGGGGAAAAGTGGGCGGAGTGGGAAAGTTAGGTACTTTTGTGGGCAAGTTGGGTACTTTCGTGGGTCGATTTTGGGGTTTCCGGCAAAAGGGCCTTATATTGGGGGCCGTCGACCTCCCCCGAGGGGCGATAACAAAATTGTTTGGTGAATGGAATATTTTTTGTACTTTTGCAACATGAAAAGGATGATACTCGCAACAGTTTGCCTGCTGGCGCTGAGCCTGCAGGGCCAAACGGAGACCGGAGAACGCAGGGCGGGAAACGGCGTGGTCGTCGACTCGGCGTGGCGCGCCGACGTGAAGACGGTGCAGCTGTACCGCCGCGGGGCTGAGCTGGACTTCCCCCTGCTCGTACTGGACCAAGGCGGGGAGCTGGTGCTGGAGTTCGACGTGCTGAATGCCGAAGCCGAAGAGCTGCTGTGGCGCCTCAGCCACTGCGACCGCCACTGGGTGCGCGACGGGCTGGAGCCCGACGAGTTCCTGACGGGCTTTGCCGAAGGGCCGGTAGAGGAACACGACTTCTCGTTCACAACCCTGAAGGACTATGTGCACTACCGCACCGTGGTGCCGGGTGGGCCGTTTGCGAAGTTCACCCACTCGGGCAACTATGTGGTCGAGGTGGTGGCTCCGGCGGCAAGAGGCGACGGCACCGAGACGGTGCTGCTGACGCGGCGCTTCTGCGTGAGCGAGCAGTCGGTGCCGGTGCGGGCCGAGGTGGGGCGCCCCTACGACGGGGTGGCCACGGAGCGCCGGCAGGAGGTGGACGTGACGGTGGGTGGCGGACAATGGGGGACGGTCAACGAGCAGTGGACCCACGTGGTGGCACAGCAGAACGGCCGGCTCGACAACCGCCGCGAGCTGGTGCTGAGCGGGCACGACCGGGGGGCCTTGGCCTACCGCCAGCGGCCGCAGAACATATTCGACGGAGGCAACACGTTCAGGTACTTCGACTGCAGCAACCTGCGGACTCCGATGTACAACGTGGCACGCGTGGAGGAATACGGCGGCGAACAGTTTGTGCTGCTGAGGCCGGAGGAGGACCGCTCGCGCAAGCACTACACGACCGAGACCACCCTGGCCGGCGGCATGAAGGTGAACATCTGGGACCGCGACAATCCGACGCTGGAGGCCGACTATGTGTGGGTGAACTTCAGCCTGCCCATGGCACAGCCGATGCTGGACGGGAGCGTGTATGTGGTGGGGGCGTTGACCGACTGGCAGATGGACTCGGCGAGCCGGATGGACTACAACCCCACCCACCGGGCCTACACGAAACGCCTGCTGCTGAAGCAGGGCTACTATGCCTACCAGCTGCTGGTGGCAGGGCCCGCAAAGAAGGGGCTCTCGGCGACGGCCTCGATAGAAGGCGACCACTTCGAGACGCCCAACCGATATACCATATACGTGTACCAGTACAGTCCGTCGGACAGGGCCGAGCGGCTGCTGGCGGTGCAGAGCGTCACCCCCTGAGGGAGAGGCGCAGGACGGAGCGGGTGGTGTCGGTGATACGGTAGCGGTGGTCGATGCGGAGGCCGACGACCCACACGATACGGTCGTCGGGGGTGACCAGCACGTGCACATGCCGCTTTTCGACGGCATTGAGCTTACAATCCTTCAGGAAATCGCTGACCAGGCGCAGGTGCTCCATGCCGAGCGGCATGAAGCGGTCGCCGTCGCGCCAAGGGCGAAGGGTGAGCGGCTGGTGCACGGAGCCGGCATCGACATACTCGATGGAGCGCGTCTCACGGCCTTGGACGGGGGAAGGCATCCCGCCACGCGGGATGGCACTCACCTCGACCTCTGGGGCCACAGGCTCCATACGCCGGACGACCAGCAGCCGGTCGCGGTCGACGACAGCCTCGTGGGTGGCGGAGAAGAAACGGCTGCCTGTGGTGGGGGCGGGCAGCTGCGCCATCAGGTCGGCCACGGTGGCGGCATTGAAACCATAAGGACGCAACAGCTCAAAGAGCAACGTGGAGCGCGGCGAGAGCGCGGCCAGGTCGGCAAGGTTGTAATGGAGGTAGTCGAAGCCGAAGGGGGAGTGTCCGCTGTGGCGCAGGGCTGACCGCAAGCTATCGACGTATGCGTTGAAGACCAGCTCCGTGTCGGCCAGGCGTTGCATGTTGGCCTCCATGGTGCTGTCGACCGAGGGATAAAGCTCGCGGAGCAGCGGCATCAGCTGGTGGCGGATGCGGTTGCGGCGCGCGGCGAGCTCGCTGTTGGTGCTGTCTTCGACATAGGCCAGCCGGTGCTTGATGACGTAAGCGTCGATGTCGGCCCGCGAGAAGCAGAGCATGGGACGGACCAGGGAGACGCCGCAGAAGGGCGAGGAGGGCCGGATGCCGTGCAGGCCTGCTATGCCTGTGCCACGGAAGAGGTTCAGGAAGAAGGTCTCGATGGAGTCGTCGCGATGATGGGCGGTGGCGAGCACGGGGTAGCCGTGTTCGTGGCACTGCCCGGCCAGCCACTCGTAGCGCAGGTGGCGGGCGGCTTCCTCTATGCCCATGCCGGAAGAACGGGCATAGGCGTGGGTGTCGAAACCGATGGTGTGGAACGGCACTCCATAGTCGGCGGCCAGCTGGCGTGCGAACGCCTGGTCGCGGTCGCAGTCGACGGGGCGCAGGTGGAAGTTGCAGTGGGCGACGGCAAAGGGGATGCCGGCACGGGAGAAAAGGTGTGCCATGCACACCGAATCACGGCCGCCACTTACGGCCAGCAGCACCTTCGCGCCGGAGGGGAGAAGGTGCTGCTGGGTAAGATACTCTTGAAAGCGGTCGAGCATCACTTCAGAATCATCTTGCGCATCTGCCGCTGTCCGTCGACTTCGATGCCGTAGTAGTAGACACCGGCGGCATAGGCTTCCATGTCGACCGTGATGAGGTGGCTACCGGCCGAATAGACGCGTTCGGCGCTATGGACTATGTGGCCCATGGCATCCATGACGAAGAAGCGCACGCGGGCGGCATTAGGCAGGGTGAAGGGGATGGTGGTCTGCTGCGAGAAGGGATTGGGGTAGTTCTGCTCCAGAACCAGGCTCTCGCCATTGACAGAAGGCACACCCTCGAAATAGTTGATGACGTCGACGATGGAGGTCTGGTCGTTGACCTGGTTGTGGTCGCCGGAGACCTCTCTAATGTAACCCGTGCCGATATACGTGCGGGTGGGCGACTTGGGGATGCGGCGGTCGAGCTCGAGGCGGAGTATTTCGCCCGGGACGACCTGACGCGTGACGGTGGTCTTGTTGGAGTCGCTTCCGTTGATGACGGCACGCATACGCAACTGTGCACGGTCGCCGGTGGCGATGTTGCCGATATTGCGTAACTCGAGGAAGACGCGGCAGTCGTTGTTGGCATTCTCCTCGACCAGGACACGCATCACCTCGATGTCGACAAACTGGTCGGCAAAGACTCCTGTGGTATCGTTCGACGAGTCGTTATCGCCATCGACATGCACGAAGGCATTGACAATTCTGTAGCCCGAAGAACGCCAAGGCAGGCTGGTGGAGAAGCGATAGTAGCCGGTCTGAAGTGCCGCCAACGGGAGATAACGGCTGTAGGTCTCGCGGACCATATTGGTGGTGTCGTTATCAATCCAGTAACCCACCTCGAAGTTATTGACACCACGGGCGCCGACATTGTCGATGACCAGTCCGATAAACGTCTCGGTATGGTCGGAGGTGTCGACAATAATCGCCGAGGCCGCTATATCGGTAATCGACATGATGCCTTCGACATGCTTGCTGACAGTGTCGTTATAGATATAGTTATTCGTGGGGCTCTTGATGATGCCCGTGATGTTCATCATACCCATCGGGGCAGTGATACGGCGATGGAACGTGTAGTTGTAGTATTCCAGCGACTCCAACGGCCGTCCGAGGAGTTCCTCGAAGTCCAGCGTCTCATCAACGCGGGTGATGCCGTTGACAATGTAGCTGGCCGTGGCGGTATAGATGGGGTCGACACCGAAATTGCGGATACGCAGGGTGACCCTCACAGACGTGTCGCCTGCCACCACATGGTCGAGCGGAGAGAGAATCTCCTCGGCACTAATATCCTTGTCGAGCGGCATGAGGGTGAACATCTGAGTCAACGTGTCGTTGTCGCGGTAGTTGTCGTCGGAGCGGGTGGTGAATGCCGTGATGTGGAATTCCTCGGGATAGTCGCTGGTGATGATGAAGGGAGAAGTGCACAGGAACGTGTCGGTGGCGCCAGGGGCGATGTAGCAGGTCACGTCGGTGTATTTGGCCAGATAGGTTCCGTGATGGGTATAGCCGATACGGACACTCTTCAGCGTATCCCAGCCGTAGTTCATCACTACCACTTCGGGATAGATTGTCTGACCATACTTGGGAGCTTCGGGCTTGGTGAATCCCACCACACCAGCGTCAATCTTGGCCTGTGCACGACCAACGTTGAAGTCGTCCACGGCACATCCTTCACCGAACGACGAGGTGGTACTGGCGCCCATCGGGGTGGTATAGACGATACGGAACTGCGTGTTTTCATTGAGGTCGTTCGTCATGCGCAACGAGGTGAAGCTGATGTCGTAGAGGCCATAAGTCTCACTGTTGGGCGAGGTGCCAGAGAAGACAGCATTCTCCATATCGGTGTACCAGTTGGTCGTCGAGTCGTGGTACAGTTTGACCCATTTCCGCTCGAAGTTGTAGTACTCGACATGCACGGTGCTGTTGTTTGTCAAGTTGCGGCGCAGACGGAGGGATATTGTGTCGGGTCGCACCACAGAGATGTTAATGATGGGGCTGTAGAGATAGCTCACACTGCCGCGTTTGCCGGTCACAATAGTACTGTTCAAGTCGGTGACCCAGGCATTCTCCCCAGAATAAGTGGTGTCGAGGCGAGACTTGTTGGGCATGCCACGACGCCAGAAGTTCTGGGTGTAGGACGAGTAGCTTCGCGGCGCGTACCAGTTGTCTATGCCTTCAAAGTCGTCAAACATAATTGGACGCATGACAACCGGCCGGTGATACTCATATTCCAACCTATTGTTTGTGGAGTCGACGTCACCGGGCATGTTGTGCCAGATGGCGAGCGACGACGTTCTGAGGGGGAATACGTGGGCAGGCAGATCGACCACCGTACTTGTGCCAGCATCGAGAACTCCAGTCCACTGGATGACGCCTGACGCCGAGGTATCAATGGTGTCGCCGACAAAACGATAGTGAATGTCAACATTGTTGATGGCTGTTCTGCCACGGTTAGCCATGCGGAACTTAACCACTCTGGGAGCCTCGTCGCGGATGATATAGTCGCGCGGTGAGACAATCTGGGTGATAGCCAAATCACTTTCAGGAGCTTCATCGTCGACAAAGAGAAGGAAGTCGATGATATGGCCCTCTGTCGATTCGGATTCATAACCCATCACCTTGACTCGCATCCTCATGTAGCCTAACGAAGCGGTGGAAGGAATAGTAACCAGACCTGAGAGGACCGAATCACTATAGAACACTACATTATTCAGGACAGCCTCCGCACTTCCGGTACCAGGGGTAAACGACCCACTTCGGTCGAAGTCGATGTGCACATTGCCACGGCAACGGAACGGCAACTCGGTAGCATCAAGAGGAGTCACCTGAATAAGGATGGAGTCGGAGGTGCCACGCGTCACATGAAGCACAGGGTAGTCGGGGTTGGAATAGTCTGCCAGATTGGTGTAGGAGCGGTTCAACGGCGGTATATCCAAGTCAATGCCATTGAAGGAAACTCGCGTGATATCAAATCTGGTGTTCTCAGAGCTGGGGATATTTCCATTGAAGGTGTTATAGGCATCCTGTGCCACCGTGCTAAAGGTATGGGCGAAACGCAGAGTGTCATTACGACGAGTGGCATCGTTGGTCAAATCAGTCCACACCATCAAGGAGTAGTTTTGTGCCGTCAACGGTGTCGGAATATTGAGTAGCGTATCGAATGTGTAGATATAGGTCTGGTCGGCGGCGATGGTCTCTCTCACGGTATCCGTAACGGTTTGGATAATGTTATTACCACGCTTGAGCTGATAGGTAATGGGGAAGTTGGATTGTGCAGTCGTGCCATAGTTGGCAATCTGTACACGGACCGTATCATTCTCCATATAGACTCGGCTTCCCAACGGCGCCAACATGTGTTCGACTGCCACGTCGCGAGTCTTGCGCGGCATCACCGAGACATCCACTTGTGAATAATAGCTCGGGCACTGTTTGTCGCTCAAGGCATTCAGATAGTAAGTCGAGTCGTGGAAATACTGCGGCGTGTTACTCCACTTCTTCGATGCATTGTACTGGGTGGGATTATAGAATGGAGCAATCGTTGAGTCGCGGTACCAACGGATTGCACGGCTGTTTTCCTGCTCGGCAGTCACCTCTCCCCACGTACCATAGGCAAGCGTTGTGTCATGTCCTACCGGTGCCGCCGGCGTGTAATACGAATCCTTGATGGGCGAGCTAGTATTGTTCAGTGCGGTCGTATCATTTGCCTGAGTGATGTCGTATTGGAAGCTCACCCAACCCCTCACGCGAACCTTAATATTGGTAAATGTTCCGGTGGGATAAAGGTTGGCCAGGCTGTCAAAGGTGAACCAAATATCAGATTGCATGGGGAGAACGTTCTCGAGGACAACCGTTTGCTCCACCACATCGGGCAGCGTTGGAATAGTGACAGTATTGGGATTATACAACTCGGTATGATAGCCTATCGTAAATGCAGTACCAGCCGGGAAGTCCTTGCTGCCTTCGTTCTTGACATTGATTTTGATTTCGGTATTATGCATACGGCAACCATCAGGTGTGTACGGGCTGGTAGCCGTCACCTTCAATGCAGACAGATTGAATGCAGGTGCCAGGTAGAACGGTTCGCTCATCTCATTATTATCCAGTGACTGGTCGTTATTGGCCACCACCACCACATGGATACGTTGAGTGTCAATGATGCCGAGGGTTGTCGGCACCATCACCGAGTCAACCTTCAGCTGAGCCGGCACGAATGTACCCAGATTCTTGGTAACCGAACGGGTAATTCCCTCATAACCTTCAATGTAGGCATACCACGTAACGTTAGATTCATTGGAAAGGCCATTGTTATGGAACGCGGCCACCACCTTGACAGAGTCGGTCTCGACATTGTTCGGATTAGCCAGGCTTACCGGCAGCTCCGGCTTGCTGATGTACACCACAGCCATGTCGTGATTCAGTCTGTACTTCTCGTCAGCACCAATTGTCGGTCCAGGAATCTGAGGACGATTCTCTCCGTCAATATCGTCGACCACCTCGGTGCTGTACTGGGCTTTGGCTGCGAAGTTGGTCATTCTCAGATGCAGGTTGTCATTGGCCACAAAATAGGGTTCCTCGAACACGGAGTTACCATCCAGGGAAAGTGCATACTGCCAATCTGACAGGTTGTCTATGTTAGCACCTGCAAAGAACTTAGCAGAAGCATGCGTGAAGAAAGCGTTATAGTTGGATGTCGTCACCGTGTTGGCCTGCGTAATGTAGTACGCGTAACCATATCCGAAGTTGGATAGGATATTGTTCATCACCGTGAGCTGGGTCGCCGAAGCCCCGCAGTAGAAAGAATAAGTCAGGTTGTTGGCGCTGTTCAACTGATTGGCCGTACTGGAAGCAGTGACGTTACTGCCCTTCACACGGACTGTGTTGTACAACACTTTGACGTTTGTACTCATGGAGTCAATCCAGATACCTGCCGACTTGGCCGGCGTGAGGCCGGCCGAACCTGTGCCATGGGTGCTAATCATATTGTTGACCACCACAGCAGGTGCGGTAAGCGTACCGACAACATTTTCCAACTGGATGCCACGTTTGGCGCCCTGACGCTCGTCCACCAGATAGATGGCATTCCTCTGAATAACCATGCTGTCTGTTGTGGCTGCCATGTAGATACCTATCAGCCCTCGGTTATTGGCCGAATTGCTCGAACGAATCTCGTTTTGGCTGATAATCACACGCTCAACATCACGCAAATTGATACCGCCACTGGCAAATTCACGGAACGTATTGTTGTAGATATGGAAGTTAGAATAATTGTTCTCCGCACCAACAGACTTGATGGCGTAATAGCCGCTGTCTGTCACCGTACCTGTAATAGTGAGGTTGGCGACGTTACCCTGGAGGACAATACATGAGGCGTTGGCATTGGTAATGGTACCCTTTACCTTAATGTGGCAACTATCGACAAGGATATTGCTACCGTTCATCAACACCAATGCATGAGCATAGTTCACATTATTCGCCGTCGGGCGAGCCACTATCGTAAGGTTATCAATACCCACATTGGAGGCACCGTCAAGCTTCAGCACATAGTTGGCAGCCTGGCTGGTCGATGCCGTCAACTGCACGTTCTCTCCCTGGCCGACAAAGCGGATAGTATTGACGGCCGAAGAGCCATATACATCATTCAACACCACCTGCTCCGTATAAGTACCCGGTGATACCAGGAACGTCACAGGACCTGCAATACCCACCTGGTTCAACGTGTCTACTGCCGCATTGAAGGATGAGAAGTCGGCCGTAGCATCGTTGAGCGCAATGGTGTAGTTTCCTCCACAAAGGCGCACCAGGAACGTGGTACGGATGGTGTCGTTGTTGGTGATGGTGTCGCCGGATACACTGACTATCGCCGTCACAGTATGACGTCCGGGGGACAGCGTCCTGTTCAGCAAAGTGAAGTTATAGGTATTACCCGCGGCAAACGAGTCAATGACGACAACCGAATCAAGAGCCATGTCGTCCAGGTAGTAGTAGAGGGTCATGGTGTCAAATGGGTCACTACCCTGATTACGCACTTTGACAGGCAAAGACACAGTGTCACATGAGTTGAACCCGAACGAGCCGGTTCCAATGCCCCAATTCATATTCCAAGACAAAGCAGCGTCACGCTGAGGCATACCCGCAAGCGTAATGTTGAAGGTAGTCATCGGACCGGAGCATCCCAGCACTTGAGCAGAAAACTTAATGTTGGGTCTGTTGTTACCCTTCACCAATGAACCGTCAGATGCAGTGATGGCTGTGTTTTTATTCTTATGCAGAGTGGTATTATCCTTTGCAGTATAACGCGTTCTTACTCCCGTCGACACAGCGGCCGACAGGTTGTACGACACCTCTACCACAATGGTAGATACTCCATCCCACTCAAAAGGAGTGGTCAGCGGATGCGATATCCATGCCTTGTCTCCATCCTGATAGATGGTGAGGTTGTCACGGTTGTAAACGGTCGTCGGAGCTTCTTTCCATCCCGCAGCCGTAGTGAGGGTGAAGATAGTATCGGTAGTTGTTCCCAGCTTGATGGTATAGTTCAGCAGGTTGATAGAGTCTCTTGTTCCCACGATAGAATCGAGGAAGAAAGAAATACCATTCAGCGTGCAGGCCTCCATCCCGGCAGCTCTCAAGTCGGCAGCCGAATAAAGATACTGCTGCTTGACAAACTTGCTGGTCGACTGATAAGGCGACGGCCAAGCCGTATTGGCATTGGTAGTGACATCGGCACCCACCTGGAAGTTCCTCTGTGACAACGCGAGGTAAGACATACCTCTGGTGCCATTGCTATAGAGGAGCTCCGTGGTGTGAGTGTATCCAGTATCGACAGGGTTGAGATTGTAGTCATACCACACCGGCATAACGGAGAGCGTCGGTGTGTGGGTAATAGTGGCGCTGGTGGCGTAGTGGACCACCGTGTCAGCTATCGGGCTGGGCATTCCGGGTGTAAAGAGAGAGGTAACTGTCGTCTCGGTGGTGTCGTTGGTCCTAATGGGGTCACCCGATACCGAGTCGGCCCATACGCGCACCGTGACAACCGAGTCGTTTGCAAACGCCAGATTCAACTGGGTGCTGAATGTATAGGTTGTCTCCCCGTGAGGCAGGAGGGCTTCCATCAGTGTGTCGGTCACCGTGTCGGCACCGGCGCAGTAGTTCAGCACCAAGTTGGTGATAGTATCGGAACCGAAATTGGATACCGTGACAGTCACGTTCTCGTTACCCAATCCACAGCTCTCTTCGGGCAACGTTATGCCGGCAACATTTACATCCACTGGTGGCGGGGCAATGATGCCCACACGCACGGTGGCCAGGTCACCGTCGCAACCGTTATCTTCATACATCACCCAGTTCTCGTTCGTGGAGCCCAGGAACATGGGGAGGGCTGCCGACGAGAGCTCCCAGTCGCCCACACCACCGTTGAAGGAGGTGCGGATCAGACCGGCCGTGTTGTTCGGGAAGGACATAGCCGTACCACTCCACACGTAGGACGGCACTCCCAGGGTTGCCCACTTGACTGCCTGCGTCGACGTTGTCGTTATGACAGCGTTCAACGGCAGGGCGTCTTCTATCACACCATTGCGCTTGTACACAAAGGCGATATTTGAATTGTAGGCCACGTTGGTGCTTCCCAGGGAATTGTTGACAATGGTCAGATTGGTGTCGGTCACCACATTATTCGGCGAGTACTGAACCACCAACGATTGTCCGGGCTCTATCTTGACATTGCCGAACCTGTAGTATTTGGCATTCAAGCTTGCCGTCGGCGATACCGTCATCAGCGTGTCGCCTTCCAGGTATGCCGTGGCGTCACCGATGTTGGTCAGCTGTACGGCAGCCTTACGGGCAGAAAGCATCCAGTAGGGCATCGGCGACGTCAGACCCACCGCCGTATTGGCCTGCAGTATCTCGACCTGCGTGAAGCGCACTATCGGCATCGAACGGCGCTGACGGATATAGTATGTTGTATCGTTCTGCAACGGACCTGTGATAAAGGTGGGACCCACGTAGATGGGCTCTGCCGACAGCGAATCGGCATACCAGTAGATTGTCGATGGGCGACGGGGGGCACCGGATTGCCCATACACCTGCCAGGTGTTGATTCCTGCGGTCGGCGTAATCGTGTCGCTCTCCGAATACTCAATAGAATCCAGTATGTTCGCCGGAGCAGACGGATGGTAGTGGCTCACAATCGTGAACACATTCGTATCGTTCGTCTGGTTGGGGTCGTCAAGACTGCTTACCCACATACGCAGCGTGTAACTTGCGTCGGAATAGGTGCCCGACGGCATGCTGAGCATATATCCCGTATGCACCGACACAGTATCGTCGGCCGGAATGGTCTGGTTTACGGTTATCGTGTGCACCGGACCGTTGTTCACCCTGCTCGACAGATGCAGACGGTTGGTGTTCGTGCTGTCGTACACACCGATACCACTGTTGCGCAGGCGCACCACCAACTCGACCGACGCAGGCATGTTGCAGGTCTCTTCCTCCGGGCTCACCACTGCCTCGGGCTCGAAGTCGTATGGCAACGAAGAGAATTCAAACGCACCCGGGCAGGAGACACTGTCACCACGCACATTGCCGAAGATATCATTCGGCACAGATGCAATCGGAGCACCGACCCCCTTCAGGTTGCGGTTGTAGGTGCGAAGGTCGACAAGCGTAGTGTTGAGGAAGTAGGGATTGACCGATACCGACGTAGTATCTTCTGTCACCACAGAGCTCCAGTCATCTATCGAGACAAAGGATGCGCTCCCGCGGCGGTTCATCACCACACCGTTGGAGTAGTAGTCGTTGTGGGAGAGGCTGTTGGTGGTACTGCTGAGCGGCAAGTAGCTGAGGGCGAAATTCATATTGTCAATCGAAGCGACAATATTGTTCATAAAACGGCTGTTGTTGAGCGTGCCGCCACCGAAGCTGGCGGCTGCCACATTGTTGCGCGAGGGGGCATTCATCTGCACCGAATTGTACACCACGTCAATCCAGTCGCCCTGAATGACGTTGAGCGGCGAGGTCAACTGGTTGGCCGTACCGTCGTCATTGCTCACCAGCATATTGTTGGCCACCAAGGCATGCTTGCTGGGCGTACCCACAACATCGCTCAGGGCCAGTGCACCAGCGCCGCGCGAGGTGTAGATTTTATTACGCTCCAAATTGATGGCACCCGAACAACCGTTCAGCAGGAGCACATAGCTCGAGTTGCTGAGCACATCAATCATCTCGTTGTCAACCACCGTGATGCTGTCCTCATACTCCACCTTCACGGCATTGGAGTACTGCCCGGAGAACGAGCTCTTGCGCACCACGACACCCTCAGAGTAGTCGTCGGGGGCCGCACCGCGCACGTTCACACCGATATTACCGCCCGTGAACGTACAGCTGTCGACCGTCAACCTGTCGGCGTTTCCGCTGTTCACCATTGCATTGACGCGCAGCGAAGCAACCGGGTTGAGCAGCATATCCGTGAAGGTGCAACCCTCAAACCGGCAGTTCTCGCTGTTCGGACCCAGGGTGACCATATCGGTCAGCGCGCCATGGATACGCTTGAAGTCCACATTCCGGAAGCGGATATTACTGGTGTTCTCAAGGTTCACTATTGAAACCGCGCCACAGGTGCTGTCCGAATACAGCACAGCACGCGACGAGGCCGGCTGCAGCGTGCGCGACTCGAAGACGATGTAGTGGGCCTCCGACACACCCGGCACCTCAGGCATCGTGAACGGCGCGTACTGGCCGGGGGCCAACCGCACTATCAGACTGTCGTCAATACCGCAGCGGCTGAGGGAGAAGAGGAACTCCTCGATGGTGTTGAAGTGGGCTCCCGTCCCTCCGATATTGCGTATGCCGCTCATCGGGCCGTAGCACACCACAAACGCCGAACTGCTGGTGTCGTTATAAGGCTCGTGGTCTCTATACCGCTGGCCGTTCGACGTCACCGAATCCTCCACCCATACCGTCAGCTGATGGAATCCGGACGACAAAGTGACGTTGGTTGCAATCAGCACCGTGGTATCCGCTCCACCGGCCAAGCTGCCGGTCCAGTCGTAGTGGCCCGAGATATTGTCGTCGATTTCATACGAGATACGCACGGCATTCAGCTCCCGCTCACCGAAGTTCTTCAACCTCACCGTGATGCTGTCAGGCTGGTCGGTCATGGGCACGTCGTAACTGGGATCCACCAGCGCGCTGATACCGGCATCGTACAGCAGGGGCTGCAGGCTCGACTCGTAGAAGACGAATGCCGGACGCTTCAGTTCCACCATCACCGTACTCTCAAAGTTTTGCGACGTGAATGGATTGTATCCGTATTCGGCGCGACCGTTCGGCGAAAAGATAGTCTGCTTGCTCTCCGGCGCGCTGATAGTCTTCACCACCATCGGGTTGGGATTGTTCTGCGTCCCGTGGTCGGAGGTGCCGTCATAGGTGAACTGGATGATAATGTCGTTACCGGTGTAGAAGAAAGTATCCTGAAGGGTGATTGTGTAGTCAAGGTTTGCCGGCAGTGCGGGGATGGAAATCGCCGAGTCGTACACAATCTGCATGGCGTCGGTGGTAAAGGGGTACTCGGCGTTGTTTTCGTTCAGCGTCACCTGGTAGCTGGCCGGCACATTCTTCATCTTGATTTGCAGTCGCGGTTCCGTACGTGCCTGATTCATACCCGACGCCAACGTGAACCGCAGGGCCGTGATGGCCCCTGGGCCATAGCCCGCTTCCCGCAGCAGGGCCGAGTCATAGACCATCTCGCTCCTGTGGTCGGCAAACCATGCGAACGGGACGTTTTCACTCGACGAAGTGCCCACAAACCCGGGTGTCAACAGGCCGGGTTGCTCCGTCGTGCCTCGCACACTGCGGTACTCTATCCATTGGTCCGACGACACCGGATACCTCACCTTGCTGGAGTTGCCCGTCGCGTCGCATGCCACACAGTAGAAGCGCATCAGTGTGTCGTAGCCGTAGAACGGAATGCGGCACTCGTAGTGGTTGGCCACACCGGCCACCGGAGTCATGAAGAGCTTGTGCTGCGTCGGGTCGCTCCCGCCAGTGTATATCAGGTACACAGAGTCGGGGTTGATACCCGCCGACACCGTCGTAGTGGCCATGAGCTCGATATGGGCACCACGGCTGTTGGGGTAGCGCGAGACAGTGGGATACTCGAACATCGTGATTTTGGGCGTCACCATGCGCTCGGAGCTGGCCTTGACGCTGATATTGTCAATCCACCAGGCCGAATTCACAGTGTCCAGATTGCCGGTCAGCGTGCGGAAGTGCAGCACGAACTTGATGAGCAGCTTGCGCTCGCTGGCAGGCACGCCCGAGGTCATCACGTTGTCGAGGTCGAAACGCTCCGAATGCCACTGGCTGTTCGACACCATCGGTGCATTCACACTCATCCAGTCGCTGTAAGACTCGCTCTTGAACGAACTCATAGACTGGAAGTCGGAGCTGAACGTGCCAACGCCGCCCGAGATGTTGTACTCCTGCGACGTGATGGCCGTCCAGTTGGTCTGGTTGGCTCGCTTGTAGTAAATCATACCCATAGCGGCATCGGCCGACGTGTTCGGTGCAACACGGCAGATATGGTCAAACCGCAGGGCTATGTAGCGCAGCGTCGTGTTCTGCGTGAAGTCGATGGTGTCGAGGATAACCTCCACATCCTGCGACGAGGTCTGCACGAGCTTCAGCGACCGGTTCCCGATAGAGTGGATGGTCGAGGAGTACCTGACTCCCGATGCCGGTGAGCCACTGTAGTTGACCGTTTCGCCCGACTCGAAGTTCTGCGTGTACATATCCGAAACCTGTGCACGTGCCGAGAGGCCGAAAACAGCAAAAACTGCACCTAAAAGCAAATACTTTGTTTTCATATTATTACTTCTATTTATTTTCTGTCATTCAATGCGTTACATTATCAATTCACGGGTATCACACACCCCTTTCGGGCACAAGAAACCCAGTACAAAGATACACATTTTTTTTGAATTGGCATAAATAAATATATAATTTTAAAAAATTAACCCTTTTTAACACCCAAAAACGACCACCCCTCCCCTGCTCCCGCATTCCCGTTTCCTCCCCTTCACCTCCCCCATTTTAACGGTAGTATTACGGTAGTATTACGGTAGTATTACGCTTTAAAAGCGTAATACTACCGTAATACTACCGTAATACTACCGTTAAAATGGCAGAGGATGTAGGGGGGAAGAGGTTACCGCGGGCGACGCTGCTCTAGGGCCTCGTACATCATCACGCCGGCCGCGACCGAAACATTGAGCGAGGCCACCTCGCCCACGATGGGAAGCTGGGCCCGCACATCGCTCAGTTTCAACAGCTCGGGACTGATGCCGGTCTCTTCGTTGCCGAGGATGAGGAGGGTGGGACGGGTGAAGTCGACGTCGCGGTAGTGGACGGCCCCTTTCTCGGTCGAAGCCACCACCTGGTAGCCGCACTGACGGGCCAGGTTGACAACGGTCTTGAGGTTCTGCTCGCGGCACACCGGCAGGCGCAGCAGGGCGCCGCTGCTGGTCTTGATGGCGTCTTCGTTGAGGGCGGCGCTGCCCGAGCCGGGCACCACCAGCGCTCCCACGCCCGTGCACTCGGCCGTGCGCGCTATGGCTCCCATGTTGCGCACGTCGGTGATGTGGTCCAGCAGCACCACCAGCCGTGGGGCGTCGTCGCGCTCCACCAACTCCATGAAACTATGGTACTTCACAGCACCTATGGTGGCCACCACACCCTGGTGGTTGCCTGTGGTCATCTTGTTGAGTTTCTCCACCGGCACATATTGGTAGGGGATGTCGCGCTCGTGCATGCGGGAGCGCAACTCGCCCAGGAGGGAGCTGTTGAGGCCGTTCTGCAGCAACACCTTCTCTATCTGCTGGCCGCTGGCGATGGCCTCAAGGACGGGCCTCAGGCCGTAGACTATCTGTTTGTTCTCGCGGGGTTTCGTTGTCTTATTGGTTCTTTCCATCTTTGATAGTTATTTTTCGGTCGGCCATATCGGCCAGTTCCTCGTTGTGGGTGACGATGACAAAGGTCTGTCCCAGCTCCTTCCGCAGCTGGAAGAAGAGGTCGTGCAGCTGGCGCGCATGCTGGCTGTCGAGGTTGCCGCTGGGCTCGTCGGCGAGTACCACCATGGGGTTGTTCATCAGGGCGCGTGCCACCGCCACACGCTGGCATTCGCCACCGCTGAGGGCGGCCGGCTTGTGGCTGGCGCGGTCGGCCAGGTGCAGCATCGCCAGCAGCTCCCCGGCCCGCCGGCGGGCGGCCTCCTGATGGTCGCCGCGGATGAGGGCCGGTATCATCACGTTCTCCTCGGCCGTGAACTCGGGCAGCAGGTGGTGGGCCTGGAAGACGAAGCCTATCCGTTCGTTGCGGAAACGGGCCAGTTCCCTCTCTTTCAGGTGGGTGACGTCCACATCGCCATACACGATGCTGCCGCTGTCGGCTCGGTCGAGGGTGCCGAGGATTTGCAGCAAGGTGGTCTTCCCCGCCCCGCTGGCACCCACGATGCTGACCACCTCGCCGGGGTTGATTTCCAACGATATGTCGCGAAGCACATGCAGTGCCCCGTAGCTCTTGTTGATATTGCTTGCAGTAATCACTTTAAACCTTATACTTTAAACCTTAAACCTCTTTGCCGTTCAAAAACACCCGCTCCACTTTGTTCTCGCCATAAGCGTAGGGCATGTACTCGTAGCTCTGGATAGGTTTGGTGATGAAGAAGTTGGCCCGCTTGCCGACGGCGATGGTGCCCACCGCGTCGCTCACCCCCATGGCATAGGCCGTGTTGAGGGTGGTGGCGTTGATGGCCTCTTCGGGCGTGAGGCGGTAGCGGATGCAGGCCATCGAGAGGATGAGCTGCATGTTGCCCGAGGGCGAAGTGCCGGGGTTGTAGTCCGACGCCATGGCCACGGGCAGCCCCGCCTCTATCATCCTGCGGGCCGGCGACAGGGGCAGGTTGAGGAAGAAGGCGCAGCCGGGCAGCACCGTGGGCATCGTGTCGGAGCCCTTCAGGCACTCTATCTCGGCGTCGCCCATCTGCTCTAGGTGGTCGACCGAGATGGCACCGTATTTCACCCCCACCTGCACGCCGCCCGACACGGCCATCTCGTTGGCGTGTATCTTCGGCCGCATGCCGTGTTTGATGCCGGCTTCCAGTATGCGCTCGGTATCCTCGACGGTGAAGAAGCCCTGGTCGCAGAAGACGTCGATAAAGTCGGCCAGCCCTTCGGCCGCCACGCGCGGTATCATCTCGTTGATTACCAAGTCGACATAGTCCTCCTGATGGCCGCGGTATTCCATCGGGATGCCGTGGGCGCCGAGGAAGTTGGCCTTGAGGGTCAGGGGCGAGGTCTCCTTCAGGCGGCGGATGACGCGCAGCAGCTTCAGCTCGCTCTCGGTCGAGAGGCCGTAGCCGCTCTTGATTTCGATGGCGCCGGTGCCCAGGCGCATCACCTCGTCGAGGCGACGGCGGGCCATGTCGTAGAGCTCGTCCTCCGAGGCCGCCGCCGTGGCCTTGGCCGAGTTGAGGATGCCGCCGCCGCGCTTCGCTATCTCTTCATACGAGAGGCCCCGTATCTTGTCGACGAACTCATGCTCGCGCGAGTTTGCATAGACGATGTGCGTGTGCGAGTCGCAGAACGTCGGGAACACCAGCCGCCCCGTGGCGTCGACCTCTCTCTCCACTCTCCGCTCTCCACTCGCCGCTCTCCACTCGCTCATCGTCCCGAATTCCTTAATCAATCCGTCCTCCACGAGCAGGTAGGCGTCCTTTATGGTCTCCATCTGCGCCATCTCTTTGCCCTGTGCTCTTAACTTCTGCTGGCCAGTCTCCACCTGCACCAGCTCCTTGATATTTTTGATTAGTGTCAGCATACCTTTTGGTCTTTATATCGGGTGCAAAATTACAACATTTATTTCACATAGCAAAAAAAAAGAGCCGACCGTATCGGTCAGCCCTTGTCTTTCAGCTTGGCCATGAAGCGTTCGGTGTCGATGACGAAGCGCTCGTGGGTGCCTTCGCCGATGGGGCCGGCCTCGTCGTAGGCCGTCACCTTGAAGACCAGCCGGCGGCGGTCGATTTCAACGACTTCGCTGTCGCACCACACGCGCTTGCCAATGGGCGTGGCCGAGGTGTGGCTGATGTTGACCAGCGTACCCACCGTGCCCTGCCCCTCGGCCAGGTACGGCAGCACGCTCTCGTAGCAGGTCTGCTCCACCAGTGCCACCAGCATCGGCGTGGCGAAGACATCCACCAGTCCGCTCCCCACCCGCGCGGCGCTCATCTCGGGGGTAACGGTCTGTTCCTTGTGTCCTTTGAGTCCTGTCTGTAGCATGATGGTATTCTATTGTTGAATGATAATTGTAGGGGGCTGGTTCTGCTGGCGCTCGCGGTCGCTGAAGCGGGTGCCGTTGGCTGTGATAAACTGGCGCACGGCCTCGGGGTCGAGCTGCCGACCCTTAATCAGGCGGTGGCGGGCCACCAGCTTGGCGATGGACTCCTCTTTGGGCGAGAAGGGCGAGTCGACCTCGGCCACCTCGTCGCTTCCGCGGAACGAGAAGACAAGGTAGGCCGTCGGGGTACCGTTGGGAAACTCGTTGCTGCGCCGTTCCTTGTCGGTGAAGCCTTCCTGCCGCACGGTGATGAGCAGTTCATCGTTCTCGTCCACTATGGTGAACACACATTCAGAACTGAGCAGCTTGCAGCCCTCCTTCTCGATGTAGGCCACCGTGTCGCCGTTCACTATCATCTCGCCGTCCTTGCCGACGGTTACCTTCTGCCGCTGTGCCATGGCCGTCATCCCGACCGCCAGCAGCAATCCTGTTAGCAACGTCTTTTTCATATCTCAAAACAGTTCTTGTTGGTTTCTATTCTGCTTCAACTTGCCGAGGTGCTGGTAGGCGAGCATGGTGGCTTCGCGGCCGCGGGGGGTGCGCATGAGGTAGCCCTCCTGGATGAGGTAGGGCTCATAGACCTCCTCCACGGTGCCAGCCTCCTCGCCCACAGCGGTGGCGATGGTGCCGATGCCCACGGGGCCGCCCTTGAACTTGTCGATGATGGTGGTGAGGATACGGATATCCATGTCGTCCAGTCCGTTGCGGTCCACATTGAGGGCTTGGAGGGCATAGCGGGCAATGTCTAACGTGATGGTGCCGTCGCCCTTCACCTGGGCAAAGTCGCGCACACGGCGCAGCAGGCGGTTGGCGATACGGGGGGTGCCGCGCGAGCGACGCGCTATCTCGATGGCGCTCTCGCTGGTAATCTTCACCTGCAGCAGGCCTGCCGAACGGTTGACAATCTTGGTAAGCGTCTCGGCATCATAGTATTCCAGACGACTGTTGATGCCAAAGCGGGCACGCAAAGGCGCGGTGAGCATGCCGCTGCGGGTGGTGGCCCCGATGAGGGTGAAAGGCTTGAGGTTGAGCTGCACAGAGCGGGCCGCAGGACCGCTCTCAATCATAATGTCGATGCGGAAGTCCTCCATCGCCGAGTAGAGATACTCTTCCACGATGGGCGAGAGGCGGTGTATCTCATCGATGAAAAGCACGTCGTTGGGCTGAAGCGAGGTGAGCAAGCCGGCCAGGTCGCCCGGCTTGTCGAGCACCGGTCCACTGGTAGTCTTTATACTGACCCCCAGCTCGTTGGCAATGATATTGGAGAGGGTTGTCTTGCCGAGGCCCGGGGGGCCGTAGAGCAGCACGTGGTCCAGGGGCTCGTGGCGCTCCTTGGCGGCACGGACAAAGACCTTCAGGTTTTCCACCACCTGCTTCTGTCCGGCAAAACTGTCGAATGCCGAGGGACGCAAAGCGCGCTCTATGTCTTTCTCCTGCGCGGAGATGCTGCGACTGTCAAGATTGTCATTCATGGTGCAAAGATACATCTTTTTTCGGACATGGCGACAAATAATAATACAACGGCTGATTTTCAGCCTTGTACCATCGCGCTCCCGCCCACCTACCCGCTCCGTGGATACACCGTGCCGGCACAATGCTGACACGAAGCACACACGAGGCAGACACGAAGGAGATAAAAGTTTTTTTATTTTATATACAATAATATCCCGTTTCTTTCCGTTATGGAAATTGAACTTAATATGAAGCCCATGAAGTCTATCATAGTAGGAACTGACTTTTCCGAGGGTTCGTATGTGGCCCTCGAACTGGCTGTCGACATAGCCAACCGTATGCAATGCGACATCTTGCTCGTGTGGGTGCGCCGCGAAAAAATGCTCTTCTCCGGCGACCAGATGGATATGCTCACCAGCCTGGCTAAGGAGAAACTGCACTCCCTCTGCGAGAAGTACCAGCCGGCCATGCACCATGGCACCATACACCACCAAATCCTCAACGGGAAGGTGTCGTCTGCCATTGCCGAGGCCGCCAAGCGCGAGCTGTCGCCCATGATTGTCATCGGCACTAACGGTGCCTCGGGGTTCGAGAAGTTCTTCATCGGCAGCCAGGCCGCGCGCATCGTGCAGGACTCGCCTTGTCCTGTGCTGACCATGCGCCAGGGGTACGACTTCCACAAGCGGCTGGAGCGCATCGTGGTGCCGTTGCGGGTCAACGCCAACTCGCGCCAGAAAGTGCCGCCCGCTGCCACCATGGCCAAGATATTCGGCTCCGAGGTACACATCCTCGGCCTGCTCGACCTGAAGGAGGAGGAGTCGGCCCTGCGCACCTACATAGGCCAGAGCATCGACTTCCTCGAGCGCGAAAACGTACCCTACCACTTTGAGATACGCTCCTACTCCACCTACAGCGACACCGTGCTCAAGTATGCCGATGACATCAAGGCCGACCTGGTGATTATCAACACCGAGCAGGACCGCGTCATCTCACAAATATTTCTGGGTACCAACGCGCAGCAGGTGGTTCACAAGTCACAGATACCTGTGCTCTGCATCCATCCCGAGGACTACATCAACATAGCCGCAAAGATTTAACCTGCAATGGACTACGACGTCGTCATCGTCGGGGCAGGCGCCGCAGGGCTGATGGCTGCCGTGACGGCAGCCGAGCGCGGACGCCGTGTGCTGCTGCTCGAGAAGATGGACCAAGCCGGGCGCAAGCTGCGCATCACCGGCAAAGGTCGTTGCAACCTCACCAATACCAACAGCCTGCGCGACACCCTGCCCCATATCGGCAGCGACAGCCGCTGGATACGCAACGCCTACGGCCGGTTCTTCAACCGCGAGCTGATGGAATTCTTCGAGAGCCGCGGCGTGCCCCTCACTGTCGAGCGCGGCAACCGCGTCTATCCCGCCAGCGGCAAGGCTCTCGACATCTTTTTGGCCCTCATCGGCGAGTTGGAAGGGCGCGACAACGTCACCATCCGCAAGAACGCCACCGTCATCAAAGTGGAGAACGGTGAACGGAGCGCGGAGAACGGAGAGACTGAGCGCTTTGTCACGGCGGTGCTGCTGCAAGGGGGTGAGCGCATCACCTGCCGACACATTGTGCTAGCCACAGGCGGCCTTTCCTACCCCACCACTGGCTCGACCGGCGCCGGCTACCGCATGGCCCAAGAGTTGGGCCACACCATTGTGGAACCCGTACCGGCCCTAGTGCCGCTGAAATGCGAGGAGAGAATCCCCAACGAACTCATAGGCTTCCAGCTAAAGAATGTCCAACTCTCGCTGTATGATGGCACGAAGGCGCTGTTCCGTTCCACCGTGGGCGAGATGGCCTTCGTCGACGACGGTCTATCCGGCCCCATCGTACTCAGTGCCAGCCGCGTCGCCAGTCGCCTGCTCAACGCTGGCAATCATGTAGACAGGCAATCGCACAATCTCACCGCCGTCCTTGACCTCAAACCAGGGCTCACCCCCGAGCATCTCGACCGGCGTCTTATTGCCGACCTCGATGCCAACGGCACCCGCATCTTCAACGACGCCCTGCGCCTGTGGCTCCCTGCCGAACTGATACCGTTGGCTCTGAAGCAATTGCATATAGAGTATTACAAACGCCTCAACCAGATTAACGGCGACGAGCGCCGCCGGCTGGGGCGCTGGCTCAAGGGGGTGGTCTTCACCCTCAGGGGCACCCACGACTGGAACGAAGCCATTGTCACCCAAGGCGGTATAGCTCTAGGCGAGGTGAACCCCAAGACCATGGAGTCGCGTCTGGTCGAAGGCCTCTACCTGGTGGGCGAGTTGCTCGACCTCGACGCCGACACAGGCGGCTACAACCTGCAGTTGGCCTTCTCCACCGGCCATGCCGCCGGTATGGCGGTATAAGCAAAGGAGGGCTCTTCTATTTGAAGCGCCCTCCTTTGTTCTTTAGCTCTCAGCGGTTATTCCTCGGCACCTTTTTCGATAGCGAGTTTACCACGGTAGTAGCCGCACTCGGGGCATACGTGGTGATACATAACCTGGGCTCCGCAGTTGCTGCAAGTAGTCAACTGCGCTTTCTCCAACGCATCGTGCGTTCTTCTCTTGGCCGTACGGGTCTGCGAGAATCTGTGTTTTGGATGTGGCATATTATTACTTTTTTTTGTTTATTATTTCAACTCTTTCAGCGCTTCCCATCGCGGGTCCATATAGTCCTCGGCGTGCATTTGCTCTTCGTCAACGAGGTATTTCACCATCTCCGGGTCGCATTCTCCTTCGGGGTGTGAGTGTTGCAGAGGCAGCCGCACGGCGACAAACTCATACAACCACGGGGTCAGCTCCAACTCGCGTGCATCCTCCGGCAGGATTACCACCTGCTCGTCATCGGTCACTTCCGAGTCGCTGAAGCGCACATTCAACTGTTCCTCGCCGCTCACCCTCACCGTCATCTCGCCCAAGCATCGGTCGCACTCGGTCCTCACCTCGCCGTCGAAGACAAAAGTGAGCATCGTCACTCTCTCGCTGCGCTCCATTTTGACATCAAAATGCACTTTTCCACCCTTGATTTCTTCATTTTCAAACCCATCGAAGAAGGTGTCATCAAGCAACATCTCATAGGTGTAAGCACCTGGTTTAATGCCGCTAAAGCGCACTGTTCTGTCATCATTCTGTCCCATTTTCACACTCCTATTGAGGGTGCAAAGATACGAAGAAAAAACAAACTGGCAAAAAAATTTATTGTCATATTGAAAAAAGTTCGTACTTTTGCATCCTCAAAACAGTCATTGTGGAAATACTGATTGGCATACTCTGCGGCCTCGTACTGTCGCTATTTTTCAGTTTCGGTCCTGCATTTTTCGGACTGATACAGAACAGCATAACCTATGGTTTCCGTAAAGGTGTGGCCTTCGAGGTGGGAGTCAATGCAAGCGACATTTTCATGGTAGTGTTGATGCTCACTTTGCTGAAAAACGTCGAGCTGGGTCCCATCCTGCACAATCCCTGGGTGGCCAGCATCGGTGGTACGGCCATGATTGTGCTGGGCATCATTATGTTGAGGCGCAAACCCACCATCAAGCGGGAGGGCGGCCGCATCAAGTTCGTCGGCATTCCGCGCGGCCGCGAGTTGGTGGTGCAGGGGTTCGCACTGAACACCGTCAACCCGTCGGTATGGCTCTACTGGATATCGCTCATCACCCTCATCTCGGGCGAGTTGGACCTTACCATCGGCGAGCGCTACACCTTCTTCATCAGTCTCCTGCTGGCCGAGCTGGCTGGCGGCATCCTGAAGTGCCGGCTGGCGTCAATGCTGCAGAACATGGTATCCATTCGTCTGATGACCGTTATCAACCGCATCATGGGATGCTTCCTGATGGGTGTAGGTATCTTCCTGATTGCCTCGATGATAGTACACCAGCGGCACCCCGAGATGGAGAGCAAGGAACCTGCCGAGAATGCGGCTCAGCTCATCCACCGCATCCACACCATGGGCAAAGACACCACCAGCAAAGGTGGCACCGACACCCTTTATTTGGAATAGCTAATCTTTATTGCT
The DNA here is from genome assembly GCA_017480785.1 of Bacteroidales bacterium. Lineage (GTDB taxonomy): Bacteria > Bacteroidota > Bacteroidia > Bacteroidales > P3 > Colimorpha. The sequence continues at coordinate 26,079 of JAFURZ010000001.1, forward strand.
TCACTGCCCGAGCGCAGCACATAGACGCCTGCTGCCGGCAGCGGCAGGAACTGCTCGGCACCTGCATGTGCCACGTGATGCACCGTGCGACCCAGCATATCGCTCACCGTCAAAGTCATGCCATCGGCACCACGCACCACGATGCCACCTGCTGACACCGCCACCGATAGAGGCTCGGCAGACTCGACCTCGCCGATGGCGACGGGACAGGGAACCTCGACAATGGAGAAAGCATTCCAATACTGCGCCGCACCATAGGCTGTCGCCGTGCTGCAAGGCACCACGAGGACCGGCAGGGGCTCCACGCCGTCGAACGAGTCGTCCGACAACGACGGAGGCTCTTCGCAGAGCAGCTGCAAGGTGTCGAGGGCATAGCACTCCTTGAAAGCACCGTCACCGATGATGCGCATCGTCACCGGAAGCAGTACCTTGTCGACATAACGGCAATAGAGGAGCGCATTGTTGGCCAAGCCCACAAGCCCTTCCTCTATCTGCACCGTGCCTTCTGCCAGGTTACCCACCTTCAGCACCCACTGCCCCAGCGTCAGCACCTTGTCCTCGTTCCAGTTCTCCGAGTTGTTGTAGTAGGCCGTGTTCTCGAAAGCCGACACGGCGATGCGGGTCAGCGTGGAGGGCAGTTCGATGGTGTCAAGCCGCGTGCAGGAGATGAAGGCCATCATGTCGATGCGCTGCACCCCCTCCTGCAACGTAACCGACGCGAGGAGGGTGTCCTCCGCGAAGGCACGCTGGCCGATGCTGACCACCGAGCCGGGGATAACAACCCCGGTAAGGCCGTAGCAGTACTGGAAGGCCATTCGGTCGACAGCCGTCACGCTGTAGGAGTTGCCCTCGTTCACCACCGTGGCGGGGATGGTCAACACCCCTGTGGGGGCGGTGTAGCCGTTCCAACTGGTCGTGGCCGGAGCCACCACCTTGACCGAGGAGCCGTCGGTGACGGTGAAATAGAGCGTCTGCCCCGACGGGGCCTGTGCGCTGAAACTGAAAGCGTGGGCCATCGGCACACCGAGGACCCACACAATCAGGAATGGCAGTATCTTTTTCATATCAATATTCTATTCCGCGAGCGGCGAAGAGCAGCTCCATCATACGGATGGCCGAGGTGCTGACGGGCGTGCCGGGGCCGAAGACGGCGGCCACGCCGGCGTCGAAGAGGAACTGATAGTCCTGCGGCGGGATGACACCGCCAGCCACCACCATGATGTCCTCGCGACCCAGCTTCTTGAGCTCCTCAATCACCTGCGGAAGCAGGGTCTTGTGGCCTGCTGCCAGCGAGCTGGCGCCGAAGATGTGGACGTCGTTCTCCACAGCCTGTTTGGCGGCCTCGGCGGGAGTTTGGAACAGCGGACCCATGTCGACGTCGAAGCCCATGTCGGCATAGCCCGTGGCGACCACCTTGGCGCCGCGGTCGTGACCGTCCTGCCCCATCTTGGCCACCATCACACGCGGACGGCGTCCTTCGATTTTGGCAAACTTGTCGGTCATGGCCTGGGCCTTCTTGAAGGCGTCGCTCTCTTTGGTCTGACTACTGTACACGTTGCTGATAAGATTGATTTTAGCCTTGTAGCGGCCGTAAACTTTCTCCAATGCATAGCTGATTTCGCCCAGCGAAGCGCGCTTGCGGGCGGCGTCAATCGAAAGGTCGAGCAGGTTGCCCTCGCCGGTCTCGGCGCAGCGGGTCAAGGCGTTCAGCGCCGCCTCGACGGCAGCGTTGTCGCGCTCGGCACGCAGTTTCTTCAGACGCTCAATCTGGGCGTTGCGCACGGCGGTGTTGTCAATCTCGAGGGTCTCGATAGGGTCCTCATGGTCGAGGCGGTACTTGTTGATGCCCACGATGGTGTCGATATTCGAGTCGATGCGGCTCTGCTTGCGGGCGCTGGCCTCCTCGATGCGCATCTTGGGCACACCGCTCTCGATGGCCTTGGCCATGCCGCCCAGCTTCTCCACCTCCTGGATGTGAGCCCAGGCGCGGTGAGCCAACTCGTGGGTAAGGGTCTCCACATAGTAGCTGCCGGCCCACGGGTCGACCACACGGCAGATGTTGGTCTCTTCCTGCAGGTATATCTGTGTGTTGCGGGCGATACGGGCGCTGAAGTCGGTGGGCAGGGCGATAGCCTCGTCGAGGGCGTTGGTGTGCAGGCTCTGGGTGTGACCCAGAGCGGCACCCATGGCCTCGATACAAGTACGGGCCACGTTGTTGAAGGGGTCCTGCTCCGTGAGGCTCCAACCCGAGGTCTGCGAATGGGTACGCAGGGCCAGCGACTTGGGATTCTTCGGGTCGAACTGGCTCACTATCTTGGCCCACAGCATGCGGGCGGCGCGCATCTTGGCAATCTCCATGAAGTGATTCATGCCCACACCCCAGAAGAACGACAGGCGCGGAGCGAAGTCGTCGACGCTCATGCCCGCCTTCACACCTGCACGCAGATACTCCAAGCCGTCAGCCAGCGTGTAGGCCAGCTCGATGTCGGCCGTGGCACCGGCTTCCTGCATGTGGTAGCCCGAGATGGAGATGCTGTTGAACTTAGGCATGTGCTTCGAGGTGTACTCGAAGATGTCGGCGATAATCTTCATCGAGGGCAGCGGGGGATAGATGTAGGTGTTGCGCACCATGAACTCTTTCAGGATATCGTTCTGGATGGTGCCCTGCAGCTGCTCCTGCGGCACGCCCTGCTCCTCGGCGGCAATGATATAGAAAGCCAGGATGGGCAGCACGGCGCCGTTCATGGTCATCGACACCGACATCTTGCCCAGGTCTATTTGGTCGAACAGAATCTTCATGTCGAGGATGCTGTCGATGGCCACACCGGCCTTGCCCACGTCGCCCACCACGCGCTCGTGGTCCGAGTCGTAGCCACGGTGGGTGGCCAGGTCGAAGGCACACGAAAGACCCTTCTGACCGGCAGCGATGTTGCGGCGGTAGAAGGCGTTGCTCTCCTCGGCGGTCGAGAAACCGGCATACTGGCGGATGGTCCACGGACGCATCACATACATCGTCGAATAAGGGCCGCGCAGGAACGGCGCGATACCGGCAGCATAGTTCAGGTGCTCCATGCCCTCCAGGTCCTTGCGGCCGTAGGCGGGCTTCACGTCTATCTGCTCGGGCGTGCGCCAGTTCTTCTCGTTATGGTTCTCCTGCTCCCACTGGGCGAAGGTTTCCTTCTTTCCTTCGGCACTGCGGAAGTCGACATTTTGGAAGTTCGGTCTCATTATCAAATGTTTATATTGTTATCGTATCGTATATTCAAACTGCAAATATAATAAAAAAATATAAACCGGCAAAAAATAACTTCCACAACCACAGGTAAACGTCTCAGACATAACATATCGCAGTATCGGCAGGAGCCCCGGAGGGGCCTTTCCGAGGCCGCCTTGTCGCACCTGCCGGGAAACCGACGGAGGAGTGCCGAAGAAAACACTGAAAACCAACCAACAAAAGGCAGGCGGAGGCAGACACATGCATTTTTATTTGCTCATGTCGGAAAGTATTCGTATCTTTGCACCATGAAAAAAATACTATTCGTCTGTCACGGAAACATCTGCCGGAGCCCGATGGCCGAGTTCATACTGAAGAAGATGGTGCGCCAGGCAGGCCTGGAGGAACTGGTCGAGGTGGCCTCGGCCGCCACCAGCACCGAGGAGCTGGGCAACCCCGTCTATCCCATGGCGCGGCAGGAGCTGGCCATGCACGGCATCGGCTGCGCCGGCCACCAGGCTCGCCAGCTGACGACCGCCGACTATGACCGCTACGACCTCATCATAGGCATGGACCGGGCCAACATCGACAACATACTGCAGATTGTCGGCAGCGACCCCGACGGGAAGGTGCGCCTGATGCTCGACGACAGGGAGATTGCCGACCCCTGGTACACCCGCAACTTCCGCGCCGCCTGGAACGACATCCACACCGGCTGCACCACCCTCTTCAACGCCATCAAGTCCGATGTCGGAGCTGCCGGTTGACTTTGAACAGGTCGAAGCCCTCGGCATCTCGCGCGAGGCCTACGACGAGGTGCTCGACATCGTGGGGCGCATCCCCACCATGGAGGAGCTCTCCACCCTGCTGGCCATGTGGGAGAGCAACGGGCGCCAGCAGAGCCTCTACGGCTGGCTCCGCGGCCAGCGCCACACCGTGGAACGCGACGACTACCTCTACACCGGCAGTGCCGACCACCGCGCCATCCGCGAACCCCGCATCAAGGATTGCCTCGCCATCGCCAAAGAACTGTGTGACAACCTTCCTCTTTCCACTTCCCGCTTCCCGCTTTCCACCGGGCTCCTGCTCTACCTCGTGGGCAACATCAGCACCGAATTCGCCGACTCGGAATACGCCCGCCGCTGCCTCCACCTGGTCGACCAGCCCATGACCACCGGCAGCCACGAGGAAGACTGCGCCTACATCGACCTCATCGTCGGAGCCTTGATGGACAGCGGCATGCTGCTTGCACGCCACGACGTAGGCCACGGAGGCCTCTTCTGCTCACTGCTGCAGTGGGTGGGCCCGCTGGGGTTCGACATACTCACACCGCGCGAAGTGCGACTCGACGCCTTCCTCTTCGGCGAGGAAGACGGCCGTCGGCTCGTAGCCCTCGACGAAGCCCACGAGAGCGACTACCTGCTCAAGATGGACGACGCCCGCCTCAACTGCTGTTTCCTGGGCCGCACCACCAAAGGCCGCATCCTCGTCGACGGCTACGACTTCGGCCCCGCCGACCGCTACACCGGCCACACCCCCTGATTTCCCCAGCCCGCCCCCTCGGGCGGCACCCGCCGCCGCACCGCCCTCCACCCCCCACATCCTCTGGGACTTTTACGGTAGTATTACGCTAGTATTACGGTAGTATTACGGTTTAAAAGCGTAATACTACCGTAATACTACCGTAATACTACCGTTAAAATGGCGGAGGATGTGGGGGGCTGACATAAAAGAAGGGCGGCGTGCCGCTGGCACGCCGCCCGAAGGGTCCGGAACCGTATCGCCAAAGCGTAAGCGACTAGTGTCTCTTCTCTTTGATACGGGCTTTCTTACCGGTGAGGTCGCGCAGGTAGAAGATGCGGGCGCGGCGCACGGCACCGTGCTTGTTGACATCAATCTGCTCGATGAACGGGCTGGCGATGGGGAAAATACGCTCCACGCCGACGCCGTTCGTGACCTTGCGGACAGTAAAGGTCTCGGTGGCTCCGCTTCCACTGCGCTGCAGGACAACGCCCTGGAAGTTCTGGATTCTTTCTTTGTTACCTTCTTTGATTTTGTAGTGAACCGTGATGGTATCGCCAGCCTTGAACTCGGGGAACTCCTTGCGCTCGACAAGGGTCTCGACAAACTGCATTATTTCATTCTTTCCCATGACTATTAGTTTCTTTAGAGGTTAGACTTATTTCTTTACCATCTTGACAACGGCGGTGAAGGCCTCGGGATTGTTCATGGCGAGGTCGGCAAGCACCTTGCGGTTGAGTTCGATGTTGTTCTTGTGAAGTTCGCCCATAAAGACGGAGTACGAGATGCCGTTGATGCGGCAACCGGCGTTGATACGGTTGATCCACAGCGAGCGGAATTCGCGCTTCTTGTTCTTACGGTCACGGTAAGCGTAGGTCTGACCTTTCTCCCATTTGTTCTTGGCGACGGTCCATACGTTTTTACCTCTGCCCCAATAACCTTTGGTGCGGTTGAGGATTTTCTTTCTGCGAGCCCTGGAGGCTACAGCATTGACTGATCTTGGCATAGTTTAATTGTTTTTTCATTTAGGCGGCAGCACGGTGACTGTTGTTCTTACCTGCTGCACTTGTCGGCACTAAATAATGGTTAATAACTCCTGTTTCTTGTTTTACGCTAAAAGCATACGTTTGACGCGTGCCTCGTCGTCGCGGCTCACGAGGGTCGTGTGGTCGAGGTTGCGCTTCTGGGTCGTCTCCTTCTTGGTGAGGATGTGACTGTGGTAAGCATGCTTACGCTTGATTTTACCGGTGCCGGTGAAAGTGAAACGCTTCTTGGCAGCGGCTTTGGTTTTCATTCTAGGCATTACTTTACTGTTTTTTAAGTTAGACTGTTATTGATACGGTTTGGACTTTTCAGTTTTTCTTGGGGGCGATGACCATGAGCATGCGCTTGCCTTCGAGGCGCGGCATCTGCTCGGGCTTGCCGTACTCCAGCAGTGCTTCGGCGAACTTCAGCAGCTGCTGCTCGCCCTGTTCCTTGTAGACGATGGAACGGCCGCGGAAGAAGACGTCGACCTTCACCTTGTTGCCCTCTTTGAGGAAGCGGATGGCGTGGTTGAGTTTGAACTCGAAGTCGTGGTCGTCGGTCTGCGGGCTGAGGCGTATCTCCTTGATGACGATTTTCTGCGAGTTGGCCTTGCGCTCCTTCTCGCGTTTCTTCTGCTCGTAGAGGAACTTCTGGTACTCGATGATTTTGCACACCGGCGGGTTGGCCTGGGGCGAAATCATGACGAGGTCGAGGCCCTCGTCATAGGCGCGGCGCAGGGCTTCGCGGGTGTTCAGGATGACGGGCTCCATGCCCTCACCCACCACGCGCACCATGGGGGCGTCAATGCGCTCGTTGATCAAGTGCTCCGCCTCTTTACGGACGGGACCGCGGTTGCGGTTCTGGCTGGGGTTGTACGGGGTTGCTATAACTTGGGTCTCCTATATTATTATTTCATTACTTCAGCTATCTCGTCCTCTATCACTTTGGCGAAGGCCTCGGGGCTCATGCTGCCGAGGTCGCCGGCTCCCTGACGGCGCACGCTGAGGGTGCCGTCGGCTATCTCCTTCTCGCCCAGGATGAGCATGAAGGGCACCTTGGCCAGCTCGGCGTCGCGTATCTTGCGGCCTATCTTCTCGCTGCGTTCGTCGATGGTGCCGCGCAGGTTGAGGTCCTCGAGCCGTGCCTTCATGGCGCGGGCTTCGTCGAGGTACTTCTCGCTGACGGGCAGGATGATGAACTGGTCGGGCGTGAGCCACAGCGGGAACTTGCCGCCGGTGTGCTCTATCAGCACGGCGCAGAAGCGCTCCATCGAGCCGAAGGGGGCGCGGTGTATCATCACCGGGCGGTGCTTCTGTCCGTCGCTGCCGATGTACTCGAGGCCGAAGCGCTCGGGCAGGTTGTAGTCCACCTGGATGGTGCCCAGCTGCCAGCGGCGGCCGATGGCGTCCTTGACCATGAAGTCGAGCTTGGGACCATAGAAGGCGGCCTCGCCCAACTCCACGCGGGCCTTCAACCCCTTCTCCTGGCACGCCTCGACAATGGCCTGTTCGGCCTTGGCCCAGTTCTCGTCGGTGCCGACATACTTGGTCGTGTTGTTGGGGTCGCGCAGCGATATCTGTGCCTCAAAGGTGTCGAAACTCAGAGCTTTGAAGATAATCTCGATAATCTCCATCACCTTGATGAACTCGTCCTTCACCTGGTCGGGACGGCAGAAGATGTGGGCGTCGTCCTGAGTAAAGGAACGGACGCGCGTGAGGCCGTGCAGCTCACCGCTCTGCTCGTAGCGGTAGACGGTGCCGAACTCGGCGATGCGCAGCGGCAGGTCTTTGTAGCTCACGGGCTCGTTCTTGAATATCATGCAGTGGTGCGGGCAGTTCATGGGCTTCAGCAGGTACTCCTCGCCCTCCTCGGGGGTGGTGATGGGGCGGAAGGAGTCGGCGCCGTAGTGGTCCCAGTGGCCGCTGGTGACGTAGAGTTGCTTGCCACCGATGTGCGGGGTGATGACCTGCTTGTAGCCGTAGCGCTTCTGTATCTTGCTCAGGAAGTCCTGCAGACGCAGGCGCAGGTCGGTGCCCTTGGGCAGCCAGATGGGCAGGCCTTTGCCCACCATATCGCTGAACATGAAGAGACCCATTTCCTTGCCTATCTTGCGATGGTCGCGTTTCTTGGCCTCTTCGAGCAGGGTCAGGTATTCGTCGAGTTCTTTCTTCTTGGGGAAGCTGATGGCGTAGACGCGCGTCAGCTGCTTGCGGTGCTCGTCGCCGCGCCAGTAGGCGCCGGCCAGGCTGAGTATTTTCACCGCCTTGATGGCGCCGAAGTCGACCAGGTGCGGTCCGCGGCAGAGGTCGGTGAAGGCGCCGCTCTCGTAGAAGCTGATTTCGCCGTCGTTGAGTTCACCGATGCGTTCCAGCTTGTACTCGTCACCCTTCTTGGTGAAGAAGTCGAGCGCCTCGGCCTTGCTCACCTCACGGCGCACGATGGGGGTCTTGGCCTGCACCAGCTCCATCATCTTCTTCTCAATCTTCGGGAAGTCCTCGCTGGAGACCTGGTAGTCCATGAAGTCGATGTCGTAGTAGAAGCCGTTCTCGATGGCGGGGCCGAAGCCGAACTTCACGCCCGGATAGAGCAGCTCGATGGCCGAGGCCAGCAGGTGGGCGCTGGTGTGCCAGAAGGTGTCCTTGCCTTCCTCGTCGTTCCACGTGAGCAGCTGCACGGTGGCATCCTCGTTGATGGGGCGGTACAGCTCCACCACTTTATCGTTCACTTTGGCGGCCAACACATTGCGTGCAAGCCCCTCAGAGATGCTTTTTGCTATATCCAAAGGGGTGACACCAGCCTCATGCTGATGCACAGAACCATCTGGTAATGTTATATTTATCATCACAATTGTGCTCTATGTTTAGTCATAAATCGAACTGCAAAAATACAACTTTTTTTACAATCCGAAGAAAAAAATTCGTTGGGTTTTCTCCGATTGTTTTTTTGCTGTTCTTTTACTGTTCTTTTACTTTTCTAAAAGAACAGCGGTTAATCAATTGAAAACCAACGGGCATTCAGAGCGTCTTGAGCATGTCCGATGCCTCCTCGATGCCGGCTTCGGCGGCGATGGAGAGCCAGCGTTTGGCCTCTTTCCTGTTCTTCTTCACCCCGTCGCCCGCGGCATACAACTGGCCGAGGATGAAGGCGCTGTGCACATCGCCTGCTTCGGCGGCACGGGTGAACCAGTCGACGGCCTGCTTCATGTCCTGGTCGACATAGATGCCCTGGGCATAGCAGTAGGCAAGCAGCCGCATGCCGTAGGCCGAGCCGCGTTCGGCGGCCTGAAGGTAGAGGTTGTAGGCGCGGCGTGAGTTGAGCGTCACCCCCTCACCCTGCTCGTAGCAGTAGCCCAGACGGCAGAGGGCTTCGACGCTGCCGCGGTCGGCGGCCTGCTGGTAGAGTTCGGCGGCCCGCTGCGGGTTGCGGGGGACAGCCACTCCGGTGATGTAGCTTCCGGCCAGTTGCAGCATGGCGTCGACCGAACCGGCGGCCACGGCGCGCTCAAACCAGTACTGCACCTTGACGGTGTCGCGGTCGAAGCCCTCGCTGCCGTTGTAGAGCTGCCCGATGGTCAGCATGGCTCTGGCGCTGCCGCGCGAAGCTGCCGAGTCGAGCAGGCGCATGGCCCGCTCGTTGTCGGCCGGCATCCCGTTGCCGGTGTAGCAGGCGAGGCCGAGGAGCCAATGGGCATGGCCCGAGGCGTCGGCATCGGCCAGCTGCTCCAGGAGGCTGACGGCCATCGTGGCGTCCTGGTCCACGCCGCTGCCGGTGAGCAGGGCCTGGGCAAACAGCACCGCAGCATCGGTGGAGCCGTGCGACATGGCCGACTGGATATAGCCCATCGCATTGTCGTAGGCGCCTTGGTTGTAGAGGTAGGCGCCCATCATGTAGTCGCCCCGCGGGTCGTCGCCCTGCGAGGCCAGGTGGTAGAGCATCAAGGCTGTGTCGCCGTTGGCTTCTATCCCGCCACGTCCATAGTTGTACATGTCGGCCAGCAGCGCAGCGGCCTTGTAGGACCCTGCCTCGACGGCGTCGCGCAGGTAATAGATGGCCTTCGACGTATCCACGCGGGTGCCGATGCCTTCAAGGTAGCATTCCGCCACGTCGGTCATGCCGTTGGCCATCGCCACGTCGGCTCCGGCGGCAAGCATGTATGTGTTGAATGCCTGGAGCGAGTCGGGGGCGATGCCATTCAATCCACGGCGGTAATAGTCGCCCAGGAAAGAGTAGCCGTCGCCATACCCTGCCTCGCCCGCACGGCGGTAGTGCTCCATGGCCTGCAGGCTGTCCCGTTCGACGCCGGTGCCGGCCTCATAGTACTGCGCCAGCATGAAGAGGGCCGGCCCATCGGCAGGCAGGCGGCGCAGCATGGTGACGGCACTGTCGTAGTTCTGGTCCAGGGCAACCCCCGCGTCAAACATGCGGGCTGTCATGTAGATGGCGTCGCGGTAGTCGGCACGCTCCGAGCGGCGCAGCAGCGGCAGACCGTGTCCGGGGTCCGAGTCGCCATGCTTGCTCAGCGCACCACTCAGGTAGAGGTAGCCCAGCTCGTAGTCGCCCCGCGGGTCGGCAGCCTGGGCATACCACTTGGCGGCCTTTTTGTAGTCCTCGTTGGCACTGTAGTAGTCACCCAGCTCGTTCATGCACACTTTTTGACCTGCCTTGGCTCCTTTTTTGAGCCACTGCTCCACCCCTTTCCAGTCCTCACGCTGGCGACAGAGGTCGGCCGAATCGAGGTACGACACCTCCTGCTGGCCTTGCGCCACCACAGGCAAGAAGGCAAGCAACGCAATCATTATCAAATGGTTCTTCATCTTTTTCAACATTCTTTTTCAGGGACAAAAATACGCTTTTTTTTCGATTCACCATAATTAGGTATTGTGGGGTCGCGGAAACGGTCGTACTTTTGCACTCGGAAATAGGAACTAGAAACATGCATAAATAGTCCATTTCTTGTTTTAGGATTAATAGCACTGAGGCCGCCCAACGAGGAGGCCTCTTTGTTTTATATCAATCTTTTACGGCGACGTACTCTCGGCAGACCCCGAATGTCATCTTGCGCTCGGAGGCCCTGACTCCCACATGCTCCAAAACGGCGAGGAAATCCTTCCCCTTGGGGAACCGCTCGATGCTCCGGGGGAGGTAGGTGTAGGCCTCGCGGCTGCCGGCCAGCCACTTGCCCAATAACGGGATGAGGCGGCGGGTGTAGAGGTTGTAGAAGGGGCGGACGACGACACTGTCGGGCGTGGCCAGTTCCAAAATCACCATGCGGCCGCCGGGCTTCAGCACCCGCAGCATCTCGCCCAGTCCCTGCTCCAAGTGCACGAAGTTGCGCACACCGAAGGCGCAGGTGACGACGTCGAAGGAGTTGTCCTCGAACGGCAGGTGCTCGGCATCGGCAATCATATAGGTAGCCGTGGGGGCTTTCTGCCTGGCAATGGCCATCATCTCCTCGCTGAGGTCTACACCGATTACCGTGCAGCCGTGCTTCATCAGTTCCACCACCATGTCGCCCGTGCCGCAGGCCACGTCCAAAGTAGAAAGTGGAAAGTGGAAAGTGGAAAGCTCTCGCACCGCACGCTTACGCCAACGGCAATCCAGCCCGAGGGTCATCAGGCGGTTCATGCGGTCGTAGTCGCGCGCTATGGTGTCGAAATCATAGGCCATGGGCTACCAAATGGGATAGGGACAGGTACTTTCGATATAGAAGGTCTCGCCGTAGAGGAATGCCTGCACGAAGGTAGTGATGACCAGCAGGGGCAGCATCTTGTCGAGGCGTCTACCCTCACGCCGCCACACGCCGATGATGTGCCACAGGAAGAAGGGGGCGGTGGGGAGCACACAGAGGGCCACGTTCTCCCCGCACCAGCCGAAGCAGGCCACGCCGAGCACCACCAGCAGGGTCTGGTACACCTTGGCACCGCGCTCGCCGATGCGCAGGGGCAGAGTCTTGCGGATGCCACGGTCGCTCTGCATGTCGCGAATGTTGTTCACGTTGAGCACCCCGACGCTCAGCAGGCCGATGCCCACAGCGGGGACTAAGAGCCATACCTTGAAGTCGATGGTATGTGCGATGACGAAGTAGCTGCCCAGCACACTCACCACGCCGAAGAAGATGAAGACGAAGAGGTCACCAAGGCCGATATATCCGTAGGGATTCTTGCCGAGGGTGTAGTGCGTGGCGGCCCAGATGGCGGCGGCGCCCAGTGCCAGCAGGCTGGCAAATTGAAAATTGAAAATTGAAAATTGAAACGAGAGGAGCAACATCAGCAGGCCACTGACGGCGCAGACCACCACCATAGCGTTGATGGCGCGCCATAGTTGTTTTTCCGTCAGGCCATTGGCCATGCCGTAGGCTGGGCCTTCCCTACCCTCGCCGTCGACGCCGCTGCGGTAGTCTCCCATCTCGTTGCTAAGGTTGGAGAGTATTTGAAGCAAACATGCTGTGAGGCATGTCAGCGCAAAGGCCCACCAGCTGCCGTTATGCGCGCCCATAGCCAAAAGACCTCCGCACACCACCCCCGCCAAAGACAGGGGCAGCGTGCGGAGACGCATGGACTTAATCAAGTTGAAAGTTGAAAATTGAAAGTTGAAAGTTGGCTTGCGCGTCATAAATCTTTCCACTTTCAGTTTTCCACTTTCACCTTAATGCAGAGCTCATCCAGCTGTTCCTGGCTGATGGGCGAGGGCGACTGGCTCATCACGTCGCGGCCCGAGTTGTTCTTCGGGAAGGCGATGAAGTCGCGAATGCTGTCGGCGCCGGCGAAGATGGAGCACAGGCGGTCGAAGCCGAAGGCCAGACCGGCATGTGGCGGCGCACCGTAGGTGAAGGCGTCCATGAGGAAGCCGAACTGCGCGGCAGCGCTCTCGTCGGTGAAGCCCAGGGTGTGGAACATCTTGTTCTGCAGCACGCGGTCGTGGATACGGATGGAACCGCCACCCACCTCGGTGCCGTTCATCACGATGTCGTAGGCGTTGGCGCGGATGTCGCCCCAGCGGCTGGGGTCGTCCAGCAGGGCCTCGTCCTCGGGCTTGGGGGCCGTGAAGGGGTGGTGCATGGCGTAGTAGCGCTGCGTCTCGTCGTCCCACTCCAGCAGCGGGAAGTCGATGACCCAGAGGGGTGCGAACTTCTGCGGGTCGCGCAGACCGAGCTGCTGGCCCATCTCGAGGCGCAGGGCACAGAGCTGGGTGCGCGTCTTCATGGCAGGGCCGCAGAGCAGGAGCATCAGGTCGCCGGGATTGGCACCCATCTTGTCGGCAACGGCCTTCAGCGCCTCGGCGTCGTAGAACTTATCCACCGAGCTCTTGAACGTACCGTCGGCGTTGTATTTGATATAGACCATGCCGCCGGCACCCACCTGCGGCCGCTTGACGAAGTCGGTCAGCGCGTCGAGCTGCTTGCGGGTGTACTCGGCACAGCCGGGGGCCACGATGCCCACTACCAGCTCGCTGCCGTCGAAGAGGCCGAAACCGTGGCCTTTCACCACGTCGGTCACCTCCTTGAACTCCATGCCGAAGCGGATATCGGGCTTATCGGAGCCGTAGAGGCGCATGGCGTCGTGCCAGGTCATGCGGGGGAACTTGTCGAACTCGATGCCCTTCATCTCCTTGAAGAGATGCTTGGCCAGGCCCTCGAACATATTGAGTACGTCCTCCTGATGCACGAACGACATCTCGCAGTCAATCTGCGTGAACTCCGGCTGACGGTCGGCGCGCAGGTCCTCGTCGCGGAAGCAACGCACAATCTGGAAGTAGCGGTCCATGCCGGCCACCATCAGCAGCTGCTTGTACTGCTGCGGACTCTGCGGCAGGGCGTAGAACTCGCCGGGATTCATGCGGCTGGGCACCACGAAGTCGCGCGCTCCCTCGGGGGTGCTCTTGATGAGCATGGGGGTCTCTATCTCGAGGAAATCGCGGTCGGAGAGGTAGTTGCGCACCAGCATGGCCATACGGTGGCGCATCTCGAGGTTGCGGCGCACCGGGTTGCGGCGGATGTCAAGGTAGCGGTAGCGCATGCGCAGGTCGTCGCCGCCATCGCTCTGGTCCTCGATGGTGAAGGGGGGCGTCTTGGCCTCGTTGAGGACGGTCAGCTCAGCCACCTCAATCTCAATCTCTCCCGTAGGTATCTTGGTGTTCTTCGAGCTGCGCTCGATGACCGAGCCGGTCACCTGGATGACGTATTCGCGGCCCAGCCGGCGGGCCTGCTCACAGAGGGGGGCATTGGTTTCCATGTTGAAAGCCAACTGCGTGATGCCGTAGCGGTCGCGAAGGTCGACGAAGGTCATGCCGCCCAGGTCGCGCGAACGTTGCACCCATCCGGCGAGGGTCACTGTCTGTCCCACATTGGCAAGCCTCAGCTCGCCACAAGTATTTGTCCTATACATAATTAATAATATTATCTCATAATAATACAGCCTGCAAAGTTACAAAAAATGTTTCACTTGACCGCACACTTGGTGAAAACAAACCGAAAAAAAGTGCTCCGAGACGCCAACCAAAGGCCAGATTCGGACCATCGACTTACCAAGAACTTACCATCGACTTACCAAGGACTTACCACCGACTACCACGGTGGTAGTACAAAAGGTGCATAAAGACCTAATGGTCAACGATATGCAAATGATGAGCAATCGAGCATTATGGAACAACCCCTATATTACAGTCGCTCAAGGAGTTCCCCGACGTCCTCGGTGAAGGCCATGAAGCGGCCGTCGAGGCCTTCGAGCGACGCGTCGGGATGGTCGCGGTTGAAGCGCACCAAAGCGGTCTGCGGGAAATTGAGCGCCATGTGCTCGAAGGGGAAGCGGATGATGCCGGGCGTGTTGAAGCCGATGCCGAACTCCAGCAACAGCAGACGGTCCTCGTGGTGGTCGCGCACAAACCGGTGGTAGCGGTCGGCCTGCTGGTGCCAGTGCTCGTCCTCGACGAAGGTGTCGTCACAGCGCAGGTTGGGCGCCAGCAGTTCGTGGGTCTTGGGGTGCAGGGGGATGAGGCGGCTGGGGATTCGGCAGTCCTTGGTCTCGGCCATGGCCTCGTGCACCCACTCCTCGCAATAATACAGCTCCTTGTTGTCACCGCTGCGGCTCTGCAGGTAAGCGTAGTCGCCCTGCGTGGCGAAGATGCGGTCGCGGTCGAAGCCCGAGAGCTCGAACTGTCCGTCGGTGTTGGTGGTGACGACGAACCACTCCTTGCCCTCGACCACCCGCAGCAGGCGGCGGTAGAGCGCGGTGCCACCCGTGCGGAAGCGCGAGAACCAGATGTGGCGCGCCCAGTAGGCCCACTTCTCCTCCTCGGTGGCGAAGGGATAGAAGCTGGAGGTGTAGAGGTCGGTGATGCCGTAGCGCTCAATCCACGGGGCAAACTCGCGGCGGAAGTCCTCGCCGGCATAGTCCAAGCCTGCGGCGGTACTCAGACCGCTACCGGCACCGATGAGGATGGCGTCGGCGTCGGCAATCAGCTTGCGCAGGGCGTCAATCCTTGCCGAGAAGTTCTCTGTAGATGTCATAGTCGATGTCTTTGAATACATTGAACACCACGCGTATCCTGGCCTCTCTACACACCTCGACTGCCACCTTGGCCGCTTCGCGGTTGGGGTAGCCGAAGACGCCGGTAGAGATGCAGCAGAAGGCAATGCTCCGGCAGCCGCCAGCTTCGGCCAGGCCGAGACAGTTGCGGTAGCAGTCGGCCAGCTGTTCGCGCTGCTTGGGTGTGGGGCGCCCGTCCTGCACGATGGGCCCGACGGTGTGGATGACGTAGCGGCACGGCAGGTTGTAGGCCTTGGTGATGAGGGCTTCGCTGGTGAATGCCTCGCGGTAAGTCACGCCGTCCATCGTGTATTCGGGATGTACGGGCGGACACTCGGCACCGCTCATGGCCTCAGCACATTCGGCTCTCAGCTGTATGCCGGCGGCACTGTGGATGCAGTTGTCGATGCAGGCGTGCAGCGGGTGCCAGCACCCCATCATCTGGCTGTTGGCGGCGTTGACGATGGCGTCGACCTTGAGTCGGGTGATGTCGCCCTGCCAGAGCATGACGTCGGGGTCAAGCTCCACTATGCCCTTTTCCTGCAGTTGCAGCTGCAGTTCGCGGTCCTGCGCGGCGAGGAACTCGTCGCTGGCAGGCCATGGCGGCCGTGTGTTCATCAGGGCGCGCATCAGGCGCTGCTTCTCCTTGAGGGTGCCTGGCATGGCGGTGTGCACCTCCTGCTCGCGCATCAGCACGCCGAGTATGTAGTCCAGGTTTTCTATACGGTTCATTGCGGTCGGGATGTTTTTCCGGTGTCGGAATCCGCCCCGGTGCCGTGCTGCAGGCGCAGCAGCAGCGGCAGGTGGTCGCTCAGGCCACCCTCGTAGCGGGGGCCCTGATAGGTGCGCCGGGGGCGCTGACCCGGCTGGGTGGCTTCGTCGGTGAGCAGGTGGTCGAACTTCAGCAGTTTGAGTTTCCGCACCTGCCAGCGGTCGTCGGCCAGGAGGAACACCTGGTCGATGTAGCTCCAAAGGCCTTGGTACTTGTGGCTGCCCCAGTCGCGCGGCAGACGCTGGGTGAGCAGGCGTATGCCGTCAGGGCTGACGCTGTCGGTGCCGAAGCCCATGCCGTCGGTGAGGGCTGCCTCGTCGGCGGTGCTGTTCATGTCGCCCATGGCGATGACGGCGGCTTCGGGATGGCGCGCATGGAGGTCGAGCATGAGACGCCGCAGGGTGCGGGCTATCTCCAGCCGGCGGGCGTCGGCCTCGTCGCCTCCCCTCTTCGAGGGCCAGTGGTTGAGCAGCAGGCACACGCTGTCGCCCGCCGCGGTGAGCCCTTCGACGACAAGGATGTCGCGCGTGAAAAAGTCGTTGGCGCTGTCGCTGACACACACACGACGCGAGGTGGTGACGGTGAAGCGGTCGGTGCGGTAGATGAGGGCCACGTCGATGCCACGCCGGTCGGGCGAGTCGTAGTGCACATAGCGGTAAGGCACCTGTGCCAAGGGGGTACCCTGGCAGAGGCTGCGCAGCACGTAGTTGTTCTCCACCTCGGCCAAGCCCACCACATCGGGCAGGTCCATCATGGTGAGGGTCTTGTGTATGCCCTCCAGCTTGGCCCACATCTTGCGCTGCGTCCAGTGCAGGCCACCCTGCGGGGTGAACTCGTCATCGTTGGTCTTCGGGTCGTCGCGGGTGTCAAAGAGGTTCTCCACGTTCCACCAGGCGGCGGTGAACGTGGAGGACTCTTGCGATTGCGACGGGATGGTTACCATCATCATCAGTATGACGGCCAGCCGTCTCACTCGGCGGCAGGCGTTTCTTCGGCCACGGCCTCGACGGCAGCGGGGGCCTCTTCGACAACTACGGGCTCCTCGACCACCTCGGCCACCGGTTGTTTGACGGGCTTGGGCTGCCACACCCAGCGGTGGGCGGCCAACCTGAATATCAGAACGAAGGCCACGGCCAGTATGAGCAGCCAGCAGAGAATGCGGCGCCAGAGGGGCGTCTTCTTGTCGGCAAAGGGGTCGGCGGCCACCACCTTGGGATACTTGGCCATCGAGGTGAGGGTCTTGCCGAAGGTGGTGTTCACCTTCACATCGCTGTTGATGGCCCATCCGTTGGCGTTGAGTACGGGCCCGAGGTTGCGCTTGCGCAGCTTGAGCCATGCCAGCAGCATCGAGGGGCCACTGATGAGGATGACGACGGCTGCCACCAGGAGGATGACGTTGTACCACTTGGCCGTGATGAATCCGCCCAGCATGCCCAAGGCGGCACCGATGGCGCCGAAGGCCAGGCCGATGGCGGCGAAGATACCGGCGAACTTGGCTATGTCGAACGGGGCGGCCTTCTTGTCGGCGGCGGCCGGAGCGGCGCCTTCGGCCGGGGCGGCGGTCAGGTTGGTGCTGGCCGTGTCGGCCTTGGCGGTCATCTCGTCGAACTGTTTGCTCTCCTTCTCGCTGGCACTCTTGGTTATCTTGTCGGTCACCCAGTTGCCGAACTTGCGGTAGGGGCTCCAGAAGGCCTGGCGCACGCTGATGGGGTTGTCGACAATCTTGGTGACGGTAGCGTCCCAGTCCTGCCCGCTGCGGTCATAGAAGATGGCGTTCTTGCCTTCATGCAGGCCGCCGACCTCGCCGTCGGTGAGGGCGGCCACGATGTCCATCTGGGCTCCGCCGCTCTTGGCCACGCAATGGCAGTAGATGAGGTACATGCCGCTCTTGCCGGCCGTGGCGGTGCTCTTGCCCATGTCGCTCACCTTGACGCAGAGGTCGCAGCAGCGCTGGTCGATATACAGCTTGCCGGCCTGGAAGACAGCCATCGACTTGTCGTCGCGGCGGTAGAAATCCTTGAACACAACATAGTTGTGCAGCAGGCGCACATAGTCGCGGCAGTAGCGCACGAGGCGTTCCACCGGCTCGAAGGCGGCGGCATGCTCGGCCACCTGCGCAGCGATAGCCTCGTTCATGGCGGTCACGCCGGCGGCTTTCCAAGCGGTGTAGGCGTCGACCTTGCCCACCACCTCGTTCCACTCCTCCTCACTCAGCGACTCCTTGCCCTGCCATTCGGGCACGGCGGCCACGAGGGTACCCATGGCACCCTGCCAGGCGGGGTTGATGCCCGAGGCGAGGGGCAGCAGGCCCTCCTTGCTGGGACGCGCCAGGGGGTAGGTGCCAATCTCGTCGGCACTGGCCGAGAGGTCGTTGCCACTGATGGCGGCAATCTTGTCGACCTGCACGTCGAGCACCGGCGCGGCATCCTCGTCAAACTGCACCAGTCGGCAGCGCATGAACCAGTCGGCCACTTTGGCGCGCACGGCACCCACGGCGGCCTCGACGGCATCGCTGGTGTCGCCGTAGGGCGGCTCGTAGGGCTCGTCGGCGGCCTGGTAGCCTTCCTTGCACTTCTCCTCGTAGGTGGCCATATAGTCCATCACGTCTTTCAGCGCTATCGACTGCCTGTCGAGACCCAGGCTGCCGAGGATGAGACGGGCGGCGGCGAGCACCTCCTGCCCTTCAGGCGTGGTGTCGCAGATTTCGCTGAAGTCGACCGTGTCGGAACCGTCGAAGAGGTAGTCCATGTGGACCAGCACCTGCTTGAGCCACTGCGAGGCAGCCACAATCTCGTGCACCCGCAGCTTGCCGTCCTTGTCGGCGTCGAGGAGCGACAGCGTGCGCTCGTCGAACTCCAACCCCGTCACGGGGCAGCTGAGCACCGTCCAGAGCTTCTGGTCCAGCTCGTCCAGATGGGCGATGTCGTCGCCGTTTTCGATGTTCACGCGGGTGACGCCACCCACCGTGCTGAATTTCCACTCGTAACCATGCTTCGAGAGCAGTTTGTCAATCTTTGCCATATCGTTATGTTTTTTTAATTATCCTGTATCGTCTATCAATCAGCCACTTGAAGAGAAACTCCCTTTTAATGACAATTCTGCAAATATAAGAAACTATTTCGAGAGTACCAAATAAAATTATTTCCATACTGGTTTACAATCAGTTAATCTCCGTTCTTTTACTTTTCTAAAAGAACAGTAAAAGAACAGCAATGGAACAATAATAAAATAAAGGAGATAAAGCCTTATCTTTCCACTTCCATCGCCTGGTAGAAACGGCGCTCGGGGATGAGCGGTTCCGAGGCCAGGCGGGCGCGTGTGTTGTCGCTGAAGCGGCGCAGGGCGGGCAGCAAGGCGGGCTCTATCTGGTAGAGGTCGGGGTGCTCGACGGCGTCGGTCGAAGGGACGACATAGTATTGGTAGAGCGAGTCGACGGTGCCGCGGTGCACCCAGTAGGGCATGTAGGCCATGCGCTGGGCGGTGATGCGGCCGTCGTGCTTTTCAAGCTCGAGCTCAACCATGATGCCGCCGTCGCAGTTCACATCGCGCTGGTTGCTGACCAAGTTACCCATCGAGTAGACCACCGGCTCGGGGTAGTGGCCGTTGCCGGGGATGGCGTCATAGGTGAAGTCCTGCACCACGTGGGGATGGCCGCCGATGACGGCGCTGCAGCCGTGGTCGAGGAGCCAGCGGGCCGTCTGCCGCTGGTCGGCATTGGCGGTGGTCTGGTACTCGATACCCCAGTGGATGAGGGTAACGACGTAGTCGGCTCCGCGGGAGCGGGCTTCCTGCAGGTCGCGCAGCATGGCGACAGTGTCAATCATGTTCACCACCTGGGGCGGGTGCACCTCGATGCCGTTGGTGCCATAGGTATAGCAGAGCAGTGCCAGGCGGATGCCGCAACGGTCGACCATCAGGGGATGCTCCGCGCGTCGACCGGCACTGTCGCGATAGGTGCCCAGGTGGGGTATACCGAGGGCGTCGAGCGAGTCGAGGGTGCGCTGCAGCCCCGCGGGGCCGCGGTCCATGCAGTGGTTGTTGGCGGTGGTGAGGATGTCGAAGCCTGCCTCGCTGGCGGCAGCGGCCAGGGCGGCGGGCGACGAGAACTGGGGGTAGCCGGTGTAGGGCGGGCCGGCCAGGGTCACCTCGAGGTTGGCGATGGCCAGGTCGGCGCTCTGTATGTAGTCGCGCACATAGCGGAACGAGGGTTCGTAGTCGTAGCCTCCACCGGGCAGTCGCGCCGCGTTGATTTGCGGGCCGTGGCCCATGATGTCGCCGGCAAAGACGATGCGCAGGCTGCCGCTGTCGGTCTGGCCGCGGCCGACGGCAGGTGCCAGCATCAACAGGAGCAGCAATGGCAGCAGTCGGTTCATTCCGGGCAGAGGAGGAAAAGCTCGTAATGATGGTCGTAGCGGCCGCCACCAAGGCTGTGGCCCCACTTCCAATTCTCAGGACTGAGCGTCACCTCGCGGGTTTCCGACAGACGGTCGACGGGGTTGAAGTAGTTGGTGTACTTCAGCGTGATGCAGTCCTCGCCGATAGTCTTGCAGTAGATGGCCGGGTAGCCGTTACGGGAGCGGTCCCACTGCACCTCTTCGCCCTCGCGCAGGTTGGCCACAGGGCAGAAGAACTCGCTGTAGCCGCTCACGTCGTTGCAGAGCGAGTCCTCGCCTTCGTACGATTCTTTGTACTTCAATACGTATTTGCTCCAGTCCATGGCTTCCTATTGTTGGTTGGTGACTATCTTGTAGGTGTCGACGGCGATGGCCAGCTCTTCGTCGGTCTGCACCACAGCGGTGGTGACCCGTGCGCCGGGCTTGCTGATGACGGCATCGGTGCCGGCCGTGCGGTCGTTGAGCTCCATGTCTATCTCGACGCCCAGCCACTCCATATCCTTCAGTATCTCGTGGCGCATGAACCAGGCGTTCTCGCCGATGCCGCCGGTGAAGATGAGCAGGTCGCAGCCGTTCATCTGTGCCATGAAGGCGCCGATGTACTTCTTGCAGCGCTGGGCGAAGACCTCGAAGGCAAGGGTGTTGCGCTTATCGCCACGCTGCACGCCGGCCCAGATGTCACGCATGTCGGGCGAGCCGCCGGTGAGGCCCACCAAGCCGCTCTTCTTGTAGAGTATGTCGTTGATTTCCTTCACGCCGAGGTCGGCCTTCTCCATGAGGTAGAGCAGGGCGCCCACATCGATGTCGCCGCAGCGCGAGCCCATGGTGAGGCCTTCGAGCGAGGTCATGCCCATCGAGTTGTTGACACTGCGGCCGTGGTCGATGGCACAAATGGAGGCGCCGCTGCCGAGATGGCAGGTGATTATCTTCAGGTCTTTCCAGTACTTGTCTATCATCTTGGCACCACGCTTGGCCACAAAGCGGTGGCTCGTGCCGTGGAAGCCGTAGCGGCGTATGCCGTACTGCTCGTAGTACTCATAGGGGATGCCGTAGAGGTAGTTCTTGGGCTCGATGGTGAGGTTGAAAGCGGTGTCGAAGACGGCCACCTGCGGCACATCGGGCATCACGTTGTTGATGGCCTCGGCACCCATGATGTTGCCCGGGATGTGCAGCGGCGCCAGGTCGACGAGCGACTCCTCCTTGTTGATGACGTCGCGGGTAATCTGCACGCTGTGAGTGAAGTACTCGCCGCCGTGGGCAAAGCGGTGGCCTACGGCTGAGACATCCTTGATGCTGGAGATGACACCCGTCTGCGGGTCGGTCAGCGCCTGCATCACCATGCGCAACCCCTCGGTGTGGTTGGGGATGGGGCACTCGGTGGTGTGCTTCTCGCCATGGCTGGTGTAACTGAAGATGCCGCTCGGAAGACCGATGCGCTCCAGCAGGCCCTTGGTCAGAACGGTGCGGGTATCGACGTCGATGAGTTGGTACTTCAGCGACGAACTGCCACAATTGAGGACAAGTATTTTCATAATGGTCACTAAGTTAAATATGCATAATAACGACATCGGTGTCTGTTTATTGTGCAACCCCGTGAAACATTTTTCAGACACGTTGTATTTTTTTTGTATTTTTGCACACGCAAAACAACAATAATATTTTGTATTATGGCCATTTCACGCAAAGCGAAAATCATCACCATCATCACAACAGTCCTCGTGCTGGCGCTGGGCCTGTTCATCTTTTTCCGTTTCTTCTTCGTCTACAGCCGCGGAGTGAACGCAGGCGACATCAACTACTTCCAGCAGCAGGGCATCGTCTTCAAAACCTACGAGGGCAAGATGATACAGAGCGGATTCAAGTCGGCCAGTACGCAGAACAACGCTATCCGCAGCAATGAATTCAAGTTCTCGGTGACCGACAAAGCCGTGGCAGACACGCTGATGCGCTGCTCGGGCAAGCATGTCGAACTACGCTGGAAACGCTACATGGGGACCCTCCCCTGGCGCGGCGCAAGCCAGTATATCGCCACCGAGGTGTTGTCGGTGGAGTAGGGTTCCAAAACCGGTCAACGTTACCCTCAGGAAGACCACTCAAGTACCGTCTTCCCATCTCGTCGTAATATTTTTTCACACTGAGATACAACACAGTATGTATTTCGGAATGTTAAAAATTTTGCCATGTCGAAAATAGTTCGTACTTTTGTATCCCGTATTTTTTGATTTTAAACACACATATATCAATTATCATCTTATGAAATACGGGTTTGACAACGAGAAGTATCTGCGGATACAGTCCGAACACATCAAGGAACGCATTGGAAAGTTCGGCAACAAACTTTATCTGGAATTTGGCGGCAAGCTATTCGACGACTACCACGCCAGTCGCGTGCTGCCCGGCTTTGAGCCCGACAGCAAGCTGAAGATGCTCACCCAGCTGAAGGACGATGCCGAGATTGTCATCGTCATCAGTGCCGTCGACATCGAGAAGAACAAGGTGCGCGGCGACCTGGGCATCACCTACGACGAGGATGTGCTGCGCCTGCGCGAGGCATTCATCGGGCGAGGCTTCCTGGTGAACAGCGTTGTCATCACCCACTACAGCGGCCAGCCCAGCGCCACGGCCTACCGCGAGCGGCTCGAGCGTATGGGAATCAACGTCTATTACCATTATATTATAGAGGGCTACCCCACCAATGTGGAACTCATCGCCTCCGACGAGGGCTTCGGCAAGAACGAGTATGTGGAGACCTCTCGCCCGCTGGTGGTCATCACCGCCCCGGGTCCCGGCAGCGGCAAGATGGCCGTGTGCCTCAGCCAGCTCTATCAGGAGAACCGCCGCGGCATCAAGGCCGGCTACGCCAAGTTCGAGACCTTCCCCATCTGGAGCATCCCCCTGAAGCACCCCGTCAACATCGCCTACGAGGCCGCCACCGCCGACCTCAACGACGTCAACATGATCGACCCCTTCCACCTCGAAGCCTACGGCAAAACGGCCGTCAACTACAACCGCGACATCGAGATATTCCCCGTGCTCAACGCCCTCTTCGAAGGCATCTACGGCGAGAACCCCTACAAGTCGCCCACCGACATGGGAGTCAACATGGCGGGCTTCTGCATCTGCGACGACGAGGTGTGCTGCCAGGCCTCGAAGGACGAGATAATCCGCCGCTACTACACGGCCCTCTGCGGCTTTGCCGAAGGCAAGTCGAGCGAGGCCGAAATCAACAAGATAGCCCTGCTCATGAAGCAGGCCAAGATTTCGACCGACGACCGCCGCACCACCCTCGCCGCCAAGGAGCGCCGCGACAAGGAGGGCGCCCCCGCCGCCGCCATCGAGCTGGCCGACGGCACCATCATCACCGCCAAGACCAGCGACCTCCTCGGCTGCTGCGCCGCCCTGCTGCTCAACGCCCTGAAGCACCTAGCAGGCATCGACCATAGCGTCAAGCTCATCTCGCAGAAGATGATAGAGCCCATCCAGCACACCAAGGTCTCCATGCTCCACGGCAGCAACCCACGCCTGCACACCGACGAGGTGCTCGTAACCCTTTCCATCCTCAGCCTGCTCGACGACAACTGCCGCCGCGCCCTCGACTGCCTGCCGCTCCTCGACGGCTGCCAGGCCCACACCACCGTGATGACCAGCGAGGTGGACCGCAAGATCTTCAAAAAGCTCGGCGTTGGCCTCACTTCCGAGCCCATCCGCAAAGCCTGAACTTTACACACCATCCAACAACATACACGGGAGCCCCATCCGGAGCTCCCGTGCCTTATTTTGCCCCCAAACAAAAGATTTATTTTGCCATATCGCCATTTATTCGTACTTTTGCAGTCGATTTCGGAAGGAAATCGTCGAAGCGTTATGCTGCTCTTGTGATAGGAACGTGAGATATTTCTAGTATGAGCAAGACTGTGTAATGGTTCGCGTGTATGCGTGGACTTTATATCACATCTTCTCATCGGGTTATTCTCACGACCTCTATCAAGGACAGTGGTGTAGAGCGCCACGCTTTTTTGAAATGGGTAACATAAAAACAACAAAAATGAAACAGATTTTAACGCTCAGTTTGACAATGCTTCTTGCCTTTGCAGCAGCGGCACAAGACACAATCATCACACGCACCGGGAAAGTCCAGCTGGCCACAATAAAAATGGTTGACAGAACCAGTGTCCAGTATCAGGATTATCCACAATCGGATGGATATACATATCTGATGGATATTGATAAGATAAAGGAACTCCGATACCATGATGGCAGATATATCAACTATATGCCTGTTCAAAAAGCGGAACCCACTTCGTCAACTATAACGCCGTTCTCAGTCAACCCACCGTATAAGAATCCCGCTGCCGCATTCGCTTTCTCAACGGTTCCTGGTTTGGGGCAGTTCTACAACGATGAAGTTGGGAAAGGGTTGTGGTTTATGGGAGTTGGTGCAGTTTCTGCAATTGCTTTCAACATTTCCTATGCAAATGTTGTAGATGCAGAGTCTAAGCGAAATAGTACAAGCGAAAGCAATTCGGCTACTATAATGGTTCTGTCTGGATTGACATTGATTGTGGATTACGTTTGGGCAACAATAGACGCTGTAAAGACTGCAAACAAAAAGAATAAGGCCAACGGCTACGTAGTGTCGCTTAGTCCTAGTATGCAGTATAATGCCATGGCCATGAACAATGGCGGCTTGGGATTTACGCCATCACTATCAATGAGTATTTCATTCTAACGATGTAAACAATGTGATGAAAAATACATGAAACGTCATATTGTAGCGGTGTAAAATGACGGATTGTCAGAGAAAGTTCGGTGCGCATTTGTACGCACTGAACTTTTTGTATTGATATGTCGTATTGCATTGGTGCGAGGTGAATTTTCTGCAGTGATTAGTCATATTGCACGGATGCGTGGCGACTTTTCGCTGCTGGATTGTCATATTTTTTTGGTGCGGGGCTTGGCGGTTTGGGGAAAAGGTTGTATCTTTGCAAAAATTTTCGACGATGATGGACAACGATTTTTCTCGGCAGGAGGGCGCGGCGGGGCGCGAGGCGCAGTTCGCCGTCGACAAGGTGTATAGGATGCCGTTCAGGGAGCGGCGCGTGTTCGACGAGCAGACGGGGCGGCCGCGGTATGTGCCGCTGGAGACGGAGCCGGTGGCCACGGGGGTGGCGCTGGTCGACGGGTGGCTGCGATGGCTCGGCGCGGGCGCGGAGGGCGGCGTGGAGGCGTTCTGCAAGGCCAATGGGGTGCGGCGCGAGGACTGGGACGGGCTGGTGAGGGTGCTGTCGGGCGTGTCGTGCCAGGAGTTCATGACCCTTTACGCGCTGCGGCTGGCGGACGACCTGCTGCGCTTCACGCGGATGCGTGTGGCGGAGGTGGCGAGGCGGAGCGGCTTCGGCAGCGAGCGGAACGTGTACCGCGTGTTCCTGTCGCGCTACGGCATGACGCCGCGCGAGCGCCGCCTGCAGCTACAGCAGCCGGGCGACGCGGGGCGGTACAAGCCGTAGTGGGCGGCAGGCCAGAAGACCTGCTCACAAGAATAAAGCATGACAACAAAAAAAGAGCACCTCAATTGAGATGCTCTTTATAAAGATTGGCGGCGACCTACTTTTCCACAAACGAGTGCAGTATCATCGGCGATGTGAGGCTTAACTTCTCTGTTCGGAATGGGAAGAGGTGAACACTCACTCCATAGCCACCAAAAGTAATGGTTTTGGCATATCGGAACAAAACATATAAGAGAAAGATTGAACACCGTTGAGGTGTTCTATCAACGGAAAGTCTTCGGGTAATTAGTACCGCTCGGCTTTGACATCGCTGCCTTTACACCTGCGGCCTATCGAGGTCGTAGTCTTCGACCACCCTGTAACGAAGTCTCATCTTGGGGCCGGCTTCGCACTTAGATGCTTTCAGCGCTTATCCGATCCAGACATAGCTACCCGGCGGTGCCACTGGCGTTACAACCGGTACACTAGAGGTCTGTCCAACTCGGTCCTCTCGTACTAGAGTCAGAGCCCCTCAAACTTCAAACGCCCACAACAGATAGGGACCGAACTGTCTCGCGA